>DASSNU010000023.1:0-109635 GCA_035701265.1 Gemmatimonadaceae bacterium | reverse complement strand
CGACCTGCTCCCGCTTGAAGTCGGCGCTGAACAGCCGCCGCCCATCCGAACCCCGGCGTTGTGTTTCCATCGAACGATCCTCAGTTGAAAAGCCAACCTACGCTCTCCAAACTGTCTCGTCCAATTGGGGCTCACAGCACTGACCCCCAACGTTGCACGAGGTGCGCCCTGGGGAAGCACCATTAATGGTTTCAGGCGAAGGGGACTTTCGACAGCATGAGGCCATTACGGGCGAAGCTGACTTCAATTTGCCTGAGGGTATCACGCTGGGCCGAAATTCCAGAAAGCACAATACGCAAGGTAGTCGGAGCACTGGCCGCCGTGCGCCCGCATCGCTTCGAGGTCGTGCGGCGCAGCCTCGATCTTATCACAGATGGCACCGCGCGACGGACGCTTGAGCTTCATCGCGGATGTATTCTCGTGATCCCACACGGTATGTGTGGAACGACACATCCCCGTCCGCGCAAACTATGATCCACAACGTATGCAGGCTTTACAGCCTGGCATATCGCGTGGAAAATGGGCACCAGCGGCGCCTTCTGGTTGTACGAGGCTGACTAGCCACGGATGCGGTGCGCTGTTATTGACCGTGTCCCGATGTTCCCGCGCGCGTCTGCTCTTCCTCACGCTGCGCGAGCGCTAGAATGTTGATTGGAGGGAGGAGGATCGGGCCAACGCGCGAGCGCGCTGTAATGTTGGCTATGAGCTCGCGTACAAACGGCATTACGAGCGCCGGGGCTTGATGGTTCGCAAAGTCCGTCAGCGAGAGATTGGGTGATGCCGGATCAGGTTCGAAGCGACCAACGACACCCACTTCAACGCCGAACTTGGCGAAATCGGGCCCGGTGGCGGTTATCCGCAAGCGCACAGTTACCTCCGCCGCGTCTGGATGCTCGAGGTGGGTTCGCTGTATACCGATCAAGTACTGGAAGTCATCCGGGCGGGTCACGCCATCCGGGAGATCGTCAAAGCGAATTCGCTCTACGTACACAGAGCGAAAGACAATGCCGGGTTCGCGCGCCGCGTCCACTATGCCGCCGCGACCCGGGACCAGCGGGCGCCCTCGTCGTGCTCAACAGGCGTCACCACAGCATCTTTCAGAATAACCTCCTGCACAATCGGTCCGCTCTCTGCTAGCACGCGGCTGTGCCGGTCGAGCCATGGGCGCTCGCGGCGGAAGCGGGCACCGTGTGCCTGCCGATACCAAGCGATCATGTCCTGCAAATTGTCCCAATCGCGCAGACACTGCCGCTGCCAATCCACCCGAGGATCGTCGTCAGCGACTAGTGGGACGCCACGCCATGCCGCGCCATCCTCGTCGGGATCAGGGACAAGGCCAACTAACTCCGTAGCCCGAACTGCTTTCAGTGCCTTGTCCGAAACCGGCGCCAAGCGGGAGAGTGATAGATCCGCGCTCGACACACACCGCGCGTTCCAGCATTGAGCCAGGATTGGCACACCGACGCCATTTTCCTCGGCTGGAATCACAAGGTCTCTGTGAGTCGCATGCTCCGTGCAGAAGTCGCGTGACCCGAGGTAGCATGGCACGACGCGCACATCGTCTCCGTGCCAGTCGTCGTCGCCAATGAACACGACAATGGCCGTTCGCTTTCCCCAGACCTCACGGATGTCGCCGACGCGTATTTTGCCGATGCCAAACTGATCGCTCACAGGAACCCCAGCCGTCTCATGTTCTTCAGACTCTCCGTTAGACGCTGCAACTCGTCCTCTGGTATTACGCCCCAATTGGGCGCGTTCTCGATCTTCCGCCGATCAAGCGGGAAAATGCGATGAAAGCAGACGTACGTCGGCATGCGGAACGGCGGGCACTCCACGCGGACGGTCGTCCCGGCCCGCTCGCCCGACTGCTCGTGTTCACTGCAAAAAACGGCGCTAATGTAGGTTCCTTCGTCAGCCAGGACGATTCCAGGGTGGTGTTTCTCCGTGGAATGAAGGCGCCGAGAATGCGGGTCATCCCCTAACGAGTCAATCCGCCAGTGCTCGTTGTCGATCAGTAAGACGGTCCCGCGCGGGAGGCGCATGGGTGAGGGCAGCGGCGTCTAACCTTGGGCAGGCGCGCACACGCGCGCGGCGGGCAGCAGTGAAAAGCGGCACGCCTGCTAACGTCTTGACGGGTCGCCAATCTGTCAAGTAACGCCCCCGGAAGATGGCGCGCATAGCCGTTGTGATTAGCCTGACAGAAAATTAGTCGCAAGTTCTTGCCATATCTACGGCTAACTCACGCGATCCGTTCCAATTGCCCACCCTGACAGTGAACTCACCGCCCACTTGACCACTCGGCAAGCACAATGTCGCACGGGCTGCTCGCTCCTTCGAGCGCCTTGACCAGCGCCACGCCCGTGGGATGCGAGATCGCTCCGCCAACACGGTCCCTCGGTGACGTTGCGAGCGCGCTGAACGATTCGCGGTTCTACACGGAGCAGCCTCCAGGGTACAAATGGCGGCTCAGAAGCTGAGTAACCTTTCGTGGCCGCCGATACCGTCGCAGGTGCTCGGATTGTGTCGTGCGCAGCAGTGGGCCAATGGCACGGTTATCCACACCATCACCGTATCGATTTGCGCGCGACATATGATGGTACGATACCAATTGGGAGCGTACATGGTTTTGTTGTCGCCATCGTCCTATTGTCCCACATGTGTCACGACGTTCCTTCTCGCGAGGATACGCATACCGAGCGTGTAGCTCATCGCTCGCAGATCAGATTGCACCTCGCGCCGTGTCCCCGCATCGTCTCCTTGCCCGCTTTTTCGGCCACATCGCAACTGGCAAACACAAAAAAAAAGCGGCACCTAGACACTATTGCAGTCTAGGTGCCGAAATCGCATTCCATCCAGTAGCGGGGGCGGGATTTGAACCCGCGACCTTCGGGTTATGAGCCCGACGAGCTACCAGGCTGCTCCACCCCGCGTCAGTACTCGAAAGCTAGAGCTCAGCCGCCACCCGGTCAAGGCTACGTCGCGCCAGAGCGCCAACCGGCACGCACGCATCGACCGCCGCGCGCGCTCCCACGTCCGCCGCTTCATGCCCTACCGCCCCGTGCTGTCCTCCGGCTCGGCAAAGCGATAGAGAATCTCCTTGTCGCCGCGCACCATCCCGAACTCCTCGCGCGCGATCTGCTCCTGCACCGCAGGGTCGGTGCGCACCGCCTTCTCCACGCGCGTGAGCGAGTCCACGTCGCGGCGGAGCGAGTCGATGGTGTTCTGCAGACGATTCCGCTCCGCGCGCTGACGGATGATGTCGCTCGTGCCGTATTCCCCACCCTCCACCGCGTAGTACAGCACCGCGGCGCCAAGCGCGAACAGCACCACGCGCCCGATGCGCTTCTTGACCGGAGATCCCTTCTTCTTCCGCGCACGCGGACGTGGCGACGTGGATGGCTCGGTGCGCGCGGTGGTCCAGGGCATGGATGGGAAGCTAATCCCCCATCACAGCCCGTAGATGGCCCCGCCCGGAAACTCCGCCGCTTCGCCGAGCATCTCCTCGATGCGCAGGAGCTGGTTGTACTTGGCAATGCGATCGGTGCGCGAGGCGGAGCCGGTCTTGATCTGCCCGGCGTTTGTCCCCACCGCCAGGTCGGCTATGAAGGTGTCTTCCGTCTCCCCGCTCCGGTGCGAGATGACGGAGAGATACCCCGCCGAGCGCGCCATCTCGATGGCCTCGAGCGTCTCGGTGAGTGTGCCGATCTGGTTCACCTTGATGAGGATGGCGTTCCCCACGCCGCTCTCGATCCCGCGCGCCAGGAGCTCGGTGTTGGTCACGAAAACGTCGTCCCCCACGAGCTGCACACGGTCCCCCACCGCGCTGGTGAGCGCCTTCCAGCCATCCCAGTCGTTCTCCGCCAGACCGTCCTCGATGGACACGATGGGATAGTTGGCCATCCACTCGGAGTAGAGCTCGATCATCCCCTGCGCGTCGCGCGTCTTGCCGCCGCTCTTCTTGAAGCGGTACTCCCCGTCCACGAAGAGCTCGGACGCGGCGGCGTCGAGCGCGAGCGCTATGTCCTCCCCCGGCGCGTAGCCCGCCTTCTCCACGGCCTGCAGGATCACCTGCAGCGCTTCCTCGTCGTTGGCCAGGTTGGGGGCGAAGCCGCCCTCGTCTCCCACCCCCGTCGAGAGCCCGCGCCCGCTCAGCACCTTCTTGAGCGCGTGGAACACCTCGGCCCCCATCCGGAGCGCGTCGCCAAAGTTGTCGGCCCCCACGGGAACGATCATGAACTCCTGGAAGTCCACCGTGTTGGTGGCGTGCGCACCGCCGTTCAGGATGTTCATCATCGGCACGGGGAGCGTGTGCGCGAGCGGCCCCCCCAGGTACCGGTAGAGCGGGAGCGCCACGCTCTCCGCCGCGGCGCGGGCGTTGGCGAGCGAGACCGCCAGGATGGCGTTCGCGCCCAACCGGCTCTTGTTAGGGGTGTCGTCCAGCTCGATCATCGCGCGGTCGATGGCCACTTGGTCGGTGGCGTCCATCCCCTGCAAGGCGGGGGCGATGGTCTCCTCCACGTGCTGCACTGCGCTGCGGACACCCTTTCCGCCGTAGCGCGACGCGTCTCCGTCGCGCAGCTCCACCGCTTCATGCTCTCCGGTAGAAGCGCCGCTCGGCACGGCCGCTCTCCCCAGCGACCCGTCGTCCAACAACAGCTCGGCCTCCACGGTGGGATTGCCCCTGGAATCGAGGATCTCGCGCGCGTGGATGCTGATGATCTCAGACATGAGGTTATATGTGAAGTTATATGTCGTTTGTAAGTAATGCTATGTAAGCATTCAGCAGCATAACGGCTCCTGCGCCGCCCGGAGCACGCCCCGGTACGGACCACGGACCCTGCAACCTACACGTTCATCAGGAATTCGACGCCAACGCGCCGTTGCGTTCGCGATCTTCTGCGGCCGTTGACGGGCCGCCACCGCCGTCCGCGCCCAGTCTACGCGCGCCCCGCCGCCCCCGTTGCAGCCGTCTCCCCCACCTGGCTCCGCACCCCGTACCGCTTCTCCAACTCGGCGGCCATCCGCTCCCACACCACGCCGAGGAGACGATCGCGGTCCTCGTACGTCATCCCCGCAGTGGGGATCGGCTCCAGGAAGGTAAGCTCAGCCGTTCCACGCCGGATGCGAATGTCCCCCTTCCCCTGGATCTCCCGCGTCCCGTAACAGATCACCGGCACTACCGGAGCCTGCGCGGCGATGGCGAGCACGAACGGGCCCTTCTTGAAGGGGCGCAGCTCGTACGACCGGCCGCGCGTTCCCTCCGGGTACACCACCACCGATGCCCCGCCCTGCATCTGCTGCGCCGCCGTCCGGTAGGTCTCGAATGCCGCCCGCCGGTTCCGGCGATCGATGAAGATCCCCGCCACCTCCGCCACCGCCGGCCCGAAGATCGGGATCCGCCCCAGCTCCTTTTTGGCCACGAATCGAAAGCGGGGGAGCACGGTGGCCAGCGCGAAGATCTCGAACCAGCTCACGTGGTTGGAGATGTACACGCGTGCATCGTCGTGCCGCGCCCGCTCCGCGTTGTGCAGCGCCACGCGCGTCCCTGCCGCGCGCAGCACCCACCGCGCCCAGATCCCCGGCGCATCCGCCAGCCGGCTGCGCGGATCCACGCGCCCCGTCACCAGCTTTACCACCATCACCGGGATCCCGAGCACGAGCGTCATGGTGACGATCGTGAGGTACGTCAGGACGGTGCGCACTAGCTCCACCCGCAGCTCATCGCCCACCAAAGTGCTGATAGCCACCGCGCGCCGCAACGCGCTGGCCATGGTGCAGCAGCACCACCTCCGGCGCTCCCTGCACTACCTGGCCCACCGGCGTGATAGCGATACCGAATCGTTCACGAAACGCGTCCACATCCAGCGAGTCGGGCGCGGCGAGGAGCAGCTCGTATTCCTCGCCGCTCTCCACGGCGTCCATGGGCGACACGCCCTGCATGGCCGGTACGCGCTCCAGCTCGATCACCACGGTCACACCGCTTGCCGCCGCAAGATGCGCGGCATCGCCCGCCAGCCCGTCCGACACGTCGATCATCGCACGCGCGCCGTGCTCGGCCAGCCACACCCCCGCGGCGATGCGCGGCACCGGATGCGCGAAGCGCGCGCGGTGCGACGCGTGCGGAGCACCCGGCGCCGCAGAGGCAACACCGAGTGCATGGGGGGGAGGCGCTCCGGCACCTCCGCCGCAGCGAGAGGGCGGTGGACGAGTGGCCACGCGCGTGTTGTCCGCAGGTGCAATGGCCGAGGGGAGGAGCGCGCTCCACGCGCGGACAGCGGCGGCGGGACCACCCAGCTCTCCGGTCACGTAGAGTACGTCTCCCGCGCGGGCGCCCGCGCGAGTGAGAGGACGCGCCGCGCTGCCCAGGACCGTGACGCCCAGTGTGAGATCGCGCGCGCGCGTCACGTCGCCGCCCACGATCGGCGCGCCGGCGAGCCGCGCGGCCTCGCCTACGCCGCGTGCGAGCTCGACCGCGTGCGGTACCCACCGGTCGGAGAGCGAGAGCGCAAGGAGAATCCCGAGCGGACGCGCGGCACACGCGGCCAGATCGCTCAGCGCGGCCGCGGTGGCGCGATATCCGATCTCGCGCGGGGTGAGCCACTCACGGCGAAAGTGAACTCCCTCGACGGACGTGTCGGTGCTCACCACGAGTTGCTCGCCGGGTGGGATCTCGAGCGCGGCAGCATCTCCTCCCTCCCCCACCGCCTGCGAGCCCCACGCGGCAAGGAGGGTGCGGATGAGATCGAACTCCGCTCCGGGTCCCATGGCCAGCGTCCCGCCTCCCTGCTCGCTCATCGCACGCCCCCGTCGGGAAGGCGCTCCAGCCGCACGAGCCCGTCGCGCGTGGCGATCCACGCCACATCGTGCTCGAGCAGCACGTCGGCCGGATCGGCGGGTATGTCGCGATCGGCGGTGAGAAAGCGCACCGCGCCGGTGCTGCGCTGCACCACGGCTACGCCGCCCGGGCCGGCCACCCACACCGTGCGGTCGTCCGCCGCCATCGCGCGCGCACCGCGCACGGCGACGAGACTCACGCCGTCCAGCGGCGCGATGCGCGCGAGCGTGCGCGCGTCGAGCGCGATGAGCTCTTCCTCCGCGGCCGCGACGACGATCGAGTCTGCGCGCGCGAGAGCGCGCATGGCGTGCGCCAGTCGCGGATCGCTGGAGAGCCGGCGCGGCGTGGCATCCACCGAGAGTGGAGACAGAACGAACAGCCCCTGATCGGCGGCGAGCCAGAGCGAATCGCCGGCGATGGTCATGTCGTTCGTTCCGAGCGAGCGCGCCACGATGCCGGTGACCTCGAGCATCCGCTGCGCACCGGCGTGCGCACGAGCCGAATCCTGTGGGCTCTGCACCAACGCGACGCCATCGGCGGTCGCCACCCATGCGCCTCCCGGCACCGCGCGCACACTCGTGACGCGATCTGTGGGGAGTCCGCTCCCCGCGCGCAGGAGCTGGATCGCCGTGGGATGCGTCGCGTCGAGCACGAGCAACCCGCCACGCGTCGCGACCCACACCGTGTTGCCATCCACATCCAGATCGGTGGCGCCGTCCAACAGACTCGCGTAGGCAGGCGACGCTTCCAGCCACGTCCATCGCTGCAGATCGGGTGAGACGACGGTGAGCCCCGCGCGCGCTCCACCGCGTGGCGCGAGCGAGGTGGACGTCCATCCCCCCGCCACCCACACGCCCCCCGCGCCGCTGTCGAGCGCGGCCGCGCGCGGACCGAGCAGACCGAAGGGGAGCTCGCTGCTCCGATTGAACGTGGGGTCCACCTCGAACACGCCGCCCCCCGCGGTGCCGAGCCACACGTCGCTCCCTTCCGGCGCCATCGTGCCCGCGGTGATCGGCCAACTGCGCATGGACGCATCGCGCGTGAGCAGCGCGGCAAAGGAGCGGATGGAGGGATAGCGCTGCACGACCTCCGCCAGCTCGGGGGGGACGATGCGGCTCCCTGGCGGGGGGAGATCGCTGCTCATGGCGGGGGTAAGAAACCCGGACCGGCTCGCCACCATCCAGCCGCCCGCGCCGTGCACCAGCGCGCCGCGCGACGGCGCGCGCCGGTCGAAGACGATCGCGTCCGCTCCGCCGGGGAGCACCATGCTCGTGAGCATGTCGGTGGCCGGCCGGTAATAAACGAGCGTGCCGCGCAGCGCGATCCACACCGCGTCTTCCACCGGATCGGCGGCCATCACTGTAACGTCGCCCCCCGGATATCCCGAGCTCGCGGTGAGCGGCGGGAGCCACTCTCTCATCTGCCGGTCGTAGACCGCAATGCCGTCACGCGCGGCCACGAAGAGCAACCGCTCCGACGCGGCGAGCGCGTTCACATCCAGATACGACGTGATGACGATGTTCTCCGTGCGCGCGCCCATCGTTGGAAGCGCCGCGCCGTGCGTGGAGCCGCCGGCAGCGGGCGGAAGTGACGCGCACGACGCGGACATTACCATCGCGGTGAGGGCGGCGAGCGCGACGCACGTCCGTCGTGGGACAGGTCTCCGCGCTGCGCGTCGTGGCGCTGCGCGTCGTGGCGCTGCGCGTCGTGGCACTGCGCGTCGTGGCACTGCGCGCCGTTGCGCGGCGCACTGCCGCCGCACGGCGCACTTCTGCGTGTGCGGCGCTGTCCTTTCACCGCGCGTCCCACCGTGCATCGGATCAGCCACCGCGCATGGGATCAGCCGCCGGCCACCGCGGGCAACTCGGCAAGGACGGGATAGATGACGTCCGGCTCGACGCCCGCGCTCCACGCATCGCGCAGGCGGTCCTCCACGTCCTGCAGCGTGATGCCGCGCACGCCGTGCTCCACACAGGCGAGCTCCGCGGCGCGGCCGTGCGCCCACGCCGCGCACGCGCCCGCGTCGACAGCGGGCACGCCCTGCGCGAGCAGCGTGGCGGCAATGCCGCTCAGCATGTCACCGCTCCCCGCGGCGGCGAGCGCAGGCGTTCCCGCGGCCACCACGAAGCGCTCGCCATCCACGCCGGTCACCACGGTGGGAACTCCCTTGAGCAACACGGCGGCGCCGGTACTCTCGGCCAGCTCCGCCCCCACGTCGAACCGTCGCGCGTCCACCTCGCCAGGCGATCCACCCCACAGACGCGCGAGCTCCGGCGCGTGCGGCGTGAGGAGCGCGGGACGTGCGTCGCTCCCGGCGCTGAGCGCGCGTCCCAACGCGCTCGCCTCGCCCGCGAAGACGTTCAGCGCGTCGGCGTCCAGGAGCACCGGTCCCTCCCATCGCGCGAGCACGTGCTCCACGAGCGCGCGCGTCTCGGGCGACCGCCCGAGTCCTGGACCCAAGCACACGGCGTCAGCCCAGCCGGAGATCCCCTCGATCTCGTCGTCGTCCTCCGCGTTGCGCACGTCGGCGCCGAGCGCGTGCATGGGAGTGGAGCGCGCGCGGCGAAGCTCGGGCCATGGGGTGGCGAGCGCGTGCGGCGCGGCGCTCTGCACGGCGGCAAGACTTCCCGGGGGCACGAGGAGACGTACCATGCCGATCCCGCTGCGGGCGGCAGCGCGCGCGGCGAGCACTGCGGCGCCCGCCATACCCGGCGCGCCGCCCACGATGGCGAGCTTGCCGCGCACCCCCTTGTGCGCGGCGGCCGGGATGGGCGGGAGCGCGAGACGCAGCCAGTAGCTGCTCATGAGGATCGGCGCGTCGTGGCCGGCGGTGGTGGCGTCGTCATCGAGCCCGATGTCCACTACGATGATGCGGCCGGCGAGATGCCGGGCGACGAGCAGTCCGCGCTTGAGGGTGCCGAAGGTGATGGTGAGGTCCGCTTCGACGGCGAGCGCGGCGTCGCCGGTGGAGGCGTCGAGTCCGCTGGGCACATCGAGCGCGACCACCGTGGCGCCCATCTCCTTGGCGCGCGCGATCGCGTGAATGGCCTCGGCGATCTCGCCGTGCGGCGTGCCGTGCGCGCCGGTCCCGAGGAGGCCATCGACCACGACGGCGGCAGCGAGCTCGCGGTGGGGATCGAGGAGTCGCGCGGCGAGCGCGCGCTCGGCGCGGCAGTCGGGGGTGCGGCTCTCTCCCACGGCGGTGACGCGGACGGGAACGCCCGCGGTGGCGAGCGCGCGCGCGACGACCCAGGCATCGCCGCCGTTGTTCCCGGGTCCGGCGTAGAGATGCACGCCGCGCGCGAGGAGCGCACCCAGGCGGCGGGCGATCTCTCCCGCTGCGGCGGCGCCCGCGCGCTGCATGAGCGCGCGCGACGGAACGCCGCCGCCGATCGCGTCCGCGTCGCGCGCCGCCGCTTCGGCGGCGGTCGTCACCCGCACGATCGCACTCATGGGATCTCCGTGGGTCGGATCTCCGGGCACCGGCGCGCGCGGGCGCCGGCGGTCACTTGTGCGACTGACCGATCACACGCCCGATGCTGATCTCGCCGTTGTCGATGCGAATGTTGAATCCGCAGGTGGGATTCGTGCACACCCACGCCTTGTAGGTGATGGGCGCGCCATCACGGCCGTAATCGCTCAGCGGGACGAGCGTGCCCTCAGAGCACTTGCGGCAGCCCGGTAGCTCCTTGCTGGCCTCCATACACGACCTCCTCCCAGAGTGCGAGGAGCCACGGCGCACGATCCATACCGCGCACGGCATTCCGGCGGTGACCCGCGGACGCGCGCGGCGCGACGCGGGACGGCTCGTGCGTGCGCGGCACCCGACCGCCCACGCTCACGCCAGTTGCGGCGTGCTCCAGGGGTATGCGCGCTCGAACGCCTCGTCGAAGTCGTAGACCTGCACGAAGTCGTCGCGCGAGTCGGAGGGTTGGCTGATGAGGAGTCCCAGCTCGACCAGCGTGAAGACCACGTCGCCGATGTCGGCGGTGGAGCGCACACCCCAGTGCTCGAGGACCAGCCGCGCCATCACGCCGTACCGCTCGAGGGCCAGATCGCGGTAGGCGAGCGCGAGCTCGCGCCCGGCAATGTGCCGCCGCTCGGGGAGGCGCATCTGGCAATACTCGAGCGCGGCGAGCACGAACAGATACGCGCCTTCCTGGAAGCGCGTCTCGCGGGCCCGGATGCGATCCATGATCCCGTCACGAAAGCACAACTGCGACACCGTCGGTCTCCTCTCTACGGTCCGGTCCGCGGCCATCCGCGGCTCCTTGCGGGACAAGATGCGGCCGGCACCGCGGTTTCACAACCGTACGGCCACCGCGGCGGCGCCCGCGCCCGCGCCGTAGAGCGGGAACGCGCACGCCAGCTCGCGCGTGCGCTGTCGCACGCGCGCGGCCACGGCGTCGTCCTGCGGCGCGCGCAGGATCTCGTCGATGAGCGCGGCGATCTCCGTCATCTCGGCGGCGCCCATGCCGCGCGTGGTGAGCGCGGACACGCCGAGCCGGATGCCGCTCGTCACGAACGGCGACTGCGTCTCCCCCGGCACCGTGTTCTTGTTGACGGTGATCCCGCCGGCGCCCAGCGCGCGTTCGGCATCCTTGCCGGTGATGCCGCGGCTGCGGAGATCGACGAGCATGAGGTGCGTGTCGGTACCGCCGGACACGACGGTGCATCCGCGCTCGACCAGCGCGGCGGCGAGCGTCTGCGCGTTTACCACCACCGCGCGCGCGTACGCCTGGAAGGATGGCTGCGCCGCCTCGTGCAGCGCCACCGCCTTGGCGGCGATCACGTGCATGAGCGGTCCCCCCTGGATGCCGGGGAAGATCTGCTTGTCGATCGCCTTCGCGTGCTCGGCCGTGCACAGGATGAGCCCGCCGCGCGGGCCGCGCAGCGTCTTGTGCGTGGTGGTGGTCACCGCGTCGGCGTGCGGCACGGGGGACGGGTGCACACCGGCGGCGACGAGTCCCGCGATGTGCGCCATGTCCACCATCAGGCGCGCTCCCACCTCACGCGCGATGGCGCCGAAGGCGTCGAAGTCGATGACGCGCGCGTACGCGCTGGCGCCGGCGACGATCATCCTGGGACGGTACTGCCGCGCCAGACGGCGCACCTCGTCGTAATCGATGCGCCCCGTCTCCTGCCGCACGCCGTACGGGACGATCGTGTAGTAGCGGCCGGAGAAGTTCACCGGCGACCCGTGCGTGAGATGCCCGCCATGCGACAGGTTCATCCCCAGCACGGTGTCCCCCGGCTCCAGGAAGGCGAAGTAGACGGCCATGTTCGCCTGCGCGCCGGAGTGCGGCTGCACGTTGGCGTGCTCGGCGCCGAAGAGCGCGCGTGCGCGATCGATGGCGAGCTGCTCGACCACGTCCACGCACTCGCACCCGCCGTAGTAGCGCTTGCCCGGATAGCCTTCCGCGTACTTGTTGGTGAGCGGCGAGCCCATTGCCTCCATCACCGCCGGCGATACGAAGTTCTCGCTGGCAATGAGCTCGAGCCCTTCCTCCTGCCGCGCGATCTCCTGCTCGATGGCGGTGGCGATCTCGGGATCGCTCTCGCGCAACGCGGCCCCCGGCGGGCGTTGGGACCAGGACGTCCACGGAATCATCGTCACTCCTGCGCTCATGGCGCCTGCGCTGGCCGCTCCGCCGGGGGAGATGCTCACCCGCGCGCGCGGTAGCCGTCGGTGCGCACCAGCGCGCCCACGGCCTTGATGCGCCGCTCGGCCAGCCGATCGGCCGCGCGGTAGGTGGGGATCCCATCCGCCTTCGCGATCTCGAAGACGCCGAGCGTGGTGTCGTAGATCTCTCCCGCCTTGCGGAGGGAGCGCGCCGCCGTCCAGCCGTAGAGCTCGCCGTACACGTTGATCACGCCGCCGGCGTTGGCCACGTAGTCGGGGGCGTAGAGAATCCCCTTCTGCTCGAGCGTGTCGCCGTGGCGCTCCTCGAGGAGCTGGTTGTTGGCCGCGCCCGCCACGATCTCGACCTTGAGCTGCGGGATCGTATCGTCGTTGATCACGCCGCCCAGCGCGCAGGGCGCGAAGATGTCGGCCTTCACGCCGTAGATCTCGTCCGTCTTCACCGCCTTCGCGCCCGTGTCGCTCACCACGCGCTTCACGCGCTCGGCATCGATGTCGGTGACGATGAGCTTGGCGCCGGCCTCGTGCAGCTCCTTGGCCAGATAGTAGCCCACGTGACCGCACCCCTGCAGCGCCACCGTCTTGCCGGCCAGCGCGTCGGAGCCCCAACGATAGTGCGCGGACGCCTCGATGGCGCGGAAGACGCCGTGCGCGGTGACCGGCGACGGATCACCGGAGCGTCCCGCGAGCCCGGTGACGTGGTCCGTCTCCATGTGCACGTAGTCCATGTCCGCCGTGCTCGTGCCCACGTCTTCGGCGGTGATGTAGCGGCCGCCCAGGCTGTCCACGAAGCGGCCGTGCGCGCGGAAGAGCATCTCGCGATTGGTCGTGCGCGGATCGCCGATCATGACCGACTTGCCCCCGCCGAGATTCAATCCGGCGACGGCGTTCTTGTACGTCATCCCGCGCGAGAGCCGCAGTACGTCGACGATCGCTTCCTGATCGGACTTGTAGTTCCAGAGGCGCGTGCCGCCCAGCGCCGGGCCCAGCGTGGTGTTGTGGATCGCGATGATGCCGCGGTAGCCGGACGCGGGATCGTGGCAGAGCACCACCTGCTCGTGTCCCATCTCGGCAATCCGTTCAAAGAGCTCCATGGGTTTCTGTCGGTCGGGGTAGGTGTGATGATCGAACGTGATCGGGCGCGTCGTCGCGGAGCGACGGGTCGCCGTCAGGAGCGCGCATACAGCTCGCGCGCGATGATGATGCGCTGTATCTCGGACGTTCCCTCGTAGATCTCCGTCACCTTGGCGTCGCGGAACAACCGTTCCACGGGGTAATCCTTCATGTAGCCGTATCCGCCGTAGATCTGGATCGCTTGCGTCGTGACCCACATGGCCGCCTCGCTGGCCATGAGCTTGGCCATCGACGAGAACTGGGTCACCGGATCGCCGCGGTCCTTGGCCGCGGCGGCCGCGTGCAGCAACGCGCGCGACGCGGTGACGCGCGTGGCCATGTCGGCCAGCTTGAACTGGATTCCCTCGAACTCCTTGATCGGCGTGCCGAACTGCCGGCGGTCCGCGGCGTACGCGGCCGCGTACTCGAGTGCCGCGCGCGCGATGCCGATCGCCTGCGCGGCGATCCCCAGCCGCCCGTTGTCCAGCGACTGCATGGCGTAGACGAACCCCATCCCCTCCTCGCCGAGCAGCGCGTCGGCGGGGAGCCGCATCCCGTCGAAGATGAGCTGTGTGGTGGGAGAGGCGCGGAGCCCCATCTTGTCTTCCTTGGCGCCCACACGGAAGCCTGGCGCGTCGGGCGTGACGATGAACGCGCCGATGCCGCGCGGACCGCGGCGCTCCTCGCGCGTGTCGGTGCGCGCCATGGCGAGGATGACGTCGGCGGTGTTGCCGTTCGTCACCCACGCCTTGGTTCCCTCCAGAATCCAGTCGCCGTTCGCATCGCGCGTTGCCTGCGTGCGGAGCGACGCCGCATCGGAGCCCGACTCCGGCTCGGAGAGCGCGAACGCGCCCAGCATCTCGCCGCGCGCCATGGGGCGCAGGAAGCGGTCCTTCTGCGCGTCCGTTCCCCACCGGAGCAGCATCTGCGTGGGGAGCGAGTTGTGGACGCTCATGGCAACGGCCACCGAGGCATCCACGGCGGCGATCTCTTCCAACGCCACCAGGTACGTGCGCGTGTCCAGTCCCAACCCGTCGTACCGCTCGGGGAGCATCATCCCGAGAAAGCCCAGCTCCCCGAGGCGATCGATGACCGAGCGCTCGAAGTGCGCGTCGCGATCCCATGCCTCGCTGTGCGGCGCGATCTCCTGCTGCGCGAACTCGCGCGCCATCTGCTGGATCTGGCGCTGCTCGTCGGTGAGCGGGATCAGAGCCCAGGACATGGCACGGAGGAGAAGTGAGCGGTCGAGATCATCGGCGGGCGATTCGTGGAGCGGCGGTCACTTGGCGGCGGAGCGCGCGGTGTCGCGATAGTCGTGGAAGCCGCGTCCCGATTTTCGCCCGAGCCACCCCGCAGCCACGTACTTCCGAAGCAGCGGACAGGGGCGGTACTTGGGATCACCCAGTCCGTCGTGCAGCACTTCGAGAATCGAGAGACAGGTATCGAGCCCGATCAGATCGGCCAGCGCAAGCGGGCCCATGGGATGGTTCATCCCCAGCTTCATGACCGTATCGATCGCGGTTGCAGTCCCCACGCCTTCCATGAGACAGTAGACCGCCTCGTTGATCATCGGCATGAGCACGCGGTTGGAGACGAACCCGGGGAAGTCGTTGACCTCCACCGGCGTCTTTCCCAGGTGCGTGGCCAGCTCGGTGATGGTGCGCGCCGTGTCGTCCGACGTGGCGAGCCCGCGGATGATCTCCACGAGCTGCATCACCGGCACGGGGTTCATGAAGTGCATGCCGATCACCTGCTCCGCGCGGCGCGTGCGCGCGGCGATCTGGGTGATCGAGATGGAGCTGGTGTTCGAGGCGAGGATCGCGCGGTCGCGCGTGAGCCGGTCCAGATCGGCGAAGATGCGGAACTTGAGGTCGGCGTTCTCGGTGGCCGCTTCCACCACGAGATCGCTCTCCGCGGCGGCGGCGAGCTCGGTGCTCACGGCCACGCGCGCCAGGGCGGCATCGCGCGCCGCGGCGTCGAGCGTTCCCTTCTGCACCTGCCGTCCCATGTTCTTCTCGATGGTCCCACGCCCGCGCTCCAGCGCGTCGGCGGACACGTCGATCATCGTGACGGGAAAGGACGCCAGCGCGAACACGTGCGCGATCCCGTTCCCCATCTGTCCGGCACCCACCACCGCAACCCGCTCGATCACTCCATCCACTCCTTGCGGCGCATTCGCCGCATCACGAGAACCGCCATCGTCGCACCCATCCCGGCGATGGCCAACACGCCGCCTTCAGGTCCCCACCCGCCCCCGGTCAGCCAGTCGGGTCCGGCGTCGAACACGCGATACGCCGGGGTGGGGAGCGGAAGCCCGCTCACCGGCGTGTGCAGCAGCGCCGCCATTACCCAGTTCCACGTGAAGTGCGCCATCCATGCCGCGTACAGACTTCCGGTGGCGAGAAGCACCACGCCCAACCACACCCCCGCGAGCACCACCGCGCTCACCGACAGCACCGTGGCCCCCGGATTGGCGGCGTGCACCACGCCGAAGATGACGCTCGTGACGCCGAGCGTCCACCGCCACCCCCACGTCTCCCGCAGCACGGCGAACGCGTAGCCGCGGAAGAGGAGCTCCTCCACGAGCGCGGCGGGCACGAAGAGAAGGAGCGTCACCGCCAGGAACGTGGTCCATGACACGGGGTGCGACACGTCGGCCACCGCCAGCCAGCGGAGCGCCACGAGGAGCAGTGATGGGATGCCGATGGCGAGCGCGCCGAGGACGGCGCCAGTAGCCAGCACGCGCGGGTGAGCCTGAGATCGCCCAAGCCGCACGAACGTCCACGGGCGGTGCTCCACCCAGCGGAGGGTGGCCCAGTGCGCCACGAGTAGCGCGAGCAGAAGACACCACGCTCCCGCCGACTGAATCCACGCCGGGCGATACGGGCCGCTGGGAAGGTGGATGCCGAGCACGCCGGCCAGCGCTCCTCCCCCCCCACCGATCACGAGCAGCGCCGCGGCGGTGATGGCGGCGAACGCGAGGAGACGCCAGGGAGCGCGGAGGCGCCCCCCGGCGTTCACGAACAGCGTTGGCACGGGCGCGGAGGCGAGCGTGCTCAGCGCACGCGCTCCACGCTCAACGCCACGGCGTTCCCGCCGCCCAGGCAGAGGGTGGCCAGACCGGTGCTCTTGTTCCGGTCACGCATCGCATAGAGGAGCGTGGTGAGGATGCGCGCGCCACTGGCGCCGATCGGATGCCCCAGCGCGATCGCACCGCCGTGCACGTTCACGCGGTCCCAGTCCCACCCCAGGCCGGCGCCATCCGCCAGTGCCTGCGACGCGAACGCTTCGTTCGCCTCGATCAGGTCGTAGTCGTCGATGCTGGCGCCGGTCTTCTTCATGAGCGCCTGCACGGCGACGATGGGAGCGAAGAAGAGCTCTTCCGGCGCGCCGCCGCCGGTGGCGTAGCCGGTGATGCGCGCCATGATGTCCAGCCCGTGCGTGCGCGCGTACTCCTCGCTCGTCACCACGAGCGCGGAAGCACCGTCGTTCATGCTCGACGCGTTCCCCGCCGTCACGGTGAGCTGCTCGGGGCGCATGTCCTTGGGCGCGGCGGCAGCGAAGGCGGGGCGCAGCTTCCCCAACGCCTCGGCGGAGGTGTCCTTTCGTGGCCCCTCGTCGGTGTCCACCACGGTGGGGCCCTTCTTTCCGGGGATCTCCACCGGGACGATCTCGTCGCGGAACTTCCCCCCCTCGATGGCCGCCACTGCCTTGCGGTGCGAGGCGACGGAGAACTCATCCTGCATGGCGCGGGTGATCTTGGCCTTCCGCGCCGTGTACTCGGCGTGTCCTCCCATGTGCACGTCGCAGAACGCGCACCAGAGGCCGTCGCGGATGAGCCCGTCCACCATGGTCTGGTCGCCGAACTTCACGCCGGCGCGCATGCCGTACACGTAGTACGGAGCGTTGGACATCGACTCCATCCCGCCGGCCACCACCACGCGCTGATCGCCGGCGCGGATGGACTGCGCGGCGAGCATCACCGCCTTGAGCCCCGAGCCGCACACCTTGTTGACGGTGAGCGCGCCCACGGTGCCGGGGATCCCTGCGTGGAGGGCCGCCTGGCGCGCGGGGGCCTGTCCCACGCCACCCTGCACCACGTTCCCCATGATGACCTCTTCCACGTCCTCCACCGCCACGCCGGAGCGCTGCAGCGCGGCGCGGATGGCGGCGGCGCCGAGTTGCGGCGCGGAGAGCGGGGCGAGCGAGCCGAGGAAGCGGCCGATGGGCGTGCGCGCCGCGGCCACGATGACGGGAGTGCGTGCGGTGTCTGGCATGATCTCTCACAGGCACGGGGCGCACGGCCTGCTCGACCGCCGCCCCGGAGTGGTCGTGAATGCGTGGCGGAAACGGGGCCTGCCGCTCCGCCTGGGGCGCCGGAGGCGCCGCCGGTGGGCGCTTGCCGCCCACGTGAAAACTACACTTTCGCGGGGAGCGGGTGAAGAAGCGCGCCCCCTGCTACAAGAGAAGCGCGCCCCGGGCTACAGTTGTTCCTCGGCGCGCGGCACGAGCGCGCGCGTGGCGATCTCCCCCGCCACGCGCTCCACGAACTCCGCCACGGGGAACACCTCCTGCTTGCGCCCGGCGCCGCGGATGCGGAGCGCCAGCGTGTCCTCGGCCGCCTCGCGCTTTCCGACCACCGCCATGTACGGGACTTTCATTGTCTCCGCGTCGCGGATGCGGTAGTTGAGCGTCTCGGCGCGATCGTCGAGCGTGACGCGCACGCCGCGCGCACGCAGCCGCTCGCTGACGCTCGCCGCCGCGGCGTGGACATCCTCACTGATCGGGATCACGCGCACCTGCTCCGGCGCCAGCCACACCGGAAAGGCGCCGGCGTAGTGCTCGATGAGCCCGCCTACGAAGCGCTCCATGGAGCCCACCAGCACGCGGTGCAGCATCACCGGGCGGTGCGGCGCGTTGTCGGCCCCCACGTACTCCAGCCCGAAGCGCTCGGGGAGGTTGAAGTCGAGCTGCACCGTGGGCCCCTGCCACTTGCGGCCGATCGCGTCGATCAACTTGAAGTCCAGCTTGGGACCGTAGAACGCGCCCCCGCCGGCGTCGACCTCGAAGGGCTGCGCGCGCGAACGGAGCACCGCGGCGAGCGTCTCCTCCGCCTCGCGCCACTGTGCCTCCGTCCCCAACGCCTTCTCCGGACGCGTGGAGAGCTCGATCGTGTACGGGTAGCCGAACACGCGGAGCATCTCGTCCACCAGATCGAGCAGCCGGCCCAGCTCGGTCGGCACCTGCTCGGGAGTACAGAACACGTGCGCGTCGTCCTGCGTGAAGCCGCGCACGCGCAGCATCCCGTGCAGCACGCCGCTCCGCTCGTAGCGATACACGGTGCCGAACTCGGCGTAGCGAATGGGCAGCTCGCGATACGAGCGCTGGTGCGCCTGGTAGATGCAGATGTGCCCCGGGCAGTTCATCGGCTTGAGCCGGTACGCCGCGCCTTCCACCTCCACGGGACCGTACATGTTCTCGTGGAACGTCTCGAGATGCCCGGAGATCTGGTAGAGCTTCTCGCTGGCGATGTGCGGCGTGTACACCAGCTCGTAGCCGTGCCGCAGGATGAGCTCGCGCTCGAACGTCTCGATCTCGTTGCGCACCACCGCGCCGCGCGGATGCCAGAGGATGAGCCCCGCACCCAGCCGTTGGTCGGTGGAGAAGAGGTCCAGCTCGTGCCCCAGTCGCCGGTGGTCGCGCCGCTTCGCTTCCTCGAGCCGATGGAGGTAGCTCTCCAGCTCCTCGCGCGTGTTCCACGCCGTGCCGTAGATGCGCTGCAGCATCTGCCGGCGCTCATCCCCGCGCCAGTAGGCGCCCGCCGTGTGCAGAAGCTTGAAGTACTTGAGCCGCCCGGTGTCGGAGACGTGCGGGCCACGGCAGAGATCCACGAACTCGCCGTCGCGATAGAGCGAGATGATCTCGTCGTCGCCGAGCTCGCTCAGCCGCTCGAGCTTGAGCGGGTCATCGCGAAAGCGCTGCGCGGCTACCTGCCGTGACACCTCTTCGCGCTCGAAGGGGAGCTTCTCCTCCACCACGCGCTGCATCTCTCCCTCGAAGGCGGCGAGATCCTCGGGCGTGAACGGCTCGGCGACCTCGAAGTCGTAGTAGAAGCCGTCCTCGATGGCCGGCCCGAAGCCGATCTTGGCGTCGGGACGCAGCCGGCGCACCGCGGTGGCCAGCACGTGCGCGGCGGAGTGGCGGAGCACGTCCAGCGCGCGCGCGTCGCGCTGCGTGAGCACGCGGAAACTGCCGCCGCGGCGAAGCGGGGTCACGAGGTCCTGCACCTGGCCGTCGACTTCCACGGCGATCGCGTCCCGCAGCAGCCGCGGGCCGATCCCCGCCACCACGTCGCGCGGCAGCGTCCCCGCCGGCACCTCGCGCACCGCGCCGTCGGGAAGCACCAGACGCAGGCGCTCCGTTCCCTGCACAGATTCCGTCTGCTCCATCGTCCCGTCCGTCATGCGTGTGTCCGTCCACGTGGTGTTGCCGCGCGTACGGCCGATCCGGCGTGCTGCGTTCCGCGTGCTGCGTTCCGCGTGCTGCGTTCCGCGTGCTCCGCGCCGCCCGTTCCGTCCGTTGCCTGTTCCGCCTGTTGCCACGTCCGCCCGTTGCGCGGCGGAGCGTGCGTGGGTTGGCCGCGGTGGGCCTGCATCTTGCACGCCGCCTATACCGCGCGCTGCGCACCGCCGCACGCCATCGCGTTCGCGCTCCCGTGCCGCACGTGCGCCCGTGCACCCGGCTCCATGCGCGGCAATACGTTCGCGTCGCCGCACGTGCGCCCGTGCGATCGGCGAGAGCGCTGCGGCAGCGCGCCGGCGCGGCCAGCGACACGAGGGCGTCGACAACCCGCGGCGCGCCCATAGATTGGCTCCTAGATTTAATTGTACCGGGACGCCGGA
Source organism: Gemmatimonadaceae bacterium (assembly GCA_035701265.1). GTDB lineage: Bacteria > Gemmatimonadota > Gemmatimonadetes > Gemmatimonadales > Gemmatimonadaceae > DASSNU01. Next base: position 89,144 of record DASSNU010000023.1, on the reverse strand, counting down.
CCCTCCGCCACAGGTACGCGTATGGCTCGCTTCGTTCTGCACCGCGATGAACCGTCGTTCTCCTCCCTGCTGACGACCGGCGCGATCGGCGCCGCGGCCGGATTCCTCTGCGGCGTGCTGCTTGCGCAACGGACGGGTGGACTTTCCGGACTGATGCGGCGTATGCGTGGCAGCGATGACTACGAGGATGAGGACGTCGAGGGGGGACCGTACGACATGGACGAGGGCGACGAGCAGGCGGAGCCGGACGAGACCAGCTCCGCGGTGCCGCTCGAACGGCGCGTGCTCCGCGCCTTTCGCGACGACCCGATCCTTCGCGAGCGCGGGATCGAGATCGCCGCGATCGCCGACGACGTGATCGAGCTCGGCGGCTGGGTTGAGAGGCGCGACGAGGCCGCGCACGCGGTGGCGGTCGCGCGCGCGGTGGACGGCGTACACACGGTGGTCAACCGCCTCTCCGCCGAGCGCGAGGAGGCGCAAGCGGACGAGACGGCGGCACGCGTACGGGCGGGCGATCCGTCGCTCACCGAAACCCGATGGGAGGGGATGCGCGTGGGCACGGGAGCGCGCAAGCAGGGAACGTCGGCGGAGCCGGACCGCCACGCCGATCCGCGCCTGGAGTTGGAGGAGCGCGCGCTGGACGAGCAGCACGCCCTGCGCGACGCGGCGGACGACGTGGAGCAGCCGGCGGAGCGCCGTCAAGGCGAGAAGCCCACGCCGGGCGGGCGCACCGACGGCAGCCCGATCGCGCCGTCCGGCGTGCCCAAGGGGGACCACGTGGCGCACCCCGAGCGCGCAGCGGACGCCATCGAGCCGCACGCGCCCGAGCGGGCGGACTGATCCGCCGCAACGCCGCGCGCGCGCGACGCCGCGGTCCTGCACCACGGCGCACGGACGCGCACGCACGCCGCCCGCGCGGCGCGCGCGACCTTACACCACATCGCGCGCGCGCTTAACATTCGGATGGCATGAGTACCATCTCGCCCTCCGAATTGTCCGCGCAATACGATCCGGCCGGCGTCGAGCGCGCGATCTACCAGCGATGGCTCGACGCCGGTGTGTTCGTGGCGCACGCCGGCCGCTCGCGCGCCGCCGGCGGCGATCTCGTGCCCTTCACCATCGTCATCCCCCCGCCCAACGTCACCGCCGTGCTGCACATGGGGCACGGACTGGACAACGTGGCGCAGGACCTTCTCATCCGCTGGCGCCGGATGGCGGGGGACGAAGCGCTCTGGGTGCCGGGCACCGATCACGCAGGGATCGCGACGCAGAACGTGGTGGAGCGCGCGCTCACCGCCGAGGGGCTCACGCGCGAGGGCGTGGGGCGCCAGGCGTTCGTGACGCGCACGGAGCAGTTCGTCGAGCGCACGGGGGGGCGGATCCTCGAGCAGCTCCAGGCGATCGGCTGCTCGTGCGACTGGACGCGCACGGCGTACACGCTCTCCCCCGCCCTCTCGCGCGCCGTGCGCGAGGCGTTCGTGCGCCTCTACGACGCCGGACTCATTTACCGCGGCCACCGGGTGATTCACTGGTGCCCGCGCTGCCTCACCTCGCTCAGCGACGAGGAGGCGGAGTTCGAGAACGAGACTGGGCGGCTGTACCACATCCGGTACCCGCTGGCGGATGACCCCTCGCGCGGAATCACCGTAGCCACCACGCGCCCCGAGACGATGCTCGGCGACGTGGCGGTGGCCGTGCACCCGGAGGACGATCGCTACCGCGCGCTCATCGGGCGGCGCGTCCGCCTGCCGATCGCCGGCGTGGAAATTCCGATCATCGCCGACGAGTTCACCGATCCGGAGTTCGGCACCGGCGCGGTGAAGATCACCCCCGCGCACGACGCCAACGACTTCGAGGTGGGAGTGCGCCACGCGCTCCCCATGCCGGTGGTGATCGCTCCCGACGCCACGATGATCAACGGGCAGGACGCGGCCGCTCGCGTCCCTGCCGACCTCGTGGGATTGGACCGCACCGCGGCGCGCGAGCGTGTGGTCGCGATGCTGCGCGACGCCGGGCTGCTGGTGAACGTGGAGACGCACGAGCACGCGGTGCGGCACTGTTATCGCTGCCACACCGTGGTGGAGCCGCGCCTGTCCGATCAGTGGTTCGTGCGCATGGCACCGCTCGCCGAGCCCGCGCTGGCCGCGGTGCGTGACGGCAGAATTCGCATCGTGCCGGAACGCTGGGAAGGCGTGTACGACCACTGGCTCACCAACATTCGCGACTGGAATATCTCGCGGCAGCTCTGGTGGGGACACCGCATCCCGGTCTGGTACTGCGACGCGTGCGGTGGCGAGCCGATCGTGCAGCGCACCGACCCGTCCGCGTGCCCGTCATGCGGCGGCGCGCTGCGGCAGGACCCGGACGTGCTCGACACCTGGTTCTCCTCCTGGCTCTGGCCGATCTCCACCCTTGGCTGGCCCGATGAGGACGCCCCCGACCTTCGCGCGTTCTATCCCACCGACGTGCTGGTGAGCGGTCCGGACATCCTCTTCTTCTGGATCGCGCGGATGATCATGGCCGGGTTCTTCTTCATCGGTAAGCATCCGTTCCACACGGTGTACCTGCACGGCATCGTGCGCGATCCGCAGCACCGCAAGATGTCCAAGTCGCTCGGGAACGGGATCGATCCGCTCGACGTGGTGCGCCTCTATGGCGCCGACGCGCTGCGCTATACGGTGATTGCGGGGATGGGGCTCGGCGTCGACATGACGCTCGACCACGAGAATCTGGAGACGTCGTTCGCTCCGGGACGGAACTTCACCACCAAGCTGTGGAACATCGGCCGCTTCTTGTTGGGGAACGTGGGCGACGGCGACGTGCAGCCGCTCGACGCGATCGACCCCGCGCATCTGCAACGCGCGGACGAGTGGATCCTCGCGCGACTCGACGCGGCGATCGCCGCCTGCGACGCCGCGCTCGGCCCATCGCGTCCGCCGCACGGCCGCTGGTCGGGCGCCGAGCGTCGGACGGGGATGCGTCTCAACGAATACGCCGAGACGGCGCGCAGCTTCGTGTGGAACGAGCTGGCGGACTGGTACGTGGAGAGCACCAAGGGGCGGCTGGCCGCGGGCGGCGCCGATGGCGAGGTGGCGCGCGCGGTGCTGGTGCACGTCTTCGACGCCGCGCTTCGGTTGCTGCATCCCATCGTGCCATTCATCACCGAGGCGCTCTGGCAGCGTCTCCCGGTGGGGGGGCGACGCGACGGCGACGGCGCGCTGCTCGCCGGGGCGCGGTGGCCCCGCGCGCGCGGCGGTGCGGCCGAGCGCGCGCGCGAATTCGAGCTGGTGGTGCAGAGCGTGAGCGCGCTGCGCCAGTTGCGCGCCGAGTACCGCGTGCCGCCGGGCACGCGCGTGCGTGCGACGCTGAGCGGGGCGAGCGATGCCGCGCACGCCGTGCTCGGAGAGGAGCATGCGCTCATCGGACGGCTGGCGGGCGCGGAGGTGAGCGCGGCGCGCGATGGCGTGGGGCTGGCGCCCGGGTCCGCCGCGCACGCGCTGCTGACCGACGGATCGAGCGTGGTGATGCACCTCGAGGGCGTGGTGGACGTGGAGAGGGAGTGCGTGCGACTGCGCGGGGAGCTGGAGGAACTGGACCGCCAACTCGGCGCGCTGCGCGGGCGCTTGCAGAACGAGCGGTTTCTCGCCAGGGCGCCCGCCGCGGTGGTGGAGGGTGAGCGGAAGAAAGCGGAGGAGTGGTCCGCGCGGCGAGAGGTGCTGGCACGCAAGGTCGAGGCGTTGTGCGCAGGATGATCGTCGTGGCGGGCGCGGCGCTCGTCGCCGCGGCCTGCGCGCAACCGGGCGCTCCTCCCGGCGGTCCTCCCGACCATCTCCCCCCCGTGCTGCTCGGCGTCACTCCCGACAGCGGCGTCGTCTCGCGCGACGTGCACCAGGTGACCTTCCGCTTCAACGAAGTGTTGAGCGAGACACCGCGCGGCGCCTCCACACTCGACGCGATGTTCCTCATCTCGCCCGCGCTCGGCGAGCCGCGCGTCTCCTGGCACCGGAGCACGCTCGACGTCCGTCCCACCAGCGGCTTTCGCGCGAACACGGTGTACACCGTCACCATGCTCCCCGGCATTGCCGATCTGCGCGGCAACGCGTTGCTCGAGCCGCGCACCGTGGTGTTCTCCACCGGTGCCGCCATTCCGAACACGCGGCTGGCCGGCGTGATCTACGACTGGGTGGGGGGGACGACTGCGCGCCAGGCGGGGGTGGAGGCGATCGCGCAGTGGGACAGCACGCGCTACGTTGCCCGCGTGGACTCCGCCGGCCACTTCGCGTTCGAGCACGTGCCCGCCGGCGTGTACGTCGTGCGCGGCTACGTGGATCAGAACACCAACCGCCAACTGGATCCGCGCGAGGCGTGGGACAGCGTGCGCGTCGCGCTGCAAGACACGGGTGCGGTGGAACTGTTCGCCTTCGTGCACGACAGCGTGGGCCCCGGCATCTCCGCCGCCGCGGCGCAGGACTCGGTCACGATCACCGTCACCTTCGACCGGCCGCTGGATCCCGCGCAGCCGCTCGGCGGGCTGGTGACCGTGCTGCGCCGCGATTCCACCGCCGTGCCGGTGCGCGCGATCGAGAACTCCGACGCGGCGCGCTCCCGAGCGGACTCCGCGGCGCGTGACAGTCTCGCGCAGCGTGACACCGCCGCACGGCGCGACACCGCCGCACGGCGCGACACCGCGGCCCGCGCCGGCACCGCACGTAGGGACAGCGCTGCGCGTGACACCGCGCGCGGAGAGGCGCCCGCGCTGCTCGCCGCGCCCCCCTCCGGACGCCCGAGCGCGGGCGCCGCGCCCTTCCCGCGTCCGCGTCCCATCACGGCCGTCATCGTGCGACTGGGAGAGCCGCTCGTGCCCGGGCGCGAGTATCGCGTGATGGCACACGATGCGCGCGGCTTGCTGGGCATCACACGAAGTAGCTCACGCGTGTTCACCATCCCCGTCCCCACGCCCGCCGACAGCAGCGCGCGCCGGGACAGTACCGCGCGGGCCGACACTGCGCGGGCCGACACCACGCGCGACAGTACTCGCGACAGCACGCGCCGCTCGCCGGGGCCGCGCGGAGCGTGAGCGACACCGTGCGCGGGCGCGGCAGCGGCGATCCCCGCCGCGCACTTCCCTCCGTGAACGCGCTCCTCGAGGGCGATGCGGCGCGCGCGCTGGGCGCGTCGGTCCCGCGCGCCGTGCTCGCCGACGCGGTACGCGCGGCCATCGACGACGCGCGGAGCGATCCCGCCCGCGCGCCGCGCGATGACGCGGAGTGGAGCGCGCGCATCGAGGCCGCGCTCGAGCGGCGGCTCTCCCGCTCCCTCCGTCCCGTGATCAACGCCACCGGCGTGGTGCTGCACACCAACCTCGGCCGCGCACCGCTGGCCCCTGCGGCGCTCGATGCCATCCGCGACGTGGCCGCCGGATACGCAAACCTCGAGTACGACCTGGACGCCGGGGAGCGCGGCAGCCGCTACGTGCACTGCGTCACCCTGCTGCGCGAGCTCACCGGATGCGAGGACGCGCTGGTGGTGAACAACGGCGCCGCCGCGCTCGTGCTCGCGCTCAATACCTTCGCCGCGGGACGCGACGCGATCGTCTCGCGCGGCGAGCTGGTGGAGATCGGCGGGAGCTTTCGCGTCCCCGACATCATGGCGCGCAGCCAGGCGCGGCTGGTGGAAGTGGGGACCACGAACCGCACGCACGCGGCCGACTATCGCGGCGCCATGGGGCCGGCCACCGCTCTCCTGGTGAAGGTGCACCGGAGCAACTTCGCCATGGAGGGTTTCGTCACCGAGGTCGCGCTCCGCGAGCTGGTCGCGCTCGGCGCGGAGCGCGAGCTGCCGGTGCTGCACGATCTGGGGAGCGGGTTGCTGATCGATCTCTCGTCCATCGGACTCTCCGGTGAGCCGCTGGCGCGTGACGCAGTGCGCGATGGTGCCGCCGTCGTCACGATGAGCGGCGACAAGCTCCTCGGTGGACCGCAAGCGGGGATCGTGCTCGGACGCGCGGATGCGGTGCAGGCCATGCGCCGCAATCCGCTCACGCGCGCGCTGCGCGTGGACAAGCTCACGCTCGCCGCGCTCGAAGCCACGCTGGCGCTGTATCGCGATCCGCCGCGCGCCATGCGCGAGATCCCGGCGCTGGCGATGCTCGCAACGAGCGTGGAGCAGCTCGAGGCGCGCGCGCTGACGCTCTGCGCCGCGCTGGCCGAGTGGGGGATCGGTGCGCGCGTGGTAGCCAGCGAAGGGAGCGTGGGTGGCGGTGCATTTCCGGTCGCGCGCATTCCGTCCGCGGCTGTCGCGCTCCCGGGCGACGCCGCCGAGATCGAGCGCCGTCTGCGCCAGGCGTCCCCCCCCGTGGTGGCGCGTATCAGCGACGGCGCACTGCTGCTCGACCTGCGCGCCGTTCCCGAGCGCGACGTCATGGTCCTGGCCGCGTGCGTCCGGAGCGCGCTGGCATGAGCGACTCCGGCACGCCGGCGCGCTCCGCCGTCTCACTGCGCACGGCGGACCGGGCGGCCGGCGGCAGCCTGTCCACTGCGACGCGTCCGGCTGTATTCCTCGATCGTGACGGGACGATCATCGTGGACACGGGCTACGTGCGCGATCCGGACACGGTGCAGCTCGTCTCCGGAGCGGCCGGCGCCATCGCGCGCCTCAACGCCGCGGGGCTTCCAGTGATCATCGTCTCCAACCAGTCCGGCATCGGCCGCGGGATTCTGACGGAGGAGATGTTCGCGCGCGTGCAGGCGCGCGTGGAGTCGCTCCTTGCGCAGGAGGGGGCGCACGTGGACGCCACCTACATCTGTCCCCACGCTCCGGATGCCGAACCGCCGTGCGAGTGCCGCAAGCCGGGCACGCGCCTCTTCACGCGCGCCGCAGAAGAGCATGGGATCGACCTCACGCGCTCCTGGCTGGTGGGCGATCGCTATCGCGACGTGGCGCCCGCGCAGGCGCTCGGCGCGCGTGCGCTGCTCGTCCCCACCTGGCAGACCCCCACCGACGACATGCTCCGCGCTGCAGCCACGGTGCGCATCGCCAGCTCGCTCGCAGCGGCCGTGGAGCGCATCCTCGCCGCGCACGGGGCATAGCGAAGACGCCGGAACGCGCCGCACCCTTACACCAGCGCGCCAGGGGCGGTAACATCCGGGCGCATGCACGCCCGTATCGCGGTGATGGCCTCCGGGCACGGATCGAACCTCCGTGCGCTCATCGACTACCTGGACGCGCTGCGTGATGAGCGGCCGGGGGAGATCGTGCTCGTGGTGAGCGACCGCGCCGACGCGGGCGCGCTCGCCGTGGCGCGCGGGGCGGGGATCGCCGCCGAGAGCATCGCGGGGGGGCATCACGACGCCGGGCGGATCGAGGCGCTCCTCGCCGCGCACGAGGTGGATCTGGTGGTGCTGGCCGGATACCTCCGCCTGCTCCCCCCCGCGGTGGTGCGCGCGCGGCATGGACGCGTGGTGAACGTGCACCCCGCATTGCTCCCCGCCTTTGGCGGACAGGGGATGTACGGGATGCACGTGCACCGCGCCGTGCTGGCCGCCGGAGTGCGCGTGAGCGGCGTCACCGTCCACTTCGTGGACGAGCGCTTCGATTGCGGCCCGATCATCGCGCAGTGGCCGGTGCCCGTGTTCGACGACGACACGCCGGAGGCGCTGGCCGAGCGCGTGCTGCGCGTGGAGCACCACCTGTTGCCGCGCGTGGTGAGCGCCCTCGCGCGTGGCGACGTTCGGCTCGGCGATGATGGGCGCGCGCGCGGCGTGTTGCGCACGGGCGCTGCCGAAGCGAGCTTCGCGCTCCTGCAATTGCCGGACGAGCCGCTGGCACGCACTCTCGACGCGGCGATCGCGCGCTGATCGCGCCGGCCGCCGCCACTGTCATCACCGGGAGAACCGATCGACCGATGCCTCGAGCGTTACTGTCCGTCTCCGACAAGTCCGGCCTGGTGGAGTTCGCCACCGGGCTCACCGCGCTGGGATGGGAGCTGCTCTCCACCGGCGGCACTGCGCGCGCGCTGCGCGAGGCGGGGGTGGCGGTGATCGACGTGAGTGCGGTCACCGGATTTCCGGAGATCATGGACGGCCGCGTGAAGACGCTGCACCCCGCCGTGCACGCCGCGCTCCTCGCGCGTCGCGACGACGACGAGCACATGCGCGTGCTGGCGCAGCACCACTTCACCCCCATCGATCTCGTGGCCGTCAATCTCTACCCGTTCCGCCAGACGGTGAGCCGCCCGGGAGTGACGGAGGCGGAGGCGATCGAGCAGATCGACATCGGCGGACCGTCGATGCTGCGCTCGGCGGCCAAGAACTTCGCCAGCGTGACGGTCGTGGTGGACCCCGCCGACTACACGCGCGTGCTCGCCGCGCTGCGTGCCAATGACGACGATGGCGATCTCCGCCGTCTGCTCGCCGCCAAGGCGTTCGCGCACACCGCCGCGTACGACGGTGCCATTGCAGCCTGGTTCGCCGCGCAGCGCGGCGAGCTCTTTCCGGAGCGGCTCGTGCTCTCGGCGGAGCGGTCGCAGCCGCTCCGCTACGGGGAGAACCCCGATCAGCGCGCCGCGTACTACGTGGAGCGCGCGGGCGCCGGGCTGGGCGCGCTGCGGCAACACGGGGGGAAGGAGCTGTCGTTCAACAACCTGCTCGACCTGGAAGGCGCGCTCCTCTCCACCGACGTCTACGACGGCGACATCTGCTGCGCGATCGTGAAGCACACCTCGCCGTGCGGACTGGCCGTGGGTCGCACCGCCCTCGAGGCGTATCAGAAGGCGCTCGCGTGCGACCCGGTGTCGGCGTTCGGCTCGGTGATCTCGATCAACACCACCGTGGATGCCGCCGCCGCCGAGGCGATCTCCAGTCTCTTCGTGGAGTGTCTCGTCGCCCCGGCGTTCAGCCCCGAGGCGATCGAGATTCTGGGGCGGAAGAAGAACCTCCGCGTGCTCGAGGGACGCGCGCAGTGGGCGAACGGCGCGTTCGACATGAAGCGCGTGCGCGGAGGGTTGCTCGTGCAGGAGCGAAGCCCGGCGCCGGCCGGCGTGGAGAGCTGGAAGGTGGTGACCAAGCGCGCCCCTACGGATGCGGAGCGTGATGATCTCCTGTTCGCGTGGCGCGCGGTGGCCAGCGTGAAGTCCAACGCGATCGTCCTCGCGCGCGGCGGCGCCACCATCGGCATCGGCGCCGGACAGATGTCGCGCGTGGACGCGTCGTATCTGGCGGTGTACAAGGCGCGCAGCGCCGGACACGAGACGGCGGGCGCGGTGCTCGGATCGGATGCCTACTTCCCCTTCCGTGATGGCGTGGACCAGGCAGCCGATGCGGGGATCACCGCCATCATCCAGCCGGGCGGCTCGGTGCGCGATCCCGAGGTGATCGCCGCCGCCGACGAGCGCGGGATGGCGATGGTGACGACGGGCAAGCGGCTCTTCCGGCACTGAGACGCATCGCACAGCTCACCATGTCGGCCGTCGCACCAACCGATCCGGACTATCGCCCCTCGTACGCCGCCGCGGCCATTGTTGGTGCCGCGGTGCTGCTGCTCTACCTCGTCACGCTCGCTCCCACGACGGCGATGTGGGACACGAGCGAGTACATCGCCGCCGCGTACGTGCTCGGCAATCCGCATCCGCCGGGAAATCCACTCTTCGTGCTGCTGGGGCGCGTGTTCGCCGTCCTTCCCATCGCACCGACCGTCGCGATGCGCATCAACGTGCTCGCCGCCATCGCGAGCGCCGCGTCGGCCGCGTTCTGGTTTCTCGTCACCGAACGGGTGCTCGTGCACTGGTTCCCCGCCCGGTGGCAGCGCATCGTCGGCGGCGCGCTCGGCGCACTCATCGGCGCGACGGCGTTTACCGTGTGGAACCAGTCGGTAGCCAACGAAAAGGTGTACACCATCGCCCTGCTGGGGCTCGCGGCCGTCTCGTGGCTTACCGTGCGCTGGTGCGACGAGCCGGACGGCGTGAAGGCCGACCGCACGCTCGTGCTCATCGGGTATCTCCTGGGACTCGGCTTCAGCAATCACCCGATGGGGTTGCTCGCGCTTCCTGCCGTGGTGGTGGCGGTGCTCGTGCGGCGCCCCGCGATGATCTTCCGATGGAAGCTCATCGTGGCGTTCGCCGGCGCGGGGCTCCTTGGCGCGACCGTGTTCGCCATCCAGCCCATCCGCGCCGGGTTTCACCCCGCAATCAACGAAGGCGATCCGCGTACCTGGCACGACTTCTGGTACAACCTCACGCGCGGCCAGTACGGGAAACCGTCCGTGCTCGATCGGCAGGCGCCGTTGTCCGCCCAGCTCGGGATGTACTGGCAGTACTTCCGGTGGCAGTGGCTGCGCGCAGCCACGCTCGCGCAGCCCGTCTGGCAGAACGTGCTCGCCGGCGTGTATCTGGCGCTCGGGCTTGGCGGCGGCTACGTGCACTGGCGGCGCGACCGCAGCTCGTTCTGGTACTTCGGCACCTTTCTCTTCACGCTCACCATCGCGCTCGTCGTCTATCTCAACTTCAAGTACGGCTACTCGCAGGCGCAGGAGATGGGCGATTACGTGCTCCGCGAGGTGCGCGAGCGCGACTACTTCTACATCGTGAGCTTCTCGGCGTGGGGAGTGTGGGCGGCGCTGGGGCTCGCGGCGGTGTGGAAGAGCGTGGGCGAGATGTTCGGCAGCGAACAACGCACCGTGGCGGGAGCACGCGTGCGCGTGCCGCACACGCACGGCTGGGCGATCGGCTCCGTGGTGCTCCTCGTGGGCTTCGTTCCGCTCGCCGCGAACTGGAAGGACGCCTCGCGCGCCGGGCAGACCACCACTCGCGACTTCGCGTACGATCTGCTGCAGTCCGTGGAGCCGTACGGCATTCTCGTCACCGTGGGAGACAACGACACCTTCCCGCTCTGGTACGCGCAGGAAGTGGAGGGAATACGCAAGGACGTGCTCGTGGCGAACACCTCGCTCCTCGGCACCGACTGGTACGTCAAACAGTTGCTGCGCCGCCCCATCTACGAGTACGACTCAGCGCGCGGGCCCGCGATCTACCGCGGAAAGCACTGGAACAGGCCGTCCGGTCCCCCGCTCCGGATGTCCGCCGCGCAGGCCAACGCGCTCCCGCCCGAGCTCCCGCTGAGCGAGCCAATGACCTTCGAGGCGCACGGGGTGCGCGCGACGATCCGTCCCGACCGGCTTCCCGGCGGAGCGCTCGTCCGCGCCGACCTGCTCGTGCTGCAGCTCATCAACGACAGTTGGCCGGATCGCCCGGTGTACTTCAGCCGCACCACGGGAGACTACCCCGAGCAGCTCGGGCTGGAGGAGCATCTCCTCACGCAGGGAATCGCGCGGAAGCTCGTACCTCCTCCTCTGGCACCGGGGCGCGACACCGTGCTCGTTGGACACCAGGGGCTGGTGGACGCGAACAGGACGCTGGCGCTCTGGTACGATGTCTACCGCGGGCCGCAGTCCGTGCTGCGCGCGGGACGCTGGGTGGATCAGCCCTCGGTGCAGATCCCCTTTCTCTACGTGACGGAAGCCGCGCTCGTCGCGCAGCTCGAGGCGGACCGCGGACACGCGCAGCGCTCCACGCAGGCGCTCGACATGGCGCGGCAGCTTGCCGATGCCATCGGACTCTCCGGCATCATCCAACCGGCCGCCGCCTCGCCCGCGCTCCCGCTGCCCGTGGAGTCCGGCGCGCAGACGCTTCCCTTCCTCGACAGCACGCGCCACGACAGCGCGCGCCGCGACAGCCCCGCGCCACGCTAGGCAGCACGCCGAAATCAGCAGCGGCGAGCAGTCAACAGCGCACCGCCGAGATGCCTGCGGGCGGCGCGCGCACGCTGGCTACGGCGTGCGCGTGCTCAGTGCTCGCCCGCGAGCTGGTCCACCTGCCGTCGCAGGTCGGCGGCGCCGCTCGCGAACTCGTCCAGCGAGACGGTATGCACCCACCGCACCCCCCACGGCTTGAGCGCACCGTCGAACGTGATGCTCGATGTACTGTCCCTGTCGCTCGACAGCGAGAACAGGAGGGCGATCGCCAACAGCGCCGCGGTCACCGCGGCTGCCGTGCGCCGCGCGCGCGGGCGCGAGAGCAACGACGCGAGCACCAGATGCGCGTACACCACGGCACCCACGAGCACGATCGACGAGCCGGCATCGAACACCGTGGATGCCGCGCTGTCCGGGTAGAGGAACGACAGCCACCCCACCGCCACCTGGGTCACGATCCACACGACCGTCGCGGCGGAGATCACCGCCCAGTGCCGGAGAAAGCGAAACTCGTGCACCACGATCCGGCTCGCCACCGCCCACGCCGCAGCCCAGATCGCCAGTGTCAGACTTCGCTCCAGCGCCTCGCGCACCACGTCGCCCACCGAAACACGCATGGTGCTGCTCAGGTACGCCGACAGCGCGAAGATGACGAACGCGCCGATCCCCACGCCGAGGCTCACGCGGAGTGGTGCGAGCCGCGCCGGCAATCGCGACGGCGTGCCGCGATCCGCAATCGCGGGAGGCACGGGATCGCTGGCCTCGCGGACGCGCAGCGTCGTGTGACCCACGCGGAGCACGCCGGCACCGCGCAGCGGCAACCGCTCCGCGCGCGTCCCGCGCTCGTCGCGCAGCCCGTTCACGCTGGCCGCATCCTCCACGGCCAGCGCGCCGTCGGCGTCACGCACGATGCGCGCGTGCCGCGGACAGACGTACGGATCGTCCAGGATGACGTCGTTGCCGTAGCCGCGACCGATCGTGGCCGGCAGCTCGCGCAGCGCGACCCGATGCTGCACGCGCCCGCGCTCGTCCAGCACCTCGACGACTACCGGTCCGCCCATCGGAAGCTCTCCAGATATCGCCGCGTGACGCGCTGCACGTTCTCGAAGCTCACCCCCGACAACCGCAGCGTGCTCATGAGTCCGGAGGTGCGCGTCCCCAGCGCCGCCATCTTCACGATGGCATCGTACAGTCCGCCAAGCTTCTTGTAGCCGCGCACGCACAACACCGCGCGATAGGTGCGCGCGCGCGTGCGCACGTTCCGCGTCTCGCAACGGAACGGCGTCACGTCCTCATCGCTCCCCGGCATCCCGTCACCATCGCTGAACGCCTCGCTGTACAGGCTGAAGAAGCGCGATGGGCTGAGCTCCGTGCTCGTGATGAGCTCGTGCTGCATCTCGATGATCCCCGACGACTGATCGCCCGAGAGGTACACGTAGTCGTCGGTGGAGCATTCGTGGTAGACCACCTGGTACGGCAGGTCCCGGTCGCGATCGGCGTCCGCCCAGCACTTGAAGAAGGGCGCGGGCTGCGTGGGAAGACGAAAGCGCCCGAGCGTCACCGTCTGCGTGGTGTCGGCAAAAATGCCGTCCAAATATTCGGCCTGGTACGCGCGCAACTGGCCGGCAATGACGGGGAGGAAGTCGTCGGGCGCCTCGTAATCCGGCGCGAGGGCGCGCGACACCAGCTCCGCCGCGCGCTCCACCGGCACGAGAAAGCTCACCTGGTTGCCGGCGGTGGACACGTTGATCCCCACCACGCGCCCCTGCTCGTCCAGCGCCGGTCCTCCGCTCATCCCGGGATTGATGGAGCCGGTGAAGTGAATCTTGGGATAGAGCGAATGCTCCAACAGTCCGTTGTAGATCCCTTCCACGATGCTCAACCCCAGGTCGTGCGGATGGCCGAGCGCGAAGAGCCGCGCCCCGTGCTCCGGCGCGACGGGCGTGAGGCGGAAGTGGCCGACAGGGCGCGCATCGCTCTCCAGCACCGCCAGATCGTGCACCACGTCCACCGCCAGCACGTGGACCGGGAACGATCGTCCCGCGACTTCGATGAGCGACGCTTGGTAGCGCTCCGGATGCTGGACGAGCTGCGAGACGACGTGATAGTTCGTGACCACGTGCCCGTGCGCCGACACGAAGAATCCCGACCCCAGCTCCGCCTTGGCCGCGGAGCCGGTTTCCGTCACCTCGACCTTCACCACGCGCGGCGCGTAGCGGTGAAAGAGCTCGGCCGCGCGCGAGGAGCGCTCCTGCGCCAGGAGCGGGCGTGCGCCGAGCCCGAGCACGAGGAGCGCGGCCAGCGCAAGCATCACGGGCACAGTCGCGCGATCCGGCGCGGGACCGGCCGCGCAAGCTCGTGCACGAACTGGCGCACGCGTTCGCGCGCCAGCGCGACGCGAATGACGAACGTTCCGTTGTACGGGACGAGCCGGCATGAACGAGCGGGAGAGAGAGCGAACGCGGCGCGTGGCGCCACGCTCCAGCGGCGCTGGCCGCGCGACGCGTCGGGACGCGGGCGGGATACGATACGGCACGACGCGGCACCTCGCCAGCACGCCGGCGCAGTGCACCATGGTCTACGACGATCGTGCACCGCCGTCCGGCACGCGCACCCCTCCCGTTCCGCTCCGCGCACGGGAAGCGTAGCTTGATGGCCATGTCGATCATGCGGCGGGTGCTGCTCGCGGGCTCGCACAGTCCGTGGCTCGAGCGCCAGGTGCGCTCGCGCGCCATCACGCGCCAGGCGGTGCGGCGCTTCATGCCCGGCGAGGAGCTGTCCGATGCGCTCGACGCCGGCAGCGCGCTCGCGCAGCGCGGGATGGGCGTCGTGCTCACGCAGCTAGGGGAGCATACGGACTCCCCTACGCAGGCGGATGCCGTGCGCGACCACTACCAGTCGGTGCTGCGCGACATCGCGGCGCGCGGGCTGCCCGCCGCCATCTCGGTCAAGCTTACGCAGCTCGGCCTCGTGCTCGGCGATCCGACGAGCGACGATGCGTGCGTGGAGCGTGTGCTCGCGCTCGCGCGTCCGGCACCCGCTCGGGGCGAGCGCGTGTGGATCGACATGGAGGAATCCCCGCTCACCGAGCGCACGCTCCGCGTCTACGAGCGCGTGCACGCCGCGGGGGGACGTGTGGGACTCTGCCTGCAGGCGTATCTCCGCCGCACCGCGGCGGACCTCGAGCGCTTGCGTCCACTCCGCCCCGCGGTGCGGCTGGTGAAGGGCGCATACCGCGAGCCGCCCGACGTCGCCTTCCCCGCCAAGCGCGACGTGGACGCGAACTACCGCACGCTCGGCATGCGGCTCATCGAGATGGCCGCGCGCGGCGAAGCCGAACCGCCCGTGTTCGGCACGCACGATGTGGCGCTCGCGCGCGCTCTCCTCGCCCACGCCTCCGCGCAGGGGCTGGCTCCCACTGCGTGCGAGATCCACATGCTCTACGGCATCCGCGGCGCCGAGCAGGCACGACTTGCCGCCGAGGGGGTGCGCGTGCGCGTGCTCGTGAGCTATGGGCGCGCGTGGTTCGCCTGGTACATGCGCCGCCTGGCGGAGCGTCCGGCGAACGTGTGGTTCGCCATACGGGGCGTGGCGGGTGGGTAACGCCGTACCCCACGGACGATCGCAGCACGCACGCGCACAACACGATGCGAGCTGTCGCACCGGCCGCCATCTGCATTCTCCCACACGGTGCCGTGCTTCCCCCCGGGCACCGTGATCGCTCGCTGTCAGACCCCTTCCGTATCCTCCCGTCCGGGGCAACAACCGCCCCGTGCCCTCGCCGGCGCGAGTTCAATCGCGTCCACGAGGGATCGAGACCCGAACGTGAGGATACGCCTATGCCACAGTGTCGCCCAACCTTCCTCTGGCGATCGGCGCTCGCCGGGAGCGCGCTGCTCCTTGCCGCCTGCGCGGCGCCGATGACGCGCATGGGGAGCGTCTCCCGGGAAGAGATCAGAATGGAGCAGCTCCGACAGCAGCAGCTCGTCATCCGCTCAGGAATCGCCGATGAGCAGCGCGTCGCCACGGTCGCTCTCCCACTGCTCCGCGCGGCCGTCCCCCTGTGCGGACCATCAGCCACCGGCGTGCAGCGCGGAGTGCAGTACGCCAACATCTACTCCTTCGACAAGGAGTACCGGGACGCCGCACGCGTGATGGGCTTCACCGACACGCTGACCATCGTGGGTGTCGTGCCGGGCTCCGCGGCGGCGCGCTCAGGAGTGCAGGTGGGAGACCGGATCACTCAGCTCGGTGACGATCCGGTGCCCACGGGGCGCACGGCCATGCGCAAATTCGGGCAGCGGCTCGGCAAGCTCAACCGCGGCCATGACGTCGTGGCGCTCACGCTCAGACATGGTCCGCTTGCGCTGGCCAGCACCCCCGGAGATGTGTCACCCGGCGAGGTCCCGCTCGCGGGTGACAGCAGCGCGCGCACACCGGACGGTGCCGCGGCGGTCGCGCTCGGGGACACCGACACCACGGCGCAGGCGCACGCCGGCGCCACGAGCGAGACCGTCCGCATCCCCGCGGACACCGTGTGCAACTACACCGTCGTCGCCATCACCAGCTCGGATCTCAACGCGTTCTCCGATGGCCACAACGTCTACGTGACCTCCGCCATGCTCCGCTTTGCCGCGAACGATGACGAGCTGCGGGTGGTCCTCTCCCACGAGATCGCGCACAACGCGATGCGGCACATCGACGCGAAGAAGAAGAACTCGCTGCTGGGCGGACTCCTGGGCGCGGTGATCGACGTGGCCGCTGCCTCGCAAGGAGTGAACACGGGGGGCGAGTTCACCCGAGATTTTGCGGACGCGGGCGCGATGGTCTTTTCGCAGGACTTCGAGCGCGAGGCGGACTACGTGGGGCTGTACATCCTGGCCCGCTCGAACGCGCCATTCGCCAACGCGCCCGACTTCTGGCGGCGCATGGCGCAGGCGACACCCGGCTCGATCAAGTTCGCCAGCTCCCACCCCACCACCGCCGAGCGCTTTCTGCGGCTGGAGAAGACAGTGCAGGAGATCCGCGACAAGCAGGCCGCGGGTGCCGAGCTGCTACCGGAGATGAAGCACCAGGACGAGGCGCACCACTAAGGCCTCGGCGCGAACGGGGCTCCGGCTCAGTCGGTGCCAACCGGCACGGAGCCGGAGAGGGGCACCCATCCCGGCGCTCGACACGCCGGGTAGCGTGACGCGCGCGAACCGCCGATCTTTCTTTCACCGGGAGGGCTAGACCTAACTGGTAAGGCAGCGGTCTTGAAAACCGCCGGGCGCAAGCCCATCGGGGTTCGAATCCCCGGCCCTCCGTTCCCGCCGCATTCCCGCGTTCATCTCCGCGCCTGGCACGCAGCAGGCGGTATGACGCCAGGCTCCGCGGAGGTCATGCATGCAGATCGCCAGCACGTCACGCACGCTCGTCGTAGCCGCGGCACTGGTACTCGTCGCCGCGTGCACCCGGCGCGTCCAGACGGAATCGCTCGCCGCGCGTGCGGACGCCACGCTGCGCGTGGACAATCAGAGCCTGTTCGACATGGACGTCTTCGCCGTGCAGGCCAGCCAGCGCATCCGCCTCGGCCTGGTGCCCGCCTCGAGCCGTCGCTCGCTCACCATTCCCGCCAACGTCGTGGGGCACGGACGCCGGCTCCAGTTCCTGGCAGATCCCGTGGGATCGAGCAGCCAGCCGATCTCCCAGGAGCTGTACGTGGAGCCGGGCGACGAAGTGGGGCTGTTGATCCCGGCGTCGCAGGTGCGGTAGCGCGCCGGCGCGCGATCATCGCCGCGCACGAAGCGCCTGGGCGCACCGTGTTGGCACTGCGCATCGCTGCCGTCGCACCGCGCCTGCGCGAGGGCGTCGCGCGAATTACCTTCCTCGCATGCCTTCCGCGCTCCGCATCGCGGTGGTCGGCGCCGGCCCCGCGGGGTTCTTTCTCGTCGACAAACTGCTCGCACAGACGGACGTGCCCGTCGCCGTGGACCTGTACGAGCGACTCCCCACGCCGTACGGGCTCGTGCGCTTTGGCGTGGCGCCCGACCACGAGAAGATCAGGAACGTCACGCGCACCTTCGACAAGGCCGCGGCCCGACCGGGGTTCCGCTTCTTCGGCAACGTGGATGTCGGACGGGACATCACGCTCGACGAGCTGCGCCGCCACTACCACGCGGTGTGCTTCACCACCGGCGCGCAGGCCGATCGCCGCATGGGTATTCCCGGCGAGGAGCTGATCGGCAGCCACTCGGCTACCGCCTTCGTGGCATGGTACAACGGGCACCCGGAGTTTCGCGATTGCGCGTTCGATCTCTCCGCGGAACGCGCGGCAGTGGTGGGCGTGGGAAACGTGGCGGTGGATGTGGCGCGCATGCTCGCGCGTGACCCCGAGGAGCTGGCGCAGACGGACATCGCCGACTACGCGCTCGAAGCGCTGCGCGCGAGCCGTGTGCGCGAAGTCTTCTTGCTGGGCCGCCGCGGCCCCGCGCAGGCGGCATTCACCGCGCCGGAGGTGAAGGAGTTGGGTGAGCTGGCTGGCTGCGACACCTGCGCGAGCGGGGACGAAGTCGCACTCGATGCCTTGAGCCGCCGCGCGGTGGAATCGGCGAACGAGCCGGCCACGCTGCGCAAACTCGAGATCCTCCGCGACCTCGGCACGCGCACGCCCACCGGCCGCGCGCGCCGCCTCACACTGCGCTTTCTCGTCTCTCCCACGGAGATCGTGGGTGATGAGCGCGGACACGTGCGCGCGCTGCGACTGGTGCGCAATCGTCTGGCCGAGCGCAATGGCGCGATCGTGGCCGAGCCCACGGGTGAGATGGAAGAGCTTCCCGTGGGTCTCGTCTTCCGGTCCGTGGGCTATCGCGGCGTGGCCATCGGCGGGCTGCCGTTCGACGAGCGTCGCGGCATCGTTCCGAACGTGAGCGGGCGCGTGGTTGATCCTGCCAGCGGAGCACCGGTCCCCGGGCTGTACGTGGCCGGGTGGATCAAGCGGGGACCCAGCGGCGTGATCGGGACGAACAAGCCCGACGCCGCGGAGACGGCGGCAACGCTCCTGGCCGATGCCGCCGAGGGAAGACTTCCCGAGCCCGGCCCCGCGCCGGATGCGGTGGATGCGCTCGTACGCGAGCGCCAGCCCGATACGCTCTCGTGGGACGACTGGCTTCGACTCGGTGCACACGAGATCGCGCTCGGCGCCA
The DNA here is from genome assembly GCA_035701265.1 of Gemmatimonadaceae bacterium. Taxonomy (GTDB): domain Bacteria; phylum Gemmatimonadota; class Gemmatimonadetes; order Gemmatimonadales; family Gemmatimonadaceae; genus DASSNU01. The sequence continues at coordinate 70,215 of DASSNU010000023.1, read as the reverse complement.
CGGCGGGACGCCCGCGGTGCAAGGTGGTGGACACGAGCGCCGCGCTTCGCATCGCGCGCGGCGAGGGGGCGGCGGCCACGCGCTGACGTGGTCGCGCACGTTCGTGCACGGCGCCGCGGCGTGCTGGGTGCAACGCGCGTCGCCGCGCACGCGCAGCGGTGCTAGGGGACGATCACCGTCCGCGCAGGGGCGCTGTACCGGTCCAGCTCGTCGAGCACCGCGTTGATCGCGTCCGCGTCGAGCGGGATCGTGCGCGCGACCACGCGCGAGAGATCCAGTGCACCGCGCCGCGTGAGGTCGATGAGCAGCGGGAGCTCCTGCAGCAGGTGGTCGTTGGCACCGATGATCTCCGCTTCCTTCCCCAGGATGTCGTGATAGCTGTCCAGCTCCACCGGCTGGCGCGCGATCCCGACGATCACCGCGCGCCCCTGCACGGCGAGCGACTGCACCGCCTGATGCGTGGTCTGCGGCAGTCCCACGAGATCGAGCGCGACGTCCACGCCTCGCCCGCCGGTGAGCTCGGCGATGGCGGTCACCGGGTCCGCGTCGCGCGCGATCACTGGCGTGGCACCCAGCGTGCGCGCGAGCTCCAGCTTCCCCTCGTCGATGTCCACCGCGTACACGTCCCGCGCACCGAGTGCGCGCGCGAGCTGCACGGCTGACGCCCCAAGCCCGCCCGCGCCGAAGACGGCCACCGTCTCGCCGCCACGCAGCCGCGCGCGGCGCAGCGCGTGCAGCGAGGTGGCGGACGAGCACATGAGCACCGCGCCGTGCTCGAAGGAGATCTCCGGCGGCAGCGGCACCGCGCACCGCTCGGGGACCAGCACGTACTCCGCCCACCCGCCGTCGCGGTGATGGCCGAGCATGGCGCCGGTGGTGCAGAACTGCTCGCTCCCGCGGCTGCAGTGGAAGCAGTCGCCGCAGGAGAAGAGATAGTGCACGCACACGCGATCCCCCACGCGCGCGCGGCGCACGTCGTCCCCCACCCGCTCGATGGTGCCGGCCACCTCGTGGCCGAGCGTGCGCGGCACCCCCATGCGCGGCGAGCTGCCGGAGCGGTAGTGCGCATCGGAGTGGCAGATGCCGGCGGCGCGCACGCGCACGAGCACTTCTCTGCGCCCGGGCTCCGGCGTCTCGACGTTCTGCGCCGTGACCGGGTGCCCGAAGGTGGTGAGACGGACGGCCTTCACTTCTCTCGTGGGAGCATGTGGTGATGAAGGGATTCCGCGCGCGGATGTCCATGCGGGGCGGCGGCGCGTAAGGTACGGGCGTGCAGCGCCCCGCGGTAGGGCGACGCGGCGCCGGTGGATGCTGTGGCGCGAACGCGTGTTTGCACTAGAGGCGCACGCCCCGTGCGCGTGCGGGGCGTGCGATCTCGTTGACTCCGCCCGGCGTTCCGGCTACACTTGAGGACTGCAAGGTCGCGCGCGGCCCCTCCGGTTCCAGCGCGCATCGTGGAGGGGTGGCCGAGTGGCTGAAGGCGGCGGTTTGCTAAACCGTTATAGGGTCTTAAAGCCCTATCGAGGGTTCGAATCCCTCCCTCTCCGTTCACGGGTCCGCCCTGCGCAGGCGGGCCTCTTTGTTTGTGCGCACCGCTCGCGCACCACGCGCATCGTCGTTCTCTGACCCGCTCCATCGTCATGGCCGACATCTCGCCGGCGCCAGCACCCGCCGCTCCGCGCGTTCGCTTTGCCCCCTCCCCCACGGGATTCCTGCACGTGGGCGGCGCGCGGACTGCGCTCTTCAACTGGCTGTACGCCCGCCACCACGGCGGCGCGATGCTGCTGCGCATCGAGGACACCGATCGCGCGCGCTCCACCGCCGAGAGCACGCGTGCCATCTTCGAAGGGCTCACCTGGCTGGGGATCGACTGGGACGAGGACGTGGTCTACCAGGCGCAGGGGCTCGCGCGCCACCAGGCGGATGTGCGCACGCTTCTGGAGCGCGGTGCGGCGTACCGCTGCTTCTGCACGCAGGAGGAGCTCGCCGTCCGCCGCGCCGAGGCGGAGCAGCGGCGCGAGAGCTTCAGGTACGACCGGCGCTGCGATCGGTTGCCCGACGACGAAGTGCAGCGGCGCGTGGAGGCGGGCGTCCCCCACGTCATCCGCTTCCGCGTGCCGGGGGGCGTCACCGCGTGGGACGACCTGGTGCACGGCCGCATCGAGTTTCCCAACCAGGACATCGAGGACTTCGTCGTCCTCCGATCCGACGGGACGCCGATCTACAACATGGCCGTCGTGTCGGACGACATCGCCATGCGCATCACGCTCGTGATGCGCGGGGACGATCACGTCTCCAACACGCCGAAGCAGATTCTGCTCTACCGCGCGCTGGGGCACGAGCTGCCGCAGTTCGCGCACGTTCCGATGATTCACGGCACCGACGGGCGCAAGCTGAGCAAGCGCCACGGCGCCACCGCGGTCGGGGACTATCGCGAGCAGGGGATTCTTCCCGCCGCGATGGTGAACTTTCTCGCGCTGCTCGGCTGGTCACCCGGCGGCGATCGCGAGGTGATGGCGCTGGGCGAGATGATCGAGCTCTTCTCCACCGACGGCCTGCAGAAGAAGCCCGCCATCTTCGATCCCACCAAGCTCGAGTGGATGAACGGGCAGCATCTGAGCCGCACGCCGGCGGCGGAGCTGGAGGCGTTGGTGACGTCGGAGCTCGTGCAGCAGGGGCTGGCCACCGCGGAGGAGCTGGCCGCGCAGCACGACTGGTATCTCGCGCTCATCGATCTGCTCAAGGTGCGCGCACGGACCACGCACGATCTCGTGCGCCACGCCGTCCCCTACTTTCGCGCGGACTTTCCCTACGATCCGGATGCGGTGGCGAAGGCGTGGAAGGACGCCGATCGGACGGCGCACCTTCTGGCGGGCGCGCGCGACCGGCTGTCGGCCCTGCCGGAATGGCGAGCGGACGCCATGGAAGCCTCGCTCCGGGCGCTGGCGGACCAGGAGGGCGTGGCGGCGGGCAAGATCTTCCAGCCGCTGCGCGTGGCGCTCACCGGCATGGGGGTCAGCCCGGGGATCTTCGAGGTGCTGGAAACTCTCGGGCGCGACCGCGCGTTGGTCCGGATTGAGAGGGCGGTGCGCACGCTGCGGGAGGGCGGCTAGCGCTCCCCGTGGCGCGGCGCCGTCCTCCCGCCACACTCACGTCCCACCAGACCGTCCGGACCGTACGCGCACCGCACGGAGGATCTTCCCCCGCGAAACCCTTGCAGGCGAGCCTCACATGCCGGAGCCACTCACCGAAACCGAACGACGCGTCTACCACTACCTCATCGACTTCCTCGCGGAGCACACGTACCAGCCGAGCGTGCGCGACATCGCGCGGCACTTCGGCATCCGCTCCACGAAGACCGTCTCGAAGCTGCTCCAGGCGCTCACGCGCAAGGGCTACATCGAGCGGGACCCCGCGCGCTCGCGCGGCGTGCGCATTCTGGGGTTCAGCGGCGCGGTGCACACGCAGCCGGTGCCGTACTTCGGCCGCGTGGCGGCGGGCCCTCCCTCGCTCCTGGCCGAGGATCGCGAAGGCTTCATCACCATGGACCGGCGCTTCCTGCCGAGCGAGGATGCGTTCTTCATCCGCGCGGAAGGAGACAGCATGACGGAGCGCGGCATCTGTGATGGCGATTACGTGATGATCTGTCCCACGCCCTGCGCCGCGGAGGGGGACATCGTGGCGGCGCGCATCGGTACGCAGGCGACCATCAAGACGCTCTCCCACGACGGCGACCAGGTGGTACTACTGCCCGCGCGGACGGGCGCGGAGCCGCTCCGCGTGCCGCGCGATGCGGACTTCGAGATCCTGGGACGGGTGTGCGCGATCTTTCGCTCGCTGGTGGGCGCGCGAGCGGAGGGGACGGCCGGTCAGCGCTGCTGAGGAGCGGCGATCGGGGGATTCCCGCTCTTGTCGTTGTCGTTCTTCTTCTCCCGCTGCTCCTTCTGTTCGCGCTCCCGGCGCTCACGCTCCTTGCGCTCGGCAATGCGCTTGACCGCCGCGCGGAACTCCGCCTCCGTGATGCCGCGCTGCGCCTGTTCCTCGATCTCGTTGTGCATCGCCTGGATGCGGCGCGCGTTGCTCATTGCGACCGGATTCCCCTGCAGATGCTTGCTGTTGAGCGGAAGGAGCGCGAGCAGGGTGGACGGGATCTTGACGTCGCCAATGTAGATGTTGTGCTGGTCCATCCCGTATTTCTTTCCGCCGCGACTCACCGTCCAGTCCCCCGGGCGATGGCTCGGCGTCACCGCGGCGATCGAGTCGAGGTGTTCCTGCACGCTGGTGACGATGATCGAGTCCAGCTCCTCCTGCAGCGTTCGCGCCTCGCGCGGCACGTCGCTCGGCGAGAGCCACAACCGGCGATCACCGTAGGACGGTACCACGCCACGCGTAGCGCCACCTCCCGCGTCTGATCCGCCATCCACGGCACCGGCGGTGTCCGCCGCCGGCGGCGGAGGAATTTCCGATGGTACCTCCGTGGGCGCCACGAGCGGCACCGCACGCGGGCGCGTGGGCACGGTGCGCGGAGCACGTGCCGCCGGTGCGCCGCCACCGCCTGCCGGCACGCGCACGTACTGCACCCGCTCCTGGGGCGGCTCGTGCCGCACCGGCGTGTGCCAGAAGGCCAGGTCCGGCAGCGGGATGCTGATCAGGAAGTAGAGCAGCGCGCCGAGCACCACGTGCACGGCGAGCGACACGAGAAGCGAGCCGTCAATGCGCCGCTTCGTCGTGTGGTCGCCGCGCCGCGTCGTGCGGTCGTCGCGCCGCATCGTCATGCGGTCGTCGCCACCGCCGCCGACAGGACGCGTCCCGCGCGACGCGCGGCCTCCGCAAGACGTTCCGGAGACGTGATGAACGACACGCGAAAGTAGCCCGTCCCGCTGCTACCGAACGACGATCCGGGCATCACCACGACTCCCTCCTCGAGCAGCAACCGCTTGGCGAACTCGTCGTCCGAGAGTCCATCGGGGAGCCGCAGCCAGAGATACATTGCCGCGCGCGGGACATCGCAGGTGAATCCCGCCCCGCGAAACGCCTCCACCGCCGCGTCCCGGCGGCGCCGGAAGACTTCGACGTTGGCGGGCACGAACTCCGCCCACGACTCGAGTGCCGCGACTCCCGCGGCCTGCACCGCCATGAACGCACCCGTATCCACGAACGTCTTGACCTTGGCGAGCGCTGCGCACACGTCCGGACGCGCCACCGCCCATCCGCATCGCCAGCCGGTCATGTTGTACGTCTTCGAGAACGAGTGGAACTCGATCGCCACCTCGCGCGCGCCGTCGATCTCGAAGATGCCCGGCGGCCGGTAGCCGTCGTAGGCCAGCTCGGAGTACGCGTTGTCGTACACCAGCAACAGGTCGTGTTCCCTGCACCGCGCCACCGTGCGTTCCAGGTACTCCCGCGGGGCGATCGCCCCCGTGGGATTGTTGGGATAGTTGAGGTAGACGACGGTCGAGCGCTTCAACACGTCTTTGGGCACCTCGTCCAGGTCCAGCAGATAGCCGTTCTCCTCTCGGAGCGGGACGCGATGCGCCGTTCCATCCGCCAGAACCGTTCCGCCGACGTACGGCGCGTACGCCGGCTCGGGCACGATGACCGTATCCCCCGGATTCACGTACGCAAAGGCGAGGTGTGCCAATCCTTCCTTGGAGCCGATGAGCGGGACGATCTCCGTGGCCGGATCGAAGCGCGCGCCGAAACGCCGCTCCATCCAGGTCGCCACCGCCTCGCGAAACGCGGGGAGCCCGATCCCGAATCCATACCGGCTCATCGCGGGATCGTGCGCCGCGCGCGCGAGCGCCTCCACCGCGGCGGGGGGCGGCGCGAGATCGGCGTCGCCCGCGCCCAGGTCGATCACGTCCACGCCGCGCGCAATCAGCTCGCGCTTCTTCTGCGGCACCCACGTGAGCGGATACGACGGCAGGTGCTCCATCCGCGCGGTCAGCTCAGGCACGCTGCGCCTCCTGGGTCATGAACCGACACTCCTGTTGAATGTGTGCGTACCGGCCGCTTCGGGCGCGACGGGCGACACCGCGCGCTCGTCGACCACCGGATTCACCACGCGACTCAGCCCGGGAATCTCGACCTCCACCTCGTCCCCTGCGATGAGTGGACCCACACCAGCCGGAGTTCCCGTGAGCAACAGATCGCCCGGCTCGAGGGTCATGATGGCGGAGGCGTAGGCGAGGAGATCGGGGATGGGGAAGGCCATCTCGCTCGCGCGGCCATGCTGGCGGACGGCGCCGTTCACTCGCGTGATCACTTCCAGCGCGTCGAGCGGAACGCGCGGCTCGTCCGGTGTGCCCACCGGGCAGAAGCTATCGAACCCCTTGGCACGCGTCCACTGTCCGTCGCTCCGCTGCAAGTCGCGCGCGGTGACGTCGTTGGCCGCCAGCACGGCAGCGATCGCGTCGCGCGCCTGCCGCGCGGTGGCGTGGCGGAGCGTACGCCCGATGACGATGCCGATCTCCCCCTCGAACTCCACCTGCGACGACATGACCGGGCGCACGATCGGCGCGCCGCTCGCGATCACCGCGGATGGCGGTTTGAGAAAGAGCAACGGCTCCTGCGGCAGCTCGTTCCCCAACTCGCGCGCGTGCGCGAGATAGTTGCGCCCCACGCAGATGATCTTCCCCGGCCGCGGCACCCCTGCGTCTCCCATGCTCACCCCTCCCAATCGTTCGTCCACGAACCATCGTGATCACTCGTGCGATCGACATCGCCGAGTGCGTCGTCGGGGCGTTCCGGCCAGGAAGCTGGCGATGCGGCGATTGCCGTGCGCCGGCGCGCGACGGACGGCTCCATGACGTACGCGCGCTCTCCCATGTCGAGCACATCGTCCATGGCTACCTCCTCGCCCGCGTAGAAACGCACGAGCTGGTCGCGGATGCGCGCCCACCGGCTCACCAGCCGGCGCGCCGGCGGGAGCCCCTCCAACAACTCCGCGCCGTAGCCTTTCGTGATCACCCGCGGATCGCACAACACCACTGCCCCGCGATCGGTGCGCGCGCGGATGAGCCGTCCGAATCCCTGCTTGAGCCGGAGCGCCGCGTGCGGCAGCATGTAGTCGGCGAACGCATCGCCTCCGCGCTGCTCGATCGCCTCGCAGTGCGCCGCGGTGAGCGGCTCGGTGGGGACGCGGAACGGCAGGCGCGCGATCACCAGTCCGCGCAGCGCGCGTCCCGCCACGTCCACCCCTTCCCAGAACGATGCGGTGCCGAGCAGCACGGCGCGCCCGGACTCGCGAAAGCGGCGCAGCAACTGGTCGCGCCCTTCCTCGCCGTGCACGAGCAGCGGCCATCGCGCCGCCACCCCGTGCTCGCGCAGCGCCGCCGCGGCCGCACGGACATCGCGATGGCTCGTGAAGAGCACGAACAGCCCGCCGTCCGCCGCCTCCGCCAGATCGAGCGCGATGCGCACCACGCCGCGCAGGTGCGCCGCCGCGTCGGCGTTCGGCGCGGGAAGATCGGCGGGGATGGCGAGCACCGCCTGCTGCGCGTAGTCGAACGGTGACGCGAAGATCGCGGTCTCCGGCTCCAGCTCGGGCACGTCGAGACCCAACCGCCGCGAGAGGAATCCGAAGTCGCGCCGCGCAGCCAGCGTGGCGCTCGTGACGATCGCCGTCTCCACGCGGCGGAAGAGATCCTCGCGCAGGATCGGCGCCACGTCGAGCGGCACGGCGGCGGCGGCCACCTGGCCGTCGCGCCCGCGACTCTCGATCCATCGCACGATCGGCTCTCCCGTCGCGGCCCCCTCGGTGTCCTGCGCCGCGTGCCCGCGCAGCGCGCGCTGCAGGCCATCGGCCACGCCATCCAGTCGCCGTGCGACACCGCGCATCTCCGCCAGCAGCGGCGCGTACGCCTCCGCGCGCGCAGCATCCGACTCCAGACGGTCGCGCACCATGCGCAGCCCGTCGTGCAACAGCGCGATCTCGCGCAGGAGGTCGGTGAGCGCCGTGTCCAGCCCGTTGCGCCACACGGGATGCTCCGCGAACGCGGGCGTGAGGCGCAGCACATTCGCGCCGCTCTCCCGGAGCAGCGTCTCCAACAGATCGAAGAGGAGCGTGGCCTGCGCGCGCGCGGCGTGCACCGCGGGCACGAGCCGCGCGTGCACCAGATCCAGACTCGCCACGCTGTACAGGTCGTCGCGCGCCTGCAGCCGGCGCGCGAGGACGGCGAGCAACCCCTTGCCGCGGCGCTCCAGGCGGCCGAGCAGGCGCTGCACGCCGCGCCGTGTGACGGCGCTGCCGAGATGCGCGGCCGCGGCATCTTCCAGGTGGTGCCCCTCGTCCACGACCAACCGCGTGTAGGCAGGGAGCACGGCGGCGTCTCCCCAATTCTGCTGGACGCGGCGCACCGCCACGTCGGCGAGCAGCAGGTGATGGTTGACGACGATGATGTCCGCCTGCGCCGCGCGCCTCCGCGCGGCGAACAGGAAGCAGCGATCGAAGTGCGCGCAGCGCAGTCGCCCGCACAGGTCCGGCTCGGCGGCCACCTCGTCCCACACCTCCGGACGCGGCGGCGTGGGGAGATCGCTCAGCGAACCATCCTCGGTGCGCGCCGCCCACGCGCGTACGGCGTCGAGCTGCGCGGCCACGTCGGCATCGAACAGCCCGGTGGCCCCGGCGGACGCCTGCTCCAACCGGTGCAGGCAGAGATAGTTGCGCCACCCTTTGAGGAGCGCGAAGCGCACCGGCTGGTCGTCCAACGCATCGCGCAGGAACGGCAGGTCCTTCCCCACCAACTGCTCCTGCAGATTGATCGTGTTGGTGGAGACGACGGTGCGCTCGCCGTTCTGCGCGGCCCAGCGCAGCGCGGGAACGAGATACCCGAGCGACTTTCCGACCCCGGTGCCCGCCTCGAGGAGCCCGATGCCGCCGCCGTTGTACAGCCGCGCGATGGTGCGCGCCATGGTGCGCTGGCTGGGACGGTCCTCGTACCCGCCCAGGTGCGCTGCCACCGGACCACGCTCGGCGAGTACGTGCTCCACGTCATCGGGCGCGATCGGCATGTGCGACGTCGCCTGCGGCACCTCCACTACCACGTACATCGCGCGCGCGGCGTTGTCGACGATGGCGAAGCCCACGCCGCCGTCGTACAGCCGCGCGGCCACCTCGAGATCCGCGTCCGACGGATCCAGCACGCCGGAGGGATGATTGTGGATGAGCATCTCGCCGCGCTGCGCCACGCCGGGAAGCGCGAGCACGCTGCGCACATCGCCGCGCGCCACCACGCGCGCGGTCTGCACCACGCCGTCGCCGTCGAGCGTTGCGACGAAGCACACCTCGCGCCCGCCGGCGAGCGCGATGGCCGCGCGGATGGCCGCCGCCGCGGTCGTCGCGAGTCGCGGCTCGCTGCCGGCGGGCGTCAGGTCTTGAGCGGCTTCTTCTTGGCCGCCGGAAAGAGGACGTTGTTGAGGATCAGGCGGTATCCGGGAGAGTTGGGATGCAGCGAGAGATCCGTGGGCGCGTTCCCGATGCTGTGCTGCGGATCCTCGGGGTCGTGTCCCCCCAGGAAGGTCCAGCTCCCCTTGCCGAGATCGCCGTGGATGTACTTCACCCAGGGAGCGCCTTCTTCATCCGCGAGCACCACATCGCTGGGTTTGAGCCGGTTGCGCATGAAGCTCGTGGTCACGCCGTAGAAGTCGGGGATCACCGTACGGTGATCCTGCACGAGCATCGTCGCGACGGGATCGATCTTCGCGCTGAACGCGAAGAGCGTGAACGTGCCGAGCGGCTGGCGGCGCCCCGGAACGTTCACCTGATGGCCGTCGATGTCGCTCATCGAGTTCACCACCGGGTTCTCCTCGACGTGCGCGCCCTGGAACGCCAGCGCGTCGCTCCAGTCCATTTCATCGTCCGCGTTCGCGTCCACCGGCGTGCCGTCCACGAACGTCGCGGCGATATCCGCGTCATGACCGGCGAGCGCGAGATCGAGCGTCTCCGTGGCGCCGCACATGGCGAACAGGAACCCGCCGTTCACGACGTACGCGCGAATCCGCGCCGCCACCGCCTTCTTGAGCGCGGGGACGCTCGGGAACCCCAACCGCTGCGCGGCGCTCTGGTTCATCTCGAGCTGCTCGGCGAACCACGGCGCGCCACGATAGGCCAGGTAGAACTTGTTGAGCTGGCCGGTGAAGTCCTCGTGGTGCAGGTGCAGCCAGTCGTACTTGGCCAGGTCGCCGTGCATCACTTCGTCATCCCAGAGCTTGTCGTACGGGATGCCGGCGTAGTCGAGCGCGATCGTCACGGCGTCGTCCCACGGCGCGGCGTTGGGTGGCGTGTAGACGGCAATGCGCGGCGCCTTCTCCAGCGGTACGGCGTCCATGTTGGATGACGCGATCTCCGCGCGAATGCCGGACAGCGTGCCGTCGTCGATCGGCTGCACGGTCACACCATCGAGCGCGGCGCGGCGCCGCAGCTCGGGAACATCGGGAAGGAGGAAACTCCCCCCGCGATAGTTCAGCAACCATTCCCCGCGCCGGCCCTCGCGCAGCGCGTTGTACATGAGCCCGTACGCCTTCAGATGGTTCGCCTGCTCGTCGTCCATGGGCACGAGCAGGTGCTGCGCGCGCGCCACCGCGGGGACGAATGCGGCCAGCAGCGCCGCGAGCACGAGCCAGAGCACCGCGCCGCGCGTCGTGCCATGCATCGTCGGGCGCATGGCGGCGCGGGTCGCGCGGCGACGTACCGGCCACCGGCCGCCGGATCCGTTCGGCATGAGGGAATGCTCCATCACGTCACGACGCGGGCGGGATGGCCGCACGCGCCAGGTCCAGCTCGCGCCGCGCCTGCGGCAACAGCGCGCTCTGCGGATAGGTGAGAATCAGGTGCTCCAGGCGCGTCACCGCGGCGCTGCTCTGCCCCGTGCGCCGGAGTGCGCGCGCCCACTCGAGGTCCGCCTCCGGCGCCTCGGGGGCACTCGGGGTCCGCTCCACCACCGACTGCCAGAGCGGAAGCGCGCGCGCGTCGTCGCCGTGCGCGGCGTAGAGGCGCGCGGCCATCGTCACGAGCAACGGCGCCGCGTCGGGAAGGGTGCGCGCGGCTGCTTCCAACTGCCCTGCGGCCGCCGCCGTGTCGTGGCGAGCGAGCGCCAGGAACGCGCGCCCCGCCTCCGGCGAGGAATCGCGTGCCGTGCGTGCGAGGAATGCCTGTGCCTCCACGAGATCGATGGACGGCGAGCGCGTGGCGGGAAGGAGCTTGCGCGCCGCGGCGAGCCGCCCCTCGTACAGCGCGATCCACCCCGCCGCCTCCGTGCTGTCGCCGCCGGGGATGCGCGCCAGCAGCGCGCTCGCGCGCTCCACGTTGCCCGCGCGCACCCACGCGCGAGCGACGGCCTGCAGCAGCGCCGAGCGTTGCTCGTCGTCCAACGCGGTCGCCGACGCCTGATACAATCGCTCGGCGGCCTCGGGACGCCCCAGTGCACCGAGCGCGCGCACACGCAACGGAAGGAGCGCGGACGCGACCGCCTGCGAGTCGGCACTCGACGCCGCGCGCTCCACGAGCTGCAGCGCCGACTGCGCGTCCCCCCCCGCCAGCGCATCGGACGCCGCGCGCGCGGCCAGCTCCGCGTCGGGCGGTGTGCGCGCGCCGAGCACACGCACCAGCGCATCGCGCGCGGGCAACCACTGCTCCGCCTGCTCCGCGCGCTGCGCGAACTCGAACCACGCCGCCACACCGTCCGAGTCCGGGCGCAGAAACGCGATCGCGCGCCATCCGGCTGCGGCGTCTCCCCAGACGAGCTCCAGCGATGCGAGCACGCGGCGCGCGCCCGTCTCCGCAGGCGGCGCCGCGAGGATCGTGCGGATGCCATCGCGACGATCGGCGGGCGCCGGCGCGAGCGCGAACATCGCCGCCTGATCGTAGTACGGCGCGTCGCGCAGCGCGGCACGCCACGCCTGCGCGGAGGACTCCCACATCCCCATAGCCGCGCGCGTGCGCGCGAACTCCAACTCCAGCCCCTGGGGAGAGCCAAGTGTCGCCTGTGCGCGCTCCAGCACGGTGTCCGCCAGCAGCGTCTGCCCGCGCTCCAGGAGGAGCCGCGCGTATTCGCGATACGGTGTCGCATCGTGCGGCCAGTCGCGGAGCCACGCATCGAACGCCGCGCGCAGCGAGTCCAGTTGCCCCAGCGTGGCGAAGGAGCGCAACAGCGCGGCGCGCAGCTCGCCCTGCCGCGGCGCGGCGGCGATCGCCTGGTGCAGCACCGGCACGAGAGAATCGGTCCGCCCGAGCTGCGCGTACACGCGCTCCAGACCGAGCGCGGCCGGCACCGAGCCCGGCGATGCGCGGAGGGCGGCGCGATACGCGTCGGCCGCCTCCGCGTAGTGATCTGTGGTCTCGAGGCGCATTCCGAGCCGGTACGCGGAGTCGAGTGCCGGCCGGGCGCGCTGCGCGTGCAGCGCGAGGGGAGCCGCCATCACGATCGCCAGCGCCAGCGCGTGAACGTACGCGGTGATTCGCGTGCCGCGCCCGAGCGTGCGCCCGAGCGTGCGCCCGAGCGTGCGCCCGAGCGCGTGAGTGTGCGCGCGCGGCAGCGAGCGGCTACGGACGCGCACTCTCGGGCGTCCCCGCCGGCGGCTGCGCGTTGATGCGCTTGAAGTACTCCAGCACCGCGCGCCGCTCCTCCGCCGTGAGACCGCGCAACTCGTCCCACGTGGGCTCGCGGAATCGGACGGTGGACGCGCCCTCGGCCTTCCCGCCGGGTACCAGCACCTCGGAACCCGTGGCCGAGCGCGATTCGCGCTCCCCGGTGTCCTCGCGCTCCTCCTTCTCCATCGACAGCCCGGCATCGAGCAGGCGGCGGAAGAGCTGTTGCTGGCGCGCGAGCAGCGCGGGATCCACGCGCCCCTGCTCGAGCTGTGCGGCGATGTCGCGCATCTCGCGAGACATGGCCTCCGCGCGCCCGCTGGGATCGCGCGCGCCTTCGCGCGCCAGTTGCTCGGCGAGCGCGCGCTGCCGCGCCGCGAGCGCGCGCGCCTGCGCCTGTGCCTGCTCGCGCGCCTCCGCACTCATCGACTGCCCGGGCATGGGGAGCAGCCCCGCCGCCTGACCGTTCAACGCACCCTGCTGCTTGGCCATTTCGCGCATGCGCTCGAGCATCTCGCTGAATCCCGATGCCGACTGCGACTGCGACGCGCGCACCCGGTCCTGCACCATGGCCGCCGCCGCGCGGCTCAGCGCGTCCGCAGACTGATCCATGGCCGGCGCCGACGATGCGGGGCGATCCGCCCGCTCGTCCAGTTGCCGCCCCGCCTCATCCACGTCGCGTCGCGCCTCACCCACGGCGCCCTTCGACTGCGGCGAGACGTGCGCGCTCTTCCGCGACGCGCGCTCCAGACGCTCGGCCACGCGCTGCACCCCCTCCTGCAACGCGTGCTGCTCTCCACGCAGCCGGTTCGCGTCCTCTCCGCTGCGGGCGCGCTCCGCGAGCGCGCGCTGCTCGCGCGCCATCTGGAGCATCTCCTGCACCGACCGGTCGAGCTCGCCGTTCAGCTCATCCTTCCACTCGGAAATCTGCGCCTGCCGCGCCTGGCCGAGCTGCTGCGCCGCCGCGTCCATCCGCTGCGCGCCCTGCGCGGCGGATTGTTGTGCCGACTGCGTCCCCGCCTGCTGTTGCCCGACTTGCGGCGACGTGCGATCGCCTTGTTGTGCGCCCTGCTGCGCCCCCTGTTGCGCATTTTGCCGTGCGCCCTGTTGCGGAGTCTGCTGCGTGTTCTGTGGCGCAGAGGGCTGCGCCGAGGCGGAATCGCCCGCGTCGCGGCGCGACGATGCATCGGCGCGCTGCTGCGCGCTGTCCGACGCCGCCTGCCGCATGGCCTGGGCGGAGCGGTCGGCTTCCTGGGACGCGGTCCCGAGCTGGCGCGGGCCGGCCTCCGCCTCGTCGCGGCGCAACCGCTGCGCGAGCGAGTCCACGTTCGTCGAGAGCGAATCCGCACGCGCGGCGAGCTCCCGCGCGCGCGCGCGCGACGCACTGTCGGGACGCGCGAGCGTATCGGAGAGCGCACGCTCCTGGTCAGCAATGTCCCGCGCCTCGTCGTGCAGCGTCTGCATGGCGCCTTCCAGCGCGGCGCGCTTGAGCATCTCGGCGCTCTGCTCGAGCTGCTCGCGCAACCGGCGCTGCTGCTCCGCCAGTTGTTCCAGCGAGCGCTGCACGTCGCCGCGCGACAACCCCTGCGTAGCACGCATCACCTCCTGCAAGCGCGCCTCCAGCTCGGGGGTGAGCGCGTCCTGCAGCATGCGCTGCGCCTCGCGCAGCTCCTGCGCGAGCGTGCTGTCCAGGGCGCCGGCCGCGCGAAGCTGCTGCTCGAGCTGCTGCGCGTCGCGCTGCACCGAGCGTACCTGCTCCTGCATCTGCTGTTGCGCACGGGCCAGCTCGCGCGCGCGCTCCGCGTTCTGGAATGAGAGCGACTGTGGCGGTGCGTCATGAGCGCTCTCGCTCGGCGACTGCCCCGAGCGCGATCCACTCCGCGCTTCGGTGGCGACGTTCCGGTCGGGGCGGGAGCGCGCGGCCACATCCGTCTGCTGTGCCAGTTCTCCCTGCTCGCGCGCCGCCGCCGCCGCGTGTGCGGCAGCGGAATCGGCGAGCGCGCGGGCGATCGCGCGCTGTTCGCTGAGCGACGGCAGCCGCAGCACCACTTCGCGGCTCGTCGCCGTCTGTCGCCAGGGAGAGTTGTCCGTGGCCTCGGCCACGATGTGCAGCTCATCTCCCGGCTCGAGTCCGCGCGCCGAGAGGTCGAGCGCCATCGCGCCACTCCACTGCGGGCCCGCCGGCGTGCCGAATGACTGGACCAGCTCAGGCTGCGCCCCGCCCGCAGCCGTGCGCCGCCAACTGCGCAGCGCCACCGCCGACAGCCCGTGATCGTCCGCCGCGGCCACCTGCACCGTCACGCGCGTGTCGGCCAGCACGACGGTGTCGTGCACGGGGGATTGCATCTCGACGGTCGGCGCGGAGTCGGGGAGCACCTCCAACTCGAGGGGCGCCGGAACGTCGGAGATGACGCCCGCGCTTCCTGAGGCCACCCACCAGTAGTGACCGCTCGTGACCGCGGTGAGACGTCCGGAGAACGCGTGCCCTTCCGCGGTGAAGTGGAGCGTGTCGGCGGTCGCGCCGATCGCGCTGGGGGGATCCGCCGCATCGGGGCCCTCTGCGCCCGCCGGATCCGCCGCCACGCCGCGCGCCAGACCCACCATGGCGAGCGCGGTGGATGCCCGGCCGTGAATCGCGAGAATGGTCCCGCGCGGCACGCGCACCACCTCTCCTACCGGAACGGTCTCCGGCGCGCGGCCGAGATACGACGGGTACGACGCGCGAATCGAGATGTCGCCCACGAAGGGACGATCGGTGACGCGCACCACGGCCGTGTCGCTCCGCGTGCGCCCGTCGCTGGCAACGATCACCAGATCGGCATCCACCGGGCCGAGATCCACGGCGGCCACGCCCGCGGCAACCGCGAGCGGCCGCGCGCGCCAGGGTGCGCCGGTCGCGCGCGTGTGGAGCACGACGTCGCGGCGCGCCGGTGCCGAGATGCGCACGCGCAGTCGCTCGCCACGCATGATGGTGTGCGGCGCGTCGAGGATTGTGAGCGGCGGCAGCAGTGCGCCCGTCCACGCCATCACGGGGTGGCGCAGCGCGTTCCATCCATCGGGCGCGTGCTCGCGCGCGGCGGCGAGCAGCACGATGGCGGCCGCCGCACCCACCGCGGCCATCGCGCCCCGTCGCCAGGCGCCGCGCTGCATGGACGGTGCGAGCACGCGCGCGCTTCCCGCCGCGGCGAGTTGCGTCACCAGCATCTCCGCCGCCCGGCGTCCCAGCGCGCCACTCGCGCCCACCTCCAGCACGCCGCGCAGCGAGCCGTCGCGCAGCGCACGCTCGCGCTCGATGGCAGCGGCCACGCGCGCCGGCGACGCGCCCCGCGCCAGACGCCGCCACGTCCACCACGCCGCCGTCGCCAGCAGCGCGAGCGCGATCCCCCACGCCACGAGCGGCAGTCCGGGACGCGTGATCCACCGCGCGTCGCCGAGGGCGATCGCCGCGACGGCCGCCAGCACGGCCACCGCACCCAGCGCCACCGCCGCGCCGCAGGCCACGATGGCCGACCGGAGCCGCGCGCGCTCGCGCGCCACCATCTGCGCGACGGTCACGAGACGGGGCGGCTGGTGATCGCGTACACGAACAGGTTCACTCCCATGCGCAGCGCCGCTTCGTGAAGGGCGGGCGGATCGTGGTGCACATCGGGATCCTCCCAGCCGTCTCCGAGATCCGACTGATAGCTGTAGTACACCGCCAGCCGGTCGCCCAGGAAGATGCCCAACCCCTGCGCCGGCTTGCCGTCGTGTTCGTGGATCTTGGGGATGCCGCGCGGGAAGTCGTACACCAGATGGTAGATGGGATGCGAGAGCGGCACGTCCACCATGTCGCGGTCCGGATAGATGCGCTTGATCTCTCGCCGCCAGCTCGCATCGAGACCGTAGTTGTCATCCACGTGCAGGAAGCCGCCCCGCGCGAGATACTCGCGCAGGCGCACGATCTCGGCGTCGCTGAAGTGGATGTTGCCGTGCCCCGTCACGTACAGGTAGGGATAGTCCCAGATGCGGTCGTCCATGAGCGACACGCGGGCCTCGGTCCGCTCCACGTGGAGGCTCGTGCGTGCGGCGATGGCCGTGAGCAGGTTGGGGAGACTGGACGGATTGGCGTACCAGTCGCCGCCGCCGTCGTACTGCAGGCGGGCCACGGTGAGGTGCGGGACGTCCGCCCAGCGCAGCGCGGCGGAGCGCAGCGCGGAGGGGCGCAGCGCGGAGGGGCGCAGCGCGACGGCGGAATGGGCCGTGGACGGCGCAGCATCGCCGGCCGGTGCGGCGGCGAGCAGTGCGACGAGCGCGAGCGGGAGCAGCACACGGCCGATGCGCACGGTCACTCCTCGTGCGCCAGTCGATAGGCGACGTTGCGCGGCGCGTTCATCTCGCCGGCGAGCCGGCGCGCCACGTCGCGCGGCGTCATCCCCTCGGCGCGCCAGGCGCGGGCGCGCTCGCGCAGCGTCTCTTCCGACGCGCTCAGCGGTGTGGGGGGGGCACCAGCGATCACGACCACGACTTCTCCCCGCGGGGGACCGTTTGCGTAGTACTCGGCCAGCTCGGCCACCGTTCCGCGCCGCGTCTCCTCGAACTGCTTGGTCAACTCACGCGCCACCGCGGCCTGGCGCTCGGCGGCGCCGGCCGCCGCCAGCTCGGCCAGCGTGCCGGCCACGCGTCCGGGCGCTTCGTACAGTACCACGGTGATCGGCGATTCCACCACCGCGCGCAGCGCGGCGGCGCGCGCGCTCCCCCGCCGCGGGAGGAACCCCTCAAATGTAAACCGCTCGGCACCGATTCCCGACACCACCAGCGCGGCGAGCAGCGCCGAGGCGCCGGGGACGGCGAGCACCGGCACGCCGGCGTCGATCGCCGCGCGCACCAGCCGCGCGCCCGGGTCGGAGAGCAGCGGAGTTCCCGCGTCGCTCACCAACGCGAACGTCTCCCCCGCGCAGAGTCGTTCGACCAGCGCGGGGGAGACGCGAGCTTCGTTGTGTTCGTGAACCGACTGCAGCGGCGTGGTGATGCCGAAGTGCTGCAGCAGGTGGCGCGTGTGCCGCGTATCCTCCGCGAGCACGAGCGCGGCCGATCGCAACGTGTCGAGCGCGCGCGCCGACAGGTCGCTCAGATTGCCGATCGGTGTGCTGACGATGTAGAGCGGCACGGCCACGCTCCGCGTGCGTCCGCCCGCGCCGGCGTCCTCAGTTCAGATGCTGCTCGAACTTCGACGCGAGCTTGTTCTTCGGCAGGGCTCCCACCACCGTGTCCACCAGCTTGCCACCCTTGAAGAAGAGGAGCGTGGGGATCGAGCGCACGTTGAAGCGCAGCGCCGTCTCCTGATTGGCATCCACGTCCAGCTTGGCGATCTTGGCGCGCCCGGCGTACTCTTCGGCGAGCTGATCGAGAATGGGCGCGATCATCCGGCAGGGGCCGCACCACGTAGCCCAGAAATCGACGACCACCAGCCCGTCGTGCTGCTCGATCTCCATGGCGAACGATGCATCCGTCACCGTCACTGCATTCGACATTGCCATCCTCCACTGCGGGGGCCGTTCGTCACGCACCCGCCATTACGTTTCGTCTCACACTCTGCGAGCGATTCCCATGCCGCCTGCGTCCGACCGCCCCCCGCGTCTTGCCCACATCGGCATCGCCGTGCGCACGATCGACGCCCTCCTGCCCTTCTACCGCGACGTGCTCGGACTTCCCGTCGTCCCGCTGGACGACGCCGACGGCGCGCGGATTGCCGGTCTGGCCGCGGGCGAGGCGCTCGTCGAGCTCCTCGAACCCGAGGTCCCCGGCTCGCCCATTGCCACGTTCATCGAGCGGCGCGGCCCGGGAATCCATCATCTCTGCTTCGCTGTGGCCGACGTCGAGGCGGCGCTCGAGCGCTGCCGCGCTGCCGGCATCCGGCTCATCGACGAGACGCCGCGGCGCGGCGCCGAGGGGAAGCGCATCGCGTTTCTCCACCCGGCATCGACCGGCGGCGTCCTTGTCGAGCTCTCGGAAGACTAACGCCCACCCCTGCCCGAAGTTCCGGCGTTACGACAGAACGGCTGCAGCTGCTGCATCTGCGCGATGGACATCACGTACCAGCGCTTTCCCGGCCCCTCCACCGTCTCCATGTCCGTCTCGCCGTGCAGCGAACCCTTCTGCAGTTGGACGTGCAGCACGTGGTGCCCGTTCGGTCGCCGCGCGTCCCCGGTGATGGTGAAGCTGTCGTGCGCCAGGTAGCACTGGATGATGAGCACCCGCTGCTCGAGCTCCTCATGGCGCATCGTCTGGCGCGCCGGACCCTTGTCCGTCCCCCACACATCGGCGGTGGCCTGGATGTCCTGCGCGTTCACGGCGGCCATGAACCGCTCCACCGCCGCGCGCGGCGTGGCGGCGCCGGCCGGATCGCCCGTGCTCGCCACGGGGACGCTCTTGCACGCGGCGAGCGCCAGACAGAGAATGGCGGTGCGCGCGACGTGGGCGCGCGGACGGGTGAGAGCTCGGGGATGTATCACAGGGACTCCGGACGAAGGTGACGAACCACGGCGACCTGCCGGCCCGATCGCCCGCGTGCGGCGCCACGCGCTCGCTGCGCACGGCGCCCCGCGGCGAACCTAACCAGCGACTTCCATGGCAGCAAGACGGCAACGACTGTACATCAACGTGGACCATGTGGCCACGCTGCGCCAAGCGCGGCGCGGCACGGAGCCCGACCCCGTGGCGGCGGCGCGCATGTGCGAGGATGCCGGCGCGGACGGAATCACCGCGCACCTGCGCGAGGACCGCCGCCACATCCAGGACGACGATGTGCGCCGCCTCGCCACGCAGGTCCGCACGGTGCTCAATCTCGAGCTCGCCGCTACGCCGGAGATTCTCGCCGTGGCTGCGCGGCTCCGCCCACCCCCCTTCCAGGCGACGCTCGTCCCCGAGCGCCGCGAGGAGATCACCACCGAGGGCGGGCTGGATGTCGCGCGCGATCCGGACGGGCTGCGCGAGGCGATCGCCGGGCTGAAACGCGCGGGGGTACGAGTCAGTCTATTCATCGATCCCGACCAGGACGCGGTGCGCCGGTCGCGCGCGCTCGGCGCCGATGCGGTGGAGCTGCACACGGGGCGGTACGCCAACCACCCGGGCGATCCCGAGGCGCTGGCGGCATTGCGCCGCGCGGCGGCCGCCGGGCGCGATGCCGGGCTGGCCGTGCACGCCGGACACGGCCTGTCCGTGGCGAACGTGGCCGCGGTCGCCGCGATCCCCGAGATCGAGGAGCTCAACATCGGACACGCGATCGTGAGCCGCGCGGTATTCGTGGGGCTCTTCGCCGCGGTCCGCGAGATGCGCGCGGCGATGGATGCGGCGCGGCGCGAGTAGCGTGCGTTGACGCCGTGGAGGATCGACCCTAACGTGCTGACCCACCTGGTGGCGGAGCGGGCATGACGCGAGCGGATGGCGTGCTGGACATGTTCATCGTGGAGGCCACGGAGTACGTCGACCGGCTCGACGCACTGCTGGCCACCTCGCGCGATGCCGTGGCCAACGTGGATGCGTGGGTGCGCTACGCGCGCGCGCTGCGCGGCAGCGCGACCATGTTCCGGCAGTCCGGCATCGCCCGCCTCGCGGGCGCGCTCGACGCCGTCGTCCACGCGCTCCGCGCCGGCACGGTGCAGTGGGACGCGGAGCTTCACGCGCTCGCCACGGCCACGGTCGATGATCTCCGCGTGCTGCTCCGCAACGCGCGCGCGTGGAGCGCCGACGACGACCGCCGCGTGGCGCAGCGCACCGCCGAGCTGGAGCGGCTGGTTCCCGCGCCGGCGGCGCCGGGACGCCCTGCCCCGTCGGGCTCGCCGCGCAGTAGCCTCACCTACCTTGCCTCGCAGGCTGGGGAGCTGGCCGACGCGCTCGAGCGCCTGGTTGCGAACCCCGCCGACCGCACGCTCGTGACCAACACGCTGCAGCGCGTGCGCGCGCTGCGCGGCGTGGCCGAGCTGCGCGACATGCCCCTCCTGCCGGAGATCGGCGAGCGCGTGGAGCGCGCCGCGCAGGCGGTCGAGATCAACGGGGGCGCGCCATCGGACGACTCGCTCGCGCTCTTCTCCGCTGCCGCGCGGCTGCTCTGGCGCGCGTCGGGAGACCTGGCCGCCGGGCGGCGCCCGAACAGCGACGTGCAGGATCGGTTGCGCTTCGATGCCGCCGTGGCCGCGCTCCCCTCCGGCGCGGGGGGCGAGCACATCGTGCCCATCTCGGAGCTGTTCTACGATGACGAGGACAGCGCGACGGGCATCGTGAACGCCGCGCAGCGCCCACCCACCACCGCGCTCGAGCGCTTCCGCCTGGAAGTCGGCAGCCAGGCGGAGCATCTGCGCCGCCTGGTGGCCGATGCGCGCGCCGCAGGGGACAGCGACGGTATCGATCGCGCCGCGCGCGCACTGCAAGCGGCCGTGCGCGCGTTGGGCGGCGCCGCCGAGAGCTTCGGCGCGCGCCACGTGGCCGATCTTCTGCGCACGTGGGGAGAACGCCTGCTCGTCCTCGATCACGGAGCGCTGGGCGCGCTCGACGGGGCGGCGCTTCTCCTGGCCGACCCGGCCGTGCGCGGCGAGGAGCTCACCGCGCGTCTCGCGCGCCTCTCACCCGAGACGGGCGGCAACGGCGGGGCGGCCGCCGCCCGCCCCGCCCTCCGCGCTCCGGCGCCGCCGGCCGATCGTCCGCCGTCGCGCTCGGTCACACCCACCGGACGCGAGCTGCGCGCCTTCCTCGAGAACGGCATCGCCGGACTGTCCGGGTTGGAGGAGCAGCCGCTCAGCGAGCCGCGCGCGCTGGGCGACGAAGACATCGTGCCGGTGGAGAGTCTGCTCTACCGCGGGCGTGCCGCCGTCGTGCGCGCCATGGAGTTGCGCGACGCGCTGCGCACCGGCGGTGCGCCCCCGTCACCCGACACGCTCGACGAGCTGTACGCGCTGCTCGAGCTCGCGGCAACCGAGTAGGGGGAGTGAACGCACGGTGGCGCGGCGCGCTCGGGATCGCCCTCAGCGCGCTGCTGCTCGTCTGGGTGCTGCACGGCGTGACCTGGGCGGAGGTGGCGGCGCACGTGCGCCGCGCCAACGTCGCGCTGCTCGTCCTCTCCGCGTTCGTCGCCACGCTCACCTTCCCGCTGCGCGCCAGACGGTGGCGGACGATTCTCGAGCCCATCGCCGGCCGCCTGCCCTTCGGCATGCTGTGGCGCGCGACCGCGGTGGGGATGATGGCCAACAACGTCCTCCCCGCCCGCACCGGCGAGCTGATACGCGCGTACGTGCTCACGCGCGAGACGGACCGCGTGCGCTACGCCACCGCGTTCGCATCGATCGCGGCCGACCGCGCCTTCGATGCCATCGTCGTGCTCGTGCTGCTCGTCGCGGCGGTGTTCGATCCGGCCTTCCCCGCCACGCGGCTCGGCGGCGTGGCGGGCGCGCACGCGATGAGCACGTGGATCGGGTTCGGCGCCGCGCTCGTGGGCGGCGCGCTCGTGGCGCTCTACGTGCTCCTCTTCTTCCCCGCTCTCCTCGCGCGCATGGTGAGCGCCATCGCGCGACGCATCGCGCCGTCGCTGGAGCGGCGCGGCGTCGACCTCGTGCATGCGTTCGCCGGGGGACTCACCGTGCTGCGTCGTCCCACGCACGCGGCCGCCGTGCTCTGGTGGACGCTCCTGCACTGGCTCACCAACGCGCTCGCCTTCTGGATCGGCTTTCGCGCCGTGGGGATCGACGCGCCGCTCACCAGCGCGCTCCTCGTGCAGGGACTCATCGCGCTCGGCATCGCCATCCCCAGCGCGCCCGGCTTCTGGGGGATCTTCGAGGCGGCCGGCAAGGTGGGGCTCGCCATCTACGGCGTGCACGAATCGCTGGCCGTCACCTGGGCGGTCGCGTATCACGTGGTGTCCTTCATTCCCATCACCCTCATCGGCATCTATTACGTGGGACGTCTTGGTCTTCGCATGGGAGAGCTGCGCCGCATGAACGCGGCGCCTGACGCACCGCCCGGCACCGACGCTGCATCGCCCGCCGACCGCGGAGCGTCCGCATGACCGACGCCGCCGCACGCGTGATCGCGCAGTGCAAGGTGAACCTCCGCCTCCGACTCCTGGCCCGGGAGCGCTCCGGCTATCACCAGATCGAGACGATCTTCCAGCGCCTGGCGCTGGGCGACGAGGTCGTCGTGCGCGTGGGAGGGCGCGATCGCACGATCGACTGTCGCGGCGATGACGTGGGTCCCGCCGAGCAGAATCTCGCGTGGCGCGCCGCGTTGCTGTACGCGGAGAGCGGCTGGCCCGCGTACTTCTCGATCGAGATCGACAAGCGCGTTCCCGTGGGAGCGGGACTGGGAGGCGGAAGCGCGGATGCGGGAGCCGTGCTGCGTGCGCTCGACGCGCTCAATCCGTCGCCACTCGGCACGGAGCATCTGCTCGACATTGCCGGCCGCCTGGGCGCGGATGTCCCCGTCCTCACCACCACGGGCGCCACGACGCTCGCGTGGGGGCGCGGACAGCGGATGCTCGCGCTCGCTCCGCTGCCGGAGCGCAGCGTCTGGCTCCTCGTTCCTCCCTTCCGCATCGCCACCACGGAAGCGTACGCGTGGATGGACGAAGCGCGCGAGCGGCAGCCGCGCGCCTTGGGCGAGGGGGAGCAGGCGGCGCTCCTGGTACCGGAGGTGCTGGCCGACTGGGACGGCATCGCCGCGTTCGCGCGCAACGACTTCGAGGGCGAGATCGGGCGCCGGCAGCCGTCGGTGCCGATGCTCATCGAGTCGCTCCACGCGCTCGGCGCGCGCCCGGCCATGCTCAGCGGCTCGGGCTCCGCGGTGTTCGGCGTCTTTGCCCCGGAACGCGCGCCCGCCGCCTGGCCGGGGAGCACCACCGGCGCGCGCGCGATCGCGACGCGAACGGCATCGCGTGTTGTCCCCGTGGAGCGGCTGGAGTAGCTTCCCGGCGGTACCCGCCTGCGCCCCGCGGTGCGGTGCCCCCTCGTCCAATGGCAGGACACCGGACTTTGGATCCGGGAATGGTGGTTCGAATCCACCGGGGGCAACTCCGCCCCGTGATTGACTCCCCTTCCCTTGCGCTCTAACTTTCTTGGCTGTCCTTACATCAGCCTGTCTGAACGGCTCCCCGCATGGATGAGCTGCTCGTCCCGCGCCGCGGGTTCAAACTGCTGTCCGGGACGGCAAACCGGGCTCTGGCCGAAGAGATTGCCCGCGCCCTGGGCGTGGAGCTGACCCGGGCCACCGTCTCACGCTTCGCCGATGGCGAGATCTTCGTCCGCATCGATGAGAACGTCCGCGGGCAGGACATCTTCATCGTGCAGCCGACCAATCCGCCGGCCGACAACATCCTGGAGCTGCTGCTCCTGATCGATGCGGCCCGGCGCGCGAGCGCCGCGCGGATCACGTGCGTGATGCCCTTCTACGGCTATTCACGGCAGGACCGCAAGGATCAGCCGCGCGTCGCCATCGGCGCCAAGCTGCTGGCGAACATGATCGTCACCGCCGGCGCCGACCGCGTGCTGGGAATCGATTTCCACCAGCACCAGCTCCAGGGGTTCTTCGACATTCCGGTGGACCATCTGTACGCCGCACCCGTGATCGTGTCGCACTATCGCAAGAAACAGTTGCGCGACCTGGTGGTCGTGGCCCCCGACGTGGGCTCGGCCAAGATGGCGCGCGGCTTCGCGAAGCGGCTGAACGGATCGTTCGCCATCATCGACAAGCGGCGTCCGGCGCCCAACGTGGCCGAGGTGCTCAACGTCGTCGGCGAGGTGGAGGGACGCGACTGTCTCATTGCCGACGACATGATCGACACCGCGGGAACGGTGAGCGAGGCGGCACGCGCGCTCACCAACCTGGGGGCGCGCGCGGTGTACTGCTGCGCCACGCACGCGCTGCTCTCCGGCCCGGCCGTGGATCGTCTCATGGCGGCGCCCGTCGTCGAGGTGACCGTCACCGACACGATTCCGATCGCACCCGAACGGCGCTTCGACAAACTCACCGTGCTGTCCGTGGGGGACCTCCTGGCCAAGGCCATCCGGTTCACGCACAGCGATCAGTCGGTGAGCGCCCTGTTCGAATAAACGCACAATTCCGTCGAGTTCGACTTCCGAGAGAGAGACTGTCATGTCCACCGCCACGTTGAACGCTCAAGCGCGCTTCGGCACCGGCAAGGGTGCCGCCCGCCGTCTGCGCAGCGCGCAGCAGATTCCGGCCATCCTGTATGGCCATCACCGCCAGCCGCAGCCGCTGGCCGTCGACGCGCGCGAGCTGGACCGCCTGCTGGGACACATCAGCCCGGGCACCACGGTCGTCGAGCTGGCGATCGATGGCGGCACCGCGCGCACCCTCATCCGCGAGATTCAGCGGCATCCCTTCAAGCCGCAGATCCTGCACGTCGACTTCCAGGAGCTGGTGGCCGGCGAGTCGATCACCGTGGACGTGCCGCTCGTGCTGGTGGGCACCCCGGAGGGCGTGCGCAGTGAGGGCGGCGTGCTCGACCAGGTGATGCGTCAGGTGACGGTGACCGTGGATCCGTCCAGCATCCCGAACCACATCGACGTCGACGTGTCCGCGCTCGGCCTCAACGACTCCATCCACGTGCGCGATCTCAACGTGCCGTCGGGCGTGGAGGTGGAGGACGATCCGGACAGCACCGTCTGCGTCGTGACGCCGCCGCGTGTGGTGGAGGAAGCCGCGCCGGCAGCGGAGGGCGAGGCGGCCGAGGGCGCGGAGCCGGAGCTCATCCGCAAGCCGAAGGAGGAGGAGGGCGAGGAGGAGTCGTGAGCCGCGGCCATTCTCTTCCCTCGTCATCGTCTCCGTGAAGCTGATCGTCGGCCTGGGCAACCCCGGGCCCCAGTACGAGCGCACGCGTCACAACGTCGGCTGGTGGATCGTGGAGCACCTGGCCGACGTTTGGCGTCTGGACGGCTGGCGCCGCGACGGTAAGGCGCTGGTCGCGCGCGGCACCGTGGACGGTGTCGACGTGCGGCTCCTCAAGCCGCGCACGTACATGAACCTGAGCGGCGCCGCGATCGCGCCGTACCTCCGCCGCCCCCTGTTGTCGCGCCGTGCGCCGATCGATCCCACCACCGATCTGCTCGTCGTGGTGGACGACGTGGCGCTCCCGCTGGGGCGCTACCGCCTGCGCGCGAGCGGAAGCGCTGGCGGCCACAACGGACTCAAGAGCGTCGAGAAGACGGTCGGCGGACAGGAGTACGCGCGGCTGCGCGTCGGCATCCTCCCCGCCGCCGGAGAGCGTCCACCCGGCGATTTGGCGGAGTTCGTCCTCTCCGACTTCGGCAAGCGTGAAGAGGAGCAGGTGCGCGCGCTCTTTCCGACGTTCGCCGAAGCCGCCGCGTGCTGGCTGCACCACGGCATCGTGCGCGCCATGAACGACTTCAACCGAGAGCGCACCACCACATGATCGCCCACATCGCATACTCCGCCGTGTGGATGGGTGTGGCCGGTCTCGTGCTGGCGCTCATCACGTACGCCGGCATCCGGCGCGCGAGCGATGGCACGCTCGTGATGCACGAGCTGGCCGAGATGATCCACTCCGGCGCGATGGCGTTTCTGCGTCGCGAGTATTCCGTGCTCGTCCCATTCCTGCTCGTGGTAGCGGCGCTGCTCTGGTGGGCGGTGGGATGGGGTACCGCGCTCGCCTACGTGGGGGGCGGCACGTGCTCGATCCTCGCCGGCCTGGCGGGGATGGAAGCCGCGACGCGCGCGAACGTGCGCACCAGCGAGGGTGCGCGCACGCACGGACAGGCGCGCGCACTGCAGATCGCCTTCGACGGCGGCTCCGTGATGGGCTTGAGCGTGGCGAGCCTCGGCCTCGTCGGCATCGGCATCGCGTTCCACGTGCTGGCCCCGAATGCCACGTCTCCCGAGACGTGGCGCCACTTCTCCGAGATCATCTCCGGCTTCGCGATGGGGGCGAGCTCGATCGCGCTCTTCGCCCGCGTGGGCGGCGGGATCTACACCAAGGCCGCCGACGTGGGCGCCGATCTCGTGGGGAAGGTGGAAGCGGGAATCCCGGAAGATGATCCGCGCAATCCCGCGACGATCGCCGACAACGTCGGCGACAACGTGGGCGACGTGGCCGGGATGGGCGCCGACATCTTCGAGAGCTACGTGGGCGCGATCATCGCGGCGATCGCGATCGCCGCCACCACCGCCTCGATCACGAACAACTTCAACGCCATTTCCCTGCCCATCGCGTACGTGATCGCCGGGCTCGTGGCGTCGGTGGCCGGGATCGGCGCCATGCGCGCGCTGCAGCGAGGGAACCCGGCGGGCGCGCTGCGGACCACGACGATCATCGCGGCGCTGCTCTTCCTGGCTTTCGCCTGGTTCCTGACGGCGCACCTCCCCATCGACGCGGTGCGCGCCGATGGCAGCGCGTATCCGCTCATGGGACCGTTCTGGGCGGTGCTGAGTGGAACGTTGGCCGGCGTGCTGATCGGCCTCGCCACCGAGTACTACACCGGCGCCGCCCCCGTGCGCCGCATCGCCGACGCGTGCAGGACAGGAGCGGCCACGAACATCATCGCCGGCCTCGCCGTCGGGATGCAGAGCACGGTGGTGCCCGTTCTCATCATCGGCGCCGCCACGTACGTCGCGTTCATCGTGGCCGGGCTGTACGGCATCGCCATCGCGGCGGTCGGGATGCTCGCCACCGTCGGCGTGACGATGACGGTCGACGCCTACGGCCCGATCGCCGACAACGCCGGCGGCATTGCCGAGATGTCGGGGCTGGGGCCGGAGGTCCGCCGCATCACCGACGGGCTCGATGCGCTGGGGAACACGACCGCGGCCATCGGCAAAGGGTTCGCGATCGGGAGCGCCGCACTCACCGCGCTGGCGCTCTTCAGCGCGTACGCGTCGGAGGTGGGGCTGGGCGCGCGGGGGCTCGATCTACTCGATCCGATGGTGGTCATCGGATTGTTCATCGGCGGCATGATGCCCTTCTTCATTGGCGCCAGCACGATGACCGCCGTGGGGCGCGCGGCCCAGGGGATGGTGGAGGAGGTGCGCCGACAGTTCCGCGAGATCGCCGGGCTCATGGACGGCACAGCCAAGCCGGACTCTGCGCGTTGCGTGGACATCTCCACGCGGGCCGCGTTGCGCGAGATGATCGTTCCCGGCGTGAGCGCGGTGGCGGTGCCTGTCATCGTGGGCGTGGCGCTCGGCACGCAGGCGTTGGGCGGCGTGCTCGCCGGCGCCACGGTGACCGGCGTCATGATGGCGCTCTTCATGGCCAACGCCGGCGGCGCGTGGGACAACGCGAAGAAGTACATCGAAGGGGGCGCGCTGGGTGGGAAGGGATCCGACGCGCACCGCGCCGCCGTCGTGGGCGACACCGTGGGCGACCCGTTCAAGGACACCTCCGGACCGTCGCTCAACATTCTCATCAAGCTCATGGCCGTGGTGAGCCTCGTGCTCGCGCCCTGGTTGCGCCTGCTCACCCCCTGGCTCGGGCACTGACGGCGCCGAGGATCACACCGCCGGATCGGACATCATGCTGCAGCTCGGAATCGTCGGCCTCCCCAACGTGGGCAAGTCCACGCTGTTCAACGCCCTCACCGCCGCGGGGGCCGACGCCTCCAACTATCCCTTCTGCACGGTGGATCCCAACGTCGGCATCGTCGAGGTGCCCGACGAGCGGCTGCACACCCTGGCGACGCTCGTGCAACCCAAGCGCGTGGTGCCGGCGGTCGTGCAGTTCGTGGACATCGCCGGGTTGGTGAAGGGCGCCGCACAGGGAGAAGGGCTGGGCAACAAGTTCCTGGCCAACATCCGGGAAACCGACGCCATCGTGCACGTGGTGCGCTGCTTCGAGGATCCCGATGTGCTCCACGTGATGGGGAGCGTGGACCCGGTGCGCGACCGCGAGGTGATCGACATCGAGCTCGCGCTCGCGGACCTGTCCACCGTGGAGCGGCGGCTCGTCCGCGTGCAACGTGCCGCACGCTCCGGCGACGCGGCCGCGCGCGCGGAGATGCCGGTGTTGGAGGCCGCCCAGCAGGCGCTCGCCGCCGGCCGCGGCGTGCGCACCGCAGGACTGGATGCCGCGCAGATGGCGCTCCTCGCGCCGCTCTCGCTTCTCACCGCGAAACCGGTGCTCTATGCCGCCAACGTCACCGACGCGGAGCTCACCGGCGCGGCGCAGGAAGGGACGCACCTGCGCGCCCTGCGCGCGGCAGTCGCGGAGAGCGGCGAGCGCGCCGACGTGATCCCGTTCTCGGCCAGGATCGAGGCCGAGCTGGCCGAGCTGCCGAAGGAGGATCGCGCGGAATTTCTCGCCTCGCTCGGCCTCGAGTCGGCCGGGCTCGACCGCCTCATCCGCGCGGGATATCGCCTGCTCGGTCTGCAGACGTTCTTCACCGCCGGCGAGCCGGAGGTGCGTGCGTGGACCATCCACCAGGGCGACACCGCCCCAGTGGCGGCCGGCACCATCCACACCGACTTCGAGCGCGGCTTCATCCGCGCGGAGACGGTGTCGTTCGACGACTTCGTGGCGAGCGGCGGGTGGAAGGGAGCGCGCGAGCGCGGCGTCGTCCGGAGCGAAGGCAAGGAGTACGTCATGCGTGACGGCGACGTGGTCCTCTTCCGATTCAACGTGTAACTGGGCGGAATCCCACCGCGCAGGCCGCGCGGCGGGCTGCCCGCGGGTTGCCGCGCACACCGCTGGACTTTGCGGTTGCGCCCGTGTAACTCTCGGGCACAGGCGGTGCCGTCGCTGCATGACGTCCCGTCCCCGCCCCTTGCAGGAGTCGCCCCATGCATCACCGCTCGGCGGACGGCAATCGCCTCGGCCCGATCCTCGCTGCGCGCCTGCGCGAGGCGCGCACGGAGCTCACGGCACGGTGGCTGGAGCGCATACTGGCACGTGTGGACGTGGAACCATCGCGTGTCTTCCCGAGCGACGAGCTGCTCGACCACATCCCGCTCCTCCTCCTCAGCATCGCCGATGTGATCGAGGACCCGTCGCGGACGCCGGCTGCGAACGCGGCGGTCATCGCGCACTCACGCGAGCTCGGCGCGCTGCGTCACGAGCAGGGCTTTGGCGAGCAGGAGATCCTGAAGGAATTCCACATCCTGGGTGGCATTCTCTTCACCTTCGTGGAGCGTGTGGCGGGGGACGCGGGGACGAAGGCAACGAACGCCGAGGTGGTTGCGTGCACGCATCGGTTGTTCGATGCGCTCACGATGATCCAGCAGACCACGGCGTTGCACTACCTGGCGCTCGCGCGACAGAAGGTGCTCGACCGGGAAGATCGACTGCGCGCGTTCAACCGGATGGTCACGCACGAATTCCGCAACCGGATCGGCGCCGCGCTCGGCGCTACGGAATCACTGCTCGAGCTCCCGGCGCTGGAGGCGAGCGAGCGTGCGCGCCTCGCGGCTGTGGCGCGGCGAAGCGTGCGCGAGATGTCCGCCGTGCTCGATGGACTGCTGGAGCTCACGCAGGGGGAGGGAGACATCCGCCAGCAGCGGCACGTGCGGCTCCCCGAGGCGGCGCGCGAAGCGGCGCGCCAGCTCCGGGACACGGCGGCTGCAGAAGGCGTGGAGCTGCGGGTCCGTGGCGATCTGCCGGACGTGGAGGTCAACGCCGCCACCGTCGAGCTCTGTCTCATCAACCTGATCGGGAACAGCATCAAGTACGGCAAGCCTGCCGCCGGACCGCGGTGGATCGAAGTGCGCGGGCGCCACGCCGGCGCGACCTCCGACGGACAGCGCAGCGTGGTCGTCGAGGTAGCCGACAATGGTCCCGGCGTGCCCACGTCGTTGGGAGCGGCCGTGTTCGACAGGTTCGTGCGCGGCGGAGAAGCGCCCAACACCGTGGGAAGCGGACTTGGCCTCAGCATCGTGCGCGAGGCGGTAGAGCGGCTTGGCGGGCGCGCATGGCTCGAGAATTCGCCGGCGGGCGCAGTGTTCGCGTTCTCCCTCCCCGCGCGGCGCCGAGAGGACGCGCCGCTCGCGCTCGTCGACGAACGCGCGAGCGCGGACGGCGGCGACGGGAGCGAGAGCAGCGCCGGAGTATCCGCGAAGAACGCGCACGCCACCGACGAACCGGCGAGCGGTACCCTCCACGCGGAGTAACGGGCGCGCTGCCGCCCGTCAGGATGCGCGGCGCGATGCGGCCAGGTGCGCGGGCTCGTGGTCGAGCGTGCGGCGCACGGCGCCAACGAGCGTGGCGGCCGAGAACGGCTTCTGCACGATGTCCGCGCCGGGTGAGACGAGCCCGCGCCGGATGATCTCGTCGTCCGTATAGCCCGAGACGAACAGCACGCGCGCGGTGGGGTGCTCGCGCGTGAATCGCGTCGCCAGCTCGCGACCGCCCATCTGCGGCATCATCACGTCCGTCACCAGGCAGTGAATCGGCTCCCCGCACGTCGCGGCGCGCCGGAGCGCGGCGACGCCGTGTTCCGCTTCGAGCACGCGATACCCCTGTCGTACCAGGATGCGCCGCATCAGGCGGCGGAGCGCGGCGTCGTCCTCCACCAACAAGAGCGTCTCCGATCCCCGCGGCAGCGCTCCGTCCGTGTCGCTGGGAACGCGCTCCGCGTTCGTGGCCGTCACGCGCGGGAGAAAGATCTTGAACGTCGTGCCCGCGCCGGTTTCACTGTACACCCACACGTGCCCGCCCGACTGCTTGGCGATGCCGTACACGGTGGCCAGCCCCAGGCCAGTGCCTTTGCCTGGTTCCTTGGTCGTGAAGAACGGCTCGAAGATGTGCGCCTGCGTCTCCGCGCTCATCCCGCTTCCCGTGTCGCCCACCGTGAGCATCACGTACGCGCCCGGCGGGCATGCGTCGCCATGACGGGCGAGCGAGTGCTCGTCGAGCTCCGTGTTGGCGGTGGAGAGTGAGAGCGTACCCCCATTCGGCATCGCGTCGCGTGCGTTCACCGCGAGATTCATGAGCACCTGCTCGATCTGCCCAGGGTCCGCCACCGTACGTCCCAGTTGGGGTTCCAGGTGCACGTCGATCTCGATGTTCTCGCCGATGAGCCGCGCGAGCATGGGACTCATGGCCGTCACCACCTGGTTCAGGTCCATCGGCACCGGACGCAACATCTGCTTGCGGCTGAACGCGAGCAGTTGCCCGGTGAGCGCGGTGGCGCGCACCGCCGCCTGGTGAATCTCCGCCAGGTCATCGCGCGCCTGCGGCACATCGGACAGCTCCTCGAGCAGCAACTCGGTATGACACTTGACCACCGTGAGGAGGTTGTTGAAGTCGTGGGCGACGCCGCCGGCCAGCCGCCCGACCGCTTCCATCTTCTGCGCCTGGCGGAGCTCCTCCTCCAACCGTTCGCGATCGCTCAGGTCGCGCACCGCGGCGAGGACGAGCGCGGAGCCAGGGCTGCCCAAACGTCCAAGGCGGACTTCCACGGGAAATCGGGTTCCATCCTTCCGCTGGTGCTGGCCGCGCAACGTGATCGTGCCGCTCTCCTGCAGCTCGTGCCACGCGCGCGCCAGCTCCTGCGGCGTAATCCCCTGCTCGATGTCGCGCACGCGCAGCGCGAGCAGCTCGTCGCGCGTGTAGCCCAGACTCTCCACCGCGCGCGGATTGACGTCCACGAAGCGACCCTCCGCGTCGTGCACGAAGAGGGAATCCGCCGCCTGCTCGAACAGGCGGCGGAAGCGTTCCTCGCTCGCCCGCAGCGCTTCCTCGGCGCGCGCGCGGAAGAGGATGTCGGTGCGCAACTCGATTTCCGTCACCACCGACGCGGCCAGGTCGCGCAGGATGGCCACCTCGTCGTCGCTCCACGCGCGCGGCTCGTGATCCACCACGCACAGGGTGCCGAGTGCGTGCCCGCCGTTGGTGATGAGCGGAATGCCCGCGTAAGCGATCACGCCGTCGCGCGTGGCCGGGTTGTCGCGGACCCACGGGTGCTCGCGCGCATCCGGGATGATGAGCGGCTCGCCGCTGGCCACGGCGTACTGGCAGAACGACCGCTCGAGCGGGCCCTCGCGCGGCGCACCGCGTGCGATGTCCATCCCGACGCAGCTCTTGAAGTACTCGCGATGCGCATCGACCAGCACGACGAGCGAGACGGGGGCGCGCATCACGCGCGCGGCGAGGCGCGCGAGACGGTCGAACGCCTCCTCGGCGGGGGTGTCGAGCAGCGCGGTGTCGCGCAGTGCGGCGAGCCGTGCGGGGTCGCGAACGACCGGGTCTACGGCGGGAACGGAGCTCATTCCGGAATCAGGATCGGCGGCCATCCGAGAGGGGCCGGGCCCGGCCGCGGAGGAGCAGAGCGGGCCCGTGGGGACGGCATCCGCCGTCACGGGAGGGACGAGCGGGCGGACCGGAACGGCACGCCCGCGAGGGCCATCAGGGCGCCGGAATGAAGGCCGCGCCCGGAGCTTTGGTCCCTGTTCGGGGTATCATCCTGCGCTACGGGAACGGGGGTTCCGTGTGCCCGGCGGAGTGGTCCCGGCAGGACGGAGCACGGTGTGTCGTCCGCGAGGCAACGTGGCTCCTCGCGGGCGGCATTGGAGGACAGCAAAGCGCAGAGAGAGGTAGCATGAGTCGAGTGATTCGATATGACGTGGGGGTCGACCTCGCGCGGCTCCGGCGTGGGGTGCAGTTGAGCGGCGAGCGGGTGAGCGACGGGCGGTATCGCGTGGTGGGGGGCGATGCCGAGCACTGGGTCGATCTGGATACGCCCAACCACCCGCGCTGCGACTGCGGGGATCATCTGTGGCGCGACGCGCTGTGCAAGCACATTCTGCTGGCGCTGCTCTACGAGGGTGACAGCCTGGTGGTGGAAGCGGTGGGGGACCTGGTGCGGCAATTGGCGCAGGAGGAGCGGCCGCACGCGGCGTGATGCGGCGGAGCCACCGTGGCGTCGCCCGTCGCTGGCGTGTGCGGAGTTCGCGGTTTGCGTGCATCGGGCCGGCCGTGTTCCGGCCGTCGTGATGACCCGGCGGCTCGAAGCTGCATTCGGCCGCATGCGGGAATGAAAGAACGGCTGGGTCCAGTTGGACCCAGCCGTTCTCGTTACTGACACAACCGGGGAGCGGTGCTCGCCCGGGAGTCGTCGTCAGATCGTGAAGCCGGCGAAGACGCTGATGACCTTGTTCTTCGCGTCCGCGTCCTTCAACGCGTCGGTGAGCGCCTGCTGATAGCGGCCACCCACCTCGATCGCGTGCGTACCCGCGTTGAAGCGGAGGCCCGCGCCGCCGGCGACGCCGAACTCGAACTTCTTCACATCGGTACCGGTGAAGTCATCGCAATCTACGTCGTCGTCACCGTCGGTGAACTTGCAGCTCAGGGAGAACGCCGCCGTCGGGCCGGCTTCGATGAACGGAGTCACCTTGCCTGTGGACGTCGGGAACGCCACGCGCGCCAGGATGGGGAGCTGGAGCATGTTCTCATGGATCGCGAGATCGGAGTTAGGATCCTTTGATCCTTCCTGCGAGAAGAGGAGGCCGGTGTTCAGCGCGAACATGCGGGTGAAGTGAAACGTACCCGTGACGCCCGCCATGAAGCCGGTGCGGTTGTCGCCATCATCGAAGTCATCACCGGTGACGTTCGCGAAGTTCGCGCCGGCCACGATGCCCCACGAGGGGTGAGGAATCATGTCGCCGCCCTGCGCGCGGGCAGCGGGTGCAACAAAGGTCAACCCCATGAAAGCGGGGACCACGGTCAAGAGACTGTAGCGCATGCACTCTCCACGAGTTGAGGTTCACGGGGCCCCGCCAATGCTTCTGGGCCACCCCGCAGTGGACGGTCAAGGGGCACCGGACGTCACGCCCGGGGCCACGTAACGCACCGTCCGGCACCGCCGTACCGGGCGGCCGGGCCTCTCCCGGCGCGCTCCGGCCGCGTTGCATCGCGACATACGGACGACTACAATACAATGTTTCGCTCACAATTCAGTTTCGTCCCCCTCCCCCGCCGCCGGCGGGGGCGGACAGACCACAGGGAGGACCCCGAGTGCCCCGCACGTACGAGGCGGTCTACATCTTCGACTCTGCCCTCGAAGACGCCGCCATCCAGGACAAGATCCAGCGTTATCACACGCTCCTCTCGGCCACCGGCGAGATCGCCGTGGACCAGTGGGGACGCCGCCAGTTGGCGTATCCCATCGGACGCCGCGAGAACGGGTATTACGTGGTGGCGCGCTTCGACGCCGAACCCGCCGTGCTGCCCGAATTCGAGCGCGCGCTCAAGCTGGACGACGGCGTCGTGCGCTACCTGATCACGCTGCACGAACACGAGGTGGGCGCCCCGCCCTCCGTCGATGGCGATGAGTCATCGCAGCGGAAGCGGAGCGGCGATGATGACGACGAGGACGACGAGGACTGACATGCGCCGACCGCAAAAAACCTGTCCGTTCTGCGAATCGCGCGTGCGGTTCATCGACTACAAGGATGACCGGACGCTCGGCCGCTTTCTCACCGACACGGGGAAGATTCTCCCCAGCCGGTTGAGCGGCGTGTGCGCCCGGCACCAGCGTCAGTTGTCCACCGCCATCAAGCGCTCGCGGTATCTGGCACTCATCCCGTACATCCGCGGCCACCAGGCATAGCCATGGCCGCGCGCCCGGCGCCGGCCGCACCGGCGCAGGGATGGGCGGGACTGCTCGTCGCGCTCGCGCTCTTCGCGGCGGTTCCCGTTCTCCCGCCGCTGCGAGCGCTGCTGCCGGTGGAGCAGACGCTCGTCCTCCTGCTGCCGGTGCTCGCGGCGTGCTGCGTTGCCGGATGGTGGTTCGCTGGCGGGGCCTCGCTTCTTATCGGTGCCGCAGTCGCGGCCATCGTGGCGGTGCTCGCCGTGGGCCGGCTTCTCCCCGCCGACACGCGCGACGTGGCGCGGGCGTGGGGACTGTTGGGCGCCGGCGTGTTCGGCCTGGTGTGCGTGGCCGGGACGCAGGCGCGCAGCTTCTTCCCCCGCGCGCTCGCCACCGTCGGGCTGCTCGTGCTGCTGGCGCTGGTGCTGGTCACGGTGGAAGGCTTGCCGTTCAGCTGGCTGCGCGACCGGATGGTCGGGGAGCTTGCCGGCCGGAACGCGGCCGCCGTGCTCGGTGTCCCGGCGCGGATGCAACCGGTGAACGAGTGGCTGCATCTTCCCGCGGAGGCGGCAGAGGCGTGGGCGGCGAACTACGTACACTTTCTCCGGCAGCTATCCGCGCTTGCCATCATGCTCTTCCCGTCGCTGCTCGCGCTCGAGCTCATGGCCGCGCTCGCCCTGGGGTGGGCGCTGTATCATCGGCTCAGCCGGACACCGATCGGTCCCGCGTTGGCCCCCTTTCACCGGTTCACCTTCAGCGGGCAACTGCTCTGGGGAGTAGCGGCTGGACTGGCGCTCGCACTGGTGCCCACGCTCTCCCCGCTCGCGCCGCTCGGCGTGAACCTGGTAGGATTCTTCTCCGCGCTGTTCGGCGTCCGCGGACTCGCGGTGATCGTCTGGTTCACCGCGCGGCGGCACTGGGGGGTGCGGGCAGCGCTCATCGCGCTGCTTCTCCTCGCCCTCTCGGTCGCCGCGTTCACCGCGGTGGAGCTTGCCGTGGGATTGTGCCTGGTCCTTGGGATGACCGACGTGGTCGTGGACTGGCGCGATCTGCGCCCGAGCGCGCCGGAGCCCGAGAGAGCGCGCCCCGGCGTTCAGTAACACCATTCCTCCTTCGACAGAGACGGAGCTTCTCATGCAAGTGATCCTTCGCCAGACGATCGACCGCGTCGGCAAACCCGGTGACATCGTGGACGTCTCCGCCGGCTTCGCGCGGAACTACCTCCTTCCGCGCGGTCTGGCCTACGAGGCCACCGCGGGGAACCGGAAGCGCATCGCGCAGGAGAAGGCGCGGCTCGAAGCCGCCGAGAACGAGCGCATCGGCGCCGCACAGGCGATGGCAGCACGGTTGGAACAGGTCTCGCTCACCTTCTCGGCACGCGTTGGCGAGGAGGACAAGCTGTTCGGCTCCGTGACCGCCAGCGACATCGCCCGCCAGCTCGAGGCGCAGGGGATCGAGATCGAGAAGCGGCAGATCGAGCTGCACGAGCCCATCAAAGCGCTGGGCGTCTACCGGGTTCCGATCCGGTTGCACGCCGAGGTGCACGCCGACGTGCGCGTGTGGGTCATCAAGCAGTAGCCCGTTCGTCTTCCCCGCTCCGGCACGGGGCGCCGCGCACACGTGTCACTGTCGTGACGTCCCGGTGCTCGCGCCCCGATGGTCCCGCGCTCATATTGCGGGCATCGTGCCGGCACGCGCGCGCATCGAGCGACACGCCCATCGCGCGAGGCGAGCCGGCGCCGCTGGCCCCTCGTATGCGGTCCTCCCGCGCGCGGGTGTCCGCCGGCGCCGGCCCACTCGCATCGCCCTGACGACGAGCCGATCCGCATGCCGATCCGTGCCACCGACACGAGCCTGGCGCTCGCGCAGCGCTGCGCTGCCCTGTGCCGGGACCTGAAAGCGTTCGACGTGGTCATCCTCGACCTCACCCCGGTCTCGGACGCCACCGACTACTTCGTGATCGCCAGCGGCTCCTCGGACACGCACGTCCGCTCGATCGCCGAGCACGTGACCGACGAGCTGCGCAAGGACAAGGTGCGCCCGCACCACGTGGAAGGGTTGCCGCAGGGCCGCTGGGTGCTGCTCGACTACGTGGATGTCGTGGTGCACGTGTTTCTGCCGCGGCTGCGCGAGTTCTACCAACTCGAGCGGTTGTGGAGTGATGCTCAGATCGTGCCGCTCGATCAGGAAGAAGGAGGCAGCTCGTGACCAGGAACTGGGGGTGGGCGACCGTCGCCCTGGCACTGCTCGTCGCGTCCCCCCTGCGCGCGCAGGGGTACTTCGGCAAGAACCAGGTGCAGTACGATCACTTCGACTGGCAGGTGATCGAGACCGAACACTTCCTGATCCACTACTACCCTGCGGAAGCGCGCGCGGCGCAGGATGCCGCGCGGATGGCCGAACGGGCATACGGGCGGCTCTCCCGCATCTTCAACTACGAGTTCCGCGAGAAGAAGCCGATCATCCTGTTCGCGTCGCGTGCGGACTTCGGGCAGAACAACGTGCTCGGCGACCTGGGCGAGTTCACGGGCGGGGTGACGGAAGCGCAGCGGCACCGGATCCTGCTTCCCTTCACCGGCGACTACGGCAGCTTCGACCAGGTGTTGACGCACGAGATGACGCACGCCTTCCAGTACGACATCTTCGCGCACGGCCGCGCGGGGGAAGGACTGCAGACGCTCGCCGCCGTCAATCCGCCGCTGTGGCTGTTCGAGGGCGCGGCGCAGTATCTCTCCATCGGCCCGGTGGATCCGTACATCTCCACCATCATGCGCGACGCGGCGCTGAACGGAAACCTTCCCACCGCGCGCGAGCTGGACGAGCGGCCGGACCGCTTCAATCCGTACACGTTCGGCGCGTCCTTCGTGACCTTTCTCGGCCAGCGCTTCGGCGACACGACGCTGGGCGCGATCTTCAACGCCATCCCCAGCCTGGGCGTGGAGCGGGCGATCGAGCGCGAGACGGGAGAGACGCTCGACGATCTGGGCGATGAATGGCGCGAGGCCATGCAGGCCAAGCACCTTCCGCGCGTGGCGGAGCTGGAGCGCCCGCGGAAGTTCGCGTCCGCGCTGTTGACGGAGCGGCGTACGGGCGGCTCGGTGTTCCTCGCCCCCTCGCTCTCCCCGGACGGGCGCACGATTGCCTTCCTGTCCAACGGCAGCTTCTTCAAGGGACAGGTGTTCATCGATCTCTGGCTGGCGGACGCGCACACGGGCAAGCGCATCAAGCGCCTGATCAAGAGCACCACCAACCCCAACTTCGAGGAGCTGCGCCTGCTCTACTCGCAGAGCGCATTCTCTCCCGACGGCCATCGCCTGGCGTTCACCGCGCAGCGTGGCGGGCGCGACGTGCTGTACATCCTGGATGTCGACCGGCAGAAAGTGAGCGATCCGCTCGACCTGCCGCTGGAAGGGGTGACCAGCCCGAGCTGGTCGCCGGACGGGAAGCAGCTCGTCTTCACCGGCTATCACGGCGGGATCAGCGATCTGTACATCGTGAACGCCGACGGCACCGGACTCCGGCAGCTCACCAACGACGTGCACGGCGATCTGCAGCCGCAGTGGTCGCCCGACGGACAGACGATCGCCTTCGCCACCGACCGGAGCGACGAAGCCGATTTCAGCGTACTCCGCTACGGGCAGCTCCGCATCGCGCTCTACCATCTCGACTCGGGCCGCCTGGAGGTCCTCCCCGGACAGGCGGGGTTGAACATCAACCCCATGTGGTCGCCGGACGGGCAGTTCATCGCGTACGTCTCCGACCGCAACGGTGTGCAGAACCTCTACCTGTACGCGCTCGCGGAGCAGCAGCACTACCAGTTGACGAACGTGGTGGGTGGCGTGCTGGCCGCCACGCAGTACAGCCCGGCCATCACCTGGGCGCACGGCGCGGATCGTCTGGCGTTCACGTACTACGAGAACGGGGAATACACGGTCTGGGCGATCGACAATCCGGCGCTGCTGCGCAAGCGGCCGCTCGTCGAGGCGGCGCCTGTCGTGGCCGAGGCGCCCGCCGTCGACAGTAGCGACATTCGCCCCGGACGCTCGACCATGGATACGAGCGTTACCGTCGCCACCAGGTCGCTCTACCGCGATCGCGCCTCCGGCACGTTCCGCCCGTCGGAGACGCTCGCCGCGGACAGCGCTGCCGAGCGCGCACCCGTCACCGTGGCCGAGCTGCTGGACAGCGCGTCGCTCGCCCTCCCCGACACGTCGCGATTTCTCCGCTACCCGTACAAGGTGCACTACTCGCCGGCCTTCGTCGTCCGTCCGACGATCAGCTACGCGAACGAGAACTTCGGCAACAACTTCTTCGGCGGGACAACCATCGTCCTCACCGATCTGCTCGGCAACAACCAGCTCGCCTTCGCCGGCGCGATCAACGGGCGCGTGAGCGAGGCGCAGGTCCTGGCGGAGTACGCCAATCTCGCGCACCGATTCCAGTACGCGGCGGGCGTGCAGCAGCAACCGTACTACCTGGGGGACGAGTTCCTGGACGGCGACGCGAGCAACGGCGTGCTGAACGTCGCGATCTCGCGCAACGTGCAGCGGCAGGTCTTCGGATTCGGGGCGTATCCGCTCAACCGGTTCGAGCGCTTCGAGCTGGGCGCGCGCTTCACCAGCGTCTCGCGCACCGACGAGTTCTATTCCGCGCTCATCCAGGACGGGCTGTTCACGACCGCCTTCCGCCGCGACAGCGTGCTCCACCAGAGCACGATCAGCTACATGCAACCGTACGCGGCCTACGTGTCCGACAACGCGCTCTTCGGCTCCGTGGGTCCCATCATGGGCCACCGGTATCGTCTCGAGGTGCAGCCGGCGGTGGGACGCTTCCGGTGGATGGATTACCTGGTGGACGTCCGCAAGTACCAGCCGATTCTCTTCAACTATCTGACGATCGCCGCGCGGGGGATGGCCAGCCTCTCCGTGGGGCGCGATGCCGACACGCTGCGCAAGTCGATCGGCAATCCGCTCATCCTGCGCGGATACGAGCGAACCACCTTCGACCGGCTCGGCTCGTTCGACACCAGCCAGTGCGACATCTCCAGCACCTCGCTCGATGCGCTCGCGCGATGCTCCCCGCTGCTGGGGAGCCGCGTGGTGGTGGCCAATGTCGAGCTGCGTTTCCCGATTCTGCGGCAGGGGGCGGCACTGGGAATCATCGGACTCCCGCCCATCGAAGGCGTGGTCTTCTACGATGCCGGCATCGCCTGGTTCAGCGGGCAGCACGTGAGCTTCGCGCGTGCCGCCACGGCGCACGACCCCACGCAACAGCGCAACCTGCTCACGAGCCACGGCTTCGGCATCCGCGCGAACCTGTTCGGGATCGCCGTGCTGCGCTGGGACTACGCAGTACCGGAGGACGCGCAGGTGGCCACCAAGGGGTACTGGCGCTTCTCCCTCGGCCCGAGCTTCTGATGCTCCACCGGCACGGCACCGGGCTCCCGCACGTCGTGGTGGGAGCCCGGTGTGCATCGCCGCCGCGCCCGGATGTGCGCCGGGCGCTTCTTGTTTCCCCCGGCCGGCGCGCCTAGGTTTCCCCCGTGCGAACGAAGCTCCTCGTGATGGCGCTCGTGCTGGTCGCGTGCGGCCACCGGGAGAGCGCTGGCTCCTCCGCATCCGATTCCCCTGTCTCCATCGGCGCCCCCAGCGGCGCCGACCAGCTCGCCCTCCGGATTCCGCGTGCGGGAGGTGCGGTGCGCGCATTCGCGTATCCCGATCTGGATTCGCTGATCTGGACCTCCTCCGCTCCCGCGCCCGCCACGGAGCGCGTGCTGGGATTCGACGGTGAGGGAGCGACGCTCGCGGCGCTCGACACGCGCGACGCACCCTATCGCGTGGATCTCCGGCTGGGCACGGTGAGCCGCGATGGCCCGGCGCACCTCACCCACGTCACGTCGGGCGACGGGCGCGCAGTGTTCGGCGTGACCAATGCGGGACACGTCCTCCGGTTGCTGCCGGAGGAACAGTGGAGCTTCGTCCCCAAGCGCGCTCCGCGCGCGATATTCCCGGAGCCCGACGGCGCGCTCCTCGTCGCCGTCGATCACGGCAACAGCACCGTGGTCTGGAAGATCCGCCCGCCGGACTCGCTCGTCACCGACAGCACCGTGCTCCCCCGGCCAGCGCGCATGACGGGGACGCCAATGGGCGATCGCATCTACTTCGCCTCCGCGGCGCAGATCACCAGCCTCCGCACGCGCGACCTGCAGACGGAACGCGACATCGATGCCGGCCATCCGGTCCACGCCATCGTCACCACACCGAGCGGCGATCGCATCTACATCGCCACCGACTCCGCGAGCGAGCTGCTGGTGGTGGATCGCTACACCGGCGAGGTGACCACGCGCATCACGCTCCCCGCCCAGGCAGCCGAGCTGCGCATGGACCCCAGCGGGCACTATCTCTTCGCGCGCGGCGCGGAGAGCGACTCCGCGTGGGTGATCGACATCGGGGGCGACCGGCTGGTGGCCACCGTCGCCACGGCGTGGCGGCCGGATCTTCCCGCCGTCGCGCCCGACGGCACGCTCGCGCTGCTGCGCGGACGCGACGTGGTCTTCGTGCGTCCGCCTGCACCGGCGCCCGTGCGCACGGTGCGCGGCGGCGCGGCGGACCTGTGGACCTTCGTGGCCTGGAACGGCTTCCGCCCGCGCGCCGCAGGGCTCGACCAGCCGGTCACCTTCGACGGCGTACAGGTGGCGCCCGATTCCCTGTCCGGCGATTCACTCGCACCGTTCGACACCACGCGCCCGGCGCCGCTCGACAGTACGAGCACGCTGCCGCCGCGCGACTCGCTCTCCGCGGCTGCGCCGGGGGGAAGCTTCTACGTCCAGTTCGCCGCGCTTCGCGCGGCGGACGCGGCGCGCCAGACCGCTGCCGCCATTCACGTCGACGGCGCGCAGGTGCGTGTCGTCTCGAACGCGGTCGCGGGGCTTCCCATCTACCGCGTCGTGGCCGGCCCCTTCCCCTCGCGCGAGGCGGCGGATCGCGCCGCGCGAACCGCGAACCATACGTACTGGATCTACCAGGGAGCTCCGTAAGGCGATGATCACGATCGAACCGGGCATCTCTCCCTGGGAGGCCGAGGGACGCCGTGCCGCGTCCGCCGTGGGCACGCGTGCCGCCGTGGCACTCCTGGCGCACGATCCGGATGCGGCCGCGCTGGTCGCGCTGGGCATCGCGCGCGTGCAGGCCCGGCGGCGACGCGTTGCGATCGCCGATCTCGTGGGAGAGATCGCCCCGCTCATGGCGCTCACCAGCGAGGTGACGTACGGTCTCAACGACATGTTCGTCCACGGCGTGTCGGTCGGTCACGTGGTGCAGGGCGTGCCCGGCGCACCGAATCTGTACGTCATGCCGAGCGGCGCAGGACCGGTCGATCACGAGGCGATCCTGCACAGCGCGCGGTGGGGATCGCTCGTGCAGGGCTTCCGCGACGGCGATGCCTTGCTGCTCGTCGTCGTTCCTCCCGGCGCGCCGGGGCTGGAGGAATTGCTCGGCGTGCTGGACGGTGTGGTGCTCGTGGGGTCGGTGCCGGAGGCCGTGCCGGCGCGCGTGCTGTTCACCATCCCCGAGCCCAAATCCGGACAGACGGCGCCGTGGATTCCGGTGGAGACGCGACGGCGCGACGTGGCGGTCGGGCGCTGGCAGCGCACCCGCACCCGCCTGCGCTCGCTCTGGCAACAGCGCGCGGCGCGCGTGGCGGCGATCGCCGCCGGCGTGCTCGTCCTCGCCGGAGGAGCGGCGCTCTACGCGTGGCGCGCCAGTCGGACCGATCCGTCGTCCACCATTGCACGACAGCCAGGCGCGCCCGCGGAGACGGTACAGCGGAGCGCGGCGGCCATCGCGCCGGAAACCGCACCGCTCCCCGCCGCCGTGAATCCCACCGACTCCGCGGACGCCGCGCTCTTTGCCGTGCACGTCACCTCATTCAACAATCCGCAGGGTGCCGGCGATCGCGTGGTCGAAGCGCGGTCCGCGCGTGCGCCTGCGGTGACCTACGCACCCGCCTCGTACGAAGGGGCGCTCTGGTACGACGTCGTTGCGGGCGCGTACCGCGACAGCGCCGCTGCCGCCCGTCTCGTGCGCGAGATGCGGCGCCTGGGAACGCTCCGCGCCGGTGAAGGCGCGGACATCGTACGTCTGCCCTACGCGTTGCGCGTGGCCGAGCACGTGACGGTGGCGAACGCGCACGACCGCGCCGAGGAGCTGCGCGCGCGTGGGTGGCCCGCCTACGCACTGTTGCAACGCGACGGCAGCGTGACACTGTACGTCGGCGCGTTCGCCTCGCCCGAACAGGCAGCGCGCATGCGGGATGACCTTGGCGCGAGCGACGACAGCGTGGCCGCCATCGCCTATCGGACTGGGAGAGCGTTCTAGTGCGACTGACCAGGTTGGAGATGCATGGCTTCAAGTCGTTCGCCGACCGGACGGACATCGTCTTCGAGCCGGGGGTCACCGCGATCGTCGGCCCGAACGGTTGCGGCAAGTCGAACGTCTCCGATGCCGTGCGCTGGGTGCTCGGCGAGCAGCGGGCACGGCTGCTCCGCGGCGCGAAGATGGAGGAGGTGATCTTCCAGGGCTCGTCCGCGCGCCGGCCGGTGAACAT
Source organism: Gemmatimonadaceae bacterium (assembly GCA_035701265.1). Taxonomy (GTDB): domain Bacteria; phylum Gemmatimonadota; class Gemmatimonadetes; order Gemmatimonadales; family Gemmatimonadaceae; genus DASSNU01. The sequence continues at coordinate 26,511 of DASSNU010000023.1, read as the reverse complement.
TGCCGAGGTGTCGCTCTTCTTCGAGAACGACGATGGCGCGCTCCCGGTGGCGTTTCGCGAGGTCGTGATCACGCGCCGGCTCTCGCGCTCCGGGGAGAGCGACTATCTCCTCAACGGCGCGCCCTGCCGCCTGCGCGACATCCAGGATCTGCTGCGCGGCACCGGACTGGGCGCGGATGCCGGAGTGGTGATCGAGGCGAAGATGATCGACGCGCTCCTCTCCGACCGCCCGGACGATCGCCGCGAGCTGTTCGAGGAGGCGGCGGGGGTGGGATTGTACCGCGACCGGCGGCGGAGCACGGAGCGGCGCCTGGAGGAGACGGCGGCAGACCTGGCGCGGCTGGATGATCTCCTGTCCGAAGTGCAGAGCCAGGTGCGCTCGCTGTCGCGGCAGCGCCGCCGGGCGGAGCGCTTCACCGAGCTGCGCAGCCGGCGCTTCGCGGTGGAGCTCACGCTCGCCGCGCGCGAGATGGAAGCGTGGCGCGAGGAGCTCGCGCGTCTGGAGACGCGCGGCACGGAGCTGCGCGACGCAGTGCCTGCCGCGGAAAACGCCGTGCGCGACGCCGAGCGTGCGCGCGACGACACGCACGCGGCGCGTGCCGCCGCGGAGAGCGCGCGCACCGAGTTGGCGCGTCTCGTGAGCGAGGAGCAGCAGGCGCTCCTCCGCCTGGAGAGCGAGATCCGCGTGGCCGAGGAGCGGCAGCGCAACGCCACCGCGCGGCGCGTGCGCGCCGAGGAGGAGCGCCGTCAGGAAGAGGCGCTCGAGACGCAGTTGGCGGAAGGCCGCGCGGCCGCGGAGCGCGAGCGCCAGGCGGTCGAATCCGACCTGCTCCGCGCACGCGAGGCACTGCGCGCACGCGAGGCGGCCGAGGATGCCGCGCGCGGCGCGGTCTCGGCGGCCCGCAGCGCATTCGAGGAATCGGAGCGCCACGCCCGGGCGCTGCGGGACCAGGCGCACGAGCTGGAGCTCGATCATCAGGGAGCGCTGCGCGAGCTGGAGGAGCTGGAGGCACGCGCCGCCGCACTGGCGGCGGAGGGCGAGCAACTGGCCGATGTGCGGGAGCGTGCCGGGAGCGAACTCGCGCTCGCCGCGCAGAGCGCGGAGGACGCGCAACGCGCTGCCGCCGAGCTCGCGCTCCATGTCACCGCGGCGCGCGAGCGCGCCGAGCGCGCGCGGCACGATGATGCCGCCGCGCGCACCGATCTCTTCCGCGCCGAAGAAACGTGCACCTCGCTCCGCGGGCGCGTGACGGCGCTCGAGGGACTGGAGCGCGAGCGCGTGGGTCTCGCTCCCGCCGCGGCGCGGCTGCTGCACGAGCGGGACCGCTTTGGCGACGGCGCCATCCTCGGCCCGCTCAGCGACTTCATTGCCGCGAGCGCACGCCCCGCCGCCACCATCGAGCGCTTTCTGGGCTCCACGCTCAACGCCGTGCTCGTGCGCGACCGCCAGGTGGCCGACGCCATTCGCGCCTGGCACGACGAAGCCGCTCCCGGCCCGCTGCTGCTGCTCCCGCTGGACGTCCACCCGGATCCGGAACACGCGCGCGCCGCCGACAGTCTGGCGGAGATGGTCGCGGTAACGGAACCGGCGGGCGCGTGGGTGCGCGCGCTGCTCGGCCGGGCGCGCGCCATGGGCGCCGCCGCGGACGACGGCACCGCGTTCGTCGATGCCAATGGTGCCGTCTGGCTCCCCGGGCGTACCGCGGGTCCGGGACCGCTCCGCCGTCGCGCGGAGTTGAGCGCGTTGCGCGCCGAGCTCGAGACTGCGGAATCGGAGCGGACGGCGGCGTCCGAGCGCTCCGACGCCGCACGCGCGGAGCTGGAGGACGCCGACGCCGCCGTCGCCACCGCAGCGGAAGACGAAGCCACGGCGCGCCACCGCGTGCGCACCGCCGCCGAAGAGCGCGACGAATGCGAGCGCCGCCGGCAGCGCATCGAGCGCGAGCTGGCCAGCGTGGACGCACACGTCGAGCGCCTTTCCGTGCGCCGCCGCGAGCTGCTCGAGCGCACGCGCGGTGTGGAGGAGGCCCAGTCGGCGCAGGTGCTCCAGCTCGATCGCGCACAGGAGGAGCTCGCCGCGGCGCGCACGCGGCTGGAGGAGGCGGAACAGGCGCTCGAGCGCGCGCGCGAGGAGCGCACGCGCGCGCAGGTGGACGAAGCGCAGCTCCAGGCGCGGTTGCAGGTGGCCGCCGACCGGGAGCGCCGGCTGGGCGAGGAAGCATCCACCGCTGTCGCGCGGTTGCAGGCGCTGGCCGCCGAGCTGAGCGAGATCGCCAACGCGGACGGCGTCCTGGCGCAGCACATGGCCGGGTGGGAGCTGGAGCGCGAGTCGCGCCGCACCGCGGTGTCCGACAGCGCGGCACGGCTCGATGCCGCGGAGCGCGCCGTGCACGAGGCGGACGCGGCGCTGGAGCGCGCGGACCACGCGCTCGATGCCGCACGGCACGCCGCCACCGCGCTGGCCGATGAGCTGCACCACACGGAGCTGCGGCTGAGCGAGCTGTCCGGGCGACGCACGGCCATTCGCGAGCGGCTGGAAGCGGAATGGCGGCAGCCGCTGGAGGCCATGTTGGAGACGGTCACGCCGGTGGACGCCGATGCCGACGCACTACGCGCGGAGCTCGACACGCTGCGCGCCGAGCTCGACGCGATCGGCCCCGTGAATCCACTGGCCGTTGAGGAGCACGAGGAAGAGCTCAAGCGCCTCAACTTCCTCACCACACAGCGCGCGGACCTGGCCGAAGCGCGCACGTCGCTGCAGCAGGCCATCCGCGAGATCGACGCCACCGCGCGCGAGCTGTTCCTCGCCACGTTCGCGCAGGTCCGCGAGAACTTCCGGCAGATCTTCCTCACGCTCTTCGGCGGCGGCGAGTGCGACATCGCGCTCGAAGATCCGAGCGCGCCGCTGGACTGCGACATCGAGGTCCGCGCTTCCCCGCGCGGCAAGCGGACGCAGCGCATTCACCTGCTCTCGAGCGGGGAGCGCGCGCTGGTGGCGCTCTCGCTGCTCTTCGGCATCTTCCTCACCAAGCCGAGCCCGTTCTGCCTGCTCGACGAGGTCGATGCGCCGCTCGACGATCAGAACGTCGGCCGGTTCGTCCGGATGCTCAACGAGTTCAAGAACAAGACACAGTTCATCGTGATCACGCACAACCCGCGCACCACCACCGAGGCCGCCGACGCCGTCTACGGCGTGACCATGCAGGAGCCGGGCGTGTCGTCGTTCGTGAGCGTGCGGATGCGCGGACGCACGGTGGACGAGGCGGAATTGAGCGTCGAGCAGCCCGTCATGCCGCTGGCCGATCAACGCGGGGAGCCGGAATCGCTGGAGCCGGACGAGGCATTCAGCGCCAGTCCCTGAGCGATTGCGCCTCACCACGGTCGGGACGGGCACGGCGGCGCCGTCGCCCACGCGCGTCAACGCCGGGCATCTGGTGGAGACGCACGGCGTTCGCATCCTCTTCGACTGCGGCAGCGGTGTGGCGCACCGTATGGCCGCGCTCGCCGTGGACTGGCCGACGATCACGCACGTGGCGATCACGCACTTTCACGCCGACCACGTGAGCGATCTCCCCACCCTCTTCTTCGCGTGGCGGTGGGGAACGCTGCCACCACGTTCCGCCCCGCTGGAGCTGCTTGGACCGCCCGGCACCGACGCCCTGCTCGCCCGGCTGGAGGACGCCCTCGGCCCGGTGCGCGACCTCGGCTTTCATGTCGGCGTGCGCGAGCTCACCCCCGGAACGGCCGCGGAGCTGGCCGACGGCGTTCATCTGGAGGCGCGCCCGGTTCCCCATACCGCGGAGAGCATTGCATATTCCCTGCACGACGGGGAGCGCCGGATCGTCTACACCGGAGACACCGGCTACGACCCGGCGCTCGGCGACTGGGCGCGCGGGACGGATGTGCTCCTCGCGGAGTGCTCCCTCCCGGAGTCGATGGCGATTCCCACGCACCTCACGCCACTGCAGTGCGCCCGCCTGGCGGCCATCGCAGACCCCGGACACCTGGTGCTGACACACTTCTATCCGCCCGTGGAGCGCGAGGACGTGCCTGCGGTGATCGCCCGCGAATTCGGCGGACCCGTCACCCTCGCGCACGACGGGTGGACAACGGACTTCTGAGGACGAACGCATGCTGGTCGTGATGAAGCACGGCGCGACACCGGAGCAGGTGAACGACGTCGTGCGCGTGATCGAGGAGATGGGGTACGAGGCGCGGCCGATGCCGGGCGCGCAGCGGACCGCGGTGGGGCTCGTGGGGAACGATGGACGCGTGGATGCCTCGCGCATCGAGGCGCTCTCGGGCGTGGTGCAGGTCATCCACGTCACGCAGCCGTACAAGCAGGTCTCGCGCGAATGGCGGCCCGAGAATACGGTCGTGACCATCGCACCCGGCGTGCGCTTCGGCGGCACCGACGTGCCGGTGATCGCCGGCCCGTGCTCCGTGGAATCGGAAGAGCAGATCGTGGCGGCCGCGCGTATCGTGCGCGCATCGGGCGCGACGTGCCTGCGCGGCGGCGCCTTCAAACCGCGCAGCTCCCCCTACTCGTTCCAGGGGCTGGGCAAGCAGGGGCTGGAGTTGCTGGCGATCGCCAAGAAGGAAACCGGGCTCGCCATCGTAACCGAGGCGATGGACGAGGAAGGTGCCGATCTGGTGGCCGAGTACGGCGACTGCATCCAGATCGGCGCGCGCAACATGCAGAACTACTCGCTGCTCAAGTTCGTGGGGCGGCTGGGGAAGCCGGTGCTGCTCAAGCGCGGGCTGGCCGCCACCATTCAGGACCTGCTCCTCAGCGCGGAATACATTCTGGCGTCGGGGAACGAGCAGGTGATCCTGTGCGAGCGGGGCGTCCGCGGATTCGACAGCGCCACGCGCAACCTGTTCGATCTCACTGCCATTCCGCTCGTCCAACAGCTCTCGCATCTCCCGATCGTGGCGGACCCCAGCCACGGCACGGGCATTCGCGACAAGGTGATCCCCATGGCGCGGGCCGCCCTTGCCGCCGGCGCCGACGGTATACTGGTGGAGGTGCATCCACATCCGGAGCGCGCGCTGTCCGACGGGGCGCAGTCGCTCTACCCCGAGCAGCTCACGCAGTTGCTGCGCGAGCTGCGGTCCATCGCCACCGCCATCGGGCGGCGCATCACGCCGGCGCCGGCTTCCCTGCCCGCCAGCGCGCCGTCCACCGACGCGGCATCCGCCGGCGCAGTCTGATCGTACAGTCCAGGCTGGCGTGTCGGCACGGGATGGCGTTGCATCATCGTGCCGTCACGCCCTGAAACGAAAGCGAGCGCCGGGGATCCCGGCGCTCGTCGCGCTGATCATGCCATGTTCCGGGTCCGCGCCGCCGGCACGCGGTGCAATGCGCCGCGTCGCCCGCAGGCCGCGCACCCCAGGTGGCGTGCGATGCCGGCGCCACGGTGGGCGCCCGATCGTGTCTTACTCTGTGGTCCGGCTCGCCTTGCGTGCACGCCGGCGCGCAGCGGCAGCCTTGAGCTGCCGCGCCTCACTCGGCTTCACGTAGTGGCGGCGACGCCGGATCTCACTCAGGATCCCCGCACGCTGCACGCGACGCTTGAACCGCTTGAGCGCCCAATCCAGTCCGTCGGTCTCACTGAGATGAATCTCGATCACGCGTTACCTCCTCGATCGTGTGATGTCTGCATTGCGATCGTCCATTCTTGCGCACCCGCGCGGCGACACGTTCAGCACACGCGCAGAGGTGCCGCGTGCACACTCGCCGGCGTGAGAACGCGCGAGGAGCCGGACCGGCAGTGCCGGTCCGGCTCCCGCGAGGCGTGCACGTGCGGCGTGGGCCGCACGATGCTCACCGACCCACTCGGCTGACGTTCTCGGCCGCCGGGCCCTTGGTCCCCTGCACCACGTCGAACTCCACCTGCTCGCCCTCGGCGAGCGTCTTGAAGCCGCTCCCCTGGATGGCCGAGTGATGGACGAAGCAGTCCTTCGAGCCGTCGGCCGGCGTGATGAAGCCAAAGCCCTTGGCATCGTTGAACCACTTCACGGTCCCTGTCGTACGCATGTTGCAACTCCTCAAGTGTGGTGTCGTCGGAGTGCGGACATGCCGTACGAGCCGACCACGTGGTGTATGCGGCGCGAGCCCCCGCGGGGGCCCGACCGGCGGCAGCAGTGAGGCTGCCGAACGGCGCCGCGAAACAAAAGGGAGCCCGCGATACCCAGGCTCCCAGCATCGGAACGTTTGCGCTCGCGGCGAGCGCACGCATCGAACCTGAAAGCTAACCCGCCCCGGTTCCGGGGGCAAGCACGCCCTTGGGCGGCAGCGCCGGTAACGTTGCCGGCGGCACTGGGCGCACGCTGGACGTCCGAGACTGGGCGCACGCTGGACCTCCGAGGACGAGTGAGCGATGCGGGTGCGGCGGGAGCCCCGCGCTCCGCACGCGGGCCCCGCCGTGGTACCTGAGGCGGCCCACCTCATGCACCGCCGCCCTCCCCGCGCGCGGGGCACCGCCGTGTTGTGCGCGAGGCGGCCCACCTCATGCACCGCCGCCCTCCCCGCGCGCGGGGCCCTGCCCGGTGGTATCATTGAGGCACGCGCGGGGTACGGATGCCTCGCTCTCTTCCTCCAGGTGAAGGAACCGATCGTGACCAAGTCCCGACTGTTCGGCGCGCTGCTCGTGTTCGTCGCCGCATGTGCGACGCCGCAGCAGCAGCCGCCTGCCCCCGCCCCCGCGCCGGCCTCGGTGGCGGCAACGCCGGCGGACACCGCCACGACGCCTACCGTCGCCCGCGACAGCGCCGCGCACGCCACGCCGCCCGCATCGCCCACCCCCGCCGCGCCACCGCAGGCGGTGGACGAGGACGTGCCACGCACCGCGCCGGCGCAGTGGCACTTGATGGACGAGACCGCCGATCGCGTGGCGGGCATGAGCGTGCTCCGGGCGCGCAACGAGCTGCTGGCAGGACGGCAGCCGAAACGCACGGTGATCGTCGCCGTGATCGACGGCGGCGTGGACTCGGCACACGTGGACCTGCGCTCCGTGCTCTGGACCAACACGCGCGAGGTGCCCGGCAACCGCGTCGATGACGATCACGATGGGTACGTGGACGATGTGCACGGGTGGAACTTCATCGGCGGCGCCGACGGGCGCGACGTCGATCAGGACACGTTCGAGGTGACACGCGAGTACGCGCGCTGCACGCGCGACAGCACCGCGGCGGGCTCCGGCGCACCGCGGAACGGCGGCACGCCGTCCGCCGCGCACAGTGCCGCCGCCGATACGGGCAACGGCGATCTCCTCCGCACCGGGCGGGGGTCCTGCGCCGCGGTGGAACAGGAGTTCACCCAGCAGGTGACGAGCACCACGCAGACGCTCTCGCAGATCACGACGGCGCAGAGTCTCTTCGAGCGTGCGACCGACGTGCTGCGCGCGGCGCTCCACGTGGACAGCGCCGCCGGCGACTCGCTCGACATGGAGCGCGTGCGCGCGTACCAGCCGCGGACTGCCGAGGAGCAGCAAGCGCGCGCAGTCTACCTGCAGCTCGCCGCTCGCGGCATCACCGCCGACATCATCCGCAATGCGCGCCAGGAGACGGAGACGCGCCTGCATTACGGGCTCAACCCGGACTTCAACCCTCGTACCATCGTCGGCGACCAGTACGCGAACCTGGCACAGCGGCACTACGGCAACCCGGATTTCACCGGCCCGGATGCCGGGCACGGCACGCACGTGGCCGGCATCATCGGCGCGGTGCAGGACAGTACGAACGACGTGGGCGGCATCGCCACCGCGGTGCGCATCATGCCCGTGCGCGCCGTGCCCGATGGCGACGAGCGCGACAAGGACATTGCCAACGCCATCCGCTTCGCGGTGGACCACGGCGCCAACGTCATCAACATGAGCTTCGGCAAGGGCTACTCGCCGCAGAAGCAGGCGGTGGATGACGCCGTGCGGTACGCCGATGCGCACGGCGTGCTCATGGTGCACGCCGCCGGGAACGACGGCGCCGATCTGGCGCAGAAGGGGAACTTCCCCACGCCGCGCTACGTGACCGGCGGCCGCGCCGCGAACTGGATCGAGGTGGGCGCCTCCTCGTGGCGCGGCCTGGACTCCCTGGCCGCCCCGTTCTCCAACTATGGCGCGCAGGAGGTGGACGTCTTCGCGCCGGGCGAGGACATCCTGTCCACCGTGCCGGGCGGCTACGAGCGCAACAGCGGCACCAGCATGGCGGCGCCCATGGTGAGCGGACTTGCCGCGCTCATCATGTCCTACTATCCGTCGCTCTCCGCGTCCGACGTCAAGCGCATCATTCTTGCTTCAGCGACGCGGTATGCGGATCACCTGGTGGTGCGCCCCGGCTCCGACGAGGGGGAGCGCGTTCCTTTCGGCTCGCTGTCCGTCACCGGCGGCATCGTCAACGCGTACGCCGCGCTGCGCATGGCCGAAGCGGAGAGCGGCTCGCCGCGCGGCACGCCGCAGCCCACGCCGTAGCGGCGACGCGCGGAACGGACGCGGCGCGCGCGGGGTAGAGCACCGCGTCACTCGAGGAGCAGTTCCGTGATGAGAATCTGGTTCGTGGCGGCGGCCGTGTGCGCTGCCCCGCTGGCGGCAGCGCACGCGCAGACGCCCGAGGCGGTGGTGAAGCGCGCTGTGGCCGCGTATCGTGCGGTCCATACCGTGAAGGCGAGCTTCACGCAGACGCTCACCAATCCGCTGCTGGGATCGAAGGTCGTCTCGCACGGCGAGCTGGTGCAGCGCATGCCGGGACGGCTCTCCGTGCGCTTCACCGATCCGGATGGAGACCGCATCGTGGCCGACGGCCAGTGGGTGTGGATCTACATGCCCAGCAGCAACCCAGGGCAGGTGCTCCGGATGCGCGCGGGGAGCGGCGTGGCCGGGAGCGCGGACGTCACGGCGCAGTTCCTGGAGTCCCCCACCACGCGCTACCGCCTGTCGGACGGCGGTGCCGACACGGTGCACGGACGCCCAGCACACGTCGTCGTGCTCGTGCCGCGTGATTCCTCCATCCCCTTCACGCGTGCCCGCATCTGGGTGGACGACAAGGACGCTCTCGTGCGGCAGTTCGAGACGGAAGACACGAACGGCGTGGTGCGCTTCGTGACGATCGACGACGTGCGGACCAACGTGCCGGTGAGCGCGTCGGCGTTCCGCTTCACCCCTCCGCCAGGGGTGAAGGTGTACGATCGCGGGAGCGGCGGGCAGTAGCGCCTGGCGCGCTTCCGGGCAGCACACCATCCGGCGCACGCGGCGCCCCGGCATCGCGCACCGCGTCGAGCGCCGCGACAATCGCCTGCAACCGCTCGGGATCCGTGCCGTGCAGCGCGGCAATGGCGAGCGCCGCCCGCGTGAGCGCCGCGTAGACCTCCAGCACGTCGGGCGCGCGGGCGAGTGCCTCGAGATGTCGCACGATGGTCGCGTCATCGCCGCGCACCACGGGACCGGTGAGCGCATCCTGCGGCGGCACATTGCGCACGTTGTCCACCGCTCCGCGCAGCAGCGCGTGCAGCGCCTGCCGGGACGCAGCGGGGTCCAGCCCCGCCTGTCGGAGCACCTGTTCCGCCACCGCCAGGAGCACGACCGGAAAGTTCGAGGCGATCACGGCGGCGGCGTGGTACGCCGCCTTCCGTCCTGCGGGAATCTCGAGCACTCTCGCGCCCAGGGCGTCCGCGAGCACGCGCGCGCGCGCGATGGCATCAGGATCACCGTCGACGCCGATCCATGCGTCCCCCCTGCGAAGACGCTCCGCACCCTGCGCAGGATCCGCCATCGCGACCAGCGGGTGAAATGTGCCGGCGGCGTGCCCGGCCGCACGGAGCGGTGCCAGCTCCGCCGGATCGCTCCCGCCGCTCGCGTGCAGCACCACCGCACCGGGGGCCAGCGGCGCCGACGCGAGCTCCACGAGTGCCGCGGGGAGTTGCGCGTCGCGCACCGTCACGAGCACGGTGTCGGCCGTGCCAAGCGTCGCGCCGAGCGGTCCGACGCTCGGCAGCATCTCGTCGGGGAGCCGCTCGTCGGGAGCGACGGGATGGCGCCCGTGCACCCCCACCACATCCACCGCGCCGCTCTGGCCAAGTGCGCGCGCGAGCGAGCGTCCCGCGCGCCCCGCGCCCAGCACGAAGACGCGCGCGTTGCTCACGCCACGCCGGCCACGATCGAGCGGCGTGCCGCGGTATGCGTGGGAAGGTGCGCGGCCGCGGCTGCCGTGCGCTGCATCAGATCGCGACGCGAGCGCACCCCGCGCGCCAGCTCCATCGCGCGCTGCAGGATGGCGTCGTCATGCGTCCCGCGCAGGAACTCCGCGTCCAACCCGAAGACGAATCGCGTGACGGTGGTCCCGATCAGGCGATCCACCAGTGGCGCCGCCGCTTCGTAGCTCTCGTGCGACATCGTGATCCCCGCCGCAGTCATGCGCCGCAGCAGCTCCTGCCGCATGCGCGGCGTGACCGTGAAGTCGGGACGCGAGACCGCGTGCGCGCCCTTCACCGAGAGCGCGAAATCCGTGAGGATGTTGCGGAACGCCGGGATGTTGCTCCCGAGCTCGCGCCAGAAGGCGAGCACCGCATCGGAGCTGTCCGCGTTGCTGGCGAGCAGATCGGGTACGATCCCTCCACCCCCGTACACCACGCGCCCCGCATCCGTGTGGAACGTGGCGCGGTGCGCCGTGTCGCCGTCGATGCCCGCGCTGTCCGGCGCCGGCACGTCGTCCACATCGGCGCTATCCGGCAGACGCTGGATGCTGCGCCCGGAGGGAGTGTACCAGCGCGCCGTCGTCAACTTGAGGGCGCCACCCGCGCCCAGCGGAAAGACCGACTGCGCCACCCCCTTGCCGAAGGTGGGCTGCCCGACGAGCACTGCACGGTCGTGATCCTGGAGCGCGCCGGCCACGATCTCCGCCGCGCTGGCGGTGTGCGCGTCCACCAGCACGATCATCGGCAGGTCGGGCCACGCCTGGCGGGTGCGCGCCACGAACGACTGCGTCGCCTCCGGCGTGCGCCCGCGCGTGGAGACGATCTCCTGCCCGGGATCGAGGAAGAGATCCGCCACGTCCACCCCTTGCTCCAGCAGCCCGCCCGGATTCTCCCGCAGGTCGAGCAGGAGCGTCCGCATCCCGCTCTCCTGCAACCGCGCCACAGCCTGCCGCAGCTGCGTGGCGGCCGCTTCGCTGAACACGGACAGGTTCACATATCCAACGCCTGGCGCGAGCGTGAGCGCGCGGCGCACAGGGTTCACGTGGATCTCGTCGCGCACCACGGTGAAGTGCAAGTCGTCCGGCACGCCAGGCCGATTGACGGTGATGCGCACCGTCGTGCCCGGCTCGCCGCGCAGCGCGGCCAGCGCGTCATCGGGTGTCAGCCCGCGCGTGGAGCGGCCGTCGATCGCCATGATCCGGTCTCCCGGTTGGATGCCGGCGCGCTCGGCCGGCGTGCCCGCGATGGGCGAGACGATCACGATGTCGCCGTCGCGCAGATCGATCTGGATTCCCAGCCCGCCGTAGCTCCCCGACGTGCTGATGGAGAGATTCTCCAGCCGGTCGGGAGAGAGATACGCGGAATACGGGTCGCCGAGCTCTCCCATCATCCCGTCCACCGCCTTGCGGTAGAGGGAGTCCACGCCGAGCGAATCCACGTACTCGCGCGCGACGTGCTGGAAGACCTGCTGAAACAGGTGTGCGCCGCTCTGCGGGCTGGGGCCCGCCTGCTCGAGTCCACGCTGCAGCAGCCAGCCGCCCGAGACGAGCGCCGCGCCGAATACCACCACCGCTACGAATGCACGAGAGCGCATGAGAGGTCACGCTCCAAAGAGGTCAGGCCATCGTGCCGTCAACTCGCCGCGAATGCGTGCGAACACGTCATCCTCCGTGCCGTCCGCCCGAACGGCCACGATCGGACCGCACTCCGGATGCGCGCGCTGCCACTCCGGCGACGCGAAGCGCGCGAAAGCCGCGTCCACGCGCCGGTGGAAGCCGTCTCCCATGGCCTCCATACGGTCCGCCACCCCCCGAAGTTCCCGGCGGCGCCGCGCCTCCGCCGCCGGAACGGCAAGGAGCACGGTAAGGTCGGGCACCAACCCTGCCGTCGCGAGGGCGTTGGCGCGACGGATCTCTTCCTCGGGCAGCTCGCGTCCATCGATCTGATAGGCATACGTCGAGAGGAAGAACCGGTCCAGCAGCACCACCTTGCCCGCCTGGCGCGCGGGGAGCAACACGTGCTGTACCAGCTGCGCGCGCGACGCCATGAACAGCAGCGCTTCGGCGCGCGGAGCGATGTCGCGCCCCGGCTCCAGCAGCAGGCGACGAATGTCATCCCCCAGCGCCGTTCCTCCGGGCTCGCGCAGCGCTTCGTGCGCCACACCGCGCTCCGCAAGCAGCGCGGAGAGGCGGCGGAGCTGTGTCGTCTTCCCCGCTCCCTCCGGCCCCTCGAGCGCCAGCAGCGGCGGGGACGACGACGCCATCGTCACCCGAGCGTGATGATCGGACTGGCCGCGCCCTTCCGGATGCCGTCGAGGATCCACTCGTTCACGCGCGTCATCACCTTGTTGAAGTTCTCCTGCGCGACGATGAGGTTCTGACAGATCGGATTTCCCTGCACCTCCGCCAGCAGCGCGTCGAGCGATTCCTCCATGTCCGGCGTGGGCTGCGCGCCCTGCTCGATGAGCTCCTGTGCGTCGCGGCGGAGTTGCTCCAGCCGCTCCAACAGGGCGACCGCTTCCGCGTTCGCGCTGAGCTGTTCATTCGCGCGCCGGACGAGCTGGTACTCGCTGCTCTGGCCGATCAATCGGCCGAGCTCGGTCGCCTTGTCGTGCATTCCGTTCATGTGACCTTCCGGATAGCCGTGAGCATGCGATCGCGGCCGGCCAGGTCGCGCCGGATCGTGATGCCGGCGTAGCGCCCGTCGGCCGCGGCGAGATCCGCCGCGCGTCGGGCACGCCGCGCATCCACCTCGATCGCAAGCAGCCCGCCAGGTTCGAGGATCTCCGCCGCGTCGCGGATGATCTCCGCCGTGGCCGCCATCCCGTCGTCGGCGCTGAAGAGCGCGATGGGCGGTTCCCAGTCGCGCACGTCGGCGGGAAGCGACGGCGCCTCGGTGTACGCAATATACGGCGGATTGGACACCACCGCGCGCGCGCGCACGTGCCGCACCGGGGCGAGCCCCGCGCCGGCGCGAATCTCCACCGGCGCGCACGCACCCATCTGTGCGCCGACACGCGCGACGTTGCGCCGCGCCATCGCCAGCGCGGCGGTGGAGACGTCGGTGGCAATCACCCGCTCGAAGCGCCCTTCCGTGGCCAGCGCCAGCGCGATCGCGCCCGAGCCGGTGCCGATGTCCACCGCGATCCCCCCCCCGTCGGCCGCAGGAGACGTCGCGTACTCGAGCACGACGTCCACCAACTGCTCCGTCTCCGGCCGCGGAATCAGTACGTCTGGCCCCACCTCGAGCGTGAGATGGCGAAACGCCGCGCGTCCCACCGCATATGCGAGCGGCATGCCGAGCGCGCGGCGGCGTGCTGCATCGAACGCGAGCTCTGCATCACGCTCCGGCACGGGGTCGTCTCCATGCACCGCCGGCCAGAGCGGGGGACGATCCAGCGCCGCGGCGATCACCTCACGCGCCTCGCGTACAGGGTCGCTCACGCCGGCGTCCGCGAGCACCGCGTGCACGTGACGCGTGAGCGTGGCGACCGAGTGCGCTCCGTTCACGCTGACTGTCGCCGATGTCATCGCTCAGGCGCTCATCCGCTCCTCGACGTCGGCCAGCGCCAGCGCGTCGAGGAGAGGCTCGATCTCGCCATCCATAATGCGGTCGAGCGAGTGGAGCGTGAGGCCGATGCGGTGATCGGTCACGCGGTTCTGCGGAAAGTTGTACGTGCGGATCTTGGCGGAGCGGTCGCCGGTGCCGACCTGCGTGCGCCGCATGCGCGAGCGCTCCGCCTCCTGCTCCGCCAGGCGGAGATCCAGCAGCCTGGCACGCAGCACCTGCATGGCCTTGATCTTGTTCTGCAATTGCGATTTCTGATCCTGCTGGCTCACCACGATCCCGGTGGGCAGGTGCGTGATGCGTACGGCGGAGTCGGTGGTGTTGACGCTCTGACCGCCGGGACCGGATGAGCGGAAGACATCGATGCGCAGGTCCTTCTCCTCGATGCGCACGTCAACCTCTTCCGCTTCCGGCAGCACGGCCACCGTGGCGGCGGATGTGTGGATGCGCCCCTGCGCCTCGGTCACCGGCACGCGCTGCACGCGATGCACTCCGGACTCCCAGCGGAGCACACCGAAGGCACCCTCCGCTCCCACGCGGAAGATCGCTTCCTTGATTCCGCCGAGCGTTCCCTCGGAGAGCGACAGCGGCTCGATGCGCCAGCCGCGGCGCTCGAGGAAGCGCGTGTACATGCGAAAGAGATCGGCGGCGAAGAGAGCGGCCTCGTCGCCGCCTGTGCCGGCGCGGATCTCGACGATGGCCGGACGGTCATCGAGCGGATCGCGCGGAATGAGGAGCGGCATGAGCCGGCGTTCCAGCTCGGCGATGGTGTCGCGGAGACGAGCGTCCTCGGCGCGCGCTTCCGCCGCCAACTCCGCGTCGCCGCTCTCGATCAATTCTTCCAGCCCGGCCAGGTCGTGCTCGGCACGATCGAGTCGGGTGGCCATCTCGCGCACCGGGTCCAGGCGGCGATGTTCGCGACCGAGCTCGGCAAGTCGCTGGGGATCGCGCCCGGCCGCCGGGTCGGCGAGCAGGCGCTCGATCTCCGCCGCACGATCGAGCGCCTGCGACAGACGCAGGCGCAGACTCAGCGCTGCGTCCTCTCGTACTTCTGCCGGAACCGCTCCACACGGCCGGCGGTGTCCACCAGCTTCTGCTTCCCGGTGAAGAAGGGGTGACACTGGGCGCAGATGTCGGTGTGAATCTCGCCGACGGTGGAGCGCGTGACGAACGTATTGCCGCACGCGCAGATCACGGTGGCCGCGGCGTACGTGGGATGAATGTCGGGCTTCACGATGTCCTCGATTTGCGGGAAAGCTATGAAATATAGGCGATCTGGCCGCTAACACACAACCGGACAACCAGTTGTGGAATTTGACAGCGACCCCCTGGCGCCCTAGTATGGCCCGGCCGGCCCGGGCGTTCCGCCCGGCCACCGCTTCGCGCTCCACACGGCGAGACGCTATCGTACACGACATGAACCACACCAGCTCGCAGGGCGTCGGGGGACGTGGGGGGGAGACCGCGAGGATACCGGGCGCCGGCGCGGCGGCGGGGCGTGCACCGTGAGCGAGCTCCCGGCGGAGTTCCTGGGCACCGTCCCCCTCTTCGGCGGTCTCGACGCGGAGGAAATCGCGCGCTTCGCCGAGCTGGCGCGCGAGCGAGCCTATCCGCGGGGGAGCATCATCGTCTTCGAGGACGACCCCGGCGACTCGATGTTCATCGTCCGCGAGGGGCGCGTGAAGGTGGTGCTCATCGGCGAGGATGGACGCGAGGTGATCCTCGGCGTGCTTGGCGTGGGGGAGCACTTCGGCGAGCTGTCGCTCATCGACGGCCAGCCGCGCAGCGCGCACGTGATCGCCATGGAGGACTCGCAGCTCATCGTCCTCCGGCGTGAAGATTTCCGGCGTCGCGTACAGGAGTCGCCATCGGTGGCCTGGGCGCTGCTCGAGGCAATGTCCCGGCGGTTGCGCAAGGCCGACGAGCAGATCGGGAGCCTCGTGCTGCTCGATGTGGATGGCCGCATCGCGCGTCTGCTGCTGGACGCCGCGCCATCCGACGGCGCCGGCGTGGTGGAGCGCCGGCTCACGCACCAGACCATCGCGCAGATGATCGGCGCGAGCCGCGAGACGGTGTCGCGCGCGTTGCGCGACTTCCAGGAGCGCGGACTCATTGCCGTGCATCGGCGGCAGATCGCGGTGACCGACCGCGCCGGACTCGAGAAGCTGGCGCAGCATCGCCTGTGACGCTCGCCGTCCGGTTCTGGGGGGTGCGGGGCTCGGTGCCGTCCCCCGGTGCGCACACGGTTCGCTACGGCGGCAATACGCCGTGCGTGGAGGTGCGCACGCCACGCGGCGATGTGCTCGTGCTCGATGCCGGCACCGGTATTCGTGCGCTGGGGAATGCGCTGGTGCGAGACGCGGGCGACGCGCCGGTCAGCGCGCATCTCTTCGTGAGCCACACGCACTGGGACCACATACAGGGGCTGCCGTTCTTCGCGCCGCTCTACCGCGCGGGGGACCGGATCACCGTGTGGAGCGCTCCCACCCTGGGGGTGCCGGTGGAGCGGGCGCTGCGCGAACAGATGTCCTCCGGCGTGTTCCCGGTGCCCTTCGAGCGCGTGCGCGCGCAGATCGAATTCCGCGAATTGGGGGACGCGCCCGCCGACGTGGGCGGCGTCTGTCTGCGCGCCACGCGAGTACGCCACCCGGGGGGAGCTGTGGGCTTTCGCGTGGACGGCGGCGGCGCGCGCGGGACCGCGCTGGTGTACATCCCGGACAACGAGCTCGATGCGGGAGCTCCGGTGGACGCGCCGCCGGGATGGCGCGATGCGCTGCTCTCGTTCGCGCGCGACGCCGCGGTGCTGATTCACGACGCCACGTACGACGGCGATGACTACCCCGCGCATGCCGGGTGGGGACACTCGCGCGCCCAGGATGCGGTGCACCTGGCGATCGAGGCAGGCGTGCGCCGGCTGGTGCTCTTCCACCACTTGCCGGACCGCGGCGATGACGATGTGGATCGCCTGCTCGACGCGAGCCGAACGTTGGCCGCGCGAGAGGGAAGCGCGCTGGAGGTGGAGGCGGCCGCGGAGGGGATGACGCTGGCGATCTGAGGCGTCACGTTCGTTGCCGCGGAGCGGCCCACTCGCGCTCTGAAGTCGCCACCCATCCCTCCCCGCGCCCGCCGACGGCGCTCCGTCACTCCACGCCGTAGCCGCCGCCTCCCGGCGTTTCGATCGTGAGCACGTCGCCCGGCTGCAGCTCCACGCGACACTTGGCAGGAAGCTCGCGGCCGTTGAGCAGATTGCGTCCGGCAGCGCCGCTCCCGCCGCCCTGTGCGCCTCGCGGCGCGCGGCGCCGGCGCTCGGTGAGGAGCGTGACGGTGCACCGCTCGAGCACGCGGTACGTGCGCACGACCCCGTCGCCGCCGCGCGCCCGCCCCACGCCGCCGCTTCCGGCGCGCACCGCGTACTGATCGATACGGATGGGATACGCCCACTCCAGCGACTCGATGGGCGTGTTGCGCGTGTTGCTCATCCCCACGTGGACCGCCGCTGGACCGGGGCCGCGCGCGGACGCGCCCTGTCCGCCGCCCAGCGTTTCGTAGAACGTCCATCCGTCGCCGCCGAAAGTGACGTTGTTCATCGTCCCCTGCCCCTGCGCGGGAACATCCAGTCCCGCATCGGCGAGCGCGGCGAACATGGTGTCGGCAATGCGCTGTGACGTCTCCACGTTGCCGGCAGCCACGGCGGCCGGTGGCCGTGCGTGCACCACGCTCCCCACGGGCGCTATCAGCTCGATGGCCGCGGCGATTCCGTCGTTGGTGGGGACGTCATCGTCGAGCAGCGTGCGCAGCACGAAGACGGCGGCAGCGCGCGCCACGGCGAGGGGACAGTTCACGTTCCCACGCACCTGCGGCGCGCTTCCCGTGAGATCGAAGCGAAGCCGCCCCTCGTGCTCGCTGCACTCCACCGCGATCACGATGTCATGGTCGCTCACGCCGTCGCCCTCCAGCACATCGGTCGCGCGTCCGTGCCGGCCGGCGAGCCCGGCGATGGCGGCGCGCGCGCGACGCTCCGTGTAGGCAACGAGCGCCTGGCCGGCATCGATCACGCGCTCGAGCCCCTCGCGCGCCACGAGCGCACGCAGGCCGGCAGCGCCCGCCGCGCACGCGGCCGCCTGCGCGCGCAGATCGCCGCGCCGCTCATCCGGCGTGCGCACGTTCGCCAGCACGAGCGCGAGCAACTCCTCGTCCATCACGCCGGCGCGCGCGAGCCGGATGGGAGGAATCACGAGCCCTTCCTGCACCAGCTCGGTCGCGCCCTGCGGCATGCTCCCGGGGGACATGCCGCCCACGTCCGCGTGATGCGCGCGCACCGCCGTGTACCCCAGAATCTGGCCATCCAGCTCCACCGCTTCCACGAGCGTGAGGTCGGGAAGGTGCGAGCCGCCGTGCGCGGGATCGTTCAGGAGGTAGAGGTCTCCGGGCGACGGCTCCCGCCGGCGGACGGCAGCCACCGCCTCCGGCATGGCGCCCAGATGCACGGGGATGTGCGCCGCCTGCGCCACCATGCGCCCGTCGGCGTCGAACACGGCGGCGCTCGAGTCGCGGCGCTCGCGAATGTTGGGCGAGAGCGCGCCCCGCACCAGGAGCGCACCCATCTCCTCGGCCACCGCGGCGAACGCGTGGGCCATCACCTCGAGATCGAGCGCATCGATGCGCGCACCGTGCGCGTGCGCCGCGGCCGGCTCCACGCCGCGCTCGTGGTCGTGGCTCATGAGCCTCGCTCCGCGCGCGTCGCGGTCATCCCGTGCGCTCCACCATCCAACCGCCCACCGGATGCGCGCGTGCGATCCAGCCGCTGCGGACGAGCATCGTCGCGTCAGGAAGCGCGATGGTCGCGGGCCCGGGCACCTCGGCGTCGAGCAGCGCGCCGGTGTCTTCCATCTCGCTCGTCCACCACCCCACGCCGTGGCGCGCGAGGCGCACCGAACGTGCCGCGCCAATGGTAGCGTACCGCACGCCGACGATCTCGCTCGGAAGATCGAGCGTGTAGCCGAATCGGCGCTGGTGCGTCCATGCGAAGCGCGCTGCGACCGCGGCGCCCGTGTCATCCGGTGTGACGGGGACCTCCAGCTCGTGCCCCTGCCCCGCGTATCGCACGCGCGCCCACCACTTGCGCTCTCCGTCCGCCGCCACGCGATCGGCGAGCGCAATGCAGATGCTGCGCACGTCCTCGTGCTCCAGCGCGTCGGTGGGGCGCATCACGCTGGCCAGCGTCTCGCGTCGCTCCGGCGCGAGCGCGAGTCCCACCGCGCTCAACACGCCCGAGTGCGGCGGGATGTACACGGCGCGCATGCCGAGATGCTCGGCCAGCGCGCACCCGTGCAGCGGTCCGCCGCCCCCGAAGGCCACGAGCGTCGCGCGGCGCGGATCGAGACCGCGCTCCACGCTCACGCGCCGGAGCGCGCGCGCCATGGCCGCGTCGGCAGCGGCGATCATCGCCTGCGCGGTGCGCTCCACCTCGGCACCGCACTGCGCGGCGAGTCGCGCCACAGCCTGCCACGCCAACGCCGGATCGAGCGCGACCCCGCCGCTCATGCGCCGCTGGCGCACGTGGCCGAGCACCAGGTGCGCGTCGGTGACCGTGGCGTCGACGCCGCCGCGCCCGAACGCCGCCGGCCCCGGCTCCGCGCCCGCGCTCGCCGGTCCCACGCGCAGCGCGCCGCCGTCGTCCACCCATCCGATGCTCCCGCCGCCAGCGGACACGGTCTCCACGAGCACGCGCGCCAGCGCGATCGGGACGCGCGCGACCATCCCGCCCGTGTCCATCAACGGCTCACCATCCACGATCACTCCCGCATCCGCGCTGGTGCCGCCGATGTCGATCGTCAGTGCATCGCGGATCCCCACCAGGCGCGCGACCGCTGCCGCGCCCACCACGCCCCCCGCGGGGCCAGAGAGCGCGAGCGACGCGGCGCTGGTCATGGCGTCGGCCGCCGTGCGCATCCCGCCCGCGGAGGTCATCACGGCCAGCGGCGGGTACCCGTTCTCGGCGAGACGCTCCGCGAGGTGCGCCATGTAGCGCGCGACGCGCGGCCGCAGATACGCCTCCGCCA
This sequence comes from Gemmatimonadaceae bacterium, assembly GCA_035701265.1. Taxonomy (GTDB): domain Bacteria; phylum Gemmatimonadota; class Gemmatimonadetes; order Gemmatimonadales; family Gemmatimonadaceae; genus DASSNU01. The sequence continues at coordinate 6,696 of DASSNU010000023.1, read as the reverse complement.
CCGTCGTGGCGGTGCGCTCGTACTCCCGGATCTCGGGAAGCACGTCCGAGGAGAGCACCACGTCCACGCCGGGGAGCGCGGCGCGAAGCGCGCGCGCGAGCAACTGCTCGTGCGTGGCATCGCCGCACGCGTGGAGCAGCGACACGGCAACGATCTCCGGAGCGGCCTGGCGCACGCGATCGGCCACCTCGCGCGCGCTCGCATCGCTCAACGCGCGGCGGATTGCCTGCGGCTCCCGGCGCTCCGGCACGCCGACGCATCGCTCCCGCGGGACGAGCGCGGGCGGATGGTGCCGGGTGAGATCGTAGAGCGCGGCGCGATCCTGCCGGCGCAACTCGAGCAGGTCTTCCGTCCCCGCCGTGATGCACAGCGCCACGCGCGCGCCGGTGCGCTCGAGGAGCGCGTTGGTGGCCACGGTAGTGCCGTGCACGATGCGCTCGGCCGGCTGCGCCGCGCCGTGCGTCGAGAGTGCGCGCATCACGCCATCCGCCTGATCGCTGGGCGTGGAGAGCACCTTCACCGCCTGCACGGCTCCCTCGGCGTCGACGCTCACCAGATCGGTGAACGTGCCGCCCACATCGATGCCGACGGAGAGCGCGGACACCGCTTCCTCCAGCGTGGTGCTCACACGCCGCGCCCGCAGCGCGCGATGGCAGCATGGCGCTCCCGCATGGCCCTACATGTAGGAACAGCGCTCACAGCCGGACTTCCTTGCCTTCCTCGGCGGAGCGGTAGATGGCCTCGAGCACGCGGTGCACCGCGAGTTGGTCCTCGGGTGGCTCGTACTCCGCTTCCTCGCGGACCACGGCGAGGAAGTGCGCGAGCTCCGCGCGGTACGATTGGGTGAACGCGCTTTCCCGCGCCGCGGCGCCGGTGGGCGTGACGTCCATGGCCTTCCCGTTGAGTTCCTTCACCACGCGCAGCGGTGCGAGCTGCGCGCTCCCGCGCGACGCGAGCAGGTCGAACCACCAGCGCTCGTCCGGGCCGACGTAGTTCCAGGTGAGATCGAGCGCGATCCCCACGCCCTGCGCGCACTCGATCTGGACGAGCATGGTGTCCTCCACGGCGTTCGCCCCGCGGCCGCGCTGCATGGTGGCGCTCACGCGGCCTGGCTCGGGAAAATCGGCCAGCCAGAAGGCGAGATCGAGCAGCGGGAATCCGAGCTCCAGCATCACGCCGCCCCCCGCTTCCGGCCGGCGAAAGCGCCATCCCTCCGCGCTCCGGCGCGTCTGGTACGCCCCGCCGCGCATTCCGGTCAGGCGCCCCAGCTCCCCGCCGCGAAGGAACCCGAGCAGCGCCTGCACGTCCGCGCGGAAGCGATGGTTGTTCGCCACCGCTACCACGCGACCAGCACGACGCGCGGCCGAGAGGATGCGCTCGACGCCGCGTGCGGTGAGCGAGAGCGGGCGCTCGCACAGCACGTGCACCTTCGCGGCGAGCGCGCTGAGCACGTGCGGCTCGTGCAGATGATTGGGGGTCGCCACGATGATCGCGTCGAGCTGCTCCAGCTCGAGCACATCGTCCACATCCGTGAACACGTTGCGCACGCCGAATCGCTCGGCGAGTGCGCGCGCCTTCGGTCCATCGCTGTCGCACACCGCCACCAGCTCCACGCCGCGCATGCGCGAGAGGAGCGGCAGGTGCGTGATCTGGGCAATGGCGCCGGCTCCCAACACGCCGACCCGGAGCGCTGGCTTGGCGCTCATGTCAGTCTCCCGGTTCCGGTGCCCCGGGGACCGGGCCGATGCTGGTCCCTGGGAAGTACGTCTGGATGATCGTGCGCGCATCCTGCCCGGCACGCGCGCGACCGATCGCGCCCCACTGACACATCCCCACGCCGTGGCCGTAGCCGCGCCCGGTGATGCGCAGCCGCGCGAGCGCGCCGTCCGCGTCGCGCGCGTCGTGGACGGAAAAATACGTGCTGTTCAACAGTGCGCCACCAGCCGGACGCAGCACGAAGCGAATGTCGTTCCCGCGCAGGGCGTACGTTCCGGTGGTGGTGGTGACGTCGAGCGAGCGCACCCGCCCGCTGGGCGTCGTGTCGTGCACGACGATCGCGCGCACGCGGCCGGTGCCGGCCGGAGGCACGGCCGCGTAGCGCGCGAGGTAGCGCGCGACGTCGGCGTCGAGCGTGGCGCGATCGAGCTCCGCGGTCCACGCAAAGCGCGGCGACGGATCGCAGTAGTACCGGTCGGTGCCCGGGATGCGGTCGCTCACCGGGCGCAGGTAGGGCTCGCCCTCGCTGCGCCACACCTCCTCCGCCGCCGCCGTCCGTCCGCCGCACGTGGAGTGGTACGGCGTGCTCGCCAGTCGGCCGTGATAGAGCACCACGAGCCCCGCCGTGCGCGCCACCGCGCGATCGCTCGCGGGTGTTTCGGCATCCACGCCGCCGTACACCTGATCGAGCACCGACGCGCGCACGTCCGCCGGATGCGAAGCATCCGTGAGACGCGAGAGCGCGAAGGTGCGGGCCACGATCGCCTGCGCTTCCACGGCCGCCTGCTCGCTATCCGCGCGCGTGCCGATCTCCATCGGCACCACACCGCGCAGATATTCCTCCACCGGCAGCCGGTTGATCACCATCAATCCGTCGTCGCCGGCAACGATGGTGAGCGTGCCGCGATATCGGTGTCCGCCGACGGTAAGGAGCGCACCGCTGTCGAGCGGCTCGACGCGGAGCGCACCGCGCACCACGGGCGTGGTGGCGCCGTCCGACCGCTGAGCGCGCACGCCACCCGTCACCTGTTCGACGCTCCAGGTTTCTCCCTCGCCAGCGGTCGCGACGGGCGATCCGCCGGCATCGGCCATGCGCCACGCTCCGGTGCCGGACAGCTGCACGCGCTGCACACTGGCCGAGAGCTCCACGCGGAGCGGCGCGCCCGCGAGAGCGCGCGGAAGCGGCGCGCCCGGCGCGGGTGTCGGCACGTCCACGGCGGGCCCTCGCACCACGCTGCGCGTGCAGGCCACGGCGAGTGCCATGACCGCGAGCGAGAGCGTGAATCGGTGTGCGCTGCGCGGCGAGCGCGTCACGACGCAACGTGGCGCATGGCGTCGTCCAGCCGATCCAGCGCGGTGCTGATGACGGTGTCGTCGTGCGCGGCGGAGAGGAACGCCGCCTCGTACGGGGACGGCGCGAGATAGACGCCCCGCGCGAGCGCCGCGTGGAAGAAGCGGCGGAATCGCTCGGCGTCCGCCTCGCGCGCGTCGGCGAAGGAGCGCACCGGCTCCTCGCGGAAGAAGAACCCCCACATGCTTCCCGCGCTCGCCGCGGTGAAGGGGACGCCGTGCCGCGCCGCGCTCGCGCGCAGCCCATCGACCAGCGTGTGCACCCGGCGCGCCATGGCATCGTGCACGTCGGGCGTGAGCGCATCGAGCGTCGCGCACCCCGCGGCCATGGCCAGCGGGTTGCCGGACAGGGTTCCTGCCTGGTAGACGGGCCCGGCGGGCGCGACGAGATCCATGAGCTCCGCGCGTCCGCCATACGCTGCCACCGGCAGCCCGCCACCGATCACCTTGCCGAGCGTGGTGAGATCGGCGGTGACCCCGAAACGCTCGCGCGCTCCTCCGGGCGCGATGCGGAATCCGGTCATGACCTCATCGAAGATGAGCAGTGCGCCGGTCTCATCGGCAATGCAGCGCAGCGCGGGAAGAAACGCCGGATCGGGCGCGATGAAGCCCGCGTTCCCCACGACGGGCTCGACGATGATGGCCGCGAGCGGATGCGCCGCCGCCACCGCGCGCACGGCATCGGCATCGTTGAACGGGACGCTGTGCGTGAGCGCGGCCGTGACTGGCGGCACGCCCGGCGAATCGGGGAGGCCGAGCGTGGCGACGCCGGAACCAGCATGCACGAGGAAGCCGTCGGCGTGACCGTGATAGCATCCGGCGAACTTGAGGATCGCATCACGCCGGGTCGCAGCGCGCGCAACGCGCACGGCGCTCATGGTCGCCTCCGTGCCGCTCGAGACGAACCGGATCCGCTCCAGGTGCGGCATGCGCTCCGCCACGCGTTCCGCCAGTTGCACCTCGAGCTCGGTGGTGATGCCGAAGCTCGTACCGCGGCGCATGGTCTGGTCGAGCGCGCGCAGCACGGGATCCGGTGCGTGGCCGAGGATGAGGGGTCCCCACGAGAGCACGAAGTCGATGTATTCGCGGCCATCCACATCGCGGAGGTAGGCACCGGCGCCGCTCTCCGCCACGAATGGCTCTCCCCCCACGGCGCGGAAGGCGCGCACGGGGGAGCTGACGCCCCCCGGCATGTGTGCGCGCGCACGTTCCATGATGCCCGCCGAGCGCGAGGCCGACCGCGAGGGCGCCGCACGCGTCATCGCCCGAAGCTCCACCCGCCGGAAGGGCCGGCAAGCACCGGAAGCCACCGAGCGCCATCGCTCTGCGGCGGCGCCGGGCGGCGGACGGACACGACGCGCGCGCGATAATCCTCGTCGTCCACCACGTCGTCGAGGACGGCATCGACGATGGCGCCGGGACGCACGCTCGCGCCGATCGCACCGGCGGCCAGCCAGGTGACGCCATCGACATCGTCCGCCTGCCACCGCGTGCGCCCCTGCGCCGGTGCACCGTCCGCAGGCGCGCGGTCCACCAACACTGGCACCGTGCGTCCGACGAATCGCTCGAGGCGTTCGGCGCTGATGTCGCGCTGGAGCTGCGTGAGCCGGTCCAGCCGGTCGAGCTTCACCGCCTCGGGCACATCGTCGGCATAGGCCGCGGCGCGCGTTCCGTCCTGCTCCGAATACGCGAAGGCGCCCACGCGGTCGAAGCGCATCTCCTCCAGGAAAGCGAACAGCTCCTCGACATCGCGTTCGGTTTCCCCGGGGAACCCCACGATGCACGTCGTCCGGATGGCGATGTCGGGCACGCGCTCGCGCACGCGGGCCACGCGCGCGGCGATCGTGTGCCGGCGCTCCGGGCGGCGCATGCGCTCGAGAACGCGGTCGGACGCGTGCTGGATGGGCATGTCCAGGTACGGCACGATGCGTGGCGACCGGGCCATCACATCGAGCACCGCGGGCGTGAGGCCGAACGAGTAGAGATAGAGCAGCCGGTACCAGGGCACCGCGGTCTCGTCCACGAGACGCTGGAGCAACTCCGCCAGCCCCACGCCATCGCGGCGGTCGCGCCCGTAGTGCGCCAGGTCCTGTGCGACGAGGTTGATCTCGCACGCGCCCTGCGCCTCGAGCAACTGTGCCTCGCGCACCACGTCATCGGCCGCGAACGAGCGATGGCGTCCGCGCATGAGTGGGATGGCGCAGAACGCGCAGCCGTGGTCGCACCCCTCGCTCACCTTGAGGTAGCGCACGTGCGGCAAGTCGCCGGTGTACACGCGCACGCCAGGGTGGCGGACGAGCGCATCGCTCAGGATGCCGCGCTCCTGCAGGACCGGGAGCAGTCGATCGGCGTCTGTCGTACCGAGAAAGGCGTCCACCTCCGGCAGCTCGGCGGCGAGCTCGGCGCGGTGCCGCTCGACCATGCACCCGACCGCCACCACCGCGCGGCATCGGCCGTCGGTCTTGTACGCGCCGGCGGTCACCAGCGCGTCGATCGACTCCTTCTTTGCCGCATCGATGAAGCCGCACGTGTTGACGACGATGACATCCGCGTCGTACAGATCATCGGTGTGCTCCGCACCCGCGGCGAGCAGCTCGGCCAGATACCGCTCGCTATCGACGGTGTTCTTGTCGCAGCCGAGGGTAACCAGCCCCACACGCACCACATTCACGGGCACGCCGGCGTCAGCGATAGTTGCCGAAGCGCAGCTCCACGCCGAAATCCCGTTCGCGGAGGAGCGCGATGGCCGCCTGCAAGTCGTCGCGCGACGAAGAGCTCACGCGGACCTGATCGCCCTGGATGGACGCCTGCACCTTCTTGAGCTTGGCGTCCTTGATGGCGGCGGCGATCTTCTTGGCCGTCTCGCCGTCCAGCGACTGCGCGAGCACGATCTCGCGCCGCACCGTGTCGCCGCCCGCCGGCTGCACGTCGCCGAACTTGAGATTCTTCACGGGGACCTGGCGGCGAATGAGCTTGCTCTGCAGCACATCCACCAGGGCGCGCATCTTGTAGTCGTCATCGGCCACGAGCACGAGCTTCCCTTCCCCGCGGCGAAACTCGATGCCGGCTTTCGACCCCTTGAAGTCGTACCGCTGCGCGATCTCCTTCTGCGCCTGATTGACGGCGTTGTCGACTTCCTGCATGTCGACGCCGGTGGTGACGTCGAAGCTGGACGCTTGTGCCATGAAGTGGGAGTCCCCGCGATCGGATTCGTGAGGGTGAAGGCGCGGGGGTCTCCGCGGTTGGATCGCGACCGGGAGACTGGTGAAGTCCCCGCGGCTGGAGTCGTGACCGGGAGAGCGTCGAGGTCCCGCGATCAGAGCACGATATCCAGAAAATGCGAAGTCGGTAGGCCCTGTCGCGACGAACCGTCGCGCTCGGCCCTACCGACTCGAGTGCATGCCCGTCCTGGTTCTCTCCCGGCGGGACTCCACCGCTCTCACCGCAACCGAGGCTCTCCGGCGGGACTCCCCGACGTCTCGCCAGTCCGCCCCGTCCCGCCAGGACCTCGGCCGCTCTCGCGCTCCGCGCGAGATCAGCCGAGATACGACTCCAGCGCCCGCGCCCGCGACACGTGCCGCAGCCGCGACAGCGCCTTCTCCTTGATCTGCCGCACCCGCTCGCGCGTGA
>DASSNU010000022.1:0-59388 GCA_035701265.1 Gemmatimonadaceae bacterium | reverse complement strand
CGACCTGCTCCCGCTTGAAGTCGGCGCTGAACAGCCGCCGCCCATCCGAACCCCGGCGTTGTGTTTCCATCGAACGATCCTCAGTTGAAAAGCCAACCTACGCTCTCCAAACTGTCTCGTCCAATTGGGGCTCACAGCACTTCATAATAACAAGACGACTCTAAAGCGAAAGGTGTTCCATCGAGGGCCAGACTCGCGACGGCCTGACAGTGATTTGCTTGCAAATGCTTGAGCAGTTGACTATATTAGGACATGAACAAGCTGCCCACCGCCAAGCGTGCCGCCATTGTCCGGGCTCTCGCCGAGGGCAACTCCATCCGCGCCACGGCCAGGCTCACGGGTACGGCTAAGGCGACGGTCTTGAAGCTCCTCGTGGACCTGGGCGAGTTCTGCTCGATCTACCAGGACCACGCGCTACGCAACCTGCCTACGCGCCGCGTCGAAGTAGATGAGATTTGGGCGTTCGTCGGCGCCAAGCAGAAGAACGCGACGAAGGGCGGCCAGGGCGACCTCTGGACCTACACCGCCATCGATGCCGACTCAAAGCTCATGGTCTCATGGCTCGTCGGTCCCCGGAATCATGACACGACGTTCGCGTTCATGCGGGATGTCGCCTTCCGGCTGGCGAACCGTGTGCAGCTCACGACGGACGGGCTCGGCTGGTACGTCTCGGCGGTCGAGGAAGCCTTCGGCTGGAACGGGGTGGACTTCGCGCAGCTCATCAAGACGTACGGCACGCCGCTGGATGAGAGTGTGCGGGAGAGTCAGCGCCGCTATAGCCCGGCCGTCTGCACGGGCGCCATCAAGACGCCGGTCATGGGCAACCCGGATGAGGCGAACATCTCCACGTCCTATGTCGAGCGGCAGAATCTCACCATGCGGATGCAGATGCGCCGCTTCACCCGGTTAACGAACGGGTTCAGCAAGAAGGCGGAGAATCACGCGCACGCGGTGAGCCTGTTCTTCATGTACTACAACTACTGCCGCCCGCACACCACGCTCACCAAGGCAAAAGGCGGCATCAAGACGACGCCAGCGATGGCCGCCGGGCTCACCGACCACGTGTGGAAGGTGGAAGACATCCTCGACCGGATGGAGGGCAAGACACTGTTACAATGAAACTGACCCACTACCCCCGAAGCGCCCGCGGTTGTGCGCGCGAGCGCGGGAGGCGAAGTTCCGTGATGAGCCGCGCGCCGTGCGCGGCGTCGCGCCGCGCGTCTCCCGAGCGGCATCCCGACCATCGCCGCCGCACTTCGCCTCACGTGCAGTCCACCGTCCCCATCGACATCACCGATCCGGTCAACGCGCGCATCCTCGCCATCTCCGAAGATCGCGTCACCGGATTTCTGGAAGACCCTTTCGCCGAGATCGCGCGCCAGTCGGGCGTGGAGCTGGCCACGGTGGTGGAGCGCATCCGCGCCATGCTGGCCGCTGGCACCATCCGGCGCGTGCGGCAGACGCTGCTCGCCACGAACCTCGCCCCCGGCGCGCTGGTGGCGTGGAAGGTTCCCTCCGAGCGGTTGGACGACGCGTTCACCTATCTCTCGCGCGACGAACCGTTCTCCGGGCACGTCGTCATCCGCTCCACCGATGCGGACACGCCGGGCGCGGCGTACCGTCTGTGGACCACGCTCAAGGTGCCGCAGGGGTATTCGCTCACGCGACACTGCCAGGTACTCGCCACGCGCATCGGCGCGGAGACGTTCCGCGCGATGCCGGCGCACTGCCTGTTCACGCTCGGCGTGGGACACGTGCGCCGCCGCGGGATGGAGCCGGGGAGCCGCTCCGATGCACCGGGGCGCGTGCTGGACACGAACGTGGTGCAGCTCTCGCCGCTGGACTGGCAGGTGCTGGGGCCGCTCAAGCGCGAGCTGTCGGTGGACGAGATTCGCGCCGATCCCTGGCGCACGCGCGCGGAAGAAGCGGGCGTGCCGTTCGCCGAGTTCGTGCGCGTGGCGCGCGCACTGCAGGAGCGCGGCGTGATCGGCCGCTTCTCCACCTTCCTCGAGCACGTGAAGCCCTCGGCCACCGGCCATCGCGTGACGCGCTACAACGCGCTCTTTCACTGGCGCGTGCCGCCGGGGCGCGAGCTGGAGGCGGGGCGCGAGGTGGGACGGCATCACATCCTCACCCACGCGTACTGGCGCGAGGGGGGCCCGGAGTTCGGGAACGTGAACATCATGGCGGTGGCGCACGGCACGGAGAAATCCGTGGTGCTCGCGCACAAGGCCGCCATCGATGAGCACCTCGCCCAGGTGGGGATCCCGGTGGACTACACCAACGTCTTCTGGGGGGGACGGAGCGAGATCAAGCCGTCGGAGATTCTCCCCAGCGCGTACGAAGCGTGGTGCCGCGACAATGGAATCGACCCCGTCGCCATGCGCGATGACGCCTCACGCGCTGACGTTCCCGCCAACTGAGCCCACGCGCGATCGCCGTTCCCGCCGATCGACATCGCGCGCGATGACGTCATGCACGATTCCCAGGCTCGCCGCGGCGCGGCGGCGCGATGGCCGCAGGCGCCTGAGCATCGCGCTCACGCTCTGGCTGCCGCGTCCACGCTGGTGGTGGGGTCCGCGCCGCTCCAGGTGACGTCGGCGGTGGGGCCGTAGGTGGCCGGCACCGTGCGGCCGAGCATGCGGAGATAGACCACCAGCTGCGCACGGTGATGCGCCGTGTGCAGCACGCGGCGCCAGAAGATCCACGCGCGCTGCCGCTCCACGTCGAAGAAGGGCGCCGTCTCCAGCCACCAGCGCTCGTCGCGCCCGGCCAGCGCGCTCAACCGCGGGCGCGCGAGATCCACCAGACGCGCCACGTGCGCGCTCACCCCCGTCTCCTGCGGGAGCACCGTGCTCGCCGCCGGCTCATCGATCTGGAGAAACTCGCCGAAGAAGCGGCGCTCCGAGAGCAGTTGGTGCTTGAGCACGTCGGCCACGCACATCGCGCGCGGGTGCGGACGGTAGCGCAGATCGTCGTCGGTGAACGCGTGCCACACCGACGCCACCTTGTTCGTCTCGCTCGCGTACGTGTCGAGCATGTGCTGCGCAAAGGGCATGACCGCGCGCGGCACGGCGTCCGCTCGCAACGCGACGAAGGGATAGTCCATTGGCATGGTCGGCTCCTCCAGGTGCGGCACCGGTTGGCATACGGCGCTTCCGCCTGCGCTCTCCTATGCACGCCGCGCTCCCGATACGCAAGCGGCGCTCCGGGGTACGGCGCGTGCACGGCCATGCGCCACTCGCTAGACTGCTCATCATGCCGCGCGAGAGCGGCCAACGGCCAGTACGCAGGAGGAGGGAGCCATGGAGCGCAACGAGGGTGGACACGCGCCCGAGCGGGAGCGCGCGGGAGAGCCCCGCGCCGCACGAGGGCAGTCGGTGGGCTCGGAGCCGCGCCAGGAAGGGGAAAGCGCGCCGAAGGTCGTGAAGAGCGACGCCGAATGGCGGGGCGAGCTCACCCCCGAGCAGTACCACATCACGCGGGAGAAGGGGACGGAGCGCGCCTTCACCGGGGAGTACTACCACACCAAGGAGCCCGGCGTCTACCGCTGCGTCTGCTGCGGCGCCGAGCTGTTCAGCTCGGAGGACAAGTTCGAGTCGGGTTCTGGCTGGCCCAGCTTCACCGCGCCCGTCGCGCCGGACAACGTGGAGCAGGCGGAGGACAGGAGCCACTTCATGGAGCGCACCGAGGTCCTCTGCTCGCGGTGCGATGCCCACCTGGGACACGTGTTCGACGACGGCCCTGGTCCGACGGGGCTTCGCTACTGCATCAACTCCGCCGCGCTCCGCCTCGACCCGGCGCGCGAGGAGGGGAGCGGCGAGAGGTAGCCGTCGGTGCGAATCGCGCCGGCCATCTTGCACCGCGGCAGGCCGCTCGCTATGTGCTATGCGGAAAGGACGCCCGTACCCTGGCCGCCCTCCACTCCCTTCGCCATGCGCCGTCTCCTCGTTCCCACGTTGGTCCTCCTTGCCGGCTGTCTCCTGCCGCGGCACGTCGTCGCGCAGCAGCAGGCGCCGCTGCACAAGAGCGATCTGGTGCGCTACCTCACGGGGACCACGTACACCAAGAGCGAGATCGCGAGCATCGTACGCCGCAACTGTCTGGCGTTCGTCCCGTCCGCTCGCGACCGGAGCGACCTCCGCTCCCTGGGCGCGGATGAGGGGATTCTGGACGAGGTCGACCGGTGCGTGCGCAACGCGAACCGGCCGGCGGGCGAGCCGCGCGTGGCGGCCACCCCATCGCAGCCGCTCGCCGCATCGGTCACCAGCCGGTACATCACCGCCACCAGCGGCACGGTGACGTACGTGGCGGTGGATCTCCATCGCGGCAGCGCTCCGGAAGGGGGACACACGCTCGTGCTGCGCGGCGTGAGCGCCATTCCCGGCGGATCGAACAGCGATCCCACGGCCGTCACCGATGCGCGCGGGCGCGCGGTCTTCTCCGTTCCCGCCGGCACCAAGGTGGGGACGCACACGCTCACCATCGCGCTCGCCGACGGCTCGTCCCTCTCCGGCACGCGCGAGGTGACGCTGAACACCCTCCCCGCCGCTGCGGCCACCGCGACCGTGACACCGTCGTCCATCCCCATCGCCTCGGGTGCGTCGGGGACGCGCGAGATCACGGCGCGCGTGAGCGACGCGTTCGGGAACCCCGTCGCCGGCGCGTCCGTCCAGTTGCGTCCCACGCCGCCGCGCCAGGGACTCTCCGCCTCGGTGGCGCAGACGGGGGACAGCGGCGTGGCGCGCTTCTCCGTGCCCGTGGCGCCGCTCCGCGCGGGGGACACGCTCACCGTCTCGGTGGACGGACGGCGTCTCGCCGCCATCGGGGTGAGCGCGGGGGAGCAGGTCACCAGCCAGTTGCTCGAGGCGGAGCGCCGGTCCGCGCGCGCGCAGGGCGATGCGGAGTCGGCGTACGACAGCGTGCTGGCGGTGGACCCCACGAACCCGCGCGCGCTCCTGGGGCGCGGCTACGTGCGCTCGTACGCGCGGGACTTCGACGCGGCCATGCAGGACTTCCAGACGCTCCTGCGCGCGGGGACGGACAGCGCCGGCGCGCTCTCGGGGATCGGCTACAACGCGCTCCGGCAGGCGAACTACGGCGAGGCGGTGGATGAGTTCCAGCGCGCGCTGTCCGTGGATGCGTCGCATCCGGCGGCGTCCACCGGTCTCACCTACGCCGAGCTGTGGCAGCTCGACCCGCGGCAGCGCTCGCACCGTGGCGACGTGCTCTACGTACCACGTCCGGTGGCGTACGCCGCGGACGCGGGGGAGGCGTTCCGCCGCGGCACCGCGGCCTTTGCCGCGCGAAAGGTGAGCGACGCCGAGCGCGCGCTCACCGAAGCGAGCACCACCGCGCCCGACTGGCCCGACGTCTACTACAATCGCGCGCTCGTCTTCCAGGCGGAGGGACGCTCCGCGCGCGCGGCCGCGGACCTGCGCAAGTATCTCGAGCTGCGCCCCGTGGCTGCCGATCGCGACGAGGTGCAGAAGCGCATCGACGCGCTCGGGCGGAGCGGCGGGGGCGCGTTCCTGCGCGGACTCCTCTTCCCCGGGCTGGGCCAGTTCTACACGCGGCAGCCGGTGTTCGGCGTCATGGTGCTCGGCGCCGCGGCTGGCGGCACCTTCTGGGCACTCCGGCAGTCGACCGTGACCGAGCAGCGGATCGTGCCGGGGCCATTTCCGGGCAGCCCGCCGGACACGTTCGATGTGCAGCTTCGCAAGCGGGAAAACCTCGCCGCAGGGCTGGCCATCGCCGGCGGCGCGTGGCTGATCGGCGCGATCGAGGGCGCCGTGCACGCGGGACAGGCGCGCGGCGATCCGTACTACCCGGGGTCGCCCGGCACGCGGACGTCCGGCGCCGGTGCTCAAGGTGCGGCGGACACGCCGTCCAGGTCGCCGCGCGAATCGCGCGCGCGCCTCATGCCGTTCGTGGATGTCCGCTCCGCGCAGCCGGCGTTCGGCGCACAGCTACACGTGGAGTTCAGGTAGCGGCGCTCGAGCGCTACGTGGCCGGCGACACGGTCACCGTCACCGACGCGCTCTTCCCCTCGCTCGTGGCGGTGATCTGCGCGGTCCCCTCGGCCACGCCCTGCACGAGCCCCGTGGCCGGGTCCACCGTGGCCACGCTCTCCGTGTCCGACGACCACGCAATGCTGCGTCCGGTCAGCGTTCTCCCCTTCGCGTCCTTCGTCGTGGCGGTGAGCTGCACCGTGCTTCCCGCGACGACCGACGGCGCGCTCTGATCGATCGCGATCGCATCCACCGGCGCGGGGGTGACGGTCACGGCAGTCGTCGCGTTCACGCCCAGTACGCTCGCCGTGATGTTCGCGCTCCCCTCGCTCGCGCCGCGCACCATGCCGCTCGACGGGTCCACGCTCGCCACCGCAGGCGCATCCGACGTCCACGACACGCTGCGCCCGGTGAGTACGCGGTCGAGCGCATCGAAGAGCGTGGCGGTGAGCTGCACCGAATCCACCGCCGAGATGCTGGGGCCAAGCGGCGAGAGCTGAATCGACGCCACCGGGGCGGGAGTGACGGTCACCGTCGTGCTCCCATCCACGCCATCCACCGAGGCGGTGATCGTCGCGTTCCCCTCGCTCACGCCGTGCACCATGCCACGCACCGCATCCACCGACGCGATGGATGGAGCGCTGGACGACCAGGAGGCCGTGCGCCCGGTGAGCGGGTTGTTCGCGGCGTCACGCGGACCAGCCGCGAGCTGAACGGAATCCACCGCGGTGATGCTGGGGTTGGAGGGCGTCACGCTCACCGACGCCACCGCGGCCGGCGTCACCTGCACGGTCGCCGTTCCCGATTTCCCTTCGCTCGATGCGGTGATCGTGGCCGAGCCCTCGGCGACGCCGTGCACTTTGCCGGTCGCGTCCACCGTTGCCGCGCTCGTGTTGTTCGACGACCACGTCACGGTACGCCCGGTGAGCGTCCTGTTCCTGGCGTCCTTGAGCGCCGCATCGAGCTGCACGTCATCGCCTGCGGCGATGTCGGACGACGGCGGTGTGACGGTCACCGTCGCCACCGGCGCGGCGGTCACCGTGATCGTGGCCGTTCCCGATTTTCCGCCGCTCGCTGCGGTGATGGTGGCCGAGCCGACGCTCTCGCCGTGCACCATCCCCGCCTGGGTCACCGTCGCCACGCCCGGGCTCCCCGACGACCAGGTGATCGTGCGCCCGGTAAGCGCGGCCCCGCCGGCATCCTTCGCCGTGGCGGTGAGCTTCACGGAATCCACCGCCGTGATGGAGGGCGACGACGGCGTGACTTCCACGGTGGAGACCGGAGCGGGATCTACCGTCACGGTGGCCGTGCCGCTCTTCCCCTCACTCGTGGCGGTGATCGTCGCCGAGCCTTCGGCGACGCCGTGCACTTTGCCGTTCGCGTCCACCGTGGCGACGCCCGTGCTGTTGGACGACCACGTGACCGTGCGCCCGGCGAGCGTGTTGCCGCCCGCGTCCTTCATGGTGGCGGTGAGCTGCACCGAATCGCCGACGGTGACGTGCGGCGCGGATGGCGACACGGTGACGGTCGCCACCGGCACCGGGTTCACGTGGATCGCCGCCACGCCGATCTGCCCCTCCACCGTGGCGGTGATGTTCGCGTCACCTTCCGCGTGCGTGGTGACGCGTCCCGTCGCGTTGACGGTCGCCACGGCGTCGTTGTCGCTGTCCCACGTGATGTCACGTCCGCTGAGCGCGTTCCCGTCGGCATCGCGCGGCGTCGCGGTCAGCTGCACCGCATCCCCCACGGTGAGCGTGGAGCTGCTCGGCGTCACGTCCACGCTCGCGACGGGAACCGGCACCACGCTGATCGTCGCAGACCCGGAATGCCCCTCCGCGGTGGCGGAGATGATCGCCGTGCCGACATTGCGCGCCGTGACGGTACCCGAGCCCGTCGGCACCGTCGCCGCGTCCGGATTGTCGCTGGACCACACCACCGTGCGGCCGGTGAGCGTGTTCCCGTCGGCGTCCTTCACGGTGGCGGTGAGGGTGAGGCGATCTCCGGGGTGCAGCGTGGCCGACGTCGGGTCCACGCTCACCGATGCGACCGGGACCGGGTTGACGGTGACGTTCGCAGTGCCCGTCTTGCCATCGCTCGTGGCGGTGATGGTGGCCGAGCCCGCTGCGACGCCGGTCACCAGCCCGCTCCCGTTCACTGTGGCGGCCGCCGTGTTGTCGCTCGACCAGGTGATGGGCCGGTTGAGCGGGTTGCCGCTCGCGTCGGTGACCGTGGCGGAGAGCTGGCGCGATTCTCCCGCGGTGATCGTGACCGAGCCGGGGGACACGGTGACGGAGTTGACGGGGACCGGGTCCACCACCACGGTGGCGACATCACTTGCCGTCCCGCTCTTGGCGGTGATGGTCGCTGTCCCCGGCGAAACGCCCGTCACGAGCCCGGTGGCACCATCCACCGGAGCGACGCTCTGTTTGTTGGACGTCCAGATCACGGGAGCATCGGCGATCACCGCACCCGCGGCATCCTTCACCGTCGCGCTGAAGCTCGTCGTCTGTCCAACGACGATCGTGTCGGCATCAGGGGTGATCGTGACGCTCGCCGCGACGCGCGCCGCAACCGTGAGCGTGGCGACGCCCGTCTTCCCGCCGCTCGTGGCGGTGATCTCGGTGCCGCCTGGCGCCTTGGCGGTCACGAGCCCGGTGGCGTCGACCGTGGCGATGTTGGTGTGACTCGATGCCCACGTGAACGTGCGCCCGGTGAGCGGATTGCCGGCCGCGTCCTTGGCGGTGGCGACGAACGTCGCGCTGCTCCCCACGTCGAGCGTCGCCGGACCGGTCACGTCCACCGAGCCCACGCTCTTGGGGGTGACGGTGACGTTCGCGAAGGCCGACTTGGTGGTCGAGCCGCTGAGCACGCTGGCGGCGATCCGGACAGGCCCACCTTCGGCGACGCCGGTCACCACTCCTGTCTGGGAGACGATCGCGATGTCCGCGTCTTCGGTATCCCAGTGGACCTGCGATCCGGTGAGCGGGTTCCCGTCGCTATCCGTGGCCCGGAGGGTGACGGTGGCGCCGAGCTCGACGGTGGCATTATTGGGGGTGATCTGGATGCTCCCACCACCGCCGCCACCGCCGGGGCCGGTGGAGTCGCCCCCGCAGGAGAGCGCGGTCGCCGCGCCTGCAGCGAGGAGCGCCGTGACGATGATCCGCTTGCGGGCGAACGCCCGACGGGCAAGTGCCGACATCGATACGCTGGGTGCCGCCCCTCTCGAGCTGGGCGAGTGAATCTGTTGCCGCACCGCGACAGCGGACACGGCCCGCTGGTGCATGGATGCGACTCCTGCACGCCCGACGATGGGCTGGAGCCTATCTTAGGGCGCGTTACGGCGCCTGGGAAGCGCGTGTGCGTACCGGAAGGTGCAAGGGGTGCGCCATGCCCGCCTGGCGCGATCCCTGGTGTGCCTTGCCGGTCGCACGCGTGCCATCGCAAGCGTGCCCGGCCCCCCCGCGCTTCTACCGCTCCCTGCCCGGCTCTCTCTTTTTCTCCCGCTTCTCGCGCTCTCCCTGCCGGTCGCTGCCGCCGGAGCCGTGCTCGTCTTCCTCGAACACCGCGCCCTCCAGCCCTTCCTTTACCGGCTGGCTGCTCGGCCCACGGTATTCCCGGGAGGTCCCCCGCGCTCGCTCCGGGCGCGACTGCTCGCGATCCTTCTCGCCATGCGACATGATCGCTCCTGTGACCGTCCGTCGGTCGCCGCTCTCTGCGATGTACTTCATCGCCGCGCAGTCTATCCGGCGCGGCGAGTCACACGTGGCAAGGCGGGCAACAGCCATGCCGCACCGCGGCGGCTCGCGACAGCGGCACGCGTGCGAGATGAAGCTCTGGCTCCCTTGCGGGATCACGTCGCTGTGCGCGATGCGGAACGACACCGCGGCCCACGGTGATCGCGTTTGCGTTCGCGCGCGTGCGTACGCGCGCTCACCGCTGGGCGCGCGGCTCGCTGCTGGACAGCGCGCCGTCCGCGCTCTACTATGCAGTCATGACTCCGGTCGTCCCGCTCTCGCGCATTTCGGCGCTCCTGCGTGACCGAGCTCGCCCCAAGCGAGCGGCGCGGGGGCGTGCATGGCGCGCCCCTTGCGAGAGTGTGACCGTGGTCGCGGTCCTCGCACCGAGCGCTGAAGGGGGATGATCGTCGGGCTAGCGCCAGGCACCGCGATCCGTTGTCCCCTCCCAGCGCCCGGCCGTTCTGAGCCGGGCGCTCCACTTTTTCGCCGTAGACATCCATGATCGAAGAGCTGAAGCAGAAGCTGGGCGAGGAGGTCGAACGCCTCCAGCACGAGCTCAACGTCATCCTGCCGAACGAGATCCGGAAAGCGGTGGAACTCGGCGACCTGCGCGAGAACAGCGAGTACAAGGCGGCGCTCGAGCGCCAGCAGTTCGTGCAGGCGCGTCTGGGGCAGTTGCGCCAGCGGTTGAGCAAGCTGTCGCAGATCGACATGTCGCAGATTCCGCCCAACAAGGTGGGGCTCGGCTCGCGCGTGATCGTGGAAGACGAAAAGACCGGCACGCGCGAGGAGTACCACCTGGTCTTCGGCGACGCGGTGGAGTTCGAGGAAGGGCACGTCACCATGGCGTCCCCCATCGGCCGCTCGCTGCTCGGCAAGGAGGTCGGCGAGACCGCGCTGCTCAAGCTCCCCGCAGGCACGCGCCGGCTGCGCATCGTGGAATTGTCGACCATCCACGAGACGCTCGTGGAGGGGTGAAGGCGGGGCTGGACGCACGAGCGCGTGCTTTCAAGCGCACCGGCCGCCCGCACGATGCGGCGGACATCGAAGTACTAGAGGCGATCCGCCGCCGCGTCTGAGCCTGCGACCGCCCGCACCGTGAAGATCTCCGTCACCTCCGCGTCGTAGCGCGCGAGCTCGGCGGCGATCGCCGCCGCGTCCCATCCGAGAATCGGCGCGATGATCTGTGCTGCACGTGCGGCCACGGCGCGACCGTGATCGCGCGTCTCGAACGCGACGTGCGTGCGGCGGATGAGCAGGTCGCCCAGCGTGAGCGCCAGCTCGTGCTCCACCCCCCAGCGCAGCTCGGCGGCGATGTACGGGAGCGAGGGCTCCAGTCGCTCGGCCAGTGCGCGGTCGCGCGCGGCGAGCGCCCACACCGCGCGCCACTCGCTGCCGTAGGAGTGCACCAGGTGCGTGGCCACGTCTGTTGCGCCTGTCGCCTGCGCGGCGGCGGCGATCGTCGCGGCCACCGACGCGATCTCGCCGCCGGGAAGGGGAGTGCGCCAGGTCGGTGCGCGCGCCGGCCGCGTGGCGCGCAGCGCGCGTGCGGCGTGATCCACCACCTGCGCCGCCATCGCACGGTTGGTGGTGAGCTTGCCGCCGGTCACGGACAGCAACCCCGGCATGATCCAGGTGATCGCGTGCTCGCGCGACAGCTCGCCCGGTGCGCCGTCGGGTTGCGCGGCGAGCGGACGCACACCGGCCCACGCGCTCACCACATCGTCCGGGGTGAGATCCGCGGCGGGGAGATACGCGTTCGCCGCGCGAAGCAGATAGGCGATGTCGTCGGCAGTGGCGCGCACGTCATCGGCAGTGCCCGCGTACTCCGTGTCGGTGGTCCCCACGATGGTGAACCGTTCCGCGGGGAGGATGAACATGACGCGCGCATCATCCGGCGAGAGGATGGTGAGCGCGCCCACGTTCCCCGCGCGCTCGCGCGGCACGGCGATGTGCGTCCCCATGCTGCCGCGGACGGCCGGAGGGAGATCGGTGCGCGCCATCCGACTCACCGCGTCCGACCATGGTCCCGTCGCGTTCACCACCACGCGCGCGTTCGCGCTCACCGTGCGGCCGCCGATCGCGTCGTGTACCGTCGTGCCGGTCACGTGTCCCTGCTCGACGTGGAGCGTCGCCGCCGCGGCGTGCGTGACGATCACCGCGCCGTGTGATTGCGCCGCGCGCGCGGTGGCGACGGTGAGCCGCGCATCGTCGGTGGCCGCGTCGTAGTACTCGGCGCCCCCTTCCAGCGCGTCGCGCGCGAGCGCGGGCTCGAGCGCCACGACGTCGTCCGCATCCAGCACGCGGTGTGAGCGCAGGTTGCGGAAGAGGGCCAGCGCATCGTATAGGAAGAGACCGGCGCCCACCTTCCACCGCGGAATCCGCGCGCGCTCGTACACCGGCCAGACGAAGCGGAGCGGGCGCACGAGATGCGGCGCGATCCGATGCAGGATGCGCCGCTCGCGCGTGGACTCGAACACCAGCGGGAGCTCCCCGTGCTCCAGGTAGCGCAGCCCTCCGTGCACCAGGCGCGACGACCGGCTCGACGTTCCGCTCGCCAGGTCCGCGCGCTCGACGAGTGCTACCGACATGCCGCGCATGGCCGCATCGCGCGCGATCGCGCACCCGGTGACCCCGCCACCGATCACCAGCAGATCGAAGCGGCGCGCGCCGAGCGCGTCGAGCGCTGCCGCGCGCGCCTGAAGGGGGGAGAGAGCGTACTGGCTGGTGCGCGCTGGCTCGGTCACCTGTCTCCTGCTCCGGCAGTGTGGCAACGCGTTGCGCGTGCGGACGGATGCACGCTCCGGGCCGCTTGGTGTGCGTGGCAAGGCGCGCGGCGGCGTGCTTCGCAGAGCCGCGCGTTCCGCAAATCACGGCGCAACACGCACCGCTGCGTACGGTGCGGCGCATGAGCGAAGCCAACCGCCGCGAGCGCGCGCAGTGGGAAGCGCGCTACGACCGATCCGCGCTGCGCCCCGTGGGCGCGCCGTCCGCATGGGTCATACGCCGGGTGCTGGATCACACGCAAGAGGGGGCGCTGGTGGTGGACGTGGCGGGCGGACGCGGGCGGCACGCGCTGCCGCTCGTGCGTGCGGGGCGGCGCGTGGTGGTGGTGGACTTCGCCGAGCGTGCGGTGCGGGAGGTGGTGGGCGAGATGAGCGACGCGGAGCGCGAAACGTCGCTCACGGTGGCACCACTCGATGGTAATGTCGCCGGTACTGTTGTCGCCGCGGAGCACTGCGCGGGCGCCGGGAATTCCGGGCGACGTGCGGCGAGTATGCCCGCTCGTATGCGGCGGCCCGTGGGGGTGGTGGCAGACTGCGCGCAGCTTCCGATTCGCGACGGCGTGGCCGACGCGGTGGTGTGCGTGAACTTCCTCGATCGCGCGTTGTTCGGCGATTTCGCACGGCTGCTCCGCCCTGGGGGCGTGTTGATCGTCGAGACGTACACCGCGGAGCAGCGGCGGTTGGGGCGTGGGCCGTCGGATCCCGCGCACCTGCTCCGGCCGGGCGAGCTGCGCGAACTGGTGGCGCCGTTCGTGGAGATCGTGGAGTATCGGGAGGGTGCGGTGCGGGATGATGCGGGGGAGCGGTGGGTGGCGGGGGTGGTGGGGAGGGGGGGGCAGGGTGGAGGGGGGCTCCGCACCTGAGCCATGGTGGCGAGTGACCGGTGCGCGGCGCAGCATTGTCAGAGGGGCCGGTTAGCGTTGACGAAGACGCGGCCGACGTTGGAATGGGTCAGCCGCATGTGTGGCAGGCGTTCGCGAATCTGTGGTCTGCGATGAGATAGCCAGGAATCCCGCCGTCATGGTAGCGACAGCCGACGTTCTCGCGTTCTGGGGCAAGGCGCAACCGCACGATCCGGAAGCCACCGTGCGGTGGCACCCGGTCGCGTATCACTTACTGGACGTCGCTGCAGTAGCGGAAGCGATCCTCCAAGCTCGCCCACTTGCGGCCGGGACGGCGGCGCGGCTGCTCGAGCTTTCGCCTGACGACGCGCGGCGTCTGCTCGTTCTCCTCACAGCACTGCACGATCTCGGGAAGTTCGCGCCGGCGTTCCAGGCAAAGGCTCCGGAGTGCTGGCCTTCGGCGGTGCTCGGCCCGTACCAGGAGATCTTCTCGGTACCGGGCCAACACCATACTGCCGACGGATGGGTGCTGTGGGACGCGAAGCTCGCCCATCGCGTGACGGATAGGGTATGGCCAGCGGCACCCGGACTCCTCCGAGCCCTCGGGCCTTCGATCTTCGGCCACCACGGGAAACCAGTGGGCGGCATGCTCCAAGGTTCAGTTGCCTCGCGGTTTCGCCGTCGCGAAGCGGAGGATGCCGCGCTCGCGTGCGCCGAGCTGGTGATGGATCTACTCGCAACCGAACCGATCGTAGCCGAGGCACCTGACGAGGAAGCGGCACGTCGTGCAAGCTGGTGGGTGTCAGGGCTGATAACTGTTGCGGACTGGATCGGCTCCAGTGAACGCTGGTTTCAGCCCTACGTCGCACCGATGACAGATGACATCACGCTCGCGGCCTACTGGTCGCGTGCTCGGGAGCGTGCTGCAGTCGCCGTGGGTGAGGCGGGGCTTCTTCCACCCCGGGCCGCTCGCCTGAAGTCTTTTGAAGCACTCACTGGGGTGAGTCAGGCACCGACGCCCGCACAGCATTGGGCAGAAGCGGTTCCTCTTCCGGATGGTCCCTTCCTGTGCATCCTGGAAGACGTAACCGGTGCTGGAAAGACCGAAGCGGCGCAGATGCTCGTGCACCGACTTATGGCCGCAGGTCGCGCTTCCGGTGCGTACTGGGCCATGCCCACCCAGGCGACAGCGAACGCGATGTACAAGCGGCAGGCGGATGTTCTGGACGCGCTGTACGATGCTCCGGAACGTCCGCCGTCGCTCGTGCTGGCGCATGGGCAGCAGCGGCTCCATAAACGCTTCCGCGCTACCGTGCTCGACGGTGCCGGTGGTGATCTACGAGCTCGACGCCCCGATCCCGCTTCGCGCGGCGAGAGCGACGAACTGCCGAGTGGCATCGCGTGCACCGCCTGGCTCGCGGATGACCGGCGTGCATCGATGCTGGCCGACGTCGGTGCCGGCACTATCGATCAGGCGCTCTTGGCGATTCTCCCATCGCGCTTCAACACCATGCGCCTCTTCGGTCTCACGGATAAGGTGCTGCTGATCGATGAAGCGCACGCGTATGACGCGTACATGGGCGAGGAGTTGGACGAGCTGCTCCGCTTCCACGGGATGCTCGGTGGCTCGGCGATCGTGCTCACCGCTACGCTTCCACAAAAGCGGCGTGCCAACCTGGTACGCGCGTGGAACGACGCGTTGCTCGGCGGACAGCGGCGGGTCGGTGTGCAGTCTCCATTGCACTGCATGGACTATCCGCTTGCGACGATGGTGTGTACCGAGGAAACGAGGGAATGGCCGCTCGATACCGCACCATGGTCGAGGCGGGCCGTCCCCGTGCGGCTCGTTCATACGGTGGATGCGGCGCTCGACCACGTGGTGCAGGCCGCTTCTCGGGGCGCCGCCGTGGCTTGGGTGCGCAACACTGTGGACGATTGTCTGGCCGCAGCGGGGCTCCTACGCGAGCGCGGCGTGGAGCCGCTCGTCTTCCACGCTCGCTTCGCGCAGGCGGACCGGCAGCGCAGAGAAGCGGAAGTGATGAAGCGCTTTGCCGAGGACGCATCGCCAGACGCACGCCGGGGGAAGGTGGTCGTCGCGACGCAGGTGATCGAGCAGTCGCTCGACCTGGATTTTGACGCAATGGTGACGGACGTCGCGCCGATCGATCTCGTGATACAGCGAGCGGGCCGGTTGTGGCGGCACGAGGCACGGAGTGCTGACCGGCCAGCCGGGCTCGCGCTCGAGTTAGTGGTTCTCGCGCCGCAACCGAATGAAGATCCTCCGAGTGACTGGCTCGCTGGCATCTTCAAGGGCACAGCGCACGTGTACGAGAATGCGGGCGTGCTCTGGCGCACAGTGCGCACCCTCTCACAGGCCGGCGCAATCGTGACACCCGGCGGGCTGCGTGACTTGATCGAAAGCGTGTATGGGTTGGACGACGTGCCCGCGTCATTGTTGACGGTTACTCAGCGAGCGGAGGGTGAGCAGAGCGGCAACGCGGCGACGGCTGCAATCTCCACGCTCAAGGCGCCCGTGGGCTACGATCCGACGCAACACGCATGGCTGAGCGAGTTGCGTGTACCCACGCGACTGGGGGACGCGCAGACGGTCGTACGATTGGCGCGCGTGCAACCGGACGGGACGCTGGCGCCGTGGGCGGAGAGTCAGGGGCCCGCATGGAAGGCGTGGGCGCTTTCGGAGGTGCGCCTGTCTGCGGCGAAGGCGCCATTCGGGGCGGCGGCGGAGCCGAGGTTTGACGCAGCGATATCCACGGCGCGCACGGCGTGGGGGCGGTTCGAGCAGGCCATCTCCGTGTTGCCGATGGAGCTGTCAGAAGCGGGTCTGTGGCGGGGGGTCTTGACGCACCCGAAGCTAAAGGAGCCCACGAGCGTGCAATACACCGAGGCCGAGGGGGTCGCGTATGGCGGCGCACTCCGCTAATTCCAAGGGGCAGGGTGCCCTGCGGTGGCGGGGATGATCCGCGCAGCGCCGACAGTGTGTTGCGAGGCCTTCAACGTTCCCCGCGTGGCGGGGACTAACGAAGTTCGGAAGAAGGTCTTGCAGTATAGGCTAGTTGGATGTACTATATGCCACCGCTTGACTGCTAAGCGTAGCGCTGATAGTGTAAGCGCACAGCGGTCGGCCTTCGCTCTGCTGTACAGACTGTCAGACCGTGCTAATAGGTAATGCACTGTTCGCCACCTCGTGTCTGCCGGAGGCAGTGTGACGTACGATCTCCGTTGTGAATCGTGGATCCCCTGGCGCCGCCGCAGCGGAATTGTGCAATGGGGGCCGCCCACCGCCCTTGTTGCGCGAATGTCAGGGCCAGATGCTGACCCGGTGGTCGCCATTGCTGCTCCGCGTCCTGACTTCAATGGGGCGCTTGCCGAATTCCTCATAGGGTTGCTCTCGGCGGCGCTGCAGCCGGCGAACGAGCGTGAATGGAAGGCGCGGTGGGACGAGCCACCCACGGAGGAGGTGCTCCGGAACGCACTCGACGCGTTGCCCGCTGCGTTCAACCTTGACGGCGATGGGCCACGATTCTTCCAAGATCTTGGGATCGCGGATTTCGCGGACGTGGAGCTGGCGCCCGTCGAGCAGTTGCTCATAGACACGCCCGGGGATCAGGGCATACGGCTCAATAAGGATCTGTTCGTGAAACGGGCGCGTGTGGAGCAGCTCGGGCGGCCCGCCGCGGCGATGGCCCTCCTGACACTTCAGACATATGCGCCGGCGGGTGGCCAGGGCCATCGAACGTCACTGCGCGGAGGTGGTCCGCTTAGCACACTTGTCGATCCGCGCGTTGACGCCGAAGGCCGGTCGCACGCGGATCAGCGTGCCCTGTGGTACAAGCTGTGGGCAAACGTTGAAACCGCCGCGCAGTTGGCAGGTCGTGCGCCCGCTGATGCGCCCTCAACACTTGCCCTGGCTTTCCCATGGCTTGCCTCAACCCGCACGTCCAATGCGCGAGCCGGGGGCCGCGCCACTTCGCCGGGCGATGGTCACCCGCTCCAGGCGTACTTCGGCATGCCTCGGCGAATTCGCCTGGAGTTCGGCGATGCAGGGCGGTGCGATCTCACCGGGCGAGACGACAAGCGGACAGTCACTGGCTTCCGCATGTTGAATTACGGTGTCCAGTATGAGCACTGGCATCATCCGCTCTCGCCCCATTATCGGAAGAAGCCGACCGAAGAGTGGCTGCCGGTGCACGGCCAGCCGGGGGGATTGGGCTGGCGCGACTGGGCAGCGCTTACATTGCAGCCGTCAGACGATGCCCTACGCGAGGCAGCCGCTGCGGTCCGAGCGTTCTCTAGACGCGGTACCGATGTAGGTGTGCGGCGCGCGGCGCTGCACGCCTTCGGCTACGACATGGACAACATGAAGGCGCGTGGTTGGGTGGAGTCCAATCTTCCCGTTTTCGTGTGCCCTCCTGAACGCGCACGGCTCCTTCATGACACAGCCGCTGCCCTCACCGAGGCCGCGAGCCTTGCAGCGAGTGTGGTCTTCGGTGCGGTGAAGGAGGCACTCTTTCAGAGCGCCGACAACGCTGGAGGGGACCTCGGCCACGTGCGCACTGAGCTCTGGTCGGATACCGAGTCGGCATTCTACGCCGTCATGCACGACCTCGCGGCTTCTCCCGTCGATGAGTACACCGCTGCCGAAGAAGCCAGACGCCGCTGTGCTGTGTTCGCCGGCGTCCTCAGGGATGCGGCTCTCGCGGTGTTTGACCGCTGGTGCCCCGCTGCTGGTCTCGAGCCGGCAGCGCTACGGCGCCGCGTCACGGCGCGCTACAACCTGGCAACAATGCTCATGGGCTACTCGAAGCTCGGCGAGCAGATGTTCGGCTTGCTCGGGCTGACACCGCCAGGTGGCGGACGCGAGGCACGCGCCAAGGCCAAGCGCGCGCGGAGCGCAGCCAATTCATCGAGTGGCGTGAGCCAGACCACGAAGCGTAGTTCCCGTAAGAAGCGCTCAGCCAAGGAGGGCACCGAGTGACCGACGCAATCATGACCAGCGCAGGCACCACGTCCAATGCCGAGTCGCCGGACCAGGCGCAGAACCGAGCGACGCCCGGTGATAGAGCACTCGACTGGTGGCGCCAGCTGACCGATCGCAACAAGGGTGACCCCGGATCCTTGGCTCGCCTACGCCGCTGCCGCAGTTCCGTAGACGCATCAACTGTCCGGGCTGCGGTGAGTCTCGCGCGTCGCCTCGGTGCCACTCGTCAAACCGCATCCGATGATCGCAGGCGTGACGTGCTCGATCTGGCGCGCGTGCTGGCACACGTGAAAGAGCACGATTCAACACATCCCATGCGTGCCGCCGGGTGGCAACGTTTCGCGGGAGACCGGAAGGAGAGCGACGCGGGCGATGACCGGCCGCGCCTTGCGGAAGCCCGTTTCAGGCGACTGCTGCAGACGGGCCTGGGCGAGGAGAAGGTCGCGGCGTTCGCCCGGTTGGTCGCGTTGCTCGGGGAAACAATAAACGTCCGCGAGCTCGCGAACGACTTTCTCGACTGGAATCACCCCGTACGGGGTGACCGCGTCCGCGAAAGGTGGGCCTTCATCTACTACCACGCGGACAGCGCCCTCCCTGCCGAGCCACCGGAAGATTCCTCTGCGCCACATGCTGATTCCACCGCCACCGATTCCGAGGACGACGCATGACCACTTTCCTGCAGCTCCACCTGCTCACCGCCTACCCCGCGTCGAATCTCAACCGCGACGACACCGGTCGTCCCAAGACCGTGATCTTCGGTGGTGTACCACGCATTCGTATCTCTTCGCAGAGTCTCAAGCGGGCCTGGCGCACGTCACCGGTGTTCGCCGAGCAAGTGGGCGAGCGTGTCGGCTGGCGAACCCAGCGCCTCGGGGAGGAAGTGAAGAAGCACCTCATCGCCAAAGGAATGCAAGAGGAGCAGGCGATCGAGACGGCGAAACAGATCGCGGGGGTGTTCGGCAAGCTCGAGGACAAGACGGGCCGCGATCCTACGTATATCAAGCAGCTCGCGTTCGTCTCGCCGGAAGAGCGCGAGCGCGCGTTTGCTCTCGCCGATCGTGCCGCGGCGGGTGAAACGATTGAGCCGACAGCCGACGAGCTGCTTCTCACGAGCGACGGCGCCGCCGATATCGCGATGTTCGGCCGCATGCTCGCCGATGCGCCGGCCTTCAACCGTGAAGCCGCAGTCCAGGTCGCTCACGCGTTCACGACGCACAGCGCTGTGGTAGAAGACGATTACTACGTTGCCGTGGACGACCTGAAGAACCCCGCTGAACATGAGGATGTAGGAACGTCGTTCATCGGCGTGCAGGAATTCGGCGCGGGGCTCTTCTACCTGTACGCATGCATCGATTGCGACCTCCTTGCGAGCAATCTCGGCGGCAATCGTGGACTGGCGCAGGATGCTGTGGATGCGCTCGTGCGCTGCTCCACCATGGTGTCGCCGCGCGGTAAGCAGGCGAGCTTCGCATCACGTGCCCGGTCGACGTTTGTCATGGCTGAGCGCGGAGCGCAGCAGCCGCGAACACTGGCGGCGGCATTCCTCAAGCCGGTCTCGGTGCGCGAGGATGGCGACGTCGCACAGAAGTCTGTGAGCGCACTGCTCTCACTGTGCAGCAATCTCGATCAGGCGTATGGCCCCTGCGCCGAGCAGCGCGAGCAGATGCTCGTCACGTCCAGCAAAGTGGAAGGGTCACTCGAGGCGATCGCCACATTTGCACGGGAGAGCGTCGCGTGACGGACTTCCTGCTCTTCACCCTCTACGCGCCACTCGCGAGCTGGGGCGAGATCGCCGTGGGTGAGACGCGCGGCTCCTGGGACAGGCCAAGCCGATCCGCTGTGCTCGGTATCCTCGCCGCGGCGCTCGGGATCCGCCGCGAGGAGCAGGCGAGGCACGAGATGCTGGATGCGGGTTACGGCATCGCGGTACGGCTCGATGCGCCGGGAGCGACGATGGCCGATTACCACACGGCGCAGACCGTGGCCGCATCCATCGTGAGAAGACGCCGCCCGGCCACGCGCGCCGCGTTATTGAACGCTGTAGCACCAGGCGATCGCCAGACCATCTTGTCGCGTCGGACCTACCGGCAGGATGCATTGGCCACGGTGGCGATCTGGCGGCGGGCTGCGTCCCCTCCGCATTCGTTGGAGGAGCTGCGGCATGCTTTGTCGCAGCCGAGGTTCGTCCTCTATGCCGGAAGAAAAGCGAACGCGCTTGGTCTACCACTCGCGGCAGAAGTGCTCCCCGCCACGACGCTTGGTGACGCGTTACTCCGATATGCCGAGTGGCGCCGCGCACTGCCAGGCGCTCCGGCGGGTGCCCGAGCAGCCGTCAGCAGCGTGTTCGATCGCCTGGCGCCCCGGGATGTCGGAACGCGACGTGTGGCATGGGGGCGGGAGGTATCCCACGATCCCTGCACGGATTTCGACTCGGGGCTCGACCAGCACAGGCGCGAGGTACGCCGTGACGCGGCGCCGCACCGCGGCCGATGGCAGTTCGCTGAGCGCATTGTGGAAGTGGGCCTGCTGCCCGAGCCGGAAGCGGAAGTGCACCGATCCGCTCCGCCCGCTGAGCCGTGGGAGGCCGATATATGACCAAACTTCCAGCTGATGTCTATCTCTCGCGGGCTCGGCTGCGTCGCGACGTACCGTCGTCGGCGCTGCGGACGCTGCTCGTGCCGTCGGACGATTCAGCACGCGTGTCAGCCGGGCACAAGCTTGTCTGGACCCTCTTCGGCGATTCGCCCGGACGCGAACGTGACTTCCTCTGGCGCGAAGCACAGCCTGGCGTCTTCTACTTTCTCTCCAGGCGGCCTCCCGAGGACCGTCACGGCTTCTTTGACCTGGACCCCGTGAAGCCGTTCGCGCCGTCGCTACGGGCGGGGGACCGGCTGGCCTTTGCACTCCGCGCGAATGCCACGATTGCACGCGGCGGTGGGCCCGGTGTACGCGGCAAACCGTGCGATGTCGTCATGGATGCACTGCATTCGGTTCCGAGCGGCAAGCGCGCTGAGGTACGCCAACGTGCGGTCAATCAGGCCGGGCTCGAGTGGTTGGGCAGACAGGGTGAGAAGAGCGGGTTCCTCCTGCCACGGCTCGAAGCCGAACAGGACACGGGATCCGAGGGCGCGACAGAAGGGCAGCCTGTTCGTGTCATGGGCTACCGCACGCTCCGTGTTGACCACGGTCGTAAGCCCGCCCGACTCGGCATCCTGGACTTTGAGGGCGTGCTGGAGGTGTGTGACCCTGATGCGTTCGTCGCTGCTATTGCGAGGGGGTTCGGCCGTGCGAAGGCGTTCGGCTGCGGGTTGATGCTGGTGCGGCGGGCGTAGTCGGCAGCCACGACCTGGGCGCTCTCAGCAGCGGCGACCGAGCCAAGAAAGCGGGAGGGCGGCACGGGATCGCGTTCGCGGGATTTTCTCGCACGCGTTTCCGTGCCGTTTGGCGTTTCCTGTGACCTGATTCCTTCCGTTGCCCATCACGTTCGAGAGAGAATGGCATGAACACTCCCTATGTACCTCTGCGGCCGATTCCGATAAAGGATCGCGCAGCCATCGTTTTCCTGGAGTACGGGCAGGTGGACGTCATCGACAGCGCATTTGTCCTGGTGGACAAGAACGGCGCGCGCGTACAAATCCCAGTGGGGGGACTAGCGTGTCTCATGCTCGAGCCGGGGACGCGCATCACACACGCGGCGGTTACACTCGCTGCGCGCGTGGGATGCCTGTTGGTCTGGGTGGGTGAAGGTGGCGTGCGCCTCTACGCGGCGGGTCAGCCCGGCGGCGCCCGAGCTGACCGATTACTCTGGCAGGCCGCCGCAGCGCTCAATGAAACGCCGCGCTTGCGGGTGGTTCGTGCGATGTACGCGCTGCGCTTTGGCGAGGAGCCACCGGCGCGTCGGTCGGTGGATCAACTTCGTGGGATCGAGGGCGCGCGCGTTCGGACTATGTACCAGCAGCTGGCGCGGGTGCACGGGGTCACGTGGGATGCGCGCCGCTACGATCCGGACGCGTGGGACGAGGCGGATGTGCCGAATCGCTGCCTGTCCGCGGGTACGTCTTGTCTATATGGGTTGAGCGAAGCAGCAATCTTGGCCGCCGGGTACGCCCCCGCGATCGGCTTCCTGCACCGTGGCAAGCCACAGAGCTTCGTCTACGACATCGCGGACATCTTCAAGTTCGAGACGGTAGTGCCAGCAGCCTTTACGGTGGCTGCCCGGATTGAGCGCGGCCACGCAGACGCGCGGCAGGCAGAGCGGTTAGTGCGCATCGCCTGCCGGGATGCGTTCCGCCGGACGAATCTTCTTGAGCGGATCATTCCCACCATCGCTGACTTGATCGCCGCGAGCGGGCTCACGCCACCGCCGGAAGCGCCCGAGGGGCAGGCGCCGGCGCTCCCCCAATCGGTATCGGGCGATGCTGGTCATCGTGGTTGAGAACGCACCACCGCGGCTGCGCGGGCGGCTGTCGTTGTGGTTCGCGGAGATTCGTGCCGGCGTGTATGTCGGCGTATACTCGGCGCGCATGCGCGAGCGCATCTGGCAGGAGGTGGAAGCACTCATCGGCGACGGATCGGCTGTGATGGCGTGGTCGGCACCTACGGACTCTGGGTTTGCATTCGAGACACTCGGAGCGAATCGCCGAACAGCGGTGGACTTCGATGGCCTCACGCTGGTACGGTTTGGTGCATTGGAGGGCGGCGGAGAGGAGTCGGCGAGTGACGGGCAAGTGACGGCCGGAGAGGTACCAACGAGCCGGTAGGGGTAGGGCGTGGTGGGGAAGTGGTTGGTAGGCTTAGAGCTGCACGTAAGAGAGTTCCCCGCGCACGCGGGGATGAACCGGTGGGGATCGATCTCGGCAATACGGTGCAGGAGAGTTCCCCGCGCACGCGGGGATGAACCGGACAGTTCAATGCTCCGCACCTGATCGGCGTGGAGTTCCCCGCGCACGCGGGGATGAACCGGGGATACTCGCGTGAAGCGCGGCCCGCTCCTTGAGTTCCCCGCGCACGCGGGGATGAACCGGTGTCAGTCTCCTATCGGCAGTGAGTGGCGCGGAGTTCCCCGCGCACGCGGGGATGAACCGGCGCGCCACTCGGCTTGTTGGTCCGGCGGCACGAGTTCCCCGCGCACGCGGGGATGAACCGGTGAGGACGGCTGGTGCGCTTATCCCCTTCCGGAGTTCCCCGCGCACGCGGGGATGAACCGGCGCCGGCACCGCGGGCGACGACCCCGTCTTCGAGTTCCCCGCGCACGCGGGGATGAACCGCCATTCCGAATACGCTGCCAACTCCAGGTATTGAGTTCCCCGCGCACGCGGGGATGAACCGCCGCTCGGCATCCTGACCTCGGGCGCGCTCATGAGTTCCCCGCGCACGCGGGGATGAACCGTCCGTGAGGTTCGCGAAGCCGGGGAACGCCGCGAGTTCCCCGCGCACGCGGGGATGAACCGGCATCGGGCACAGCTTTGTCAACTCCGTGTGGGAGTTCCCCGCGCACGCGGGGATGAACCGGGCTCGAACACGCTGTCGACGCACATCGCGCTGAGTTCCCCGCGCACGCGGGGATGAACCGCTGCAGCAGGCCACCGACAACACCGGCGCCAAGAGTTCCCCGCGCACGCGGGGATGAACCGTCCGCCGACTGCACCGTCTTGAGCGTCGCGAGGAGTTCCCCGCGCACGCGGGGATGAACCGGTGGCCGAAGCGCTCGCGCTCAGGAAAGCGTTGAGTTCCCCGCGCACGCGGGGATGAACCGTCGGTGATCTGGTCTTCGGTGTTGAGCTCGACGAGTTCCCCGCGCACGCGGGGATGAACCGGTGCGCACGTACCGCAACGGCGCGCAGTACGGGAGTTCCCCGCGCACGCGGGGATGAACCGTGGTCCAGCTCGTCCGTGACCTGCGCGTCGATGAGTTCCCCGCGCACGCGGGGATGAACCGACGCCGGCCCCGGTCGCTGCACCCCCACGGTTGAGTTCCCCGCGCACGCGGGGATGAACCGGTGACGCGCTACGAGCGGAGCGTTGAAGTGCTGAGTTCCCCGCGCACGCGGGGATGAACCGCCCGCGTACGTGAAGCCCAAGACCCCGTTCAAGAGTTCCCCGCGCACGCGGGGATGAACCGGGTTCACCGCGCCGGTGGCGAGCGTCGCCGTGGAGTTCCCCGCGCACGCGGGGATGAACCGACTGGCTGGCGGACGCGTGGGAGGAAGGCGTCGAGTTCCCCGCGCACGCGGGGATGAACCGAGCGCGGACATCTTCGCGATGTACGCGAAGCAGAGTTCCCCGCGCACGCGGGGATGAACCGTTCGCGTCCGTGACCTTGCGCGTGATCGTCTTGAGTTCCCCGCGCACGCGGGGATGAACCGGCACGCCAGCGCGCAGTCTTCATCGTATTCATGAGTTCCCCGCGCACGCGGGGATGAACCGCCGGTCGAGTGCATGCGGCGACCGATCCGGAAGAGTTCCCCGCGCACGCGGGGATGAACCGTGTCCCAGCGCCACGGCTTCACGCGCGGCGAGGAGTTCCCCGCGCACGCGGGGATGAACCGGCCTGGCTCACGATCGACGGCGTGGACTACGAGAGTTCCCCGCGCACGCGGGGATGAACCGTCGAGCACGCGGAGCGGCTGCTGACGCTCGCCGAGTTCCCCGCGCACGCGGGGATGAACCGGTCATGGGCGTGATCGAGCTCGCCAACGGTCGGAGTTCCCCGCGCACGCGGGGATGAACCGCGGTGGCGGCGGTGGGGGTGGCGATGAACCGAGAGTTCCCCGCGCACGCGGGGATGAACCGCGGCTGCACACCGGAGCGCTGCGCGACATCGCGAGTTCCCCGCGCACGCGGGGATGAACCGGGTACGATGCCGTTCGCCTGCTGGCCACTGCCGAGTTCCCCGCGCACGCGGGGATGAACCGAAGGAGGAGGTGGCGCGGCGGGCGGTAGCGGCGAGTTCCCCGCGCACGCGGGGATGAACCGCTGAATTCCCCCGAGGCAGCGGCCGCGATGTTGAGTTCCCCGCGCACGCGGGGATGAACCGCGCGGGTGATCTCACAATCGTCCAGCGGGCGTGAGTTCCCCGCGCACGCGGGGATGAACCGTAGGCGATGGGCGACCTGACGCCGCATTTCTCGAGTTCCCCGCGCACGCGGGGATGAACCGGGCATCGGTCACCCCTTCCGCCGCGCAACGACGAGTTCCCCGCGCACGCGGGGATGAACCGTGGACGGCGTGGGTGAGGTGACCGACATCATCGAGTTCCCCGCGCACGCGGGGATGAACCGACGGACGCGCTGGCCGTGATGACCGTGCGCGCGAGTTCCCCGCGCACGCGGGGATGAACCGGGGCTGGGCGGGGCGGCCGAGCGCGCGCTCGTGAGTTCCCCGCGCACGCGGGGATGAACCGTATTGCCGCTGGTACGCGGCGCGCTCCTCGCGGAGTTCCCCGCGCACGCGGGGATGAACCGCGCACTGCATCGGTGGCCGCTGTGCGGCAGCAGAGTTCCCCGCGCACGCGGGGATGAACCGGGCAAATCCACGAGAAGGCGGAGGTGTCGGCAGAGTTCCCCGCGCACGCGGGGATGAACCGATCCCCACAACGTGATGGAGTATCTGTCCGATGAGTTCCCCGCGCACGCGGGGATGAACCGCGCGTGGCGCCCCCGGCGGTCCCATCGGGGGCGAGTTCCCCGCGCACGCGGGGATGAACCGGCCTGGAGCCGGAGCGCATTGATCGGCTCTATGAGTTCCCCGCGCACGCGGGGATGAACCGGTCAGTCGAAGACGAGCCGCAGCTCGCGGCCCGAGTTCCCCGCGCACGCGGGGATGAACCGACACGCACACAGTGGAGTTGGATCGTCGCCGCGAGTTCCCCGCGCACGCGGGGATGAACCGCCCAACCGGAACACCTCGCGGAGCGGATACGCGAGTTCCCCGCGCACGCGGGGATGAACCGATTTCGCTCTTGAGGTATCTTGTAACGAGGAGGAGTTCCCCGCGCACGCGGGGATGAACCGGTGCGCGGCGATCTCCTCCTCCCGCCCAAGCGGAGTTCCCCGCGCACGCGGGGATGAACCGGCGCTGTAGCGTAGCGCTTGAACTGGGCGCCTGAGTTCCCCGCGCACGCGGGGATGAACCGGAGGACGGCGGCGACGCCCCGGCCGCGATCGGGAGTTCCCTGCGCACGCGGGGATGAACCGGGTGCCCGATTCAAGCGCGCACAGGCCGCGACGAGTTCCCCGCGCACGCGGGGATGAACCGTGTGGCTCCAGGCGATGGGGCTCACGCCGACGGAGTTCCCCGCGCACGCGGGGATGAACCGTCGATGTCATCGTGCTCGTTCTGGATGACCGCGAGTTCCCCGCGCACGCGGGGATGAACCGGCTGCAATGGCGCAGCCGGACGAGGAAGGGATGAGTTCCCCGCGCACGCGGGGATGAACCGCCCAGATCGCCCAGTTCGCTGGCGGAGGAAACGAGTTCCCCGCGCACGCGGGGATGAACCGCGGATCAGCGTGCAGCATATCCCAGAGGACGGGAGTTCCCCGCGCACGCGGGGATGAACCGTATATGGGTGACACGCAAATCGCGTTCGACGAGAGTTCCCCGCGCACGCGGGGATGAACCGTTCGGCACGAGCGATGGCGACGCACTGCGCACGAGTTCCCCGCGCACGCGGGGATGAACCGATGAGCGTGATATCGGTTGCCACCGTCCAGATGAGTTCCCCGCGCACGCGGGGATGAACCGACTCACGTGAGGTGATGCCCGGCGAGCACGAGGAGTTCCCCGCGCACGCGGGGATGAACCGTGTTGTGCTCACCCCGGACGTGACAGCCTTGGGAGTTCCCCGCGCACGCGGGGATGAACCGGTCAGGACGGAGACCAGCTCACCGCTGCCGGAGAGTTCCCCGCGCACGCGGGGATGAACCGGTAGGGAGAGTCCTACGTAGATGGTTAGTCCTGAGTTCCCCGCGCACGCGGGGATGAACCGTTACTGACCCTCTTTCTGATCAGCGTGATCGTGAGTTCCCCGCGCACGCGGGGATGAACCGTGGAGGACTGACACCATGGCGCGCACAACCTAGAGTTCCCCGCGCACGCGGGGATGAACCGTTCCACATGACGGGGAAGCCCGTCGAACTCATGAGTTCCCCGCGCACGCGGGGATGAACCGCCCGAGTAGGGACCGCCCTGGCCCTCGAACACGAGTTCCCCGCGCACGCGGGGATGAACCGCCCGCAGACCACAGCGGCGCGTTCGCGCGCGCGAGTTCCCCGCGCACGCGGGGATGAACCGTTAGCGGCCACACAGGACCACGCGCCGATCTTGAGTTCCCCGCGCACGCGGGGATGAACCGCGATCAGTAGTCACAATTCCTCCTAGTAGTTAGAGTTCCCCGCGCACGCGGGGATGAACCGAGTCGGCGGCACACTCCCGGCACACCTGGACGGAGTTCCCCGCGCACGCGGGGATGAACCGGGGTCAGTCTCCTATCGGCAATGAGTGGCACGGAGTTCCCCGCGCACGCGGGGATGAACCGCGTTGACGGAACCGGCCGGTCGGTTCTCGGTCGAGTTCCCCGCGCACGCGGGGATGAACCGCTCCGCGCCGTGGCGGCGCTCCATCCGGAGGCGAGTTCCCCGCGCACGCGGGGATGAACCGAGCGAAGTCAAGCCCAATCTGCCCAATAAGGCGAGTTCCCCGCGCACGCGGGGATGAACCGAGTGAAGCCGACCGGGGAACCATCGAGCTTCCGAGTCCCCCACGCACGCGGGGATGATCCGTCGCGCGACCCGCCGGTGAAGATCATCGAGTACTTCAGCTTCCCGAATGTCGCCCTGACGCGTGAGGCGCCGCGTGCTATCCGCTCGGCCAAAGTGCCAGTATTCTGTGCGTTGCATCGCACACGCCCTGTGGCGTCGCCACCATGCAATCACACCCCCGCCGACCGCTTTCAACGCAAGAACCGACCCTCACTCCACCGCCGGCTCATGATCCTCCTCGCCGTTGCGCCGCTGACGTAGCTCCGCTTTGAGGCTCCTCCAGAGGCCGCGCATCACGTCGGCAATGAACATCAGCAGTGCGTCCCGAAAGACGTGTGGTGCCGACATCGCTGCAGCTCCTACCGTGCGTACCGCGACAGGATGGCCGCACGAATGCGAATGCTCGGGCCGCTTTCCGCCATCAGCTTCATGTCTCGTTCCTCATCGCGTCGGCTCATCCGCGTCGGAAGATGGGTAGATGAGGCACTGCCAGCGCGCGAGCGCGTCCCATGTCCAGAGGAACTCACCGCTCCCCAAGCCTGGCGCCACATTCCCCTGGATGATGCCGTCGGGACGAATCTCCTTCACGAGGATGTAGGCGCAGTCGTTCGTCTCGAGAATCATCCCTGGGCGGACCTGCGCGTGGAACGCAGGGTCATGCCACGCCCACAAGTGTGTCGGGGTGGGCCCGATCTGTGCCCAGGGCACATCGTCGCAGTAATCGTCCGATGTCATGCGATGTCCTCGCGTCCAGCGGGCCTCTCGCCCATTCACGTGTATCTCATCTCCGCGCTCAACCGGAGCATCACCGCGCCCGTTACTCCTCCTCCGGCTCCGAGGGCGCAGCGCCCTGGCGCTCCCGCCCCTGCTGGAGCTCCTCGATCGCCTTCATCGTGTCCTCGTGCTCCACCCTCTCCGGATTCGCCAGGATCGCCGGGTCGATCTCCGGATACTGCGCCATGTAGGGAAACAACTCGAGAAACCCCTTCTCTCGCGTCCGGCCCTCTGAACCCGCCGGCCCCGCTGCCGTCTCCCTCTCCGCGCTCTCTCCTGGCTTCTTCGATCGAGTTGACATTTACCCACCTCCTGGCGGCCGAACGCCGTGAGCTCATCCCGGCGCAATCTGGGTGGCCCGGACCAACCGCCCGGTTCCAACCACAAGCTATTTCCACCCTCTGACATTGCCCGGCCGAGCTCCGGCATCACCGCCCCGGGCCCCCATCGCTCCAACCGACCTCGCCGCCTGTCGCCATCGCGGAGGGTCCCTCGCGCATTCGCAATCAAACGCACAAGAGCGATCGCGCCTCCATCAGCGAACAGCGAAACCTCACCCCCCGCGCAGAATCCGCATCGGGTCGATGCGCGACGCGCGCTGCGCGGGGATGAGACTCGCGACCAGCGCGACGCTCACGAGCACGACCGCCACGGCGATGAACGAGAGCGGATCGGTGGGCTTCACGCCGTACAGCAGGCCGCCGAGCGATCGCGTGAGCGCCAGCGCCAACGCGGCGCCCAGCAGCACGCCGGCCAGCGCGAGCACCATCCCTTCGCGCAGCACGAGCCGCTGCACGTCACCCGTCTGTGCACCGAGCGCGATGCGTACGCCGATCTCCGGCCGGCGCTGCGTCACAAGCAGTGAGATCACGCCGTACACGCCGAACGTCGCCAGCAAGAGCGCGCTCGCGCCGAAGACCCCGATGAGGAGCAGTGTGAACCGCCGGTCCGCCACCGAGCGCGACACCAGACTCTCCACGGTACGGAGCCGCGGCGGGACGTCGGGGCGCATCTCGCGCGCGATGCGGCGCACCGTCGCGATCGCGCCGGGCGTCTCGACGGCGGCCCCCTGCACGACGATGTTCAGCGCGCCTCGGCTCGGCCGCTGCCGGTACGAGCCGTAGAACGTCGGACTCGGCGGCTCGGCGAGACTCGTCTCGCGCACATCGCCCACGATGCCGACGATCGTGAAGGGACGCATGTCCCCATCCATGTTGCCGTACTCGATCACTGTGCCGATCGGATCCTCGTGCGGCCATCGCCGCTCGGCGAGCGACTGACTGATCACCGCGACGGGCGGCGCATCGGGACCATCCGCATCGGTGAAGAGCCGGCCGCGGATGAGCGGGATGTGCATCGCGTGGAAGTAGCCGGTGCTCGCCAGGCGATACTCCGCGTGCCCCGTGCGCGAGCGGTCCTTGAACAGCGTGGAGAGACTGGCCATGTCCGGCGGTGCGTCGCGGCTCGGCACGATGAGAAACGTGCCGTCGCCCGCACCGCCGTCGCCGAGCGGGAACGCGTTCACCGCGCCCACGTCCCGCAC
Source organism: Gemmatimonadaceae bacterium (assembly GCA_035701265.1). Classification (GTDB taxonomy): domain Bacteria; phylum Gemmatimonadota; class Gemmatimonadetes; order Gemmatimonadales; family Gemmatimonadaceae; genus DASSNU01. The sequence goes on along the minus strand of DASSNU010000022.1, from coordinate 28,936 downwards.
GCCGGGCAGGCTGTGCAGCCGGGCGATGAGGTCGTCGTAGAACTGGATCGTGCGGCGCTGCGCGCTCTCGTCGGCGGGGTAGGGGAGCGAGAGATCGAGCACCAGCGCGTTCTCGGTGCGGAATCCGGGGTCCACCGAGAGCAGCTTGACGAAGCTGCGCCCCAGGAGCCCGGCGCCCACGAGCAGCACCAGCGCTGCAGCCATCTGCGCCACCACCAGCGCGCGGCGAATCCGATTCCCCCCGCCCGTGCCGGCTTGCGTGCGCTGCGATTCCGCCAGCGCGTCGCGCAGAGCGCCGCGGCCGGAACGCCACGCCGTGAGCAACCCCATCGCGATCGCGGCGACCACCGAAACGCCGAGCACGAAGAGCAGCACTGCCCAGCTCATGTGGATGTCGCCCACTCGGGGAAGATTGTCGGGGCGCAACGCGAGCAGCGCGCGCACGGCGCCGCCCGCGAGCGCCACGCCGAGAACGCCGCCGCCAACGGCGAGCACGAGCGCCTCGGCCACGAACTGGCGTACCAGCCGCGCTCGCGTGCCGCCGAGCGCGAGGCGCAGAGCCAGCTCTCCCTCGCGTGCGGCCATGCGCGCGAGCATGAGATTCACGACGTTCGCGCCCGCGATGAGGAGCAGCACGGCGGACGCGCCGAGCAGCATGAGCAGCGGCGTCTTCACGTCGCCCACGAGCCAGTCGCGGAGCGGGACGAGCGCCACGCCGTGCATGTCCGTGTCGTCGCCGTACTGCTGCTCGAGCCGGTGCGCGACGGCGTTGGCGTCGGCTCGGGCCTGCGCCAGGGAGACGCCGTCGCGGAGCCGTCCCACGACCCTGAAGTTGTGCCCCGTCCGGTGCGGGTTGCGCTCTTCGAGCTCCCGCGGCATCCAGATGTCCGCGCCGACAGGGTAGTCGAGCGACGCCGGCATCACGCCGACGACCGTGACCACCCTGTTGTCGATCGTTAGCGTCGTGCTCGCGCCGAGCGGTGCGCCGCCGAGCGAACGCCGCCAGAATCCCTCGCTCACCACGGCCGCCGGACGCCCGCCCACGCGCTGCTCCTCCGGAACGAACAGACGTCCGCGAATGGGCGCGACCCCCATCACCCGGAAGAAGTCGCGCGATGCCTCCGTGAAGCTCGCGCGCACCGGCTCGCTTGGGCCGGCCACGGACACCACCCGCACTCCCTCCACCTCGGCGAGCGCGGCGAGGCTCCGCGTCTGGTCGCGCAGGTCCTCGAAGTCCGGGTCGGAGAATGTGATCTTCGCGCCCCTCGCGTTCAGCTCCGACACGCTCATGATGCGATCGGCATGCGGATACGGGAGCGGACGCAGCAGCACGCCGTTCACCACCGTGAAGATCGCCGTGGTGGCGCCGATCCCGAGCGCGAGCGTGAGAGCCGCGAGACCCGTGAAGAGGGGAGCTCTGCGAAGGGTGCGGAGCGCGTAGCGGAGGTCACGCATGAGCGGGTCCCGAGTGGAGTGAGGAGCGAACAGTCTCCGGCTTGGACAGCGCGGCGCGCCTTCCGGTTTCGATGGACGGGGCAGGGTGGTTCGGGCTCGCTGCCGCCCCCCGCGCTTGCGCACCCGCCACACGGCCCGCATAGTCCGCACAGCCGTTCAGCGCAACCCCCCCGGGCTCCGGGGACACGCGGACCACACAACGCGAGGGAACCGATGCTCGCTACCCGCATCCGGCAGAAGGACGGCGTCTTCTACTTCGTCTCGTATCCGGCCGAGGACCTGCTCGAGCGCGTGCGCTTCATCAGCCGCTTCTACGGCGAGGGAGAGCAGATTGCGCCGGAAGAGGTGCCCGAGGACGACGAGGTCGCCCGCTTCATCGCCCGCATCGAGCGCACCGACCGCGCCTTCCAGCGGCAGCTCTCGCGCGCCAAGGTGCGCGCGATCGAGAACTTCTACGAGAACGCCGGCAGCCAGCCACCCATCCCCGGCACGGTGCTCCTCTTCACCGCCGAGCAGCTCGCCTTCCGCTCCATGGGACATGGGGACACGGTGGGACATCTGCAGGAACCCTCCGATCGCTTCCTCATCATCGACGGACAGCACCGGCTCGCGGCGCTCCGCTTCTACATCGACCGCCGCCCGGAGGAAGCGCAGAACATCCACGTGCCGTGCGTGATCTTCGACGGACGCACGGAGGACTTCGCCACCGAGATGTTCGTGATCATCAACTCCACCCCAACGCGCATCAACAAGAGCCACCTGGTGGATCTCTACGAGCGCGTGTCGTGGGCGGCGCCCGATCGCAAGCTCGCCGCGCGCATCGTGGAGATGCTCTACGCGGAAGGCGACAGTCCCCTGCGCTACAAGATCAACCGTCTGGGCGGACGCAGCCGGCAGGAGAAGTGGATCCTGCAGTCGGAGCTGTTCAACGAGCTGCATCGCTGGGTCACGTCGGACTACCGCAACGTGGACGACGTGCCCGCGCCGTCGGTGGGCGCGCCGCGCTACTACGCCATCGCGCGCGATTTTCTCAAGGCGGCCGAGCGCGTGTGGGGAGACGCGTGGGGGAGCCCGAAGTACATGATCACCCGCCCGGTGACGATCAAGGCGATGCTGCGCGTGTGCGCCGACCTGGCGGACGAAGATGCGTCCCCGCCGACCGATCGCGTGAAGCGGTGGGAGGCGCGGCTCGCGCCGTGGAGCGAGCGCGTGCGCGACTTTCGCGCGGAAGGATTCTACGAGCGCTTCGCCGCCAAGGGGCAGGTGGAGCGCGTGGGGCGCATCCACCGGGAGCTCTCCAGGGCGATCGGGCTGGGGTGAGCGGGGGGGGCAGCGCGTCAGGGAGCGCGCTGCACCGCCATCCGGTCCAACGCGCCGCGGAGTCCGTGCGCGAGCTTCACCGCGTCGTCGTTCGCCCAGAAGTGCAGGAAGAACAACCGCGGCTCCTCGCGCAGCATGTGGTTGTGGACGGCCACCACCTGAATCCCGCTCTCCTCGAGCGCCTGGATCACGGCGTTCACCTCGTCCGCCGTCATGACGAAGTCGCCGTTGATCGCCGCCTTGCCACCTCCGGTTGGTTGAAAGTTGAGCGCCGTCGCGACGCCCATGGACGGCGGAATCTCCACCCCCGCCATGCGCACGGCCTGGGCGCGCGGGACGGACACGTGATACACCCCTCCGCTCGAGCTGCCGTGACGGCCAAGCTCCCGGTCGATCGCCGCCGTATCGAGCGCGAGGGGCTGGCGTGCGGCGGGCGAGGCGGACTGTCCGGATGACGCTGCGCCCGGCGGCGTGGCCGTAGCCGCGAGCGCCTGGTGCACGGCGCGCGCGATCGCCACGGCATCGCCATCGCCGTGGACGTGCAGGTACATCACGTGCGGACTCTCTCGGAGCAGGTGGTTGTGCAGCGCCGTCTGCATCACACCACCCTTCCGTAGCGCGGCAATGACCGCCGGCACTTCGTCCTGCGTGAGCACCAGATCGCCCATGGCCATGACTCCGCTTCCCGCCGGCTTCATTGCGAGCCAGGAGCCGAGCGCGAGCGCGGGCGAGATGACCACACCGTCGAGCCTCACGCGCAGGTCGGAGCGCGGCATGGAATACCGATACGCTCCGTCCTTCTGCATCGTCCCCGACCGTCCCATGGCGCTGTCCACCTTCTTCCAATCGATGGACTGCGCCGCGGTGCGTGTCGGCGGCGTCGCATCCTGCGCCCGGGCCTCCGCTGTGCCGCCATCGCTCCCTGAGCACGCACCGAGCGCCAGCGCTGCGCCGGTGCACGCGACAAGGAGACAGAGTGTGCGTCGGGGGCGCTTTGGCGCGCCCGGCCGAACGTCGTACGTTGCGCTCCGCATGGTTCCTCCGGAACGGGGAGAGTGCGAGCAAGACGATGTGCGCCGACAGGCTGCGAGGAAAGTGCCACGCACGCGGCAGACGGAGCCTGTGCTGCACTGCTATTCTCGGAAGGCTGCGCGGCACCGGTGGGCGCGGTGCCCGCGGCCGGCGACGCCGCGCTCAACCCGGTAGCCGTGCGCATGTGCTGGGTCTACCTTCCCGTGATGCACCACCGCGCGTTTCCTCTGCTCGCCGCGACGATGCTCGGGATCGCGCTCCTCTCCCCCGCGCGCACCCTCGCGCAGCACGGCAACCCCGCATCCGCCCCGGCTGACAGCGCACACCGCGCTCCGGCCGACACCACGCCTCCGCACGCCATGCGCATGGGGCGGCCCGCGATGCCCGCCGCGCCGCTCGGTATCCCGATGACGCGCGCGGGGTCCGGCACGTCGTGGCTGCCGGATGCGTCGCCGATGTATGCGCACCACGCGATGGCCGGCTCGTGGGAGCTCATGCTGCACGGCACGCTCTTCCTGCTCTACGACAATCAGTTCACCGATCGTGGAGACGATCAGGTGGCGAGCGTGAACTGGGGGATGCTCTCGGCGCGCCGACAGCTCGGCGCGGGGCTGCTCACCCTGAAGGGGATGATCAGCCTCGAGCCGTTCACCGTGACGGCAAAGGGATACCCGCTCCTGCTGCAGAGCGGAGAGAGCTTCCACCGGGAGCCGCTGCACGATCGCCAGCATCCGCACGATCTCTTCATGGAGCTGGCGGTGCAGTACGACCGCGCGCTCGCGCGCAACCTGGCCTTCTCGCTCTACGCGGCGCCGGTGGGAGAGCCGGCGCTCGGGCCCGTGGCCTTTCCGCATCGTCCCTCCGCGGCGGACGATCCACTCGCGCCGCTCTCGCATCACTGGCAGGACGCCACGCACATCGTCTTCGGCGTCGCCACCGCCGCCCTGTACACGCGACGGTGGAAGGTGGAGGGCTCGATCTTCAACGGCCGCGAGCCGGACGAGCATCGCACCAACTTCGACTACAGCGGCCGCAGCCTGGATTCGTACTCCTCGCGCGTGACCGTGAACCCCGACGCCCAGTGGAGCGTGAGCGCGTCGTACGGATATCTCGCCACCCCCGAGGAGCTGCATCCGGAGGAACCGCTGCACCGGATCTCGGCATCGGTGCTGCACAGCCGCCAGCTTGGCGGCACGCGGACGGTTGCGGGGGCGCTCGTCTGGGGGGCGAACATCCACCCGGGCATGGGTGCCTCGCACAGCGTGCTCGCCGAGGCAAGGGTGGCTCTCGGTGCGCGGAGCGCGGTGACGGTACGTGCGGAAGTGGTGGAGAAGAGCGCGGCCGATCTGGGAGTGGACGCGGCCATCGTGTCTCCCAGCCTCGCCACCACCCGCAGCGCAACGGTGCGCGGTCGTGACCGTGGTCGCGATGCCGCCTTCGCGCTCGATCCTGCGTCGGAGGATCGCGAGTTCACGATCGGCTCACTCGCGCTCGGCTACGTGCGCGAGGTCGCGTCGGTCGGTCAGGGCTCGATCGGGGTGGGTGTGCGCGGCTCGCTGAACGTGATCCCCCGCGCGTTGCGCGCGAGGTACGGAACGCGCGTGCCGGGCGGGGTGAGCGTCTTTCTCCGCGTGCGGCCGGGGAGGATGCAGGCGATGAGCGGGATGTCGATGTAGCGTTGAGCGTTACCGCGAGCGTCGGCCCGACGCCTCACGTGCGGTGTGCAACGCGGCGAGACGTTACGCGCGGCGCGCTCTGTGCGGCGCGCCGTGGGCGAGAACGGCTCAGCGCGGCGCCGGTTGGAACAGCTCCACCGGATTGCCCGACGGATCATCCACGATGATCTGCTTTCCGCCCACGCCGGTGATGATGTCGCTCCGGAAGCGGAGCCCGGCAGCGCGGAGCCGCGCCACCTCCGCGGACAGGTCCTCGACCATCAGCATGATCCGGTTCCATCCGCCGGGCGCCGGCGTTCGGCCATCGGGGAGCGTCTGTCCCCCTCCGCCTTGCGAGCTCGGTACGCTGAGCGCGAGCCGCAGGCTGTCGCGCGCGAGCATGGCGAACGTGGGCGCGGGGTGCATCACGACGGTGAAGCCGAGGTGCTCGGTGTAGAAGGCGAGCGCCGCGTCGAGGTCGGCGACGATGTAGCGGACGGTCACGTTGTTCATGACTCTCTCTCCGTGCATGCGCGCGCGGCGACACGCTCGTGCGGCGCCGGCGAATCTGCGCCGATGCCGCGCAGCCGGCAAGGCGATCGACGCTGCGCGCCGGGCGAGCGTGATGCCCGCTCCCTCGCACGCTCGCGCTCTGCCGATCGACCCTGCGCGCTGGGCCGAGCCCCCTCGCCCGTGGACCCATGTGCGCCTTACCTTACATGCATGCTCCCCTACCGCTCGAGCTCGCGGCGCGTGGCCATCGTGGCCGGGGTGCGCACGCCGTTCGCGCGTGCGGGCACCACGCTCAGGCGGCTGTCCGCGGTGCAGCTCGGCCGGCTGGCGGTGGGTGAGCTCGTAGAGCGCACGGCGCTCGACGGCAAGGAGGTGGACACCATCGTCTTCGGGACGGTGGTGCCGAGCGTGTTGGAGCCCAACATCGCTCGCGAGGTGGCGCTCCTCCCCATCTTTCCGAAGAGCATTCCGGCCGTCACGGTGAGTCGTGCGTGCGCATCGGCCAACCAGGCGATCACGGACGCGGCGGACCAGATCCTGCTCGGACACGCGGACGTCGCGATCGCGGGGGGCGCCGAGTCGCTCTCCAACGTCCCCATCCTGCATTCGCGCGGGATGTCGGACATCCTGGTACAGGCGAGCCGCGCCAAGACGCTCGGCGCGCGCGTGGCGGCATTCGCCAGGGTGCGGCCGCGCGATCTGGTGCCGATCACGCCGGCCATCGCCGAGCCGTCCACCGGCGAGACGATGGGGCAGTCGGCGGAGAAGATGGCCAAGCTCAACCACATTCCGCGCGAGGAGCAGGATCAGTTCGCGCTGCGCTCGCACCGCCTGGCCGCCGCCGGCACCGAGGACGGCCGGCTGGCCGCGGAGATCACGCCGCTCCCGGTGCCGCCGCGCTACGACGAGGTGATGACGTCGGACAACGGCATCCGCACGAACACGAGCTTCGAGCAGTTGCAGGCGTTGAAGCCGGTGTTCGACCGGAAGTACGGCACGGTGACCGCCGGTAATTCCTCGCCGCTCACCGACGGCGGGGCAGCGGTGCTCCTCATGAGCGAGGAGAAGGCGCGCGCACTCGGCCGTACGCCGATCGGGATCATCCGATCGTACGCGTACGCGGCGCTCGATCCCGGGGAGCAGTTGTTGCAGGCGCCGGTGCTCGCCGCGCCGGTGGCGCTCGAGCGCGCCGGGCTCACGCTCCGCGACATCGATCTGGTGGAGATGCACGAGGCGTTCGCCGCACAGGTGCTGTCGAACCTGCAGGGGTTCGAGTCGCCCTACTGGGCGGAGCGCGCGGGGTTCAGCCAGCCGGTGGGCGAGGTGGATCGCTCGCGGCTCAACGTGATGGGGGGCTCGATCGCGATCGGGCATCCCTTCGGCGCCACCGGAGCGCGCATCACCACCACGCTCTGCCACGAGCTGCAGCGCCGTGGCGGGAAGTTCGGCCTCATGACCGTGTGTGCCGCGGGGGGGATGGGATTCGCCATGGTCATCGAGAACCCCGCCGCATGACGACCATCGCTCCCGGCGCGCAGCCGCTCCTCGCCACGGACGCGTTCTCGCTCGAGGCGCACGACGGGATCGCCGTCCTCACGCTCGACCGGAAGGGCGAGTCGGTCAACACGCTGAGCACGGCGGTGGGACAGGAGCTCGCACGAGCGATGGATCTCGTGGAGCGCGATGCGTCGATCGGTGCGCTGGTCATCGTGAGCGGCAAGCCAGAGGGCTTCCTGGCCGGCGCCGACATCGACGAGCTGCGCGCGGTGGGGAGCGCGCGCGAAGCGGAGGCGTTGAGCCGCGAGGCGCAGCGCATGTTCGCGCGGATGGAGACGCTGCGCACGCCGATCCTCGTGGCCATCCACGGCGCGTGCTTGGGCGGCGGCGTGGAGATGGCGCTCGCGTGCGCGTACCGCATCGCCACCGATCATCCGAAGACGATGCTCGCCCTCCCCGAGGTGATGCTCGGTCTCATTCCCGGTGCCGGCGGCACGCAGCGGCTGCCGCGCCGCGTGGGGCTGCGCAACGCGCTCGAGATGATCCTCACCGGGAAGAACGTGCGCGGGCGGAAGGCGCTCGCGATCGGGCTGGTGGATGAATTGGTGCACCCATCCATCCTGCGCGACGTGGCGATGGCGCGCGCGCGCGACCTGGCCGCGGGCACCATTCCGCGCAACCGGCCGCGTGCCTCGCATGGCGCGATGGACCTGCTGCTCGAAGACAACCCGCTCGGCCGCGCGCTCGTACTCCGCCAGGCGCGGCAGCAGACGCTGGCCAAGACGCGCGGGCACTATCCCGCGCCGCTCGCCGCGCTGCAGGCGGTCGCCGCCGGCTACGAGCGGCCGCGCGACGACGCGTTCGCCACCGAGTCGCGCCTCTTCGGCGACATGGCGGTCACTGCCACGGCGCGCGAGCTCATCTACCTCTTCCGCGCCACCACCGCGCTCAAGAAGGACCCCGGAGTCGCGCCGCCGGCGCCGTCTCCGCGGCCGGTGCACAAGCTCGGCGTGCTCGGCGCGGGCTTCATGGGCGCGGGGATCGCGAGCGTGGCGGCCATGCAGGGCACCACCGTCCGGATGAAGGACGCCGAGTGGCCGCGCATTGCGAAGGGAATGAAGGCGGTGCACGACGTGCTACGCGAGCGGCTCACGCGCCGGCACGTCACGCGACAGCAGTTCGAGAGCGAGCTCTCCCTGGTGAGCGGCACGGTGGACTACTCCGGCTTCGCCAACGCCGATCTGGTCATCGAGGCGGTATTCGAGGACCTCGACCTCAAGCACCGCGTGCTCCGGGAGACGGAAGCGATCATTGGCGCGCACGCGATCTACGCGTCGAACACCAGCACGATCCCCATCGCGCGCATTGCGGAGGCATCGACGCGCGCCGAGCAGGTGCTCGGCATGCACTTCTTCTCCCCCGTGCACAAGATGCCGCTGCTCGAGGTGATCGTCACCGAGCGCACCAGCGCGGAGGCGACCGTCACCGCGGTGGCGTACGGCAAGCAACTGGGCAAGCACGTCATCGTGGTGCGCGACGGGCCGGGGTTCTACACCACGCGCACGCTCGCCGCGTACATGAACGAGGCGGGCTATCTGCTCGACGAGGGGATCTCGATCGAAGCGCTGGACCATGCCATGCTCGCCTTCGGGTTCCCCGTCGGCCCGATCACGCTGATGGATGAGGTGGGACTGGACGTCGGCGGGAAGGTGGCGAAGACGCTGGGCGAGGCGTTCGGCCATCGTCTGACGCCGTCGCAATCGATGCAGAGCGTGGTCGGCTCGGGGCGGCTTGGGCGCAAGGGCGGGAAGGGATTCTACCGGTACGAGAAGAGCGGCAAGAAGGGACCGGTGGACGAGTCGGTGTACGAGCTGCTTCCCACCGGCATGCATCGCACGGTGCTCTCCGATGCGGACATCCAGCAGCGCTGCGTTCTGGCCATGGTGAACGAGGCGGCGCTCTGTCTGCAGGAGGGGATCCTCCGCTCCCCGCGCGATGGCGACGTGGGCGCGGTGTTCGGGATCGGCTTCCCTCCGTTCCGCGGCGGGCCTTTCCGCTACATGGACAGCGAGGGGATCTCGAACATCGTGGATCGCCTGCGCCGTCTGGACGAGCGCTTCTCCCCGCGGTTCACGCCGGCGCCGGTGCTGGTGGACATGGCGAAGCGCGGCGATCGTTTCCACCCACAGTCCGGGTCTCTGTGATCACTCCACGGCCGCGCGTGCGAGCGAGCGTTCGCACTTCCGCTCGCCGCCTCCGTGTCCTCCATCGTTCATTCTCCCTGCATCCATGCTGCGTCGCACACTGCTCTTTCTCTCCAATCAGCCGCGCCTCTCCTCGTTCGTCAGCCGCAACCGTCTCGCCAGGCACTTCGCCTCCCGCTTCGTCGCTGGCGAAACCGTCGCCGAGGCGCTGATCGCCGTTCAGGAGCTCAACCGCCGGGGGATGCACGCCTCGCTCGATCTGCTGGGGGAGAGCGTCCACAACGAGAGTGAAGCACGCGCGGCCGGGCGCGCCTACATCGATCTCCTCGACCGCATCCGCGAGCGCAGCATCGACAGCAACGTGTCGGTCAAGCTCACCGCGCTCGGCCTGGACATCTCCGAGGAGCTGTGCGTCTCCGTCATGCAGGACGTTCTCGAGCGCGCGCGCGCGTACGGGCAGTTCGTGCGCATCGACATGGAGTCGAGCGCGTACACCGAGCGGACGCTGCGCCTGTTCGAGGATCGCTTCTTTCCCTCCTACGCGAAGCATGTGGGCGTCGTGCTGCAGAGTTACCTCTATCGCACGCAGGGCGATGTGGAGCGCGCCGCGTCGCAGGGCGTGCGCGTGCGGCTGTGCAAGGGCGCCTACAACGAGCCGGCCACGGTGGCGTATCCGGACAAGCGCGACGTGGACGCGAACTACGTCCGGTGCATGGAGCTTCTCCTGCGCGACGGCGTGTACCCGGGCATCGCCACGCACGACGAGACGATCATCGCCGCCGCCCAGCGCTTCGTGCGCGAGCACGGCATCGATCGCGACCGCTTCGAGTTCCAGATGCTCTACGGCGTGCGGCGCGACCTGCAGGAGCGGCTCGTGCGCGAGGGATACAACCTGCGCATCTACGTGCCGTTCGGCACGCAGTGGTATCCGTACTTCATGCGCCGGCTGGCCGAGCGTCCGGCCAACGTGGCGTTCGTGGCGGGGAGCGTGATGCGCGAGATGGCACGCCGGCGGTGAGCGCGCGGCGCACGACGCCCTGATGGGGCGCTTTCTTCCGGCCGATCACAGCCGCGGCGACGACGGGACGCTCGGCGGCTACGTGGCCGTCCATGCGCGCCCGCCCGCGTTCGAGGGCACCGATGGACTGTCGTACAGCGCCGAGCTGGAGGTCGACGACACCGGCGATGCCGACATGCCGGTAGGCGGCTACCTGTTCTTCGTCCAGTGGGGGCGCGGATCCCCCACCATCCAGGGACATCTCGAGAGCGACATCCTGGTGCGCGGGCGGAGCGAGGACGCGGTGCGCGCGGAGCTGGGCGCCATGCCGCTCGCCGAGGTGAAGCGCATCCTCGACGATCTCATCCGCCGCCGGTGGGCGTGACGATGGGCGAACAGGTGGTGCGCGGCGTGGTGATGGGTGGCACGGGCGGATTCTGGCGCGTGCATCTCGTCGTCTACGACGAAGAGGTCATGGCACCGCTGCGCGGCCGCACGAAACGTGGCGAGATGAAGCTGGCCGTCGGAGACGAGGTGCTGGTGGAGCGGGAGATCGGCACGGAGCCGTGGACCATCGTCAAGATCCTCCCCCGGCGCAGCGCGCTCGTGCGGCGCGCGCCGGGCGGCGCGCAGGGCACCCGCGTCATCGCCGCCAACATCGACCAGGTCATCATCGTCTTCGCGATGGCCGACCCGGAGCCGCACCCGCGCATGCTCGACCGCTTTCTCGTGATCGCCGAGTTGAACGACATCCCCGCGCGCATCGTGCTGAACAAGATCGACCTCGTGAGCGGCGACTTCCGGGAGCGGTTCGCGGACGACTACGAGCGTGCGGGATATTCCATCCACCGCACGAGCGTGCTGACTGGCGAGGGGCTCGAGGCGCTGCGGGCCACGCTCGCCGGCCGCGTCTCCGCGCTCACCGGACCATCGGGCGTGGGAAAATCCTCGCTGCTCAACGCCATGTATCCGGCGCTCGATCTCCGCGTGGGGGAGATCAGCGCGTCCGTGCGCAAGGGACGGCACACCACCGTGGGCGCATCGATGCACGCGCTCCCCGGTGGCGGATTCGTGATGGACACGCCCGGGCTGCGCGAGGTGGGACTCTCCGGCGACTGGAACGTCGCCGAGCTGGATCGCTGCTTCCCGGAGTTCCGTCCGTACCGCCAGACGTGCCGCTTTGCCGACTGCGCGCATCGCGCCGAGCCCGGGTGCGCGGTGCGCGATGCGGTGGAGCGCGGTGACGTGAGCGCTGCTCGGTACGACAGCTACGTCCGGCTGTACGACGAGCTGGCGAGCCACCGCGCATGGTGACCGAGCCCGCGCAGGAGAAGGACGGCGCGCAGGGCGCGCGCCCCGCATTGCTCGCGCGCCTCCGCAGCCCGTGGTCGCGCCTCACCGGATGGTTGGAGGCGCGCGAGTGGGACGAGGGCGCGGTGCTCATGCTGTTCGGTCTCATCATCGGCGTGGGGACCGGACTGGGCGTGGTGGCGTTCTACCACCTGATCGACCTCGCCTACGATGTGTTCATCGTGTGGCTGGGAGGAAAGCTCGGCGTGGTGGAGCACGCGATTTACCGCCCGCTCCTCACCGCGCTCGGGCTGTGGGCGGCGTGGTTCCTCGTCCGTCGTACGCGCGTGCCCGACGGGCAGAACGTGGCCGACGTGCAGCTCGCCGTCGCCAAGCGCGGCGGGCGGCTGCGCGCGCGCTTCGTGGGCGTGCGCACCATGGCGTCGGCCATCACGCTCGGCTCCGGCGGCTCCGCGGGGAGTGAAGGACCGGTGGCCGTGCTCGGCTCGACGATCGGGTCGGTGATCGGTCGCGTGCTCCGCTTCCAGCAGCGGCGCGTGAAGATCCTCGTCGGATGCGGGGCGGCCGCCGGCATCTCGGCCGCATTCAACGCGCCGTTCGCGGGGGCGTTCTTCGCGCTCGAGGAGGTGCTCGGCACCTTCTCCGTGGGCGCGTTCAGCCCGGTGGTGATCGCGAGCGTCGTGGGCGCGCTCACCGTGCGTCCATTTCTCGGATTGCATCCGGCGTTCCAGATCCCGGAGTACGGATCCATCCGCGTGCTCGCCATCCTGTTGCTGTATCCGCTGCTGGGCGTGGCGTGCGGACTCTGGTCGGCGTTCTACACGCGACTCTTCTTCGCCATGCCCGCGTGGGTGAAGCGCGTGCGCGGACCGGAATGGCTGCGCCCCGTGCTCGGCGGGCTGCTCGTCGGCGCGATCGTTCTCTCTTCCGGCGGGCTGCTCATCGGCAACGGGCACCTGGCCATCCCGACGCGCATCTTCGGCGGGAGTGCGTGGTACTTCCTGCTCGCCATCGCGCTCGCGAAGACGGCGGCCACCGCCATCACGCTCAACTCCGGCGGCTCCGGCGGCGTCTTCACCCCCACGCTGTTCATCGGCGCCGCGTTGGGAGGCGGGCTCGGGCTGCTGGCCAACCAGCTGCTCCCGTCGTTCGGATTGCACCCCGAGGCGTGGGGGCTGGTGGGGATGGCGGGTCTCGTGGCCGGCGCCACGCGCGCGCCGATCACCGCGATCTTCATGGTGTTCGAGATGACGGACGACTACGGGATCGTCCTCCCGCTCATGATCGTGTCGGTGATTGCCTACGCCACCGTGCGCCGTCTCGCGCCGCACGGGTTGTACGATGGATGGCTCGCACAGCGCGGCGAGCATCTCGCGCACGGCGCCGACCGCGCGCTCATGGACCGCATCCACGCGCGCGAAGCGCTCGACCGGAACGTCGCCACCGTTCGTCCTGGCGCCACGCTGGGCGACGTGGTGGCGGTGGGCGCACGGACGCGACAGACGACCATTCCCGTCATCGAGGATGATCGCCTGCTCGTCGGCGTGATCACCTACGAGGAGCTCCGGCAGGTGATGCTCGACCGCGGCGATCTCGCCCTCGTGCTCGTGGCCGCCGACCTGGCGGAGCCCACCGAGGTGGTCACACCGCGCGAGTCGCTGCGCGTCGCGCTGCGCAAGATGAACGCGCGCGCCCTCGATGCCCTGCCCGTGGTGGAGAGTGAAGAGACGCCGCGATTCCTCGGCATGTTGAGCCGTGCCGACGTGCTGGCGGCGTACGAGCGGGAGTTGGTGCAGGAAGTGTAGGGGGCGGGGGTGCAGGCTCAGCGGTTCCAAGTGCGTGATCGGGTCAGGGACTTGTGGGACGGGTTCGGAATTCCAAGGCGGAGTGTTTCCGGCGGGGGAACAGAGCCGCCTCCACCAACGTGCACGCCCACGCCACCGGCCCTAATCTGCTAGATCGTTGTCTGGCGGAATCCGTGCGTCCGTACGTCTGGACCTGACCAGCCACTTGCTCGCGGGAGCGCCACATGCGTAGTGCTGGTCCGAAGCACACGGGGTATCCCGAATGCACGCGCGGAATCGGGGCCTACCTGGCCCGATTCCGCGCGTGCGGTGTTCAATTGGCCGCGGTGGGTCTGTCCATGGCGGTTGCCTGCGATCCTCCACCAACGCCGCCGCCGACGTCCCGGGATGTCCACCTCGCCTGGTCCCACGCCGACTCCAGGAACGTGGAAATGGAGGCATTCGCTGATACCGGAATCGTCGTGTATGTGACGTTTGATCGGCAAGCAATAGTCGCTCTCAATGCGCATACTGGAGCCCTGCGCTGGCAGCACCCGACCCCCATTGCCGCTGGTGCGCCATCCGGCGGATCCCCGAGTGCGAACGCTGTGAGCTTCGAAGATCTGATCATCATCCCGGCGTGGGACATTTACGCGTTCGATCGCAAGACTGGAAGGCAGCAGTGGACATTTGCATCTGCCGACGAGTTTCCAGGTGTATCGCACCTATCACTGAGCGGTGGACGTATCTACGCCGCAGGATCGCTCCGCTATCTCTATGCAATCGATGCTGCGACGGGTTCCTTCATCTGGCGAACGGATCTGGGAGAGCGTGGCTTCCGGCCCGTTGTGGTAGACGGCGTCGTCTACGTTGGCACCCATGCGGAGGTTAGTGGAGGAATCGCCGACGGACACGTCGTGGCAGTCGATGCTGTCACGGGTGATATCCTGTGGCGGACGCAGATATCTGGCGGAGAGCCATTGAACGGCGGATCAAAGGGTCCGCTGGCTGTGACCGCCAATCTGGTCATCGCACCCGGCTTCGACGGCCATGTGTACGCATTGGACCGCTCAACAGGTGCGCCGATGTGGGAATTCAGCGGCACCGGGGAGTTCACCGCCGGCGCTGTCGTGCTCGGCGACGTCGTCATTGTGCCCAATGTCAGCGGTTCCGTCACCGGTCTCGACGTTGCAACAGGAGCGGTCCTCTGGCAGACGCCGGAAGGGACGACGACGTTCGGCCCCATCACCGAGCACGACGGACTCGCTGTGTTCGCGCGCGGGACATTGGAAGCGTATGACCGCGCGGGAACGATCGTTTGGCAGTACGGCGGCGCGGGCTTTCATCAGCCGGAACTGGTCTCGACACCGGTCTTCGCCAATGGTCTGGCGTATTCTGGTGGCACCGGCGGTTTCTTCGCCATCCGCCCGCCGGTGAAGTAGCGACAACGTTCCTTCCCGCGCGTCGGGCGCTCCAGCACCACCTTCGCTGCTGCCAGTATCGCCCACGCCCGGCTGCCGGCGCAGCCATCCCTTCTTCCCCGTTGCGGGAAACAGATGGCGGCCATTCAGCCTCTGCTGTCCGCGAGCGTCGTAACCGTCCGATGTGACGCGTCGCTGACGCACTATGTTGCCAACCGGTGGTCCCTCACATGCCGTAGCGGCTACCATGAGCACGATCGTTGTGCTGGTCGCAGATCAGCAGCGATGTGCGCGTCTCGTGATGGCACTCGCCGATTCCGCCCCACTCGGTGATCGCCACGAGGTGCGCACCGTGCTCACATGGAACGCTGCCATCAGCGCTGCGCAGCGAGGCGACGTCCGCCTCGTCATCGTCGGCCTGCGCATGTGCGATGACGGGTCGCTGGCAGAGTGCCGCCGATTCCGCGACGAGTTCCCCGCCATCCCGCTCGTGGCGTACGGGGGAGACCGCCCCGCCGAAATCCGGAGTCTGGCAGCGCTCGGTACGATCGGCGTTTGCGCCGTCCTGATCGCGGGTGTGGACGACGTCAGTCCATCCCACCTCGCTGCGCTCGTCCGCAGCCAGCTGCTGAAATCACGTTCACCGGAGGCGTTGCTCGCGTGGCTGTTACCAGCCATGCCGCTCGTCATTCGGCCGGTCATCGAATTCGTCGTTACGCGCACACCGGACGTCCGAACGGTGAACGACGTGGCCGCCGCGTGTGGCGTTCATCCACGAGCCCTCAGGCGCCGCTTGCAATCGGCGCACCTCCCTGCGCCCGACACGCTCATCAAGCTCTGCCGTCTCGCGCACGTCGCACTCCTCCTCGAGGATGGAGAAGTCTCCGTTGAGACCGCAGCACGACGCGTCGGGTACGAGAGCACGCGGACTCTGCGGAAGCAATGCACCCGATTGCTGGGCGTAACGCCGAGACAGCTCGCGCGCGGTGGCCTGGAACGCGTTGCCGGCGTCCTGCGTGACGCATGCCGTGCCATCCCCGCGAACCAAGCAACTCACGCCGCGCCACCCCCGGTGGCTGACGAAACGACGGCCGCGTAGACAGTAGCGCGATCGAAGCCGCGACCTCCCGTACACGATACGATCGACCATCGCACTGCGACGACTCCAGACGAGGGCTCGCCAAATGCACGCCTCCGCGACCAATGCACAGCGACGCACCCATGTGCTGGGAATGCCCCGCACGCGCACGCTCGCCGCAACGGCGTTGCTCGCCGTGATGCTCGCCGCCTGTCACCACGACCGCATGACCGGACCGGCGGTGTTCGACGTGAACGGAACGTGGTGGGCGCACTTCAATCTGAGCGACACGACCGCCGACAGCGCGAATCTCAGACTCCTCGGCGACGCCGTGGGCGGGGTCGCGGGTACCGGGACGCTGTCCGCTCTCGATAGCACCGGCGCCGTAACGTTCAGTGGTCCTGTCGAAGTGCTCGGACGGGTGGACGATACGCGGATCGTACTCGTCCTCGAGAGCGCGCCGGATTCCACGCCGGCCGATACCATGCTCATCATCCCGCTGTTCCACACCTTCGACGGCACCGTCGCGGGCGATTCGCTGAGCGGCACGTACACGATTCCTGCTTTCTCCATACCGCCGTTCATCGACATCCCCGGGGTCTCCGTGCCCGCCGTGTTCCACCGCGTTCCATAGCGATCCGGATTGCCACGAACACTCACCAGGAACGGAGTCACGATGAGGGTTGGAAGACATCACCGGCACTGTCGCGCCATCGTAGTCGCGTGTGCACTGCTTCTCGCCACCGGCGTCGCTGCGTGCGGCGTCTCCACCGGCCCGGGCCCGCTGTCCATCAATGTGTCCGGCTCGTGGTGGGCGATCATCCTGCAGGGAGGCGTACAGGCCGATAGCGTGACCCTCGATCTCTCGCAAGTGCCTGATGGCACCGTCTCGGGGAGCGGTGTCTTTTTCATCGTGGACCACTCCGCGCAAACCGCGCTCGTGGCCCAGCACCTGGACGTCACCGGTACGGTGCAAGGGGACAGCGTCGCGCTCGCCCTGCGCTACCTCGACACGAACCCAGGTACCGAGACAAGGGATTCCTTTGACGGCACGGCGACGAGAACCACCATGAACGGCGGGTACGAGTCCTTCGCGATCAGCCCGTCTCTCGGTGGCGTGAATCTGCCAGTCGATTTCCGGCGCCTGCCCTAGGCCGAAGCCCTCACCCCAACCCCATCGCCCGCACCAGCGCCAGCGCGTTGCGCGACGTCGCCACTCCCGGCCGCAGCCGATAGTCGAACGTCATCTTCGGACCGGCCGGCGTCTCCACCACCTGCTCCGTGAAGTGCACCGCGCGCGCGGCCGAGTCGAGCGGCGCCTCGTCCACCAGCGCGAGATCGTGCGACGTGACCGCGCCGATCGCTCCGCTCTCGAGCAGCGCGCGGATCACCATCCGCGCGGCGATCCGGCGCTCGGCGGTGTTCGTCCCCTGGAGCATCTCGTCGAGCAGGTAGAGCACCGGCGGCCCGTCGGCTGCCGCGGAGCGTGCGCCCTCGACCACCAGCTTGAGCCGCTCCAGCTCGGCCATGAAGAAGCTCACCCCGCGCTCGAGGGAGTCCTGCACGCGCATGCTCGTGGCGACGCGCACCACAGGGAGCCGGAGCCGCTCCGCGCACGATGGGCCGCCGGCGAGCGCGAGCACCACATTGGCGCCGATCGCGCGCAGCAGCGTGCTCTTCCCCGACATGTTGGAGCCGGTGATGAAGAGAAAGCTCCCCGGCGGTCCCACGGTCACATCGTTGTCCACCCGATCGCGCGGCGAGAGCAAGGGATGCCCCAGCGCCCTCGCCTCCACGGTGCGCGCGTCGTCCACGAGCTCGGCAAAGCACCACGACGGATGATCGTGCGACACCGTGGCGAGCGCGGAGAGCGCTTCGGCTTCCCCCACCGCGTCCAGCCAGCGACGCGCGCGCGTGCCGCTGCGGCGCTGCCATCGCTCCAGCCGGTGCACCACGTGAAAGTCCCACATGGTGAGCAGTTGCACCGGCAGGTAGAGCATGGGCGAGAGCCGCACTTCCGCCATCGTGGCCAGCTGCTCCAGCTGGCGTGCCTGACGGTGCGCGGGCTCCCCATCGACAACGAGCTCCGCCTGCAGCCGGCGGAGCCGCGGTGCGGTGAACGGCGCTTCTTCGAGCAGCCGGAGCGCGCGCGCACGTTTGCGGAGCGGCCCGCCCGGCGGCGCGGCGCGCGCGTACGTCTCGCGGATGCGCGCCGCATACATGCGCGTGAGCAGCGCGGTGAGGAGCAGCGGCACCCACCACCACCGCGTGGGCGCGAGACCGGTGAGCTGACCGATCAGCGCGGCGATCGCGACGAGCGGGAGCAGCCGCGCCGTCCAGAGCAGCCAGCCGCGGCGCTCCAGCCACGGCTCCCCCTCGCTCCATTCCAGGAAGCGCGCCGTGATGGTGGGGTGCGACTCGCCGGCGAGCCGTCCCTCCGCGGCGAGCGTGTCGCGCAGCTCTTCCATGGGCGCGAGCTCTCGCACCGCCGCCTGCCGCTCGCCGATCTCGACCGCGCTCGCCGGCTCGAGCAGCCACGCGCGCAGCGTGGCCACGCCCGCGCTGGTCCCCGTCGGGCCGCACAGCTGTGCGAGCGACGCGTGTCCCAGCACGTCCAGGTCCACCGCGTATGGATGATCGGAAGGCGCGGTGAGCCACGACGGAGCTGGGAGGACGCTCCATTCGCGTCGCGCGCGGCTCTCTCCTTCGGCGTTGATGCGCGCGAGCGCTTCCGCGCGGCGCGCGCGATCCTTGAGCGTGCCGTGATGAAGGGCGAGCCAGATGAACGCCGCGGAGAGCCCGACGGCCGCGACGGCGAGCGCGATCGTCATCGACCGCGGTTCCGGAGTGGTGCCGAGCACCACGAGAGCGAGCGCGGCGCCCACGAATACGGCAAGTCGCGCGTGCGCTACGGCGGACGCGCGCTGCTCGAGCGCGGCGCGCTCGGCGGCAAAGCGCTCGCGGCGCATGGCGTACGTGCGCAGCGTGCGCTCGAGGTCATCGCGCGCCGGCACCGACACCTCCCCCCCATCGCGATCGCTCGGCTCGCTGCGGGAGCCGCTCGCCGTCACGGTGACAGGCGCTCGATGATCCATGCGCCGTCCGCGCCGCGGCGATAGCGCAGCCGGTCGTGCAGACGGTTCGGGCGTCCCTGCCAGAGCTCGATCGAGCGCGGCCGCAGGCGATATCCGCCCCAGTGCGGCGGGAGCGGGATGTCGCCGCCGAAGCGCGCGCGCGCGTCCGCGTACGCTGTCTCCAGCACGTCGCGGCCGGTGATCACGTCGCTCTGATGCGACGTCCACGCGCCGAGTCGGCTTCCTTCGGGGCGCGACCGGAAGTACGCCTCCGCCTCCTCCGTCGCCACACGCTGCACCTCTCCCTCCACGCGCACCTGCCGCTCCACCTCCGGCCAGAAGAACACGAGCGCCGCGCGCGGGTTCGCCTCCAGCTCGCGCCCCTTGCGGCTGCGGAAATCCGTGTAGAAGACGAATCCGCGCTCATCCACTCCCTTGAGGAGCACGAGCCGCGCCGACGGCGCGCCATCGTGCGAGGCGGTGGCGAGCGTCATCGCGGTGGGCTCGTTCACCGCGGCGTGCAGCGCCTCGTCCAGCCACCGGCGAAACTGCGCGATCGGATCGGGATCGACGTCACGCTCGCTCAGGTTGGCGCGTGCGTACTCGCGGCGCAGGTCGGCAATGCTGAGCGGGGTCGTCATCGGTACGCGTAAGGTGGCGCGAGTGTAGCGGTGCCGGCAAGGAGGCGACGGATGGCCGCCTCGCCCGTGTGGCGTGCGTCCTGGATCGGCGGCTGACCTCTCACGTGCACAGAGATGCGTTCTGCGCTCCCCGGCGTCGGCCGTGGGGGACGGTAGCGCGCCAGGCGGGGGCGCGACGTTTCGGGGGACGACGTGTGCAAGCGGACGTGACCGCGTCGTCTGCGATGATACAGTCGAACGTCCATTGTGGATGCACGCGATGGCGGCACCCAGCGTGAGCATCCGTTCGCCGGAACGTTCCGGCGTACGTGATCCGTTCTCGCGCTCGTGCGCAAGGAGTCCTGTCATGTCGCGTAGCATCGTCCGTCCGGACCGTCGCGGTCCGGCGTGGCGCACCCCGCGTGCGCTCCCTCTCACCATCGCGCTGCCGCTGGCGCTCGTGTTCGCGGCCACGCTTGGCGGCTGCCGTCCGCCGGCTCCCGCCGCCAGCACGCAGGGTGCAGTCGTACCGTCGCGCGACGGGAGCCACTCCGCGCTCCGTGGCGCGCGCAGCGAGTGTGTGTGGACGTGTGCTCGCGTGTCCGGTCGGGTGACCGATTCGTCTACTGGGGCCCCCGTTCCGAACGCGGGGGTGATCGTCGTGGGCACCAGGAACGGAACGCTCACCGATGACGATGGCCGCTACCAACTGCGCGACGTTACACCAGGGACGGTCGTCGTGCGCGCGCTGCGTGTGGGCTTCGCGGTGCGGACGGACAGCGTGCGCGTGGCCAAGCGCGACAGCGCCACGCTCGACTTCGCCCTCGCGCCGTCAGCGCTCACGCTGGACGTAGTCCCGGTGACTGCCGCTGACTCGGCGCCAGGCATCGTGCAGGATGCGGCTCTGGAGAATGCTGCGGATGGGCTGCCGAGGGCGCGGACCTTCAGTGACTATCTCACCTACCGTACTGAGGACGTGCCGCTGCGCCGCGCCGAGTCCTCCCTCGACCTCGAGTCCGCCGACGAACTGCTGGTGATGGAATCGCCATCAGCGCCCTCCTCCGGCGTGATGCTTCAAGGCCAGGTTGCGGCCGAAACGAAGGCGGCGCGCATCCGCATCCGCGGCGCCAACTCCCTCGCCCTCTCCAGCGAGCCGCTCGTCATCGTCGACGGTACGATCGCCGCCAACCGGAACATCCCCCCTGCGGAGATCGCCGACATCCAGGTGCTCAACCCCGCGCAAGCCAGCGCCATCTACGGCTCGCGCGGCGCGAACGGCGCCATCGTCATCCGCACGCACAAGGGCGCCGCGCGCGACAGCGCACAACGGAGTACTGCGTCCGGCGACACCACCCGCGCGCCCGACTGCACCCTCCCCGCAGACACGACCGCCTATGACACCGGCCTCCGCGCTCGCGACGCGTGCGGGCGTCTGCTCGGCACGTTCCCGCTGCAGCACACCGACGTGAGCGCGGAGATCAGCGGCTACCTCGCGCGCACCGTCGTCGAACAGCGCTACACGAACCCGTACACGCGCCCGATCGAGGCGGTCTACGTCTTCCCACTCGGCGCGATGGCCGCGGTGAGCGACTTCGAGATGCAGATCGGCGAACGGCGCATCGTGGGCATCGTGCGCCCGCGCGAGGAGGCGGAGCGCATCTACCGGCAGGCCGTCGCGCGCGGACAGACGGCGAGCCTCCTCTCGCAGGAGCGCCCGAACATCTTCACCCAGAGCGTGGCGAACATCGAGCCAGGGGGAACGGTCACCGTCCGCATCACGATGTTCGAGCGGCTGTCGTACGAGGACGGACGGTACAGCTACGTCTTCCCGATGGTGGTGGGACCGCGCTACGTGCGCGGCCGGCCGCTCGTCGCCAGCGGAGGCGACCCGCGTATGGACATGGCGACGATGCATTCGGCCAGCGACGTAGACCGCGAACAACAGGTCACCGATGACGATCCGGATTCCGATCGCATCAACCCGCCCGTGCTCGCCCCCGGAGAGCGGAGCGGGCACGACATCTCCCTCTCCGTGATGCTCGACGCGGGACTGCCGATCACCGAGCTCACCTCGGTGGCGCACCGCGTGCGCATCGACTCGCTCTCGCCCTCGGTGCGCCGCATCCGGCTCGCCGCAAACGACTCGATCCCGAACCGCGACTTCGTGATCCGCTGGTCGGTGGCCGGCGCGGAGACGCAGTTCGGCGCGCTGGCGCATCGCGATTCAACGGGCGGATACGTCACCCTCACCATGCAGCCTCCGCTCGCGCCCACCGACGCGCAGGTGATGCCGCGCGAGATCACCTTCATCATGGACGTCTCCGGGAGCATGTACGGGCTCCCGCTCGATCTCTCCAAGGAAGTGGTCGAGCACTCGCTCGACGCGCTCCGCCCGGACGACTGGTTCAACATCGTCTACTTCGCGAGCGGAAACGCGCAGCTCTGGGAGCATGCGCGCCCACGCACGCAGGCGAACGTGGCCGAGGCGCGCAGGTTCCTGGAGAACGTGCAGGGAGGTGGGGGGACGGAGATGATCGCCGGTGTGCGGCGAGCGCTTGCCGCGCACCACGACCCGTCGCGGCTGCAGATGTTCGTCCTCCTCACCGATGGGTTCATCGGCGAGGATCAGGAGCTGCTCGGCGTGGTGAAGAACGAGCGAGGGGACGCGCGCTTCTTCGCCTTCGGCATCGGCTCGAGCGTGAACCGGTTTCTGATCGACGGGGTGGGCGCGCAGGGGGGTGGCGGGTCGTACGTCGTCGTCCCGCGCGACGCACAGGCCACCGACCGCGCGGCGCGGCGCCTGTTCGCGATGATCGACTCTCCCGTGCTCGTGGACGTGGCCATCGACTGGAACGGTCTACCGGTGACGGACGTCTTTCCGTCGCGCATCCACGATCTCTTCGCCGGGCAGACGATCAACGTGATCGGCCGCTACGATCATGAGGCGCACGGCACGGTGTACGTCACCGGGCGCGTCGGCTCGCGCACGGTGCGCTATCCGGTGCACGTGGATCTCCCCGCGCAGGAGCCGGCGCACGCCGCGCTCGCCCCCACCTGGGCGCGCGCCAGGATCGCCGACCTCTCGGCGCGCATGCTCGGCGCGAGCGAGGACGATCAGAAGGGATTGCGCGACGAGATCGTGCGTCTGGCGGTGCAGCACCATCTGGTGAGCCAGTACACGTCGTTCGTGGCGGTGGACGAGTCGCGCGTGGTGGGCGACGGGCATCCGCTCCGCATCATGCAGCCCGTGGAACTCCCGGAGGGGGTGAGCTACAAGGGGATCTTCGGCGAGGAGCCGCAGGGTGCGCCGGTGCGCGTGGGGGCGTGGGGGATCACGCTGCAGGAGACCGAGAGCGGCGCGGTGCGGGTGGGCGACGTTGCCGGTGGAAGTGCCGCCGCGCGCGCGGGGCTTCGCCCGGGCGCGGCCGTGCAGCGCGTCAACGGCACGCCGGTGCACACCCTGGCGCAGATGGAGCGCGTCCTCCTGCAGAGCGGTCGCGCGCGCGTGTCGATGGAGCTCGATCCGGGCGGGGTGGTGGAACTCCCCATGCCGTGACGGCGGCACGGAGTGTGATTCATGGAAACCGGCCGGCGCCGTGGTGGTGCCGGCCGATTCTTCGCTGGAGCAGCGATGAGGCAGCAATGACTCGACGACGAGACACCACACGGGGCGGTGCGTGCGTTCGGCGCGCCCCGATCGGGAGTGGCGCCGCGCGCCGCGTGCTCCACGTCCTGATGCTGCTCGCCGCGCTCGGCGCGTGGGCGGCGTGCGGTCACGGCGACCAGGGCTACGCTCCCGGGCGCGTCCGGGAGGTGCGCGACGTGAGCGCGCGGGCGATCCGGCGCGCGATCGTAGCGCGGCTTCGGCAACGTGCTCCCGCCGGCGTGAGCGCGGACGACTGGCGCCGCACGCGCGCCGTCTACCGCATGTATGACGACGCGCCGCTGTGGCTGGAGGAGAAGGGCGCGGGCGATCGTGTGGAGGCGCTGGAGCGTGCCGTCGCCACCGCCCCCGATCACGCGCTCGATCCGGCTCCCTACCCGCGCGCACGCATGGAGCAGGTGGCCAAAAGCATCGACGACCTCGATCATCCCACCGCCGCGCAACTGGCTGACGCGGACGTTGCCTTCACCGCCGCGTACACGGCGCTGGCGCACGACCTCCTGGTGGGGCAGGTGAGCCCGCGCTCCGTGTCGCAGTCGTGGTACATCGATCCCGCGCCGGCGCGCGTGGACAGCGTGATCGGCGCCACGCTCCGCGCGCCGGAGCTGGACAAGGCCGTCGAAGCGCTCGCGCCGCAGAGCCCCGAGTACGCCGCGCTGCAGCACGACCTTGCACGCTACCGGAAGATCGTTCAGGCCGGCGGATGGCAGCCGGTGCCCGAGGGAAAGGAGCTGCATCCCGGCGACACCGCCGATCCGCGGCGGCTCGCCGCGCTCGTCGCACGGCTTCGCGCGGAGCAGATCGCGCCCGACTCGATGCGCGCGGGGCGCACGTACGACGCGGCGCTCGCCGGCGCCGTAGCGCGCTTTCAGGAACTGCACACCATCGAGCCCGACAGCGTGCTGGGCGCAAAGACCGTGGAGGCGATGAACGTTCCCGCCGACTACCGGCTGCGCCAGATCGCCGCGAACCTGGAGCGGCACCGCTGGCTGCCGCGCACGCTCGGCTCGCGCTTCGTGCTGGTGAACGTGCCCGCGTTCGAGCTGTACGCGTACGACAGCGGACGCGCGGTGCTCACCATGCGCGTGGTGGTGGGTGCGGAGTACGAGGGACGCGCGACGCCGGTGTTCAGCGATTCGATGCAGTACGTCGTCTTCCGCCCGTACTGGTACGTGCCCGATTCGATCGCCGCGCGCGAGATCTATCCCAAGGCCGATGCCGATCCCGACTACATGACGCGCAACGGCTACGAAGTAGTGGACGAGGAGGGAGAGGAACGCGTGCGGCAGCAGCCCGGTCCGGACAACGCGCTCGGCCTGGTGAAGTTCATCTTCCCGAACGACTTCGCCATCTATCTGCACGACACGCCGGCCAAGTCGCTCTTCGAGCAGGCCGATCGCGGCGCCAGCCACGGCTGCGTGCGCGTGCAGCATCCGGTGCAGCTGGCCGAGTTCGCGCTCGGCTGGCCGGAGGCGCGCGTGCGGGATGCGATGGAGCACGGTGCCGACAATCATCGCGTGGACCTGCCGCGGAAGCTGCCGGTCTACATCGTCTACTTCACGACGTTCACGCGGAACGGCGCGCTGCATTTCGGCGACGATCTGTACGATCGGGACAACGCGCTGGTGCGCGCGGTGGCGGCGGGCGCTACTCCCGGCCGGATCCCGCCTGTGGCGAGCGGCGTGGGTGGGGGCGCACCGCCGGGCGGCGGTACGGGTGGTCTCCCGGCTCGGGATGCCCCAGGCGGTTGACGAGCATCGCGACGAGTGCTTCCGGCTCCACCTGCGCGCGGAGTCTCGAGGGGCTCATCCCGGTGATGCGGAACACCTGGTTGGCGAAGTGTGCCGGGCGGTAGTAGCCCATGCGCTTGGTGATGCTCTTCAGGAGATATCCGCGCGTGCGCATGGCGGGATAGGCCCACGCCACGCGCGCGGCGATCCAGAAGAGGCGCGCGGGCACGAGGCCGAGCCGCGCGAGCCAGTTGTCGAGCGAGCGGCGCGAGCGTGACGAGCTGCGCGCGATGCTCTCGACGTCGCGGAACTGGAGCGGCGTCTGGAAGACGTGGCGCATGGCGGCGAGCAGCCACTCGGGCGCGCCGGCGAAGCGCGGCCGGATGCCTTCCCACACGCGCTCGCACAACGCTTCTCCGCGCACGCGTACGAGCGTGGCGCGAACGCGCCGCGGTGCGTCGTCGTGTCCGCGGAAGATGATGTGTCGCACGCCGTGCCGCGCGAGATCGAACGTCGCGTGCATCGCGTCCGGTGTGGGGGACGTGTAGACCACCACCGGCAAGTACGGGAAGCACGTGATGGCGGCGACGAGCGTGGACGGCTCGCGTGCCCGCTGCGCGGTGGCGGGATCGACGACGAGCACATCGGGCACGTGCTCGGCAACCATCGGTTCGATGGCGCGCGCATCGGGCGCGAGGATTAGGCGATCCTCATGAGACAGCGCGAGACGGAAGGGAAGCAGCAGCTCATGAGGGAGAAGCGCGAGCACGAGCACGGTCGATAGGGCTCGGGTTTCCAGCCAGGGCGTACTCGTTGCCGAAAATGAGGATTTACGCCCCGTCCCGACAGCCTACCTTCGGGCCGAGTCTCTGGTAGGTCCTGCGCTCAAATTCCCGGAGGTTTCCGATGCCCCGCCGCAAAGTTGCGCTGCTCGTTGCGCTCGTGTCGTCCGTTGCTCTCGCTCTCGGTGCCTGCACGAACCCCACGGGCCCCAGCTCGAACAGTCAGCCGCCGGTGATGGATGACGGGGGATACTCTGGTCCGATCGGCTAATCAAGTCTGGACGCGTCGATAACGCGAGTTGTTTAGATGACGAAGCGGGTCGCATGGTACGCGACCCGCTTCGTTATTGCGCTATGCGACCGTCGATACGTTCACTTCCTCGAGCATGCGAGTCAGCGCGTCGACTACCTCTGCGACGTCATGGTGATGCGCGGCTTCGCCGGTATCTGTCTCCGGAAGTGTAACTTCGGGCAACGCCTGCAACGCCTCGATCTTGAAGATGAGCTCGTTGATACCATAGCGCTGCGCAATCGCAAGAGCGCTCTCAAGCGCGGCCTCCGACTCTTGGGCCGAGCCGAAGATCCGAAATCCCTGTGCCGCAGTGTATAGGTAAAGCGCCTGCAGGTCATGCGGCAATTCGACGCTGCAGAGTTCGCGGCGATATTGGTCGAAAACCAGGTGACGCCGCTCCAGGAAGGCAATCTCCATCAAATTGATCGTGGCCATCCAGCGCAGGTAGCGCTCCTGTGCTGTACAGGCAATGATCATGAAGGCGGTACGCGCTCCGTTCCACTCACCCATTGCGGTGAGAGTGTTCGCAATGTCACCAAGGATGCGCTCACGATTCGCTGAGTCCTTGCACAGTTGCAGCGCTTCATGGCCAAGCACCACCGCTTCGGAGAGGTCGCCGCGCTTTCCAGCAACGATGGAGCGCGCATGCAAAGTTCTCGAGCGCAGTGCCGGCCTCAATACCACCTCTGGATGGCTACGGAGTTCATCGAGAGCTCGTTCCGCCTGAGGCAGGTTCCCTCGTTGTGTCGCCAGCAGCGCCTCCGACAGCCTCGCTTCCATCACGAACTTCGTATCCCCTACGAACTCCGCTGCCATGCGTAGCTGCTTGTACGCCACCGCGGCCTCGTCCAGCCGCCCCTGCATACGCATCGTGTAGCCGCGCATGTGCATCGCCGAGAGCAGGAGCTCGTCGTCGCTCACGCAGGGGGAAACGGAGATGACCGTGTCGTAGACGTCTTCGGCCAGCGCCCAGCGCGCCTCGAAGTGCAGTGCGCGCGCGTAGGCGAGCAGAGCGGGGAGCACCATGCTCCCGTCCACTCCCTGCGCCGTCGCAATCGCTTCCACCACATTGCCGAGCACGCGCATCGTCGCGCTCGGCGGCGCGGCCTCGATCGCCGTGCGCGCGCCGGCGAGCTGACGCGCGTCGGGTGCACCGCTCCCGCAGCCGTCCGTCACCCACGAGTCGAACAGGCGGAGCGTGTACAATCCGGCCGCGACAGCGTGGAAATCCGGATGCGCATCGTCGCCGATGGCATCCAGTTGCTCGAAGTACGCCTGGTGGCGCAGCGTGTTTTCCGCTGTCACGGTCATCGACGGTCTCCGGTGGCGCGGTCGGTGGCAGGTAAGGAGTGCTGCAACCTGCGAGGGAAACCAGGGCAAGGCAATAGCCCGATTTCCGCAACGACCACAGCCTGGCTGGCAACGCCCAGCATGGGCGCGCTCAGCAAGATGACGAGCCACCCGCCTGCGGGGCATGCAGTTGCGGGCCCCCGGCGTCACGTTGCGGTCTCGAAGCGTCACATGAGGGTGGCGGGCTGGCCTCCGGGGCCGCCCCCAATGACGCGACGCGCCAGGACGCGACCCGCCCCACAGCATCTGGACGTCCGATCGGCTGTAGCGGGCACTTGCCGGCAGCTCCCGTCAACTCCGCAGTTGCGTGTCGCGCGGGTGGTCGCGAAGGCCCGTGAGGATACCTACTGCCGGCATGGGAGCACCGGTGCACCGGCGCACGCGGACGCACGCGGCGTGCGCGTGCCCAGGGTGCGGGGGAAGCGTACGCAGGGGACCGCAATCCATTGACCTGACGCGATGGTGATACCGCACAGGTGTTGGCGAACGCCAGTGCAAACAGGCGCGCCGGATGCACCGGAGGAGATTTCCCGTTCCTGTGCGCAACACCTGAACAACGACGCCTCGCCGCGGGACACCACGCGCATCGGTGTGAGCGGGGCGGTCGGCAGAATCGCCCTCGCGGCGGCATCCGAGCGATGTGTCCATTTGGACACTGTCGCAGGTGTCGGAGGTTGGGGCTGCGACAGAGTGCGACACTCTGCGACAGTGCGTGATCGCTAAGTGGTTGCTGTGGGCTGACTTCACATTCTCGGAAACTGGAACACTCCGTGCCTCGGATGCGCGCCCAGTGATTTCTCGGCGCTGCGATCTGGGAGCATGCGCTCGACACCGGCGCTTGGGACATGCGCAGGAAGAGTTGTCGGCCGAGCGGCACTGGGGGAGTGGTGAGCGCCAGTGGCGAGAGCCAGTGGCGAGAGCGAGCGGTGCGAGGCGCGGTTCATCGCACCCGAGAGTGCGGACGGTGAAGCGCGTGGACCGCGAGAGGGAGCACGCGGTGCGTAGGTGCGGTGGCGCGGGTGGTGGTGGACGAGAGGCGAAGCAGTGCGTGGGGAGTCCACACGTCGTGATGGGTGGAGCGCGTAGGAGTAGCGGCAGGTAGGAAACGCTCGTCGGCGCGTCGCAATTCTGTCGCGTTTTGTCGCGCGACAAACTGC
>DASSNU010000021.1:0-502880 GCA_035701265.1 Gemmatimonadaceae bacterium | reverse complement strand
ACGAGGAAGCGATCGTACACGTCGCCGCTCGTGCCCACCGGCACCTCGAAGTCGTAGGTCTCGTAGTCGAGGTACGGGAAGTCCTTGCGCACGTCGTACGCGACGCCGGAGGCGCGGATCATCGGCCCCGAGAGTCCGTGGTTCATCGCCTCTTCCGGCGACATCACGCCGAGGCCCACGGTGCGCCCCACCCAGATACCGTTGCGGGTGATGACGCGGTCGATCTCGCTCACCGTCTTGGGGAACGTCTGGACGAACCCCTTGAGTCCCTCGACCCAGCCGTCGGGAATGTCGGCGCCCATCCCCCCGACGCGGGTGAGCGTCGTC
The DNA here is from genome assembly GCA_035701265.1 of Gemmatimonadaceae bacterium. Taxonomy (GTDB): domain Bacteria; phylum Gemmatimonadota; class Gemmatimonadetes; order Gemmatimonadales; family Gemmatimonadaceae; genus DASSNU01. The sequence goes on along the minus strand of DASSNU010000021.1, from coordinate 502,553 downwards.
GTCAGGCGCGCGCCGATCCACTGCTCGAGCAGGGAGTAGATCCGCTCCCGCTCCTGGAAGGCCCAGAGGAAGGGGGTGAACGCGCCGATGTCGATGCAGGTGGTGCCGAGCCAGACGAGGTGCGACATGATCCGCGACAGCTCGCAGGCGATGACGCGCAGCACCTTGCACCGCTCGGTGATCTCGATCCCGAACAACCGCTCCGCGCCGAGCGCGAAGGCGACGTTGTTCCCGGGCGAGTTCAGGTAGTCCTCGCGGTCGGTCCAGGGAATGATCTGGTTGTACTGACGGTACTCCCCGATCTTCTCGAAGCCGCAGTGCAGGTAGCCGATGTGCGGGATGCACCGCACGACCGTCTCTCCGTCGAGCTCGAGCACCAGGCGCAGCACGCCGTGCGTGGCGGGGTGCTGCGGCCCGATGTTGATGAGCATGTGCTCCGACGTGAGCTCGGGCTCGCGCGTGAGCGTCGCGATCTGCCCGTCCTCGGTGACCGTCACCGGTGTGCGAACCGGACGCCCCTCCGCGTCCACCCCCGCCGTGCCGACCGTCATCTCGACCGTACGCGTCGTCGCCATCGCCTATTCTCCCGTGCGCTCGCCCGAGGCGAGTCGGTGCCGCACGTCTTCCGGAAGCTCGGCGTAGGCTTCGGCCACCGAGAGCTCCTCGATGGAGTAGCGCGCCTCGGGATTCACGGCCAGCGCCTGCCGCAACTGCTCCGACCGGCTGAACCGCCCGCGCAGCGGAAAGTCCTTCCGCAGCGGAAATCCCTCGCGATACTGCTCCCACATGAGAATGCGGCGCAGATCGGGGTGGCCGCGGAAGCGCACGCCGAACATGTCGTAGCATTCACGTTCCAGCCAATCAGCCCCGCGATACACCGGCCAGACGCTCTCGACTTCCAGTGCGCTCCCGGTGCCCTTGGGGAGCGCCGCCTTGAGCCGCAGGAATCGACGGAACGGCAGCGAGCGCAGATGCCACACCACCTCGAGCGGCAGCTCCGCGTCGCGATACTCCACCGCCGTCACATCGGACAGGTAGTCGTAGCGCTGCTCCGGATCGTCGTGCAGCCAGCGGACGATCTCGAGCACGCGCGTGGGGTCGATGTAGACCGTGGTCTCTCCCCACACCACGTCCACGCGGTGCACGGCGGAGCCGAAGCGCGCGCGCAGGGCATCGGCCGACGGATTCGGCGCCCCGCCGCGGTGCGGCACCCCTCGCGGCGTCACGGGCGCGGGAGCGTCGGGGCGGCCGCTCCCGGGCACGACGGGCAGTGCGGACTCGCTCACAGCCCGGACCGGGTCTGGTGCACCGAGTTCCCGAACGGCTCCGACAGCTCGTCGATCACCGCCGGCGGAATGTACAGCTCGGTGCGCGGATCGGGCTCCATTTCCTGCCGGATCTCCTCGTCGCTGCGCCGTTCACGCTTGATCTTCTCCTGCAGCAGGCGGATGCCGTACAGCAGCCCCTCCGGTCGCGGCGGACACCCCGGCACGTACACGTCCACCGGGATGATGGTGTCGATCCCCTGTACCACGGCGTAGTTGTCGAACATCCCGCCGGACGAGGCGCACGCGCCCATGGAGATGCACCACTTGGGCTGCGGCATCTGCTGCCAGATGCGGCGCAGCACCGGGGCCAGCTTGAACGGGACGCGCCCGGCGCAGATGAGCACATCCGCCTGACGCGGGGAGAAGCTCATGCGCTCCATGCCGAAGCGCGCGAGATCGAACTTGCTGGCAGCCGTGGCCATGAACTCGATGGCGCAGCAGGCGGTGCCGAAGGGCATGGGCCAGAGCGAGTTGGCGCGCGCCAGATTCACGTACTTGTCCAGCACGTCCATGCGCGTGGTCACCCACGCCTCGCTCCCCTCCGGGTGGTACTCCAGGCCCCGTTCGGGGGGGGACGTCAATCCCATTGCAGCGCTCCCTTCTTCCACTCGTAGACGAGCCCCACCGTCAGCACGATCACGAAGATCAGCATGGCGATGAAAGGCGCGATGGTCGTCTGTCCGGCGGGGCAGGCGCCGTTCTGCAGCGGCACCAGGCACGACAGGTTCTTGAACTGCGCGGCCCACGGAAAGAGTAGCACCGTCTCGACATCGAAGATGATGAACGAGATGGCGACCATGTAAAACTTGACGGAAAACCGCTCGCGGGCATCCCCCAGCACGGGGATCCCGGACTCGTACGGTGTCTGCTTGACGGGGGTCGGCCGGCGGCGGATGACGAGGTGGGAGACGGCGACCATCATCACCGCGTTGGCGACGACGAAGCCGATCAGCAACAGCAGTGGGAAGTACGCGCGAGCCATCCCTCTCCCAATTCGTGAATTTTTTCACTTACCCGTGCCGCCGTAACTTATCGCGCGCGGCGGGAGGGTGTCAACGCGCACGGCGTGACCACGCACGCTCCGCCGCGAAGACCGCTGCGCGCGACTTCCGGCCGCCCACCACTCGCGGTACATTGCCCGCGCTTGTCGCCCGGCCGCGGCGCGCATCGTCGCCGCACGCCTCCCCTGCTCTCCACTCCAACGCTCCCCCATGTCCATCAAGTCCGACCGCTGGATTCGCCGCATGGCGCTCGAGCACAGGATGATCGAGCCCTTTGCCGACCGCCAAGTTCGCGAGGGGGTGATCTCTTTCGGCGTGAGCTCCTACGGCTACGACATGCGCGTCGCCAACGAGTTCCGGATCTTCACCAACGTCCTCAATTCGATCGTCGATCCCAAGGACTTCGATCCGCGCTCCTTCGTGGAGTTTTCCGGCGACATCTGCATCGTGCCGCCCAACTCCTTCGCTCTGGCGCGCTCCGTGGAGTACTTCCGCATTCCGCGGAACATCATGACGGTGACGGTCGGCAAGTCCACCTACGCGCGCTGCGGCATCATCACCAACGTCACGCCCTTCGAGCCGGAGTGGGAAGGGTTCGTGACGCTGGAGATCTCCAACACCACGCCCCTCCCCGCCAAGATCTACGCCAACGAGGGCATCGCGCAGGTTCTGTTCTTCGAGGGCGACGAACCCCCGGAGACCTCGTACCAGGACCGGAAGGGGAAGTACCAGGGGCAGCGGGGCGTCACACTCCCGAAGGTATGACGCACCGGCGGCACGCTCGGGCGCGCACGCTCACCGGCTGAAGCCGATCCCGTAGAGCAGCGCCGCGATCGCGAGCACCGCGAGGACGACCCAGAGCGCCACCGGCAGCCCGCCGCTCGAACGCACGCGTGCCAGCGGAGCGTCGGCGCCTGCCGGTCCGGGATCCTGATTGGGCTCCGCGCCGTGCCGTGCAGAACCCGGCGTGTCGGGGACGGCGTCGGCGCCGCCGTAGTAGACTCCCTCGGGGCGCTGCTGTTCTGGCGATTCGGCGGCCATGGCGAACTCCCTGTGAACGATCCCGCTCGGCGTGCATCAAGCGGGCCAGGGACGTCGCCGTCAGTCCTCCGGCGCGCGGAGGCGCGAGCGCAGGAAGTCGCGGTTCATGCGCACGATCGTCTCGATGCTGATCGACTTGGGACACGCCTCCTGGCACTCGCCATGGAAGGTGCAGTTGCCGAACCCTTCCATGTCCATCTGCGAGACCATGCGCAGTACACGGCGATCGCGCTCCGGCTGTCCCTGGGGGAGGAGTCCCAGGTGGGTGATCTTGGCCGCCGTGAAGAGAGACGCCGATGCGTTGGGGCAGGCGGCCACGCACGCGCCGCATCCGATGCACGCCGCCGCGTCCATGGCCGTGTCGGCCGCGGGCTTGGGAACCGGAATGGAGTTCGCTTCCGGAGCGCTCCCGGTGCGCGCGGACACGTAGCCTCCCGCGGCGATGATCCGGTCGAGGGCGCTCCGGTCGACCACGAGGTCCTTGACCACCGGGAACGCCGTGGCGCGCCAGGGCTCGATCCAGATCACGTCGCCGTCGGAGAACGTGCGCATGTGCAGCTGGCAGGTGGCCGTGCCACGCAGCGGCCCGTGGGGCACGCCATTGATCATCAGGCTGCACGATCCGCAGATCCCTTCGCGGCAATCGTGATCGAACGCGATCGGCATCTCCCCCCGTTCCACCAGCCCCTCGTTCACCACGTCGAGCATCTCGAGGAACGACATGTCGGGGTTGACGTCGGCGGCTTCGTAGCGGACGAATCGTCCGGGGGCATCCGGGCCGGTCTGCCGCCACACGTGCAGGGTGAGTCGCATTACTTGTAGCTCCGCTGCGAGAGTGCCACGTACTCGAAGGTGAGCGGCTCCCGGTGCAGCACTTCGGGGCGGTCGCGTCCGGCGTACTCCCAGGCGGCCACGTAGGCAAAGTGCTCGTCGTCGCGCAGCGCCTCGCCGTCGGGGGTTTGACTCTCCACACGGAAGTGCGCGCCGCACGACTCCGTACGCTGCAGTGCATCCACGCACATGAGCTCGGCCAGTTCCAGGAAGTCGGCCACGCGGCCGGCCTTTTCCAGCGCCTGATTCAGCTCCACGTCACTCCCCGGCACGTTCACTGTGCGCCAGAATTCCTCGCGGAGCTCCGGCACCTTCTGCAGCGCGGTCTTGAGCCCGCTCTCCGAGCGCGACATCCCGCAGTACTCCCACATGATCGCGCCGAGTTCGCGATGGAGCGAATCCACCGTGCGTGTTCCCTTGATGCTCAGCAACCGCCGCGTGGTGTCGTGCACAGCCGCTTCCGCTTCACGGACGGCAGCGTGCGAGCTCTCCACCGGCGTCGGCTTGGCCGACGCGAGGTAGTCACCCACGGTGAGCGGCGCCACGAAGTAGCCGTCCGCCAGCCCCTGCATGAGCGCGCTGGCTCCCAGCCGGTTGGCGCCGTGATCCGAGAAGTTCGCTTCGCCAAGGGCGAAGAGCCCCGGAATGGTGGTCATCAGGTTGTAGTCCACCCAGAGCCCGCCCATCGTGTAGTGGACGGCGGGATAGATCCGCATCGGTACGGTGTACGGATTTTCCCCGGTGATCCGCTCGTACATTTCAAAGAGGTTGCCGTACCGCTCGCGGATCACATCGGCGCCCAGGCGGCGAATGGCATCGGTGAAGTCGAGATACACGCCCTTCCCACCCGGTCCGACGCCACGTCCTTCGTCGCACACCTCCTTTGCCGCGCGCGAGGCGATGTCGCGGGGCGCCAGATTCCCGAAGCTCGGATACTTGCGCTCCAGATAGTAGTCGCGCTCGGCTTCCGGGATGTCGCGCGGCGGGCGCGTGTCCCCCGCACGCTTGGGCACCCACACCCGCCCGTCGTTGCGCAACGACTCGCTCATCAGCGTGAGCTTGGACTGATAATGTCCGCTCACCGGAATGCAGGTCGGGTGGATCTGCGTGTAGCACGGATTCGCGAACGCCGCGCCGCGCTTGTGCGCACGCCAGATGGCGGTTGCGTTCGACCCCTTGGCGTTGGTCGATAGATAGAACACGTTGCCGTAGCCGCCGGTGGCCAGCACCACGGCATCGGCCATGTGCGCCTCGATCGCCCCCGTCACGAGATTGCGCGTGATGATGCCGCGCGCGCGCCCGTCGATCACCACCAGGTCGAGCATTTCGGTGCGCGGGAACATCTGGACGCCCCCGCGCGCGATCTCCTTCTCTAGCGCCTGGTACGCTCCCAGGAGCAACTGCTGCCCGGTCTGTCCACGCGCGTAGAACGTGCGCGACACCTGCGCTCCTCCGAACGATCGGTTGGCCAGGTACCCGCTGTACTCGCGCGCGAACGGCACGCCCTGCGCCACGCACTGGTCGATGATGTTCACGCTGATCTGCGCCAGGCGATACACGTTCGATTCCCGCGAGCGGAAGTCCCCGCCCTTCACCGTGTCGTAGAACAGCCGGTAGATGCTGTCGCCGTCGTTCTGGTAGTTCTTGGCCGCGTTGATCCCCCCCTGCGCGGCAATGCTGTGCGCGCGCCGTGGAGAGTCCTGGAAGCAGAAGCAGCGGACCTGGTAGCCCAGCTCGCTCATGCTCGCCGCGGCGGATGCGCCGGCCAGCCCCGAGCCCACCACGATCACGGTGTATTTCCGCTTGTTGGCCGGATTGACCAGCTTCATCTCGAAGCGGCGCCGATCCCACCGCTGCTCGATCGGGCCCTCGGGAGCGCGCGAATGCAGTTCCATGCGCCGTTAGCGAATGAACCCGGCGAGCACCGCCACCGGGATCGAAGTGAAACCGAGCCACACGGCCACCGCGAGCACGGTCGCCACGCGTCGCCGGAACGGATGCCCGGTGGCGCGCTGCACGCCGAGCGTCTTCCCGCTGCTCCAGATGCCGTGATACAGGTGGAGCCCCAGGAACACCATCGCCACGATGTAGATAGCCGAGACCCACCACACGCGAAACGCCGACACCACGTTGCCGTACACATCGCCCTCGGCGAACGATGCACCGTGAAGCGTTCCGGTGGTGAGATGCAGGACGTGATAGACCACGAACAGCAGGATCACGAGGCCGCCCCAGCGCATGGTGCGCGAGGCGATCGTGGACGCCTGCGGTTCGCGGCGCGCGTAGCCGGTGGTGCGCGCCGCGTGCGAGCGCCGCGTGAGCCAGACCGCGGAAACGATGTGCAGGATGACGGCGACGAGCAGGAGGATGCGCACTCCCCAGAGCAGCGTCATGCTCCGGTGCAGCAACGCGCCGTACCCGTTGATGGCGGCCGGGCCACGGTAGATGAGCAGATTGCCCGCCACGTGCCCAAGGATGTAGGCGACGAGGATGATCCCTGTCACCGCCATCACCGCCTTCGCCGCGATGGTCGAGCCGAACGGCCCTCCGCCCCGCGCGCTCATGCTATAGCGACAGCGCGCGCATTGGCTCGCGCACGGCCTCCGCGCTCTTGTGCAACGCCTCGCGCTCCTCGGCGGTGAGCTCCACCTCGAAGATCTGTTCGATCCCCCGGCGCCCGAGTTTGCACGGCACCCCCAGGAAGATCCCCGATTCGCCGTACTCGCCTTCGAGCCACGCGGCACACGGGAGCACCCGCTTCCGGTCCAGCGCGATGGCCTCACACATCTCCACCGCCGCCGCCGACGGAGCGTAGTACGCGGAGCCGGTCTTGAGATACTTCACGATCTCCGCTCCGCCGCCACGGGTACGCTGCACGATGGCGTCCAGCTTCGCGCGATCGATGAGCTGCGTGACGGGAATCCCGCTCACGGTCGTGTACGAGGCGAGCGGGACCATGGTGTCTCCGTGCCCGCCAAGCACCATCGCCTGGATGTCTCGCACCGAGACGTCGAGTGCCTCGGCCAGGAACGATCGGTAGCGCGCGGTGTCGAGCACGCCGGCCATCCCGATCACCCGCTCACGCGGAAAGCTGGTGACCGTCTTGGCCACGTACGCCATCACGTCAAGCGGGTTCGACACCATGATGATGATCGCGTTGGGCGAGGTGGCCCGGAGCTGCTCCGCGACCGTTTTCACGATGCCGGCGTTGGTGTTGAGCAGATCGTCCCGCGACATGCCGGGCTTGCGCGCGATGCCCGCGGTGACCACCACGATGTCCGAGCCGGCCGTCTCGGCGTACCCGTTCGTGCCGATCAGCCGCGTGTCGAATCCCTCGATGGGCGCCGACTCCCACTGATCCAGCGACTTCCCCTGCGGCACTCCCTCCACAACGTCCACCATCACGACCGTTCGTGCCAGCGACTTCTCCGCGAGGCGTTGCGCCGTGGTGGCGCCCACGTTTCCCGCGCCGATTACCGAGATCTTGTCGAGCATGAATTCCTGTATGGTGTCCTCGTGAACTGCACTCAAACCGACCGAACTTATCCGGCCCGGGGCGGTCCGGCAACCGACTCCGGTGTGCGCGCGGCTGTGGGATCGACCCACTCGCGCGTGCCGTCCACGTATTCCTCGCGCTTCCAGATGGGCACGCGCCGCTTGAGCTCCTCGATGACGTAGCGTGCTGCGTCGAATGCCGGCGCGCGATGCGGATGCGCGACAGCAATGACGACGCTGGCCTCCTCCAGCCCCAACCGTCCCATGCGATGCTCGGCCACGATGTCCGCGCCGCCGCTCCGCGCGGCCGCCTCGTGGATGATCGTCGCGAGCTCACGCTCGGCCATCGGTGCGTACGCGCGGTACTCGATGCCCGTGACGGCCCGTCCGTCGTTCACCTCGCGCACGGTGCCCACGAACACCACCGCGGCGCCGTGACGCGCCGCGGAGACCTCCGCCAGCAACGCCGCCGGATCGAGCACGTGGGTGACGATCGCGCTGCGCACGGTCAGCCGCCCGCGATGGGAGGAATCACCGCCACTTCATCACCGGGTGCCAGCGCGTGCCCGCGCGCGGCGTACTCCAGGTTCACCGCCACGAGCGGCTCCGGCGGCAGCCGGTCTCCCCCGGGCAGTGCGGCCAGATGCCGCAGCACGTCGTCCACCGTCGCGCCGTCGGGGAGCTCGAGCGAGACGGCGTCGCGGCCAAGGTGTTCGGCATACGAAGCGAAGAGCAGTGCGGTCACCTGCATCATTCTGAACACTCGCCCGACCACCCGCGCGTGGCAAGCGCGGCGGCTCCGGAATCGTCTGGCGATCGTCGAGTTACCCGCAAATCTGCTCGTCGAGCCCCTGCTCGGACGGCGCGCGTGACGCGGTCGACGGCCCGGGCGGACGCGGCCACCGGCGCCATCCGCCCGCGGATGCACGAGCGCCCCGGCAGTTCAGGCCGGGGCGCAGCACGATTGCGGGAAGCGACAGCGGTCACGATTCACGCCGCGCTGGACTCTCCCGCCGAGGATTCCTCGTTCTCCTCTGCGACCAGCGCGCGCAGCTCCTTGGACGGCTTGAAGACTGGAACCGGGCGGGCCGAAACCTCTACCGGTGCTCCCGTGCGTGGGTTCCGCGCCATCCGCGTCTTCCGATGCCGAATCTTGAAGGTCCCGAAACCCCGCACCTCGATGTTCTTCTGGTCGCGAAGAGCATCCTTGATAGCATCCAGGAAGGCATCGACCACACGGGCGCAATCCTTCTTGGAAATCATCGGACCCGCCGTGCGAGAGATCGTTGCCGTCACGTGCTCTACCAGGTCGGCTTTCGTCATTCGGAACCTCGGCTGGAGCCATCGTCCACGGCGAACCGTGGTCGAACTTATGGGCTTACCCTTTGTGTGTCAACCGTTTGGAACACTCGAACGCGCGTTCGACCGAACGGCTTCCATGAAGTCGGAGAAAAGCGGCCGCGCGTCGTGTGGGCCTGGGGCAGCTTCGGGATGGTACTGGACGGCGAAGAGCGGCAACTCGCGGTGGCGAAGCCCTTCCACCGTCCCATCATTCAGATTCACGTGCGTCACTTCGAGCGTCGGCGCGCCAGGAATCCCCTCCACGCCTCCGGTGACGGCAAAGCCGTGGTTCTGTGACGTGATGAGCACGCGACCGGTGGCGATATCGCGCACCGGATGATTCCCGCCGCGATGCCCGTACGGAAGCTTTTCCGTTTGCGCACCGAACGTGAGCGCAATGAGCTGATGGCCGAGGCAGATCCCGAGGATCGGGACTCCAGACTCTGCAATCTCGCGAATGATGGGCGGACCTGCCTCCACCGCCGCCGGATCGCCGGGCCCGTTGGAGAGGAACACACCATCCGGCCGGAGCGCCAGCGTCTCCTCCGCCGGTGTGTCGGCCGGCACGACGGTCACTCGGCAGCCGTGCTCGGCGAACAGGCGGAGAATGTTGCGCTTGATCCCGTAGTCGTAGGCCACGATGTGGTGCTGTGCGGACGCGTCGCCCCACACGTAGCGGTCGCGCGTGCTCACCCGGGAGGCGAGATCGAGCCCGACCATGGATGGACAGCTCTCCAGCGCAGCCACCACATCGGGCGACGGATCCGTCCCCACGCCGATGGCGCCTTCCATAACCCCAGCAGATCTCAGATGCCGCGTGAGGCGACGCGTATCAATATCAGACAGAACAGGAACTTGCGATTCCCGGAGCCATTCCTCCAATTCCCCGTCGGCGCGCCAGCTCGAGCGGTGCGTCGTGAGCTCCCGCACGACGACGCCGGCCACCTGCACGCCGGCAGATTCCGGGTCCTCGCGATTGATGCCGTAGTTCCCGATCATCGGTGCCGTCATCACCACGATCTGTCCGCGGTAGGACGGGTCGGTGAAGACCTCCTGGTAGCCGGTCATGTTCGTGGTGAAGACCACCTCGGCGACCGCAGGCCCGGACAGGGCTCCGACCGTTCCACGAAAGAGGGTTCCATCCTCGAGCAGGAGGAACCCTGGTTTCCGTTCCGACGAAATCCCCATGCGCTATGGCTGCGACGATGGAGAACTGCCCTGCGCGGGAGGTTGCTGCTGCTGCTGCGCGGGCGTTTGCCCGCCCGGCGCGGGTTGCAGCGGCAGAGCGGGAGCGGGTGCGGCCGGCGCGCTCTGCTGCGCTGGCGGTGTGAGTGGCTGATCGAGCGGGGACCGTGGTATGGCGCCGCGCTGCGAGACGGAGGCGAGAATGAAGGACAGGACGAGGAAGATTCCGCCGGTCCACCAGCTCGCCTTCGTGAGCACGTTGCCCATCTGTCGAGTGCCGAGGAACGACCCGGCCGACGAACCGGCGCCGCCGAAGCTCGCAGCGAGCCCACCCCCCTTCCCCTCTTGCATGAGCACGACGGCGATGAGGACGAGGCTGTCGAGGACGAGCAGAACGAGGAAGAACGTGAACATGGGGACGGCGCGGCTGGAGATGGGTGCGTGCTCGTAAACGTCGAAAGGTAGGAGAGTTACGAAACGGGGTCAAGTCGCGCCGGACTTCGGCGGCTGCACCGGCTGTGCGCCTCGCCGCGCGGTTGGCGCCGTGCGGGCAGTGAGCTGCAGGACGCGCCTGGGGTCACGACGCGCCCGACTTCCCACTCGCCTGGACGATCGCGGCCCAACTCTCCGCATCCAGGCTCGCGCCTCCGACGAGCAGTCCACCCACCTCCGGCGCGGCGAGCAGTGCATCGGCGTTGTCGCGCTTCACACTGCCACCGTACAGAATCGGGATCGCCTCCGCGCCCGAGGACACGCGGTCACAGAGCGCAGCGCGGATGGCGGTGTGCACCGCTGACGCATCGCGGGGGGTGGCCGTGCGCCCCGTGCCGATCGCCCACACCGGCTCGTACGCCACCGCGATCTGCGCGATGTCCGCCGGCTCCAGTGCGGAGAGGCCGATGCGGAGCTGGCGGAGCACGACCGCATCCGTACTCCCGGACTCGCGCTCGGCGAGCTGTTCCCCGACGCACAGGATCGGCGTGAGACCGGCGCGCAGCGCGGCGGCGCACTTCCACGCCGTCTGCTCGTCCGTCTCCCCGAAGACGTGACGGCGCTCGGAGTGGCCGACCAGCACGTACGATGCCCCGGCGCCGCGCGCGATCGGCGCGGAGATCTCGCCGGTGTAGGCCCCCTGCGCCTCCCAGTGGATGTTCTGTACGCCGAAGCCGATGTCCGGGCGCGCGCGGGCTGCGTCCACGGTCGCCGGCAACGTAGCGGCCGGAGGGAAGATGACGACCGTGCGATCGTCCATCGGAGAGTAGCGCGTGAGGAAGATGTCCATGAACGCCCGCGCCTCGGCGGGCGTCTTGTGCATCTTCCAGTTGGCGGCCAGAACGGGTGCGCGGAGCGGACTCATTGCTGGTCGAGCGCGGCGACGCCGGGGAGCACCTTCCCCTCCAGGAACTCGAGCGATGCGCCCCCTCCGGTGGAGACGTGGCTCATGGCCGACTCCAGGCCCATCTCCGAGACGGCCGCGGCGGAGTCTCCCCCTCCCACGATGGTCGTCGCGCCCACGCGTGTGGCGCGCGCCAACGCCTCGGCTACCGCGCGCGTTCCGCGATCGAACGGGGGTGTTTCGAACACGCCCATCGGCCCGTTCCACACGACGGTGCGTGCGCGCTCGATCTCTGCGGCGAACTGCTCGGCGCTGTGCGGGCCAATGTCGAGCATCGCCTCGTCGCGCGGAATGTCCTCGCGAGAGACAGCATGCGCCTTCGCGCCAGCGTCGATGGATGGTGCCACGACGGCATCCCGCGGCAGCACCAGTCGCTCGCCTCCGCGCGCCAGGAGCGACTTCGCCATCTCCACGCGGTCCTCTTCCACGAGCGAGCGTCCCGTCTCGAGGCCCATGGCGCGAAAGAACGTGCATGCCATGGCCCCGCCGACGAGCAGCCGATCCACCTTGGGCAGGAGGTGCTCGATGACGTCGATCTTGCCGGAGATCTTCGCGCCACCCAGCACAGCGACGAACGGACGCTCGGGATCGCCGAGTGCGCCGCCCAGGTAGGCGAGCTCGCGCTCCATCAACAAGCCGGCGACGGCGGGATGGAGGTACCGCGCGATCCCGGCGGTGGAAGCATGCGCGCGGTGCGCGGCACCGAACGCGTCGTTCACGTACAGGTCGCCCAACTGTGCGAGCGCGCGCGCGAGTGCGTCGTCGTTCTTCTCCTCGCCGGGAAGAAAGCGCGTGTTCTCGAGGAGCAGGATCTCCCCCGGTGCGAGCGCGCGCGCGGCGGCGATTGCTTCATCCGACACGGTGGACGGTACGAACCGCACCGGATGGCGGGTGAGCGTTGCCAGGTGACGCGCCACGGGTGCCAGGGAGTACCTCGCATCGGGGGCGCCCTTGGGACGACCAAGATGCGAGAGGAGCACCACGCTGGCGCCGTGGTCCGCCAGGTAGTCGATGGTTGGGAGCGCCGCGCGGATGCGCGTGTCATCGGTCACCGCTCCCCCGGCATCCTGCGGGACGTTGAAGTCCACGCGGACCACGGCTCGGTGACCGCGCAGCTCCTGCTCGGAGAGGTCGCGGAGCGAACGCGCGGTCATGCGTGCTCGGTGCGGGCGCGGCGTGCGCGAACGAGGCGGCGCGCGGTGGAGCCGATCGCCACCAGCAACGAGACGACGATCACCGCCGCGCCCGCCATGATGACACGCTCGAAGTGTGCCGCGCGTGTCACCGCAAGCTCACCGGGCGCCGTGATGATCGGGCCCGAGATGAGCCCGCGCCACCCGGCAAGTCCGTACGCGGCGATGAGCAGCCCGGCGACGAGGAGGACGAGCGCGAGCAGGTCCAGTCCACGCCCCTCGCGCGGGGGCGTGGCGGGGGCGGTCACAGCCGCTCTCCCACGTAGCGCAGGAGATCCACGCAGCGCGACGAGTATCCCCATTCGTTGTCGTACCATCCGCACACCTTCACCAGCGTGCCGCCGATCACGTTGGTACTCTTCGCATCGAGGATGCAGGAGAAGGGATTCCCGATGTAGTCGCAGGAGACGAGCTCCTCCTCGGAATAGGCGAGGTAGCCCTTGAGCGGACCCGATTCGCTCGCCGTCCGGAAGGCCGCGTTCACTTCGTCGATCGTCGTCGCGCGCTCCACCTCCACCACCAGATCGGTGAAGGAGACGTCCGGCGTGGGCACGCGGATGGCGATTCCATCGATCAACCCTTTCACCTCGGGGATGACGAGCGCGGTGGCTTTGGCGGCGCCGGTCGTGGTGGGGATCATCGACACCGCGGCTGCGCGCGCGCGGCGCAGGTCTTTGTGCGGCAGGTCGAGGATCTTCTGGTCGTTGGTGTAGCTGTGAATGGTGGTCATGAAGCCGTGGCGGAAGCCGAACGCATCGCGCACGACCTTGACCATGGGAACCAGGCAGTTCGTGGTGCAGCTGGCGTTCGAGATCACGTTGTGCTTGGCGGCGTCGTAATTCGTGTGGTTGACGCCCATCACGACCGTGATGTCCTCGCCCTTTGCCGGGGCGGAGATGACGACCTTTCGTGCGCCCGCTGCGAGATGCTTCTGTGCGTCCTCGCGCTTGGTGAACCGGCCGGTGGACTCGAGGACCACGTCCACTTTCAGCTCCTTCCATGGCAGAGCACCGGGTTCCTTTTCCGACAGCACGCGGATCTCGTCACCATCGATGGTGATGGTGCCCTCGCCAGCGCGCACATCGCCGTCGTACGTGCGATGCACGGAGTCGTACTTGAACAGGTGCGCAAGCGTGTGCGTGTCGGTGAGATCATTCACCGCCACGAAGTCCAGCTCGGCGACGCCCTGCTCCTTTGCCGCGCGCACGACCTGGCGCCCGATGCGGCCGAAGCCATTGATGCCGACGCGAATAGCCATGGGATGTCCTGCTCCTGTGCTCAAGGGCGGTCGCCGGTTGCAGGCGCCCGCCCGAAGGTGATGACGCTGATGATGCGTGCTCCCGCCGCGTGGAGCGCAGCCGCACAGGCCACGAGCGTCGCCCCCGTGGTGACGACATCGTCCACCAGGACGGGGTGCGATCCTGCCAGGGCCGCGCCGGCCGTCTCCACTGCACGGAATGCGCCGGCAACATTGGCCCGGCGGGCATCCGGTGTCAACCGCGTTTGCGTACGCGTCGCGCGCGTGCGCTCCAGGACGGTGCTCCACACGGGGAGCTGCCATCGGCTGGCCAGCGCCGCGGCCAGGAGCGCGCTCTGATTGAATCCACGTTCGCGCGCGCGCGTGGCCGACAACGGCACGGGCACCAGCGCGGTGCGCTCCTCCATCACATCTGTGGGCCACGCGCACCGCGCCATCCGCTCCGCCATCGCGTGCGCCGTGCGCGTCCAGCCATGGTACTTGAGCGCGTAGACGATCTGCCCCGCCGTGCCGCCGGGAATCCAGTACGCCGAACGAATGGCGCGTACGTAGGGAGGCCAGAGCACGCACCACGGGCACTGCCCCGAGGGGCGGAGCGGGTGTCCGCATCGGACGCACTGCGGGTACGGAAGCGCGCGCGCACGGATCCAGCAGCGGGCGCACACCGGTCCGGCATCCCCCGCATCCAGGCGCTGCTCGCACGCGGCGCACACCGCGGGAAGCAGGAGCTCCACGGCCAGGCGTCCCGCCGCGGCGAGCGTGTGCCCGGCGCGCGGCAGCAGCGTGACGTCCGTCCGCCACGCGGTCACGTCGCGCTCTCGATTGCCGCGCGCATCACCTCGCGCGGCGCGGGTACGTCGAACCAGCGCTCGAATGCGAGCGCGCCCTGCTCCACCAGCATGGCGGTGCCGTCGTCCGCGCGCATGCCGCGCGCTCGCGCCTCGCGCACCCAGCGCGTGCCGCCGCGCCGGTACACGAGATCGAGCAGCAACGCGTGCGGCGCGATCTCCTCGATGGACACGGGCACGCCACCGTCATCCATCCCGATCGTGGTCGCATTCACGACGACGTCCGCATCGCGCACCGCGGCAACGGTGTCGGTAGTGATCGCGCGAATGAGGGGAAAGCGTTGCTGCAAGCCGGCGGCGCGCTCGATGCTCCGGTTGGCCACGACCATCGTGCACCGCGGCCACGCGCTCACTCCGGCGGCCACCGCCGCGGCGGCACCCCCCGCGCCAAGGAGCGCGATGCGCACGCCCTCGATGCGTCCGCCGGCAAGCGCTTCAGCCGCGCCGACGAACCCACCCACATCGGTATTGTCTCCCACCAGCGCGGACTCGTCGAACCAGAAGACGTTCACCGCGCCCACCTGTCGCGCCGCGGCGGTGAGCCGGTCGCACCGGGCCGCCATGGCCACCTTGTGCGGCACGGTCACGTTCCCCGCGCCGTTCTCGCGACGCAGCTCCTCGATGATCTGATCGAGCGTCGCCGGCGGGACGTCCAGCGCCTCGTACGCCAGCGGGAGGCCGCAGTGGCGGAGGGCCGCGTTCTGGAAGTGCGGAGAGAGCGAATGCGCGACCGGGTGGCCCAACAGGACCAACCGACCCGGTACGACGCTCATCGCCCCTGGAGGCCGCGTCCCGCGGAGATTCCGTCGAAGACACGCCGGATCTCGGCGTCCAGCTCCTCGAACGCCTGGCGGTAGGCGTCGAGACCACCGCCGAAGGGATCGGCGATGGCGCGCCCGCCGCCGGCGCGCTCCTCCGGGGGCGAGGCGTATTCGGTGAGCAGATAGGTCTTGCCGCGCCCGCCGAGTGCCTCCGCGCGCTCGAGGTGATGCGCGCCCATGGTCAGGATGAGATCGCTCTGCTCCACGATCTCTCGTGTGAGCGCACGCGCGGCGTGCGGAGCAAGGTCGATGCCGCACTCGATCCCAACGAGTAGTGCGCCGTCGGATGCTGGCGCGCCATCCCACGCCGCGGTGCCGGCGCTGCCGATCTCCACGTGGGTGAGCCCACGCTCGGCCGCGATGCGCTTGCCAATGGCTTCGGCCATCGCGCTGCGGCACGTATTGCCGGTGCAGACGAAGAGGATGCGGATTGGCTCAGACATCGCCGATGAGATCGGGGACGGTTTGCCGCAGTGTGGCCGAGGCGATCGCGCCGGGCCGGATCACGCGCGGGTGGCGTCCAGTGCAATCTACCATGGTGGACGCCGGCGATGCCGCCAGAATGCCGCCATCGAGCACGCGCAGCGCGTCCCGCGCCATGGCGGCGCTCCACTCGCGCGCGAGTTCGGAGGCGCTCAGGGCCGGGGGTGCGCCGGCGGCGTTCGCGCTCGTGGATGTGATCGGATGGCCGAACGCGCGCAGCAGCCGCGCCAATCCGGGATGCGAGGTCCAGCGCACCGCCACGCCGCCTTCGGGGCCGCGCAAGCGACCGGAGATCTGATCGTTCTCCGCGGGGAGCACGAGGGTGAGTGCACCGGGCCAGTGGCGCTCCGCCAGGCGAGCGGCGTCGCCCTCGAGACGCATCCCGAGTGCGGCGATCATCTCGAGCGAGGCCACGAGCAGGAGGTACGGCTTTCCCGCCGGCCGCGGCTTGAGACGTGCGAGCGCATCGATTGCTTCTGGGGTGGGCGCGCCGCCGAATCCATACACCGTCTCGGTGGGATAGGCGAGCACGCCTCCGCGCTGCAGGTAGGTCACCACCGTCGGGAGCGCCTTCTCCACGTCGGCGTCGGAGCCGAACGGGATGAGATCGCGGGTCGCCGTCATGTGGCCAGCGCCGCCAACGCGTCGACGCGCGCGAAGTCGGCCTCGTTCGTGATCTTGATGGCGCGCTCGCTCCCCTCCACCACGATCACCGGCAAACCCAGGTGCTCGCACAGCGCCGCGTCGTCGGTGGCGGTCCGACGCTCCGCTTCGGCTACCGCGTAGGCACGCTCGATCATCTCGCGTGGGAAGCCCTGCGGTGTCTGCGCGCGCCAGAGCCGCGCGCGGTCCACCGTGCGAACGATGCGCCCGTCGTCGTCCACCTCCTTCACGGTGTCCACCACCGGCAGCGCGGGAACGGCGCCGCTTCCCGCGCGCGCGGCTTGGACCACGCGATCCACGACGGCGTCATCCACCAGCGGGCGTGCCGCATCGTGCACGAGCACGACGCGCACTTCCGCGGGAAGATCCTCCATGCCGTTGCGTACCGATTCGCCACGGTGGCGACCGCCCACGGAGAGGAGTAGCCGATCCACGTCGCACTGGAAAATCCACGGGGGCGGATCACCCACCGTGTAGCGCGGCAGGACGCACACCACCATGGCGACATCCGCGCGGCGGTGGAACGCCTGCAGGCTGTGCAGGAGCATCGGCTTCCCCGCCACCCAGCGGAACTGCTTGAGCTCGCGCGTGTCCGTCGCGCCCGTGCGCGTGCTGGCACCGGCGGCCACGATCACCACGCCAACGTCGCGCTCCGGAGCGGCGCCGTGGACCGTCGGCGTCGCACTGCTCTCCGGGGCGCGCGCTGCCGCGCTCCCGGAACGTTCCGGCTCAACGGGTGCCCTTGTGAGGTCCGTCATGGAAAGAGCTGGCGGAAGAGTTGCTCGACGGTCCGCACCCCGGTCGCCCGGAGCGTGCCGCGCGCGGTGCGAGTCGGCACGCTCCGCTCAGCGAGGTACGCGGTGCGCAGCCCGAGCTTTCCCCCTTCGGCGAGGCGACGCTCCACCTGCGAGATCGGGCGGATCTCGCCCCCCAGTCCCACCTCACCCAGAAACATCGCGTCTGCCGGCAGTGCGCGATCGAACACGCTCGAGGCGAGCGCTGCGGCCACGGCGAGGTCCGCCGCAGGCTCCTGTGCACGGAGCCCGCCCACCACGTTCACGAACACATCCAGTTGCGTGACCGGAAGCCCCGCGCGCTTGTCGAGCACCGCGAGCAGCAGCGCCAGGCGGCGCCCATCGAAGCCGGTGGCGACGCGCTGCGGCGTGCCGAAGCCCGCCTTGGCGGCCAGCGCCTGGATCTCCACGAGCACGGGTCGCGTCCCTTCCAGCAACGCCGTCACGGCGCTTCCCGACGCGACTTCGATCCGCTCGCCCATGAACAGCGCCGACGGATTGGCGACCGCCACGAGCCCGCTCTCGGTCATGCGGAAGACGCCGATCTCGTCCACGCCGCCAAAGCGGTTCTTGGTGGCGCGGAGCACACGGTGGTCGAGCGATCCCTCGCCCTCGAAGTAGAGCACCGTGTCCACGATGTGCTCCAACGTCTTCGGGCCGGCGATCCCTCCCCCCTTGGTCACGTGTCCGACGATGAACACGGCGATGCCGGAGTCCTTCGCAAATCGCATCAACCGAGCGGCGCACTCCCGTACCTGGCCGACACTTCCGGGTGCTCCGTCCAGGTCGGGTGTGAACACGGTCTGGATGGAATCGACGAAGAGCACGTCGGGGCGCGCTGCCTCGGCCGCCGCGAGAATGAGCTCCACCTGCGTCTCCGCGGCGAGCGCGACATCGCCGGCCGGCTCGGAGAGCCGGTTGGCGCGGAGCTTCACCTGAAGAGGAGACTCCTCGCCGGACACGTACAGTGTGTCGTGGCCCGTCTGCTGGATGCGCGCGGCGACCTGCAGGAGCAGGGTGGATTTGCCGATCCCGGGCTCTCCGCCGATGAGCACCATGGAGCCCGGCACGATGCCGCCGCCCAGCACGAAATCGAATTCGTCGATCCCCGTGTGCCACCGCAGCTCGGGGGCGGCGTGCACGTCGCGAAGCGCGACGGTGGCTGCCGCAGCGACAGCATGCGATCCGGAGGTGCGGTCACCGCGGCGTGCGGGTCCCGCGGCGCGGGCGACAGGGGCAGCCACTTCTTCCACGAGCGTGTTCCACTCCTCGCACACATCGCAGCGCCCCTGCCAGCGGGCGTATTCCGCACCGCATTCCGTGCACCGGTGCACGGTGCGCACCCGGGCACTCACGATTCGGTGGCGCGCGCCGAGTAGCTCTCGAACCGGGTGTAGGCCTTGTGGAAGTACAGATTCACGATGCCGGTGGGACCGTTGCGCTGCTTGCCCACGATGACCTCCGCCCGTCCTTCGAGCGAATTGCCGTCCTTGTCCACGGGACCGTCGTACATCTCCTGCCGGTACAGGAACATGACGAGGTCCGCGTCCTGCTCGATGGCTCCCGACTCGCGCAGGTCGGAGAGCTGCGGGCGCTTGTGGTCTCCGGTCCGCTGCTCGGGTGCGCGCGAGAGCTGCGACAGCGCCACCACGGGGACCCCCAGTTCCTTGGCGAGTGCTTTCAGGGAGCGGGAGATGTGACTGATCTCCTGCTGGCGGCTTTCCACGTTGCTGGGTCCGGCGATGAGCTGCAGATAGTCGACCACTACCATTCCCACACCGGCGTCGGCCTTGAGGCGCCGCGCCTTGGAGCGAATCTCGAGCAGGGTGATGCCGGCGGTGTCGTCGATCCAGATGGGTGCAGCGCTCAGGATGCCGGCGGCGCGGGCCATGCGCGGGAAATCGTCGTCCCGCAACATCCCCTTCCGGAGCTTCTGCCCGTCCACGCGGGCCTCGGCGGTGAGCATGCGCTGCACGAGTGCTTCTTTACTCATTTCGAGCGAGAACACCGCAATCGGAATGTTGTGCTCGATCGCGGCGTATTGCGCCACGTTGAGGATGAAGGCCGTTTTCCCCATGGACGGCCGCGCCGCGACGATGATGAGGTCGGCCGGCTGGAACCCGGACGTCATCTCATCCAGATCGCCGAAGCCGCTCGGCACACCGGTGATCGTCTTGCCCCCCCGCTGGAGCTGCTCGATCCGCTCCATGGTGGGCCACATGAGCTCCTTGATGCGCGTGAAGCCCCGTTCGCCGCGCTGCTGACTGACGTCGAAGATGCGGTGCTCCGCCTCGTCGAGCAGCTCCGCGGCCGACTGCCGCGCCTCGAAGGCATCGGCCACGATGGACGTCGACGTCTCGATCAGCCGCCGGAGGAGCGCCTTCTCACGCACGATGCGCGCGTGGTATTCGACGTTCGCGGCGGTGGACACCGCCTCGAGGAGCACGCCCAGGTAATCCTTGCCGCCGGACGCGTCCAGCTCGCCGCGCCGCTTGAGCTCCTCGGCCAGAAGGAGCGTGTCCGCCACTTCGCCCCGCTCGGAGAGCGCCACCAGCGCGCGGAAGATGCGCCGGTGCCCCTCGCGGTAGAACATCGTGTCGTCCACGATCTCCGCAGCGCGCAGCACCGCGTCGGTGTCCATGAGCATGGCACCGAGCACCGCCTGCTCCGCCTCCTCGGAGTACGGCGGGCGGCGATCGCGGTATGCGTCGACAGTGGGGGGAGCGTCGCGCAGGACGTCGGTCACTGAGGGGTCGCGTCGAGCAGGCGGCGAGCGGCCTGCACGTCCTCCCAGGTGGGGCGCTTCCACGCCGGGTTGCGCAGCAGCGCCGCGGGGTGATAGGTGACGATCACGGACGCGCCGTACGCGCGGTGCACGGCGCCGCGCAGCTTCCCGATGGAGAGCTTGCTGCGGAGCAACGTCTGCGCGGCGAACGTCCCGAACGCGATGATCACTCTGGGACGGATGAGTTCGATCTGCCGTACCAGGTACGGGTGACACGCCTCCACCTCATCCGGACGCGGATTGCGGTTCCCCGGCGGCCGGTGCTTGAGGACGTTGGCGATGAACACCTCGTCCCGGGTCAAGTTAATGGCCGCGAGGATCTTCGTCAGCAGTTGACCGGCCTGCCCTACGAAGGGGTGGCCGGTGGCGTCCTCGTTGGCGCCGGGCGCCTCGCCCACGCACATGAGGTCGGCGTCGGGGTTCCCCTCCCCGGGGACCGCGTTGGTCGCCGTCGCGTATAGCGGACAGCGCCGGCACTCGCGCACGAGATCGGCGATCCGCGCGATGCTGTCCGCGGCCGAGATCGCGTCGCCGAAGAGCTCCCGCTCCGTCTGCGGCACCACGACGCTGCCGGAGAGCGGCGCATCCGCCAGTGGCGCACTGTCCGGCGGCGGCGCCGTGCGCTGCGCTGGCGCCGGAGGCAGAGACGCCGGAGCTGCGTCGGGAGTGCGCGCGGCGTCCTGGCGCAGAGACGCATCCGCGGATGGCGCAGGCGATCGCTGCGGCGGAGACGCGGCCGATTCCCGTGCGCCGACAAGGCGCAGCACTTCGTCCACCGGCATGTCATCCAGCACGAGATCGCGCTCGCCCAGCTCGCGTCGCTGCTCGAGGTACTGCCGGAGTAGCCGTTCTGCCTCACCGCGCACGCAGCAGACCCTCCACGTCATCCAGGATCGCGTCCGCGACCGCGTGCTTGGAGAGCAGCGGCAGCTCCACCGCGTCACCGTCGCGGCGGAGGATGGTCACGCGATTCGTATCCACGCCGAACCCGGCGCCGGGTTCCGTGGCATCGTTCAGCACGATGATGTCCAGCGCCTTGTCGTGCATCTTTGCGCGCGCCTTGTCCGCCGCTCCCGCGGCGCCGGTCTCCAGCGCGAAGCCGACGACGATCTGTCCCTCGCGCCGGTGAGCGCGCGTCGTGCGCAGGATGTCGGTGGTGAGGGCGAGATCGAGGGTGGTGGGAAGCTCCCGCTTGGCGAGCTTCCGTCCGGCGGGGTGCGCGGGGCGCACGTCCGCCGGTGCGGCCGCCATCACCAGTACGTCCGCGTCGGCGACGGCGCTCTGCACGGCGGCGGCCATCTGGTCGGTGGTCTCCACCGATACGAGCGAGATGTCGGGTGGCGGCGGCGTCTCGAGTGGGCCGGCAATGAGCGTGACGTCGGCTCCGCGTCGCCATGCCGCGGACGCGATCGCGACGCCCATCTTCCCCGTGCTCCGATTCGAGATGAAGCGTACGGGGTCCAGGGGCTCGCGCGTGGGGCCGGCGGTAACCACCACACGGCGGGACGCGAGCGATGGCGCTTCCAGAAGGCGCGCCGCGTACGCCATGATCGTCTCCGGCTCCGGCATCCGCCCGGGCGCGGCGGACGGTCCTTCGGCCAGTGGTCCGACGTCCGGATCGAGCACGCGGTAGCCGAGCTGGCGCAGGTGAGCCACGTTGCGGCCCGTCTGTGGGTGCGCCCACATGTGATCGTTCATCGCCGCAACCAGCAGCACCGGTGCGGAGGTGGCGAGCAGCGTAGTGGTGAGCAGGTCATCGGCCATTCCGCTGGCGGTGCGGGCAAGGAGATCCGCGGTGGCCGGCGCCACGATGACCAGCTCCGCCTCGCGCGCCAGACGGATGTGCGCGAGCGCGCGGCCGGACGCGAACAGATCGTGGTAGGCGACGCGCCCGGTGAGCGCTTCCAGCGTGACCGGCCCGATGAATTCGGTCGCGGCGCGCGTCATCACCACGTCGACGGATGCGCCCGCGAGCGTGAGGAGGCGCGCCAGCCACGCCGACTTGTAGCTCGCGATCCCGCCCGAGATGCCGAGCAGGACGCGGCGCCCGTCGAATGGACGCACGCGCCGGCGCTGCCGCTCAGCCGCGCCGGCGGGGAACGACGCGGAACGTGATCCCTCCCGACGTCAGCTCCTCGAGCGCGCGCGTGGTCAGCTTCTTCTCGCGGGCGGCGGTGCCACCCGGAAATTCGTTCAGCGTGCGCGCGAACTTTGCCGACACCAGGACGGCCAGGTACTTGTTGACCACCGGACCGGCGGCCACTTCGGTTGGCGTGTAGACTTGCATCGCTTACACCGGGTTGGAGTAGGATTGCACTTCGCGTTCGAGTCGTTCGATCATGCCACGCACCTCGGCCTCCAGCCCGTGCAGCCGCTCGCGGCGCGAGCCTTCGGCGTCGATGATCCGTGACACCCGATCGGTGGCGCGCTGGAGATCGTCGTTCACGATCACGTACTGATACTCGTGCACGGCCTGCAGCTCCACCAGCGCGCTCGCCAGGCGAGCCGCCAGTGTGTGCGCGTTCTCCGTGCCGCGGCCGCGCAACCGCTGCAACAACTGCTCCGCCGACGGCGGGAGGACGAACACGAGCACCGCGTCCGGAAACACGCGCCGGAACTGCATGGCGCCCTGCACATCGATGTCCATCAACACGCACTTCCCTTCCCCCAGCACACGCTGGACCTCGCTACGCAACGTGCCGTAGAGATGGCCGTGCACCTCCGCCGATTCGGCGAATTCGCCGCGCGCCTGCTGCCGCAGAAACTCCTCGGGGGAGAGAAAATAATAGTCCACACCGTGCCGTTCCCCCGGCCGTGGCGGGCGCGTGGTACACGACACCGAGTAGCCCACGTCCCCGCGCGCTTCGAGCAGGCGGTGCGCGATGCTCGTCTTCCCCCCGCCCGACGGTGCCGACAGGATGACGGGGAAGGCGCTCACTCGACGTTCTCGACCTGTTCGGCCAGCCGCTCGAGCTCCTCCTTGATCGTCACGACGTCGTGCGCCATCTGCGCGTCGCGCGCCTTGCTCGCCGTCGTGTTCGCCTCCCGCAGCATCTCCTGCAGCAAGAACCCGAGTCGCTTGCCCACGCCGCCGTCATGGCCGGCGCGTGCGATCGCATCGCGAAACGCGGCAATGTGCGCGCGAAAGCGGTCGATCTCCTCGCTCACATCCAGCCGGTCGGCGAGAACCGCGATTTCCTGAGCCACGCGCGCCGGATCGAGCGCCACTCCCGCCGTCAGATCTTCAATTGCCTTCCGCAGCCGATCGCGCTCGGTCACGAGTCGCTCCGGCGCCCGCGCGGCGACCCTGCCCAGCGCCTGCTCCACTATGGCGAGCCGCTCCGTCAGAAGCGCGGACAGCCGCTCCCCTTCCGCGGCGCGCATGGCGCCGAGCGCCTGGAGCGCCTCCGACGTGATGCGTGAGAGCTCCTCGCCGCCTCCCTCACCGTCCTCCGCAGGCTCACCGCCCGTGAGGACGTCCGGCAATCGCAGCACGGTCGCCAGATCGGGACCCTCCCCCAGAGCGTAGCGCTGGCGGAGTGTGCGCAGCTCCACGACATAGGCGGCGAAGCGCTCCTCGTTCACCACCGCCCCGCTCGCGCTGCCGCGCTCGAGCCGCGCCACGAGCGTCACGTGCCCGCGCCGAATGCCGCGCCGCAGCACCTCGCGCACCTCCGGCTCCCAGCGCGTGAGCGTCGGGGGCAGCTTGATGCTCGGGGAGAAGAAGCGGTGGTTGACGCTCCGCAGCTCGACCGTGACGCGGTGCGGGCCGACCGTGCCGGCGGCGGTGCCGAAGCCCGTCATGCTCCGAATCATGTGCAGTCTTCTAAGTTATGACAGCACAAGGCGATTGTCAATTGAAGAAGTCCCACCGCACGCCGTAGACACTGACCTGCCGCGGGGGGATGAACCCGGGCACGTTGGTGTACGGATTCACCAGGCCGAGCCGTTGCTGGTAGAAGAGCACGGCGTCCACGATCCGGATTTCCAGCCGCGCAGTGACCTCGTGCAGGTGCGTGCTCGCCACGAAGTCGGGGATGTCACCGCTCGCGGGCTGCACGGGAATGAGCAACGGGTCGCGGTACTGGTAGGCGAGGGAGGCGAGCAGCCCGAAGTTCCCGCGGGGGAAACGGCTCAGCCAGCGGGTATCCAGGTATGCCTCCGCGCGCGACTCCACGCGTGGGCGGTACGCGCCAGCCTCCGACCAGTAGATCACGTTGGCGTCGAGGCCCAGGTCCTGGTACACCTTGCCCCGCGCGCGGAAGACCGCGCCGGTGGCGGCGGGCTCCGCCACCGCGGCGAAGGACGGGTCGTAGACGACCGGGGCCGGAAGGATGGTCGCGGTCCGGCGGAGCACGCCCCCGGAGAGCCACACGTTCAGCACGCGCACGCCTGCCTCCGCGCGCGCGGTGATGCCGTTCGCGATGGGGATGCTTCCGCCGTGGCGGCGCCCCACCGCTCCGGTGAGCTGGAGAAACGGCAGCGGCGCAAGGCGCGCGGTGATCTCCTCGCTCGACGACGAGTCGGCCGAACGGAGCTCCGCGCGTGCCGCGAGCGCGAACCAGGAGCGATCGAGCGACGCGTTCGCCACCAGGGCGTTCACCTGGCCGCCGTGCGATGTCACGAGACGATCGGTCAGGCTGAGTCGCGCGCCCCAGCGCGTGAACCCGGCGGCCGCCATGTACTGGTGCGCCACCGTGGTCGTGTCGGCGTTGTCGGGTACCACGGTGAAGCCGCTGGTCGGCGTCGTCTCGTCGAGCTGCATCAGCGAGGCCATCACCTGCGCCCACGCTCCGCGCTCCGGATCGCCGTACCCTGCGCGCACGTAGGTATCCAGTCGCTTGGCCCGCTCGCCGTCGATGGGCGGCGCGCCGAGCAAGCTCACCTCGGCGTCGCGCGTGAAGCGGTTGCGAAGCAGGAACACATCGGCGCTCCACGGACCGCGCGACCACCCGAGACGACCGAACAGCACGAGCGCATCGCCGCCACCGATGCTCTGCGGCGCGTTCGTCCCATACTGCTCGCCGGCGAGCTGCAGGCCGAGATGATTCCGGAACCGCCGTCCGAAGAATCCGCGGTAGATCTGCGTGTCGAGATCGCCGGTCGCGATGTCCACGCGCGTGTAGGGGACGCGGCGGTCCACACGCCAGCTCCGGAGGTAGACGCGCACTTCATCCGCGCCGCGCACCACCGACATCTCCTCGAGCGTCCAGAGCTGAACGCGACTCAGATCGAGCAGTCCCCCCATGCGCGGGTCGAGCGACGAGTATTCCAGTCCGTCGTAGAACACGCGGACACGATCGCCGTTGCCCTGATACATGGCGTGCGTTGGCGACGCGATCCAACTCGGTCGCAGCACGGTCACGCCGGGAATCCGTTCCAGCAACTCGGCCACGGTGAACGCGCCGCTCGCGGCCAGCTCGCGACGATCCCAGTGGTAGGACGGGCCGATCTCGAGCGCCGCCGGCTGCTCCGCGTGCGCGTAGGGCGCCTCGGGGATGGTATCCTGCGCCGCCGTGTCCGCGCCGGGGATTGGCACGGCCGGGTGCGCGGCGGTGGTGTCGGCGATACTGTCGCGGCGCGCCGTGCTGTCGCGCTGCGGCTGCTGCGCCGCCGCGCGCGCGAGCGGGAGCATGAGCGCGGCCACCAGCAGCGCGCGCACGGCCAACCGCACGCTCAGCTCACGCGGCCGCGCACGAACTCGACGAACGTGCCGACGGGCACGCCGGTGGGACCCTTGGGAATGAAGCCGAGGTCCGATTCCGTGTACGCGGTTCCCGCGACGTCGAGGTGCACCCACGGATACTCGCCGGCGAACTCCTTGAGAAAGAGCGCGGCGGTGATGGAGCCGGCCGGGCGCCCGCCGGAGTTCTTGACGTCGGCAATGTCGGAGCGAATGAGCTCCTTGTATTCGTCCCACAGTGGCAGCGGCCACCCCTTCTCGCCGGCTCGCTCGCCTGCCGTCACGACCTCGTCCACCAGGGCGCGATCGGTACCGAAGACGCCGGTGGCCGTGTGCCCCAGCGCGATGACGCACGCGCCGGTGAGGGTGGCCGCGTCGATGGTCACGGCGGGATCGAAGCGTCGCGCGTAGGCCAGCACGTCGGCGAGCACGAGCCGTCCCTCGGCGTCCGTGTTGATGATCTCGATGAACTTTCCGGAGAGACTGCGCACCACGTCGCCGGGGTTCATGGCGGTGCCCGAGGGCATGTTGGTGGTGCTGCCGACCAGTCCGACGACGTTCACCGGAAGGCCGAGCTGGCCGATGGTCTCCATGGCGCCAAGCACGCCGGCCGCGCCGCACATGTCGAACTTCATCCACTCCATCCCCTGCGCAGGCTTGATGGAGATGCCGCCGCTGTCGAAGCAGAGCCCCTTCCCCACCAGCGCGATCGGCTTGGCACCGTCCGGTCCGCGCCGGTGCTCGAGGACGATGAGCTTGGGATCCTGCGGCGTGCCCTGCGCAACGGCGAGCAGCGAGCCCATTCCCTCGCGCTGCATCTCCTGCCGCCCCAGTACGGTGTAGCGCATGCCGTGACGCTCGGCGATCTGGCGTGCGGTATCGGCCAGGAACTCCGGCGTGCAGAGATTGCCGGGCATCATTCCCAGCCGGCGCGCGAGCTCGATCCCCTGCCCCAGGGCGGTGCCGCGTGCGATGGCATCGCGTGCGGCGCTCTCGTCGTCGCGGACGATGACGGCCTCGTCGAGCAGCGGAAGCCGCTCGTCCTCCGGAGGCGGCGTGCGCAGATCATCGTACGACCACGAGCCCAGAGAGATGCCCGCGGCAATGCGTTCGGCCGTCGCCGCGCTGCCGTCGTCGTCCCACCACGCGCATGCGGAGACGCGCGAGCGGCGTGCGTGGCGCGCCGCGAGTGCCGCCGCGCGCCACAACGCGTCCGGCCGATCGCCCGGGTCGCCCAGACCCACCAGCAGCACGCGCGCCGGTCCCTGTGCGCCGCCGGCAAGGTGCAGCATCTCGTCGCGGCGCCCGCGGAAGTCTCCGCGCTCGAGCGTGCGCGCCAGCGCGCCGCCCAGCGCGCGATCCAACTCGGCGAGCGGCGGTGTGAGCGTGGGGGACTTCCGCAGAGCGAGAACGAGCAGCGGCGTGTCGAGCGCGGAGAGCGCTACGCGTCGGGCGGTGATCCGAAGTGGCATGATGGGTGGTCGCGATGCGAGTGCGGACGCCGGGCGCCGGCAAGGTGAAGCGACGGCAGGAAGCTACCGACGCGGGGCGGGAGCGGGCAAGTCGCGGCGCACGTCGCACGCGTGCCGCCAGCAGCCGGTCGCGAACGCGCGTGGCGCGGATGATGCGGACCGGCGTGGCAAAGCCGCCTCTCAATCGGAGATGCGGCGTTGTGAGCGTGTGCGGTGGAGAGCGGCGAGATGAACGGAGCACGAGGGCGAGTAGTGGTGATTACCGGCGCGTCGGCAGGAGTCGGACGCGCCACGGCGCGCCGATTCGCGCAGGAGGGCGCCCGCGTCGGGTTGCTGGCGCGCGGCGCCGATGGCCTCGAGGGCGCGCGTCGCGAGGTGCAGGATCTGGGAGGACAGGCGCTCGCGATACCGACCGACGTTGCCGATGCCGATGCAGTGGAGGCGGCCGCGGAGCGCGTGGAGCGTGATCTCGGGCCGATCGACGTGTGGGTCAACAACGCCATGGTGTCCGTGTTCTCGCCGGTGAAGGAGATGACGGCCGCCGAGTTTCGCCGCGTCACCGACGTCACCTACCTGGGGTACGTGCACGGCACGCTCTCGGCGCTCTCGCGCATGATGCCGCGCGACGCGGGCGTCATCGTGCAGGTGAGCTCGGCGCTCGCCTACCGCAGCATCCCGCTGCAGTCGGCGTACTGTGCAGCGAAGCATGCCATCCTCGGCTTCACCGAGTCGTTGCTGTCGGAGCTGCTGCACGACGGCGGCCACGTGCGTGTGACGATGGTGCACATGCCGGCGCTCAACACCCCGCAATTTGGATGGGTGAAGAGCCGCCTGCCGAACCGCGCGCAGCCGGTGCCTCCCATCTTCCAGCCCGAGGTGGCCGCGGAAGCGATCCACTGGGCGTCGCTGAACGAGCGGCGTGAGTTGTTCGTCGCGACTTCCACGCTCAAGGCGGTCGTCGGGAATCGTGTGGCGCCGGAATTCCTGGACCGGTATCTCGCCGGCATGGGCTACGACGCGCAGCAGACGGATCAGCCCGCGGATCCCAATCGCCCGGACAACCTGTTCGAGCCGGTGCCTGGAGATCATGGCGCGCACGGCGCGTTCGACCACCGGGCACGCGATGGGAGCCTGGAGACGTGGCTCGCCACGCGCGGGCAGTGGCTCGCGCTCGCCGGTGCCGGCGTGGCGGGGCTCGCGCTCGGCGCTCTGCTCGGCGGCCGGAGTGGTGACGGCGTACCCACCGCAGACACCGCCAACGAGGCCGATGGCGGGCACCGCGCGTCGCCGCGAATTCGCGCATCGGTCTGAGCGGTCGCCATGCGATGGCGCGGATGGATGCTCGCGGCGACTGCGCCGTGGGCCGCCGGGTGCACGACCACAATGTCCACGCTCGACGCGCACGGGTCCGCCGGGCGCCCTGTTGCGGACCTCGCGTGGCTCCTCATCGCGATGGCGGGCGCTGTCGTCGTGGCGAGTACGGTCGCCATGCTCGTGGCGCTCTTCCGCGCGCGGCGTACGGATGAAGCGCCGGAGCGCATTCCCGTCGACCGCACGCGCTGGGTGGTGGTGTGGGGTGTCGTCATCCCGGCGATCATCCTGGCCGGTACGTTCCTGTGGGGGACGCACACGCTGGCCGCGCTGTCGGCATCGCGCACCGCGAATGCGCTCACGGTAGAGGTGATCGGCCACCGGTGGTGGTGGGAAATCCGATACCCCGGGACCGGCGTCGTCACGGCGAACGAGATCCACATCCCCACCGGGCGACATGTTCGCCTGCTGGTGCGCTCGGCGGACGTGATTCACAGCGTCTGGGTGCCGCAGCTCGGTGGGAAGATCGACGTCGTTCCCGGCACGGTGAACCGGCGGTGGGTGGAGGCCGATCAACCGGGCGTCTATCGCGGAACGTGCGCCGAGTACTGCGGAGCACAGCACGCGCACATGGGACTGCTCGTGGTGGCGGAAGCGCCGGCCACGTTCGCGGCGTGGGTGCGCCAGGAATCGCGTCCCGCTCCCGCGCCGCGCGACTCGGCGGCGGTGCACGGGGAGCGCGTCTTCCTGGCGTCGCCGTGCGTGACCTGTCACACCATCCGCGGCACACCCGCGCGCGGCGCGGTCGGGCCGGATCTCACGCATCTGGCCAGCCGCCGAACGCTCGCTGCAGGGGCCATCCCCAACACGAAGGGCGCGCTGGGCGCGTGGGTCGTGAACGCGCAGGGAATCAAGCCGGGGAGTCTCATGCCCGCCGTCCCGCTCACCGGTGCGGAGTTGCAGGCCATGCTCGCGTATCTGGAGCAACTCCGATGACCACGGAGACGGTGCGGCTCCAGGATGTCGGGCAGTTGGAGCGTACGTGGGAGACACCACGCACGATCCGCGGCTGGCTGAGCACGGTGGACCACAAGCGCATCGGCGTGCGCTATCTCGTCACCGCCTTCGTCTTCCTGCTGCTCGGCGGGATCGAAGCGGGAGCCATCCGCGCGCAGCTCGCCCGCCCTGAGCTGCACCTTCTGTCCGCCCAGCTGTACAACGAGCTGTTCACGATGCACGGCGTCACGATGCTCTTCCTGTACGCCGCGCCCGTGTTGTCGGGCTTCAGCAACTATTTCTGGCCGCTGCTCATCGGCGCGCGCGACATGGCCTTCCCACGGCTGAACGCGTTCAGCTACTGGGTCTTCGTGCTCGCCGGCATCTTCCTGTACACGAGCTTCCTGGTGGGGCAGGCGCCGAACGGCGGATGGTTTGCCTACACGCCGCTCACCGAGGCGGCCTACACGCCAGGGCTCAATCTCGACTACTACACGCTGGGGCTGCTCTTCCTCGGTATCTCGACGACCGTCGGGGCGATCAACTTCATCGTCACGCTCATCACCCTCCGCGCGCCCGGGCTGTCGATCAATCGGCTGCCGATCTTCATGTGGGGGACGCTCACGACGTCGGTGTCCGTTCTCTTCGCGATGCCCGCGCTCTCGGCCGCGTGCGTGATGCTCTTTCTGGACCGTCGCGCCGGGATGCACTTCTTCGACCCGGCGGCGGGAGGGAGCACGCTGCTCTGGCAGCACCTGTTCTGGATCTTCGGGCATCCGTGGGTCTACGTGGTCGTGCTGCCCGCCATGGGATTGGTCTCCACCATCATCCCGGTCTTCAGCCGGCGGCCGCTCGTGGCATACCCGCTCGTGGCGCTCTCCACCGTGGCGACGGGCATTCTGGGGTTCGGCGTGTGGGCGCACCACATGTTCGCCGCGGGGCTCCCCGACATCTCCATGAGCTTCTTCAGCGCGGCGAGCATGGTGATCGCGATCCCCAGCGGCGTCGCCTTCGCGGCATGGATCGCGACCATCTGGACGGGGCGCCCCACGATGCGCGTGCCCTTTCTCTTCATGCTCGGCTTCCTGGTGCTGTTCGTGGTGGGCGGCGTCTCCGGCGTGATGGTGGGCGTCATCCCCTTCGACTGGCAGGTGACCGACTCGTACTTCGTGGTGGCGCACCTGCACTACGTGCTCCTCGGCATCAACCTCTTTCCCGTGGTGGGTGCCTGCTACTACTGGCTTCCGAAGATCACCGGCCGGATGTTGAGCGAGCGGTTGGGGCGATGGGCGTTCTGGCTGATGTTCATCGGGATGAACGTGACGTTCTTCCCGATGCACATTCTGGGTTTGCTCGGAATGCCGCGCCGCATCTACACGTATCCGCTCGGCGCCGGGTGGGGCACGCTGAACCTCACCGAGAGCGCAGGGACCGTCGTGCTCGTGACGGGGATCGTGGTCTTTCTCGTGAGCGTCGGCGTGAGCCTTCGGCGCGGCGCTCCGGCGGGCGCCAACCCGTGGGGAGCGAGCACGCTGGAGTGGTCGCTCCCCTCTCCGCCGCCCGCGTACAACTTCGCCGTGATCCCCACCGTGCGGAGCCGCCACCCGTTGTGGGAGGATCGTGTGGGCGATTCCGGCACGCACGCGCCGAGCGAGCTGGAACGCGGGGCCGTGCTCGACGAGGGGCGCGAGACGGTGGGGACGACCATGCTCGATGCCGAGCCAGTTGCGGTGCTCCGGATGCCCGGCGATTCGCTCTGGCCGCTGCTCACCGCGTTGGCAATCGCTCTGCTCTTCTGCGGGCTGCTGGTGCCGTCCGTGCCGATCAGCGTCGCCGGGGCGACCGCGATCATCGCGTGCGTCATCGCCTGGCTCTGGCCGGAGCGCGCCGAGTTGCGGGCAGGCGCGGAGAACTCTCGATGACGTCCACTCGCGTGGTGCCGCTCGCCGGCGCGTCGCGCCCGGTGCGGTCCCTTGGCTGGTGGGGGATCTGGATGGTGGTGCTCACCGAGGGCGCGTTCTTCGCGTTCCTGCTCTTCAGCTACTTCTACACCGGGTCGCTCGCGCGCGGTGCGTGGCCGCCGCATGGCAACCCCGAGCTCACGCTCACGTCGGTGAACACCGCCATCCTTCTCGCGAGCAGCGGCGTGCTCTGGTGGGGCGATCGCAGCTTGCACAAGGGCCACACGCGCCGCCTGATGATCGCGCTCGCCGTCACCATCGTGCTCGGTGTCGTGTTCCTCGGCGTGCAGGGCGTCGAGTACAGCCGGAAGGCGTTCGGCCCGGACGCGGACGCGTACGGGTCACTGTTCTTCACCATCACCGGCTTTCACGGCGCGCACGTGGCGGTGGGGATCATCATGCTCGCGACCACGCTCGTGCGTGCCTGGCGCGGCCACTTCGCGCCCACGCGCCGCGTGGGCGTGACGGTCACGGCGATCTACTGGCATTTCGTGGACGTGGTGTGGCTCGTGGTGTTCACGTCGTTGTACGTCTCGCCGCACTTGGGAGTGTTGTAGCCGTGTCGAACATGGCGCAGTCGGCGAGCGGGCGTGGACGCCGTTCGGTTCGGCTCTGGTTCGGCTTTCTCGGCGCACCGGCGGCATGGACGGTGCACCTGCTCACGAGCTATACGGTGCACGCGTTGGGCTGCCGTGCGGGCGTCGGGAGCGCGTTGCGGTGGTGGTTGATCGGTCTCACGCTCGTCTGCGCGGCCGTGGCGACTGCTGCAGGAGTGGTGGGATACGGCACGTGGCGGCGCACGCATCAGGGTCCGCTCGGCGCGCAATCGCCGCCCGCGGGGGCGGCGGCGTTCGTGGGTCTCGCGGGTGTGCTGTTGAGTGCGGTGTTCGTGCTCGGGATTCTTCTCGGGGGGCTCGTTCCGGCGATCGCGCTGCCGCTGTGCAGGTAACGGCCACGCAGTTCGTGTGGCGCGACGAGCGCGCGCCGCGCGGCGTGGCACGTTCCGAGACGAGCGTATCGGTTGGCGACGAGCGTATCGGTTGGCGACGGAGAGTACGGACAGGGAGAGCGCATGTCGCATGGAACGGTCGTATGGTGGGATCGGCACGCGGGCGGGCGGCTCGCCGTGCTGCTGCTGCTCGCGCTCGCCGCGGTAGCATGTCGCGAGGCGAATGGCGGGGAGCCGCGCTATCGGATTGCCGGCGCGGAGCCCGCCCGCGGTAAAGTGGCCATTCAGCGCTATGGGTGCGGGAGCTGTCACACCATTCCTGGTGTTGACGGGGCGGATGGTCTGGTGGGCCCGCCGCTCACCAGTTGGTCACGGCGAACGTACGTGGCGGGCGAAGTGCCGAACGATCCCGATCACCTGGTGCAATGGATCCAACAGCCGCAGGCGATCGAGCCAGGGACGGCGATGCCCAACCTGGGCGTGAACGCGCAGGACGCTCGCGACATCGCCGCCTACCTGTACACCATTCACTGAAACGTCGCCGCGCGGTATAGTCCGCGCGGGGCGCACGCGCCGGTGTCTCCTCGCACCGACTGCAACCCATGATCGTCTCGCACCTGTCGCTCGGCGTGCCCGGCCGCGCACTGCTGGCGGTCGCGCTGCTCTCGGCGCTCGTGGCAGTGGTGCTCGCCGCCTGGCACCACTTCACGGCGCTCGCGCGCGCGCTCTGGAAGCGCGGCGAGCGCGTGCGGCGCGGGATGCTCTCGTCGGCGCCGGCGCAGAGGCTCCGGACGCGATACCCGCGGGCGTGGCGGTTCGTGGCCGCGCGATTCGCGCCCGGCGAATACCTCGGCGTGCATCTCACCCTCGGGCTGCTGCTCGCCGGCGCGGCGCTCCTCCTCTTCGCGGCCATCACGGAGAACGTGGTGGAGCGCGAGTCGCTGGCGCAGTTCGATCTCCGACTGGCGGGAGCGTTTCACGCGAGCACCACGCGAAGCGGCGCGCGCATCTTCGGGATCGTTACCGAGATGGGGAGCGGCGAGGCGATCCTCCTCGTGGGCATCATCGTGGCTGGCGTGCTCATCGTGCGCCGTCGCGGTTATCTACTGGCGGGATGGACGGCCGCGCTGGTCGGCGCGTGGGTGCTCAACGCGTTGCTCAAGGTGCTCGTTCGGCGTGAGCGCCCCGCGTTCGCGAATCAGTGGGTGACGGTGCACTCGTTCAGCTTCCCCAGCGGACATGCCATGTCGTCGCTGGTGACCTACGGCATGCTCGCGTACGTCGCCGTGCTCGCGCTACACAACCGGCATGCGCGGAACGTCGTGCTCGTCTTCACCACCGTGCTCGTGCTGGCGATCGGGCTGAGCCGGCTGTATCTCGGCGTGCACTACTTCAGCGATGTGATTGGCGGGTACGCAGGGGGCGTCGTGTGGCTGGCCGCCTGCATTTCCGGAACGGAAATCGCCCGCCGTCACGCGCGTGAGCGATCGCGGTGACCGGCGGGCATGGGTGCGCGATGCGGAGGCACGCGTCGGCGCTGGTTCGGTGGCGGCGAAGCTTACTGGCCAGAGCGTCCCAGCGCGCGCCGATCCCCTGCTCTATGTGGCTGATCTGCCGCGCGCCGGTGGATCCGCCGCGCCGGCGTGCCGGTCAGTGCTCGGCTTCGGTAATTCCGCGAACGAGCAGTCCGAGCCCGAGCGCGACTGCGGCGACGCCGACGATGAGTCCCTTACTGCGCGGTCCGCTCACGCGCATGACCTCGACGCGCGCGATCTGATCGAGCGGAAGCTGGACGCGCTCGGGCTGAGCCGTCGCACCGCTGCGCTCTCCGACGAGCGTGCTGCCGTCCACCTCCGGCGCGCGGACCATCACCACGGAGCTGTCGGTGCGCGTAACGCGCACCATCTCGAAGTGTTGCGTCTTCATCAGATCGGCCACCGGAAGGTCGCGCTCCGTCCATCGCATGCAGGCGCCGGCCGCGAGGGTGCAGAGACAGACGGCAAGAGACATCCAGCGGTGCGATGTGCGCATTCGGAACGCTCCACAGTGGTCAGGGTCGATACCGGCGATGCCAGATTGGGCGCGATACCCGGGGCGGGACTCGAACCCGCAAGGCCCGAAGGCCGGGGGATTTTGAGTCCCCTGCGTCTACCAATTCCGCCACCCGGGCGCGACACTGCAAATCTACGCGCCGCGGGCTCGCGGCTCAACGCGCCGGCTCGGGGAGGAGTGGACCTCCGCCCCCAGGAGGGCGATTCCGCCGCATGGCGCCGTTTCGCCGCTCGCGTTGGCGCTGCATGGACTCCATCTGCTGCCGCAGCCGATCCTGGATGGTGAGGAACTTCACCCGTTGCACGGGAGTGAGGAACCGCGCCAGATCACGTTGCTCGCGCTCGGTGACGTCCAGGCGGGCGCGTTGCACGCGGAAGAGCTCCTGCAGGAGGTCGTCCACGCGCCGCTGATCTGCACGATCGCCGGCGGCGATCTCCTGACGGAGCGCCACGCGCGCGGAGCGCTCGCGTGCGTTGAGCGCCGCCCGCTCGGGCTCGTACTTGCGGCTCACGTCCCCCACCTGCTTCAGCTGATCGTCGGTGAGACCCAACTGCCGCTGCATGACGAGCGCGAGCCGCTGGCGGAACTGTTGCTCCAACTGCGCGCGCGCGGGCGGGACGTCTCTCTCCAGACGCTGCGCGCGCGCGGGCGAGCTCCACGCCAGCACGAGGAGTCCCGCGATCGCGATCCCCCAACGCGCTCGGCGGCGCGCTGGGCGGGGTTGGAATCTGCTCGCCCGCACGCGGCTCGGGCGCTGATCGGCGTCGTGCGGCATCACACTCCCTCCGTGAGCGCCGGCAGCACCGGCGAGGGCTCTGCATCGGGAATTCCGCTCAGGTCGTCCAGCGACTTCATGAGCGCCTCGATCTCCGCGTCGCGGAGGTCGCCGAGACTGGCGCCGGCGAGAAGTCCCACCGTCTCCGTGCCGTGCGACGCAGGCACGCCACGGGCGCCCGGCGCGGCGGCGCTGGATTCTCTCTGCGCCACCATCCGCGGCGTGCTTCCCAGGTCAGTGCCCGGACTGGCAGGCGCGACGTCCGGTGCACCAGCCGAGAGTGAATCGGCGCCCGCATCCAGTGTGCTCGCCAGACGCGGCGCGGAATCCGTGCGGCCGCCCAGATAGACGAACGCTCCCGCCGCGCCGACGACCAGGAATGCCACCGTGGCGGCGATGCGCAGCGCGTGCGATTGCCAGATGCGCCGGCCAGCCGTCGGTGTCGCAACCCCGTACGTGGCGCCCCGCTGCTGGTGGCGCGCCGGCGCCTGGCGTGCGCGCCGGACGGCGCCGACGATGGCGGCAACGTCCACGGCGGGACCGGTCTCGAGCGCCTGTCGCGCCTCGCGCAGCAGCGCGAGCTCCGCGGCGCACGCCGCGCACGCGGCAACGTGCGCTTCCAGCTCCGCGCGCTCCTCGCCGATCACCGTTCCGTGCAACACGTCAGGGAGACGATCGCGCAGATCGCCCCGCGGGCAGTCACTCATGGCAGAGCTCCTTGATGGCGCGCATCGCGTTGTGATAGTGCACGCGCGCCGCTCCTTCCGTCGTCTCCAACACCTCGGCGATCTCCCGGTACGAGAGACCATCGCGTACCCGTAAGGTGAACACCTCGCGCTGCATGCGCGACAATCTCGCCACCGCCTGCATCATCCGCGACCGCCGTTCATCCGCGATCGCGTCGTCCAGCGGGTCGTGCTCGACTGCCGAGATCTCCTCATCCAGCGTGACGCGGCGATGCCCGCGCCGCGCGCTGCGCATCCGGTCGCGCAGGAGATTCCGTGCGATGCTGAACAGCCAGGTGCGCAGCGAGCTGTCGGCCCGGAATCCGTCCAGCGATCCGAAGGCGCGAACGAACGTGTCCTGCACCAGCTCATCGACATCCTCCCGCGCGCCGCGACTCGCCACGAACCGCGCGACCGCCGCGGCGTGACGCTCCACGAGCAGCGTGGCCGCCCGCTCGTCCCCCTGTTGCCATCGCTCGACCAGCACCGCGTCGGCGGGGGAAATGTCGGGGGGCGTGGCGTTCCTCATGCGCGCATGACGTTGGACGGCCGAGCGCCGCGGATGTTAAGGCCGGTTGACGGCGCCGGCAGCAGGAGGTAGGTTGAGTCCGAACGCTCGTTCGAAGACACGTCGAGGACGCCATGGCCAGCCCAACGCACGATCAGAAGCTGGACGCCCTGCTCACGGTGGCCGCGAGGGTATTCGCGGAGCGAGGGTACGCGAACACGAGCATGCGCGACCTGGCGCGCGAATCGGGCGTGTCGCTGGCCGGCCTGTACTACTACGTCGAGAGCAAGGAAGAGCTGCTCTTCCTCATCCAGAGCCGGCACTTTCAGGCCGTGTTCGATGGCATGCGGGAGCGGTTGGCCGGCGTGACCGACCCGATCGAGCGGCTGAGCCGCTTCATCGACAACCATCTCGATTACTTCGCCTCCCACATGGCGGAGATGAAGGTACTCTCGCACGAAGCCGGCGCGCTCTCGGGCGACTACCTGCTCGCGGTGAATGAAACGAAGCGTAGCTACACGCGCGCGCTGATGGACATTCTCGGCGCCGTGGAGCAGAGCCACGGACCCGCGCACGCGAACCGCCGCGTGGCCGCGTACTGTCTGTTCGGCATGATGAACTGGATCTACAACTGGTACGACCCGCTCGGCGACGTGGGTGTGGAAGCGCTCAGCACCAACGTCTGCCGGCTCTTCCTGGGCGGGTACATCGGCCTGCCGGTCTCCGAGGCGGCGCTGCCGCGCTCCGCCGCCGGCTGACCCGCGCACCGTCGTTCACACAACCCGGAGTCTCCATGGCAACCGCTACTCTACAGGACACCGATACCCGGACGCTCGTCACGTACCGCACGGACGGGAGCATTGCCGTGATCGAGCTGTCGGATCCGCCGGCCAACACCTACACGCACGAGATGATGCGCCAGCTGGACGACGCCATCCTCCGCGCGCGGTTCGACAACGACGTGCAGGTGATCGTGCTGCGCGGCGCCGGGGACAAGTTCTTCAGCGCGGGTGCGAACATCCGGATGCTGAACGAAGTGGACCCGACGTTCAAGTATTACTTCTGCCTCCACGCGAACGAGACGCTCAGCCGGCTCGAGCAGACACCCAAGCTGGTGATCGCCGCGTTGAACGGACACACCGTGGGCGGCGGTCTCGAGATCGCCATGGCGTGCGATCTCCGCGTCGCCAGACAGGATGCCGGCAAGATCGGTCTGCCGGAAGTGAACCTGGGCGTGCTCCCGGGCACCGGAGGCACGCAGCGCCTCGCGCGACTCGTCGGCAAGTCGAAGGCGATCGAGCTCATGGT
Organism: Gemmatimonadaceae bacterium; assembly: GCA_035701265.1. GTDB lineage: Bacteria > Gemmatimonadota > Gemmatimonadetes > Gemmatimonadales > Gemmatimonadaceae > DASSNU01. The sequence goes on along the minus strand of DASSNU010000021.1, from coordinate 464,350 downwards.
CACGGGGCGGACGTTCTCGTTCGAGGAAGCGGAATCGCTGGGTATCGTGAACGCCGTGCTTCCCAAGGACGGATGGTGGGACAACGTCCTGCTGTACGCCCGGCAGTTCTGCCTGCCGAACAAGGCGAGCATGGCCGTCGGTCACATCAAGCGCTCCGTGCAGACCGGCGCGGAGATCCCGCTGGAGCAGGGTCTCGCGCTCGAGCGGGAGCTGCAGAGCCTGCTCTTCAAGAGCGCGGACGCCAAGGAGGGATTGGCGGCGTACGTCGGCAAGCGTCAGCCCACCTTCTCGGGCAAGTAAGCGGTGGCGACCGCGGCGACGGACGTGCGGCTCCCCACCCAGCTCGTCATCGGCGGCGAACGGGTGGACGCGGCGGCGGGTGGGCGATTCCCCGTGGTGAATCCGGCCACGGAGGAAGTGATCGCCCAGGTGGCGGAGGGCACGGAGCGCGACGTGGAGCTCGCCGTGCAGAGCGCGCGCAGCACGTTCGAGTCGGACGCGTGGCGGCGGATGAGCGCGCGTCGCCGCGGCGAGCTGCTGCTCCGCCTCGGCGAGTTGTGCATGCAACACCGGGATGAGCTCGCGCGGTTGGAGACGTTGAACAACGGGAAGCCGCTCTTCGAGTCCGCCATCGACGTCAAGCTCACGGCCGAGACGTTTCGTTATTACGGCGGGTGGGCGGACAAGATCCACGGCGAGGTCGTGCCGGTGGACGGTCCGTTTCTCAACTACACGCTGCGCGAGCCGCTCGGTGTTGTCGGCGCGATCGTGCCGTGGAACTTCCCCATGTCGCTGGCGGCGTGGAAGGTGGCGCCTGCGCTCGCATGCGGAAACACGGTGGTGCTGAAGCCGTCGGAGCAGACGCCGTTCACGGCGTTGCGCATGGCTGAGCTGGCGCTCGAGGCCGGCTTCCCCGCGGGCGCGCTCAACTGCGTCCCCGGTCAGGGTCCCGTAGCGGGGATGGCCCTCGTGCGGCATCCCTCGGTGGACAAGATCGCGTTCACCGGATCCACCGAGGTCGGCGCGCTCATCATGCGTGAGGCGGCCGGGACGGTGAAGAAGCTCTCGCTCGAGCTGGGCGGAAAGTCGCCGAACATCGTGTACGCCGATGCGGATCTGGACGCGGCGGCACGCGGCGCGCTCACCGGCATCTTCTACGGCAAGGGCGAGGTGTGTGCGGCGGGATCGCGGTTGCTGGTGGAGGCGAGCGTGGCCGAGGAGCTCACCGCGCGCATCGTACAACGTGCGGCGAAAATGGTGGCGGGCGATCCGCTCGATCCCAAAACGCGGTTGGGGGCGCTGGTGTCGAAGACGCAGATGGAGCGCGTGCTCGGCTACATCGCGCGTGGGCGCGATGAAGGCGCGCGCGTGCTGGCTGGCGGCGACCGGACGACCGTGGGTGGGCGCGGCTACTTCGTGCAACCGACGATCTTCGGCAACGTGACCCCGGCCATGACCATCGCGCGTGAGGAGATCTTCGGGCCGGTGCTGGCGACGATGACGTTCGAGGAGGGTGAGTCGGGCGCGGTGGCGCTGGCGAACGACACCATCTACGGTCTGGCGGCGGGGATCTGGACGCGCGACATCAAGAAGGCGCTGCGTACGGCGCGCGCACTCCGTGCCGGGACGGTGTGGATCAACACGTACAACATGTACGACGCCGCGTCGTCGTTCGGCGGGTTCAAGCAGTCGGGATTCGGTCGCGAGCTGGGGATGCACGGGCTGGACGGCTACACGCAGGTGAAGTCCGTGTGGGTGGACCTCTCGTGAGCTCGCCATGCGGGTGCAGGAGCGCACATGCGTGAGGCAGTGATCGTGGATGCGGTGCGCACGCCGGTGGGTCGCCATGGCGGGATCCTGGCGGGCGTGCGGCCGGACGATCTCGCGGCCACGGTGCTGCGCGCGCTCGTCGAGCGCTCGGGGGTGGACGCGGCAGCGGTGGAGGATGTCATCCTCGGTTGCGCGAACCAGGCGGGGGAGGACAACCGCAACGTCGCGCGCATGGCAGCGCTGCTGGCCGGGCTCCCGGTGGAGGTGCCGGGGCAGACGGTGAACCGCCTCTGTGGATCGGGGCTCCAGGCGGTGGTGAGCGCGGCGCACGCCATCCGTGCGGGCGAGGCGACCTGCATTCTGGCCGGCGGGGTGGAGAGCATGTCGCGCGCGCCGTGGGTGATGCTCAAGCCGCAGAGCGAATTCCCGCGCGTGGTGCCGCCGGTGGCCGACACCACCGTCGGATGGCGGTTCACGAACCCGCGCCTCCCCGCCGCATGGACGATCTCGCTGGGGGAAACCGCCGAAGAAGTGGCGCGCCGCTACGGCGTGACGCGCGAGGATCAGGACGCATTCGCGCTCGCGAGCCAGCAGCGCGCCGCGGCGGCGATGGCCGAGGGACGGTTCGCCGACGAGATCGTACCGGTGTGCGTGGACGGACCGCGCGGAACGACGGTCACCGTGGACCGCGATGAGCACCCGCGGCCGGACGTGACAATGGCGTCGCTGGCCAAGCTGCGCCCTGCCTTCGTGCGCGATGGAGGAACCGTGACGGCGGGCTCGTCGAGCGGGATCAACGATGGTGCGAGCGCGGTGCTCGTGATGGAACGCGAGGCCGCGGAGCGCGCGGGCGCTCCGGTGCTCGCGCGCATCGTCTCCAGCGCGGTGGCGGGGGTGTCGCCCGAGGTGATGGGGATCGGCCCGGTGCCGGCCACACGCAAGGCGCTCGAGCGCGCGGGGCTCGGGATCGATGATCTCGACCTCATCGAGCTCAACGAAGCGTTCGCCGCCCAGGCGGTGGCGTGCGTGCGTGAGCTGGGCGCCGATCCGGCGCGCGTGAACGTGAACGGCGGCGCGATCGCATTGGGGCACCCCCTGGGCGCCTCCGGCGCGCGCGTGCTGACGACGCTCGTTCACGAGATGCGCCGCCGCCAGGCCCGGCGCGGATTGGCGACAATGTGCATCGGCGTCGGCCAGGGGATCGCCATGATCGTGGAGCGCGTGGTATGAGCCGCTACGAGCACATTCTCCTGGATCATGATGGCGCGGTGGGGGTTCTCACGCTCAACCGTCCGGAGAAGCTGAACGCCTTTGCCGGCGAGATGCGCACCGAGCTGGGCGATGCGCTGGAGGACCTGGAGCTCGATGCGCGTGTGCGATGCATCGTCATCACGGGCGCTGGGCGCGGGTTCTGCGCCGGTGCCGACGTGGGGTACATGGCCGAGCTGATCGCACGCGGGGACACGGAGGCAATGGCGGCGCTGGTCGAAGCGGGGCGCCGCGTGGTGACGACCATCCGGCAGTCCAGCAAGCCGGTGGTGGCGAGCCTGAACGGCGTGGCCGCCGGTGGCGGGGCCAACCTGGCGCTCGCGTGCGACCTGCGGATTGCGAGCGACCAGGCGCGGTTGGGGCAGACGTTCAATCGCATCGGACTGCACCCCGACTGGGGGGGCACGTACTTCCTGCCGCGCCTCGTGGGCCCGGCCAAGGCGCTGGAGCTGTTCTGGCTGGCGGAGATCGTCGATGCCGGCGAGGCGCTGCGACTGGGGCTGGTGAATCGCGTGGTGGCGCACGACGCACTGCGAGCGGCAACGATGGAGGTGGCGCACACCCTGGCCGCCAAGCCGGCGATGGCGGTGTCGCTGGCCAAGCGCGCCGTCTATGAATCGCTCGGCCGTACGCTCCCGGAGATGTTGGACTACGAGCTGGACGCGCAACTGCGCTGCTTCGCCAGCGGTGACGCGGCGGAAGGGATCCGCGCCTTCGTGGAGAAGCGCGCACCGGCGTTCGGATCACAGGATCGTGCCGCACCTGCGGCGCGATAACGCGAGGAGAGGGACCATGGCATTGACGCGCATCGGCACGTTCGACGACTGGGTAGACCTGTTCAAGGCGTGGCAGGACGACATCGGCCTGCAGGCGTCGGAGCTGAAGGACTACAAGTTCGAGGTGAAGCTTGGCGAGCTCGAGGTGCCGGAGATCGAGTTCGGCCACTACCGCGGGCAGAACAAGTGGCCGACGATCATGCACATTCCGGATCAGCGCATCCGCGACGCGCTGCAGAACCTGATCATCTTCCAGGGCGATACCGAGTTCGCGTCGGTGGAACAGCAGCGGAGTCTCCTCGCCAACGCGCCCAACAGCTCCGACCTGCTGTCCATCTATCGCGTCATGGCCGAGGAGATGCGCCACGGCTGGCAGATGTCCTACCTGCTGGTGGAGCACTTCGGCGATGAGGGAAAGCGCGAGGCCGAGAAGCTGCTGCAGCGGCGCGCCGACGAGCACGAGCGCCTGCTCGGCTCGTTCAACGAGAACGTGGAGAACTGGCTGGACTTCTTCGCCTACACGCAGTTCATCGACCGCGACGGCAAGTACCAGCTGCAGATGCTCTCCACGTCGGCATTTGCCCCGCTCTCGCGGAGCATGCGCCCGATGCTCAAGGAGGAGTCCTACCACCTGGGGACCGGAAACAACGGCCTGCTGCGCATCCTCAAGGCCGGCAAGATTCCCGTCCCGATCATGCAGCGGTACTTCAACAAGTGGGTGTCCACCGCGTTCGACCTGTTCGGCACCGACAATTCGTCGTCGGCCCAGTGGGCGTACGTGTGGGGGCTCAAGGGGCGGTTCGATGAGCGCTCCAACCCACAGGAAGCGGACACGGGCCACCTCAACGAAGCGGCGCGCGAACTGTACCGGCAGGAGGTGCAGGGGCTGGTGGACCGGCTCAACCAGCACGTGCCGGCGGACCTCGAGCCGCTCAAGGTGCCGAGCGAGAAGTTCAATCGGCGGATCGGGATCTACAAGGGAAAGTGCTTCGACATCGACGGTCAGCCGATGGAGCCGGAGCGCTACGCGGACTACGTCAAGTCCGTGCTCCCCACGGCGGAGGATCGCGCCATCCTGGCGGACATCTTCAAGGAGAACGACTGGATCATTCCGCGAAAGGCCGGCGAGGTCTCCTGACGCACGGCGCGTGTCGCGGGTTGCGGCGGGCGGGACGGAGCATCCGGGTGCGCGAGCAACGCGTGCCCGGGTGGCGGGTGGGCACGCGGCGGGCGAGCGGAGCGCCGCAGTGAGCGGCGGGCGTTGGGCACGCACGCAGCTCATTGCTCACCGTGGCGCACGCACGGAACGCCGGGAGAACACGCTGTCCGCATTTCTGCGCGCGCTCGAGCTCGGCGCGGAGGCCATCGAGCTCGATGTGCACGCCACGCGCGATGGGATCGTGGTGGTGCACCACGACCCGACGCTCTCCGCCGAGTGGGACCTGCTCCTGCACGGCCGCACGATCGGCTCCCTGTGGTACGGTGAGCTGTCTGCCGTCCGCTTTCCCGGCGGCGAGCGCATCCCCTCGCTGGGCGAAGTGCTCTCGGCGGTGGATGGGCGCGCGGAGACGTACATCGAGATCAAGCATCCGGGCATCGAGGAGTTGGTGCTGGATGTCGTGGAGCACTCGCCCGCGCCCGAGCGATGCGCGCTCCACGCGTTCGATCACCGTGTGGTCGCGCACGCGCTCGCGCTGCGCCCCGACACGCCGGGTGGGATCCTGCTTCAGAGCCGCCTCGTGGACACCGTGTCCGCGCTCCGCGCCACGGGTGCGCGCGACCTGTGGCAGTGGTGGGAGCAGATCGACGAAGCACTGGTGTCGGCGGTGCACGCGGCCGGCGGGCGGGTCATCGCCTGGACGGTGAACGATGTGGCGACGGCCAGCCGGTTGGCCGCGGTGGGAGTGGACGGCGTGTGCACCGACGATGTCGCCGCGCTATCCACGGTACTTCGACGCTGAGGAAGGAACGACATGGCGGAGATCCATCGGGTGGCGGTGGTCGGGGCAGGCACGATGGGACATGGCATCGCCTACGTGGCGGCGCTCTCCGGCTATTCCGTGGCGCTCACCGATGCGCAGCAGGAGGCACTCCCGCGCGCCGAGGCGCGCATCGCACAGCTGTTCGCGCGCGGAGTCGAACGCGGCAAGGTGACCACCGCCGACCGCGACGCCGCGATGGCGCGCCTGCGCGTCTCGCCCTCCATGCCCGACGCCGCGCGCGACGCGGATCTTGTCGTCGAGGCGATCGCGGAGCGCTTGAGCGACAAGCAGGCGCTCCTGCGCGAGCTCGAGCACGTCGTCTCCGAGCGTACCATTCTCGCGAGCAACACGTCGTCGCTCCCCATCGCGTCGCTCGGTGCGGCGACGCGCCACCCCGGGCGCGTGATCGGGATGCACTTCTTCAATCCGGTGCCCGTCATGCGGCTGGTCGAGGTCGTGCGCGGGCCGGAGACCACAGACACCGTCGTTCAGCAGTCGTGCGCGTTCGCGCAGTCGTTGGGGAAGACGCCAATCGTCGTGCGCGACTCGCCGGGCTTCGCCACCAGCCGGTTGGGGGTGGTGCTCGGCCTCGAGGCGATCCGCATGCTCGAGCAGGGTGTGGCCAGCGCGGAGGACATCGACCGCGCCATGGAGCTGGGCTACAACCATCCCATGGGCCCGCTGCGGCTCACGGATCTGGTGGGGCTGGATGTGCGGCTGGCGATCGCCGAGCACCTGCACGCGACGTTGGGCGACGACACGTACCGTCCCCCTGCCCTGCTCCGGCAGCTGGTGGACGCCGGCAAGCTGGGGCGCAAGTCGGGAGAAGGATTCTATCGTTGGGAGGATGCACGATGAGCGATCACGCAGCGCGCCGGAGGAATGCCGCATGAGTGACGCCGAGGTGGTGCGCACCGAGCAGCACGACGCGGTGGCCGTCATCACGGTCGACCGTCCCGAGAAGCGCAACGCACTGAACGGCGCCGTGCGCTGTGCGCTGCTCGGTGCGCTCGAGAAGGTGGCGCGCGAGACGGCCGTGCGCGCCGTCGTGCTCACCGGCGCGGGGGACAAAGCGTTCGTGGCCGGCGCGGACATCGCCGAGTTCGAGGGGCGCTCGCCGGTGGACCAGTGGCGCGTCATGAACGCACCGACGATCTACGCGGCCATCGAGCGTCTGCCCAAGCCGGTGATCGCCGCGGTGAACGGCTACTGCCTGGGTGGCGGTATGGAGCTCGCGCTCGCCTGCGATGTGCGCATCGCGAGCACGACCGCGCGCTTCGGCCAGCCGGAAGTCAACCTCGGCATCATTCCGGGCGGTGGCGGGACGCAGCGCCTCCCGCGCGTGGTCGGGCTGGGCACCGCGCTGCGGCTCATCCTGACCGGGGAGATGATCGACGCTGCCGAGGCGTTGCGCGTTGGTCTCGTGGAGCAGGTGGTGGAGCCTGCCGCGGTGATGGAGACGGCGATGCGCATGGCGGCTACCATCGCCGCGAAGAGCCCGGTGGCGGTGGCGGCGGCAAAGGAAGCCACGCGCGCCGCGCTCAGCCTTCCGCTCGACGACGGGCTCAAACTGGAGACGGCGCTCTTTCAGCTCTGCTTCTCGAGCGAGGACAAGGCCGAAGGGGTGCGCGCCTTTCTCGAGAAGCGCTCGGCGAACTTTCCCGGCCGGTGAGCGCCAGCGGCGGCGAGGCGACCGGGGGCGAGTACCGCATCACCGACGTCCACATTCACATCCAGCCGTTGCGGCAGCTCAAGCCCGCCGTGATGGAGACCATGCGGCGCGGCAAGGAGGAGCACTGGGAGCTGCTCGTCGCGCTGATGGACGATCCGGCGATGCTCCTCGCGACCATGGACCGCGACGGCATCGATCGCGTGGGGCTGGTGAACTACCCCAGCCCGAACGTGATGGGATTCACGCACGATACGAACGAGTTCGCCGTGCGCTACGCGCAGGCCGACCCGCGGCGGCTGCTGCCGTACGGCGGGATCGACCCGCTCACGCATCCCGATCCGGCGGCCGGCGTGGCGGAGCTCGTGGAGCTTGGCACGCGGATGCTCAAGATCCATCCGCCGCACCAGGGCTTCCCGGCGAACGCGTACACCGACGGACTGGATGCCCTGGCCGCGATCTACCGGGCGTGTGAGGATCGCGGCTTGCCCGTGCTCGTGCACACGGGGACGAGCGTCTTTCCCGGCGCGCGCAGCAAGTACGGCAATCCGATGGAGCTGGACGACGTCGCGATCGACTTTCCTGATCTCCGCCTCGTGATGGCGCATGGCGGACGTCCACTCTACATGGCGGAGGCGTTCTTCATCTTGCGCCGGCACCGCCGAATGATGCTGGATCTCTCGGGCATCCCGCCGCAATCGTTGCTGGAGTACTTCCCGCGCGTGGCCGAGCTGAGCGACCAACTGCTCTGGGGGACGGACTGGCCGTCGCCAGGGGTCCGCAGCATGCGCGAGAACGTCGAGCGCTTTCTCGCGTTGCCGCTCGATGAGCGCGTGCGTCGCGCGGCGCTCGAGACGAACGCGGAGCGGTTCTTCGCGCGCTGAGCGGCGGTGCGCGCGAGCACGAGACGCGAGCACGAGACGCGAGCACGAGACGCGTGCGCGGGACGCGTGCGCGGGACGCGTGCGCGGGACGCGCGTCGCGTATGTCCGATGCGCGCACGCAGATGGAGCGCCCGTGGGCGTGCAGTTGCCCTGGCGGCCACGAAATGACGGCCGTAGGTTCTTCACACCACACCATCCACCCAGGCAGGAGGACCCACCGAGCGATGCGCACCGCTGCCATCGTGCTCGCCGCCGCCGTCGTGCTCGGATGCGCGACCGGTCGCGCGACGCGCCCCGCGGGTGAGAGCCCCGCGACTCCCCGGTCCGACTCGGCGCAGTCCGCGTCAGCCACGCCCGACTATGGTCCGGGCGCGCTGTCGCTGCCGAACGCGGATCCCTTCCCCAGTACGTACAAGCCGTTCCCGTCCCGCCCCACCGTCATCCGCAACGCTACGATCTTCACCGCGGCCGGCCCGCACATCGAACACGGCTCGGTGTACATCCGCGACGGAAAGATCGTCGCAGTGGGCGCGACGGTGAACGCTCCCCCGGATGCCATCGTGATCGATGGCACGGGGAAGTACGTCACTCCTGGGATCATCGACGTCCACTCGCACCTGGGCGTGTACGCCGCGCCCGGCGTGCAGGCGCTCTCCGACGGGAACGAAGCCACGAATCCGGTGACCGCAAACGTGTGGGCGGAGCACTCGGTGTGGCCGCAGGACCCACAGTTTCCGCGCAACCTCGCCGGTGGCGTGACCACGCTGCAGGTCCTCCCCGGTTCGGCCAATCTGATCGGCGGACGGAGCGTGGTGTTGAAGGTCGTGCCCGCGCGCACGGTGCAAGGCATGAAGTACCCGGGCGCGAAGTACGGGCTCAAGATGGCGTGCGGCGAGAACCCGAAGCGCGTGTACGCGAACCGCGGCCCGTCCACGCGCATGGGAAACGTGGCCGGATACCGGAACGCGTGGATCCAGGCGGAGGACTACCGGCGGCGCTGGGACAAGTGGCTGGCCGATCGCAAGGGTGAGCCGCCCAAGCGCGACCTGGGTCTCGAGACGCTGGCCGAAGTGCTGCGCGGCCACATCCTGGTGCACAATCACTGTTACCGCGCGGACGAGATGGCGCAGATGATCGACATCGCGCACGAGTTCGGCTATAAGGTGCGCGCGTTCCACCACGGCATCGAGGCGTACAAGATCGCGGACCTGCTCGCGCGCGAGGGGATCGGCGCGGCCGTGTGGGCGGATTGGGGCGGCTTCAAGATGGAAGCGATGGACGCCGTCCGCGCGAACCTGGCGCTCGTGGACAAGGCCGGGGTGCGCGCCATGATCCATTCCGACGACCCGTCCGGATCGCAACGGCTCAATCAGGAGGCCGCCAAGGCCATGGCCGCCGGCCGGGCGATCGGGATCGACATCTCGGAAGACCAGGCGATCAAGTGGCTCACCATCAATCCCGCCTGGGCGCTGGATCTCGACAAGGAGATCGGCTCGCTGGAGCCCGGGAAGCATGCGGATCTGGTGCTCTGGTCCAGCGATCCCTTCAGCGTCTACTCACGAGCGGAGAAAGTGTGGATCGACGGCGCGTTGATGTACGACCGTCTGGATCCCACGGAACAGTGGCGCACGGACTTCGAGCTCGGCTTCGTACCGGACAACCGCGGAGGGAGCAAGTGATGGCCGCCACGACTCGGAGGGCGCGGCAGCGCCCGCGCATCGCGCGCACCGCCATGGCCGTGGCGGGCGCCATTGTCTTCTCCCTCCCCGTCACCGCCGCGGCGCAGACGATCGCCATCACCGGCGGCCGGGTGTTCCCGGTGAGCGGCCCGCCGATCGACAACGCCACGGTGCTGATCCGCGACGGACGCATCGTCGCCGTCGGCGCCAACGTCACCGTTCCCGCCAACGCGCAGCGCGTGGATGCCACGGGAAAGTGGGTGACGCCAGGGCTGATCGATGCGGCTACGCAACTGGGCGCCGTGGAGATCGGCGCCGTGCCCGACACGCGTGAGGCCTCAGCGCGCGGACAGGACGCCGTGGCGGCCGCATTTCGCGTGTCGGATGGTCTCAACCCGGCGTCGGTGATGATCACGCCGGCACGGAACGAGGGTGTGACCTCGGTCGTGGTCGTCCCATCCGGCAATCTGGTGTCAGGCCAGGCCGCGTTCATCGATCTCGTGCACGGTTCCGCGCACGACATGGTGGCGGCATCGCCGGTGGCGATGGTCGGCGAGGTCGGGAACAAGCGAGCGGCGAACGTGAGCGCGCGTGGCGAGTTGCTCATGCGTCTCCGGGAGTTGCTGGAGGACACGCGCGCGTATGCACAGCATCGCGCGGCGTACGAGCAGGGAAACACGCGCAGTTACCGCGCGTCGCGGCTGGATCTCGACGCGATGATTCCCGTGGTGCAGGGACGCCTGCCACTGCTCGTGGAGGCGGACAAGGCGAGCGACATCGTGGCCGCGCTCGATCTCGCGCGCGAGTTCGGGCTCAAGATCATGATCGGCGGGGGTGCGGAGGCCTGGATGGTGGCCGACGACCTGTCGCGCGCGCACGTGCCGGTGCTCACCGGGGCGATGAACAACATTCCCGACGCCTTCGCCACCCTCGGCCAGCGTCAGGAGAACGCGGCGCTCCTGCAGAAGGCGGGCGTGCAGGTCATCCTGATCGGCAACGCGGGCGGCGGCGATGAAGAGGCGTTCAACGTCCGCAACATCAAACAGGAGGCGGGAAACGCCGTGGCCTATGGGCTTCCCTGGGATGCCGCGCTGCGAGCGGTCACGTTGGCGCCCGCCGAGGCGTTCGGCGTGAGCGACCGCTACGGATCGCTGGCGCCAGGGAAGGTGGCGAACGTGGTGGTGTGGAGCGGCGACCCGTTCGAGTTCACGACGCGGGCGGAGCACGTGTTCGTGCACGGCGAGGAGCATCGCGAGCCGTCGCGTCAGGACATGCTGACGGAGCGCTACAAGACGCTCCCGCCCGACTACGATCGCCCGTAGGAATCTGGTGCGCCGCATGGCGCCGGGACGCGTGTCGCGCTCCCCGGCGTGTACGGTGCGCGGCCGCTGACGGTACGTGCAATCTGGAAGCGAAAACGCCACCGCGATCGCGGTGGCGTTTTCATATTCACGGTGTCGGCGGCGTGCCGGGTGAAGCGTCCGCGCCGTCGGGCGGCGTGGTAGCGCCGCGCTCACGGCGTCCTTTGCGCAGCGATTCCAGCTCGACTTCCAGTCGGTGTGCGTCGGCCTCGCGCGCGGCGAGCGCGCTGCTCAGCGTGGCGTACTCCTCGGCGGGGAGCTCTCCCCCGCCCTGCCGTGCGCGGAACACGGCGTAGCCGAGCGCCTGCGCAGCTTTGTCGGCCAGTTGGCGTGCGCGGAAGGCCTCCAGACGGACGCGCCCTTCGTCCAGCGTCTCCTGCGCCACCTTGCCGGCACGATCGAGCTCCTGTTTGACCTTGTCCCAGAGTGCCATGGCTTGCTCCTCGCCCGTGAGGTGTGACGACTGCAGAATCCTACGCAGCGGCCGCGCCAAAAGTTGCATGTCCCGTGCGCAGGAACGCAGAACGCCCGCCGCGGAGCGCGGCGGGCGTCGGCGAACGTCAGGAAACTCCGTGCGGTGCGGTCAGGCCGATTGCGCGACGTCGTCCGCGTACACGCTCACCTGGTAGCGCTTCTTGCTCTTGTGCTCGAAGCGCACGACGCCGTCGATGAGCGAGAAGATCGTGTAATCGGATCCCAATCCCACGTTGCGGCCGGGGTGGAACTTGGTGCCACACTGGCGCACGAGGATGTTCCCCGCGCGCACGCGCTCCCCGCCGTACTTCTTCACGCCGCGGTACTGCGGGTTGCTATCGCGGCCGTTCCGGCTGGAGCCGACCCCTTTCTTGTGAGCCATGACGTGCTCCCCTCAACCGAGGGTGATGTCGTTGATACGGACTTCGGTGAAGTTCTGCCGATGTCCCTGCTTGCGCGCGTAGTTCTTCCGCCGCTTGAACTTGAAAATCGTGATCTTGGGCCCGCGGCCGTGTCGCACGATCTCCGCCGACACACTCGCGCCGTCCACCAGGGGCGTGCCAGCGCGTACGGCGTCGCCGTCGGAGCCGAGGAGGACCTCGTTGAACGTCACCGTCTCACCGACCTGCGCGGCGATGGTCGGGACGCGAAGCGTCTTGCCCGGCTCGGCGCGGAACTGGAAGCCGCCGGTGCGAATGATGGCGTACGGCATGGAGCGTGAGATCGTGGTCTAGAAGATAACTGATACAGACTGAATAACTTACAGCGGCGCTCGGCGCCTGTCAACGGCTACTCCAGTGCCCTGGCTCCACTTGGGGCGAAGGCTGTGCGATCGGTGGCCGCTCGCTGGCACTCACGCCACGGCGTACTGCTGCGTCACGTCCCGCTCCGCGCCCTTCACCACCAGGCGGAACTCGTCCGGCCGGAGCAGCGGATCGTCGCGGAGCTCGAGCGAGAAGCCCACCTGCTTCTCGAGCCGGCGTGCCAGGTCGCGCTCCTCCTCCAGCAGGTACATCGCCACGTCCGGGTGCACGCGGATGATGAGATTGTCCCTCTTCCCCTCGGCGGCGATCCGCTTGATGGAGCGCTCCACGCGCCGGGCGGTGGTCTCCGCGGAGAAGACGCGCCCCGTGCCGTGGCACATGGGACAGGGCTCCGTCATGCTGTGGAAGTGGCTCTGCCGCACCCGCTGGCGGGTCATCTCGATGAGGCCGAGGTCGCTGACTGCGTAAGCCTTGCTCCGTGCGCGGTCGCGGGTGAGGCAGTTCCGCAGTTCCTGGAGCACCTTGTCCCGGTTCTGCCGTGTCTCCATGTCGATGAAGTCCGCGACGATGATCCCGCCGATGTCGCGCAGGCGGAGCTGGCGCGCCAACTCGCGCGCCGCCTCAATGTTGGTCTGCAGGATGGTCTTCTCCGGATCCTTCTTGCCGGTGTAGCGGCCGGAGTTGACGTCCACGGAGACAAGCGCCTCCGTCTGCTCGATGATGAGGTATCCGCCCGAGGGGAGATCGCAGCGCCGCTTGAAGAGGTCGCGGATCTCTGGCTCGATGCCGTGCTTGTCGAACAGCGGCACCTTCTCGTCGTAGAGCTTCACGCGCTCGATCAACTCGGGGGCGATCGCCTGGAGGTACTCGGTGATCTCGTTATAGATCTGCTTGGAGTCGACCGTGAGCGTGTCCACCTTGGTGGTGAACAGATCGCGGATGATGCCGCGGGTGAGGCTCGTCTCGCGGTGCACGAGCGCGGGAGCGCGCACGAAGCGCGTCTTGCGCTTGATCTTTCCCCACTGTTTGGTGAGCGCCTGCAGCTCGCGGCGGAAGGTGTCGGCGGTGACGTCCTCGCCGACGGTGCGGACGATCACGCCCCCGGGCGTGTTGCCCTTCACCTCGGTCACCAACTCGCGCAGCCGCTGGCGCTCCGCGCGATCGCCGATCTTGCGGCTCACGCCCACCCGGGAGGAGTGCGGCATGTAGACGAGGAACCGTCCGGCCAGGGAGATCTGCGCGGTGACGCGCGGCCCCTTGGTGGAGATGGGCTCCTTGGACACCTGGACCAGAATGTCCTGCCCGCGCTTGATCTGTTCCTGGATGGGCGGGATCTTGCCGCGGCGGTTGCGCGGCTCGGGCTCCTCATCCACGTCGTCGTCTTCGTCGTCGTCCGACGCGTCGGCCGCAATCAGATCGGAGGCGTGGAGGAACGCGCTCTTCTCCGTGCCGATGTCGACGAATCCCGCCTGAATTCCGGGGAGCACCGCTTCGACGCGACCCTGGTAGATGTCGCCGACCATGCGACGACTCTCCGGGCGATCGACCATCAGTTCGGCGAGCTGGTCATCCTCCAGGATCGCCACGCGCGTCTCTCGTTGGGAGGCGCTGATAAGAATTTCTCGCTTCATGCATCTCCGCCGCGCGCACGCGGAGCGGCGACTCGACGCTCCGGCGCGCGTGGCGCTCGACAGGTGAGGTCACAACCGCCCCATGCCCGGCCCGACGGGCCGGAAACGTAGACGCGCCGGTAGCGGACGGCGCGCACGCACGCAGACATGCGATCGTCCACGCGTCACCCGCCTGACGCCGCGACGTCGCTGCGCTCGTTGACAGCGCGGCGACGAGCAGCGCCCCCGCCACGAGCGTGGCGGAGAGCAGCGTCAGGAGTGTTCGGGAACGCATGCGATCGAGAGCCGGCGTTGGTGTGCGCGGTCTGCCGAAGGACCGGTGCGCGATCCGAGGGCGGCGATCATGAATGAACCGATCGCGCGCCGGCCGCGAGTCGCCCAGCCGTGCGCGCGATCACCACTACAGAACTCGAGTGCTTCCCCGAGGAAGCATCGTTCGCACCAATATACGATTGGCCGGACGTTTCGGCAACGGGGACAACGACTTACGCATCCTCAGTCGAGGAGATCCTTGAGGAGGTGCCGGGCGATGACGATGCGCTGGATCTCGGACGTCCCCTCGCCGATCTCGCAGATCTTCGCGTCGCGCATCATGCGCTCCACGGGGTAGTCCTTGGTGTAGCCGTAGCCACCGTGGATCTGGACCGCCTTGATGGTGGCACGCATGGCCAGCTCCGAGCAAAAGAGCTTCGCCATGGCCGCCTCGCGCCCGAAGGGACGGCCCTGCTGATTGAGCCACGCGGCGTGATACACCAGGTGACGCCCAGCCTCGATTTCCGTGGCCATGTCGGCGAGCTGGAACTGGATGCCCTGGAAGCCGGCGATGGCGCGCCCGAACTGCTTGCGCGCCGCCGCGTAGCGAAGCGCCTGCTCGAAGGCGCCTTCGGCGATCCCGAGCGAGAGCGCCGCGATTCCGATGCGACCGGAATCGAGTGTGCGCATGAAGTTGATGAACCCCATCCCCTCCTGGCCGAGCACGTTCTCGGCGGGCACTTCCACGTCCTCAAGGATCAGCTCACGTGTGTCCGACGCGCGCCAGCCGAGCTTGTCCTCCTTCTTGCCCGCGCGCAGGCCGCGCATGTCGGGGAGCGACGGTTCGTGCCCCACGCCCAACGCGCGCGTCCGCTCCAGGTCGGTGGTCTGCTTGGTGAGGATGAACGACGTGATCCCCTTGCTTCCCTGCGAGGGATCCGTCACCGCGGTGACGACGAAGATCTCGCCGACTCCCGCGTGCGTGATGAAGATCTTGGATCCATTCAGCACGTAGTGCCCGTTCTTGCGCACCGCGGTGGTGCGCGTCCCTGCCGCATCGCTCCCTGCTGACGGCTCGGTGAGCCCGAAGCCCCCCAGCACGCGCCCGGACGCCAGGTGCGGGACGTAGCGCTCGATCTGTGCGTCGCTGCCGAAGTTCACGATGGGTGACGTGCCCAGCGTGGTGTGGGCCGAGATGGTGATCGCGTGCGACGCGTCCACCTTGGCCATCTCGTGAATGGTGATGATGTAGCTCGTGTAATCCATTCCGGCGCCACCGAGCGACTCCGGCCACGGCACGCCGAGCAGGCCGAGCTCCCCCATGCGTTTGACGTTGTCCCAGGGGAACGTGGCGGACGCATCGTGGGCGGCGGCAATGGGCGCCACCTCCTCGCGCGCGAACTCGCGCACCATGTTGCGGACCGCCTCGTGCTGCTCGGTGAAGTATGGGGAATCGAGCATGGAGATCGATGATTCGTGTCGTGGTCAATCGCCGCCCCTCAAGGGCGGCGAGCTCGTGGTGGAGCGCGTTCTTCCGTACGTGGCGGAGCCGTTGTAGAGCGAACCCGCGCGGGCTCCAGCTTCCGGCAAGGCGCCGCGAGCAGCAACGGCACGACGTGTGGCCGCCCGTGAGACTGCGCTCCACTCGCAATATCCGCCGCCCACCGGCGCGCGGCAACGGGCACGGGGCGCCGGGGCGGCCCCAGCAGGCGATCGACATCAGGCTTCCGCGAGACGAACGGCCGCGACGGGCGAACGGTTCTCGCTCCACCCAGTCGCTCTGAACACCGCGGGACGACGCCGTCGGGCCCGCTACCCGGGCGGCGGCGCGTCGAGCTCGCGCAGGACGGCCAGGAACGCGGGTCCGTAGCGCTCGAGCTTGGCTGGACCCACCCCGCGCACCTGCGCGAGCGCATCCGCGGATCGCGGCCTGCGCACCGCCATCTCGAGCAGCGTGCGGTCCGGGAAGACGACGTACGCCGGGACGCGCGCCTCGCGTGCGAGGGTGGTGCGCAGGTCGCGCAGACGCTCCAGCGCGTGCCGGTCGGCGGATGACAGGTCGTCGGCTTCGAAGGTTGCATGACCGTTGCCGGAGTCTCGACGTGCGCGGCCGGGCGCGCGGACGGCATCGGCCAGGCGCTTGAGCCGGCTCGCGCGCGGTCGCTCCGCTGCGGGTTCAGGGTCACCGGCGTGCGTACCCAGGCAGTTGTCGCAGCCGGTGCAGTGGTTGCGCGCGTCGGGGTCGCCGAAATAGCGGAGCACGAAGCCGCGACGGCACCCCTTGGTGTAGGCGTACCGCTGGATGGCCTCGAGTTTTCCCATGTCCGCCTCACGCCGGCGGTCGAGCGATGCCCAGTCCACCGGCAGACGATCCGCGGCAACCTCGGCGCTGAGCAGCCGGATGCCGCCCCCGGGGCGCGACCAACTGATGAACTGACGCGCCTGCAAGGCGTCCAGCACCGCCATCACGCCCGCGGCACCGCCGAAGCCGGGAGCGAATCCGGCACAGTCGATCCACGTGCCCTGCTCGAACCGCTTGCCGGCCAGACGCCAGATGGCGCGCAGGAGGTCGAGGAGCATGGGTTCGTCCGCCAGCTCCGCGCGAATGCGACGCGGCGTCGCGAGCAGCCGGACGAACGCCTGGGACGACGTGGCCGACTCCGACGCCACCACTCCCGCGCCGGCAAGCACGCGAAGCGCGGATTCCACCGCGCGCGGTTTCATCCCCTTGTGCGTGGCGGCGATCTCCTGCGGCGTGGCACTCACGAGCCCCTCCGGCGACGCGATCCCCCGGAGGTGGCGAAAGACCTTCTCCACCTCGCTCCGTTCAGGGTATGCGCTCCGGATGAAGAACTCGTGCGTGAAGCGGTCCTGGAATGCATGCAGCAGCACGCAGTCGGCGTGCTCGCCATCGCGACCGGCGCGTCCCGCTTCCTGGTAGTACGACTCGAGCGTGCCGGGCATGGCGTAGTGGACCACGAGGCGCACGTTCGGCTTGTCGATCCCCATGCCGAAGGCGTTGGTCGCGACGATCGCGCGCACCTCCTCGGCCATGAACTGTTCCTGCACGGTGCGGCGGTGCGCGTCGTCGAGACCGGCGTGGTAGCCGGCGGCTCGCACGCGCGCCTTCTCGAGCGAGGCGGTGATCCGATCCACCCCGCGCCGCGTGGAGGCGTAGATGACGGCCAGCCCGGGGAAGCGGCGGAGCGTGTCGACAAGCGCCGCGTCCTTCTGCTCCGCCGTCCGCATGCGCGCGACGTGGTACGACAGGTTCTTGCGGTCGAACCCGGCGACCACCACGTGCGGCGTGCGCAGCGCGAGCTGCTGCACGATGTCGCGCCGAACTTCCGGCGTGGCGGTGGCGGTCAACGCCACGGTGGGAGGCGCGCCCAGGCGATCGCGCACGGTTCGTATGCGGAGATAGCTGGGGCGGAAATCGTGCCCCCATTCGCTGATACAGTGCGCCTCATCCACGGCGAGCAGAGCGACGTGTGCGCGGCGCAACCGCTCCGCGGTATTGCCGGCATCGAACCGCTCGGGCGCGACGTAGAGCAGCTTCAGCTCGCCACGCTCCGCGCGTGCAAGCCGGTCGCCGATCTCACCGGCCGAGAGCGTGGAGTTGATGAAGGCGGCCGGGAGGGCGCGCCGCTCGAGCGCGTCCACCTGATCCTTCATGAGCGAGATGAGCGGGGAGATGACGACCGTGAGCCCCCGCAGGAGGAGCGCGGGGACCTGATAGCAGAGCGACTTTCCCCCGCCGGTGGGCACGATGACGAGCGTGTCGCGGCCGGCGAGCACGGACTCGACGGCGCTCGCCTGCCCGACGCGAAAGTCGGGATAGCCAAAGCGCGCGCGGAGCAGCTCACGCGCGTGATCAATGGTGGGGCGGTCGGACATCACGACGGGGCGCCGGTCATCCATGAACGATGCCGGCGCCCGGACGGTCGGGCAGCATCAAAGCGGGGCGCTCGCAGTCTCCGTGCGGCAGCTGCTCCGCTGCGAGGGCGCGGCGGGCGCGGTCACGCCGCGACTTCGCGCAGCACGTCGCCCACGTGCCCGCTCCGCAGCCGCTTGAGTGCGCGGTCGCGCAACTGGCGCACGCGTTCGCGGGTGACGCCGAGCATCTTGCCGATCTCGTCGAGCGTGTATTCCCGATCGCCCTCCATGCCGAAGTAGAGGCGGAGGATGCGCGCGTCGCGCGGCGGCAGACTGTCCAGCGCGCGATCGATCTCGCGGCGGCGGAACTGTCCCATCACTTCCGCCTCCACGTCGGGGGACTCCTCGGCGGAGAAGCGTTCGATGAGCGCCCGCTCACCGGTGGCGCTGGTGGTCGCATCGAGGCGCAGGTCGCCCGTGTGCAGCGCGCTCAGCGCCTGCACGATCTCGGTGGAAATCCCGGTCAGCTCCGCGATCTCCTCCGCGCTGGGCTCACGCCCGAGCTTCTCGCGGAGCAGCGCGGTGGCCTTGCCCACGCGCGAGAGATCGGCCGTGCGGTTGAGCGGCACGCGGACCGTGCGCCCATGGCGGGCCAGCGCGGCCAGGATCGCCTGGCGGATCCACCAGACGGCGTAGGAGATGAACTTGACGCCCTGATCGGGATCGAACTTCCGGGCAGCGGTGAGCAGCCCCACGTTCCCTTCCCCGATCAGGTCGATGAGCGGCAGTCCCCGATTCTGGTACTTCTTGGCGACGGAGACGACGAAGCGGAGGTTGCGGCGCACGAGCTCGTTCAACGCCTCGTCGTCACCCGTGCGAATCCGCCGCGCGAGCTGGCGCTCCTCGTCCGCCGTGAGCAGGGGGTACCGGCTCACCTCGGCGAAATACTGATCGGTAATATCACGGTCAGCCTCCCGCGGCCCGATGTCGGCCGGTGCGGGACGGCGTCGCTTGGCAGCAGCCATATGGATCCTCCTTTCCTACCTTCGCCGAAGGCGCAACAACCGAACCGCCAAGTTCCTGGCGGTCCGCTGCTGGACTCGATCGCCGTTCCTAGTCTCTGCTGCGATCGCGCCTGCCGAAGCGGAGCACGAACGCGACGACGAGCGCGGCGAGGCCAACCAATTGCAGGGTTCGTTCCCCGGTTCGTACACCGATGGCCCACACAACGATCCCCGCAGCGTACAGGATGATCTTGGCCATCGTGACCGGTGACAGTTTGACCTCTTCGCCCTCCGGTGGGTTGCTCATCGCGGGGGCCGGTTGGTGAAGCGGAGCACGCCGTCCCGGAAGTCGGGGGTGCCCCGACTCTCCACGTTCACCGCCACGCCGCGCGCGATGCCGTCGCGGAAGGAGAGCGTGTCCAGCTCGTACAGCAGCCGTTTGGTGAGCCGCATCGCATTCGGCGGAGCCGCGCCGAGCGAGTCGACGAGGGCGGCCACCTCGGCGTCGAAGTCCGCATCGGACGCCACGCGGCTCACCAGCCCCATGGCCAGCGCGTCGGCGGCGGAGATGAGACGCCCCGTCGCGACGAGATCCATGGCGCGTTTTTCCCCGACTGCGCGGCGGAGCATGGTCATCACCATCGCCGCCACGAAGCCGACCCGGACTTCGGGATAGCCGAATTGCGCGCCCTCGTGTGCGACGACGATGTCGCAGGCGGACGCCAGGCCCGCGCCGCCGGCCAGGGCGCGCCCGCGCACGGCCGCGACCACCGGCTTCGCCATCTCCCGGATGGCGATGAACACGCGTCCGAGCGCCTCAGCGTCGTCGGCGTGCACCTCAGGGGTGGCATCGAGCATGGCCGCCAGCGCAGCGAGATCGGCGCCCGCGCAGAAGTCGGGCCCATCCGCGTCGAGGAGCACCACGCGAACCGCGGGATCATCGGCCATCGCGCGCATCGCGTCGGCGAGCTCGTCGACCATTGTGCGGTCGAGCGCGTTCTTCTTGTCCGGCCGCGCGAGCGTCACGCGGCCGACGGCGCCGGCGCGGCTCGTCCGGACGCGGCTCACGCCGGTGCGGCCGGAAGACCAGCCGCGCGCGCCTCGGCGTCGGGCACGTCGATCGTCATGCGCAGCAGCGCGGTGGAATAGACCTTCCCCTGCGCGTCCGTCTTGAGCGAGAGGGTGCCGCCTCCGCCCAGCGCGCCGTGCAGGAGAAAGTTGAGCGCCCGCAAGTTGGGGAGCTCGAAGCGCTCCACGCCGCCGGTGATGAGTGGTGCGACGTGCTGCGCCACGCGCTCCCGTGTGACGTAGCGCTCCAGAATGGGGTACCACTCCGGGCGCATGGCGATGAGCCCGACGTTGGCCGTGTCGCCCTTGTCCCCCGATCGCGCGTGCGCGATGTCGAGCAGCCGGACCTTCACGTCTCGAGGACCTCCACCGCGGTGGTGACGACGCGCTTGTCGATGAGCGCGGGCCAGTACGCCACGACTTCCTCCACCTTGGGGCGTCCGCCGGCGAATCCCGTCACGCTGGGCGGCCCGTTGAGCACGAGCGGGGCGATCTCGCGGGTGAATCGCTCGACGGATGCGCGGTCGCTGCCGCGCACGCCGATGCGGAGCTGTACCTCCGGCACATCACGTGGTGGACCGGCGAGCGCACCGTGCGTAGCCGAGACGCCCACGAACTCCGTGTGCACCTCGTCGAAGCGGAGGCCAAGACGGTCCATGCGCTCGCGCAGCACGCGATCGGCGAGCTGTGCCTTGTCGAGCGCCTCCGGCCACGCGTACACGAGCGTCCCCACCGCCTTGTATCCAGCGCGGTACGCGATGGACACCTTGAGCTTGTCGGTGGGGGGGCGGCCGGTGATCCCGAAGACGCGCACCCGATCGGGTCCGTCCTGCGCGAGCTGGATGGACGTGAAGTCGGCGATCACATCGGGCGTGATGTACGACCGCGGATCCCCCATCTCGTACACGAGCTGCTCGGTGATGGAGTGCACGTCGATGCGTCCGCCGGTGCCCGGATGCTTGGTGATCGTGAACGATCCATCCGGCGACGCGTCGACGATGGGGTAGCCAATGTTCGCCAGGTCAGGGATGGAGCGCCAGTCGTACAGGCAATTCCCGCCGGAGCACTGCGCGCCGCACTCGATGATGTGCCCGGCGATGATCCCGGCGGCGAGCCGATCCCATGCGTCCATGGGCCAGTCGAAGCTGTACGCGATGGGCGCCATGGTGAGGGCGGTGTCTGTGGAGCGGCCGGTGATGACGACCTGCGCGCCACGCCGCAGCGCCTCGATGATCGGTGCGGCGCCGATGTACGCGTTGGCGGAGAGCACGCGCTCACGGACGGCGGAGAGCGGCTCTCCCGTGTCCATGTTCTCGAGCGCGTGTCCAGCCGCGAGCAGCGCATCGAGCCGCGGGAGGAGATCATCGCCGGTGATCACGCCGACGCGCACGCGGCCGGCCACACCCTGGCGGCGCGCCGCCTCGAGCACGGCGGCAGCGCAGGCGGGCGGATTCACACCGCCGGCGTTCGCCACCACGCGCACGCCACGGTCCGCCACCGCGGGGAAGACACTCTCCATGGCGCCGATGAAGTCGCGGGCGTAGCCGAGCGTCGCGTCGCGCTCCTTCTGCTTCTGGAGGATCGACATGGTGACCTCGGCCAGATAGTCGAGCATGAGGAAGTCGATCTGTCCTCCCTCCACCTGGCGTCGTGGCGCCTCCAGCCAGTCGCCCCAGAACCCCTGCCCGCTCCCGACGCGCACCGTGCGTGGCGTGCTCATGCGTGCTCCTTCTGCGCGCTGCCCGCACTCGTGTGACGGCGTCCTTCGTCCGACTCTTCACCGTGCGGAGTAGCGGACGGTGCGTCGGCGGCGTCGAGCGCGGGGCTCGCACCCTGTGCGGCGAGGTGCGGCGGGAGCACGAACGCGCCCAGGTGCGGGCCGGGATTGTGCAATGTGGCACGGAGGGCGAATGACAGCACCGTGCGCGTGTCCTCGGGAAGAATGATCGCGTCGACGTACCCGCGGGCGGCGGCGAAGCGCGCGTCGAGCTGATGCTCGTAATCCTCGCGCATCTCCTGCACGGCGCGCTGCACATCGGGCGGCGGCTCGGTGCGCGACTGCCGCGCCGCCTCGAGCGCGGGGCCGTGCACGGCCTGCACTGCCGATTCTCCTTCCATCACGCCCATCCGTCCCGTCGGCCAACTGAAGATGAAGTCTGGGTCGAAGCCCTGCCCTGCCATGGCGTAGTATCCCGCACCGGACGCGTGATTGATGGTCAGCACGATCTTGGGAACGACGGCGGTGGCCATCGCCTCGACGAAACGCGCACCGGCGCGGATGATGCCGCCCTGCTCCGCCTCCGTGCCGACCATGAAGCCGGAGACGTCCTGCACGAAGAGCAGCGGGATGCCCTGTCGGTCGCAGCGGTCGATGTAATACGCCACCTTCTCGGCGCTTTCCGGGTAGACGATGCCGCCGAAGCGCGGCCGCTCTCCGGGAGCGCGCCCCTTGATGAGCCCGCGCTCGTTGGCGATCACGCCGACCGGAATGCCGTCGATCCGTGCATCCGCGCAGATCATCTCGCGCGCGTACTGCGGCTGGAACTCATCCAGCGCGCCATCGTCGGCGAGCGCCCGCAGGACGGCACGGATGTCGTACGACATGCGATGGTCCGCGGGGAGGAGATCCTCCAGTGCGGCGAGCGCGCCGGCATTCGCGTCGGAGGCGTCGCGCGGCGTCCATCCGAAGCGCGATGCGCCCGGGTCGCGTGGCAAGCGCTCCACGAGCGCGCGCAGGCGCGCAACACCAGCGCGGTCGTCGGGCTCCATGTAGTGTGCGACGCCGCTCACGGCGGTGTGGGTGAGCGCTCCGCCCAACGTCTCCGCATCGACCACCTGCCCCGTTGCACCCTTCACCAGATTGGGGCCGCCGAGTCCCATGAACGATGTCCCCTCGATCATGACGATGACATCGGAGAGCGCCGGGAGATACGCGCCGCCGGCAATGCACGGTCCCATCACGGCGGCCAACTGCGGAATGCGCAGGTAGCGACGCATGATGGAGTTGTAGTAGAAGATCCGGCTGGCGCCGTACTGCCCGGGGAACACGCCGCCCTGATACGGGAGATTCACGCCGGCGGAGTCCACGAGGTAGATGATCGGGATCCGGCAGCGCATGGCGATCTCCTGCGCGCGCAGCATTTTCCGGATGGTCTCCGGCCACCAGGAGCCGGCCTTCACGGTGGCGTCGTTCGCCACGACCACCACCTCGCGGCCGTGCACGCGGAGCAACCCCGTGACCACGCCTGCGGCGGGCGCCTGACCGTCGTACTGATCGTACGCGATGAGCAATCCGATCTCCACGAACGGACTGTCCGGATCGCGCAACGCGTCGACGCGCTCGCGCGCGGTCAGTTTTCCCTGACGGTGCTGGCGTTCGATCTTGTCGGGTCCGCCACCCTGCCGCAGCCGTTCTTCGAGCTCACGGAGCTGTGCCCCGAGCTCGCGCAGACGGGAGGAGGAGGTCACGCGTCCTGCTTCTGCCGCTCGGCGAACCACGACTTGATGTAGTCCGCCAGCTCTGCCGTCGCCGCGCCCGGTCCGAAAAGGCGGCCGATCCCCTGCGCCTGAAGCGCCTCCATGTCTTCCCGCGGGATGATGCCGCCCCCCGTGACGAGGATGTCGTCGCGCCCCATCTCGCGCAGCAGCGCGAGAACGCGCGGGAAGAGCGTCATGTGGGCGCCGCTGAGGATGGACAGGCCGACCACGTCCACATCCTCCTGTACGGCGGCGTTCGCGATCATCTCGGGCGTCTGGTGGAGGCCGGTATAGATCACTTCCATCCCGGCGTCGCGCAGTGCCGCCGCAACCACCTTGGCCCCGCGATCGTGCCCGTCCAGCCCGGGCTTGGCAATCAGCACGCGAATCGGTCGCATACGTCGTGAGTGAGGGAGAATCCCGCGAAGATATTACCGCGCCGAGCCACCGGTCGGCAACTCGGTGCGCCGAGCGACGAGCAGCATCTCGGTGGCGCGCCGATGCAGTGGACGATCACGCCAACCGTCGTAACATTCCTCCACCAACAGCCCCGCCGCGGCGCACAGCTCGGCCAACCTGGTGGCCGTGTAGAGGCGGATGCGGTACGTGCGCTCGGTGGGCGCGCCGCCGCCGCTCCACGTGGTGCGCACGGTGAGGACGCCCGACAACGAGTCGAAGGCGCGTTCCTGCGCGACAACCAGGGTGTCGAGCGGCTGCCACCAGTCGCGCGACAGAAACCTGGCCATTACCCCATCGCGGCTTGCACCGTGCCATAGCAGGCGGCCGCCGGGACGGAGCACGCGTGCGAACTCCCGCAGCGCCACCGCATCATCGGCTGGGTGGAGAAAGAACCCGAACGAGGTGCCCAGGTTGAGCACCGCATCGAACCGCTGGCTCCAGCGCGCCGGGAGCCGGCGCATGTCGCCGCGCACGTAGCGGAGCCGCGGCCCGGTGCCGCGCGCGCGTGCGCGATCGAGCAGATAGCGCGAGTAGTCGAGCCCCTGCACGTCGTAGCCCGCCTCGGCCAACAGATGTGCGTGGCGCCCCTGCCCGCACGGGACATCCAGAATGCGGGCGCCATCCGGAAGGCCGAGGAGCTCGACCAGGCGCGCCACCTCGCGGCGGTCGCGCTCCGGCGAGAAGAGCGGCGCGTACTCCGCGAGGTACTGCGCATCGAAGTGCGAGCGCCACCATTCTCCAGCATCGCGCCCGGGCGTCCTGGTGCCGGTGCGCCGGGGCGTGGCGCTCCGGGAGGAGCGCGGAGCGAGTGAGCGGGCGTCGCGGCGGCGCGAGGTCGCGCGCGGCGCGGTCAAAAGAAGACCGGCTCCCGGTACGCCCCGAAGACGTCCTCCATGGCGGAGCGGATCTCGAAGAGCGTGCAGTAAGCGCGCGCTGCGTCGAGGATGTACGGGATCATGTTGCGCGTGGAGCGTGCGGCGTCGCGCAGCGCGTCGAGGCGCGCGCGGCAGAGTGCATCGTCGCGCGTCCGTCGCAGCTCGGCCAGGCGGCGGCGCTGTTCCTCGGCAGCCTCCGTGCCCACGCGCAGCAGCGGGATCGTGAGCTCGGGCTCGTCGGTGGCGAACTCGTTCACGCCGACCACCAGGCGGCGGCGCTGCTCGATCTCCCACTGCTGCCGCGCGGCGGATTCGGCGATCCGCCGCTGCAGCCAGCCGGTCTCCAGCGCGCGCACGACGCCCCCCTGGCCGTCGATGTCGCGGAAGAGCGCCTCCGCTTCGCGCTCCATGCGCTCGGTGAGCGCCTCGATGTAGTAGGCACCGCCGAGCGGGTCGATCACGTTCGGCACGCCGGTCTCGTACGCCAGGATCTGCTGCGTCCGCAGCGCGACCTGCACCGCTTCCTCCGTGGGGAGCGCGAGCGTCTCATCCATGGAGTTGGTGTGCAGCGACTGCGTGCCGCCGAGCACCGCGGCCATCGCCTGGTACGCCACGCGCACGATGTTGTTCATCGGTTGCTGCGCCGTGAGCGTCACGCCAGCCGTCTGCGA
Source organism: Gemmatimonadaceae bacterium (assembly GCA_035701265.1). GTDB lineage: Bacteria > Gemmatimonadota > Gemmatimonadetes > Gemmatimonadales > Gemmatimonadaceae > DASSNU01. The sequence continues at coordinate 438,408 of DASSNU010000021.1, read as the reverse complement.
GTGAAAGCGCATGGCCCACGAGCGCGGATCGCGCGCACCGTACCGCTCGCGCATGTGGCGCGCCCAGATGCGCCGCGCCGCTCGGAGCTTGGCGATCTCCTCGAAGAAGTCGTTGTGGATGTCCCAGAAGAACGAGAGGCGCGGCGCGAAGACGTCCACGTCCAGCCCGCGGGCGATCCCCCGCTCCACGTACGTGAATCCATCTGCCAGGGTGAACGCCAGCTCCTGCACGGCGGTGGCCCCCGCCTCGCGGATGTGATAGCCGGAGATGGAGATGGTGTTCCAGAGCGGCGCGTGCTCGGCGGACCACTCGAAGCAATCGATGATGAGGCGCAGCGCGGGCTCGATGGGATAGACCCACGCGTGCTGCGCCATGTACTCCTTGAGGATGTCGTTCTGGATCGTGCCGCGCAGCGCGCGCGAATCGACGCCCTGTTTCTCCGCGGCGGCGATGTAGAAGCAGTAGAGGATGACGGCGGGGCCGTTGATCGTCATCGACGTGGACACCTGATCGAGCGGAATGCCGTCGAACAGCGTTTCCATGTCGGCCAGACTCGAGATCGCCACGCCGCACTTTCCGACCTCGCCCTCCGAGCGCGGATGATCGGAGTCGTATCCCATGAGCGTCGGAAAGTCGAACGCGACCGAGAGCCCCGTCTGCCCGTGGCGCAAGAGGAACTTGTAGCGGGCGTTGGTATCACGCGCGCTGCCGAATCCGGCGAACTGGCGCATGGTCCACAGCCGGCCGCGATACCCGGTGGCGTGAATGCCGCGCGTGAACGGGTACGCGCCGGGAACGCCGATGGCCGCCGGATCGACGTCCGCGGTGTCGAACGGCGTGTAGAGCGGCTGCACCTCGCCGGTGGAATTGGTGAACGCCAGGTCGCGCAGCTTGCCTTCCTCATAGCGCTCCCGCCACGCCTCCACCTCGGCGCGCAGGCGTTCGATCTCCGCCTGCTGGTCGCGCACGACGTCCATCATGTCGCGTGTGCTCGTCATCAGTCGGCTCGGGTCAACAGAGTGGTGCTCCGATGCAGCAAGGCCGAAGCCGCCTCGAAGGGCGTCAGCGTGCCGGCTTCCAACTCGGGGAGGCGCTCGTCCAGCCACGCGCTCGTGGCGCCGTCACCCCAGAGCCTCCGCCGCACCTCCCGTTCCAGCACGTCCACCACCCGCTCGCGGAGCCGCCGGCGGCGGCGGAGCAGCAGCTCCCCGCTCGATGCAAGATACTCGAAGTGACGGTCGAGCGCCTGCACGACCTCGTCGATTCCCGTGCCGGCGGACGCTACGGTGCTGACCACTGGAGGGACCCAGGAGTCACTCGACGGGTGCGCGGCCGCCGTCCGCGCCGCGGCGGCGAGGTTGCGCACGCGCGTGAGGTCCACGCCGTGGTGCGCCGGCACGTCACGGAAGCTCTGTCCCATGCGCATGCCGAGCATGAGCTGGATCTCGTGGCGCACCCGGTCGGCGCCAGGGCGGTCGGCCTTGTTCACGATGAACACGTCGGCAATCTCCATGAGCCCCGCTTTGAGCATCTGGATGGAGTCGCCGGACTCGGGAACGAGCATCACCGCCGAGCTGTCGGCGGTGCGCGCGATGTCCAGCTCGCTCTGCCCCACGCCGACGGTTTCGATGAGCAGGCGATCGAATCCTGCGCCATCGAGGACGTCGGCCACATCGCGCGTGGTAGCGGCAAGCCCGCCGAGCGAGCCTCGCGTGGCCATGGAGCGAATGAAGATCCCCGGGTCGAGCGCCACGCTCTCCATGCGGATGCGATCGCCGAGGAGCGCGCCGCCGGTGAACGGCGAGGTGGGGTCGACGGCAATGATGCCGACGCGCAGCCCCGCGCTCCGATAGGCCGCGGCGAGCTGCGTGGTGAGCGTGCTCTTCCCTGCGCCGGGCGGGCCGGTGATGCCGATACGCCGCGCGTGGCCGATGCGCGGGAAGAGCGACGACAGCAAGTGCTCGAACCCGGGACGCTGGTTCTCGACGATGCTCACCGCCCGCGCGAGCGCGGCCGGCATGCCGGAGGTCACGCCGTCGAGCACGCGCTCGATGGCGGACGCCGCGGCCGACGACGGTCCCCCTCCGCTCACCGCCACCGGCGGTAGCCCCGGAACGGGTTCGACAGCAGATGCAGCGGAAGGAAGAAAATCACGACGAAGAAGATGAAAGACAGGAAGAGCGTGGCGGCCAGAACGTACACGTTGTGGCCGGCCACGTACAGCAGCGTTCCCAGAATGGCCATCACGGCGGCGAACATGCCGAGGAGCAGTCGCCGCACGTGCCGGGAGATGAACTGCTGCATCTCGATCACGTCGCGTGGGTGCGCGCGTACGCGTAGCTCGTCGCGCCCCGCCCGGCGCAGGATGTCGCGCAGCTCGCGCGCGACGCCGGACAGCTCGGCCATCCAGTCGCGGAGCACCTCGCGCGAATCGCCCCCCATGACGGCGCGCATGAGCTCCGGGCGCATGCGGTGCAGCACCGGCGTGGCCGCCTGTACTCCGTTGAAGTCGGGGACGTAGCGGATGGCCAACCCCTCCACGAGCGCTGCCGCGCGTCCGAAGTAGACGAGTTCGCTGGGGAGCGTGATCGGCCATCGGTAGAACGTGGACATGATGTCGTTCACGATGCGCTGGATCTGCCGCGGCTTCACGTCGCGCGTGAAGGCGATCGTCATGAGCGCCCGCGCGGCATCGCGCACGGTGCCACGGTCCACCTCTGGATCCAGCAGCCCGAGCTCGTAGAAGCCGGCGATCACGCCGTCGACGTCCTGGCGGACCGCCGCCATGGCGGTCTGCAGCAGCCGCGCTCGCGTTTCGGCGTCCACACGCACCACCATGCCGAAGTCCAGCAGCACGACCCGGCCGTCGGGTGCCACGAGCAGGTTGCCCGGGTGCGGATCGGCGTGGAAGAGTCCGTGGACGAGCATCATCCGCACGTACATCTCGATGATCGTCGCGACGAGCGTCTCGACGATGATCTCCCCGGAGGCGATGCGCGATTGCAGGCGGTCGATGCGCGTGCCCTCCATGTACTCCAGCACGAGCACGCGCCGCCGCGTGAAGCTCGGCAGGACGGCCGGGATGGCGATGCGCGGGTCGTCGGCGAAGTTGGCCCGGATGAGCTCCGCGTTGTGCGCCTCCTCGCGGAAGTCCATCTCCTCCTCGATGCGGCGCGCGAACTCGCGCACGATGGCCGTCACCGCGCGCGTGTGGTGGTTCGGCACGAGCACGTTGAGCAGGAAGAGCGTGCGGAAGGCGGCATCGAGATCGACCGCCACCACGCGCTCCACGCCGGGGCGGAGCACCTTCACCACGACATCCCCGCCATCCACCACCGCGCGATGGACCTGGCCGAGCGACGCCGCCGCCAGCGGCTGCGGATCGAATCGCTCGAAGAGCGACGTGACCGGCTGCTCGAACTCCGCGGCGATCACCGCTTCCACCGCTCCGGGTGGCAGCGGCGGCACGGCATCGGTGAGGGTGCCGAACTGCGTGAGGTACGGCTCGGGGACGATGTCGGCGCGCGCGGCGAACACCTGCGCGAGCTTGATGAATGTGGGACCGAGCGATGCGACGGTGGCAGTGAGCCGCTCGGCGCGGTGCTGGTGCGCCTGCGGATCGAGACGCCGCGGCCGGCCGGCGATGATCCAGCGCCGGCGGTCACGCAGGAACGCGATCACGAACGGGAGGAGCCGCCAGAAAACGACCGCCGCGCGCACGTCAGCGCGGGAGCACGAGATCCGTGGCGGGAGCGTGCTCCTCGCGCTGCACGAGAAGCCGCAACACGCGCGAGCGCTCCGCCTCGACCACCGCCATCTCGAGTCCGGCCAGCCGGAAGCGCTCTCCCACGGCGGGAATGCGCCCGAGCGTCTGCACGAGCAGCCCGCCCACCGTCTGCGCACGCTCGTGGAGTGCAGCCGGTAGCTCGACCCCGAAGCGCCGGGCCACGTCCTCCAGCTCGGTGGTGGCATCGAGCACCGCGGCGCGCGTTGCCGGGTCGGTTGCCGGCGACGTGGGCTCGTCGTGCTCGTCGTTGATCTCGCCGACCAGCTCCTCGAGCAAGTCCTCCAGCGTCACGAGCCCGGCCGTGCCGCCGAATTCGTCGAGCACGATGGTCAGGTGGCGCTGCGCGCGCAGCATCTCGAACAGCATCTCGCTCACGCGTTTGGTGGCCGGGGCGTGCGCCACCGGACGCAGCACGGGCATGCGCTCCCCTGCCGCGGCCAGCACGTCGAAGACGTGTACCATGCCGACGATCTCGTCCAGCGACTCGCGATAGACCGGCACGCGGCTGTATCCCGAGTCGGCGATGGCGCGCGCTGCGGCGCGTGGATCGTCGGTGATGTCGATGGCGAAGATCTCCGTGCGTGGCGTCATCACGTCGCGGAGCACCTTCTGGCCGAAGAGCACGATCCCCGTGATGATCTCGATCTCCTCTCGGTCGCCGATCCCCTCCAGCTCCCCGTCGCGAAGGAGCTCCTCCACATCGCGCGTGAGCGCGCCGGTGCGCGGCTGCCGGAGGCGTGGAGGAGCGGCCGCCGCAGCGAGCCGGCGCGCGCCGCGCAAGAGCGGCGCGAAGAGCAGCGTCAGCACGTGCACGGGTGGGACGAGCACCGGAATCAGACGGGATGACCAGCGCCGCGCCACCGCACGCGGCGCAAGCTGGCCGAGCAGGAGCAGCACGAGCGCGAGGAGCGCGAGCTCCCACCCCAGGCGCCATCCCGTTGTGGGGTGCGCGCCGGCAAGCAGCTCGCCGGCCAGGATGACCAGCAACCCCGCCGCAGCGCTGGCGCCGGTGAGCAGCCGCTGCGGGCGATCCAGCGTGGAGGGCGCGCGCCCTGCGGCGGACAGGCGTTGCTCCGCCCAGTGGCGCAGCCAGATGCGGCTCACCGACCGCACGGCGGTGCTCGCGGCGACCAGCCACGACAGTGCGGCGACGGTGAGGACGAGCAGCACCAGGTACGCCGTCATGCCGACCGCTCCGCGAGCGCCTCGATGCGCTCGAAGTAGACGCGCTGCACCCGCCGGCGAACGACGCGCTCCACCACCACGCGGAAGCCTTCGAGGGTGAACTCCTCGCCGGATCGTGGCACGCGCCCCAGCACCTCGTAGATGAGGCCGCCCACCGTCCCCACGTCGTCGCGCTCGAAGCGGTGCCCCAACGCTTCGGAAAGATCCTCCAGCGACACGCGTCCCGACACCCAGAAGCGGCGTCCCTCCTCAGCGTGAATGGGTGGCTCCTCGGTGTCGTACTCGTCGCGGATGTCGCCGACGATCTCCTCCAGCAGGTCCTCGATGGTCACCAGCCCCGCCGTGCCACCGTACTCGTCCACCACGATCGCGATGTGCGTGTTCGTTGCGCGAAAGTCGCGCAACTGCGCATCGGCGGTCTTGGCTTCCGGGATGAACGACGCCGGCCGCACGAGCGCGCTCCACCCGGCCGGTGGCTCGGCGTCCTCGATGATCGCCGGGAGTAGGTCCTTGGCGTAGAGGATGCCGATGACGTTGTCGATGCTCTCCTCGTACACCGGGAGCCGTGCGTGCTCGGAGCTGCGCACGCGGTCCAGCGCTTCCGACCAGGGTGCCGAGTGGTCGATCGCGACGATGTCCACGCGTGGCACCATCACGTCGTGCACTTCGGTGCGGCCAAGCGTGAAGACACGGCGAAGAATGGCCTGCTGGTCCGGGGGAACTTCGGCCTCGAGTTGCACCACGGCGCGAAACTGTTCGGCGGCATCCTCGCGGTCTTCCTCGCTCGGCTCCTGGCGGGGGAAGGCACGGTGCAGCGCCGCGTCGAGCGCGATCCCCAGGGCGGCGATCGGGCCGACGACGAGCTCGATCGGCGCGATGATCGGGCGCAAGGCGCGGAGCACCGGCGCGCCGATGGTATCGCCGAGCGCGCGCGGAAGGATCTCTCCGACGATGAGAATGACGACGGCAGCGAGGACGGCGAGGCCTGTGGCCGCCACCGGGCGGTGGCGGTCGAGCTGGAGCGCCAGGCCGGCGAACGCACCGGCGGTGAGCAGCGTGATGAGGCGAGCGACCGCCAGCGCGCGATGGGTGCGGTCGCGCTGACCGGCGGCGGGCATGACAGGGCGGCGCGTGCCGGCGGCACGGTCGTCGGGTCCGAGCAACGCGCCATCGGCCGCAGCGGAGAGCCCCGCAATCACCGTGGCGAGTAGCGCGACGAGGGCGGTGATCATCGCCGGCGCGGTCCTCTCGCCATGCGCGCGACGAGTGCCTCCTGCCGCTGCCACATGGGCGATCGCGTCCGATGCTCGCCCTCCGGGTGGTCGTGCCCGAGCACGTGCAACGTGCCGTGAATCACCAGCCGCACCAGCTCCTCGCGCACGGTGGATCCGAATCGGCGCGCGTTCCTGCGCGCCACGGCCGGAGCGATGTAGATGTCGCCGAGCACGACGCCCGCGCTTTCTGGCGCTGTGGAGCCGCGTCCGGTGCGCGATGCAGCACCGTCCGGCGCGACCGGGCTCTCGAGGGCGAAGGCAATCACGTCCGTGGTGCCGCGACGTCCCAGGTAGTGGCGGTTGTGCGCGGCCATGGCGCGATCCCCCACGAATGCCACCGAGAGCACGGCGTTGCGCACGCCTTCCGCGCGCAGCACGGAGCGAACGGTATCGCGCACCGCGGCACGGGACAGCGGAATCCGCCCCGCCGGCACCGCCACGTCCACCGTCACGCTCACGTCGTGGCGAATTCCGCACCCACCCCGCCGCTGGCGGCGGGATAGTCGATGCGGTTGTGGTGCTGGCCGATCAGCACGCGCGCGAACGCCTCCTTCACCTGGTCCAACTGCTTGAGCGTGAGCGGGGCGTCGCGAAGCTGCCCCTGTTCCATCCGCTGCCGCACGATGTGGTCCACCACCTCGCGAATCTTCTCGGGCGTGGGCTCGTGCAGCACCCGGGCGGCCGCCTCCACGCCGTCGGCGAGCATACACACCGCCGTCTCCGCCGTCTGTGGGATCGGTCCGGGATAGCTGAACTCCGCCGTGTTTCCGGGCGGTCCGTCGCGCTCGCGCGCCTTTTCCAGGAAGTAGCTGATGAGCGCTGTGCCGTGATGCTGCGAGATGAAGGCGGAGATGGCCTTGGGAAGGTGATTCTCGTCCGCCAGCTCCAGCCCCTCACGCACGTGATTGCGGATGATGCCGGCGCTCATGGTCGGCTTCAACTTGTCGTGCGGATTGCGCCCCTTGGGCTGGTTCTCCACGAAGTACTGCGGCTTCTTCAGCTTGCCAATGTCGTGGTAGTACGTGCCCACGCGTCCCAGCAGCCCGTTCGCGCCGATGGCGTTGCACCCCGCTTCCACCAGGTTGGCCATCGCGATCGTGTGCGCGTACGTGCCGGGCGCTTCCACCATGAGCCGCTTGAGGAGCGGGTGGTTGAGATCGGAGTACTCCAGCAGGGTGAGATCCGTCGTGGTGCCGGTCAGGCGCTCGGCGAGCGGGAGCAGGAACATGGCGAGCATGACGGACACGACTGCGTTCCCCATGCCACGCACCGCGCTCCACCCGATGGCGCCCGCATGCCAGCCGAGCGTGAGTCCGATGACGACGGCACTCAGCAGATAGGCCACCGCAATGATGAGCATCGAATAGTACGCCTGGTCGCGCCGGCGGATGACGCGCACACTCAAGGCTGCCGCGGCTCCTCCCACGAGATTCATGAACAGCGCGTTCGTCCCGCGGTAGACACTCTGCCCTCCGACCAGCACGGCGAGAATCATGGCGGCGATCATGCTGATGCGCGGATCGAACAGCACGCTGCAGATGATCGCCGCGAACGCCACGGGGATGAGCTCCGGGTAGACGCTGGGGGCGTGTGCCGCGGCGGCTCCTGCCACCAGGACCATGACGAACACCATGGCGAAGAGCACGAGCGAGCGAATGGCCCGGTAGAGTTGCGGCCGGAAGAGCAGGATGGCGACAGCGAAGATCGCCAGCACGAGCGCGTCGTACATGACGGCGCCGGCCGTGCGTCCCACCGCCTGCTGCCCTTCCGTGCGTTGCTGCATGGCGTTGTGCAGCGCGCGCAACTTGTCGTACTCCGCCTTGCCGACGACCTCGTGCTCGCCGACGATCTTCTCGCCATCGCGGACGGTGTAGCGGTTCACGTCCACCGACGCACGCAACTCCTGTCGCCGCCGCTCGGTCGCCACGCGGTCGAGCGCGAGGCTCGGCTCGAAGAACGCGCTCAGCAACTTGATGTACAGCGCGTCGCCCACCGAGGAGTTGGGATCCGGATGCTGTGCGCGCGAGCGCGCGAGGAGCCCGCTGAAGGTCATGAGGCTGTCGGCCAGCACGCTGCGCTCCTGCGCGCCGCGCTGCACGATCACCTCGCCGTGCACATCATCCAGTGCGCTGCTGGCGGCCACGCCGGCCGGCAGCCATCGGGCAAAGACACGGCGCACGCCATCGGCCATGGCGCGCCGCCGCCCGGCGGAGGCGAGATACTCCGCCTCCGCGGTCGTGAGCGTTACCCCCGCGCTCGTCGCGGCCCGCTGGATGGCCGCCGCGTTCGGCCGGCGTCGTGCGTCCGGCGTGGCGGCGGCGTTCTCGACGCCCGTCATGAGGCGATCCAGCCGCACGCGCACGGAATCCAGCGCGTCCCCCCGGAAGCGGAAGATCGGCTTGGCCGAGCGTGCCAGCTCCTCCTGCTCGCGCCCCAGCTCTTCCGGCGTCTTGGGCACCGTGAACGCGAACGGCGCGATGACGTTCTCGGTGGCCACCGACCCGACCTCGAAGATCGGCGTGTCCACCGCCGGCGAGGCCGGGAAGAGGAGATAGGTGATGGCCGCGACCAGCAGCAGGAGCGCCACGCGCGGCCCGTGAAACGTCAGGCCGTCCGTCCGATCGAGGGAGGCTCCCGTTCCGGGCTCCCGTTCTCCGGGCATCCAGCGGCGCGGCACGCGTCACTCTCCCGCGGAATCGCGCGCGTAGGCCTTGATGATCTCGCGCACCAGCCGGTGACGGATGACGTCCGTCTCGTGAAAGTACTGGAACCCGATGCCGTCGATCCCGTTCAGGATGCGCTCGATCTGCACCAGCCCCGACTGCTCCCGCTGCGGCAGGTCGATCTGCGTCTTGTCGCCGGTGATGACGGCCTTGGAATTCACCCCCAACCGGGTGAGGAACATCTTCATCTGCGCCGAGGTCGCGTTCTGCGCTTCATCCAGGATCACGAACGCATCCGCCAGCGTGCGGCCGCGCATGTAGGCGAGCGGCGCGATCTCGATCACGCGCGTCTCGAGCGCTTTCTGCACGCGTTCGGCCGGCATCATGTCGTCCAGCGCGTCGTAGAGCGGGCGGAGGTACGGATCTACCTTGGCTTGCAGGTCGCCGGGTAGGAAGCCCAGGCTCTCCCCCGCCTCCACGGCGGGGCGCGCGAGCACGATGCGCCGCACGCGCTTGCGCATGAGCGCGTCCACCGCGGCGGCGACGGCGAGGTACGTCTTGCCCGTTCCCGCAGGGCCGATCCCCACGACAATGTCGTTGTCGGCGATGAGCGAGAGGTACGCTGCCTGTCCGGGCGTCTTGGGCTGGATGATCTTGCGCACACCGGGGAGCGCGATGCGCTGCAGCTCCCCGCCGGCGGTGCCGGGCGCGCCGCCATTCTCGGGGCTCTCCTCGCTCAGCCGCAGGATGTCATCGGGGGTGAGCGGCTCGCGCTGGCGTGCGATCTCGACCATTCGCTGCGCCACGGCGGACGCACGCTCCACACTCTCGCCCGTGCCGGTGAGGGTGAGCGCGTCGCCGCGCAGCGCGACGCGGACGCCGAAGACACGCGCCAGCTCCACCAGGTTGGCGTCGTTCACGCCGGCCAGCGTGAGCAGGTCGGCTCCGTCGGTGGAGAGGCGCACCGAGCCGGCGTCGTCGCTCATGAGGCGCCGTCCACGCGCAGATGCAGCTCGCGGAGGTCATCGGCAGGTACCGGCGATGGTGCGCCCTCGAAGAGCGCGCGCGCTGCCGTGGTCTTCGGGAAGGCGATCACATCGCGCAGTGAGCCGGCGCCGCTGAGCAGCATCGCGATACGGTCGAGCCCGAATGCGATCCCCCCGTGCGGCGGCGCGCCGCTTCCGAGCGCCTCGAGCAGGAAGCCGAAGCGAGCGCGGCTCACCGCCTCATCCATGCCGAGCAGGGCGAAGATCCGACGTTGCAGTTCCGCATCCGCAATACGGATGCTCCCGCCGCCCAGCTCGGTGCCGTTCAGCACGATGTCGTACGCCAGCGCGCGCACGCTCTCCGGCGCGCTCTCCAACCGGTCCACGTCGCGCGGATCGGGCGCGGTGAAGGGGTGATTCACCGACGTGAGCTGGCCGGTGGCCGCGTCGCGGAGGAAGAGGGGGAACTCGGTGATCCACACGAACGCCAGCGCGGACGACGACACGAGCGACAGCCGGCGCGCCACATCCTGTCGCACGCGGTCGAGCGCGGGCGAGGAGACGGCGTCGGGCCCCGCCACGAGCAGCCAGACGTCGCCGTCCTGTGCGTTCAGGCGTGTGACCGCGTCGGCGGGGAGGAACTTCGCCATCGCGCCGCGGAACGTTCCCTCTTCCACGCGCAGACGCACCAGTCCCGCCGCGCCCGCACTCTTGGCGAGCGACTCCAGCTCCTCGAGGGCACGATTGGTGAGCTCCGTCGCACCGGGAACGCGAATGCCGCGCACGCGCCCCCCGCTCTCCAGCGCGCCGCGAATGAAGCGGGCGTCGGTGTCCGCGAAGAGTGCGCTCACGTCCTGCAGCTCCAGCGCGTAGCGGAGATCCGGGCGATCGGTACCGTAGCGCTCCATGGCGTCCGCGTACGTCATCCGCGGCACGGGGCGCGCGATCTCCGTCCCGCCCTCTCGCCAGATCGCTTCCACCAATCCCTCGGCCACCTCCAGCACGTCGGGCACGGCGACGAACGACGCTTCGATGTCGATCTGCGTGAACTCCGGCTGGCGATCCGCCCGGAGGTCCTCGTCGCGAAAGCAGCGCGCGATCTGAAAGTAGCGGTCCATGCCCGCCATCATCAGCAACTGCTTGTAGAGCTGCGGCGACTGCGGGAGCGCGTAGAACTCGCCCGCGTGCACGCGACTGGGTACCAGGTAGTCGCGAGCGCCTTCCGGGGTCGGCTTGGTGAGGATGGGCGTTTCGACTTCCACGAAGCCGCGCTCGCTCAAGTACCGGCGCGTGGCGAGCGCGATGCGGTGGCGCAGGATGAGGTTGTGCTGGAGCTCGCTTCGGCGGAGGTCGAGATACCGGTAGCGGAGCCGCTGCTCTTCCGCCGGAAGCTCTTCGCCGCGTGCGCGCGCCACGGGAATTGCCGGCGTGGCGGCAGGTCCGATCACCCGCAGCGTGCGCGCGCGCACCTCGATGTCCCCGGTGGAAAGATCGGCGTTCCGGTCCTTGTCCGGGCGCGCCGTCACGTCGCCCTCGACGGCGATCACACTCTCGAGTCCGGCGCGTGCGGCAGCCTGCACCGTCTCGGCGTCAGCGGTGCGCGGGTCCACGGACACCTGCACCAGTCCCGAGCGGTCGCGCAGGTCGATGAACACCAGCCCACCCAGGTCGCGGCGTCTATGCACCCACCCCGCGAGTCGCACGGTGGACGAGGTGTCCGCCAGTCGCAGCGTGCCGCACATTCGCGTCCGCTGCGAGGTGGCCATCTCCCCGGGCGCGGTCACGAGGGGCGCTCGGCTCCGCGCCTGCGCGCTGCGGCGCAGGCCAGCCCGATCCCGGTGGCGGCTCCGGTGGCATCCGCCAGCCAATCGTGTGGATCGGCGGAGCGGCCGGGGATGAACCGTTGATGCCATTCGTCCGCCGCCCCCACCAGGGCGACCACGAGGAAGAGCAGCGCCGCGAGCCGCCACCCCGCCCCTGGCTGCCATGCGGCACGCAAAGTCAGCCAGCCGAGCACCGCGTAGAGTGCGCCGTGCACCAGCTTGTCCGCGCCGGGCACCGACACCGCGCCCACCCGAGGGTTGGGAATGGACGTGAGCACGAGGATGACGCCCAGCCAGAGCAGAGGAGGAATCCAGCGGCTGCCCCTCACAACGCCTCCGAGCGGCGGATCACCTGGAGGAACGCCTCTGGGGACGGCGTGGCTGCCAGTTCTTCGCGCAGGCGATCGCGGCGCAGCAGGCGCGAGATGCGGCTCAGCGCCTTCACGTGCGCCCCCGATGCGCTTTCCGGGCCGACGAGCAGGAAGAAGACGCGTACCGGCGCGCCGTCCAGCGCGTCGAAGTCGATCGGGACGGCGGACACACCCGCCGCGAGAATGAGCTGGTCGATGTAGGGCGTCTTTCCATGTGGGATGGCGACCCCGGAGCCGATCCCGGTGCTCAGCACGCGCTCGCGCTCGTTCACCGCAGCCAGGATCGCCTCGACGTCGGCCGGCGCGCGGCCAGCGGTAACGAGCCCCACCAGCTCGCGCAGCACATCGTTTTTCGTGCGGCTGTCCAGTGGCACCTTCACGCGGTCCACCGACAGCAGCTCAGAGAGAAGCACTCAGGTGCCGTCCACAGAGGTTGGGAGCTTGTGGCAAGTTAACGACGCAGCCGCACCGTCGGAAGGCGCGAGGCCTGCGAGACGACGTGCAATGCGGTAGGTCATCATCAAGCGCAACGGGCGGTTAGCGGCGCACGCCGCACGTTGTGAGCGACGGCCGTGGCCGGCTACATTTCATCGGCACACGCGAGGCGTGATCGCCAGGAATGCCCACGTCGGTGCTCCGGCGTCCCGCGGACGCGAGCCCCTGCCGCGTGCATGACAGCATGCACCCCGCTCCGCGCTTCCCACAATGCCCACTTCCGAATCGTTCGCGCCGAACCTGCTCGACCTCGCGCCGCTGGATGCCGAACGCGCGCTCCAGCGCGCGACGGCGGAGTGCGGGGAGCCGCCGTACCGCGCCGCGCAGGTGGTGCGCTGGCTGTGGGAGCGTCCGGCACGCTCGTTCGATGACATGACGAACCTGCCGCTGCGCTTTCGGGAATCGCTCGCGCAGCGGTTCGTCGTTCCCCGTCTCGAGCTGGCGCACGAGCAGCGCTCGGCCGACGGGACGCGGAAGTTCCTCTTCCGGCTCCACGACGGGCAGACGGTGGAGACGGTCGCGATCCCTGAGGGGGAACGGACGACGATCTGCATCTCCTCGCAGGCGGGGTGTGCGTTGCGATGCGCCTTCTGCGCCACCGGCGCCATGGGGTTCGCGCGCAATCTCGACGCGTGGGAGATCGCCGGCCAGGTGCGCGAGATGCACCTCCTGGCAGAGCCGGTGGCGCCGACCAACGTGGTCTTCATGGGAATGGGCGAGCCGCTCCTCAACTGGGAGGCCGTCTCGCGCGCGCTCACCATCCTCAATCATCCCCGAGGGCTCGGCATCGGTGCGCGGCACATCACCGTGTCCACGGTAGGGGTTCTGCCGGGGATCGTGGCGCTGCAGGAGCGCCCGGAGCAGTTCCGCCTGGCGCTCTCCATTCATGCGCCCACCGATGCACTGCGCCGTACCCTCATGCCGATCAACGTCAAGTATCCGCTCGCCGACGTGATCGAAGCGGCGGCGCGCTTCGACCGGCGTGTGACGTTCGAGTACGTGATGCTCGGCGAGGTGAACGACGCGCCCGAGCACGCCGCCGAGCTGGCGCGTCTGGCCCGCCAGTGCGGTGCGTTCGTGAACCTGATCCCGCTCCATCCAGGGGGCACGGGCACCTTCGCGCCCTCGCCGCCCGCGCGCATGACCGCGTTCGTGCGCGCGCTGCGTGCGCAGGGTGTGGACGTGGCCGTCCGCCGGAGCCGCGGCGTGGACATCGCGGCCGCGTGCGGCCAGTTACGGACGGAGCGGCTGCGGCGGCGGCGTCCAGTCGGCGCCGACGAGAACGGAGAGATCCACGTAGCGTGAGCTGTCCGGCTCCGTCCTGACACGCGCGCCGCCAAGCACGCGCGCCGCGTCCCGTGCCCACGTCGCGTGCCCGGTGCGATCCAGCACGATGGTGGAATCGAGCTGCGTGGGCGCGTTCCCGAAGTCCACCACGTCGAACCCGGCATCGCGAAGCACGTCCGTGGCTCGACGCGCCAGGCCGCGGCGCTGCGTGGCGTTGAGCACCTCCACCCGGATGCGCGCGCCGTGCTCGTCTTCGCTCGGATCGCGCGATGCAGCGGGAGCGACCACCGGCGCCGCATCGGCGGCTGCCGCGAGGGCGCGCGGTTTCTCGCGCGCATGCACGCGCATCCACACCAGCGCCCCTGCGGCCAGGACGACGACGACCGCGAGCAGCGCGACGCGACGCGTGCTCACCGTCCCGCCCCTTCCACGACGGCTCGCCAGAGCGCGGCCGTCTTGGGGTGCAGCGGCCGCCCATCGCGTTTCGCCCGTTCCGCGCGCCGTTGGACCACCTGTCGAAAGACACCATCGAAGTCATCGGGCACGCGCGCGGCCAGGCTGGCGCGTGCCGCGCGATCGAAGGTGCGCCCGGGCTCGAGATAGTCGGCCATGTACAGCGCGCGACCGGTGCGCGCCCAATCTGCACACCCCACCGTGTGCCACCTCACGGCTTGCAGCACGTCGGCCCGGTGTTCGCCCGCGCGCTCCAGCATGACCGCAGCCGCTGGCCCGTGCAGGAGCGCGACCGGCTCCGTCGCTCCCGGGACGATGTGACGCAATTCGGCGGCGGTGGCGTCGCGTAGCGCGTCGTGCCAGCGGCCGGCGTCGTGCCACGCGTCGCGTTCCGCGGGTTTCACGCGCATCGCGAGCGCCCACTCCGCGAGGAGCTGCACCACGCGCGCGATGTGCTTGGCGCGCGGCGGAGAGACGCGCGCCCACGACGGAAGCTCAATCGAAGCCGCGCCGGACATACGGCTCCAGGACGGCGTGATTCCGGATGTTCGTGCGTGCGACGTAGTTCCATCCCTTCATCTCCACGCCGCGCCCGATCTGCGATTCCACGATGCGCGTGTGCGGGCCGATCACGCACTCGCTGCCGATCTCGCTGCTCCCTTCGATCACCGCGCCGGGATAGATCACGGTATCCGGTCCGATGCGCACGTCCGCATCCAGCCACGTGGTGGACGGCAAAATGAAGGTCACGCCGCGCGCCTCGTGCTGCCGGATGAGCCGGTCATGA
Source organism: Gemmatimonadaceae bacterium (assembly GCA_035701265.1). Classification (GTDB taxonomy): domain Bacteria; phylum Gemmatimonadota; class Gemmatimonadetes; order Gemmatimonadales; family Gemmatimonadaceae; genus DASSNU01. Next base: position 423,296 of record DASSNU010000021.1, on the reverse strand, counting down.
AAGGCTACCGACGCATCGGACAGTGAGTGGCGGTCGGTGATGCGGATGAGCTCTTCCGCGGAGGTGGGGGCGATGCGCACCGCACCCACGGGATTGCGCGGGTCGTCCGCCGAGGCCAGCGCGGGTCCCTCGCCGGCTACGAGGAGGCTCGTGCTCTCGTCGCTCGCGGGCAGGATCGCGGCCACCTGTCCGTCCGCGGCGCGCAGGATGCGCGCGATGGTGGCTGGCGTGAGGAGCGGCGCCGTCCCGTCCACCAGTACGGTCACGCCGGCGGGGGTCACGCCCGCGCGCAGCGCGCGCGATGTGTCGTCTTCCGCCACCGGCACCGGACGCACGGCCACGGGAGCAGGATCGGGGAGGGACATCACGGTGCGCGTGCGGTGGAGGACATCCACCGCGGACGGTGGCGGCTTGGTCTCGGCCAGAGCGTGCAGCACGTGCCAGAGGATCGGGCGGCCGGCGAGCGGATGCAGGTAGACGCTCACGCGCGAGCGAAACGCATCGCCGTCGTCCAGTGCGGCAACGACCGCGCGCCACGTCACGACGCGCCCACGATGACGTTGTCGATGAGGCGAGTGGCTCCGACGCGCGCGGCCACGGCGAGAATGGTCCCCTCCTCCACGAACGTTACCGGCTCCAGTCGGTCGGGATCGACGGCGGCGAGATACTCGACACGGACGAGCGGCGCCGTCGCGAGGATGGCCCGCCCCCGTTCCACGAGCGCGAGGGCGCGCACTTCGCCGCCGGCGTACGCATCGGCCATCTCGTGCAACGCGCGCGGCAATAGCTGGGCCTGGCGGCGCTCTTCGGGGGACAGATACCGGTTGCGGCTGGAGAGCGCGAGCCCGTCGGTGTCGCGCACCGTCGGCTCGATGAGCACCGTGAGCGGGATGTCGAGATCGCGCACCATGGCGCGGATGAGCGCAGCCTGCTGGATGTCCTTCTGGCCGAAGACGGCGACGTCGGGCTGCACAATATTGAACAACTTGGCCACCACGGTGAGCACGCCGGCAAAGTGGCCGGGGCGTGAGGCACCCTCCCACCGGTCGGCGAGCGCGACGGGTGCGACGATCACCGTGCGCGCGTGCGCGTACATCTCCTCCGCCGGGGGAGCGAACACCGCGTCCACCCCGCGCGTCTCCGCCTTGCGCAGGTCGCCCTCGAGATCGCGCGGATAGCGCTCGAAGTCCTCGCTCGGGCCGAACTGCAGCGGGTTGACGAAGATGCTCATCACGACCACGTCCGCTGCCGCGCGAGCAGCGTCCACGAGGTGGAGATGCCCCTCGTGCAACGCGCCCATGGTCGGAACGAGTGCGATCCTCGCGCCGCTGCGGCGCCAATCCCTGACCAGTGGCCGGAGCTCAGCGATCCGGTGGACGGTCTGCATACCGGAAACTGTGCTCGTCATCCGGGTAGAGCCTCCCGCGCACATCGGCGGCGAAGGCACCCACGGCAGTGCGCACCACGTCGGCGAGGTTGGCGTATCGCTTGAGGAACTTCGCCTGGAAGCGGTCGGTGAGGCCGAGCAGGTCGGGGAGCACGAGCACCTGTCCGTCGCACTCGACGCCGGCGCCGATGCCGATGGTCGGGATCGCCACCGCTTCGGTGACGCGCGCGGCAACTTCCGCGGGCATGAGCTCCAGGACCACGGAGAACGCGCCCGCGTCCTCCACGCGCCGTGCCATGTCGACCAGGCGTTGTGCGCCATCGGCGTCGCGCCCCTGCACGCGATGCCCCCCGAGCGCGTGCACCGACTGCGGCACGAAGCCCAGGTGCGCCATCACCGGAATCCCCGCGCCCGAAACGGCGCGAATGGCGCGCAGGACGTCGTCGCTCGCGCCTTCCAGCTTCACGCCCTGCGCGAGCGTCTCCTGCATCACGCGCCCGCAGTTGGTGAGCGCCTGCGCCTCGCTCACCTGATAGGAGAGGAACGGCATGTCCACGATCAGCAGCGCATGCGTCACGCCGCGCCGCACGGCCGCGCCATGGTAGATCATCTGGTCGAGCGTGACGGAAATCGTCGTGTCGAACCCGGCCACGACGTTCCCCAGCGAGTCGCCCACCAGCACGCAATCCACACCAGCGTCATCCACCAACCGGCCGAAGAGCGCATCGTACGCGGTGACGACCACGAGCTTCCGCCCCTCGCGCTTGGCCGCGGCAAAGTCCATGGTCGTCAGGCGCCGGCGCGCCGCGTCGGCGGGTAGCGTGTTGTACGGCTGGCGCGTCTCGGTCACAGGTGGCTCCGCAGCTCGGCGAGCTCGCGCTGCCAGAAGTCCCGGTTGGGGAGCTCCGGGTGGGGGACGATGAGCGTGGGGTCGTCGTGCACGCGCTGTCGGTGGAAGGACACGATGTCGAGATCCAGAACTCGGGGTCCCCAGCGCACACCGCGCACACGTCCGGCGCGCTGCTCGATGTCGTGCAGCGCGGCGAGCAGCGCGTGCGGTGCGAGGGAAGTTTCCAGCGCCACCATCTGATTGAGATACGGCCCCTGCGGCACCGTGCCGAGCGGCTCCGTTTCCTCCATGGATGATGTCGCGAGTAGGCGGCTGCCGGGAAGGGCGGCCAGCGCCGCCCGGGCGTCGGCCAACGAGCGCTCCCGGTCGCCCATGTTCGAGCCGAGGGCGATGTACGCGATGTCCTGCACTGGATCCACCGCCGCGTTGTAGCGCCTCGGCCGCCCGTCGGTGCGAGCCGGCGAGGCGGGCCCGTTGACAGCGCGTCAACGTACCGGCAATGTGCGCGCGTGTCAAACGCCGCCGGGGCTCGCTCATGGACAGTCTGACGGCGCACTATCTGGCCGCGGAGCTCGATGCACGGTGGCGCGGGCGGCGCATCGTGCGCAGCGCGATCGATCGTCGCGCCGGCGCCATTCGCGTGCAGGTGGCGGGAGAGCCGCACGGAGTGTGCTTCGATTTTCGCGGCGCGCCCGCGCGCGTTCACGCGTGTTCCCCGCCGATCGAGGCGGGACCGCTCGGTGGATGGCTCGTGGACACGGTGAGCGCTCCCGTCGACGAACGGCGCCTGCTCGTGGAGCTCGCGCGCCCGGGTAAGTTCCGCGGTTCGTCCACCAGGCGCGCGGTGGTGGAGATGAGCTTCGTGCCAGCGGCGCGCGGTGGTGCGCTGCGCAGTGCCGGCGACGACGCTGGACGAACGGCGCGTGTGATCGCGCGCGTGGGGAGTGCTCTGCCCCCGGTCCATGCGCCGCGCCCCGTGCTCACGGACGACGAGCTCGCGCGTGCCGCGGCGGCGCACGACGGCGCGCTTCTCGTGGCCGGACGCTGGATGAGCCCGTGGCTCGCCGCATGGCTGCTGGAGCATCCGGAGCGCATCGTCGACGAGTACCGCCGCATCTGTGCCCTCCCGTCCGCGCGTCCCGCGTGGTGTGGCGACCGGCTCGTCCCCTTCCCTCTCTGCGAGGACGCCGTGCCGGCGTCGTCGCTGGTCATGCCGGAAGCGCCGCTCCCAGCGCGCGACGCATCGCGGCAGGCGCCCGCCGTACCGACGCGTGACGCACGCGAGACGACCGGCGTGCCGACGATGGCGGCGGCCACGGCGGTGAGCGATGCCGCGTTGCGGTCGGCGAACGCGAGAGCGCGCGCGGCGGAGCGCGCGGTGCAGCGGATGCGCCGGGAGCTGGAGCGCGCGCGCGAGGCGCCGCGCGTTCGTGCTACCGCCGATGCGCTGATCGCCCTGGGTGCCATGCCCGCACCGGCGGAGCTCCAACTCCCCGATGGCTCGCGCGTGCCGCTCGATCCCCTCCCGGGCGAGACGGCAGCGCAGTGTGCGGACCGGCTGTACAAGCGGGCACGCGCCATGGAACGCGCGACAGAACAACTGCCCGCGAGGATCGCGGCTGCGGAACGAGCCGCAGCGGCGAGCGAGCCTGCTCCGAGCGCGCGGCGCCTCGTCCCACAGCCGCGAGCACGTGGTCGAGCGTTACAGGGCGGCGCACGCGTCCGAGGGAGGCGAAGCCGGCAGGTCCGCGCATCCGTGCCAGGTGCGGGTGGTCACGCAACGGCCGGCGCGGCGCCGTTTCGCACGTATCGATCGAGCGACGGCCTCGCCATCTGGGTGGGGCGCGGCGCGGCATCGAACGATCAGCTCACCTTTCACGACTCGGCGCCCAACGACATCTGGCTGCACGCACGCGGCGCGGCCGGCGCGCATGTGATCCTCCGCTGGCAGGGAGAGGGCGCCCCTCCCGAGCGCGATCTGCACCAGGCAGCGCTCCTCGCGGCGTGGCACAGCAAGGCCCGCCATGCCACGGTGGTCCCCGTCGACTGGACGCGGCGAAAGCACGTGCGCAAGCCGCGCGGTGCTCCCCCCGGGCTGGTGACGATCACGCACGCGCGCACGCTCTTCGTGCGTCCCTCGGCGCGCGTGGAACGCGAGCTGCGCGAGCCGCGATAGTGCGGCGCGTGCGTCAGCGCACTGCGCTGCGCTCCGCGTCCATCGCCTGCCGCATCGCGCGCACCAGATCGGCTGCCGCGCTCACGCTCTGCTCCGACGCACGCACCACGGCGCTTCCCACCGCGACACCGTCCGCCACGCGGCTCACCGCAGCCGCCTGCTCCGGGCGGGCGATGCCGAAGCCCACACACACGGGCAACGACGTCACCGCGCGCAGTCGCTCGATCGTGCCGGGGAGCGCGGGGTCGAGCGCAGGACGCTCGCCAGTGACGCCCAGCCGGCTGATGAGGTAGACGAATCCGGAACCGTGTCTGGCGATCTCCGCCATCCGTGCCTGCGGCGTGGTGGGCGCGACCAGCCGCACGAAGGCGAGCGGGCCCTCGCCCAACCACGCTTCGCGCTCCGGGTCGGCGCCCACGGGAAGGTCCGTCACCAGCACGCCGTGCATCCCGGCCCGCGCGGCACGCTGCAACACATCGCCGCCCGCTGCGAGGAGCGGATTGAGATAGGTGAACAGCACGACCGGCACCGGCACCGATGCGCGCTGCACCAGCTCCATGGCATCGTCGAGTGTCACTCCCTGCGCGAGCGCTCGCTCCGTGCTGCGCTGGATGACCGGCCCGTCGGCCAGCGGCTCGGAGAACGGAATTCCCATCTCGATCACGTCGGCCCCGGCATCGGCGATGCGGCAGAGCAGCTCGAGCGACTGCTCGCGGTCAGGGAATCCGGCCGTGATGTAGACGACGAGCGCGCGGCGCCCTGCCGATCGGAGCTCCTCGAAGCGCCGGGTCAGGAACTCCGCGGGCGCGCGATGTTCCCCTGGCGTGGAGGGAGCAGCGGAAGCGCGAAGCGATGGTAGGGACGGCGGGCTGGCAGCGGCGCCGCGCGGGGGCGGCGCCGATCGGGACTCAGACGAAGTAGTCACTGATGCGAATGCCGTATCGCTCCGGGTCGGCGATCTTGATGATCGTGCGCGCGAACGTCCCGGTGGCCGGGTCGCCCTGCATGAGATCCGCAAGATAGCCGGGGTGAACCAGATTGCCCATGGCGTCGCTGATGATGCGAACCACCGGGCGCGATACCGCGTCGGGCGCGGGGTTGACCGAGTGGACGACGGCCAACTCGAACGAGTCGAGCACTACCATAGTCCCCACCGGGTAATGCCCGACCAGGCTCATGAACGCCTTCACGACCACCTGGTCCATCCCGCGGCGCGGATTGGCGCGCAGCTCCTGCAGGACGGCGGCGGGAGAGAGCGGCGTGGTCTGGTAGGCGCGGCGCGAGGTGGCGGCGTCGAACGCGTCCGCCACGGATACGATCCGACTGTAGATGCTCATCTCGCGCGGACGGATGTGCTTGGGGTAGCCGGTCAGGTCGATCTTCTTGTGGTGCTCGAATGCCACCACCATTGCGCGATAGGGGATGTCCATCTGTCCGCGCATCTGGAAGAGCGCGAGCACCCCCTGCCACGGATGCGCCGCGATCTGGCGCCACTCGTCGTCGGTCAGTCCGCTGGGCTTGTTCAGCACGTCCAGCGGAACGCGCGCCTTGCCGATGTCGTGCATGAGCGCGGCGACCCCCAGATCGTACAGCTGCAACCGCGTGAGCCCGATCTTGCGGCCGAGCGCGACGGAGAAGATGCACACGTTCACGCTGTGGGTGAACGTGTACTCGTCGTAGTCCCGCAGCGTCGTGAGCCCGATGAGCGAGGTTTCCTCGTTGAGGATCTGGTCCACGATGCTCTGCACGACGCGCTTGATCTTCTTGATGTTTGGGCTGTGCCCCATCCGCAGCGAGTTGATCACCTCGCGCGTGACGGACACCGACTGCGCGTACGTGCGCTTGGCCGCCTCCTTGGCCTTCTCCAGGAACTCCTCGTCGGCGTCGGATGGCGGGCCCAACTCGAAGCACCGAACGCCCGCGTCGTTCAGCCGGTCGATGAGCCGCGCGCGGCGCACATCGGGGTCGTCCTCGCGCGATACACCCTGGAAGAGCGACAGGAACACCGTCCACTCGCGCTTCCCCGCCCCGGCGCTCACCCCGCAGCTGCCGACGCCGGCATCGGCGAACGCCGAGATGATCCGGCTGAAAGTGGCGAAGTTGTCCAGGTCCAGACGCAGCCGCGTGTGGTTCAGAAAGAGGAACTCGCCGGATGTCCGCAGCTCCAGCTCATGCTCGTGCGCGCGGAACTCTTCCGTGTGCTGCACCAGCTCGTCCAGCGCGCGCTGCACCACCGCGTTATCTGGTGGATACAGCTTCACCGTGCGCATGGCTCCGTAGAAGGCGTTCAGGAAGGCGATCCCCTTGACGCGGATGTACGCGTCACTGCCGCGCTCGGCGGTGGTGGCGGCACCCGCGGGGGCGCCGGTGCCGGGGATGGCCGCGGTGCTCACTCGGTGGCCTCGCGCAGTGCGCGGTTCACGGCGTTCCGCACCAGCACCTCCTTGTCCGCGCTCCCGCGCCGCAGTGCCTCCAGCGCTTCCGGACCGCCGATCCGTCCGAGCGCCATGGCCGCGCATGCGCGCATGTCGGTGTCCTCCCGCCGGCCCAGGAATCCGCGGCCGTTGAGCATCGCATCCAGCAGCTCCACACCCTCCGCACCGGAGAGCGCACCGAACGCCTCGAACACGGCCATCTTCTCGGTGAGGTCCGCCTCCCGCACGTTCTTCGACCGGACGAGCGAGCGGATGGCATCGAGCGCCGCCACGTGCCCACGCGCCGCGACGGCGCGAAGCGCGGTGATGCGCACCTCGCGATCGGCATCGCCGATGGCCGGCTCCAGCGCTTTCAGCGCTCCAGGCGTCCCGATCTCCGAGAGCGCCTGCGCCGCTGCCTGGCGGAATTGCACCGACGGGCTGGAGAGCAGGCGGCCGAGCGGCGCGACACCGGCCGCCGTCTTGAGCTCGCCCGCGCGGCGGATGGCTTCGAGCGCGGTGCCTTCGTCGGGCGATAGAATGAGACGAACCAGCTCCGCGGTATTGGCCGCCGCGAGGCGGTTGGACGCTTTCACCAACACGGTGCGGACCGACGCGTTCTGCAACTTCCCGATCCAACCGAGCACGATGCCCAACGTGGACGGCCGCAATTCGGCGAACAGCTCGTCCAGCTCGGCCTGCGGCGGCACCTGCGTGGATTCATCCAGCGAACGGAGCATCTCGGCCAGCGCCGCCGGCTCGCTCAAGCGCTCGGAGAGGCGCCGCAGCGTGTCCGCGTGCTCCGCGGTGAGCCCTTGCGCGCGGGACGACGCTTCCTTGGCCTCGTGCAGGAGATACGCGACGGCGCCGAACTGGCTCGTCGTGAGCAGGTGCACCATCAGGTGTTGCAGGATCTCCAGGATCTCGGTGCGGACCTTGGCGTCCGCTTGCACCTCGAAGATGTCGAAGACCACCGCGAGCACGTTGCGGCGCAGATCGCTCTGATATTCCGCCTGCACCGCGTCGCGCAGATAGTCGATCTCGTGCTCGTCCAGGAAGTAGACCGTGGAATCGAAGTCGTCCATCCGGACGATCCCCGGCCGCGACTCCTCCAGCGACGGCATCTCCGCCGGTGGCGGCACCGACGTGGGGCAGGACTCGGACGGTCCCTCGATGGGCGCGGCGGCCGCGACGGGCGCATCCACGAAGCGGTAGCGCAGATACAGGAATTCCTGCTCCCAGAGCAGCGTCAGCAGATCGTCTTCCTCGGGGAGCGCCTTCCGGATGCGACGGAGGATGTCGAGCAGGACATCCAGCTCGTTCCCCTCGAATCCCGGCTGCAGCGTGATCTCGCGCACGCCGTCCTTGTACAACGTCCACGCCAGACTCTCGGAGCGCGACGCTTCGTGGGCGAGTGTCAATCCCTCCCAGCGGAACTCCTGCTCTCCGACGCCCACGACCAGCGTGTCGGTGTGCGCCCAGATCGGCGCGAACGAGGCGCGCAGCGAGTCGATCGCCCGCTGGTAGATCGGATTGTTGGGCAGATAGAGCTGATGCGTGCGCACGGTCTTCGCGAGCTGGCGCAGCATCTCCTCCACCACGTCGGGGGGGAACGGTGGCGGAGGGGGGGCGTCCGTCGCGCCGGCGGGTTGCCGAACGGTGGGTGCGGTCACGCGTCGGAGGCGAGTAGAGTGCTGATCTGCGACACGTCCTTGTCGCCGCGACCGCTGAGGCAGACGAGCACGAGATCGTCCGCGCTCCAGCGATCGCGTTCGTTGATGACCCACGCGATGGCGTGTGCCGACTCGAGCGCGGGAATGATCCCCTCCCACCGGCTGAGCTGGCGCAGTCCGTCGAGCGCGGCGGCATCGTCCACCGACACGTAGCGAGCGCGCCCGGTGTCGCGCAGATGGGCGTGCTCCGGCCCCACGCCGGGATAGTCGAGTCCGGCGGAGATCGAATGCGCGGGATGCACCTGGCCGTGTTCGTCCTGCAGCAGGTAGCTCAGCGAGCCGTGGAGTACACCGGGACGACCACGGGAGAGCGATGCCGCGTGCCGTCCCGTGTCCAGTCCTTCACCGGCTGCTTCGACGCCAACGAGCTTCACGTCTTCATCCTCGATGAAGCCTGCGAACATGCCGATCGCGTTCGATCCCCCACCCACACACGCAACCACCGTGTCGGGGAGACGTCCCGCCTGGTCGAGCACCTGCGCGCGCGCCTCGCGTCCGATGACGGACTGGAACTCGCGCACCATGCGTGGATACGGCGCGGGGCCCACGACCGAGCCGATGACGTAATGGCTGTCGGTGACGGTGGCGACCCAATCCCGAATCGCTTCGCTGGTCGCGTCCTTCAGCGTGCGCGTTCCGCTCGAGACGGGGCGCACTTCCGCGCCCAACAACCGCATTCGGAAGACGTTCAACTCCTGCCGCCGCATGTCCTCCTCGCCCATGTACACGACGCATGCGAGCCCGAAGCGCGCGCACACCGTGGCCGTCGCCACGCCGTGCTGGCCGGCGCCGGTCTCGGCGATGATGCGCCGCTTGCCCATGCGGCGGGCGAGCAGCACCTGACCGATCGTGTTGTTGATCTTGTGCGCGCCCGTGTGGCAGAGGTCTTCGCGCTTGAGCAGCACCGAAGCGCCGACCGCCGCCGACAAACGAGGCGCCGCACTCACTGGTGTAGGACGACCGACGTAGGACCGAAGCAATTCATCCAGCTCGCCCCGGAACGCCCCGTCACTCATGGCATCGTCGAGCGCCGCGTCCAGTTCATCCAGCGCCGGAATGAGCGTTTCGGGAACGTAGCGCCCCCCATAGGGGCCAAAGCGGTAGGTACTGCCGGAAATGGTCATGCGCAGCTCGTGGCGCGGACGGCCGCGACGAAGGCGCGCATCCGCTCGTGATCCTTGATGCCGGGCGAGCGCTCCACGCCCGACGACACATCCACCACGGCGGGGGCAACGCATTCGATCGCCCGCGCCACGGACTCGGGGGTCAGTCCCCCAGCCAGCACGATACGCACGCGCCGCTCGCCCGGCACCGCAGCGTGCAGGCGCTGGCGGATCGACTCCGCCATCCGCTCCCAGGGGAGCGCCACCCCTGTGCCGCCAAGCTGTCCTCTGACGCGCGTGTCCAGCAGGATGGCGTCGGCCTCGACGGCCAGCTCGTCGAAGCAAGTCGGCAGCGCCGCATCGGACGGATCGAGGCGCACGCACGCCCAGACCTCGCATCCGCACGCCTCGCGCACCGCGCGGACGTCCTCCACGGCGGGATCACCGTGGAGCTGGGCGATCTGTAGCCCCGCGCAGCATGCCGCGCTGGCGACCTCGGCCGGTGCGGCGCGCCCGAACACCCCGACCCGCCGCACCGGCGCGCCGGACGCCGCGTCGAACACCTCGCGTGCCCGCGCGGGCTCCACGCGCCGGGGGCCGGAGGCGAAGACCACCCCCAGATAGGCCGCACCGGCCGCTGCCCCAGCAGCGGCATCCTCCGGACGGGTAAGCCCGCAGAACTTCGTCTCAACCGGCACGATCGATCCTGAAGATGCCGGTGAGCGTGCGCAGCGTGGCCACCGGATCGGGACTGGACGACAGCGCCGTACCGATCAGCACCGCATCCGCCCCCGCCGCGGCCGCCCTCCGGACGTCCGCTGGCGTCGCCATGCCGCTCTCGGCGATCGCGCGGCGGTCCTCGGGCACGAGAGGGAGGAGACGGTCGTGCACCGTGCGGTCGATCACGAGCGTCTCCAGGTCCCGGCTGTTCACGCCCACGACCGCCGTATCGAGCGCGAGCGCCCGTTCCAGCTCGTCGCGATCGTGCACCTCCACCAGCGGCTCGAGAGCCAGCCCACGCGCCTCTGCGATCATCGTGGCGAGCATGCTGGGCGGGAGGGCACGCGCAATGAGCAACACGGCCGAGGCGCCGAGCGCACGCGCTTCGACGATCTGCAGCGGGTCGATCAGAAAGTCCTTCCTGAGCAAGGGGCGCCCGCTCGCGGCTCCTGCCTCGCGCAGGTCGTGCGGGGCGCCGCCGAAGGACGTGGTCTCGGTAAGGACCGAGATGGCGGCCGCCCCGCCCCGTTCATAGGCGGCAGCCTGCGCGCCGACCGAAAGGCCCGGGTTGATCGACCCGTTGGAGGGGGACCGACGCTTGATCTCCGCGATCACCGCCACCGTTGGCCGATCCAGCGCGTCCAGGAAGGAGGGAGGCTCACTGGCCGCCGCCGCTGCGGACTCGAGCTTGGCCGCGCGGCGCCGCAGTGGAGCGATCCGGCGCGACGTGTCCGCCAGAATCCGCCCCAGAGCGCCCGAGGGAGGTGCCCACGAGGTGAAGACTTGCACTTCGGGTCCTATTCGGATATTGTAGAATTCGGCGTCCGTTCGGGAGCACTCCCGCACCCGGGAGTTGCACCATGGGGACGAACCACGTTCATCGCAGCCTGGGTCCCGCTGCCGGGAGACACGCCATGCCGCTCACCAAGCGCCAGAAAGAGATCCTCGACTACCTCGTCACCTTCGCCAGCGACAATGGCTACGCGCCGAGCTTCGAGGAGATCGCCGCGCATTTCAACTATAACTCGCTGGCTACGGTTCACGAGCATCTGAGCAACCTGGAGCGGAAGGGCTACATCAAGCGCGCCTACAACGAGAGCCGCGCCATCGAGATTCTTCCGTCCGACGCGGTTCCGCGCGCGGTGGAGCTCCCCCTGCTCGGCGCGGTGGCCGCGGGCGCGCCGATCGAGGCGGTCACGGCGCACGAGTCCGTGTGCGTTCCGGAAGACTTCGTCCGCCGTGGGGGCGCGCACTACGTGCTCCGCGTGCGCGGCAGCTCCATGATCGACGAGCACATCCAGGACGGGGACTACGTGGTCATCAACCGTCGCGACAGCGCGGACGACGGCGAGATGGTCATCGCGCTCATCGAACAGAGCGGCGCCACCGTGAAACGGCTCTACCGCGAGCGCGACGGGCGCATCCGGCTGCAGCCATCGAACGAGACCATGTCGCCGATTTACGTGCACGAGAACGATCTGCGCATCCAGGGCGTGGTGGTCGGGGTGCTCCGCCGCTGCTGACGCCATCACGCGCCGTCGTCTCCTGGCGCTGAGGCTGCCTGGCGGAGGCGCTCCAGCGCCTCCAATCCCCAACTGGCAGCCAGTCCTTCCCGTGCCAGCTCCACACCGGCCTCCACCGTGGGCGCGCGTCCGGACACGTAGAAGGCCGCTGCCGCGTTGAGCACCACGGCCGCGCGCGCGCCGCGCGGTCCACCGTTCGAGAGCACGTCCGTCACCATCCGTGCGTTCGCCTCGCGCGAGCCCCCCGCAAGCTCCTCGGCGTCGCGCGTCGCGAGTCCGTAGGTCGCCGGATCGAGCATCCACTCGCGCAGCGAGCCGTCGCGCACCTCGATCACGCGCGTGATCCCCAGGGGAGAGATCTCGTCCATCCCTGGCTCGCCGTGCACGACCAGCGCGTGCACCGTTCCGAGCGCGATGAGGGCGCGCGCGAGCAGCGCCTGACGCCCCGGATCGACGGCGCCGATCACCTGTCGCCCCGCACCCGCGGGATTGGCCAGCGGGCCGAGAATGTTCATCACCGTCGGGATGGCCAGCTCGCGGCGAATCGGCCCCACGTGACGCATGGCCGGGTGCATGTGCGGGGCGAACATGAAGACGATCCCCGCCTGGCGGAGCATCTCGTTCATCCGCTCGACGGGGACGTCGATGCGGACGCCCAGTGTTTCGAGCACGTCGGCGCTGCCGCATGCCGACGTGTGCGAGCGGTTGCCGTGCTTGGCCACGCGCACTCCCGCACCAGCCACCAGAAGCGCCGCGGCGGTGGAGATGTTGAAGGTGACCAGTCGTCCCCCGCCCGTGCCGCAGGTGTCCACCAGCTCGTCGGGGCGCTCGGTGGCCAGGCGCACCATGGCGCGACGCATGGCCTGCGCACCGCCAGCCACCTCATCCGGCGTTTCCCCTTTCACGCGAAGCGCGACGAGGAGTGCGGCGATCTGCGGCGGCGACGCATCGCCGCGCATGATCACGTCGAATGCCGCGCCCGTCTCCGCGGCGGAGAGAGAGCCTCCGCCCGCGACACGCCGGATCGCGAGCTCGAGCGCGTTACCGGGCTCCGATGGCATCGAGCAACCGTTCCGGGAGCATCGCGTGCGCCGCCGCGAGCGAGATGACGAGCGCCAGCAGACGGACGCGGTCGATATCCTCCTCCACGAACACACCACGCTGCGCGCGATTCGTCAGGTTGACGACGCCGATCAGCTCGTTCGCCGCCACGAGCGGGAAGCTGATGAAGGAGCCCGTCGTGAAGTATTCATCGCGGAGCAACGGGTGCGAGGAGGCGTCGGCGACATCCGTGACGAGGAGCGGCTCGCGACTGGCGGCGACCTTGCCGGCCACGCCGCGTCCGATCTGGATGCGCGTCCCATCGGCGATCTCGGGGGCGAGCCCGCGCGCGGCGGCGATGTACAGCTCGTCGGTGCCGGGCACACGCAGCATGAGCGAGCACCGCTGCGCCTGCATGTCGTCCCCGACGAGCGCGAGAAGGCCATCCACGAGCTGGCGCGGATCGGGCGTGGTGGCCTGCAGCGACAGCAGGCGGTCCAGCAGGTACAGCGTCCGCGTGCGCTGGCGGAGGGCTTCGCTCCGCCGGTGCAGCTCCACGTGCGCGTACTCGAGTTGGCCGATCGCGCTGGAGAGCTGCTGTTCGATGGCGTCCGCCCGGTGTCGCGCGCGACGCGACTCCTCGCGCGCGTGCGCCGCTTCCTGCTCCAGCGCGAGCAACTGCGCCGCATCCACCGGTTCCACCCCCGACGACGGCGTGCCGCGCGCGTGCGCGAGCTGCTCCTCCATTTCCGCGAGCTTGCGCACGTACTCGCCGTGCACGCGCTGCGTCACGTCTTCCAGCGTGCGGACGGCCTCGTCGCGCGCGTCACGCTCGGCGAATCGCGTGAACGCGAGATCGAACAGCGCGGCGTGCGGTCCGAATCGCTCGGCGACACGCGTCCCGAAGAAGCGCTTCGACTCGTACAGCACGAGCAACGCGGAGAGCGCTCCATCCACGCGGATCCCGCGCAGCGCGAGCAGGGCGTCGTCTCCGCCCGACGTCATGCCGAGCAGCCGCGCGAAGACGTCGGACTCGTCTCCCAGGTCCACGAACTGACCGCCGGCGGCCACCTGTTCGCGCACGCGCGTGGGGAAGTGGTCGAACGTGGTCTCGACGCGATAGTGCGCGATCATCCCTTCGGCGGGGGTGAGTCGCTCGCGGAGCATCTGCCGCCGTCCGTCATAGGGGACGAGCGCCAGCCGCGCGGAGCGGTCGAGCTCCGCCAGCGCCTCGCCGAGCGACACCAGGGCGGCATCGAGGTCGGACGCCGCGCCAAGAGCGTGAGCGAGCGACGCGAGTGTGCGAGGGGGCATCCTGGACCGGTGGGCGCAGCGTGCGGTGGGGGGTCAAATGTAGAGCGCTAGGTGGCGCACTGTCAATCAGTTCGCGCGCCGGCACGTTGCTTGACACGACTCCGGGTGTGGGTAGTTTTCCCCGCGGATGCCGCAGCGTAGCGTGCAGCTCGTGCTCCAGTACGATGGGAGCGGTTTTGCCGGATGGCAGCGGCAGGCCACCGGCCGCACGGTGCAGGGAGAGTTGGAAGCCGCGCTCGCACGATTGTGCAGCGCGCACATCCCCGTGATCGGCGCCGGACGGACGGATGCGGGGGTACACGCCCTTGGGCAGGCGGCGGGGGTACGCGTACCCGAAGCGTGGACGGCACCTCGTCTGCGCGCGGCGCTGAACGCGATCCTGCCGCCGGATGTGTGGGTAGCGTCGGCGGCGGAGATGCGCTCCGGATTTCACGCACGTTACAGCGCGACCGCGCGCCGGTACCGGTACGTGGTGGGTACCGATGACGCGGCACGATCGCCGTTTCGCAAACGCTGGGAGTGGGGGCTTGGCGCGGAGCTGGACGAGGAGGTGCTGGCGCGGGTGGTGCAGGCGATTCGCGGCGAGCACACGTTTCGCGCGTTCGCGGTGCGCGGCACCGCGCCGCCTACGGACATGCATCGCTGCATGATCATCGGTGCGGAGTGGCGTCGGCGCGCGGAGGAGCAGGGCTGGGTGTTCGAGATCGAGGCGAATCGCTTTCTGCATCACATGGTGCGCTTCCTCGTCGGCACGATGGTCGACATGGCACGGGGGCGCCGCGATCCAGACGACATGGCACGGCTGCTCGGATCCGACGACAATCGTGCAACCTCTCCGCCGGCGCCGCCGCACGGCCTCTTCCTGGATGCCGTGCGCTACCCGGACGACCTCTACGTCCCCGCGTCATGAAACTCCTGCTCGAGAGCGCGAACATCGACGAGGTGCGGCGGGCCGCGGCCCTCGGCACCGTGGACGGCGTGATCACCGATCCGTCGCTCCTCGCCGCCGCCGTCTCACCGGAGGACCACCACGAGCGACTGGCCGAGATCTGCGGCGCGATCAGCGGGCCGGTCATCGCGCCGGTGGTGGCCGTCGATGCCGATGCCATTCATCGCGAGGGGCGCGCGCTCGCCAAACTGGCCGACTCGATCGTGGTGAGCGTCCCGATGATCGAAGAGGCGCTCGTGGGAATGCGGCGGTTGGCCGCCGACGGAATTCCCGTCCACGTCGCGCTCATCTTCAACGCCGCGCAGGCGCTGGTCGCCGCGCGCGCCGGTGCCACGTACGTGAGTGCGGGCGTGAGCCGTCTGGAAGACGCCGGCCAGGATGGAATGACCGTGGTGCACGATATCCGAGCACTCTTTGACCGCTCGGGCTTCGAGTGCGAGTTGATCGCCGGCTCGCTCCGCTCGCCGCTGCACGTGGAGCAGGCGGCCGCCGCCGGGGCGCACGCGGGCGCCGCACCTGCGGAGGTGCACCGCCTGCTGCTTCTGCATCCGCTCACCGACCGTGGTGTGGATCAATACCTGAACGATTGGAGCCGCCATCTGGCGCGCTCGCGCGCTGGAGGATGAGACTCACCGCGCGCCTTCCGCTGCTCGTTCTCTCGGTCGTCGTGGCGTGTCGTGGCCGCGCCGATCCGGGCACCGCGCAAGGATCGCACGAATCGCTCGGCGTGGCGCAGGCCAACGCCGCCACGGCGCACGGGGAGCTGGCATTGGGCCCCGCCAGCGTGGACCCGATTCGCCGCACCGCCATCACGCGCGCGGTGGCACGCGTGGCACCCGCTGTCGTCACCGTGCAAACGGAAGTCGTGGAGAACGGGCCGTCCGATCCATTCGACCAATTCTTCGGCGGCTCGTCGCAACGGGTCCTTCCAGGACTCGGGTCAGGGTTCATCATTCGCGCCGACGGCGTGATCCTGACGAACGCGCACGTGGTGCACGGCGCCCGGCGCATCTCGGTCGCGCTGCGTGACGGCACCACCTACCCCGCGGAGCTGGTGGGCGAGGATGAGATCAACGACCTGGCCGTGCTCCGCATCCGCGCCCAGCGGCTCCCCGTCGCCTCACTCGGCAACTCCGACAGCCTGCTCATTGGCGAATGGGCGATCGCGATCGGGAACCCGTACGGCTTCCTGCTCGGCAACACGGAGCCGTCGGTCACCACAGGGGTGATCAGTGCGACGGGGCGCAACCTCGTGGCGCGCCCCGAAGGCCCGGGCGTGTACGTCGACATGATCCAGACGGACGCGCCGATCAATCCCGGGAACTCCGGCGGTCCGCTCGTGGTGGCCACCGGCGACGTGGTCGGCGTGAACAGCTCCATCTACTCGCCGAGCGGCGGCTCGGTGGGGCTCGGCTTCGCCATCCCCATTAACCGGGCGCGCCGCGTTGCGGAGGACCTGCTCGCGCACGGACAGGTGGCGCGACCGTGGGTGGGTGTCAAGCTCAACCTCCCGTCCAGCAGGCTCCCCGGTCGTACGCTGCGCTCCGGCGTGGTGGTGGAGTCGGTGGTGCCGGGCTCCCCGGCGGACAAGGCGGGTCTGCAGCCTGGCGACGTGCTCGTCAAGTCGCGCGGGCGCGCGCTGCGAAATCCGTTCGACTGGGAGGCCGAGCTGCTCGACCTGCGCGTGGGAGAAGAGGTGCCGCTCGTGGTCCGCCGTGGCGACCGGGAGTTCACCACCAACGTGCGCATTGCGAACCTGCCGGAGGTGAGCGCACCCAAGGTGCAGGTGCTGCGTGAGTTGGAGCTGGTGACGCTTACCCCGACCATCCGCGCGGAGCGCGGGATCGTGAGCCGCCGCGGTGCGCTCATCTTCAACGTGAGCGATCGTGTGTCGCGGGAGTTGGGAATTCAGAAGGGAGACGTCATCGTTCAGGTGAACCGGACGCCGATCGAGAGCGCGCAGGACGTGGCGAAGGCGATCGACAGCTACGGCGATCGCGCCGCGATCCGGATGTACTTCGAGCGGGGCGGCAGGATCTACTCCACCGATTTCATGATTCAATGAGCGGCACCGGCACGGATCACACGCGGTACGCGTCACCATTGGCCGAGCGGTATGCGTCGGACGCCATGCTGGAGCTCTGGTCGCCGCGTACACGCTACGGGCTGTGGCGACGGTTGTGGCTGGAGCTGGCCGTCGCCGAACGCGCCCTCGGCGTGCCGATCCCCGACCAGGCGATCGCCGCCATGCGCGCGCACCTGGACGACATCGACTTCGCGGCGGTGGCCGCGTACGAGCGGCGATTCCGGCACGACGTCATGGCGCACGTGCACGCCTTTGCCGATGCCGCGCCCCCCGCGCGCCCCTTCATTCACCTGGGCGCCACCAGCGCATACGTCACCGACAACGCCGATCTCATCCTCCTGCGGCGCGGCATGGAGCTGCTGCGCGGCACGCTGCTGCAGGGGCTGCGCGCGCTGGCCGCGTTCGCGCGCGCGTGGCGCGATGCGCCGGCGCTGTCGTACACGCATCTGCAGCCGGCGCAGCTCACCACGGTGGGGAAGCGCGCCACGCTGTGGATGGAAGATCTCCTGCTGGATTTCGCCGAGCTCGGCCGGCGCATTGCGGTGTTGCCGCTGCGTGGCGTGAAGGGCACCACGGGCACGCAGGCGTCCTTCCTCGAGTTGTTCGACGGGGATCACGAGCGCGTGCGCGAGCTGGAGCGTCGCGTGGCGAGCGCGCTTGGATTCGAGCACGTCCTGCCCGTGACTGGGCAGACGTACACCCGGAAGCTCGACGCCCAGGTGCTCGCGGTGCTCGCCGGCATCGCGGCGAGTGCCGGGAAGATGAGCGGCGACGTGCGCATGCTGCAGGCGTACGGGGAGATCGAGGAGCCGTTCGAGCGTGAGCAGATCGGCTCGTCGGCCATGGCGTACAAGCGGAACCCCATGCGCTCGGAGCGCATCGCCTCGCTGGCGCGGTTCGTCATCACGATCGAGGAGAACGCCAACCACACGCACGCGGTGCAGTTCTTCGAGCGGACGCTCGACGACAGCGCCAACCGGCGGCTCGTGCTGCCCGAGGCCTTTCTCGCCACCGACGCCATTCTCCTCCTCCTGGTGAACGTCGCGTCCGGATTGGAGGTGTATCCGGCGCGCATCCGGCAGCGCGTGGAGGCGGAGCTCCCCTTCATGGCGACGGAGAAGATCATCGTGCGTGCGGTACGCGCCGGTGGCGACCGACAGGCCGTGCACGAGGTCATCCGCCGTCACAGCATGGAAGCGGCGCGCGCCATGAAGGAGGGCGCGGCACGCAACGATCTTCTGGAGCGCCTCGGCTCCGATTCCGCACTGGGCATTTCGCTGGAAGAGCTCCGCGCCATCACCGATCCGCGTGCGTTCGTGGGACGCGCGCCGGAACAGGTGGACGAGTTTCTGGCGGAATGCGTCGAGCCTATCCTGGCGGCCGCGCCATCGCAGTCGCCCGTATCCGAATCCATTCGCGTATGACGACGACCATGATTCAGAGCGCCCTTCCCCTCCCCCTCGTGGGACGCGGCAAGGTGCGCGACATCTACGACGCAGGCGACGATCGCCTTCTGCTCATCACCACCGATCGCATCAGCGCTTTCGACGTGGTGATGGCGGAAACGATACCCTACAAGGGCGCGGTGCTCACGCAGCTCAGCGCGTGGTGGTGCCGGCAACTGGAGACGGGTGCCGGCGGTGGCGTGGCGCATCACATGCTGTCTGCCGACGCGAACGAGATCGTCGCGCAGTTGCCCGCGCTCGCCAGCCACCGGGCGGCGCTCGCCGGACGCGCCATGCTCTGCCGGCGCACCACCGTCTTCCCCATCGAGTGCGTGGTGCGTGGCTACCTGAGCGGCTCGGCGTGGAAGGAGTACTCTCGCCACGGCACGCTGGCCGGCGAAGCGCTGGCGCCGGGGCTCCTCGAGAGCGACCGGCTCGATCCCCCGATCTTCAGTCCGGCGACCAAGGCGACCACCGGCCACGACGAGAACATCACGATCGCGCGCATGCGCGAGATCATCGGTGCCGACGCCGCCGCGGAGCTGGAGCGGCGCTCGCGGGAGATCTACGAGTTCGGGAGGGCGACGGCGGCGGCGCGTGGGATCATCATTGCCGATACCAAGTTCGAGTTCGGCCGCGCGAGCGATGGCCGCGTCCTGCTGATCGACGAAGTACTCACCCCCGACAGCTCGCGCTTCTGGCCCGCGGAACAGTACGCGCCGGGGCGGGGGCAGCCGAGCTTCGACAAGCAGCCGCTGCGCGACTACCTGGATGGCGAGCGGCGCGCGGGACGGTGGAATGGCGACGCCCCACCCCCGCCGCTCCCCGACGCCGTGGTGCGGGCCACGAGCGAGCGCTACCTGGACGCGTATCGCCGCGTGACAGGATCGCCGCTCGACCTGGCGGGACTTGGGTGAAGCTCGCACGCGAGGGGCTCCCCTTCGTCGGTCTGGGGGTGGCCGCGGCAGCGATCATGGTGTGGCAGGCGGCGGCGCATCGGTCCGCCGCGCTGTGGGTCGCCGCCGCGCTGCTCGTGATCGTCGCGCTCTGGATCGTGTACTTCTTTCGCGATCCCGAGCGCCCCGGACCGCGCGGAGACCGGCTGGTCGTGGCTCCCGCGGATGGCCGAATCGTCATGATCACGGAGGTCGATGAGCCCGCGTTCGTGGGCGCGCGCGCCGTCCGCGTCTCGATCTTCATGAACATCTTCAACGTGCACGTGAACCGGTATCCGGTGTCGGGCACGGTGGCGTACCTGCACTACAACGCGGGCAAGTTCCTGAACGCGGCGCACGAGAAGGCCAGCCTGGAGAACGAGCAGATGTCCGTGGGGATCGACACGGGGCGCGAGCGAATCCTCGTGCGCCAGATCGCCGGGCTGGTGGCGCGACGCATCGCGAGCTATGCCCGCCTGGGTGCGCGGGCAGACCAGGGAGAACGCATGGGGATCATCCGGTTCGGTTCGCGCGTTGATGTCTTTGTCCCCCCCGGCTCGTCGCTGCGCGTGGCCGTGGGCGACCGGTCGCACGCGGGGATCACGCTCGTCGCGGAGCTCCCGTCGTGAGCCCCGCGCTGCGGCGCCCGGACATGCGGCGGGCGGTGGTGCTCCTGCCCAACGGATTCACGCTCGGCAACCTGTTCTTCGGCGTCTGGGCCATCGTGTCCGCATCGCGCGGCGAGTACAGCCAGGCGGGGCTGTTCGTGGTGTTCGGCGGCGTGATGGACGCCATGGATGGGCGCGTGGCGCGCATGACGCGCACCAACAGCCGGTTCGGTGTCGAGCTGGACTCGCTGGTCGACACGGTGAGCTTCGGCGTGGCGCCCGCGTTGATCATGTACTTCGCCGTGCTGAGCCACGAGGGGTGGGCATGGTTGTTCGTGTTCATCTACGTCGCGTGCGTGGTCATGCGCCTCGCGCGGTTCAACATCGAGCAGGGAGGACGTGCCAAGACGCACTTTCACGGACTCCCCAGCCCCGCCGCCGGGATGACGCTGGCGTCGTACTACTGGTTCAGCCAGACGGCGCTGTACCGGCAGACCGTGGTGGGCGACCTCCCGTGGACGCTGGTGATGAAGGGCGTGATGATCCTTCTCGCCTGGCTCATGATCAGCGATGTGATCTATCCGGCCATCCCGACGATCGGGGTGCGCAGCGTGCGTGGCATCGTGGGCATCATCGTGACGGTGGGCGCGATCGCGGGGCTCCTGTTCGCGCCAAAGGAGTTCTTCTTCCCCGCCCTGTTCGCGTACGTGGCGTGGGGCGTGGTGTCCACCTTCTTCTTCGGCATGCTGGAGCGCCTGCCAACCGGCGATCCCCTCTTCGACAGCGAGGAGGACGAGGCACTGCCGGAGCGGGCGATCGCCATGGCCGATGGCCCCATGGCGGGCCGGCGGCGGCGCCACCGGCGGCGGCGCGGCGATCGCCCGGATCTGCATTCCCATCGACCGTCAGACGAGAATCCTACATGAGCCGATTTCGCGTGTCGTTGCGCGTGATGCCCCGCCAGGGAATCCTGGATCCGCAGGGCACCGCCGTGACCGGCGCGCTGCGCGCCCTGGGCTTCGCCGCCGTCCACGACACGCGCGTGGGGCGGCACATCGTGGTGGACCTCGATGCGCACGACGCCGACGCGGCACGCGAGGAGGTACGCCGCATGTGCGAGCGCCTGCTCGCCAATCCGGTCACCGAGGACTTTCACCTCGACGAGGTAGAGGGAGTATGAAGTTCGGGATCGTCACCTTCCCCGGCTCCAACTGCGACTACGATGCGTTTCGCGCAGTCGCCAGCGTGCTTGGCGAGGACGCCGTCATGCTCTGGCACAAGTCGCACGATCTCGACGGCGCCGACGTCATCATCCTTCCGGGGGGCTTCAGCTACGGCGACTATCTGCGTCCCGGCGCGATCGCCCGCTTCAGCCCGATCATGAACGAGGTGATCGCGCATGCCGGTCGAGGCGGCCCGGTGCTGGCGGTGTGCAACGGATTTCAGATCGCGTGCGAGGCGGGGCTCCTCCCCGGCGCGCTCCTCCGAAACGCGGGGCTCCAGTTCGTCTCCGACGCGGTCCACCTGCGCGTGGAGAACCCGCACACGATGTTCACGTCGCGTCTGGCCCGCGGGCAAATCCTCCGGATGCCGGTGGCGCACGGGGACGGCCGGTACACCGCCGCTCCCTCCGAGCTGGAGGTGCTGGAGGCGGAGGAACGGGTGGTCTTTCGCTACGTCACGCCCGACGGGCGGCGCGCGCCGGAGGCGAACCCCAACGGCTCGCAGAACGACATTGCCGGGATCATCAACGCCGGCGGGAACGTGCTCGGCATGATGCCGCACCCGGAGCGCGCGGTCGAGACGGTGCTCGGCTCGGCTGACGGGCTCGCTATATTTCAATCGATGCTCGAACGCGTGCACGCCTGATGGCGGATCGAGTCGCGCCTGCCGCGGGCGTCCAGCCCCGCCCCGGCGATCCGCAGATCACCCCCGCGCTGGTTGCCGAGCACGGGCTCACCGAAGACGAGTACGCGCGACTCGTCGCGATGCTCGGCCGGACACCCACGTTCACCGAGCTGGGGATCGTGAGCGCGCTCTGGAGCGAGCACTGCTCGTACAAGCACTCGCGCCCCGTATTGCGCACGCTTCCCACGAAGGGTCCGCAGGTGCTGCAAGGGCCCGGCGAGAATGCCGGTGTGGTGCGCGTGGGCGACGGGCTTGCCATCGCGTTCAAGATCGAGTCGCACAATCACCCATCGGCGGTGGAGCCGTACCAGGGCGCCGCCACCGGCGTGGGCGGCATTCTCCGCGACGTCTTCACGATGGGCGCGCGTCCGATCGCCCTGCTCGACTCGCTGCGCTTCGGCGCTCCGGATGATGCCCGCGTGCAGTATCTCTTCGGCGGCGTGGTGAAGGGGATCGGCGACTACGGCAACTGCGTGGGCGTCCCCACCGTGGGCGGCGAGGTGATGTTCGATCCGTCGTACGAGGGGAACCCGCTCGTCAACGCCATGTGCGTGGGAGTGTTGCGCGAGGAACAACTCATCCGCGCGCGCGCGGAAGGCGTGGGCAATCCGATCATGGCGGTGGGAGCGCGCACGGGACGCGACGGCATTCACGGCGCGTCCTTCGCGTCCGGCGACCTGTCGGAGGAGAGTGAGGCCAAGCGCCCGCGCGTGCAGGTGGGTGATCCATTCACTGAGAAGCTGCTCCTCGAGGCGAGCCTGGAGCTCATCGCGAGCGGGCACATCGTCGCCATCCAGGACATGGGCGCGGCGGGGCTCACATCGTCGTCCGCGGAGATGGCGGCGCGCGGCGACGTGGGTGTGACGATCGACGTCTCGCGCGTCCCGGTGCGCGAGCAGGGGATGACGCCGTACGAGATCCTGCTCAGCGAATCGCAGGAGCGGATGCTCGTCGTGGCGCGGCGCGGCCACGAAGCTCAAGTGCGGGCAATCCTCGCGCGCTGGGCTCTCACCGCCGAGGTGATCGGCGAGGTGATCGCCGAGCCCGTGTATCGCGTCACCGAGGGAGAGCGGGTGGTGGCGGAGTTCCCCGGCTCGCGGCTCGTCACCGACTGCCCCGTGTACACGCCGGCCGCGCGCGAGGGGGCAGCCGCGCGCGAGGCGCGCGAGCGCGACGTGCACGCCATTGCCGAACGCCCGGAGGAGCGCGACCCGGTGTGGACGTGGGAGCAATTGCTCTCCTCCCCCACCATCGCGAGCAAGCGCTGGGTGTACCGGCAGTACGACAGCACGGTGCGCACCGGCACGGTGGTCGGCCCCGGTGCGGGGGACGCTGCGGTCATCCGTCTGGAGGGAACGCGCCGCGCGATCGCGCTCGCCACCGACTGCAACGGACGCTACGTATGGCTGCATCCACGTACCGGCGGACGGATCGCCGTGGCCGAAGCGGCGCGCAACGTCGCGTGCGCCGGCGGCCGCCCGTGGGCCATCACCAATTGCTTGAACTTCGGCAACCCGACGCGCCCCGAGGTCTTTCACCAGTTCACCGAAGCGGTGGCGGGGATGGCCGAGGCGTGTGCTGCGCTCGGCACACCGGTCACCGGCGGGAACGTGTCGTTCTATAACGAGAATCCGTCGGGCGCGGTGTACCCCACCCCGGTCATCGGCATGCTGGGCGTGCTGGACGACGTCGGTCGCGCCACAGCGAGCCGGTTTCGTCACCCGGGCGAGGCGATCGTGCTGCTCGGCGAGCCCACGGACGAGTTGGGCGCGAGTGAATACCTGGCGCGCATCCACGGTGTGGCGGCGGGCGCACCGCCGGCGTGCGATCTGGCGCGTGAGCGCGCAGTGATCGACAGCGTGCTCGATGCGATCAACTCCGGTCTCGTCTCCGCTGCCCACGACTGCAGCGAGGGCGGGCTTGCCGTCGCGCTGGCCGAGTGCGCCATCGGTGATCGAGCGCATCTCATGGCGGCCGACGTGGATCTGTCCGCATGGAGCGCTCTCCCTCTCCGTGCGTTGCTCTTCGGCGAGGCGCAGGGACGCATCCTGGTCGCCACGTCCGATCCCGCCGCGGTGATCGCGATCGCGGCGCGCCACGGCGCTCCGGCGCGGCACATCGGCAGGGTGCAGGACGAGCGCGCGGGCGACCTTACCATCCGCGTGGGTACGCGCGAGATCCGCGCGCCGGTCGAGCGCCTTGCGCGCGAGTACCACGACGCCATCCCGACCATCATGCGCCGCGGCACCTCGGAGAGCGTGCCCGAGGCGGCGATTCTCGAACAACATCCGCAACCGGCGAGCGTGTAGTCATATGTGCGGCATCATGGGTGTGAGCGGCGTCGACAACGCGGCCAGCGTCGCCAACCTGGGGCTCTACGCCCTCCAGCACCGCGGCCAGGAATCCGCCGGCATCGTGGCGGTGGACGAGCACGCGCAGGCGCGCGCCGTGCGCTCCATGGGGCTCGTGTCGGAAGGGTTGTCGCGCGCGGGGGTGGACGAGCTCCCCGGTACTGCTGCCATCGGGCACACGCGCTACAGCACCGCGGGATCATCCACCATCGAGAACGCCCAGCCGGTGCTCGCGCGTGTGCGCGGCGGGCACGTCGTGCTGGCGCACAACGGCAACATCGTGAACGCCACGGAGCTCCGCCACGAGCTGGAGGAGCAGGGGTCGATCTTCTCCTCCACCATGGACTCCGAGGTCCTGGTCCACCGCATCGCGCGCTCCACGCGGACGCGCCCCGAGGAGCAGCTCGCCGACGCACTGACCGGCGTGGAGGGCGCGTACTCGCTCGTGGTGCTCATCAACGGCGTGCTCCTGGCCGCCCGCGATCCGCGCGGCTGGCGTCCGCTCGCCATGGGACGCCTGGGCGACGGCATCGTCTTCGCGTCGGAGACGTGCGCGCTCGACATCGTCGGCGCCACCTACGAGCGCGAGGTCGAGCCGGGAGAGATCGTGACGGTGGACGGCACGGAGATTCACTCCGCCTTTCCGCTGGAGCGCCGCGAGCTGCGGCGGTGCGTGTTCGAGTACGTGTACTTCTCGCGCCCGGACAGCCGCATCTTCAACGGCGGCTCGGTGGATCGCGCGCGGCGCGCGCTTGGCCGCCAGCTCGGCATCGAGAGCCCGGCCCCGGGAGCGGAGCTGGTGTTCGGCGTTCCCGACTCCGCGAACGCCGCGGCGCTGGGCTACGCCGAACAGACCGGATTGCCGCTCGAGCTCGCGCTCATCCGCAACCACTACGTGGGGCGCACCTTCATTCAGCCGTCGCAGCGCGGACGCCAGGCCAAGGTGAAGGTGAAGTACAACGCGGTGCGCGAGGTGCTCGCCGGGCGCAGCGTGGTGATGATCGACGACTCCATCGTGCGCGGGACGACCACGCAGGGGCTCGTCGCGCTCATTCGCGCGGCGGGCGCACGCGAGGTGCACATGCGCGTGGCCTCGCCTCCGGTGACCGGTCCGTGCTATTACGGCATCGACACCCCATCGCGCGAAGAGCTGATCGCCGCCAATTTCTCCGTGGACGAGATCGCGGAGCAGCTCGGGGTGGACTCACTGGCGTATCTGTCGCTCGATGGGATGCTGCGCGCGGTGCCCGATGGCCCGGAGGGCTTCTGCCACGCCTGCTTCTCCGGCGACTATCCCACGCCGCCGCCCAGCGATCCGGACAAGTTGCGCTTCGGATGCGGTTGTTGATGCGGCGGTGCGGGCGGCGGTGCACGCACCCATCCACTCGCTGATCCACGTCGATGCACGTCTACTTCTTCGGCAACGGCAAGGCGGACGGCACCCGCGACATGAAGCGGGTGCTCGGCGGCAAGGGGGCGAATCTGGCCGAGATGACGAACCTCGGCGTCCCCGTGCCGCCGGGGTGCACCATCGCCGCCACCGTCTGCATCGACTACCTGCGCGACGGCAGCTTCCCCGACGGGTTGCGCGACGAGGTCGCGGCGAACCTGGCGAAGGTGGAGCAGACTACGGGGCGACGCTTCGGTGATCCCGAGCGTCCGCTCCTCGTCTCCGTGCGATCCGGCGCCGCCGTCTCCATGCCCGGGATGATGGAGACCATCCTCAACCTCGGCCTCAACGATCGCACGGTGCTCGGCCTCGCGTCCGAGAGCGGCAACGCGCGCTTCGCATACGATTCGTACCGGCGCTTCATCCAGATGTATGGCGACGTCGTGCTCGGCGTGCCGGTGCAGGCGTTCGAGCAGCTCCTGGCGGCCAAGCGCGCCATTGCCGGCGTGGACACCGACGCCGAGCTCGGCGAGGACGTGCTGCGCAACCTCGTGGAGGAGTACAAGGCGCTCGTGCGCAATCGGACGGGCGCCGAGTTCCCACTCGATCCCGACACGCAGCTCTGGGGCGCCATCGCGGCCGTCTTCCGCTCGTGGACGCTCAAGAAGGCGGTGGACTACCGTCGTGTGAACGGCATTTCCGACACGCTTGGGACGGCCGTCAACATCGTGGCGATGGTGTTCGGCAATCTGGGCGACGACTCCGGCACCGGCGTGGCGTTCACCCGGAATCCCTCGACGGGGGAGAAGCGCTTCTACGGGGAATTCCTCGTGAACGCGCAGGGCGAGGACGTGGTCGCCGGCATCCGCACGCCGCTGCAGATCGACGACATGGCCACGCGCCTCCCCGGTGCGTACGAGGAGCTGCTGCGTGTGCAGGATCGGCTGGAGCGCCACTTCCGCGACATGCAGGACATCGAGTTCACCGTGGAGCGCGGCACGCTCTACCTGCTGCAGACGCGCACCGGGAAGCGCACTGCGGCGGCCGCCGTGCGGATCGCGGAAGACATGGTGGCGGAGGGGCTCATCGATCGCGATGAAGCGGTGCGCCGCGTGGCGCCGGCGCAGCTCGATCAGTTGCTGCACCCGATGATCGATCCCGGCGCGCGCGCGGAACCGATCGCCGTGGGATTGCCGGCAAGCCCCGGCGCGGCGAGCGGGCGTGCGGTGTTCGACCCCGACGTGGCCGAGCGGTGGGCGGCGGATGGCGAACGGGTCGTGCTCGTGCGGGAGGAGACCACGCCGGAGGATTTCCATGGGCTCGTCGCGGCGCGCGCCGTCCTCACCTCGCGCGGGGGGATGACCAGCCACGCCGCGGTGGTGGCGCGCGGCATGGGCAAGTGCGCCATCGTGGGCGCCAAGGATGTGCAGGTGGACGTGGAGCGCCGCCAGTTCTCCGTGGACGGGCGCGTGGTGACGGAGGGCGAGTGGATCACGCTGGATGGAGCCACCGGTCGCATCTTCGGCGGCGACCTGCCCACCGTGCCGAGCGAGATCGTGCGCGTGCTCTCCGGCTCCATGGCGCCGGCGGCGTCCCCCATGTACCAGACGTTCGCGCACGTCCTCGGTTGGGCGGATGAGGTGCGGCGGCTCCGTGTCCGCGCGAACGCCGACACGCCGCACGACGCGCGGGTAGCCCGGCACTTCGGCGCGGAGGGAATCGGCCTCTGCCGCACCGAGCACATGTTCTTCGAGGGAGACCGCATCCACGCCATGCGCGAGATGATCGTCGCGCGCGATGGCGATGGACGGCGGCGCGCGCTCGCCAAGCTCCTTCCCATGCAGCGGACGGACTTCGACGGCATCTTCGAGGCGATGCATGGCTTCCCGGTCACGATCCGGCTGCTCGACCCGCCACTGCACGAATTCCTGCCGCACGGAGGCGAGGAGACCAGACGGCTCGCGGCGATGCTCAACCTGTCGCGCGACGAGTTGACGCGCATCGTCGAATCGCTCCGCGAGACGAACCCCATGCTCGGGCATCGCGGCTGCCGGCTGGGGATCGTGTATCCGGAGATCACGGAGATGCAGGCGCGCGCGATCTTCGAGGCGGCGGTGCGCGCCAAGCGGCGCGGGATCGACGTGCACCCCGAGATCATGATTCCGCTGGTGTCCACCGTGGCCGAGTTCCGGAACCAGCGCGCGATCGTGGAGCAGATGGCCGATCAGGTGCTGGGCGGGATGGGCGAGCCGGTGGACTACCTGGTGGGCACGATGATCGAGCTCCCGCGCGCCGCGCTCACCGCCGACGAGATCGCGCGCGAAGCGGAGTTCTTCTCCTTCGGGACGAACGACCTGACGCAGACCACGTACGGGCTGAGCCGCGACGACGCGGGGCGCTTTCTCCCCGCCTACATCGAGCGCGGGATCTTCGAGAACGATCCCTTCCAGGTGCTCGACGTACGCGGCGTGGGGCAGCTCGTGCGCATGGCGGTGGAGAACGGGCGACGCACGCGCGCGTCGCTCAAGACGGGCATCTGCGGTGAGCACGGCGGGGAGCCGAGCTCGATCCACTTCTGCCACGAGACGGGATTGGACTACGTGTCATGCTCGCCGTACCGCGTACCGATCGCGCGGCTGGCAGCCGCACAGGCGGCACTCGGAGCCGCCTGAGGAGCTTCGCGTAGCGCCCGGGGTCGTCGGCGCCGCGCCGTCCGCACACGCGTCGGACGAGATGACTCCCACCACCCGCGCCGGCGGCGCGCGCTACGGCGCCGCCTCGCTCGCCGCGGGCTCGGAGGGCAGGCGCTGCTCCCCAGGTACCTGCATCTCGTGCACGTAGAACGTGCTTCCCTTCCCTTCGCGGTGCAGGATGGGAAGGGAGACGTTGAACACCGGCACGCCGCCTGGCGTCTCGCCGCGGAAGCGCCCAGTGTGCGCGTGTCCGTGGAAGACGAGCGATGCGCCAAAGCGGTCGATGGGCGCCGCCAGCCGGTCCGTGCCGAGGAACGGGTAGATCGACTCCGGCTCCCCCACGACCGTGGCCTGCACCGGCGCGTAGTGCAGCACCACCACGCGGAGCGGCGTGCGTAACCCCCGCAGCGCGAGCTCCAACCGATTCGCCTCGGCGATGGCCACTCCCACGAAGGCCTTCGTGGCCTCCTCGCCGAATGCGGTCAGCGTTCCGCGTCCGAAGCCGCCCATGTAGCCGGTCACGCCGGCGAATCCCACGCGCTCATCCATGGCGAACGTGTCGCCGCACAGGACGTGCACGCCGCGGCCGCGCAGCATCTCCGTGCCCTGAGCAACCTGTGCCGATTCGTGGTCGTGGTTCCCGAGCACCGCAACCACCGGAACCTTCACGTCGGCCAGCTCTCCCACCAGCACGTGAAATTCCTCGGCACTTCCCCGCTGCGTGAGGTCGCCTGCCAGCACGAGGACATCCGCGGCGTCGTTCGCGGCGGCGAGACGGTCACGGTACGTCCCCACATCCGTCATGCCGCAGTGGATGTCGGCGACCGCGGCAATGCGCACCCGCGCATCGCGGCGCCGGTCTCCGCCCGAGCGGCGCTCGCCGTCGTGCGCGGCGCTCTCCGCCGGTGCGGGCGCGCGTGCGTCCGTGCGCCCGTCAGTGCGCATCGGCATCCACCGCGCGACGGAAGGCGGCCGCGTCTTCCGACCATTCGTCCCACACATCGCTCGTGGCGAGGTCGCGTATCGCCGGGAGCTTCAGCATTGCCGCCACCGCATCGCGGCGGCAATCACGGAAGCCCCATTCGTTCACGTCGATCGCGAAGCTGAAACGGGAAATGAGCGTTCCGCGCGTGACGCGCGCGCCGGTGCGTTCACGCCTCGCGTCATCGTGCGCGCGCTGGAGGAGCAGCTCCAGGACCCACGTCGGTACGGCACCGTGATACTCGGGATACACATAGTGGAAGATCTGGAGTTGCGCGAGCAGCAACGGCCAGTGCTCCCCCGTCTTGGCCAGCAGCCGCCGCCAGTCCATCGCGTGTCCCTCGCACACCAGCAAGTGCGCGATGTCCGCCATGTCCTGGCGATGACGCTCCCCGATGAACAGCCGGTGCCAGAGCATCTCCTCGGCAGGGGCGACCCGCACGGGCGTCGCCGCCAGTATGGCCGGGCTGCTGTGCCGGTACCAGTCGCGATCCACGAGCGCGAGGCCGTTCCCCATGCCAAAGATCATGTCCACCAGGTGCCCGTCGCGCGTGGCCTTGGCCAGCCAGTGGGGCTGTTCCAGGCGCGTGGTGAATCCTGCTTCGCGCAGCGTGCGCATGGCCGGCACGAGCTCGGAAGGCTCGACGAAGACGTCCAGGTCCTTCGTCTCGCGGTAAATCCCGGTATGTTCGTGGATGGCGTAGGCACCGGCCACCACGTACCGGCGCCCGTGCGCGTTCAGGGCGCGCAGCGCGAGCTTGTAGACCTCGCGCGCCTCGTAGGGGATCCAGAAGTCCCCGTGCGTAACGGAGCGTGCCTCCTGCCGCGACAGCCCCACGTCGCGCAGCAGCCGCGGGACCGTGGACGGCTCGTCCGGCCGAGGATCGTTGGAGCTCCGCATGTCGCGCTGTGTGGCAAAGGGCAGGCCGTCGCGCGCGACGGCTCCGGCGCGAGATGGGCTCAGGAGGAGGCGTACGCGGCGCCGAAGAGCGCCGCGAGCTCGGCGGCGTTCGTCGTGCCGTAATTCGCGTAGCAGTTGTTCATGATGACGTGGACGTTCCGTGCCTCTCGCGCCACCTCGCGCAGCCGAGGAACCCACTCCTCCAGCTCGTCGCGGTCGTAGAGATAGCGGAAGCGCTCGGCCACGCCGACCCCCGGCGCTTCCCACGTCTCTACGCGCCTGCCGTGAAATCGCACAACGGCAAGTGACGGCGCGGTGACGGCGACGATCGGGGGGACGCTGCTCCCCGTCCCCTGCGGCGCATCCACCATCACGAACGGGAGCTCGAGCTCGGCAAGGAGCGACAGCGTCCGGTCACGATCCGCGGCGGTGAACCAGCGCGCGTTGCGGAGCTCCACGGCCCCCGTCCACGAACCCAACCGGTCGCGCGCATCGCGGATCAGCTCGCGGCTCGTCCTGCCGGGTCCGAACCATCGTGGATACTGCAGCAGGATCGAGCCCATCTTTCCGGCACGGCGCAGCGGCTCCAGCGCGTCGAGGAAGATCGTCCAGATGGCGTCCTGCAACTCGGGGGGCAGGTCCTTGGTGTAGATGCGCGGCTTGGAGGCGAGAGTCGCTGGGAGTGCTGCGCGCACATCCGCCGGCAGACGCGCCACTTCGGAGGGCTGACCGGTCATGAGCGCGTGCGCCTTCACGTCGAAGACGAAGTCGTCCGGGCTGCGCTGCGCCCAGAGCATCGCCATCTGGCGCGAGGGAAGCGCGTAGTAGGTGGCGTCCACCTCGACGATCGAGAATCGCGTGGCGTAGTAGCGGAGCCGCGCTTCCGCCGACGTGGCGTTCGGCGGATAGAAGACACCCGGCGCGGTGAGCGTGCGGTCGGTCCATCCCGCAGTCCCGAAGCGCACCATACTGCTCGGCGTGATCACCGGCGCCACGGCGGCGCGCGTGACGTGTTCGGCGCGCGCGGCCGCCGTGGCCGGCCCCGGATCGTGGGACGCGTCACGGGCGTGGGACGCATCGCGCATTTCGTTGGACGACGTCATGTGGAGAGCTCGCCGTTGCCTTCCGCGACGCCCGGCCGCTCGAGCGCGCGCGTGACGCGTGAGCGAATGTCGCGCCCCGGATGCAGAACGGGCCGCCCGACGCCGGAAGCGTTGGGCAGCCCGTGGAGAGTGGAGGCGCGGGGAATCGAACCCCGGTCCGAAACTGGATCCACCACAGCGTCTACGTGCGTAGTTCGTCTTTAGGTGTCTCCCGTGGCTGGCAGGCGAACGAGCCCACCGCGGGATGAGTCCTCAGAGCGCTTCGCCTACCGCCGGAAGACGCGCCAGCAGGCTAGCCCGACTTTGCGATACCCAGCGTGCCGCCTCGGGCGGGCTTCACACAGGGCAGGTGCGACAACCCGAAGGTTACGCAGCCAGAGCCAAGTTGGAGTTGGCAGTTGTGAATCGTCCCGAGAGTTTTTCCAGGGCTCGAGGACCTGGGCACGCGGCCACGGCCTCACCAATCCCGTCGAAGCCAGTCGCCCCCAACGCGTGAAAGTTAGCGCCGCTGGCCACCAGCGTCAATGGATCGGTGCGGTGAAGCGACGTGAGGTGCCAGGATGTACCTCTTGTCGCCACAATACTTAGACTGCGCAGTGCAAGTGACTTCGAGACTCGCGCACACTCATGGCGTATCCGCACTGGAGAGCGGGGCCGCAGCACGGACGCAGTTTCGGCCGCCTCGCTTCGCCTCGTAGAGCGCGCGGTCGGCTTGAGGCACCAGCCCCGCTCGCTCCGTTACCGAGCGCGGATAGCAGGCGACGCCGAGCGAGACCGTCACGCGGAGACGGTTCCTGCCCGCCGGCACGAGACGCCCGCCAATGGCCAGGCGCAGCCGCTCCGCCGCCTCTTCCGCTTCGCGCAGCCCTGTGCCGGGAAGGAGAACGGCCAACTCCTCCCCACCGTACCTCGCCACGACGTCGAGCGTGCGCACGGTCTGCCGGATCACCTTCCCCAACCCCTGCAGCACGGCGTCTCCCGCATCGTGTCCGTAGCTGTCGTTCACCGTCTTGAAGTGATCCACGTCGATCATGATGAGCGACGTCGGCAGTCCGTAGCGATCGGTGGACTCGAGGAGCTCCGACAGCTTTGCCTCGAAGCCACGCCGGTTGAGCAACCCGGTGAGCGGGTCGATGACCGCCAGCTCTGCCGCGCGCTCGAACTGGCGCGTGTTCTCCAGCGCGGACAGCACGTGGCTCGCCAACATGCGGAGGAGATCGACTTCCACCGCGGTCACCTGCATGGGCGCTTCTCCCTCCACGGCGATCGCTCCCTTGCACGAGCCCTGCCCCACGAGCGTCACCACGGCCAGCGAGCCGGGAAGACGGCGCGGCTCCGACGGACCGTAGAGCACCGTATCGCGCGACATGCGCCTCGCGTCGCGAATGGCGTAGCTCTGGCGCTCACGGCAGGCGGCGGCGAAGAGTGCGCGGTCGCGCACCTCGAAGCCCGGAGCAACGTGGTGTCCGTCGGTCGTGCTCTGCACCACCCCGACACCCTGCTCCTCGTCCCACAGGATGAACGCCGCGTGCGTGGCGGACGCGATGTCGGTGGCCACGGCGCAGACGGCCCGCCCCAGCTCCTCGCGGTCCAGACACTTCTCTACCATCTCCGCCGCGCGCAGCACGCGCTGGGACTTCTCGCGGTAGCGGCGCGCGGCATGTCCCTCCTCGATCAACTCGATGAGACGCGCCAGCTGCGCGGCGTAGCGCCCCAGCCACGAGCGCGCGCGGTCGCGGGGGAGATGCGCGCGATCGTGGCATCGCACCGCAAGAACGCCGTGAATGCTCTCCCCCTTCCCCACCGGGCCGACGACGAACAGCTCCGGCTGGTCGTCCGCGTTCGCGACGACCATGCGCTCCTGCGCGGCCCACCGCACGAGCGGCTCCATCTCCGGCGCGAGCGAAGGAGGTGGGGCATCGTCTCCCCGAAGCCCGGAGCTGGCGACCAGCTCGAGCGCATCGTCGAACACGTTGCCGCGCCAGAAGTACGTGACGTCCGCCTGCATCGCATCCCGTGCATCGCGCAGGAAGCGAAAGAGCAACTCCTCATCCGGGCTCCGTGGCACGCGCACCGCGCGCGGCCCGCTCTCCTCCGTCCGTACGCTGTGCCCCGCTGCTCCGCCGGGCACAGTCCCTTGCGACGCCGCGCTCGAGGAAGGCGGCTGGAGCACTTGCGCCTTCTGCGGCGACTGCTGCTGACGGAGCGCGGTCGTGGCGCGTGCATCCAGTCCTAAAGCCGGCGTGAGCACGCGCCGCCAGGAACGGCCGGCGTCCACGCCGACTCCCGGGAATGGCGCGACAGCCGAATCGGCGGTGACGCCGCGCGCTTTGCGGCGGAGTCTGGCCGCGCGGCGCCATGCGCGCGGATCGGCGGCCACGCGCACGTGCCACCAGGCGGCCGCGCCTGCAGCGGCAAGGAGGGCGACGAGGGCCAGGAGCGAGAGCGGGGTGGCGGGCACCGCGACCTGCGCGGGGAGCAGGAGCGCGAGCGCGGCCAGGAGCACCACACACGCGAGCGCGCAGCGCGGCGCGAGACGGCGCACGGCGTACGCGCTTCCGGCGGCGGCGAGTGCGGCAGACACGGATCCGAGCGCGGCGCTGAGCACGAGCGCCGCGCCGGTAGCCGTCCACGCGATCGTGCTGGGAGAGAGCTGGAGCTGATCAGGGCGTTTGAACGCCGGCAGCCTCGTCACGGGCGCGGTGGGTGATGCGGGATGCGGCGTAGGCGGCACCGAAGCCGTTGTCGATGTTGACGACCGTCACGCCCGAGGCGCAACTGTTCAACATGCCAAGCAGTGCGGCGATGCCGCCGAAGCTCGCGCCGTATCCCACGCTCGTGGGCACCGCGATCACGGGCACGCTCACCAGCCCGCCCACCACGGACGGGAGTGCGCCCTCCATACCGGCGACGACGATCACCACTGCCGCGCGCGCCAGCGCATCCGTCCTGGCAAGAATGCGGTGAATGCCGGCGACGCCCACGTCGTCCAGCCGCTCCACGCGATTCCCCAGCGCGCGCGCCGTCACCGCCGCCTCTTCCGCCACGGGCAGGTCACTCGTTCCCGCGGTCACGATGAGCACCGGGCCGGCACGCTCCCCGTAGTCGCGCTCGCGTCCGCGCAGGTACACCGTCCGCCCCAGCGCGTTTACCTCCGCACCGGGAAAGCGCTCGGCCAGGAGCGTGCGCACCGTGTCGTCCGCCCGCGTGGCGAGAAAGCCGTCACCGCGTTCGGCCAGCCGCTCGGCGATCCCGAGCACGTGCTCGGGAGCTTTCCCCTGAGCGAGGATGACTTCGGGATAGCCGTGCCGGATGGCGCGGTGGTGATCGACGGTGGCGTACGCGAGCGACTCGATGGGAGGGAGCGAGAGCTCCTGGAGCGCGTCGGCCACGGCGATCTCGCCGGCGGCCACCTGGCGCAAGAGCGCCAGCAGTCGCTCGCGCGTCACGCCGCCGCGGCGGCGCGCCCGTGCTCTGCGTCTGGCAGCTGCTCCTCTCCGTCGGGCGCGACGGGCAGATCGCCACGCGCCATCGCGTGGAGATAGTCGGCGAAGATGTCCTCCATCTCCGCCACCGACACCACGGCATAGAGCCGTCGACGGAGATCGGCGGACCCGCGCAGTCCCTTCACGTACCACCCCAGGTGCTTGCGGAATTCGATTGCCGCACCGCGTGGGTCGGCGTCATACGCCGCGGCCATGCGCGCGTGCTCGAGCGCGAGCGCGATGCGCTCCTCCACCGGGGGCGCCGCGGGCACGGGTGTGCCCTCCAGCATGGCGCGCGCCTGCGCAAACACCCACGGCTGCCCGAAGGAGCCGCGCGCGATCATGACGCCGTCGCACCCGGTCTCGCGGTGCATGCGCACTGCATCCTCGGCGTTCTTGATGTCGCCGTTGCCGAGCACCGGGATGTCGAGGGCGTCGGTCACCGCCGCGATCTCCTCCCAGCGCGCGCTGCCGGAGTACATCTGCGTGCGCGTGCGCGGATGCAGCGTGAGCACGCGCGACCCCGCATCCTGGCAGGTGAGAGCGATCGTGACCGGATCGCGCATCTCCTCGTTCCACCCGCTCCGGATCTTCGTCGTCACCGGGAGATGCGTGGCCTTCACCACGGCGCGTACGACGTCGCGCACGAGCCCAAGATCCTTGAGGCACCCGGAGCCGCCGTTGCGCTTGACGACCTTCTTGACGGGGCAGCCGAAGTTGATGTCGATGAACTCGGGCTGAAAGACGTCGGTGACGAGCGCGGCCGCCTCGGCCATGGCGTGCGGGTCGGCGCCAAAGATCTGCACGCCGATCGGGCGCTCCTGCGGGGCGAAGCGCAGCTTCGCGATCGTGGCCGGATTCTCGCGTCGAATCCCCTCGGCCGACAGGAACTCGGTGACTACCACATCGGCGCCGAAGCGGCGGCAGATGCGGCGGAAGGGCGCCTCCGACACCCCCGCCATGGGAGCGAGGTAGAGCGGAACGCGGAACGGGAGCGCGATCGGAAAGGGCATGACCCTGTAAGCTAACGTTGCCCCGAAGTCCATGCAATACAGGCATTTGACACGCATCACCGGCGCGTGTAGCTTCGCTCCGGTCCGGGGCCACCGGCGGTGCTCTCGCCGGGTGGCGAGTCGGTTCGCCCGGCGCGCATCGTGGACGCGCCCGCGTGCAACGCGCGGGGGACGCCACGCGCATCGCGCCGGGAGCCACCATCATGCCGCACCGCGCTGAGGAATAGATGGAACTGCGCCAGTTCTTCGATCAGGACGCGATCCAGCTCGAGCTCCAGGGGACGTCGAAGGACGAGATCCTGAAGGAGCTCATCGGGCTGCTCAAGCTGGATGAGAAGTCGGAGGGGATGCTCTACAAGATGCTGAAGCGGCGCGAGAACCTGGGCTCCACCGGCATCGGGCGCGGAATCGCGATCCCGCACTGCCGGTCGCTCGTGGTGAACAAGCTGCGCGTCGCGTTCGGCCGGAAGCCGGAGGGGACCGACTTCAAGGCGATCGACGAGAAGCCGGTGCACTTCTTTTTCCTGATCGTGGCGCCCCCGCTCGAGGTGTCGAACCAGTATCTCCCCGTGCTCGGAAAGATCGCGCAGTTCAGCAAGGAGCCCGACGTGCCGGAGCGGCTGTTCGCGCTCACGGAGCCGGGGGACTTCCTGCAGTTGCTCGAGGAGAAGGGGATCTGAAGGGGGCGAGGGGCTGATACCGGCCCACCTCGAGGGCGCTGGGCGATGTGCACTTGCGCGAGCGCCTCAGTCCGCTCCAGGAGTCTGCGACAGACCGTGTGTGCCCCAAGGCGACTCCAATCGCTCACGTGTTGGCGCCTCCGACGATGCCGGGACGGTTCACTGCGACGTTGGAGCGCCGGCTAGTACCGAGTTACGGACAATTCTCCCCGAACCTTCGGAGCACGAATCGCAGTTGGTACAGCTGCACGTTCCGCTCACACTCCGCTTTCGCCAGCGCCACACCATGCCCTGTCGCCCGGTCAACAGAGGTGGCCTGACGGATTGAGACAGGTCAGGCGGCCGGGATAAGTGGAACAGCGCGGGGTGTGGACGTGAGCAGTCGAGGCAGTGCGGTAAAGTACACGCTGTCCGGGGTTCGGCGCGACAGCGCGGCGTGGGGCCGGCGGTGATTAAAGAATTGGAAGTCGCGCGAGAGCCCGGCTCGGACCTGGGAGACGGTCTCGTACGCGTGGAGATACACCTCTTCGTACTTGACGGAGCGCCAGAGGCGTTCGACGACGACGTTGTCGCGCCAGCAGCCCCGACCATCCATGCTGCTCTGCATCTCGCGGCGGCGGAGCACGTTCAGGAACTGGGCACTCGTGAATTGGCTGCCTTGATCGGTGTTGAAGATCTCGGGCGTGCCGAAGCGGTCCAGCGCCTCCTCGAGCGCGGCCACGCAGAAGTCGCTCGTCAGCATGGGCGACACGCGCCAGGTGAGCACCGTCCGGCTCGCCCAGTCCATCACCGCGACGAGATAGACGAAGCCGCGCGCCATGGGGATATACGTGAGATAGACGTGATGTCGGCGGCCCAGACGTGATGCGGCCGCGTGACCGTGAGCGTGCGCAGCAGATACGGGAACACCGGGTGCGCGCGATGCCGCTGCGTCGTCCTCGGCCGCTGATAGATGGCGGTGATCGCGAGCCGGTGCATGAGCGTTCGCACATGCTCGCGACCCACCATGCTCGCGACCCACCGCCACGCCGTCGTCATTCAGGAGGTCGCGCAGCATGCGACTGCCCGCGAAGGGCCGCTCGAGAGGCAGCTCGTCGATGCGTCGCGTCAGCGTGAGCGTGGCCTCACCGGCCACGCGCGCGGCATAGTAGGCCGACGCGCGTGACAGCCCCAGGAGGCGCGCTGGGCGCGGGATCGAGAGCCGGTGCGTCCGGTCGATCATCGCTTGCCGTTCGGCCCGGGGGCGCGTCCGAGCGCGGTGGCCAAAAAATCCAGCTCCAGCGCCTGTTGGCCGATCTTGGCGTGGAGTGCTTTCACGTCGATCGGCGGTTCACGCCGCTCACGCCCAATCGTGAATGCGTCGGCCGCGTGCGCCACGAGCTGGCGCCGCCATTCGGTGATCTGGTTCGGGTGGACGTCGAACCGCTGGGCCAGTTCGGCGAGCGTCCCATTGCTTTCGATCGCGGCCAAGGCCACCTTCGCCTTGAACGCCGCTGAGTGGTTCCGTCGGGGGCGTCGCATCGGCAATGCGCCTCCTGGTTGGCGAGCGTATCGCCTCGTGGAGCGCCGATTTCCACTTATCCCACCTGTCCAACTTCTTCAGGCCACCTCTGTGTACCGTTTCTTCAGCCTTCAGATACTGCTCCTGCTGCATGCTCCACAAACCGATCGGATACAAGCGTTTGTTATCGACATATTCCCGTAACCACTCAACCAACTGCTCCACACTGCGACGGTCCGATATGACATCGATCGGCAGCTCAGGTCGATCTGGCCTGTCCGGCAGACGCACTCTCGTGATATATCCGCGATCAATAACTGCCTCCAGCACCGACTGGAGAACTCCCCACGCATGCGACAGAAATGGCGGAAGTGGAACGGCGTTCAATCGCAGTCCGCTCTGAAATTGCCTCGGTATCAAGTCGACCATAATGACACACCGAGAATGGAGAGCGTCGCGCGATTGCGGATAGATCCGTACGGAAAGATAGAACGGGATGACGTTGTGCATAGACTTCAGAATGCTAGCGCGGCCGCCGTCCCCACACGAGATAGCCACAGTAAAGTAAGATGAGTGCCAATCCCGAGGCACCAGCCACTGCTGCTCCGGTATTGCGCATCGTTGGATTCCATACCTGTGTTGCGTCCGGCTCGATTTGCGGGAGACGATTCCCATGCGGTCCGCGCGGATTCCTCGTGCGATTCGGACTTCTCGGGATTACCGGTTTGGGGAGTGGCTCCCGAAGCAAGGGCGTCCGTGGAGGTATACATCCATTCGACGGCCAAGCTACGGCTCGGATCCGCCGGCACTCACAACAATTATGGTGACCGGGTTCCAATCATTGAGCGGAACGACTCTTGTACTGCCGCTCTCCAGATCGACGATCAGCAGCCTGCCAGGTTGTGGTCCGAAGAGCGGTCCTGTCTGCGACGTACCCGAGGTGACGTATAGTGTACGATTATCAGCGCTGACCGCCACGTCGTGGCTCACCAGAACTGGGTCGGACAGATTCGTAGGTAGTTGAACAGGCGGGAGCGGGTCGAGGTTCGTGGCATACCGAAAGATCTTCCCTGAACCCGGACTGTCGAAGAAGTCGCCGTGATCGGCCACGAACACCGATCGCCCATCGGGTGAGACAGCTATCCCTCCCGCGAACGGCGTGGTGGTCGTGCGGGCCGTCACGCTCCGCGACGGGAGGTCGATTCGGATGAGCTGCCCCTGCCTCGCTCCGTACACATCCTGACCGTTCGGTGTCAGAACCAGATTGCTGATGCTTCCGACGCCCGCCGGGACCAGGTTGGGTATGGAATCGACAATGGCGAACGTATCCGGATCAATCAGAAAGAGGGTGCTGGCAGAAGTTGCAGTGGGCGTGGCGGCGGCGAGCATGATACCGCGAGGGAAGTTCGTACCGGCCGGGACCGCGACCAGACCAGCGACGCCAACGGAGAAGCCCGGAACGAAGCCGACCGGAGTACGCGTGGCGAGATCGAGCACGAGCATCCCTCGCGTATTGCCCTGGAGCGCATCGGCTACGAAGAGACGGGTGCCGTCCGGGCTGAGGGATAGCGCCCCGGGCCTCTCTGTGAAGACCGGTCCGATGAGGCTCCGCGCCAGGATGTCCGGCCACGTCTCGCGCCAGCGGATGCGGCGCGTTCGGAGATCGAGTGCGATGAGCTCGACCGTCTGCGCATCGTCACTCTGGGTCGAGAGATACGCCACGCTGGTATCCGGCGACGTAGCATGTGACCACACGAAGCGCGGTAGGAGGTCCCCTTCAGGAAGTCGCCGCCCTTGAGGGATGGTGACCACGGGAACGCGGCCGCTCTCCACGTTCACGATCACCGCAACATCCCCAACCGGCGATGGGGCTTCCGCGTCCGCGCATGCTGCCAGCAGCAGTACGGCCAGTGCACACGCCGCTCTGGCATAGCTGTGAAGTCGTCCAGGTGTTGGTGACGCCATCATCAGAGGACAGGTGGATTGGAACCGCCGCGCCGAGGACAGCGAGTGGCGCCTCAGATGCAGCCGCTCGCGGTCCTCAGATCATTTGCTGCCGACCTGCAACCGTCAACCACACTCGGCTGTGAGCGCTCGCGTCAGCACGTCACGGCTGGGGGCACTGGCTCGCACTCGGGTGGCGGGGGCGGCGGGGGAGGTGGAGCGAGCGCCCGGCCAATGTTCAGCTTACCGGCACCGTACGTCTGCGATGGGCCCCAGGGGTCGGCGGCGGAAGTGAGCTTGAATGTTACACCACTCGAGGTAAGCGACGGATCGGCAGAGATGAGGAGAGCCGCCGCGCCCGAGACCTGGGGAGCAGCTGCAGACGTGCCACCGAAGTGCTGAGTGTAGTCCGGCTTGTCGGGATCTGGGCCGTCGTTGCAGCCAGAAAGCCCCGTGAGTTCCGTGGTCACGACATCCTCAATGCTGAGCGCAAAACATGTCGCCAGGTCGCCCGAGGGAACTTTGTCGCTACTGGGAGCAACTAACGTGATATGCGTGCCGAAGCCGCTGTTGGGGGCGTAGTTTGCGATGCCCCCATTCCGATTGATCGCGCTGACCGAGATTACACTCGACATACGTGCCGGAAACTGGACGGGTACGAATCGCCCAGCCGATCTGTCCGTCCTGTTGCCCGCAGATGCGACGACGACCACCCCCTTGCCGCCGCGTCCCTGCGTGATGGCATTGGTGATCGCCTGCGCGACGTCATTCAGCGACACGTCGCTGCCCCAGCTGTTGTTGATCACCGCAGCGCCCGTCGTCCAGGCAAAATTGATCCCGTCCGCAATCCGCGATGCGAGCGCAAATTGTCCTCCCCTCGCGATCCGGATCGGCGTGATGTGTACACCCGGGGCGATACCGGAAATCCCTTCCTTTAAGTTGAAGTTGTCCTCCGCTGGATTGTTCTGCGAAGCCGCGATGATTCCTGCCACCGCCGTCCCATGGGTGTCGTCACCGAACGGCTTGTGCGCGCAGTCGGTATCGCACTGGCTGGGATCCGCTGAGAATGCGTCCCACCCCCATCCCACTCTCCCCTCGAAGTCTGGATGCGACCAGTCGACTCCGTCGCCCACGACAGCGACGTCCACGAGGTAGTAGCCTGTGGTCACGTCCCACGCCGGCTCGACGTTCACGTCGACATGCACGCCGTTCAGCATCACCGCATTCTTCAGATAATATTGAAGTGCGTAGTACTGATCCGAGGGCACTGAATGGAGCTCGGCGCTGGGAACGCCGTCCGGTTCCGCCCACTCCACGAGGGCACTCGCATGGAGTGACCCAACCACGCGCAACGGGACCGTGGAATCCGCCGGATAGCTGATGAGGTACTCCACGCGCCCGGAGTCCGGCTGGGGAGGGCGCACCACAGTGCTGCCAAGGCCTTTCAAGAGCGCGTCGATGGCACCCTGGCTCGCGTCTGGGCGGAACTTGACGATCATCTGCCCCACCGGCCGGTACTCGGCACCATCATCGGTGTGATATACCGGCGCCATGAACTTCGTACCCAACACTGTGGAAAGATGAGTGGCACGTGCGTGGTTGATCGCCTCTGCCACGCTCGCGGCGGAGGCCCCGCCTGACAGCTCCACTATCCAGTGCCCGGCGATTTGCGGCAGGCGCTCTATGCGACTCGCCGCTACTCCACCGGCGGTAAGGACGCGTTGCACGCCGGTGCGTGACGAGTGTGCAGCATCCAGCGAAAG
Organism: Gemmatimonadaceae bacterium; assembly: GCA_035701265.1. Classification (GTDB taxonomy): domain Bacteria; phylum Gemmatimonadota; class Gemmatimonadetes; order Gemmatimonadales; family Gemmatimonadaceae; genus DASSNU01. The sequence goes on along the minus strand of DASSNU010000021.1, from coordinate 381,299 downwards.
CACAACGCGGGCCGGATCTGGGTGCAGAACGATCTCTTCACCGCCGTACCAGTACGACACCGTCTGCGCCGGGTCGCTTGCCATTGTCCGCACAGGGATGCCGCTGTCGGCCTGGGTAGGAAGCGACGTGTTGTCCGTGCAGGCGATCCCACCTAGCACACTTCCTAGCAGAAGAACAGAACGGGCGCTCGCGGCGGGCCGGACCCACCACGTCGTGGACGGCATTGTTCTCGAGGATTGGTATGACGCCAAGTATCCGGCGCGCGGCCGCCGGTCCATCGCCCGGCGAGGTCCCCCAGTACACCACGCACGCTTACCTTCAATCTCAATCGCCGATAAATCTGAGATAGCTGAGATCAGTGTTCATGCACCTTACAGCGAGTTGGCTTATGCGTTCGAGAAGGTAACGTTCGTCTGGATCGGTTGTGTTGCTCTGAAGCACTGAGAATTCCCTCAGCAATGGAGTCATTTGTAGTCGATTGAAAACCGTGTCCCCATATCGGTCGATATAGGGAATGTAGTGAAACACCTCATCCTCCGTCTGTGGCAACACGAAAGGCAGCAAGTCTGTAGTGTCGGCGACTGCTTCATCAAGTAACGCGCCGGATTGGTTCTGCAATACGATTGTCAGTCCCATAGGCTTTCTCCTCTCCGAATCACGGCTGGTCAAGTGCGAATAAGTGTGTAGATCGTTTCTGGGCGGGAGAATCTCAGGCGGTTTTCTTGAGGCGTTTGACGGTGGCTCGTGGTGGTTGCTGGAGGATGAGGTAGCGGCGCGCCGCCCAGTGGTCGCTGCGCTCGGCGGCGAGCGCCGTGGCCAGGCGGAGGAAGCTGTCCTCGTTGGGAAAGATCCGGATGACCCGTGTGCGCCGGCGGACCTCGGCGTGATCGTGTTCGACCGCGTTGGTCGTGCGGAGCCGGCGGCGCGCTTCCGGTTCGCTGAGGACGTAGACCGCGAGCGTCTCGCCGAGCGTTGTCTCGAGCCACTCGGCCGCCTTGGGGGCGCGGGGAGCCAGGGCCGCGACGAGCCCCTCATGTTCATCGCTCACCGCGTAGGTGACGCCCGTGAGCCCGCGCTGGACGAGATCGCGGAACACCGCGGCCCAACTCGCGGCGCTTTCGCTCGCCCCGAGCCAGAGCCCCAGGTGGTCGCGGTAGCCATCGGCGCGGATGCCGATCACCCAGAGCGCGGCCGTGGCGAGCACCTGCCCCTCGCGGCGGATCCGCTCGTGGTGGGCATCGAGGATCAGGTACGGGTACGGCGGGCCGTCCAGCCGGCGCGCGCGCCACGCGGCGAGACGCGCATCGAGCCGCTGCGTGCAGGCACTCACGGTCGAGGCACTGATCGTGGTGCCGCCGAGCTGCTCGACCACGGCGCTCACCTTCCGCGTGGAGACGCCCTGCAAGTACATCTCGGCCAAGGCGAGGACCAGGGCCTGCTCACTCCGCTGATAGCGGGCGAAGAGCGTGGGCTGAAACTCGCCGGCGCGATCCCGCGGCACCCGCAACGTCAGCGGGCCGACGCGGGTGAGGAGCGTGCGGTCGCGGCGCCCGTTCCGCCACCCGCGGCGCGCGGCCGTGCGCTCGTGTGGGGCGGCCCCGACGAACTGGTGGAACTCGCGCTCGAGCGTCTCCTGGATGAGCGACTGGAGCATCGTACGCAGCGCGTCCTCAGGGACCTCGGGGGCGACGCCTTGCTTGCGCCCCCGGTTGGGTGTAGCGTGGGAACGAACGGTCATCGAGCATCTCCTGGGCAGCGCGGGGCGTCACCCCCGCTGGGGTTCCTACTGGTTCCCAGAAGATAGAGCGGTGGCCGTTCCTCGTTCAGGCCGGCCCCCCTCCCGATCTACACCACTTTACGCACACTGCCTCACGGCTGTCGTCTTCGCAGTGGAAGCCCGGGGAATGCGGTCACCAGATTGTTATGTTCATCGGTGATGACTGTGTATACAGAGGTTTCTGCCCCTGTCCGCACGTCTGTCCCAATTACATGCCCTGCATCTACGACACGTTCGTAGTTACGGCCCACTGCCTGCTTCACAGGTTCAATCTTCTCCGCCATACGTACCAACTCTACTACGTCTTCACCCTCACGAAACAAACTCTTCCCAACGCTTTCTATACCCCTGATCACGTGGTGCGCCAGCACGTGCGCCAGCCGCTCCTCGCTTATCCTGATTGCACTGCCCTCGAGACGGTCAAATGGAAGCACCATCGCAAGTCTGAATGCGCCACGACCTACGTGTCCTGCTGCGAGATCGTCGACTCCATCGGCCAAATCCTTCAGTCCTACAAGCTTCCCCATACCTTCAACGGCCTGTTGAAACGGCTTGACCCGTTGTCCAACCTGGCGAAATACTGCGAGACCATCGATGGGGCAACTACGGGTGCGAGCACAAGGCTGCAGGCCGAGAGGATCCGAGAGATTGACTGGGTCCCCGGCAGCAAATCCATAGAGATTGAGCCCACCTGCGAGCCCAACAGGGTCTTCCTGCGTGAACTGGCCAGTGCCGGGGTCGTAGTACCGATTGCGGCGGTAGAAGGTGCCGGTCTTGTCTTCCTTTTGCTCCTTGAGCGTGCCGTGCCAGTAGAAGAGCGTCCCGGTTGTCTGTCCATACACGAAGTAGAAGGCCGGAAAGTCGATCAGCACGCATCTCGTGGGATCGCTCGGTTGGCAGTTGTTCACGCCGATTCCAGCGAAATATCCCATGTCCGGTTGCCGGCGCACGTTCCAGAGCGGCACAATCGTGAATGGCGCCCACTGCATGAGCGGCTTCGGGCTGCCACTCGGGTCCGGGGGGTCATCAACGTAGTTCACGCGCGTGATGCCGAGCGGAGCGTCGACCGCCAGCCCATGCGTGTAGACCACCCGCCCGAAGTATGGGTTCCGGTCGAACGACGTGGTCGCGAGGTGCACCGTAACCGTGTCACTTTCCAAGTAGGCCAACGTATCGTCGCCCGGCATCTGCATTTCCCACAGTTCCGAACTCCCGTCCCACACGGTGCGCCGGATTAGATCTAGGTTTCCTTCGCCTCGCGTTGGGTTGGTGCCGATGCTGCTCCAACGGCGAGACCAGACCAGGACACGCCGGCCCAGGGCATCGTAACGATATTCGTCGAACGTGACGGATGCCGTGAACCGATTGGGCGAGATGCGATTGTCTGCCGCGCGAAGCGTACCGTCAGCAGCGTAGTAGGATGCCCGGTCGTGCAAGATGCCACTGGGGTCCGGCTGCGTGTAGAAAACCGTGTTGCCGTCCTCATCGTACCACACCGTGTCGCGCCCGCCGGTGGACTCGCCGAAGAGTTTGACGAGGCGGCCTGTGGCGGGCTCGAAGACCCGGAAGCCATGCGGCCCGCTCTGGATGTGGAACCCACCATTCGCCGTCTGCGTCGTGTCCCCGCTCACGACGCGCATTAGGTGTCCAAGCGCATCGGTCGCTAAGCTGTCGCTCGATGTGTACGTCCCGGAAGTGATGGATGGGGGCGAGGTTAGGAAATCGACGAATGTCCCTTGCGCGGTCAGTCGAGAGCGGACCACCTTGCCGAGCCCGTCGTACTTCACCGTCTGGATGTCGTGCGGGAAGACAGCGTTGCTTGCTGAAAGCATTCTGCCCCGCCCGTCGTAGCTAAGCGTGACATCGCGCCCGATGGCGCTCTGGGGATCGGTGAGGAGGTGCCGGCTGAGATTCCCGTCTGGATCGTAGGTGTAGCTCTCCGACCGGCCGTCTGGAAGCGCGAGTCCTGAGATCTGACTCCGCGGGTTGTACGTATATGTGAACGTGAATCCTAGCGGATCGGTGACGGTCGTGAGCGCGCCGATCACCGGATCGTAGGCATAGGTCGTCCGGTCGCGCCGGAAGCCGCTCACCACAGGGGCCAGTTGCTGCGGGTGCGTAACTGCCGTGCGGCGGCCGTTGAGGTCGTAAGCATAGGCAAGCCCGTACACGTGGGTCGTGAAGTTGCCACCCGAAGAAAGATCCTTGACCGTGCGAATGCGGAGCGAATCCGTTTTCAGGAGACCGTTGGGAAGGTACGCCCGACGGACCTGCGCGAATGGATTGTCCGCCCGGATCATCCTCCCCAAGTTATCGTAGCCAAATTGATGATCTTCCGCCGCGATCAAGTAACCACCAGCCCCGTCGTTCGGAAAGCGCGGATAGGGCGGATTCTCGGTCGCTGGTTGCACAGTAATCTGGTTCTTCGGAATTCCTTCTCGTAGGCTCGCGTAGTGGACGTCAGGGAGATGCTGCGCTGTGAGCTGGCCGAGAGCATTGTACGTCATTGTGATCACGAGACCGCGTCGGGTGCGGGTGGCGACTGTGTTCCCCGCCGGGTCGTAGGTCAGCGTGGTGAGCTTCCCAGCATCGTCGGCCTCCGTGATCACGCGACCCACTGAGTCGTAGGTCACCCGCTGGGCCATCGTGCCGATACTGGCCAGATCAGGGTGCGCGCTCCGGCGCAGGCTGTCGGTCCAGCCGTTCTTGTTGTAGAAGGTCTGCACGAGCACTGTATCCGCCCCGGCCCCGTTCAGCGCCGGCCCCGCGGTCGTCTGCCGGAGGAGCCGATCCTCAAGATCGTAGCTCATCGAATCCACGACAAAGAGCGTCGTGCTCACGGTATCGATCGGGTGCTTCACCCGCACGATACGCCCCAGGGCATCGCTCGTGAGGAAGGTCCACGCCCCACGCGGTGAGCGCGTCTGTAGGAGATTCCCCTTGGCATCGTAGACCACCGAGTCTACGGAAGCCTGTCCGTTCACCAGCGGCGCATGCACCGAGCGCACGAGCCCCGCCGCCGCCCCGCTCGTGTAGTAGAGGATCATCGTCCGGCTGGAGGTCCCCCGTCCATCTTCGGTGTAGAGGAGATTCCCCGTCGTGGGATCATAGGCGAAGTGAGCGATTTCTCCTTCTGGCCGAATGATCTCCGTAACTGCATCCCACTTGGAATCCCAGGCAAACTGGGAGACGGCCACGCGCCCATCGCCGAGGGGATTGAGATCCATCAAGAGCGTCGGGTTCCCGTGGTCGTCATAGCTCGCCAGGCTCACGAAGCCGTTCGCCCGCTCGAAACTGGTCACCGCAGCGGGCCAGCGCGGATCCCCCCGCGTAAGGCGCGTCACCGCCCCGTGCGCGTCGGTGATCACCGCCGGGGCGCCAAAGCGGTCCAGCACAAACGTGGTCACGTCCGCGGAATCCGTCCGCGGTCCATCGAGCGTGGTGGTCGCCTGGCTCGGATCGATCGGCACCGGGCTACAGCTCGAGAGGCTCCGCGTCTCCACAGGACAGATTGTGGTCTGGATCACCTGCGGCGTGGGGCTCGCCCCGTCGGTCGTCCGCACGGTCGTGAGCTTCGAGCCCGCATCGAAGGTGAACTCGACCGGGTGCCCCAGGCGATCCTTCCGCTCCTCGATCCGGTTCGCCACCGTGGCCGAGTAGCTGAAGGTGACCCGACTCGTGTCCACGTCCGTGATCGTCTGCACCCGCCGGGTCGTCCCCACGTAGCCTAGCGTCACCGTGCGCGGCGTGGCGGTCAGGCCCGGCGCATCGACCGCGATGAGCCGCCCGGCGCTCCCACTCTGGTCGTAGCGGAAGGTGTAGCTCGTCCCCAGCGGGGGGAGGCTAATCGTGGAGAGCCGTCCGCTCGCATCGGGCGTGAAGGTGGTCGTCTGCCCCAAGCGGTTCACCACCGCCGTCTCCACCCCATCGGCGCGGAACTCCACGTAGCCGCCCCCTTTGAGCTCCCGCCGGTAGACCCCGGTCGAGAGCTTCGTCAGCCGCTCCGGCCGGTCGACCGTCTGCTGCACGCGATAGACGCGCGTCTGCGTACCGCTCACGAGCCCGCTATCGGCGTAGAGCCGCGTGCTCCCGTCACCCCCGATCCAGAGGAGATTCGTGCTGTTGGCCAGGAAGACGAGCCGTTCGTAGCCGGCCAGCCACCAACCCGCACCAAAGGGGCTCGCCGAGCGGTTCACCACGACGAGCGTATCGGTCACCTGAGTCGCGGCGACCGCCGCGCCGCGGTAGGCCTTGACCTCGAGCGTGTAGGGATAGAGCCCGGTCGCATCGCTGAGCCCGTCATAGTCGAGCGCGATGCGGCGCGTCGCCCCCACCGTCCAGAGAGTCCCGACAAACTTCCGCTGCGTCCGCACCACGCCGTTCACCGAGAGGAGGGCGACGAGGCTGTCGGGGAGTGTGCTCCCGACCGCGACCGCCACGTCGGCGGCCACGAGCGGGAAGGGGTGCGCATGCTGCGAGTTGTAGAGCAAGACGGGTGCACGCGGCTTGTTCCGGGTGCGCACGACCGGGAGCCCGTGCGTCACGCGCAAGTCCCCGCACTCGCTCGCCGCATCCGGCCCTGCGGCTATCGCCAGACAGAGCCCCCTTGTCACGGAACTCCCCGGATTGAGCGCCGCCGTCGCCACACGCGGGCGTGCCGCATCGACAACGGTGAGGGCCGCTGTCGCACTGTCCCGATTCGTCGCATCCCCATTGAGTGCTGCCGTGAGCCGCACACTACCCGTCGTCTGCGTCGCCCCTGCGTGGTAGCTCACGTTCACCGGGGCCGAACCCGCACCGGACACGGTGATCGAGGCCGGCACGCTGCAGGCCGTCGCCGTCCCACTGCACGTGGCGGCAAGCGTGAGTGTGGCACTCTGGGAGCCCATGTTGAACACCGTAAAGGGGAGCGTCTGCGTGAGATTCGCCGTCGGCTGCAATGCCGTGCCCACCGGCGCGCTCACTGTGACCACCTGCGGCACATTCACCGTGAACTCGGCCAGCGTGAGCGTGCCATTATCGGATGAGTTCCCCCACCAACTGGCCACGTAGAGATGATGCCCGGGACCGCTCGCCGGCGCGGGGACGCTTATCGCCCGGTCGACGGAGGCCCCGGGCGCGAGCACGACCTGCCCCTGGTTCGCAAACACGGACGGATACATCTGATCGCCCGCCCCCAAGACATAGGTGAGCACCGTGTCCGCGAACACGTTGAAGGTGTCGAGCTGCGGCCCCGTGTTGGTCAGCTGCACATGGACGGTATCCGCAGTCCCCGGCATGAGGATCAGCGGCCCGCCCGCGGGCGTGAGAGCCACCTGGCGCTCGGTGTACTGGTAGGTGTGCGAGGCGCTCCCGAAGTTGCCGGCCGCATCCGAGATCGATGCCGAGAGCACGTTCGTCCCGGGCTGCAGGTACACGACCCCCGTGGAGGCCCGCGCCTCGGCGCATCCACTCTGAGTGCTGGAGGTGTAGTTGAACTGGCTCGTCACTGCGACCCCGCGCCAGTGGATCGAGCGACTACCAGCATTGAGCGCCACGTCGTCGCACCACCGCACCGTGACGCTGATCTGGAGAGAGTCGCTCCCTCCGTTATAGCTCATCGTCGTCGGCAGCACGCTCACCGTCGGCGGGTTTCGGTCACCGCCCGGACAAATGACCGCGAAAGGATCGCACGGATCCTGCGCCAACGCGCGCTGCGGCATGGCCGTGCCCACGAGAGCGCCGAGCACCAGGATGAGCCCGACCATGGGCATGAGCCCGACCACGGACTCGTACGCGGAGCCACCCACCCAATGTGCGAGACCCTGCCGCGTGCGCTGCACAACGCACCGCACAACGCGCTGCACAACGTTCTGCAGCGCATGCTGCCCACCGGCCCCCGGAGCGTGTCGACGACCAAGCTTCAGCACAACCCACCTCCATCAGTGGAAAGGTCCGTCAGTGGCAGGATCCATCCGCGGAACGCCCCTTCAGCCGCCCCGTACCACCGCGCGCCCGACTGCGTGACGAGTGCGTCCCGAGTGCGTCGCGCTACACGCTTTCCGAGCTATACGCTGTCGTTGATGGCGTCTTCGGCCACCACGGCCGGGCCGGCGTGCGTGTGCCAGGGGCCCCAGGCCCCCGAGCCCACCGGCGGGCGCTCGCTCCGCCAGCAGACGCCCGCGTCCGCCCAGATCGCCCACCGCCGCTTGGGCGCAAGCGTCGCCACGTCCACCAACGCCTTCTCCGCGCACGCCTCTGCCGGTCCGGCGCGCACCTCCACCTGCACGCTGTCCCGCCTGGCATTGCGCACCACCACCCGCACACTGTCCCCCGTCTCGTGGCCGACCTCGCTCGTTAGGCGCGCCCCAGAATCACCGTCGCGCACAGCACTCCCGCCCGCGGCCGTCCCGCGCACCACACCGGCGCGCGCGCGATCGGGCCGCGCCCATATCGCTGCCCCAAGCAACAGCGCGATGGCTGCGATTCCTACCGCGCCGGCACGCATGACGCGTGAGTCCGTTCTCCATGGTGATCGCAGCGTCATTTCTGCACTGGCCGCATTCTGCGTGCGGTGCGCGTGTCCCCTCGTCGACATAGCCTGCCTCCCGATCCTGGAATCGTGTGCGGTAAACGCCCTGGCGCACGCGCCGCAATCCTGGCCACTACTCGGCAGCCGGACTTCTGCTCGCGCGCCGATTACAAACAGCCTCAGGACGTGAGCTGGCCGTCGGCGAAAGCAAGGCGGGGACCATCGGAGGGTTGTCGCGAAGTGCTTGAGAACCAACGAATTCGCTCGCCGCTCTGCCGGAGGGATTTCGCGCTATTCGCGTTATTCGCACACTCCGGCCTGCGAATAACGCGAATAGCGCGAATCCGTGTACCGACGATGGCAGATGCGCGCAGCTCCGCCGTCGCGTTGCGACGGCGGAGCTACTTGGCGAGGAGTTGGACGAATCGAATGACGCGCGGACGACCGTCACCGGGCCGGGCGATCCGCGCTCCGACGACGTGTCAACCGCCGTGCGTTGATCCCGTCGTCCCGTTCAGTGCCCGCGATGACATCTCACCACGCCAGCGCGAGGTCGGAATGCCCAGCCGTTGCATGCGACGGTAGACGGTCGCGCGAGCGACGCTGAGCTCCTCGGCGACTCGCGCCGTGTCACCGTCGAATCGCTCGAGAAGGGCGAGAAGGCCATTCCTGCGCTGGCACCGATCGAATGAAGAGCCGTCGGTCAGACTGCTCCCGCTGATGTGCCGGGACTCAAGTGCCAGGAGCACGAGCTCTGCATCGATTTCCGGCGCGTCGTGCAGGATCAGCACCCGTTCCACCACGTTTCGAAGCTCGCGCACATTGCCCGGCCAGTGGTACTGCTGCAAGACGCCAAGCGCATGCGCGGTGAACACGGGTCTTGCAGGGGCATGTTGCGGCGAGCGTGCGATGAAGTGTTCGACCAACTGCGGGATGTCTTCCGGGCGATCCTTCAGCGGGGGCATGCGGATCACCACGGTGCTCAGCCGCTCCGCAAAATCCCGGCGCATTCGTCCAGAACGGACGAGTATGTCCAGCTCCTCGTTGATCGCCGAGATCACGCGGAATCTACTGCGGAAGCTCTGTGTACTCCCCAGGCGATGATACTGCCCCGTCTCCAGAACGCGGAGCAATTTTGCTTGCATCTCGAGCGGCAGCGATCCCACCTCATCAAGGAAGAGTGTTCCGCCATTCGCCGCCGCGACGTGCCCCGGCCGATCGGCGTGTGCGCCGGTGAACGCTCCCTTGGTATGCCCGAACAACACACTCTCGAACATCGGCTGCGGAATCGCGCACACGTTGAGCGCCACGAGAGCTTCTCCCGCAGTGCTCAATGCGTGTAGCGCTTGCGCAGCCAACTCCTTCCCCGTTCCAGTCGGACCTTCGAGGAGCACGGGTACGGGAAGCGCCGCCACTTTTCCGATGAACGCCCGGATGTTCGCCATGACCGGCGAATCACCGATGAGAAGGGAGCGAAGGTCGAGTGACGTCATGGATCGATCGGTTGTGCCTTGCGCTTGAGGGGCGCGGTGAGAGAATCGGCTTCCGCGTCGGTGCGAATGACATGCGGCGTGATGAAGAGAAAGAGCTCGGTGGCCGTCGTCTGCCGATTCGCGTGCCCGAACAGACCGCCCAGTATCGGAATGCTCGACAGCAACGGAACACCACCCTGCGTCACTTCGTGCTGCCGATCGGTGAGCCCTCCGAGCGCGACCGTCTGCCCGTCACGGATGAGCAGTTGGGTCTGCACCGATCGCGTGGAGATGATCGGCGCTCCGAACTGGGTTTCTGCCGTGGCCGCATTCACTTCCTGCGTCACCTCCAGCATCACGTATCCATCCGCGCTGATCGTCGGCCGCACCGTGAGGCGTGTTCCCACGTCGCGATACTGGACCACCTGATCACGGACGGCGTTGTCGGTGGGGAGGGAACGCGAGATTTGCACGAACGGGCGCTGGCTCCCGACAAGGATCGAAGCTGCTTCGTTGTTCGCCGCGATGACCACCGGACGGCTCAGGATGGTGGCATCGCCCCGTGAGGCGGCGGCGGCGAGCGTTGCTTCCGCCTCCACCCCACCGAGCTTCATGACGTGCAGCACGAACTCTCCCAGGCCCAGCCCTGTCGTCCCTCCTTCGACGGCGGTGTTGCCCTTCCCCACTCCCGCTGCCGGCAGCTCCGCACCGAGTCCATACGAGAGCGCGCGATCCTTCCGTACCTCCGCGATCAACACTTCCACGAGCACCTGGAGAGGGCGCACATCGAGTTCCTTCACCGCGGCATCGATCAACTCGAAGTCGCTCCGGTTGGCGCGGACGAGGAGACTGTTCGTGCCCGCATCGGGAATAACGGTCGTCTCTCCACTCAATCGTGCCACTCGGCCTGCGACCTCCGGCACGACCTGTTGCGATGCACCCATCGGTGGCACGAGGTTCTGCCGCAGCTGATCTGACAGCGTGGAAGGAGGCGCTCCAGGCTCTCCAAGCGCCGTTCCCTGGCCGTATAACGCGTTGACTGTCGCGGCTACATCCGCTGCTCGAGCATGATGCAGGCGAATCACGAACAGTTGAGGAGCGTCGCCTCTTCCCGCGGGTTCACGGTCGCGGGCCTGTGGTGACACCGTTGCCGTGGTGTCCTGCTTCGTACGCACGCGATAGAGCCCCGAGTCGGCGACGAGCTCCAGGTTCTGCGATTCCAGTACATTTCGCAGCAGGGTCGCAACGGTCGCCTGTGGTACGGGTTGTGGTGTCTCCACTGTCACCTTCACGTCGGGAACGCTTCCGAAGACAACAGGCCGGTCGAGGTGCGTTGCCAACGCCTGAATGGCGACACGGAGATCGACGTCGACGAGATGGATGCCGATGCTGTCGCGACTGGCGGCAGCCGATCCCGTTCCCTGAGCAAGCGCGATGGCCGGTGTCCCGACGAGCACGACCACCCACCCGAGAAGTCTGCGAATCGCCATTCACCAGCCTCGTTTCAGGGTGAGTGTCCACGATGTGTCCTGCCCCTCCACAATTGCGGTACTCTCGCTGACTGCCTTGATCTTGTAACCGTTCACCACACTCCCGGGCAGGACGAGAACCCCTCCCTGGGTACCGGGGATCCCTTCCACAACTCCCTGCCACGGCGGGCCGCCAAGGACGCCAGTCAAGACAAGCACCGGACGCGGGGTTGCTGCCGGCGGCGGCGCGCCGATCAGCGACACGAGGTACGGCACGCCTGATGGCCGCCGCTCCACGCGGAAGAGATCGTGGTCGGCCACGAAATGCGCTGCTCGCTGCATCGTGTCCTTCTCCATGAAGGAGACGCGTACTGGTGACGCGGACGGCACCAAGCGTCCGCCAACCGCCTCATCGTCCTTCCCCTGCCACCGTACACCAGCCACGACAGCCGCCGCGGCAGCGGTCATCCACAGGAGTCGCTCAACGCGTTGCCTGGTCACCGTTCCTCGCCGTGTCAGCACATAGCATGAGCCCGTCCACGACGAGCTCGATGTGAAGCTCCTCGGGCCGATCGGCGCCTGCCCCAGGATCTGTCTGTGTGATGGTCAGTTCGCGCACACGCAGGAGTATCGGTCCCGACTCCAATTGTTGAAGGAGCCGGGCGATTCCTCGTACATCACCGGTGAGCTGAGCCCGCGCACGGACCGGTACGAAGGCATCAGTCTCCGCACTATCGATCCCGACATCGATGGCACCAACGGACATTCCCGCGCTGTTTGCGCTGCCCGAAACCAGTCCAGCGAGGGTTGCTGCCGCGCTCGACGCACTTCGACCACCCAGCAGTTGCGGCGCCAGAGCGAGGAGCTCCGCCGATCGCGCCCGAAGCTGCGAACGAATCGTTGGGATCTCGTGGACCATCGCCTCCGCACGCGCGTAGCGCGCAGTCATCGACTGCCGCTCGAGCTGGACTGCTCGACTCCACAGTACGAGCCGTGGCACACCGTGCGCGGCACCGATGAGCAGGATGATGAGGGCACCACCGGTGCCCAGCGCGCGCCGGTCTCGCGGCGATAGTGTGAGCCACTTCATGGAGACTCCGCGACAGGCACATCCCTGGAAGGGCGTGTGCCTTTCCGCAGCCGGAATCGCACGGTGAGACGCTCCATGACGCGAGAATTCAGCGTCTCGCGGGTAACGGGCCCGACGATCTGCGGGTCCGCAATCTCTGGAACCGCATGGAGCGCGTCCACGACGTCGCCGGCACGGGAGCCAAGAGCCACAACGGTTCCGCCAGCGCTATCGACGTGGAGCGTGACGACCACGGCGCTGTCCGGTAGGGCGGACGTGACATCCGAGAGCAGCAAGAGTCCCGAGCGTCTGTTGCCGGCGAACGACCGGACCTCGCCGAGCGCCCTGGACATCGTGCTCAGTTCATGCAGCGCTGCGGAAGCGACTTGGGGAGCGGTACCTAGACGACCGAGTCGCGCTCGCGCTGTGGCAATCGCTCGCGTCGCAGCCAACCCCGGTACGAAGAAGGCGCCCATCACAGCAAGCATGAGCGCAGTAGCCGCGGCGAGAAGCCGCCATCTCGGGACTGCATGTTCCTCACCGAAATGCTGCTGTGGTCGAACCGCCGGTACACCATCTAGCCGCGTGGCGGCTGCCCCGTACGCTCCTGCATATCGCCAGCCGTCCGGCGCCAGGCGACGGAGAGGTGAGTCGGCTCGAAGTCTTGGGTCGCTCATTCCTTCGTCCGACTGTGTACTGTGGCCGCGCTGATCCAATCCAATCCGCGCCGTCTCGAACACCCTACGGCAGCGATGTACGACGAGATAGCGACGCTCAAGTCTCACCGTGGATCGGACCGATCCCTCGCCCCACAGCGTGCTGCCGTCTTCGAGCGCGCTACCCAGCACCGCTACACACGGAACGATTGCCTCGAGGCGCAGGCGCGCCTGTCGACAGGCCTGCTGCAGTTCGGTCGCGACGGATCGCTCGACGGCCGCGGCCCACGCACGTCCGTCGTTGGACAGACACACCCCGCTCGTCACGAGCGCACTTGCATTTCTCAGGAAGAACCGTGCGTACCCCTCTGCGACGAGTCGTGTGAGTGTTGTGTGATCCAGGCCCGCGGGAAGTCCGCCCAGAGTCTTGATCTGGACCAGACCCGGCCCGAGCGCGATGCGCACTCGCGCAAGCGGCCATCGTCGAATCTTGGCGTGCGCAAGCATCGCCGCGAATGATTCCACAGGTCCTTCCCCCACCGTGCGCTCCATCTCCGCTGCCCACTGTACCTTCCCCCCGCGCACCGCTACGGCGCGGACGGACATCTCTTCGACGGCCACGCCGAGCGTCGTTCGCACAGCGTACAGCCTCGACCCGATCTTCTCGAGCATTCGGCGGAGCCGTACCATCACTCGACCCAACTACGGCGATGAACGACCGCAACGCGACGCCCGGAGCGCGCAAGTCGTTCTTCGACGATCACCACAACGGGAGATGCTGCGGAAGTGCCACGGCAGGTGAGGATCCATTCCTCGGGAAGCATGGTGGCCACATGCGCTAGCTCCTCAGCATGTGCTATGAGTTCTTCGCGGGCAGCAGGCGAGATGTCGGACTCGAGGTCTTCCAGCTTCGTGAGCCAGATCCCGCGCGCGCGAAGATCCGCAATACGACCCACCGCTTCGTCGCCGAACCCCGGTAGCGCACCCACCACAACGAGCGGGGCGCGGTTGATCACCACGCGCCCGCTTCTAACGCCGAAGACACTGTCGAGTCCAGACAGGTGCTCGAACCCCTTTACCGCGCGTAACTCACGGATGTCGGCGAGGGGGCCATTTCGTGGTGGTATGCGTCCAGCGTCGATGTACCACTTCCGCTCGGCACCATGTGGGCGTAGCGTGTCGTCTCCATCGCGCCAATCGAGAAGGGCATCGACCAGTGCGTTCGCTTGGCGAAGCCCCAGCCTAGCCATGACCCGCCCCAGCAGTGCGGTGTCCGCGGTGTTGAGGTCGAGCGTCGCACCGGCGGGCTGAAACGAGAGCGTCCAAGCGACTCCACGTCGATAGGGCAGTTCCTTGGCGGCGAGTATGTCTACCATCTCCCAGGCTCTGAGGCTTGGATCGCCCTCACCCGCGTGCGCAGCGCTGTCAGCCGCCAGATGCGCGCGCGCGATGCAATCCTCGGCATTCCAGAATGCTTGGATGGCGCCGATCCGATTGCGGCTGGCATTCAGCGCGTCGCGCGACACAACGGACAAGGCGAGGCCGATCAGCCCCAGCATCACGATGATCCAGAGCGTCGCCATGAGAGCGAATCCTGTGCGCGGGACTCGACGTGAAGGAATACGGCTGACCAGTCTCATCCGCGCTCACCGATCCGGAAGATCGTCGTATCAGACCCCATGATGACACCCATCCCCATCGGCGGAGTGATCATGTGGTCCCATGCAGAGCGCCACGTCCCTCCAGCAGAGGGATTTTCCAGATAGCGCAACTCCAACGGACCTTCATACTGCCGCAGCACGACGTGATCGCCGGTCGACGTGGTCAACTCGAGTCGGTGGACAGTATCCGCCACCGTCACGGTGAGTATCACCGAGCACCGTTCGAGCCATCCCTGAGGCACAATGCACCAACTGCCGAATCGCGCCTCGGTTGCCGACCCCGTGAATTGTTCTTCCGAGCTCGATGCGAGTTCCGCTTGCGCAATCACCGCGCGAAGCACGCGTTCCGCGTTGGTAGTGCGATCGATTCCTGCCGCACTCGCTGCCAGACGGTGCGCGCCATCTCCGAGCACGCCCAAGAGTGCGCGCCCACCCGCCACGACCACCACACTGATCACAAGCGCGATCATGACCTCCACGACCGTGAATCCACTTGTAGGGCAGCGGCCGCGGGGGATGATCGGCGGCGGGGGGGTCTGTACCTGACTATTGCGCATCGTCCGATTCCCGGCGAAATAGCGATGTTCGCAGCAGGCGCTGACCACTAGTGCTATCGCTCAGAACGACCACGTACAGGGTCGGCCTGATACGCTCGATCTCCAATCGCCACGGCCCTTCACGGCGGATTCCCAGATGCCGGTCCAGATCTGCTCGCGGCCACAAGGCAACGGCATCAAGAAAGTCGGCCGCTCTCGTAAACCGTTTCTCGCGAGCGCGCGCGCGGTCAACTTCGTGCATCGTTGCCGACGCGTATGTCGCGGCCGCTGTGCCTGCCAGGCCGAGGATCGCCATCGCAACGATGGCCTCGAGCAGGATGGCACCCCGGCGCGCGCGAACCCTCCTATCGGCCTTGTTACTGCTCATAGCTTTCCCCCGAAAGACGTTCGACATGCAGCGCGGGATCACCAACCACGCTTCCGTCAGGCATTGCCGTCGCAGCACGTGCCACATCCGCTGCAATGATGCTGATCGTTACCGGATGCCCCGTCCTGATCGCCTCCGACCTGGCCGCCTGTATCCGCGCCATTCGCGCGTCCACTTCACGCACCTCCCCCGCCCCCCGCACCGCCACCCCCACCACCCCCGCCATCACGCCGAGGATGGCGAGCACCACGATGAGCTCGATGAGCGTCACACCACTCCTCACGCCCGCGCCCATCATCCTGGCCTCACGCTGTACATCGCCTGCAGCAGCGCGGCCGCCACCACCGCCACGATTCCCCCAAACCCCACGATGAGCGCGGGCTCGAGGAGCTTCACCGCGCGCGAGACCTGCTCCCGCGCCCGCGCACTCTCCAACCGCGCCGCGTGCGCGCACATCCCGGCCAGCCGCCCTGTCTCTTCCCCCGCGCGGATGAGCCGCACCGCCGTGGCGGTGAGCGCGTCGCGTGCGGCGCATGCGCGCGAGAGGCGCTCTCCCGCCATCACCGCTTCGCGCGCGGAGCGGAGCCGCGAGGCGAGCGCGGCATCCCCGCTCGCACGCGCGGCGTGCATCGTGGCCGGCGCGACCGGCACTCCGCTCTCCAGTAGCGCGGCGAGCGCCGCGAGCGTGCGCGCCGTCGCGGCCGAGCGACGCACCGCACCGACTACCGGCACGGCGAGCAACAGCTCGTGCCAGCGCACGCGGCCGGCGTCCGTCCCCACCCACGCGCGGTGCGCAACGACGCCGAGCGCCAGCGCGAGAGCGGCGGGCAGCGCGCCGGCACGCATCATCGCCGACGCCTGGAGTACCACGCGTGTCGTGGGAGGAAGTCCCTGTCCCAGATCGGCCAGGATCACGGCGAAGCGCGGGAGCACCACTCCCACGAGCAGCACGAGCGAGCCCAATCCTGCCAGTGCGAGAATCACCGGGTAGGTGAGCGCGCTCCGCACCGCGGCGCGCGTGGCTGCCGTTTCCTCGGTGAGCTCCGCCGCGCGCGCGACGGCCTGCGCCACGCCGCTCCCCGCTTCCCCCGCCTGGATCATCCCGATCACCACCGGTGGCACGCCGAGCGGACTCGACGCGAGCGCGGCGGCGAGGCTCTTCCCCTCACGCACCGCGCGCTCGAGCTCCGGCAGCGCGCTCTGCCAGCTCTTCGGTACGAGCTCCTGGAGACTCGAGAGGGCACGCGCCATCGGGAGCCCCGCTTCGAGCAGCGTGGCCAGCACGCGGAGGCCGAGCGCGAGGTCCGCCGCCGAGAGGCGCCCGCGCGAGGCGCCGAAGAGCGACGCGGCCAGTGGAACGCGCTCACGCTCGAGCGCCACGTCCACCGGAAAGAGACCGCGCGTCGTGAGCTCGGCCACCGCACCCTCGCGGCTCTCCGCTTGCACCACGCCCACTTCCAGCACGCCGTTCGCGCGCGCGGCGCGGTAGCGGTACGACACCCCGGCGGTGGTCATGGCACCACCGCGCCGCCCCACGACGTACGGTCGGCATCTTCGTCCGTCCCGCCGATCCGCCCGTCGCGCCCCAGCGAGTACAGGTCGTAGCTCTGCGCGTTCGCACGCCCCGGGCTCACGTACACGTACGCGCGCCCCCACGGGTCGAGCGGCACCTCCTTCCTCAGATACGGCCCGCGCCAGTTGCGTACCGCGCTTTGCGGCGCGTCGGCGCCGGTGGGCGCGGTGCGCAACGCCTGCAACCCCTGCTGCGTGGTGGGATACTGGTCGTTGTCCAGTCGGTAGCTGTCCAGCGCGAGCGCGAACAGCTCGATCTGACTCTCGGCCGCGTGCGTTTTCGCGTCTCCCACATTGCGGAACACCGCTGGCGCCACGACCGCCGCCAGCACCGCGATGATCGCGATCACCACCAGCAGCTCGATCAACGTGAAGGCATCGCGTCTCCTGCGCTCACTCCACCACACGCAGCACCTCCTCGATGGTCGTCATCCCCGCCATCACCTTGCGCCAGCCATCCGTGCGCATCGGCACCATTCCCCCCGAGAGCGCGAGCGCGCGTACCTCGCTCCAAACGGCTCTCCGCGTGGCGCGTCGCGTCACCGCGTCCTTCAACTCATCGGTCATGCGGAGCAGCTCGAACACGCCGGTGCGCCCGGCGTAACCGGTGCCGCGGCAGCGCGCGCACCCGGCGGCACGCCACACCTCCGGTGGTGTTCCTACCGGCTCGCCGGTCAGGAGCGACACCTGCTCCGCGCTCGCCCGCGCGCGCACGCGGCAGTCGGGGCAGAGCTGCCGCACCAACCGCTGCGCGAGCACTCCTTCCAGTGTGGCGGCCACCAGATATTCCGGCACGCCAAGGTCGAACAGCCGTGGGAGCGCGCCCACCGCGTCGTTCGTGTGCAGCGTGGAGAAGACGAGATGCCCGGTCATGGCGGCCTGCACGGCGATCTCCGCCGTCTCGCCATCGCGCATCTCGCCGATCATGAGGACGTCGGGGTCCTGCCGCAGGATGGAGCGCAGCGCGCTTCCAAAGCTTACCCCCGCCTGCGCGTGCACCGGCACCTGCGTGATCCCGGGGAGCTGGTACTCCACCGGATCCTCCACCGTCATGATCTTCTCCGCGGACGCATCACGCCGGAGCAGCGCGGCGTAGAGCGTGGTCGTCTTCCCGCTCCCTGTCGGTCCGGTGACGAGCAACATCCCGTGCGGCCGCTCGGCCAAACGCGTCACCTCGCGCAGCACGTCGGCCGGCATGCCGAGCTCCGAGAGCTCTACCGGACGCCCGCCGCGGTCGAGGAGCCGGAGCACCACACTCTCGCCGAAGAGCGTCGGCACGGTGGACACTCGCAGGTCCAGCTCGCGCGACTCCAGCCGCACGCGGATGCGCCCGTCCTGCGGCCGCCGCCGTTCGGCGATGTCCAGCTCGGCCAGGAGCTTGATGCGGGAGACGACGGCGTGGTGCAGCGCGGGCGGAGGCTCCGGCGCGCTCGTCAACACGCCATCGAGGCGGAAGCGCGCTGCCAGCCCCTCGCGCGTTGCCTCGAGGTGGATGTCCGACGCGCCGGCATCGAAGGCATCCTTGACAAGCAGGTTGACATACCGGACCACGGGCGGCTGCGTGGCGAGGTCGCGCACGTCCGCCAACAGGCCACTGGCCGTGAGCCCATCGTCGTCCCCCGTTGCCGATGCCGCTTCCAGCGCGATCAGCCGCTCGGCGTGCGTGGTGAGCCGCTCGATCAGCCGCTCGACTTCATCCGCGCTGACGGGATGAACTTCGACGTCGTGGCACTCGTAGACGCGTTGAAAGTCGTCCAGCGCATCGTTGAGCAGCAGCTCGTCCGCCATCGCTTCCGGAGCGGCGGCCACGACGAGCGTGCCCCCTGAGGCGCCTACTGAGGCGCCCGCTGAGGCGCCCCCCGAGGCGCCTGCGTGTGTGCGCAGCGGGCAGCATCGGTGGTGAAGCAGGTATTCCCGCGTGACGCCCGGAGCCAGGTGCACGGCCAGCGACGCGCCCGGCATGAGCGCGGACGGTGGGGCGGATGGGGTACCGGATGAGGTACCGGACGGGGGCCCGGACGGGGCGGCGCTCGCTGCTGCGTCAGTGCCGGCCGGAGATGCGCCTCCGCGCGCCGCGGGAGCGGAGGGAGGGCGGGAGGGAGGGAGGGTCGTCATGCCCCGCCGCCCAAAGCATGCGCCGCGCCACGACGCAATGCATTGCTACATCGATGCAAGACAACGCTTTAGCGCGCGGACCGTCGAGGCCAGTGTCAAGTGGCGTGTCAACTTTCGCGCTCATCGTGTCAACCTTCGCCCGAAAGTTGACACCGCGTTCCTCAATCGCTCAAATGACCGTTAGCCCGCCGGTAACAGCCGCCCCGTTCACAGACTCTGCTATGGAAATCGCCGGTTGCCCTCACTCCCACTCGATCGTCGCCGGCGGCTTGGAGCTCACGTCGTACACGACGCGGTTCACGCCGTCCACCTCGTTGATGATCCGGTTCGAGATGCGCGCGAGCACGTCGTGCGGAAAGGGATACCAGTCGGCGGTCATCCCATCGCGACTGGTCACGGCGCGCAATGCCACCACCTGCTCGTAGGTGCGGTCGTCCCCCATGACGCCCACGCTGCGCACGGGGAGCAGCACGGCGAACGCCTGCCAGATCTCGTCGTACAGCCCCGCTTCGCGGATCTCTTCCAGGTAGATCGCGTCCGCGTGGCGAATGGTATCCAGCCCCTCGCGCGTGACGGCGCCCAGGTGGCGGATGGCGAGCCCCGGCCCGGGGAAAGGATGCCGCGCGACCATCGCCTCGGGAAGACCGAGCTCCCGCCCCACCTGGCGCACCTCGTCCTTGAACAGCTCGCGCAGCGGCTCGATGAGCTGGAACTTCATGTCCGGCTTGAGGCCGCCCACGTTGTGGTGCGTCTTGATCGTCACCGACGGCCCGCCTCGCGGTGACACGGACTCGATCACGTCCGGGTAGAGTGTTCCCTGGACCAGGAAGCGCACGTCGTCCCCCACGCCGGCCGCAGCATCCTCGAAGACATCCACGAACGTGTGCCCGATGCGGCGCCGCTTCTCCTCGGGGTCGGTCACGCCGGCAAGCGCGCCGAGGAAGCGCTCGGCGGCGTCGACGGTGATGAGATTGATGCCTAAGTGCGCGCGGAAGGTGCGCTCCACCTGCTCGCGCTCATGCAGTCGCAGGAGCCCGGTGTCCACGAAAATGCAGGTGAGCCGATCGCCCACCGCGCGATGCACGAGCGCGGCGGCCACCGACGAATCGACGCCTCCGGACAGGCCGCAGATGACACGCGCGTCGCCGACGCGCGCCGCGATACGCTCCACCTCATCGTGCACGAACGCACCGGTGGTCCAGCTCGGCTCGGCGCCGCAGACGGTGAAGAGGAAGTTCTCGATCACCTCGCCGCCGCGCGGCGTGTGTGCGACCTCCGGATGGAACTGCACGCCGTAAATGGGGCGCTGCTCGTGCTGGATGGCCGCCACCGGCGTGTTGTCGCTGCTCGCGGTGACGCGATACCCGGGCGGTGGGACTTCCACGGAGTCGCCGTGGCTCATCCACGCGGTGAAGCTCTCTCCCGCGGTGAAGCCGGCGAACAATCCTTCGGGGCAGCGCACGGTCACCTCGGCGCGCCCGTACTCGCGCTTCCCGGCGCGCGTCACTCCCCCGCCCTCCAGGTGCGCGATGAGCTGCATCCCGTAGCAGATGCCGAGCACGGGCGCAATGTCGAGCAACGCGGGGTCGGCGGTCGGGACGTTCTCGCCGTACACGGAGCACGGGCCGCCGCTCAGGATGATTCCCGTCGGCTTCCAGTCGCGCACCCAGTCGATGGTGCGCGTGGGAGGATGAATTTCCGAGTACACGTGCGCCTCGCGCACGCGCCGCGCGATGAGTTGCGTGTACTGTCCGCCGAAATCGAGAATGAGGATGCGGCTCCCAGCGGTCACGTGCGCCATTCCGGGCCGTCGAGCGTGATCATCTCCGCCTGTCGCGTCTCGAGGTCGAGGATCGCGGCGGTGGGCGTGCCGTACAGCCAGCCGCACGCTTCGCCGGGATTGAGAATGACGGTGTCGCCCTGGATCCGGCGCTCCGCGCGGTGCGTGCAGCCGTGCACCACGATGCCGTGCGCGGTGAGGGAGCGCTCCTGCACGTCGCCGATGTCGTAGACGAGCATGAGCCGCACGCCTCCCACCTCCACGCTGTGCGGCGACTCGTACAACTCCACACCCACTCCCTTGGCCGCTTCGGCGCGCAGTCCCTCGCGATCGCCGTCGTTGTTGCCGAACACGCCTGCCAGCGTGAGCCCGGATTCCACCAACGGGCGGAGGGAGAAGGGCGCAATGTAGTCGCCGCAATGCAGCAGCATCGTCACCCCTGCCTCGCTGAAACGGCGGGCGAACTCGGCAATGGCAGGCATCCGGTCGTGCGTATCGGCCAGCACGCCTACGCGCATTGCCGCCCCCGCGTGCGCGTGGCGTTCCCGCTCCGTTCGATCACCATGGCTGCCACTCCGGTTGGTCGGTCTCGCGCTCCACGAGGTCCTCGTAGCGCTCGCGGCGCGTCACGACGGCGAATCGATCCCCATCCACCATGACCTCCGCGGCACGTGGGCGCGAGTTGTAGTTGGACGACATGGCCGAGCCGTACGCGCCCGCACACTCCACCGCGAGCAGGGCGCCTGCCGCCACGTCGGGGATCTCGCGCCCCATCGCCAGGAAGTCTCCGCTCTCACACACGGGGCCGACCACGTCGGCGGTGATGCACGGCGTGTCCGCGAGCGCGCCGGCAACGACGCGCACGCCGTGGTACGCGTCGTAGAGCGCAGGGCGCACGAGGTCGGTCATCCCTGCGTCGGTGATGACGAACTCGCGCCCGCCGCTCCGCTTGCGGTAGAGCACGCGCGTCAGCAGCGTGCCGGCGGCGCCAACGAGATAGCGCCCCGGCTCGACGATCACGGTGAGCCGCGCCTCGCGCAGCAGCGGGAGCAGGGCGGCAGCCACCTGCGCGGGATCGAGCGCGCGTTCGCCGGCGTAAGAGATGGCGAATCCGCCACCCACATCGACATAGCGCAGCGCCGTCGCGCCGGCGCGCCGGAGGAGCGGCAACAACTCGAGCAAGCGGCGAAGACCGGTCTCGTAGACCTCAGGGCGCGCGACCTGGGAGCCCAGGTGCATGTCGAGGCCCGCCAGCTCCAGGTGCGGGAGCGCAAGCGCGATCCGGGCGACGTGCTCGATGTCGTCGTACGGGATGCCGAACTTCATCCCGCGCTCGCCGGTGCGCGTGTACGGGTGCGGCGTGTCGACGGTGACCTCCGGGTTCACGCGCAGCGCTACTGCCACCCGGCGCTGTGCACGCGCGGCGGCATCGTTCAGCGCGTGGAGCTCGCCCTCAGATTCCGCGTTCACCAGCAGCACGCCGCAGGCGACGGCCGCATCCAGCTCCTGCTCCGTCTTCCCCACCCCGCTGAAGACCACGTCCTGCCCGCGAAAGCCGGCACGCAGCGCGCGGTAGAGCTCCCCCCCCGACACGATGTCCACTCCGGCGCCCAGCTCCCGCAGCAACGACAGCACGGCGTGGTTGGCGTTGGCCTTCACGCTGTAGTGGATGCGGTGCGGCACCGGCGCGAGTGCGCGCGCCAGATGAGCATACTGCGCGCGGATGCGCCCCGCATCGTAGACGTACACCGGCGTGCCGGCCGTGGCGGCGATCCGCTCCAGCGCGGCATCGCTGGGCGCCTCGGCCGGGGCGGGCGGTGTCATGCTTCCGGGGAGCGGTGGCGCCGCGTGCGCGGCTAGTAGGCTTTCGCCCACAAGGCCTCACGAATCGCGCCGCTGGTCGTGCCGCAGCGCAAGCAGGCGCCGGGCGCCTCCGCCGAGCAGAATTCCTCGTCGGGGAGCACGCGGATGGTCGCCTTCGTGTCTTCCTTCACCGTCGCCTCGCACTCCGCGCTGCCACACCATCCGGCATACACGAAGGCCCCCTCCCCGTCCATGATCTCGCGGAAGCGGTCATAGGTGATGCTCCCGCGCACGCTGTGCGCTTCGCGGCGCTCGCGCGCCTGGGTGAGCATCTGCTCCTGGATGTCCTCCAGAACGCGCTCCACCTCCTCGCCCACCGTGTCGAGGCCCACGGGCTGCTTGGCACCGGTGTCGCGCCGCACGAGCACCCCTTGATTGCGCTCCAGGTCGCGCGGGCCGAGCTCCATGCGCAGCGGCACGCCGCGCATCTCCCACTCGTAGTACTTGGCGCCCGGCTTCATGGTGTCGCGATCATCCAGGTGGACGCGCAGCCGGTTGGGATCGCGCCGCTCCCAATCGCCCAGCGCATCGCAGATGCGGTGCGCCGCCTCGAGCACGCGCGCGCGCTCGTCCTCCGAGCGCCAGATGGGGACGACCACCAACTCGGTGGGCGCCAGCAGCGGCGGCACGCGCAGCCCCTTGTCGTCGCCATGCGTCATCACGAGGCCGCCAATGAGCCGCGTGGACACTCCCCAGCTCGTGTTCCAGGCGTACTCCATGGCACCGCTCTCCGCCTGGAAGCGGAGATCGAAGGCGCGCGCGAAGTTCTGCCCCAGATCGTGCGAGGTTCCCGCCTGCAGCGCCTTGTTGTCCTGCATCATCGCTTCGCACGCGAACGTCTGCAGTGCGCCGGCAAAACGCTCGGACTCGGTCTTCTCGCCGGTCACGACGGGCATCGCCATCCACCCTTCCATGAAGTCGCGGTAGACGCCGAGCATGCGACGCGCTTCGTCGTACGCCTCCTGGTGCGTGGCGTGCGCGGTGTGCCCTTCCTGCCAGAGGAACTCGAGCGTACGCAGGAAGAGGCGCGTCCGCATCTCCCACCGCACCACGTTCGCCCACTGATTCAGCAGCACGGGAAGATCGCGATAGCTCTGCACCCACTTGGCGAGCATCGCGTAGATGATCGTCTCCGACGTGGGGCGGATGATGAGCGCTTCTTCCAGCTCCTTCCCTCCCCCGTGCGTCACCGCGGCCGTTTCGGGTGCGAACCCCTCCACGTGCTGTGCTTCGCGCTGGAGATAGCTCTCCGGGATGAGCAGCGGGAAGTACGCGTTGCGATGGCCGGTGGCCTTGAACATGTCATCCAACGCGCGCTGCATCCGCTCCCAGATGCCGTAGCCATTGGGGCGGATGACCATGGTGCCGCGCACGGGGCCGTAGTCGGCCAGCTCCGCGCGGAGCACCACCTCGTTGTACCATGCGCTGAAGTCCTGAGCGCGTGGAGTCAGCTTCTTCTCGTCGGCCATCGTCGTTCAGCGCCGCGCGGGCGTCATGGTGTGTGAATGCTCCGTATCGGACGAACCGTCCCGTTCACGCGAGTGCTGCGCTCCCGCGAGCGTCGCCGCACAGTCTCCCCGGTCCAGCAGCTCCGCGAGGAGCATCCGCTCCTCCTGACCATCCGCAAGCCAGCGCACGGTCACGCGGAGCCGCGTCGCCAGATCGTCCCGTAGCGTGGACGGCGCACCTGGCTCCGCGCCGCCCAGCGCGGCGCGTTCGATGATCACGACCCGTGCCGCCCCCGCGGCCGCAGCCGCCTTGAGTTGGCGCGCGAGCTTCTGCGCGCGGAGCGCGTACTCCACGCTGCATCCGCGCGAGCGCAGAAGCGAGGCGACGCGCATCGCGACGCCCAGGAGCTCCGGCTCGTCGTACGCCACCCACACGTCCAGTCCGGACGCCGCGGCCGGCATGAGCCCGCGGTCGCGCAGCAGCTCGGCCAGCACCACGTCTCCCATGCCGAAGCCGAGCGCGGGCAGGTCGGCCCCGCCCACCGCGGCAAGGAGATCGTCGTAGCGTCCACCGCCGCAGATGGCCCGCAGCTCGCCTCGCGCGTCGAACAGCTCGAAGACGATCCCCGTGTAGTACGCCAGTCCGCGCACGATCGTCGGATCGAACACCACCCAGTCGCGAACGTCCAGCGCGTCGAGGTATCCCAGGTACGTCGCCAGCTCATCGACACGCGCGGTCACGTCGGCATCCGCGGCGAAGTCCGCGCGCAGCCGCACCAGGCCGTCGCCCGAACGGGGGGCGCTGTCGCGATAGTCCAGCGTGCGGAACACCGCCTGCACGGCGCTTTCCTGCAGCCCGGCAGCGCGAAGCTTCTCTTCTCCCACGGCGCGCGGCTCGCGCTCCATCTTGTCGATCACCGCGAAGGCAGCAGGCATTGCCGCTGCGGACACGCCCCGGCTCTGCAGCATCGCCTGGAGCAGGCGCCGGTCCGAGACGCGCGCGCGCACGTCCGCGGCAGTCAGCCCGAGTACGCGCATGATGTCGATCGCCACCGCCAGCAGCTCGGCGTCCGCCGCCGCTCCCGGCTCGCCCACAATGTCCACGTTGAGCTGGAAGTGCTCGCGCAGGCGCCCGCGCTGCTGCCTCTCATAGCGGAAGAGCTGCGGCACGGAGAACCAGCGCACCGGTTTGCGCAGCGCGTTGGCGCGCGCCGACACCATCCGCGCAAAGGTGGGCGTCATCTCGGGACGCAGCGCCACCTCGCGACCGCCACGGTCGGTGAACGTGTACAGCTGGTCGACGATCTCCTCCCCGCTCTTGCGCGTGTACAGCTCCAGTGGCTCGAGCGGTGGTCCGTCGTACTCCACGAAGCCATAGCGGCGCGCCACCTCGCGCCACGCACGCACAATGTGCGACCGCTCCGCGAGGGTCTCCGGGAAGAAATCCCGGAAGCCCGGGAGGGAGCCAGAGGACATCCCGCAAATCTATGAGCCCGGCGGAACGCCCTGCAAGCGCGCCATCGCGTCGCCCACCGTGTGAAAGGAGCCCGTGACGAGCGTGGTTCCCGCTCCCTCGCGTGCGCGCGCCAGCGCGCGATCGAAATCCGGCTCGGCCACCGCGTCCACTCCCATCTCCCGCGCTGCCGCCAGAGCATCCGCCAGCGTCCAAGCGCGCGCCGCGGGTGCGCTGGGCGGAGCGCAGAGCACCATCCGATCCGCCTCGCCCGAGAGCGCCGCGATGATCGCACGCCAGTCCTTGTCCCCCAACACGCCGAGGAGCACCACCAGCGGCCGCTCAGGCTGCACGGCGCGCAGGGTCTGGACGAGCGAGGTCATCCCAGGCGCGTTGTGCGCGACGTCGAACACCAGCGTCCCCACGCGCTCGAAACGCCCCGGAAGGGTGACGTGCGGCAGGATGCCCGAGGCCCTCCGCGCCGCGTGCGCGTAGCGCCCTCCCGCCACATCGAGCATGGCCAGCGCCACGGCACTGTTCCGCGCCTGATAGCTCCCCACCAGACCGGTCCGGAGCGCGACCGCACCATCGGCCCCGGCGTACGAGAAGGATGTGGCTTGCGGCTCGACCGTCACGTCCGCGACGCCCACATCGCGTCCCACCACGACCGTGCGGCTGGCGCCCGCCTCCGCCGCGCACCGCGCCAGGAGCGCGGCCACCTCGGGGTCTGCTTCGCCGATCACTGCGGGCACACCGGGTTTGAAGACGCCCGCCTTCTCGCGTGCCACGAGCTCGATGGTCGCCCCCAGATACTCGGTGTGCTCGAGCCCGATCGACGTGACGGCGGACACGAGCGGCGTGATGACGTTCGTGGCATCCAGGCGGCCGCCGAGCCCGACTTCGACGACCGCCACATCCACGCCCGTGCGCGCGAAGTGCGAGAAGGCGAGGCACGTCGTGACCTCGAAGAACGTCGCGTGCAGCGCCTCGGCAGCGGGCATCCACCGCAAGAGCCAGTCGAGCACCTCTCGCTCGCCGATCTGCTGGCCGTCCACGACGATGCGCTCGCGGAAGTCCACCAGGTGCGGCGACGTGTACCGCCCGACGCGCAACCCCTCGCTCTCGAGAAGCGCCGCGAGCGTCGCCACCACGCTTCCCTTCCCGTTCGTTCCGGCAACGTGGAACGATGGAAATGCGCGGTGCGGGTTGCCGAGCTGATCGAGGAGAGCGGTGGTGCGCTCCAGGCCGAGTTTCCAGGCGCCGGTGGTCCGCGCGAACAGCGCGGCGATGGCGTCGCGGTAGGATGTCAGGACGCGGTCCACCCCGCGGCGGCCGGCTGGCCGCTCATGTGCCGGAGCAACTGCCCCACGGTCATCTTGAGATCGCGACGATGCACAACGGCGTCTAGCATCCCGTGTTCCAGCAGGAACTCCGCGGTCTGAAATCCCTCAGGCAACTCCTGGCCGATCGTCTGCTTGATCACCCGCGGCCCGGCGAAGCCGATCACGGCTCCCGGCTCCGCGAGGATGGCGTCGCCGAGCATCGCGTAGCTCGCGCTCACGCCGCCCATGGTGGGATTCGTCAGGATCGACACGTACGGAACGCGACGCTCGGCGAGCTGCGCGAGTACGGCGGCGGTCTTGGCCATCTGCATGAGGGAGAGCACGCCTTCCTGCATCCGGGCGCCGCCGGAGACGATCACGAGGATCAGCGGGAACTTCCGTTCCAGCGACCGCTCGCCGAGCCGCGCGATCTTCTCCCCCACCACCGAGCCCATCGATCCGCCCATGAACGCGAAGTCCATCACGCCGAGGTTCACGGGCATGTCCCCGAGCGTACCGCTCACGGTGAGGATCGCATCGTAGTCGCCGGCGGTGGTCATCGCCTTGGCCAGCCGCTGCTCGTACTCAGGGAAGCCGAGCGGGTCCACGGAGCGCAGCTCGGACGCCACCTCTTCCGCCGCACCGTCGTCGAGGAGCAGCGACACGTAGTCGGTAGCGCGGATGCGACGATGGTACGAGCACTCCGGGCAGACGTTCAGGTTGCGGACGAACTTTTCCCGGATGTCCGTGTGGCCGCATGCCTCGCATTTTTCCCAGGCATCGGCGGGGATCTCGAGGCGCTCGCGCCGCGGCTGCCGCGGCTTCTTGTCCTTCCTGAACCAGGCCATTCAGGAAATGTGGTGCCACGCGGTGATGCGCAGCAAGTGCGCGTGCCCCGGGGGCGTGTACGGCTGGGCGGACGTGCGAGAGGGCAGCCCTGGTACGCGTCGCGGATACAGCGACCCGCCGGAGCGCCCGCCGGTGAGCGCGAGCGTCAGCCGCGCAGGTCGCCCAACGCGGTACCGCGTCCTTCGCTCGAGATGCGCAGCAGCAGCGCCACCGACAGCCAACTCGCCAGCAGGAAGGAGCCGCCGTAGCTGAAGAACGGAAGTGGGATGCCGGTGATCGGCATCAGGTTGAGCGTCATCCCCACGTTCACCACGATGTGCACCAGCCAGCTCGCCGCCAGCCCGAACGCCACGAGGCTGCTGAACGCGTCGTTGGCGCGCGACGACACGCGGATGGCGCGCAGGAGGAGAAACGCGAACAGCGAGAGCGCCACGATCACGCCCAGGAATCCCAGCTCCTCTCCCACGACGGCGAAGATGAAATCCGTGTGCTGCGCAGGCAGAAAGGCGAGGCGCTTCTGCGTCCCCTCGAGCCATCCGGTGCCGAACCATCCGCCCGAGCCGATGGCCACCTGCGACTGGATGACGTGCCACCCCGCGGCGCGCGGATCGATGGTGGGATCCAGGAAGACGAGCAGCCGGTGTCGTTGGTAGGGCGCGAGCTTGTCCCACACGATGGGCGCCACCACGCCCATCACCACGTTCGTGAGCATGAGCACCACCCCTTCCAGCAGGAAGGGGCGATACCAGAGCACGAGCGCGAGCAGCAGCAGGAACCACGCACCCCACAGGCTGGTGTTGAACGCGAGAATGAGACTTACCGCGGGTGACGCGAGCAGCACCAGGAGAGGGAGCGGGACACCGGACCAGAAGAGCATCGCGAAGAAGATCCCGATGAACACGATGCCGGTCCCCAGGTCGGGCTGGCGCATGATGAGCACCCACGGCACCAGCACCACGACGGACGGCTTCCACAACTCGAGCAGCGATCGCGGAGATTCGCGGCGCGCGGCGAGCACGCGCGCGAGCATCAACACCACCGTCACCTTGGCGAGCTCCGACGGCTGTCCCAGCCGGATGCCGCCGATGGCGATCCAGCTCTTGCTGCTCGCCGCGGTGCCGGCGCCCGTGCCTATCACGAGCGTCGCCACGAGAAGGAGCACGGTGAGCACGTACGCGGGAACGGTGAACCAGTCGATGAGCCGCACCGACGCGCGGCTCGCGATGGCCGCACCAACAAGAGCGATGCCGAGCCAGATGATCTGCTGGCGCCAGGCATGCGCAGCGACGGTGGGGACGTCCGTCTGTCCTGCGGAGTAGACGGTCGCGATGCCGTAGAGGGAGAGCAGCAGCGCGGTGCCCACCAGCGGCCAGTCGGCCAGAATCCGGCGCGGGCTCATCCTTCGGTGCTCAGGTACTGCGCGGGAGACGCGCGGAGATAGTGCTCGATGATCTTGGACGCGATGCGCGCGGCACGCGTGCCATGCTCGCCGAACTCGATCAGCACCGCGACGACGATTTTCGGATCGGACGCCGGCGCGAAGCCGACGAACCAGGCGTGATCGTGCAGTGGGTCCTGCGCGTTCTGCGCCGAGCCCGTCTTGCCGGCGAGCACGAGCCCCTGGATGGCCGCGCTCCCCGCCGTCCCGCCGGCGGCGACGACTCCGGCGAGCGCGTTGCGGAGCCCGGCCATCTGCTCATCGGTCAACTGGAAGATGCGCTGGCGATGCTCCTCGCCGCGCGCGATCACCGGGCGCGCTTCCTCACCGTCCGTCGCCAGCGCGGTGTAGAAGCGCGCCATGTTGGCCACCGTCTGGTCGTTCTCTCCCTGCCCGATGGCCAGATTCAGCGCCACCGCGTTCGTCCATCCGCGTGGGCCGTAGCGGCGATTGTAGTAGTCCACCGCGTACGGGAAGCGCGACGTCGTCTCGTCGGGCAGGTCGATCCCGCTCTTCTTGTCGAAGTTGAGAGAGACGCCTCCGGCGATGAGTCGCGCGAGACCGAGCTTGAGCCCGAGCTGGTAGAAGTACACGTCGCACGAGACCTCGATGGCCCGCGCCAGCGAGATGTCGCCATGCCCCTGGTGGTTCCAGCAGCGGAAGTAGCGCGAGCCGAACACGAAGCCACCCGTGCATGGCTGCGGCATGTGCTCATCCAGCGTCACCGCGCCGGCCTGCAGCGCCACGACCGCGGTGGCGAGCTTGAAGGTGGATCCCGGCGGGTAGCGCCCCTGGATGACCTTGTTGTACAGCGGATGGCGCGGGTCCTCGTTCAGCTCCTTCCAGTAGTCGGCGGGGATGCCGCCCACGAAGCGGTTGGGGTCCCACGTGGGTGCGCTGTACAGCGCGAGCACGGCCCCCGTGCTCGGCTCGAGCGCGATCGCGCCGCCTTGCAGCGAGTCGCCGAAGATGTTGGCGACGTAGCGCTGCAGGTCGAGATCGATGTTCGTGTACAGCGGCGGCCCCGGCACCGGGAGCAGGTCGCGGCGCGCGCCGCCGTTCCGTACCACGCGTCCGTGCGCGTCGACCTCCACGAACCGCACGCCCTCCTGTCCGCGCAGCCGGCTCTCGTACTCCTTCTCCAGTCCCCCTTTCCCCAGTTGCTGGCCGGCCTTGTAGTTCTTGTATGCCGGCAGCGCGAGCTCCGCCTCGGTGATTTCACCCACATAACCCACGAACGGTGCCACCACGGACCCGTCGGGATAGTAGCGCTTGGGCGCCGACTGGATGATCAGCCCCGGGAAATCCACCCGATGCTCCTCCAGCACCGACACCACGTCGAAGGGCGCATCGCTCAGGATGGCAGTGGGACGGTTGGGCGCGCGCCGGTAGCGGCGCACCGCGCTCGTGATCTGGTCGTCCGACAGGTGGATCAGATCGGCCAGGCGATGGAGATTCGCCTGGAGCGAATCGGCGGTGGGGCTCAACATCGACACGGAGTACCCGGGCACGCTCTCGGCGATGACCCGCCCCGCGCGATCGTAGATGACGCCGCGCGGCGCGGGGAGCGGTACCTCGCGCAGCCGGTTCTCCTCCGACTGCAACGCGTAGCGCGAGTTCTCCAGAATCTGCGTGCGGAAGAACGCCGCCACGAGCAGGAAATACACGAGCCCCACGAGGATCGTGGCCGTCTGACCGCGCCGCGCGATGTCGTTCGGATGAAAGCTCATGTGACCGACCTGCTCAACACAGGGCGCAGGATGACGATCGCCGCGAGACCGGCTAGCGCGGTCATCATCGCCGCCAGCGGCGACCACACCAGCACCTGCATCACCGCGTCACCCCCCAACGCGCGGTGCGCGATCAGCACCAGGAGGATGTCCAGCGCCCACTTGCCCAGAAAAAAGAAAAATGCGTTCAGCACCACGTCATCGGCAAAGAAGACGGCCTTGAGCCAGGATGCCGAGAAGGCCACGATGCTCGTCGCCAGCGCTACTGCGCCGAAGTGCTCGAGCGCGAGCGAATCCACCATGAGACCGGTGACAAAGCCGACCAGCGCGGCGGTGCCGGGGCGCACGCGAATGGCGACGAGCAGCACACCGATGATCAGGAAGTCCGGCTCGACACGCCATCCCAGGAGCGGGCGAATGGTGAAGTGCAGCACGAGCAGCAGCACGAACACGAACGCCAGGCGAACCGTATCCCACCCTCTCACGGGAGCCTCGATGGGATGGAGTCGCGTGTGCTGGCGGTGAGACTGTCGTGTGGCACCGTCGTGGCGGCGCCTCCGCTGTCGCGACGCGCGCCCGTGGGCTGGCTGCTGCCCAGCCGTGCGCTGTCTGGGCGTGCGCTCGCCGAGCGCGTGGTATCTCGCCGCGTCGTATCTCGCCGCGTCGTATCTCGCCGCGCCGTATCGTGCGGCGCTTCACGCCGGGTCGTGTCGCGGCGTGCGGTCTCTCGGCGGGTCGTGTCGCGCCGCCCGCTGTCGGCGGGAGGGCGCACGGCAGGCGTGCGGCTCGGAGCGTCGTGCCGGGCCGTGTCGCGCGTGACGGGAACGGGGACCGCCGCGCGCTCCACTCCGCTCTCCGGCGGACGCTCGGCTACCGCCGCGCGCGCGAGCGAATCGCCCGCGTGCACGATGCTGCGCACGGCGGAATCCACGCCGCGCCCCGTAGCCCACACGGGTGCCACCCCTGCGGTCACGCGCCGCGGCAGCAGGACCATCACCGAGCTGAGGTCCACCGGAGTCACGGTGGGGCGCAGGAGATATGTGCGCTCCCATACCTCTGCGGTCTTCAGCTCGCCGAGCACGGTGCCGAGCGGAATGCCGCGCGGGTACACGCCGCCCAGGCCGGAGGTGACGATCAGCGTACCGGGCGCCAGCGAGTTGCGCACCGGCACGCCGCGCAACTCGAGGAGAAAGCGCTCCGGATCGCTTCCCTGATGCGCCGCCACGATGCCGAACGCGCTGCCATCCTCTGACATCGCGCTGGCGCGGAAGTCCGGATGCGCAAACATGATCCCGATGCTCATCGACGGATCGACGGTGCGCACCATCCCGACGAGTCCGTTGGGCGCCACGATCGGACTGTACGGCGCGATCCCCGCGTTCGCGCCGGCCGAGAGCGTGATCGCGTACGGCTCGGCGCCACCCGGCGCGCGCATCACTTCCGCCGGAACGAACCCCCACTGGAGCTGGCGTCCGAGACCGAGAAGACGGCGCAGATGCGCGTTCTCATTCTCGACGTCGGTGAAGCGCATTGCGCGCAACGCCACGCTGTCACGCGCTTCCTGGCGCTGCTCGCGCGTGCGCCACGCCTCATGCGTGAGCTCCGCGGAGCGCTGGAGAGAGACGAGCGGCGCGAGCACGGAGCGACGCAGCGCCGCGGCCACCGGCTGTCGCAGGTGCGGCGGCAGACCGAGCGCCACGAGCGACAGCACGAGACTCACGACGAAGAGGAGCGAATCCCGCCGGGTGAACGCACGCGCAGCTGACGGCACGCCGGCGCTCAGGCGGAGAGTACGGACCCGTACTTCTCCTCGTCGTCCAGGATCTTCCCTGTTCCGCGCACCACGCAGGTGAGGGGATCCTCGTCCACGTGGATGGGCAGGTTGGTCTCCTGGCTCAGCAGGAGGTCGAGTCCGCGGATGAGCGCGCCGCCACCGGTCATCACGATCCCGCGGTCGACGATGTCGCTGGCCAGCTCGGGCGGGGTGATCTCGAGAGCGCGGCGCACCGCGTCCACGATCTGTTGAATCGGCTCCTGGATCGCCTCACGGATCTCCGACGAGTGCACGCGCACCGTCTTCGGGATGCCGGACACCAGGTCGCGCCCCTTCACTTCCATCTCTCGCTCTTCGCCCACCGGAGCCGCCGATCCGATCTGGATCTTGATCTGCTCGGCGGTGGGCTCGCCGATGAGCAGGTTGTAGTTCTTGCGCATGAACTGCACGATGGCGGTGTCGAGCTCATCGCCGCCGGTGCGAATGGAGGTATCGCTCACGATGCCGGAGAGCGCGATGACGGCGATCTCCGTGGTGCCGCCACCGATGTCGATGACCATGTTACCGGTCGGCGTCTCCACCGGCAGCCCCACACCGATCGCCGCCGCCATCGGCTCGGCCACCATGTACACCTCTTTCGAGCCGGCGCCCATGGCCGAGTCGCGCACGGCGCGCTTCTCCACCTCGGTGATCCCCGACGGCACGCACACGATCACGCGCGGTTTGATCTTGAAGATCCGCCGGTCGATGATCATCTCGAGGAAGTAGCGCAGCATGCGCTCGGTGATGTCGAAGTCGGCAATCACGCCATCCTTCATGGGGCGCACCGCGAGCACCCCTTCCGGCGTGCGGCCGAGCATGCGTTTGGCCTCGAGGCCCACGCCCTTGATACTGCCGGAGGCGCGGTCGACCGCGACGACGGAGGGCTCGTTGAGCACGATGCCCTCCCCCTTCACGTAGATCAGCGTGTTTGCGGTCCCCAGATCAACGGCGATCGCGTTCGCGGGGAACAGCGATCCGCCCTTCAGGAAGGGCAACTTCATGGAGATGATGGCTCGGTCGTTTCGGAACGGCGGATGCGGCGGGAGGGAGGCGTGAGCCCGCGTCGGAAACTAGTCCGCTCGTTGGCCACGGGCAAGGCGTTGGCGCGCCAGCACCTAGCGTGTTGTCGCGCCCTGTGTGCCGGACCCGCGGCGTGGCGGCGTGGCACTGAGCGGACGTCTCGCGTCTCCCTCGCCGGCACGTTCGCCAGCGCGGTCCTGTGAAGGACGATCGAGTGCGTGGCGCGTGTCATACCTCGCGCCACGCCACCGACCTCAGCTCAGGAAGCTCTCCGCCGGTTTGGACGGCAACCCGAACGCCTCCGCCACCGCCGCGTAGGTCACCGTCCCCTCCACGATGTTCAGACCCTTCATGAGGGAGGGGTTCTCGCGCAGCGCCCGCTTCCACCCCTTGTTGGCGATCTGCAGGGCGTAGGGGAAGGTGGCGTTCGTGAGCGCCAGCGTGGACGTGCGTGGCACGCCCCCCGGCATGTTGGCTACGCCATAGTGGATGACGCCGTCCACCTCGAACACCGGGTTCTCGTGCGTCGTGGCATGAATGGTCTCCACGCACCCGCCCTGGTCGATGGCGACGTCGACGATCACCGAGCCTGGCTGCATGACCTTGAGATCCTCGCGCCGCACCAGGCGCGGCGCCTTGGCGCCGGTGACCAGCACCGCGCCGATCACCAGATCGGCCGAGGAGATCTCGTCCAGAAGGACGTGCCGGTTCGAGTGGATGAGCATCACGTTGGCCGGCATCACGTCGGACAGGTAGCGCAGCCGGTCGAGCGAGATGTCGAGAATCACGACCTGCGCGCCGAGCCCGGCGGCCATCTTGGCGGCGTTGGTCCCCACCACACCCCCGCCCAGCACGACCACCTTGCCGGGTGCGACACCGGGCACGCCGCCCAGCAGCACGCCACGCCCGCCGTGGAGCTTCTCCAGATACTTGGCGCCTTCCTGTACCGCCATTCTCCCCGCCACCTCGGACATGGGTGTGAGCAGCGGCAGCTCGCGCGACGGGAGCTCCACCGTCTCGTACGCGATGCACACGGCGCCGCTCTCCATGCACGCGCGCGTGAGGCGCTCGTCGGCGGCGAAGTGAAAGTACGTGAAGACCGTCTGCCCCTTGCGCATGCGCGGCCACTCGGGGGCGATGGGCTCCTTCACCTTCACGATCATGTCGGCGTCGCGCCAGACGGCGTCGACCTCGGGGACGATCGTGGCGCCAGCCCGCTCGTAGGCCTCGTCGGGGAAGCCGCTCCCCGCACCCGCACCGCGCTCGATGAGGACCGTGTGGCCGGCAGCCGTGAGGGCTTCCGCGCCGGCCGGCACGATGGCGACGCGATTCTCATTCGTCTTGATCTCTTTCGGAACGCCGATGCGCATACGTCGAATGGTGTCGTGGTCATGGGAAAGCCCCTGGTTCGCCAACGCTGGCGCCCGAGGGGCGGCATGGGCCCGGCGTCGTGCTGCGGCGCGGGACCGCACAATGATGCGTCGTCACGCGGCGCGGCGCCACGGCACCCACGTTCGCACGCCAGAGATGCGAACCTGACTCGACGCCGCACGCGGCGCGCGACGGGTGCTCAGCGGCCGCTCAGGCGGCGGGCTCGGGGCCCAGGCTCAGGAGCGTCTGCCGCTCCGGCGCGAAGAACTCGGCCGCCACGGCGCGCACCTCGTCCGGTGTGATGGCATCGATGGCGGAGAGCACCGCGTCGAGGGGGCGGTAGGGAGAGTCGTAGAGGTCCACGCTCGCGGCGCGATACATCCGCGAGGTGGGACTCTCGAGAGAGAGGGTGATCTGCCCCTTGAGCTGGCTCTTCCCCATGGCCAGCTCGTCGTCCGGCAGCCCGCTAGCGGCCAGCCGCGCCAACTCGTCCAGGATGGCAGTGGCAGCCTCGCGCGCCGTCTCCGGGGCCGTGCCCACGTACACGCCGTGCACGCCCGTGTCCGGAAGGAATGACTGGAAGGTGTGCACCGCGTAGGCGAGCCCACGCACCTCCCGGATGCGCTGGAAGAGCCGCGAGCTCATCCCGCCACCCAGTACCAGGCTCGTGAGCACGAGCGCGTAGCGCCGCGGGTCGGCATGTGGGACGGTGGGGGTGCCGAGGACGATGTGCGTCTGCGCTGTGTCGCGCGGCACGTGTCGCGTGGTTGGTGGCGCCGCCGCGGGTGGGGGCGCCACGAGCGGGCGCGCGTCGCCGTGCGGCACCGCCGTCCAGCCGGTGCGCTCGAGCACGCCGAGCAGGTCGTCGTGCCGCACGTTCCCCGCGGCGGCCACTACGATCTGCGGAGGATGGTACGCGCGCTCGTGCAGCTCACGCAGCTCGCTCGCACCGAGCGACGACACGGTGTCGCGCGTCCCGAGAATGGAGTACCCGTACGGGTGGCTCCCCCACATCGTCTCGTTGTGGAGCTCGAAGACGAGATCGTCGGGGGTGTCCTCCACGGTGCTGATCTCTTCCAGCACCACGCGTCGCTCGAGTTGCAGATCGTCCTGGCGGAGCGCGGGCTGGAAGATCAGATCGCCGATCACGTCGACGGCGAGCTCCATGTGCTCGTCCAGCACGCGCGCCTGGAAGGAGGTGTGCTCGCGTGCGGTGTACGCGTCCAGCGAGCCGCCGACCGCCTCGAGGGCGAGGGCGATGTCGCGCGCGCTGCGCCGGGGCGTTCCCTTGAACACCATGTGCTCGAGGAGGTGCGACACGCCCATGCGCTCGACGGGCTCGTGGACCGAGGCGGCGCGCACCCAGGCGCCGAAGGCCACCGACCGCACCCCCGGCATGTGCTCGGAGAGGACGGTGAGGCCGTTCGGCAGCACCGTGCGCTCCAGCCCTGCACCCTCGGGAATGCCCCGCCGCGCGCTCGTTGCAGCGCGATCGGGAGACGAG
This sequence comes from Gemmatimonadaceae bacterium, assembly GCA_035701265.1. GTDB lineage: Bacteria > Gemmatimonadota > Gemmatimonadetes > Gemmatimonadales > Gemmatimonadaceae > DASSNU01. Next base: position 344,478 of record DASSNU010000021.1, on the reverse strand, counting down.
CCGCTCATCTCACCCGCGCGAGCGACCGCCCCCTCCTCCACCGCGACGCGAGCGGCTGCGTCCGCCGCTCCGGCCGTGTTCGCGCGAGCCAGCGCGCTCCTCCGGTCCCACGCCGGCGGCCGACGCGGCGATCCCGTTCGCCTGCTCGTCGCCTTCCTCGCGTGCACCACCGCGGCGCCCACGGCCATCCCCCTCCCCGGCGCTTCCTTCGGGCTTGGGGAGCAGCGCCTTCATGGAGAGCCGCAACCGTCCGCGCTCGTCGCGGTCGATCAGCTTGACCGTCACGCGATCGCCGCGCTTCACCACGTCCTCGGTCTTCTCCGTGCGGCCGTGCTGCAGCTCGGAGATGTGCACCAACCCTTCCGTGCCAGGGAGGATTTCCACGAAGGCACCGAAGGGCGTGGTGCTCTTGACGGTTCCTTCGTAGGTCGTGCCGATCTCCGGCTCGGTGGTGAGCGCCTTCACCATGGCGAGCGCGCGGTCCAGCGCCTCGCTTCCCACCGCGGCGATCGTCACGAGGCCGGTGTCGTCCACGTTGATCTCGGAGCCGGTCTCTTCCTGGATCCCGCGAATGGTCTTCCCCTTGGGGCCGATCAGATCGCCGATCTTCTCCGGGCTGATCTGCGTGGTGACGATGCGCGGCGCGTACGGCGACAGATCCGCGCGCGGCGCGTCCAGCGCCCCCCGCATGGCGCTCAGAATGTGGAGCCGTCCCTCGCGCGCCTGCGCCAGCGCCTCGCGCATGATCCGCACGTCCAGCCCCTCGATCTTGATGTCCATCTGGATCGAGGTGATGCCGTTCTCCGTGCCGGCGACCTTGAAGTCCATGTCGCCCAGGTGATCCTCCGTGCCGAGAATGTCGGTGAGGATCGCGTAGCGCTCGCCTTCCTTGATGAGTCCCATCGCGACACCGGCCACGGCGGCGCGCATCGGCACGCCGGCATCGAACAGCGCGAGCGATCCGCCGCACACCGACGCCATGGAGGACGATCCGTTCGACTCGAGCACATCCGACACGATGCGGATGGTGTACGGAAACTCCTCGAACGGTGGGAGCAGCGGCTGCAGCGCACGCTCGGCCAGGTTCCCATGCCCGATCTCGCGCCGGCTCGTGCCGCGCACCGGGCGCACCTCGCCCGTGGAGAACGGCGGGAAGTTGTAGTGCAGCATGAACGACTTGGTCGCCTCATCCGGCACGTCGATCGTGTCGAGACGCTGCACATCGGCCTGCGTGCCCAGCGTCACCGCGGCGAGTGCCTGCGTCTGTCCGCGCGTGAAGAGCGCGGAGCCGTGCGCGCGCGGCAGGACGCCGACGTCGATGGAGATGGGACGCACCTCGCGCAGGGATCGGCCGTCGACACGCTCCCCCTGCTCCAGCACCTGCAGTCGCAGCGTGTCGTACTCCACATCGCCCACCAGGCTGGCGATGTCCTTCTGATTGTCCGGGAAATCGGCGAGCAGTTGGTTGATCACCTCGCGCTTGACCAGCTCCACGGCATCGACACGCTGGTGCTTGTCCTTGCGGTTGATCGCCTCGGAGATCTTCCCGGTGGCCAGGTCCTTCACGCGCGCCACGAGGTTGGGATCGTGCTCGACCTTCTGCCATTCCATCTTCGGCACGCGCACCTTGGGGAGGAGCTCTTCCTGGATCTGCACCAGGTCGCGGATGGCCTTCTGCGCGATGGTGAGCCCGTCCACCACATCTTCCTCGCTCACCTCGAGCGCGCCGCCCTCCACCATCACGATCGAGTCGCGCGAGCCGGCCACGATGATGTCCATCTCGCTGTATTCGATCTGCTGGAAGGTGGGGTTGATCACCCACTTGTTCGCCAGGCGACCGATGCGCACGCCGGCAATGGGTCCCGCGAACGGCACGCGCGACGCGTTCAGCGCGAAGGACGCGGCGAGGAGCGCCGGCACGTCGGCGTCGTTCTCCTGGTCGGCGGAGATGACGTAGACGAAGACCTGCACCTCGTTCTTGAAGCCTTCGGGGAAGAGCGGGCGGATGGAGCGGTCGATGATGCGCGCCGAGAGGATCTCATCGTCGTGCGGGCGCCCCTCGCGCTTGATGAAGCCGCCCGGGATCTTTCCCGCCGCGTACGACTTTTCCTTGTATTCCACCGTGAGCGGGAAGAAGGGGAGCGGACTGATGTTGTCGCTCACGGTGACCGCGGCCAGCACCACGGTGTCGCCGAACTGGACCAGGGCGGAGCCGGCAGCCTGCTTGGCCATGCGCCCGGTCTCGATGATGAGCTTGCGCCCGGCGAAGTCTCTCTCTACGCGTTCCATCGATGTGTGAACCCAGGAGGTGAACACAAAACGCGCGGAGGCCTCGGGGCGCCCGCGCGTCTCGGTGGCTGCACGATCTTAGTGGCGGAGTCCAAGCTCGTGAATGAGCTGCCGGTACCCGTCCAGATCGGTGCGCTTCAGGTAATCGAGCAACCGGCGCCGCCGGCCGACCATCTTGAGCAGCCCCCGCCGCCCATGGTTGTCCTTGGCGTGGACCCGGAAGTGCTCGGTGAGGTAGGTGATCCGCTCCGTGAGCACGGCGATCTGCAGTCGCGTTGATCCGGTGTCCCCTTCGTGCAGCCGGTACTTCTCGATCGTCGATGTCTTTTGGAAAGCCATTATGGTATATTCTCCAACTACCTCTGCTGCGCGCCGGCGCCCAATCGCTTGAAGCAATTCAATTTACTCGCGCTCGGCCGCCCTGTAAAGGCGCCCTGCCGTGCCTGAGCGGTACGTCGGAAAACACCTCGGCCGCTTCCGGATCGATGCCCTCATCGGCTCCGGCGGCTTCGCCTGGGTATACCGCGGCTACGACCCCGAGCTCGACATCCCCGTCGCGGCCAAGGTCCTCAAGCCGCAGTTCGCCGGCGACCCGAGCTTCGAGTCGCGCTTCCGGCGCGAGGCATCCATTGCCGCCCGCCTCCGACACCCCAACATCGTCCGCATCCTGGCCGTAGGGCGCGAGGAGCAGGCCGTCTACTTCGTGATGGACTACCTGCCGCACGGCCTCACGCAGCGGCTCGAGACGGCGGGAACGCTCCCCGAGCCGGCGCTGGTACGACTCGGCATGGACGTGGCCGCCGCCCTCGCCTTCGCGCACCGAGAAGGGGTGGTCCACCGCGACGTCAAGACCGACAACATCCTGTTCGACCCGCACGGCAACGCCATCGTGGCCGACTTCGGCATCGCGCGCGCCGTCTCCGGCTACACCAACGAGACGGGGACGAACATGGTAGTCGGCACGCCGCAGTACTTCGCCCCTGAGCAGGCACGCGGGCAGGCGCTGGACGGCCGCGCCGACATCTATGCGCTGGGGGTCACGCTCTTCCGCGCCGCCACAGGGGTCCTCCCTTTCGAGGGAGACGACTGGTACGAGGTCGCGCGGCGGCAGATCGAGGAGCTTCCCCCGGCTCCGCGATCGATCAACGCTACGCTCTCGCCACGCATCGAGCAGGTGCTCCTCACCTGCCTGGAGAAGGACCCCGCCCGGCGGTACCAATCCGCAGACGCGCTGCGCGACGAGCTCTCGCAGTTGCACGCGGAAGAGACGGTGTCCAGCGAGCGCACGCTGCGCATGCCCGTCGTGGAGTCGCCCGCCGCAGCCGACATCCCGGCTGCGCATGCACCGTCCCGCGCGCGGCAGCGGGCGCTCGTCGCCACGCTCTTGCTGGGCGCGCTGGCGATCATCGCGGCGATCAGCTACTCGCTCATCTCCTCCCGCGGTGCGACCGCACTGAACGACACGCTCCCCCCCGCGAGTATCGGGGCCGCCATCCCGCTCGTGCCGGACTCCGCTCCGGACAGCGCGCGCGCTTCCACAGCGGACACGCTGCCGCCTGCCCCACCCGTGCTCGCTATTTCCGCTCCGGCCACGGCGCGCATCTACGTGGACGGACGCTCGGTGGGACACGGCGCCTGGCGCAGCGCCGCGCTCGCCCCCGGCGCGCACGTCGTCGAAGCGGTGGCCGACACGAACGCCGGCTGTGAGACGGGGCGGATGCGCCGGAGCGTGAACCTGCCGCCAGGCGACACCATCCTCCAGGACATGCCGGTGCACGCGTGCGGGACAGTCCTCTTCCGTATGGCGGACATCACGCGCGATACGACCACGTACCTGCTGCACCCGCTGGACGATGGCAGTGATGTGCGCGGGGCGCTTCCCCAGGACAGCGTGGTGATGGTCCCTGCCGGGACGTACGACGTGTCCATCGTGCGGCAGAGCCGCTACTGCGCGCCGTACCGCGCCACCTGGCCCGTGGCCGCGGGAGACACGACGCCCATCCGCGTCGCCCTCATCTGCGCGCAATCCCACTGATCGCGCGCCGGGTTGCGCGTCGCGTCAGTGCGATGCCGCCACCGCACCAGCGGCCGCGCCGATGAGCAATCCGGCCCAGAATCCGCGCTGCTTGTAGAACGGAACGCGCGGCCGCTCCAGCAGCGCAACGTGCGTGGGTATGAGACGCGTGGTCTGTCCGGTGATGAGCGCCGTGCCCATGCCGTCGCGCACATCGATCACGCGGAAGCGCGCGATGAGCGCGTCACGGTGCGTGGGATCCACGACGATCCCCTCCTGCCCGCGCCGCACCCACCCGGCCGAGCCCACGGCAAACGCGAAGGTGCTGTCGCCGATGTCGTGGATGTCGAAGCGCACGCCCGACGACTGTGCGGCCGCACCCGACGGCGCGGCGAGGGCGCCCCCGGCGAGCAGAAGCACGACCGGGAACACGACGCGGAGCATGCGCCCCACCGCGCGCGCGGACGTGTGCGTCGTGGCGGGCGCAATCACCGGCGCGATCGTTCGCATCAGATACCGAACAGACGGCCGAAGAAGTCGCGGATGGCCCCGCCCAGGCGGCTGAGATCGTTGACCGTGACGAACACGAACAACAGGATGATCAACACCAGCCCCACGCGCATGACCATCTCGCGCGTGCGTGGGCTCAGCGCCGAGCCACGGATCCCCTCGATGAGCGTGATCAGCACCTGCCCCCCATCGAGGATCGGGATGGGGAGCATGTTGAAGATCGCGAGGTTCACGCTGAGGAGCGCGGTGAAGAAGAGCACCGTGTCCAGCCCGGTGCGCACGGCGGTGGCGGTGGCGTCCGCGATGGCAACCGGACCGCCGAGGTCACGCAGCGATCCCTGCCCCGACACCATGTCACGCACGGCACCGACGATGATACCCGCCAGTCGCCACGTGCCGTGCCAGCCGAGCGACACAGCTTGACCGAAGCTCACCGGCTCGTAGTCGTCTCCCAGGTCGGCACCGGCGCCGATCTTGCCGATTACCCTCCTCTGCTCCCCGCGCCCCACACGCGCGGACTCCGGCCGAACGGTCAGCTCCACCGGGGCATCGTCGCGGATCACGCGTATCGATACCGGCACGCCGGGAGCGCTCTGGACGCGCCTCACGACGTCCGACCACCCGTCCACCGGCGCACCGTTCAAGGCCACGATGCTGTCTCCGGGGCGCATCCCGGCACGGGCTGCGGGGGATCCCCTGTCCACCCCGGAGATCACCGGGGCGATGTACGGAGCAATGGCCGAGCTCAACGCGCTCCGGTCATCCTCGCTCCCGGCGGGGAGCGTCGCCGTCCCCGAGGACGTGCGCAACGCCACCTGCGGGCCGGAGGCCGTCGCGATGCGATTGCGCACGTCGTTCCAGGTGGACACAGTGTGTCCATCGACCGCGAAGATCGTGTCCCCCGGATGAATCTTCTCCGTCAGCCCGGCAATGGCCGCCGTGGAATCCACCGCGCCCACCACGCGCGTGCGGATCACCGGCTCCCCCTTCCAGACGAACAGGCCGGTGGTGATCACGAACCCGTAGAGCAGGTTCATGGTGACGCCCGCGAGCAGGATGATGAGCCGTGCCGCGGTGGACTTGGACTCGAGATAGCGATGCTCGGGGATCGGCTTGGGCCCGAAGGGCGCCATGGCTTCGGGGTCGACGTCGTCGCTGTCCGCATCGATCGGCACGACGGCGGCGCCGCTCCCCCCCACCGCACCGGCCTCCTGCCGGGGACGCTCTCCCCCTCCTTCGATGAGCGCCATCGTCTCGTCCTCACGCGACGCCATGCGCACGTACCCGCCCAGAGGGAGCGCGGCGATGACGTACTCGGTTTCGCCTCGCCGCCGCTTCCACAGCGCGGGGCCGAAGCCGATGGAGAAACGCGGCGCGTACACGCCGAACAACTTGGCAGCCAGGAAGTGTCCGAGCTCGTGAACGAAGATCACTGTCCCGAAGACGAATACGATGGCTGCCGCGACGCGCAGGACGAACATCAACATGGGAACATCTCCCGCACGCACGCGCGCGCGCGTGCATCCGCGTGGACCAGCTCGCCGAGTGTGCCGCCCGACGCATCCGCCACGACCTCCAGCGCGCGCGCGATGGCGCGCGGGATGTCACCGAAGCGAATGCGGCCGGAGAGAAAGAGCGCCACCGCCTGCTCGTTGGCGGCGTTGAACACCGCGGGCGCGGCGCCCCCCGCGCGACCGGCCGCGATCCCCAACCCCAGCGCGGGGAACTCCTCGCGCCGCACCGGCTCGAACTCCAGCGGCGACATCTCCACCGGATCGAAGGGCGGGACGCCGGCGTCGGCCACCCGTTCCGGGTGCGTGAGCGCGTACAGCACCGGCAACTCCATGCTCGGCGCGCCGAGCTGCGCGATCACGCTTCCGTCCACGAACTCCACCAGCGAGTGCACGACGCTCTGCGGGTGCACCACCACGTCGATACGATCGTACGGGATGCCGAACAGATGGTGCGCCTCGATCACCTCGAGCGCCTTGTTGGCCAGCGAAGCGCTGTCGATGGTGACCTTGCGCCCCATCGACCAGGTGGGATGGCGCAACGCATCGTCGGCGGTGGCATTCGCGATGCGCTCGCGCGTCCACGTGCGGAACGGCCCGCCTGACGCGGTGAGCACGAGGCGGCGCACCTGCGAGGCATCGCGCCCCGAGAGACATTGCAGGATGGCGCTGTGCTCGCTGTCCACCGGCACGATCTCTCCATGTCCTTCCTGGCACGCACGGCGGACCAGGTCGCCTGCCACCACCAGCGTCTCCTTATTGGCCAGCGCGACGCGCTTGCCCACCCGCAGCGCGGCGATGGTCGCCTCGAGCCCCGCTGCGCCCACGACCGCATTGAGGACGATACGCGCCTCGTCCAGCGACGCCGCTTCCACCAGGCACTGCTGTCCGTAGCGCCATCCCGGCACGGGATCGCCGCCATTCTGCACGATGCCGACGTAGACCGGACGCACCAGCTCCGCCTGCTCGCGCAGGAGCGCCGCGTTCCCGTGCGCCGTGAGCGCGGCCACGCGAAAGCGATCCGGATGCCGCGCCAGCACGCGGAGCGCCGTGGTGCCGATCGATCCGGTGGAACCGAGAATCGCCACGCCGCACATCATGGCGACACCGCGGGAACGGGGACCACCAGCATGCCGAACAGCACGTACGCCACGGGGAGCGCGAAGAGCAGCCCATCGATGCGGTCGAGCACGCCGCCATGGCCGGGGATGATGCGCGAGCTGTCCTTCACCCCTGCCTCGCGCTTCATGAGCGATTCAGCCAGATCACCCACCTGCGCCGCCGCGGCGATCGCGAGCGCGAAGACGACCAGCGCGCCGCGCGGAAGAGCAAGCTGCGCGGCGGGAATGAGCACCAGCCGCTGGTACAGCCACGCCACGACGACGCACAAGAGCAGCCCACCCACGGCGCCCTCCACGGTCTTCCCCGGACTCACAGCGGGCGCCAGGCGGTGGCGTCCCACCGCGCGTCCCACCGTGTATCCAGCAATGTCACTCGTCCACGTCAACACCACTGGCAAGAGCAGGACCGCTGCTCCCGCACGCGCGCCCACCGCGTAGCCATGGTACCGGAGCGCGTAGGCGAAGCTGAGCATCCCTCCGGTGTACACCACGCCGAGCACCGTGGTTGCGGCCGCGCCCACGGGATGCTGCTCTGCGCCGCGTGCCCAGATCACCGCGCCGAAGATTCCCAGCACGATCACCGCGCCCAGCGAGATGCTGGGGACGGCGAGCCCCAGATAGACGGCGTGCACGTAGAGCGGGAGCAGCGCCGCGAGCACCACGCACGCGCCGCCGAGCGGGCGATAGCCGGCGGCCATGGCGACGCGCGCGAATTCCCACGCCGCGAGCGCGGCAGCCACCGAGAGCAACGCCGCCAGCGCCCAGTCCCCGACCAGGGCCGCCGCGATCACCACGGGGATCGCGACCACCGCGAACAACACGCGCAGAGCGAGCTCGGAGCGCGCCACTATGCGGACACGCGGCCGAATCGCCGCTCGCGCTGCTGGTACTCGACGATCGCCTGATAGAGATGCCGCCGGGAGAAATCCGGCCAGAGCACGCGCGAGATGTACAGCTCCGTGTACGCCAACTGCCAGAGGAGAAAATTCGAGATGCGCTGCTCGCCGGAGGTCCGGATGAGCAGATCCGGATCGGGGCACCCCGCCGTGTACAGCTGTGCGGTGAGCGCCTCCTCGTCGATCTCCTCGGGGCGCATCCGCCCCGCTGCGACCTCCGCGGCCAGCGCGCGCGCGGCGCGTACCAACTCGGCGCGGCTGCCGTACGAGATGAAGAGATTGAGCAGCAGCCGGGAGTTGGCCGCGGTGCGCTCCACCAGCCGTTGCGCGGCAGCCGCCGGCGCGGGACGCAGGCGAGAGAGATCGCCCAGCAAGCGGACACGAACGCCGCGCTCCAGCAGCTCGTCTCCCTCGCGCTCCACGTACTCCTCCAGGAGCGACATCAGCGCGTGGATCTCGGTGGGCGGGCGGTGCCAGTTCTCCTGCGAGAACGCGAACAGCGAGAGAATCTCCACCCCTGCTTCCGCGGCGCCCTCGATCACTTCGCGCACCGCGCGCATCCCCGAGCGATGTCCCACCGGACGCGGCAGGTGCCGTGCGCGCGCCCACCGTCCGTTGCCATCCATGATGATGGCGATGTGCCGGGGCACATCGCCGTGGAGGCGAATCTTGGCGAGCAATTCGGCGGTGGTCACACCTCGAGGATCTCCGCTTCCTTCTGCTTCACCGCTTCCTCGAGCTTGTGCATGCAGTCATCGTGAAGCTTCTGCAGGTCCTTCTCCGCGTGCTTCTTGTCGTCCTCCGGCACCTTGTCCAGCTTCTTCAACCGGTCGCGTGCCTCGGTGCGCGCGTGGCGGATGGCGATCCGCCCTTCCTCGGCCAGCTTGTGCACGATCTTCACGAGATCGCGCCGGCGCTCCTCGTTGAGCGCCGGGATCGGAACTCGGATCACGCCGCCCTGCGACGCCGGATTGAGACCCAGGTCGGAGTCGCGAATGGCCTTCTCGATGGCGTTGGCGAGTCCCTTGTCCCACGGCGTCACGGTGAGGAGGCGCGGCTCCGGCGCCGCCACGGTGGCCACCTGCGACACCGGCATCTGCTGTCCGTACGCGTCCACGCGCACCGTGTCCAGCAGCGAGGTGCTCGCCTTCCCGCTCCGGATGGAGCCGAACTCGCGCTTGGAACTGTCCAGCGCCTTGTCCATCGCGCTGCGCGCGTCCTTCACGATCTCGGAAATGGTAGTCATCGCACGAGCGTGCCGATCCGCTCGCCGCGGATGGCCGCGGCAACGGCTCCGGACTGTTGAAGGTTCAGGACGATGATGTGCAGCTTGTTCTCGCGGCAGAGCGCGATCGCCGTCTGATCCATCACCGCGAGCTCCTCGACCATCACGGTCTGATAGTTGATCTCCTCGTAGCGGACGGCGGTGAGGTCCTTGCGCGGATCGGCCGTGTAGATGCCGTCGACGTTGGTCGCCTTGATGATCACGTCGGCCTTCATCTGGATGGCCCTGAGCGCCGCTGCCGTGTCGGTGGAAAAGTACGGATTGCCCGTACCCGCCGCAAAGATTACCGTGCGCCCCTTCTCGAAGTGGCGCAGCGCCCGCCGCCGGATGTACGGCTCCGCCACCTCCTCCATGCGGATCGCTGTCATCACGCGCGTGTCCACCCCCTTCCGCTCCAGCACGTCCTGCATGGCGAGGGCGTTGATGACGGTGCCCAGCATCCCCATGTAGTCCGCGCCCACGCGGTCCATCCCCATGCGCGAGAGCTGGCTGCCGCGCACGATGTTGCCGCCGCCGATCACCAGGCCGAGCGCTACGCCCATCTCCCGAACGGTGCGTATTTCCTCGGCAAATCGATCAAGGGTGTCGAAGTCGAAGCCGATCCCCTTCTCTCCCGCCAGCGCTTCGCCGGAGAGCTTGAGGAGAACGCGCGGATAGCGGAGCTCGGACACCGGGCCCGTTACTCCGCGCCGACCTGGAAGCGCGCGAAGCGGCGCACGACGATGTTCTCGCCCACCTTCGCGGACACCTCCGTCACCAGCTCGCCGATCGTCTTCTTCGGCTCGCGAATCCATGGCTGCGAGAGGAGCACGACTTCCTTGTAGAACGCTTCCACCTTGCCGTCCACGATCTTCGGCACCAGGTGATCGGGCTTGCCGCTGGCGCGCACCTGCTCCTCGTAGACGCGCCGCTCGCGCTCCACCAGCTCGGCGTTCACGCCGCTCTTGTCCACCGCCACCGGCGCCGCGCTGGCAATGTGCAACGCCAGCTCGCGCACCAGATTGCGAAAGTCATCGCTGCGCGCCACGAAGTCGGTCTCGCAGTCCACCTCCACCAGCACGCCCACCTTGCCGTTGTGGTGGATGTAGCTCCCTACCACGCCCTCGGTGGCCTGCCGGCCGGCGCGCTTCTCGGCCTTGGCCGCGCCCCGCGCACGAAGCCAGTCCACCGCCTTCTCCATGTCGCCGCTCGTCTCCTCGAGCGCGCGCTTGCACTCCATCATCCCCGCGCCCGTGCGGCGGCGGAGCTCCTGGACGTCCTTCGCCGTGAATGCCATGACACTCATTCCGATGCTCTCCCGTCGTTACGCGAACGCCGCCGGCAGCCGTGCCGGCGGCGTTCGAATGTTACCGCGAACTTCCGGTACACGCGACCGGCCGCGACACGCGACTACGCGTTGTCCTCGGCCGCGTCGCTGTCGGTTCCGTCTCCACCATCCTGTGCCGCGCTCTCGTCCGAGCCACCGGCCGCGCCATCGCCGGCGCCATCAGCGCTCTCGCTCCCCGGGCGGAGCCGGGCGGCGATCGCTTCGGGCTTGGCGCGACGCCGGCGCGTGCGGCGCCGCTTGCGACGCTCGCCCTCGTCGGCCGCTTCCATGCCACGGTCCGAGCTGTACGTGCGCCCGGAGTCGCCCTCCTCTTCCTCGCGCCGCACGGGCGCTTCGCGGCGCGCCTCGGCCACGGCGTCGGCAATCGCGTGGGTAATCAGCTCCACCGAACGAATGGCGTCGTCGTTCCCCGCGATCGGCACGGTGATGAGATCCGGATCGGCGTTCGTGTCGACGATGGCGACGATCGGGATGCCGAGCTTGTTCGCCTCGGTCACCGCGATGCGCTCCTTCCTGGAATCGACCACGAACATGAGTCCGGGGAGCCGCGTCATGTTCTTGATGCCCGTGAGGTACTTCGCGAGCTTGTCGCGCTCGCGGGACATCATGAGCTGTTCCTTCTTGGTGTAGTTCTCGAACTCGCCGCCGGCCTCGCTCCCCGTCTCCAGCTCCTTCAGACGGCGAATCTGCTTCTTGACCGTCTGGAAGTTGGTGAGCAGCCCGCCCAGCCAGCGCTCGGTGACGTACAGCGCGCCGCACCGCTCGGCCTCCGCCTGGACGATGCCCTTGAGCTGCCGCTTGGTGCAGACGAAGAGCACGTTGTCGCCGCGCAGCACGACCTCGCGCACGAGCTTCTGCGCGAGATCCAACTGCCGGAGCGTCTTCTGGAGGTCGATGATGTGGATGCCGTTGCGCTCGGCGAAAATGAAGCGGCGCATCTTGGGGTTCCACCGGCGCGTCTGGTGGCCGAAGTGGACGCCCGCCTCGAGAAGCTGCTCGAGCTGCGGCTGCAATTGCGGATGGGTCATGACCGGTTACCGCTTGGAGAACTGGAAGCGCTTGCGCGCCTTGGGACGGCCGGGCTTCTTGCGCTCCACCTCGCGCGCGTCGCGCGTGAGGAGTCCCAGCGCGCGGAGCTTGCCGCGATGTGCGTCATCGAGCCGGACGAGCGCGCGCGCTGCCGCGAGACGGAGCGCTCCCGCCTGCCCGTTCATGCCGCCGCCTTCCACGCGCACCTTTACGTCGTACCGGCCGAGCGTGTCGGTGGCCGCGAACGGCTGCTGGATGGCGGAGACGAGCGCGGCGCGTGGAAAGTAGTCGCCGAGCGTGCGCCCGTTGACGTCCCACTTGCCGGAGCCGGCTTTGACGTAGAGCCGGCACACGCTTTCCTTGCGCCGGCCGATGGTGTGCACGACGGACCCGTCCGCCATTATCGCGTCTCGCTCTGCAGGGTGAGGGGAGTCGGTTGCTGCGCCGCGTGCGGGTGCTCCGCGCCCGCGTAGACGCGCAGCTTGAGGCGCAGCTTTTGCCTTCCGAGGGCGTTCTTGGGGAGCATCCCGTAGACCGCCTTCTCGATCACGCGCTCAGGGTGACGCTCGATCATGGTGGCGAAGGACGTGAAGCGCTCGTGGCCCATGTAGCCGGTGTGCCGGAAGTAGCGCTTCTGTTCCGCCTTGCGACCGGTGACGCGCACCTTGGAGGCGTTGATGACAATGACGTTGTCACCGGTGTCCATGTGCGGCGTGAACATCGGCTTGTGTTTGCCGCGGATGATACGCGCGACCTCGCTGGCGAGCCGGCCGAGGACCTGTCCCTCGGCGTCGACCACGAACCAGCGCGGCGCGATGTCCGCCGGAGTGGCTGTATAGGTCTTCATCACGAATGCGATCGATGGACGCCGGCCGCGCACCGTGGCAGGTTCGAATCGCAGACCCGCGCGGTGGACCGGTGATTTTTCACAGACTTGTAAGCTACGCAAGGAGTTATGGCATGTCAACGGAAGCGGGGCGGAGGCACGGGGGACGCGTGGCGCAGCGATCGGGGGCGGTCGCTCGTGGCGTGCAGAGCCTCAAGGCGACCTGGAGCCCGCGGCGCACGTGGAGCTCCTGCGGGGCGGCAGTGCTGGCGGCGTTCGCCACCGCGACGCTCACCGCCTGCGCCACCTCAGGCACATCGCGCGTGAGCGGCGTCTGCGAGCGGAGCACTGTGGTCCAGCACGTGGTGCTCGTCGTGGACTCGGTCTCGCCGCGCGCCGGGCCCGAGCTCGTACCCCTCCAGGGAGATCGGGTGAATCTCACCCTCACACTCCTGCCGGACCGCGATCCCCTGCACCACTGCCCCGACGTGTCCGGCCCTGCCGCGTGGAGCGGTGAGCTTCCTGACGTGCTCCGCACCGGCGCCGGTGACTCCGCCCAAGCCGCGTGGCGGATCGAAGGGGACGCGGTCGCGATGAACCTCAACCCGGGGGTGTTCGACAACAACCTGCTGATCACCCTCCCGCTGAGCGGCGAGGTGGGACACTGGGGGCTGTCGACGTTCGTGGGGGAGGTGGTGGGGGGGAGGGTGCTGGTGGGTGGTTAGGGGGACGCAGAGTTGGCATGGCGTTCCCACGGCCCAGACGGGCCCCGTCACGCGCGTGGTGCAGAGTTGCGGTGGGGTCAAGGTCATTCACGGGAGCGCTTTCCCCTATTCGTGCGACGGTGCGCTCGCGGCTGGTCGCGGAAATTCCGTGGCAAAAATGAAGCTCCCGCGCGGGTGAACGTATCCTATGAAGCTCGCCACGCGAGTCGAACTGCTCACAGTGACGATCACCGCCATGAGGTCCCCGATGCGCGCGCTGTGCTGCACGAGAACTACCCCGGTGAGCGGATGGGGCAGTCTTGCCGTGTCGAGCGCGGACAGGGCGCTCGGCGAGATTTCGCCCGTGTTATGGATAAGGCGGGCGGTGCCATAGATAGCGCCCTGCATCTCCAGCGCGACATAGGCGTACTCGACCGCCGTGGACGAATCGATACCGACGGGCGGATGCTGTCGCACAAGAAATCGAAAGGCGCTCGGCGAATCGAGGAGGTACACCGTTCCGCGATCGTCCCGTCCGACGAGGGCTGTCGCAGTGTCGCCATGCTCCAACGAGCAGATCGCACGCTGAAAATGCACATCACGGAAGAAGCGCACATCGAACGCGTCGACGCGTGCGAGATGGTCGCATCCGCCGGGCTGGCTCACCTGCGCCATGAGCGCATCCGTGAGGAGCGTGGGATCGTGGGTAGCTGCCGTGCTTCCCGGTGGCTGACAGCCCAGGACGTACAGCACCGGTATCGCCCACAGAGATCCGAACCTCATCCGTTCTCCGGGTCAGGAGCCGCGATCATGCCTCGTGTCGTTGTCGAGCGTATGCCCCCAGCGGATCGCGCCGCGCTCTCGTCGCGAGCGGCCCAATACCGCAGGCCGCCCCCCATGACTCTAGCTCTGCATCCCCGTCTCGATAGCCGTGACGCGCCACCCGCCGTCGCGTCGCGCCAGGAAGACGAAGCGCTCAGCAACCTGCGGCGGCCTCTCCTGCGACTCGGCCACGGTGATCCGCACGCTATCCGGGCCAAGCCACGTGACGGGCGCGAAGGCGAAGAGACATGTCTTCTCTGGAACGGCGCCGTCTCGCACTTCGGATTCGCTCACGAGCCGGACCGCCTTCCAGTACCGGCTAAAGGGCTGCAGGATAAGATCGTCAAGGCGCATGACCGGCGGCGATGACGGCAACCCGATGGGAGACGTCTCCCCTGCGCGCGTGGCACTGAAAGGGGCCATGTGCAACGTCTCGAGGACAGCAGGAGGCGCCGCGTGGCATCCGGGATTGCCCCGCCACAAGGTGTCGAGCGCGGTGGTTATCGCCGTGATCTCGTCACACACGGCGGCCCCGCATGCGGGTATGACGCCGGGGTGAGGGTCGGCCGCAGCCTGTGCGTTCGCGCCTCGGGGACTCGCCGTACAGAGCACGCAGAGAGTAAGCAGGTGAAGAAGCATTCTGCCGGCCGTGAGGGACGAGCGTGGCGATCGCACTGGTGATCTCCTGTGGCCTCACCGGAGATGGGGCTTGACGCGCCGAATGTGGTGGTGAGGACCTTGCTCGGGCGCCTTCGTCACGGGTGAGATAGTACAGCCGCGTTCCTCACACGCCATGATTCGACCGCGACACCGCTGCGGTTCACCTGTGCCCGCGTGTTTCAGCCCCCCGCAGGCTTACCAATACGGAGACGCTCAGCTCGTCTCCGGTTGCACGGCTCGGATCCACCGCCGCATTACGAACCAGCGTCTGTTGCCGAACGGAGCGTCTCTCCCGAGTGGCGCTCCTCCACGCACCCCGCTACTCCAGCTCCACCAACACCGCCCCCTTCTCCACCGCCACGCCCGGCTCAACGTGCACGGCAGTCACACGCCCTGCGGCGGGCGCTCGCAGCTCGTTCTCCATCTTCATCGCTTCCATCACCACGAGCCCTTCGCCCGCGCGCACCTCGACACCCACCTGGACGGTGACGCGGACGATGAGCCCGGGCATCGGCGCCACGAGCGGGGCCGGCCCGCTCTCCTCGGCCACGGCGGCGGACATGTCGCGGATGGCGCGCGTGCGCTCGTCCAGCGCCTCCACATCGTACGTGTAGCCGTCCATCCAGATGCGGTAACTGCCGCGCGTCGCACCGCGGCGTACCACCAGGCGGTGGACGATCCCGTCCACTTCCACCAATCGCACCGGCGTGCCGGGCACGTCGCGGAGGATGGCGGACACCACCTGGTCGTCCACGCGCATCCCCTCCGCGCCAAGCTCCACGATTACGCGCGATTCTCCGGTGGTAACGACGTACTTCACGAGGCTCCCTCCTCCGGCACCAGCGCGCACACGGTCTCCACGTGCGCGGTCTGGGGGAACATGTCGAACGCGCTCACCGACGCGATGCGATAGCGCGGCATCCGCGCGAGGTCGCGCGCGAGCGTGGCCGGATTGCAGCTCACGTATACCACCACGCGCGGCGCTCGCGGCGCGTGCTGCAGTGCGCGCGTGACCGCGGCGTCCACTCCCGCGCGCGGCGGGTTGAGCACCACGGCGTCGGCGGGTAGCACGTGCGCGAGATGGTTCTCCACGCGACCGGCGATGGAGCGAGACGGTGGCGTGAGCCGCGACGCGCTCCATCGTGCCGCGTCGGCATCCGCCTCGATGGAAGTCACCGTCGCGCCTCCCGCGGCGAGCTCCGACGCCAGATCGCCCAGCCCGGCATACGCGTCCACCACGGTCGCCGGCGCATGCGCGGCGAGGATCTCGATCACGTGACGACGCACCGCGGCGGCCACCTCGGGATTGACCTGCGCGAACGACGCACCCGGCGGCGCGTCGCCGCGCGCGTGCAGCAGGCGGCGCCGCTTCCCCTCCGGCGCCCACCAGAGTGCGGAAAGCTTCGGCAGCGCGGCGAAGAATCGCTCGCTCTCCGGCCACCGCTCGCCACCCTCCAGCACGAGCGACGCCGCAGGTGCGTTCGTCGGCGTCGCGCCGTGGCTCGCATCGATCGCGTTCGCGGCGCTCGCCACGGCGCCCACATCCCCCGCGTCCATCACCTCCGCCACGCGCACGCTCCCGCGCAGCGAGAGCGCGCGCGGGAGCAGCTCCGCGTGGCGGCGTACGTCATCCCACACGCGGAGTACTGCCTCATCGGTAATCGGACAATCGTGCACGTCGAAGACGCGCGCTGGATCGTCGTACGGGTGCAGCCCGGCAATCCATCGCGAACCGGCGTCGCGTCGCAGCGCGAGGGTGAGCTTGCGCCGGTAGCGCCACGCTCGCGCGCTCGCGCGCACGGGCGGAAGGTCCACGCGCCGACGGCCGATGCGCTCGAGCGCATCGGACACGATGCGCCGCTTCGCCGCGCGCTGATGCTCCTCGTCCAGGTGCTGAAGCTGGCACCCGCCGCAGCGGTCGTCGCGATAGTGCGGGCAGGGCGGATCGATGCGCCCAGGTCCGGGCTCCAGCAGTTCAACGATCTCCCCGCGCGCGAGCCGTCCATGCAACTCGTAGCGCACGCGCGCCAGATCGCCCGGCGCGCTGCGCGGGACGAACACCACCAGCCCCTCGTGCCGCGCGACGCCGTCGCCACCGGCGGCGATCGACTCGATGCGCATCGTGGCTTCGCTCGCCGTCTCAGCATGCGGCGCGCTCGTCACGACCCCACGCCCTCGATACGCGCCGCGCGCCGCCACGCGTCGGACCCCGTGGCGTGATTCTCCTGAGCACCACCGCTCCCATTCGCCGCACCATTCGTCGCGCCCGCCGCGCGCGCGCCCGCTACCACACGCGCGGTGCGATCGCGATGGGCGAGCAGCGCGGCAGCGATGGCCGCTACGCGCACGTGCTCCGCAGGCGGCACGACGTGCGTGAGGTCGGCCAGCCGCCGCTCCAGCCACTGGATGTCGATCGCCCCGCGCCGGAACTCGCCGTCCTCCATGACTCGCAAGTGAAAGTCGCGCGAGGTGTCCAGCCCATCGATGGTGAGCTCGAGCAGCGCGCGGTGCATCCGTGCGATCGCCGCTTCGCGCGTGGGCGCCCACACGATGAGCTTGGCGAGCATCGGGTCGTAAAAGAGCCCCACTTCCGTCCCCATCCCCACGCCGCCGTCCCACCGCACGCCCGGTCCACCTGGCAGCCGCAGATACGTGATCTCGCCTGTGGAGGGGAGGAAGTTGTTCGTGGGATCCTCGCTCGTGATCCGGCACTCGATGGCCCAGCCGCGCGGGGCGATCTCCTCCTGCGTGAAGGGGAGCCGCTCGCCGGCGGCGATGCGGATCTGCCACTGCACGATGTCGATCCCCGTCACCAGCTCGGTGACCGGATGCTCCACCTGCAGCCGCGTGTTCATTTCGAGAAAGTAGAACTTGCCGTCACGGTCGAGCAGGAACTCGCAGGTGCCCGCGTTCACGTACCCCGCCGCGCGCGCAGCGCGCACCGCCGTCTCTCCCAACGCACGGCGGAGCTCCGGCGTCACCGCCACGCTCGGCGCCTCCTCGATCATCTTCTGGTGCCGCCGCTGGACGGAGCACTCGCGCTCACCCAGAGAGAGCATGGTGCCGTGCTGGTCGCCGAGCACCTGGATCTCGACGTGGCGCGGCCCCTCGATGTACTTCTCGACGTACACCGCGTCGTCGCCGAACGCGTTGCGCGCCTCGCGCCGCGCGGCGTCCAGCGACGCGCTCAGCTCCGCGGCAGCGCGCACCACGCGCATCCCCTTCCCTCCACCGCCGGCGGCCGCCTTGAGCAGCACGGGAAAGCCGAACTGCTGGGCGATCCCGAGCGCCTCATCCGCGTCGCGCACCGCTTCGGTGGTGCCGGGGACGACCGGCACTCCCGCGCTCACCGCGAGTTGGCGCGCCGCCGTCTTGCTCCCCATGGCGGCGATGGCTTCCGGCGGCGGGCCGATGAAGACGAGCCCGGCATCGCGCACCGCGCGCGCGAACGGCTCGCGCTCGGAGAGAAACCCGTACCCCGGGTGGATGGCCTCGGCGCCCATGGTGCGCGCCGCCTCGATGATCCGGTCGCCCCGCAGGTAGCTCTCGCTCGACGGCGGTGCACCGATGCACACCGCCGCGTCCGCCTCGCGGACGTGCGGTGCGGCGGCGTCGGCCTCGCTGTAGACGGCGACGGCCCGCACCCCCAGCTCCTGGCAGGCGCGGATGATCCGGAGCGCGATCTCGCCGCGGTTGGCGATGAGGATGGTGGAGAACATCAGGACGTTGCGTGCGTGTTCAGCACGGCGACAGCGCTCAGCCAACGAGCGGCGAGGATTGCGCCGCGCGCCGCTGGAGCGGTGCGCGTGACCACAGATCTCGTGCGCCGGAAGATGTGCGCCCGCCTCCTCACAGCGGGATGTTCCCGTGCTTTTTCGGCGGATTCTTGTCGCGCTTGGATTGCAGCGTGGCGAGCGCATCGATGAGTCGCGCGCGCGTGTCGCGCGGATCGATGATGTCGTCCACGTACCCGCGCGCGGCGGCGATGTACGGATGCGCGAACTTCTCGCGGTACTCCTCGATCCGCGCGTCGGTGGCGCGCTGCGGATCGTCGCTCTCGCCGATCTCCTTGCGGAAGAGGATCTCCACTGCCCCCTTCGGGCCCATCACCGCGATCTCCGCGGTGGGCCACGCCACGTTGAAGTCGCCGCGGATGTGCTTGGAGCTCATCACGTCGTACGCACCGCCGTACGCCTTGCGCGTGATGACGGTGAGCTTGGGGACGGTGGCCTCGCAGTAGGCGAAGAGCAGCTTCGCGCCGTGCTTGATGATCCCGCCATGCTCCTGCGCCACGCCTGGCAGAAAGCCGGGAACGTCCTCGAACGTAACGAGAGGAATGTTGAACGCATCGCAGAAGCGAATGAATCGCGCCCCCTTGAGCGACGCGGTGATGTCCAGCACGCCGGCCAGCACCGCGGGCTGGTTGGCCACGATCCCCACGCTCATCCCACCCAGGTGCGCGAAGCCGCAGATGATGTTCTGCGCGTAGTCGCTGTGCACTTCGTAGAACTCGCCGTCGTCCACGACACGCTTGAGCACGTCGCGCATGTCGTACGGCTTGTTCGGGTTGTCGGGCACCACATCGAGCAACGCCTCGTCGCGCCGTGTGGCGGGGTCGGTGCCGCTCCCGCGCGGCGGATCCTCCAGGTTGTTCGAGGGGATGTAGCGGAACAGCCGGCGGATGGCTTCCAGGCAGGCGAGCTCGGAGTCGAACACGAAGTGCGCCACGCCCGAGGTGCCTGCGTGCGTGTCGGCGCCTCCCAGCTCTTCCATGGTGACGTCTTCATGCGTCACCGTCTTCACCACGTTCGGGCCGGTGACGAACATGTACGACGTGCCGCGTACCATGTACACGAAGTCGGTGATCGCCGGCGAGTACACCGCGCCTCCCGCGCACGGCCCCAGGATGGCCGAGATCTGCGGCACCACGCCGGAGGCGAGCGTGTTGCGGAGGAAGATGTCCGCGTAGCCCCCCAGGGAGACGACACCTTCCTGGATGCGCGCGCCGCCGGAGTCGTTGAGGCCGATCACCGGCGCGCCGTTGCGCACCGCCAGATCCATGATCTTGCAGATCTTCTCCGCGTGCGCCTCGGAGAGCGATCCGCCAAAGACGGTGAAGTCCTGCGAGAAGGCGTAGACCAGCCGCCCATCGATGCGCCCGTAGCCGGTCACCACGCCGTCGCCGTAGACGCGCTGCGCGTCGAGCCCGAAGTCCGAGCTGCGGTGCGTGACGAAGCGGTCCAGCTCCACGAACGTGCCGTCGTCGAGCAGGACGTCCAACCGCTCGCGCGCCGACAGCTTCCCCTTCTCGTGCTGCGCCTGGAGGCGCCGCTCCCCACCGCCGAGCTCGGACTCGGCGCGGCGGCGCTCGAGGAGCTCGAGTTTCTCCCGCATGGTCATCGCGGCGGTAAGCTACGGCCCGACGGACAAGGTATCCAGCCTGATAGGCCTACATCGTCGTGCTGAACGCCGTGCCACTCGGCACCCTGGCGCGGGTTCACGCCGTACGAGCTCGGGCGCCACGCATGAGCGCTGGCCCTACGCGCGGTCGCGCGCTGAAACCTCCCCAGGGCTCGCGCGTAGGGGGATGCAGAGCGAACCGGCGCACTCCGGCCGTACGACGCGGACGGGCGCGCGTAGCAGGTTCGCATCCACGCAGCGGATCTGGCGGAGGGAGGGATTCATGTTGACGGCGCTCAAGGCGGTGCTTGCCGGCTGGTTTCTCAAGCGCACGGTGGGAGGGCTGCTGGGCTTCCTCGTGGCGCTCGCGCTCCCACTCACCTTTCTGCTCAAAGGGTTGGGGCTCCCGTTGCTTGCCGTGCTCGCGGTAATCGGCGCGCCGATCGCGCTGCTTCTCGCCGCGGTGGGACTTCCTGCGCTCCTCGTGGCCGGCCTGGTGGGCGTCGTGCTGGCGAGCGTCGTCGCCGTGCTCGTGATCGGAGTGCTGCTGCTCAAGATCGCGCTGCCGATCATCCTCGCCGTGCTGGTCGTCCGCTGGCTTCTGCGCCGGCGCGGAAACGGTGGATCGAGCGGCGATGTGAAAGCGGGGCCCCCACCGGAGGCCCCGCCAGCCGACGCTACCGTGCAGCCGTAGCAGGCTGCACCGCGCACCTTACGCCTCGCCGTCCTCCGGCGTGGCGCTCTCTCCCTCGTCGTTTTCCTCCGGCGCAAGGTCGCCCGCTGCCGCCGCGCTCGCGCCGCCGGTGGCCACGGGGCCTTCCGTCGGCTCGGCATCGGTGCTCTCCGCCTCGTCCGTCTCGATCGCCTGAGCGGCGGCAGCCTGCGTGGTCTCCGGACGCGGTGGCTGATCCTCGGGAATGTGCGTCACGGTGAGCACGATCCGGCGGTGGATCGGGTCCACCTCGAGAATGCGCATGTCGAGCCGCATCCCCTCGTACGCCAGGTCTCCCGGCTCCTCCACGGGCGAACCCGCGTTCAGATGGCTCACCGGAACGAACCCTTCGATGTCGTTGCCGATATCGACCACGACGCCCTTGTCCATGAGCCGGACCACGCTGCCGGAGATCTCCGTCCCCACCGGATACGTCTCACCGATGCGGAGCCAGGGATCCTCGGTAGCCTGCTTGAGCCCCAGGGAGATCCGCTTGCTCTCGGCGTCGATGTTCAGGATGACGACGTCGACCGTGTCTCCCTTCTTCACCACCTCCGACGGGTGCTGGATCCGCTTGGTCCACGACATGTCGGAGATGTGGATCAGCCCATCGATCCCCGCTTCGATCTCCACGAAGGCACCGAAGGAGGTGAGGTTCCGCACCTTGCCGGAGAGCCGCGTTCCCACGGGATACTTGTACGGCAGTACGACCCACGGGTCCTGCTCCGTCTGCTTCATGCCGAGGGAGATCTTCTCCTCCGACGGATCCACCTTGAGCACGACGGCCTCGATCACCTCGCCGATAGACACCAGCTTGGACGGGTGCCGCACGTTGCGCGTCCAGCTCATCTCGCTGATATGGACGAGCCCTTCGATCCCTGGCTCCAGCTCGATGAACGCGCCGTAGTTGGTGATGGAGACGACCTTGCCGTGCACGCGCGTGCCGACCGGATACTTCTCCGCCACGTCCTTCCACGGATACGCCTGGAGCTGCTTGAGGCCGAGCGAGATGCGCTCGCGCTCCCAATCGATGTCGAGAACCTTGACCTCGAGCTCCTGCCCGATGTGCACCAACTCGCTGGGGTGCGAGATGCGCCCCCACGACATGTCGGTGATGTGGAGCAGGCCGTCCACACCGCCCAGGTCGATGAACGCACCGAAGTCGGTGATGTTTTTCACGACGCCCTTGCGGACCTGGTCCTTGGCCAGCTCCTTCATGAGCTTCTCGCGCTTCCCCGCGCGCTCGGTCTCGAGGATCACGCGGCGCGAGACGACGATGTTGCGGCGGCGCTTGTTGAGCTTGATGATCTTGAACTCGTACTTGTCGCCGAGCAGCTCGTCGATGTTGGGAACGCGACGGAGGGCGATCTGCGACCCGGGGAGGAACGCATCCACCCCCATCAGGTCCACCACCACGCCGCCCTTGATCTTCTTGACCAGCGTTCCTTCCACCGGCTCGTCGTTCTCGTAGGCCAGACGGATGCGCTCCCACACGCGCATGAAGTCCGCCTTCTTCTTGGACAGGACGACGGAGCCCTCGGCGTCCTCGAGATGCTCGAGCAGCACCTCGACCTCGTCGCCGGGCTTGAGATCCGGGTGATCCTTGAACTCCTCCAGCGGCACCGTCCCTTCGGACTTGAAGCCGATGTCGAGGACGACGACGTTGTCGCGGATGTCCAGCACCCGGCTCTTGACGATTTCCCCTTCGTCGATGGAAGCCAGCGTGCCGTTGTACATCTCGAGCATCCGCTGCTGCTCTTCCTCGGAGTACTCCTCCTCGTCCCACCGGTCATCGCGGCGGGAGAACAGGCGGATCTCGTTGCGCTGCGCGGCGCGCTTTTCCTCGGAGGGGATCGGAATCGTGGCGCTCGTGGTCTGAAGCTCGGACATGGGTAAGGGGCGTCTCCTGATGTGCGGATTGGATCGGCTCGCCGCACCGAGGTTGAAGGGTGATGTGATACCAGGACGTTCGCGCCTGCCGAGGTTACACAGAGGACCCTCGACCTGACGCGAACGGTAAGCCTTTAAATATAGGTGCGGCCAAATCTTGGGTCAACCGGCCGCATGCGCCAACGCAACGATCCGATCCACCTGCTCCTCCTGTGTCAGGTGGGTCGTGTCCACCAGGATCGCATCACGCGCCTGAACGGTCTGCGTGGCATCCATCGCGTCTCTCCGCACGAGTCGTTCCGTCTCGGCGGCGATCTCCTCGTCCGTGGGCGCTCGCGCCGATCGCTGCAAGAGACGCCGCCGCGCCCGTTCCCAGGGATCTGCCACGAGGAAGATCTTCACCCGGGCGTCGGGGAAGACGACGGTGCCGATGTCCCGCCCGTCCACCACCACGCTCCGCCCCACCGCCGCGCAGCGCACCGCGTCGTTCACCCATTCGCGCACCCCGGGCATCTGCGCCACGCGTGAGACGTGCTGCGTCACCAGCGCGCTGCGGATCTCCTCGCCGAGCGGGCGATCGCCGAGTAAGGGGATCATGGCGCGCGCCGCAGTGTCGGGAGCGAGGCATACGCCTCTGGCGGCAGCGAGGACCTCCGCCTCGCCCCACTCGGCGCCCGGGTGCGCGGAGAGAACCGCCGCCGTTGCGGCGCGGTAGAGCGAGCCGGAGTCGATGTGCAGCACGCCGAGCCGCTCGGCCACCATGCGGGCCGTGGACGACTTCCCCGATGCCGCCGGCCCGTCGATGGCGACCACGAACGCTCGGGCGGAGGCGTGCGTGGGAGAACCCGGCGCGTTCGGGCCGCGGTGCGCGTCCACCATCAGCGCCCCGCCGCGTGCGTGAGGCGGCGGAGCGTGTCCCAGAAGCCGGGGAAGGACACGTCGGCGCACGCGGGGTCGTCCACGGTCACGGCGCGACCCGTTGCCGCACCGAGCACGCCGAACGCCATCGCGATGCGATGGTCGCCCGCGGTGCGCACCTCGCCGGCCAGGGGCGCCTGCGTTCCGTGGACCAGCATCCCATCGGGGCGCTCCTCGGCATCCACACCGATGGCGCGGAGATTGGCGACCACGGTGGCGATGCGGTCGCTCTCCTTCACACGCAGCTCCTGCGCGCCGGAGATCTCCGTCGTCCCATCGGCGCGCGCGGCCAGGCAGGCGAGGAGGGGGATCTCGTCGATCATGGCCGGAACGTCGCGCGCACCCACCGAGATCGCCCGCAGGGGTGAGGAGGGCGGCGAGACGCGCAGCGTGCCGACCGGCTCGCCACCCTGCGGCTCGCCCACGGCCGTCTCGACGCGCGCTCCCATCTGCCGCACTGCGCGAAGAAAACCGGTGCGCGTGACGTTGAGGCAGACGTCGGGCAGCTCGAGCGTTCCGGCATCGGCCAGGAGGGCGAGCGTCACGAAGAAGGCGGCGGACGACGGGTCGCCCGGTACGGCAAGGTCGAGCGGCGCGAGGCGCCCGCCGGTGGGCGGGCGGACGACCACCGTGCTGTCGATCGCCTCGACCGTCGCACCCATCTCGCCCAACATCCGCTCCGTGTGGTCGCGCGTGCGCACGGGCTCCCGCACCAGCACCGGCACGCCCGCGCTGACGCCCGCCAGGAGAATGGCGCTCTTCACTTGCGCGCTGGCCACTTCGGTTTCCCATTCGACGGAGCGCAGCGCGCGGCCCATCACGCGCATGGGAAGCGTTTCCCGCGCGGAGGCGCCGTTGGGCCCTTCGCTGCCGGGGAACTCGACCACGGCGCCCATCGCGCGGAGGGGGCGGGCGACGCGTCCCATCGGCCGGCGGCTCAGGCTCGCATCTCCCACGAATTCGCTCGTGAGCGGAAGCGCGGCAGCGATCCCCGACGTGAGCCGCACGGTGGTGCCGCTGTTCCCGCAGTCGAGCTGCGTGGACGGCTGCTGGAAGGAGGACGCGCCGTGCCCTTCGACGATCATCTCGTCCCCCACCGGAGGCACCGCAACGCCGTAGCTCCGCAGCACCGCTGCCGTGGAGCGCACGTCGTGGGAGTCGAGCAGGCCTCGGATGCGCGAGCGTCCGGTGGCGAGCGCGGCGAGGAGGAGCGCGCGATGCGAGATGGACTTGTCTCCCGGCACGCGCACCGTGCCGTCCACGCGGAGCGGGCGTGTCAGCGCAGCCATTGCTCCAGCGCGGTAGCGGCGTCGGTGCCCGGATCGCGGTACTTCACGATCACCGGCGCGTAGAGCGAGATCTCGTGCGTCGCGCCCCACGGGGAGCGCACACCACGCGCGCCCGGGACGACCACCGCGCCGGAGGGGATCTCGAGCGGGGCATCGTCCATGGCGCGGTGCACCGTCTCGCGCACCAGGTCGTACACCGGGGTGGAGCGCGTGAGGAGCACACCGGAGGCGAGCACGGCACGCTCGCGTACGAGCGTCCCCTCGTACACACCGCAGTTCCCGCCCACGAACACATCGTCCTCGATCACCACGGGCGTGGCGTTCACCGGCTCCAGCACGCCTCCCACCTGCGCCGCCGCGCTCAGATGCACGCGCTCGCCGATCTGCGCGCACGAGCCGACGAGCGCGTGCGAATCGACCATGGTCCCCGTCCCGACGTACGCGCCGACGTTCACGTACATGGGCGGCATGCACACCGTGCCTGGCGCCACGTACGCACCGCGCCGGATGGTGGAGCCTCCGGGCACCAGGCGCACGCCGTCGCTCAGCGCGAGCGCTCTCGTAGGGAGCGTGTCCTTGTCGAAGAACCGGAAGGGACCGGCATCCGGGGACGGCGACATGTCGCGGATGGTGCCGACGCGGAACGCCAGGAGGATCCCGTGCTTCACCCACGGGACTGCGCGCCAGGCGCCGTCCGGCGTGCGCTCCGCCGCGCGCACGGTACCGGACTCCAGCGCATCGAGCAGCGCATCGATCGTCTCGCGCGCGGCGGCAAGGTCCTCGGCGCGTGCGCCCGCCGCGCTCGCGGTGAGCTGCTCCACGCGCGCGCGGAGCGTGTCGGCGGGCAACGTACTCCGTGGCGCGTCGCGCACGCCGTCGCTCACGCCAGCGCCTCCGCGGCGCGGAGCGCGTCGCGCACGCGCGGTTCGTGCTCCGGCAGGAGCGGCACGAGCGGGAGGCGGAGCACGTTCTGCATCCGACCCATCGTGGCGAGCGCAGCCTTGACGGGAATGGGATTCGACTCGCAGAAGGCCGCGCTCATCCAGGGCATGAGCTGCATGTGCAGCGCGCGCGCGGCGGCGAAGTCGCCGGCGGCACAGCATTCGGTGAGGCGCGCCATGAGGCGCGGTGTGGCGTTCGAGACCACGGAGATGATCCCCTCGCCACCGGCCGCCATCACGGCCAGCGTCATGGCGTCGTCGCCCGACAGGACGGCAAAGCCGCGCGGTCGCTCGCGGATGATCTCCACGATCTGTCCGAGATTCCCGGACGCCTCCTTCACGGCGACGATCCCGGGCACCTGGGCGAGGGCCAGCGTGGTGCGTGCTTCGATGTTGCTCCCCGTGCGCCCGGGCACGTTGTAGACGACGATCGGGAGCGCCACCGCGTCGGCGATCGCGCGAAAGTGCGCGATGATCCCGCGCTGCGGCGGCTTGTTGTACATGGGGGAGACGTGCAGCAGGTGCGTGGCACCGGCGGCGGCCATCTCGCGTGAGAGCGCGATGGCGCGCGCGGTATCGTTGGCCCCCGCGCCGGCCACGATCGGAACGCGTCCAGCCGCCTGTTCGGCGACGATCTCCACCACGCGCCGGTGCTCGGCCGGTGTCATGGTGGCCGCCTCGCCCGTGGAGCCGCAGGGGACGAGAAAGTGCACTCCCTGCTCGATCTGCCAGTCCACGAAGGCGCGGAGCGCGGGCTCGTCGATCGCGCCCGACGCGGTGAAGGGCGTGGCGAGCGCGGTGCCGCACCCGGCAAGCACTCGATGGTCGGTGGTCATCTGCTCTCCTCCAGCACGTCGCGCATCGTGAACACCCCTGGTCGCTTCCGCCCGGCAAGCCACGCCGCAGCAACCAGCGCGCCCTCGGCGAAGACGCGCCGGTCGCGCGCCTCATGCTCGATGCGCAGTTGCTCGTAGCGCCCGTCGAGGAGCAGCGTGTGCGTTCCAGGCACGTGGCCCACGCGGATGCTCGTCACCGGCACGTTGCGCTCCTCCCCCTCCGCGACCACGCCTGCGCCAAGCTCGCGCTGCACCACACGGCGCAATTCGGCGGCCGTGCCGGATGGCGCGTCGAGCTTGGCGGCGTGATGCGTCTCCACGATGTGCACGTCGATCCCGGGAAGACGCGCGGCCAGCCTGGCGGCGGTCTCCGCCACGCGCAAGAAGAGGTTCACGCCGAGCGAGAAGTTGGGCGCCCAGAGCATGGTTCCGCCGAGTGATTCGATCTGGCGCGAAACGTCGCCCAACCGGTCGTACCAGCCGGTGGTGCCGACCACCACCGGGCAGCCGGCACGCGCGCAGGCAATCACGTTCGCCGCCGCGGCGAGCGGCGTGGTGAACTCCACCGCCACATCCGCGCCCGCCAGCGTGGCGGGCGTGATGCCGTGACCATCCGCGTTCAGGCGCTCGTCGATGCGCGCCACCACGCTCCACCCGTGCTCCGCGGCAATCTCTTCTACGGCGCGTCCCATCTTCCCCGTTCCGATGATCGCCAGCCGACGCGCGGTGCCGTCGCTCGTCTGCGCCTTCGTCACGATGCACCTCCCGCGCCGAAGAAGGTCGCGTGCAGCGCGCGGAGCGCGCGCGTCATCACGCTCGCGTCCACAATGATGGTGAGATTGATCTCCGTGGCGCTGAGCGAGATCATGTGCACCGGAATGCCTTCCAGCGCGGTGAGGGCCCGCGCCATGGTGCGGCTATCTCCGCCCAATCCCGATCCGACTACCGCCAGGATGGCGCGCCCGCGCTCCACCGACACGTCGCCCAGCGAGCGGAGATCGACCAGCAGCTCGTCCAACCGAGTGGGGTCGTCCACCGTCACCGACACGGACACCTCCGACGTGGCGACCACGTCCACCGACGTGCGATGGCGCTCGAAGATCTCGAAGATGGTGCGCATGAAGCCGTGCGCCAGGAGCATGCGCGAGGAGCGGATGCGCACCACGCTCACGTCTGCCTTGCCGGCGATCGCACTCACCTCGCGGCGGGGCGCCACGGCGGTGATGCGCGTGCCCTTCCCCTCCGGGCGGCGAGCGTTGAAGACGTACACGGGAATGCCGCGGCGCACGGCGGGGGCGATGGTGCTCGGATGCAGCACGCGTGCGCCGAACGAGGCGAGCTCCGCCGCCTCGTCGAAGCGGATCTGCTCGATGAGCCTGGCCTGCGGCACCACGCGCGGATCGGCGGTGAGCATCCCGTCCACGTCGGTCCAGATCTCGATCGCCTCCGCGTCGAGCGCCGCACCCACGAGCGCGGCGCTGTAGTCGCCGCCGCCGCGACCGAGCGTGGTGGTGACGCCGGTGGTGGACGTCGCGATGTATCCTCCCATCACCGGTACGCATCCGGCGTGCACCACGGGAAGCACGTGCTCGCGCGCGGCGCCGGCGATCGCTTCCACGTTGGGCGCGGCACGCGTGTAATGGTCATCGGTGATGATGACGTCGCGACCGTCCACCAACTGAGTGGGAATCCCGCGGAGGCGGAAGGCGGTCTCCACCAGGTGCGAGGAGAGGAGCTCTCCCTGTACCGCGATGGCGTCCTGACTGCGCGGCGTGAGGTGGCCCAACACGGAGAGCGCTTCGGCCAGGCTGGCCAGCTCATCGAAGGTGGCGCTCAACTCGGCGCGCGCGTCGTCAGCCACCTCGCCGGCGCCCAGCAGTGCGTCGGCCTCGCGCAGGTGGCGCTCGCGCAGCGACTCCACGCCGCGCATCGCGGCAATGAGCTGTCCGCGCGATGCCTGCTCGGCAATGGCGAGGAGCGCGTTGGTGGCACCGGCGAGCGCGGACACAACGACGATCGGCTGGCGTGTGAGACGCGAACGCGTGATCTCGGCGGCGCGCGCGATCGCGTCCGCGTCCCCCACCGACGTGCCGCCGAACTTGAGGACGATCACGTGGCCGGGATGACGCCCTGCGCCACGAGCAGCTCGGCGTTCAACACCGATGCGCCGGCCGCACCGCGGACGGTGTTGTGCCCGGTGGCCACGAGGCGCACGTCGAGGATGGAGTCCGCGCGCACGGCGCCCACGGTAACGCTCATCCCACCTCCGGCATCCGCATCGCGGCGCGGCTGGGGGCGATCCACCGCGTCGTGGAGGATGAGCGGCCGCTCCGGCGCCGAGGGAAGCTCGCGCGCCTGCGGCGCTCCGCGCCACTCGGCGAACGCGGCGAACACGTCGCGCTGCGAGGCGCGGCGCTCCAGGGCAACCGCGAGCGACACGGTGTGTCCGTGCTGCACCGGTACGCGCGTCACCTGCGCGCTCACGGCGATCTGCGCCGGATGCAGCACGCCGTCCGTCACGCGCCCGAGGAACTTGCACGTCTCCGGCGCGATCTTCTCTTCCTCTCCGGCAATGAAGGGAATCACGTTCCCCAGGATGTCGAGCGAGGGAACTCCCGGATACCCGGCGCCGGAAACCGCCTGCATGGTCGTGACGAAGACCTGACGCACGCCGAAGCGCTGGTGCAGCGGGGCGAGCGCCATGGCGATCACGATCACCGCGCAGTTCCCGTTCGTCACGATGGCGCCTTCCCACCCGCGCTCGCGGCGCTGGCGATCGAGCAGCGCGAGATGCTCGGGGTTCACCTCCGGGATGAGAAGGGGGACGTCGGGCTCCATGCGGTGGTTGCGCGCGTTGCTCAATACGAAGCGCCCCGCGCGCGCGAACGCGAGCTCCACCTCCCCCGCAACGCTCGAGTCGAGCGCGGAGAAGACGACCGGCGACTGCACGTGCTCCGGGGTGCACGGCACCACGCACCGCTCGGCGATTCCGCGCGGCGGATCGCCGTCGATCCAGTGCGCCGCATCGCCGTAGCGACGGCCGGCGGAGCGCTCGGAGGCGGCCAGCTCCTGCAACTCGAACCACGGGTGCGCGGCGAGCAGCCGCACGAAGGTTTGCCCCACGGCGCCCGTCGCGCCGAGCACGGCGACAGGGAGCTTGCGCCGGATCACGCGTCCTCCAGGAGCGCGCGCACCAGCCGCTGATATGCATCGACGCTCGCGCGGAGCTCGCGAACGCTGATGTGCTCGTCCGGCCGGTGCGCCACGTGGATGGATCCCGGCCCGAAGAGCAACGGCGTCCCCCACCGCTCGAGGAGCGGAATGTCGGTGGTGAACGCCACGGCGGCAGACTCGAAGCCGGGGATCGTGTGGAAGCGCTGCGCGGGGATGTACGACCCGTACTCGATCTCCGCGCGCCCCGCCACCCACTGCTCGAGGAGCTTCTTCACGTCGTCCACGTCGCCCACGAGGCGGAACATCAGCTCACTGGCCGCGCTGTCGGGAATGACGTTGGCCTCCGTGCCGCCGCGGATGGTGCCGATGTTCACCGTAGTGGCGCCGAGCAAGGGATCCTCGGGGAGCGGGCGGTCCCGCACGGTGGGAAGGAGCGCGAGCATCGGCTCGATGGCCGACGCGCCCAGATGCGGGTACGCCGAGTGCGCGGCCACACCGCGCGTGCGCAGCGTGACGCGCAACGAGCCCTTGGCGCCGGTCGCGAGCTTGCTCTCGGTCGGCTCGCCGTTGATGAGATATCGCGAGGTGGCGGGGAGGAGATTTGCCGCGCGCGCGCCGTCGGAACCCTTCTCCTCGCCCACCACGAGGAGGATCTGCACGCGCGATTCCCCGGCCTCAGCCAGCCGGTTGGCGGCGATCATCATCGCGGCGGCGATCCCCTTGGCATCGCACGCGCCACGGCCGTAGAGCCGGTCGCCTTGGAGCGTGGGGCGTACGAATGGTGGGACCGTGTCGAGGTGCGTGGAGAGCGTCACGCCCCCCGTGCCGCCCGGGCGGGTGGCCCACACGTTCCCGCGCCCAGGGGTGACCTCCTGGATGTTCACGTTCCATCCGCGCGAGACCAGCCAGCGCGCGGCGAAGTCCACGGCCGGCCCTTCGGAGCCGGTGGGAGACTCGAGCGCGACCAGCTCCGCGGCGAGGGAAACCACGTCGGACATGGCGCGCAAAGTAGCGGATCGGTGGCTGCCGCGCGAGATGCCGAGGCGGGGTATCGGCTTGTGTGACTTTGGCTTGGCGGCCCTGGGGATGGTGGCGAACGGCGTTGACTCGCGCCGGCGGCGCTGGTAGATTTCGGCACCCGAAAATATGCCGAACTCACGTCCGGCATTGTGCTTCACAGAGAACGTGATGTATAACTGTATAAGACGTTCTCTAGTAACCCTTTGACGCGCATGGCGCATGGAGGTGGCGGAGATGGCCAAGCGGTCCTCGCCACAGGCAGCAAAGCACGATGCTCCGCCCAGCGGGCGGGGGCAGGCGAGGAAGCGGACCGGGTCGCGCCGGCAGGAAGGCGGGGCGCTCGCCAAGCGTGGCGGGAAGCGGGTCCGCGGAGCCCGTGGGGGTTCCACCGCATCACCTCGGAGCGCGGCAATGGCACGCGACGCAGCACGCGGCACCACGCGTTCGCCTGCACGGAAGTCGCCGCTCGGACGGGGGAAGAAGGCCGCAAAGTCGAAGGCGACCACACGTCTATCGAATGGCGCTGGTGCTCGCACGCGCGAGCTCATGCGCATTCGCGAGCTCGATCCACACGCCGCATGTGGGTCGGGCACCACGGTACTGCGGCTCTTTCGTGTGGATGAGCTGCCCCCCGGCTCCGGAGAGGCGCATCTGGTCTTTCTGGACCGGCGCGGATGGTACTGCGTGCACGGGCGTGACTGCCCTGCCGTCGCCGCCGCGAAACGGCAGCATGATGGTACGTAGACTGACGACATGAGGCTGGACTGGACGATGATTGCGAGACACGAGGAACAACAGACCGGACACGACGACGTGTGGGGCAAGCTTGCCGCGCCCCTGCCCCCTTCGACCATCTCCTGGCGCCAGGACGGGCGCCCCATCGAGCGCGACGGGCGCTACATCGCCCGCTTCGTGGCGTACGTGGACGCCAACACGGTGCGCGACCGGCTGGACAGCGTCGTGCCGGGAGAGTGGAATCTCACGCTCGAGCTGCTTCCCGCGCTGACTGGTGCGGAGGATGGAAGCATGCTCGAGCCGGCCGTGGCCGCCTTCAAGGCGCGACTCCAGATCCTTGGCGTCGTCCGTGAGGACGTCGGCACCGGGCGGGACTACAAGCAGGCGGCCACCGACGCGTTCAAGCGCGTGGCGGTCCGCTTCGGCGTCGCGCACGAGCTCTATCAGCTCGGGCAGAACTGGGTGCGCATGGACGGCGACGGCAAGTACGCCAAGCCGCTCGAGGATCCGCAGGCCGCCTACGAGCGGCGCTACGGCACCGGTGCCGCCAGCGCGTCCGACGCACCGACGGAGAACGCACCCGCCGAGCGTAAGGCGCGCCGCAGCGCCCTCGCAGGAGCCGGTGCGCTCTCGATCGCCCGCGATGCGGCCGCCCGCGATGCGGCGGGAAGTCCGTCGAGCGACGTGCCCTCCTGTCCCAAGTGCGGGGGACGGATGTGGGACAACCGACTCGGCAAGCGCAACCCGCGCGCACCGGACTTCAAGTGCCGCGACCGCAACTGCGACGGCGTGATCTGGCCCCCGCGCGAGAGCGCCAAGGCCGCCACCGCTCGTGATGACGCCACGACGCAGGGAGAGACCGAGACGGAATCGCTGATTCTGGGCGACTCCGCGGTTCCCTTCTGACCTTCACCCTACCCCGTGCCGTGTAGCGCTTCGCCTGCTGTACGGCCGGGGTGACTGCACCACTCGAGGGTGGCTCGCGAACGATGCGAGCCACCCTCGTTGCATCGGATCCGTCGCTCAAGAAAACCGTGTCTTCCGTTGGCGCGCTGAGACCATGCGCATGCGAGGCGATCATCACACGGGTGCCGCCACACGTTCAGCAGCGCGACGTCACGGCCATTCGGTGCCCAGCCTGGCGAGCACGGCGCCGAAGAGCTCGATCCCATCCCACACGTTCTGCATGCGGACGTTCTCGTTGGCTGCGTGCTGGTTGTTGTCGTGATTGACGATCGGCAGGACGATCACGGGGACGTGGAGCGCGTCCTCGAACGAGGCGAGCGGCAGGCTGCCACCCAGCAACGGGACGGTGACCGGCGGCCGTTCGGAGACGTCGCCGACGATGCGCATGATCGCGCGCGACACCGGGAGGTCGAGCGGTGTGCGCACCGCGCGGTAGCCCGCCTCCCATTGCAGCCGGACCACCCGGGCGTGCGACGCGCGCGTGGCGCTGTCCGCGCTGTCGTGCACCACCCAGTAGCGGTGGCGGCGCAGGTGCTCTTCCACCAGCGCCCGCACGCGTTCGGGGCGCTGCGCGGGCACCAGTCGAAAGTCGATGGACGCCGTCGCTTCGGTCGGGATGGCGTTCGCTGCCGCGTTCCCCACCCGCCCCGCAGAGATGCCGCGCACGTTGAGCGCGGGGAGCATGATCCGCTCCGCGAGCGGTGCGTCATTTCCCTCCGAGCGCGCGATGCCCAGTGCACGGCGGAGCGAGTCGTCCACCTGTGGCGCGTCGTGCAGCGCCGCACGGTCGGCGGCAGAGACGGGCGTCACGTCGTCGTAGAACCCATCGATGAGAACGCGGCCGTCGTCATCGCGCATGCCTGACAGAAGGTGCGCCAGCTCCGTTGCCGGGTTGGGTGCCCAGTTGCCGTAGTGCCCGCTGTGCAGCGGACGCAGCGGGCCGTACAGGGTGAGCTCGAGCCCCATCACGCCTCGCGCACCGAACACCACCTGCGGGCGGCGCGACTGGTGTACCGGTCCGTCGGCAAAGAGCCAGAGGTCGGCGCGCAGGAGATCGGCATTTGCGGCGAGCACCTGATTCAGGTGCGGCGAGCCGGCCTCCTCCTCGCCGTCGAGAAAGAGCGCGAGGTTCACGGTGAGCGGGATCCGCTGTGCGCGCAGCGCATCGACCGCCGTGAGGAGCGCGACGATGGGCGCCTTGTCGTCGCTCGCCGAGCGGCCATAGAGACGCCACTCGCCACCCACGCGGGCGCCGGAGTCGGTGGGGAGAGGGCGCTCGCGTCCCCCCTCCTCGAGCGACGCGTCGCGCAACACCGGCGTCCACGGCGGCGTGGCCCACGCGGCCGGATCCACCGGCTGGCCGTCGTAGTGCGCGTAGACGACGATCGTGCGACGGGCACCCGGCACGCGCAGCTCGGCAAGGAGAGGCGGCGATCCTCCCTCCGCGGCCAGCTCGCGCACCTGAAAGCCGCGCCGCTCGAGCATGGTGCTGAGATGCGCCACGTTGCGCCGGATGCCGGCACTGTCGCGCGCCACGTTCGGGATGGCCACGAGCTCGGCCAGCTCGCGCACGATGCTTCCCTCGTGCGCCACGCGGTACGCGCGGATGCGATCGCGGAGGGCGGGCGGCCCGTACCCGCTCGGCGCCGCCTCGTGGCGACCGTGGCGAGGATCGCGCACACTGAACGCTGCGGTGATGATCGCAGCGATGGTGCAGAGCGCGAGGCGCGCGACCCGAACGCTCATCAGCCCTCCATTGTGGAACTGGAGCGCGCACGCCCGGAGCAGCCGAGGCGTGGTGAAGCACAGATCGAATCCCACATGCCTGATTTCATTTCACGCCGTAGCGCCATGCGGGAGAAGGGCGGATGGACGCGCGGCACCACGTCATACCCGGGGCGGGAATCGAACCCGCATGGGGTTGCCCCCAGGGGATTTTAAGTCCCCCGCGTCTACCATTTCGCCACCCGGGTGCACGCGCTCGGCGGCGGCACGAAGCTGAGCCGTGCACCACCGCGCGATGTTCGGCATCGCTGTACAAAGCGCGGGCACCATTGCGGTGCCCGCGCGGCGAACACAGCGCGGTGACTGGACAATCCAGAGCGGGAAACGGGACTCGAACCCGCGACCCCAACCTTGGCAAGGTTGTGCTCTACCAACTGAGCTATTCCCGCATGCCACCGTGAAGGTAGGTGTGCCGGCGTCACCCGACAAGAGCCCCGTCACGCGCACGCGCCTGCGCGCGAGCTGGCAGCACGCAACAGAGCGGAATGACGGTCGCTGCCACCGTTTCGCGGTCGCCGTTCCGCGGCCGCCGCGTGACCGCGCCGCTACGGATGCACGCCAAGCGCGTGCACGGCGTACCAGATACTCCACGCGAGGAGTGCCGCCACGGCCGCGTCGCCGCCGTTCGCCACAGCGCGACCGTCGGCGTCCACCATTTCCGCCGCGATGCCGTTGTCGAGCGGTGCGCGGCGCAGCCACTGCAGCACCTTCCCGGCATCGGGGCCCATGAGTCGCGCGCACTGCGCGGCGAGGAGCGCGGGCTCGGTGGCGAGCGCGCGCACGGTGCGACGGTACGCCGAGTCGTGGTGCTCCACGGCTTCGTAGAGCGGGAGCCAGTAGGCGGAAGCGAGCGCGTCGTGCTCGTCGTCCACGTTGCCGGCCAGGTCGACGGCGGCGGCGAAGGTGACGCGCCCCTCCCGCTCCACGCCGAAATGGCGGCGCAACGCGGCGCGCACCGCCTCCGGATCCTCCACTTCGCGTGCGGTCTCCTCGTCCAGCGTGTGGCGCAGCACATCGAGCGCCTGCGCGACCACGGCGTTCCCATGGAGCGTGAACGGGCGGCGCAGCGGCTCGCCGGCGAGCGAGACCTCCGAGCTGTAGAGCGGGACGTGGGCGTCGCGCCGCGCGGCCAGGTCTTCCCACGCCAGATAGAGCGTCTCGGCGAGCACCTGTTCGTCCACCACCTGCTCGTCGCCCGATTCGCGGATGTACCGGTCGACCGCGAGCGCGTACGCAGCGGCGCCTTCGAGCGTGAAGCCCGGCTCGAAGAGATTGCCGTCCAGATAGTGAACGCCGCTGCCGGGAGCGTAGCCGTGCAGCTCGCACACGCGCAGCAGCAGCTCGCGCGCGAGCGCCACGTCGGCGAGCTGCACGGCCGGGAGCGTCCACGAGAGCGCCTCCCAGTCGCGCACCGTGACACCCAGCGCATGCGATGGGGTGCGCGTGCGCACGAGGTAGAAATGCGCGTCGTCCAGCGCGCGTCCCACGCCGTAGAAGTACGCGAAGAGCAGATTGCGATTGAGCAGCCGGTCCAGTCCGTCGTGCCCCACCGACTGCTCCAGGTGCGCCAGCGATTCGCGGGTGAGGGAGAGGAGCTCGCTCCAGCCGCGCCGGCGGAGCACCGCGGCCACGGCGCGTGCCGCGTCTCGCTCGGCGCCGACGGCAAGGTAGAACGCGACGCTGCGGCTCTCGCCCGGGGCGAGGTCTACCGTGTGCGCGAGCGAAAATCTGGGGACCGCTCCGTCGTGCACCATCACCTCGGCGTCATCCTCGGCGGCCACGGCCAGGGCGACGAGTCCGGGGAGCGCGGATCCTTCGAGGATCACGATCCCGTCTGCCGACACGCTGGCGCGGTGCGCGTCGCCGAACGGGCGCGGCGTGCGCACGCGGAGCTGGCGGTGCCCCAACGCTCCCTCCAACGCGACGGAGACACGCCGCGCGCGATCGCCGCGGTTCTCCACCGCGAGCACGTAGACGGCGCCCGCGCTATCGGCGTCGCGTCCGTGCGGGGCGAAGATGGAGCCGCGCACGACGAGCGACTCCGCTCCTACGGTGGCGGCAAAGGTGGGGAGCCAGCCGAGGGCGCGCTCCCACGCCAGCCCCTGGGCGGCGAGGGCGACCGGATCGCCATCGACCGTGATGGCGGGAGCGAGCAGCGCCGGTCCCTGTCCGGCGAGGAAGTGCTCGTGTCCCGCAAATTCGACGGCCGCACGAGCACCACGATGGAGCATCCCGAGGGCGTGGATGGATCCGTCGGCAGGATGAATGCAGGGGAGCGACAGCCAGTGATTGCCCGTGACCTGCCAGGGGATGTCGGGGATCGGCGATCGGCTCACGGGGTACGCGATTCGGTTGACAGGTATGATGGTACAATGATAGTCTAGCCTGCCCCCGTCAACGCGCCCAGCGCGTGGTGCAACTGATGCCGCGTGCGCGGCTGCGGCGCAGGCAGTGGCTATCACATCAGGGTTTTTCGCGCTGCACCCACAGTGCGGCACTCATCAGTGCGGCACCATGGTGCCTCCGGCCCGCTGAGATCTCCAGCGGCGTGCAGGGCGGCTCAGGGTGCCGCGCCCACTTCCACGCGAGGGGGGGCACATGCAACGAAGGCTCGTTCTCGGGACGCTCACCGCCATGGTCTGCGTCGCCGGAGCATCCGGCGTCCGCGCGCAGGGGTTCGGCCTCAACGAGATCGGCACGTGCGCGGTGGCGCGCGGCCACTCCGGGACCGGCGCGCCGTGCCGGGATGCGTCGGTGATCTACTGGAACCCCGCGGCGGCGACGCTTCTCCCCGGCTTCTCGATGTACGTCGGCGTCGCGGCGATCGATCTGGGTGGGTCGTTCACCCATGACAGCACCGGGCGGGTGGACGACAACACGGTGGCCACGCGCTGGCCGCTCCATCTGTTCATGAACTACGCACGCGGACGGTGGGCGTTCGGAGCCGGCGCGTACGTCCCATACGGTCTCACCACCCAGTGGAATGCGGACTTCCCCGGACGGTTCGTGGCGCAGCGGGCATCGCTCACGTCGGTCTACTTCCAGGGGAACGTCGCCTATGCGTTCGCGCCGGGCTGGTCGGTCGGCGGCGGACCGGTGGTGGGGTACTCGCAGGTGAGCCTTCGCCAGTCGATCGACCTGTCTCAGCAGATCGTGCCAGGCTCAGCGGCGCTCGGCACGCCAATCACGTTCGGGCTGCTGGGGATTCCGTTCGGCACCGAGTTCGCGCGCGGCGCGATCGAGGGGAGCGACGTGGCCTACGGCTTCAACGTGGGCATTCACGGGCAGATCACCCCCACCATCGAGGTGGGCGCGCGCTACCTGTCCAAGCTCGAATTCTCCTACGACGACGCGAAGGCGACGTTCGAGCAGGTGGCGACTGCCCGGGTGATCCCTGCGCCCCTTCCCCTGCCCACCGGAGACACCATCCCCGCGGGCACGCCGCTGGACGCGGTCCTCGCGGCGCAGTTCGCCCCCGGCGGCCCGCTCTCCAACCAGGGCGCGAGCACGAGCATCCATCATCCGGCACAGGCCGAGGTCGGGATCGGCTACAGCGGACTCCCGCGCACCAAGCTGTCGTTCGACGTGGCGTGGGTCGACTGGTCCGCGTTCAAGGAGTTGGACATCAACTTCGCGGGAGCGGCTCCCGATCAGCGGCTCATCCAGGACTACGAGGACTCGTGGTCGTTCCGGTCCGGCATCGAGTACGCATTCCCGAGACAGATCATGGGACGGGCCGGCTTCAACTTCGTGCAGACGCCCGTGCCCGACGTCACCGTCTCACCGATTCTGCCGGACATGGACCGGTACAACCTGACTTTGGGAGTGGGAGTTCCGGTGACGGACCACCTCTCGCTCGATGCGACGTACCTGCGTGTGGAATCGCAGGGGCGGCGCGGGCGGATCGTGGAGCGCACATCGCGGGCGCAGACGGCGGCGGAGCTGAACAGCGGGTTCTACACGCTCGATGCCAACGTCTGGTCGTTCAGCCTGAACGCCCACTTCTGACCGCGTGCCGCGGATACGGAGAACATGACCATGTTTCGTCTCTCAACGATCGTGCGCACCGCCACGGCGGTGCTGGCGGTGGCGGCACTGGCCGGATGCGACGACTCCCCCGAACTGGTGAACGCGCCGCCGCCGGTGAACCCGGAGCTCTTCGCGAGCTACGTCGCGCTGGGGAACAGCATCACCGCCGGGTTCCAGTCGGCGGGCATCAACGACTCCACGCAGCGCGAGAGCTACGCGGCGATGTTCGCGTTCCAGGTGGGGACGCGCTTCGCCATCCCCGCGCTGGCGGAGCCCGGCTGCCCACCGCCCATCGACAACTTCCAACTGCAGACACGCTTGGGCGGTGGGAATGGAAGCACCTGCTTCTTCCGCACGCCGAACAGCGTGACACAGGTGCTGAACAACGTGGCAGTGCCGGGCGCCACCGCCGCTGACCCGACCAGCTCGGCCACCTCGGCGTCCAATCAGCTCACGCTGTTCATCCTGGGGGGCGAGTCGCAGGTGGAGCGCGCACTCGACGCACGCCCCACCTTCGCGAGCGTGTGGATCGGGAACAACGATGTGCTCGAGGCGGCAATCAGCGGGCTGCTCACTCCCACGCCGGGGGTCTCGCGCGGCGTGACGCCCGTGAACACGTTCACCGCCGAGTACGACAAGACGATCGACGCGCTGCTGCAAGGTGCGGACGCCGCGGGCGACCCGCCTGGGGCGCACGCTCGCTCGCACCTGCAGGGGGGCGTGCTCATTGGCGTGGTGGATGTGACGAACGCGCCCATCCTCTTCCCCGCCGTAGCCTTGTTCAACGCGCAGTTCAAGGCGGGGTTCGACATTGCCGCGGGGGAAACCACCACGCTGCTGCCAAGCTGCACGGTGACCACCACGTCGCTCATCTCGTTCCAGTTGGCAGCGGCGATCCGGTCGGGCGACCACCCGCCGGTGATCGGATGCGAGCCGAACTCGGTGCCGAATACGCTGGTGGGCGACATCTTCGTGCTCGACGCTACGGAGCAGGCCACGCTCCACAGCACGGTGGCCGCGTACAACGCGCACATCGAGGCGCTGGCCACGGAGAAAAACTTCGCCTTCGTGGATCCCAATCCGATCCTGATCGGCCTGCGCACGTCGGGAGACATTCCGGCTGTCCCCAATCTGGCGAGTGCCACGGAGCCGTTCGGCGCGTTCGTGTCGCTGGACGGCGTGCATCCGCGCGCGCCGGCGCACCAGCTCGTGGCGAAGGCAATGATCGACGCGGTGAACACGAAATACGGCACGAACATCCCGGACACGGACATTCCGCGCATCGTGCCCTGATGGACGCGGCCGCCGGCGTGCATCAACCGCACGCCGGCGGCCGCGGAGGCAGTTGCAACAACGCCTCATCAACAGGCGCAGCACGCGCCATCCAGTTCAACTCTTTGAACGGCTGGATTCAGCCCAGCACACAGGGTGGCGCGAGGGGGGAACGCTGACGCTCACCCACCGTTCCCCCATCCCGCTTCCAGATCGCGGAGATTGCTATTCGGTCAGATGCTGCGCCTGCGATGGCGTGAGGGGAATGTTCGCGATTGTGAATCCCTCAGACCATGTCACCTGCAGCGACTGGCGCTCTTCGTTCCACGACAGAGTGTTGGGATACCGCCGCAGCAGCTTCTTCAGGCCACGGCCGTCGGCGACGTAGACCGCGGGAAGCACGTCGTCCAGCACGAGTTCGAACCCCTTGCAGCTGTGCAGATCGCAACCGCCAGCGTTGCAGTTTTCCAGATGCGACGAACTGGCGTTGTTATGCACGCTGACGACGATGTCATGCTGTCTCTGATCCGCACCACATACTCGGCACTCGTAATCACAGCCGCTCGCGACCCCCAGGTGAGGATTGCGCAACGGGTCAGCATAGCTGTTCTCGGTGCCTAGAGCGAGTAGAAGCGCGGCTGCCACCGCGATCACGGCTCCCCAACCGAGCAGCGGCATGTTGCTGCGCCGCCTCGGATGACGGATTCCTATCTTGCGCATCATGCCTCCTCGTGACAGGTGAGGGAATCGGAACTACCGTTGTGAAAGCATCAATCGCCACCGGTGAAAGCGCGGCACGTCATGGTCAAGGGAGACGTAGCCGATCTCGCGTGGACCGCAGAACTGTTGCACGTACTCTGGTATTCGCAGCGAGGCGATCAGGCGGCCCTGGGCCGGATCCAACACCTCGATGCGCGTGTCGTAGAATCGCTGCATGTCCCTCACGGTACCGTGTTGATCACCGGCCTGTGGAGGAACGAGCTGCTTGCGCCAGTCCTTATCGGGGACGGCTATGAGCATCCACAACCGCCCAGCGTCATCCTCCTGCAGGTCGATGACCGCCGGTTCCGCTCGGATGTCTTCAGGACGTGTCTGCGGTTTCATGCGTGAAGGGAACCAGGACGCATTGCGGCGAATGACGTCCGTGATCGTGCCCGTCTCGACGTCGATCCGATCGATGACGTACTCGACCTGATGTGCAGACCAGATATACCGCCCGCGAGACGTCGCCACGGTGCGATCGAGCATGCCCGGTACGTCAGGTCTGAGAATACCCGACAGATTGCCGAATGACCGCACGCGACCGCCATCACGGTCCAGCAGATGCAGCGGCTGACCGGCAAGCTCTCGCGTAAGGACGGAGCGGCCGATGACGATCCGGCCATCGGGTAGTACGGTATTGTTAACCTGAGGGACCAGCGCCAGGCGCGCCGACCTGATGAACTTGAGCTCCGGCGAGAAAACGGAAAGCCGGCTCTCCGGGTTGTCGAAGACGAACAGCGAGTCTCCCGGCCCAATTTGCATGGAACCGATCCCGGCGAACTCTCCGGGACCGTGACCTCCTCGCCCCAGTGTCTTCAGGAAGCGGCCGTCGCGATCGAAGACCACGATCTGGGTCGCATAGGGACCGGCCAGGTACATACGGCCGCGGCTGTCCTGGACCACTGTGCTGAACTCGCTCTCGATCACTCCCTCCCCTGACGCATCCCCCAGCGCCGGAAGCGACGCTCGGAGGATACGGCATTCCCGGCACGAGGCGTGGTCCGAGATCCCGACCGTGTGCTGGGCCGCGGCCATGCATGGCAGGAGCAGAATAGCGACGGCAGTCCAACACAGCCGGAGACAATGCGGGGCACGCCGCATCACGGGCAGCATCTGTACTCCGTTTAGTCACGAGTTCGATTTCGGCGGCAGCGGGGCAGCTGCATCGACACCTCGAATATACGCCACCGGGAGGTAGTGTAGAGATGTGTAAGAGCGTCAGGCGGCGACCTACTGGGTGTGGCTGGGTGATGAAGGACGCCGCTTGGTCCTGATGCGTCGTCCAGCCCGGTAGGTAGCACCGGCGTAGACCTCGGCACAGCGGTGCGTGGCGTTCAGCGTCCGGAAGGGTTGCTCGACGACGAGCAACACCCGCCAGAGGAGCGCCGTGGCGTTCGCCACCTTCGTGAACCGTTTCGCGGCCGCGGTGCGGAGCCGCACCGCATCGAAGGGCGACTCGACCACGTTCGCCTTGCGAGGTGCCGCCAGTGCTCCTTGCGGAACGCCTAGGACGTCACCAGTCCCTCCCAATCATGCTCCAGGCGCTCGGCGGCTTTTGGGGAGCGCATGGCGCAGGCCGCGCGGACGCGGCACCGTTCGCGCTCGGCCGCCGCCCGGCTCTCGGCACTCGCGATCCGCTGCAGATGCGCTTTCACGGCCGGCCGCGCTTTGAGCGGCACGGCGTCGAGAATATTCTGGATCCGATGGTTCCAGCACCGCTGTTCCGCGCTCTCCGGCCACACCTCCGCCAGGGCACTCCAGATTCCCAGTGGCCATCGGCGATGGTGAGCTTCGGCGCGCGGAGCCCGCACGCTTTCCGGTCGCCGAGCACGCTGGCCCAGCTCGCGGTCGATACACGCTGCCCGCGCTCGACGGCGAGGAGCACGTTCCGCTCGTCGGCCAGGGCGCCGATCAGCACCAACAGCGCGGCCTTCGTGTCCTCGAGCCCGGCCTCCCGTACAGACCATCCGCCCAGCCCAGAGGATTCCACTGATTACGCGCGCTTTTTCAGCAACCTGCCAATTGCCCCAGACGTTTCGCGGCGCGCCTACGCCTACGGCGCCCCGCTGGCGTGGCGCGCGGCTGGAGTGCGACGCCCGCGCGTCGTTGGACGCGATTCCCCCGCGCTTTCCAGCAACTCACGCGCGTGCGCACGGCTCACATCGCTGTCCGGGTCGCCGCCCAACATGCGGGCGATCTCGACCACACGCTCCGCATCGCGCACCACGTGCGTATCCGCCGTGGTCAGTCCGCCGCGTGCCGCCTTGCTCACCACGACATGATGATGCGCACGCGCGGCGATCTGCGGCAGGTGCGTGATGGCGAGCACCTGATGGTGCGCCGCGACGGCGCGCATGGTGTCTCCCACTTGCAGCGCGACCCGGCCACCGATGCCGGCATCCACCTCGTCGAACACGAGCGTGGGAACGCGCTCCAGGCGCGCCAGGATGGTCTGCAGCGCGAGCATCACGCGTGACAGCTCGCCACCGGAGGCCACGCGATCGAGCGCACGTGCCTCGTGGCCGACGTTCAACGTCACGCGAAACTCCACATCCTCGGCGCCGGTGACGGCAATGGCGTCACGCGGAAGGAGCGTGACGCTCAGGCGCCCATCGGGCATGCCAAGCGCAGGGAGCAGCCGTCCCACCGCGCCGCCCAGTTGTTCGGCGGCCGCCGTGCGCAGCGTGGAGAGTGCCGCGGCCTCCGCAGCGAACGTGTCGGCGGCACGCTGCCGCTCCGTCTCCAGTGCACGCAGGTCCAGGTCCGCGGTGTCGATGAGCTCCAGCTCGGCACGCGCGCTCCGCCCCGTCTCGATCACGTCGGCCAGGGTGGGCCCGTACTTCTTGCCGAGCCGGAAGAGCAGGTCGCGCCGGCGGCGGACGTCGTCCAGCCGCTCCGGGTCGAGGTCCACCGATCTCAGGTACGCCTCGATGTCGCGGCCGAGCGCTTCGATGGCATAGTAGCCGGCGTCGAACGACTCCTGCATGGCGGTGAGCGACGGGTCGATGCGAATGATGGCGGCAAGCGTGCGCTGCATGGCGCCGAGCGCGTGGAGCACACCGGCATCGTCGTCTCCGCCTTCGATGCCGGCGACCAGTGATGCCGCCAGCGACCGGAGCTCTTCCGCGTGCTCCAGGCGGCGCGCCTCCTCCTCCAAGCGCGCTTCCTCGCCAGGCACGAGTCGCGCCGCCTCGATCTCCTCGGCCACGTGGCGCAGGTAGTCCGCGCGGCGCTCCGCTTCCGCGCGACGCGTGCGGAGCGTCTCGATCCGGGCCGTGACGCGCGCGAGCTCCGCGTGGGCGGCAGCCACCCGCGCCGCCTGCTCCACACCGCCGCCGAACTCGTCCAGAATGCGGCGCTGCGACTCGTGATCGAGCAGCGTCTGTGCCTCGTGCTGTCCGTGCAGATTGACCAGACGGCGCCCGACATCCGCGAGCAGGCCGGCGGTGGCGCTCACATCGTTGATCCATGCGCGCGTGCGTCCAGCCGCCGTGATCTCACGGCGCAGGACGACCATCTGGTCCTCCAGGTCGATGCCGCGCTCGTCCAGCAGCTCACGCACGTCGGCACGGTCGGCCGCGTGGAAAATCCCTTCGACGAGTGCCTTGTCCGCTCCCGTGCGGATGAGGTCGGCGCTGGCGCGCTCACCGAGCAGGAGGCCGAGTGCGCCGACGATGATCGACTTCCCCGCGCCCGTCTCGCCGGTGAGCACGTTGAGCCCGGGGGCGAGCGGGAGCGTGAGGGATTCGATGATCGCGAAGTTGCGGATGCGGAGCTCGGTCAGCACCGTGGGTCGAGGTCGCGATCGTGGAGGCCGGCCCATCCCAGCTTGTGGCGCATACGC
The DNA here is from genome assembly GCA_035701265.1 of Gemmatimonadaceae bacterium. Lineage (GTDB taxonomy): Bacteria > Gemmatimonadota > Gemmatimonadetes > Gemmatimonadales > Gemmatimonadaceae > DASSNU01. The sequence goes on along the minus strand of DASSNU010000021.1, from coordinate 299,911 downwards.
CAGAAGAACCCCGAATCGGTGAAGCGCACCACCTGCACGGGCTGGTCGTCGCGCCGCACCAGGAGGGTATCGCCGGGTGCAAAGGTCGTCCCGACCTGCCCGTCCACCGTCACCAAAAGCTCGTCCTGCGCATCCTCCACGCGCAACTCGATCTCCGCGTTCGGGGGGAGGACCACGGGGCGCACGGCCAGCGAGTGCGCCGAGATGGGCGTGAGGAGGATCGAATCGAGCGCGGGCACCACCACCGGGCCGCCGGCGCTCAGGTTGTACGCGGTCGATCCCGTGGGCGTCGCGATGATGAGCCCGTCGGCCGGGTAGGCGCCGACCAGATCGCCCGCCACGTAGGCGCGCAGATGCACCACGCGCGCGAATCCGCCCTTGTGCAACACGACATCGTTGAGCGCGCGCCAGGTGCGCGCCGGCTCGCGCGAGGAGCGCGCCTGGAGCGTCATGCGCGTCTCCAGCCGGAAGTCGCCCGCGGCGAAGCGCTCGAGCGCACGCTCGACCTCTTCACCGCCGCACGACGTGAGGAACCCCAGGCGCCCGAGGTTGATGCCGAGCACCGGCACCGGCCGCCCATCGAGCAGCCGCGCGCCGCGAAGCAGCGTGCCATCGCCGCCCAGGGTGAGCAGCGCGTCCAGCTCCGACGGATCGTCCAGCGGGCATGCGTCGGGCATGATGCGCTGCAGCTCGCGCTCGAGCGCGAGCTGCAGATCCAGCTCCGGCGCGCGCGCGCTGAGCACCTGCAGTAGCGCGGGCAGCCCCGCGTACGCCGAGTTCCCCACGACGCCGATGCGCTTCACCCGGCCAGCGCCTCGCGATCGACGAGTGCGCGCACGCGCTTGGCGATGCCCTCCGCATCGATGCCGGCGAGGGCCATCTGCCGGCGCCGCGGTGCCTGCTCGATGAACACGTCGGGCACGCCATGCACATCCACGCGCACGTCGGTGCTCATGCGGGCAATCGCGGCCGCCATGAACGCGCCGAAGCCATTCACGACCGTGCCGTCCTCCACGGTGAGCACGCGATCGTGGCGCGCCAGCACCGCGGCCAGCGTCACCTGATCGTACGGCTTGATGAAGCGGCAATTGACCACGGTGACCTCCACGCCGTCGCGCGCCAGCTCGTCGGCGGCGGCGAGCGCGGGGAGCACCGTGGTTCCGGTGGCGAGGACGGCCACGCCCCCGGTCCCTTCGCGCAGCACCTCCCACGTGCCGTACGGCACCGGCGATACATCGCCCACTGACGGCGGACGATCGGGCACCGCATCGCGTGGGTAGCGGATGGCGAAGGGACCGGCGGTGTGCGCGAGCGCTGCGCGGAGGAGCGCGAGCATCTCGGTTCCATCCTTCGGCGCGGTGACCGTCATGCCGGGAACGGCGAGCATGTAGGCGATGTCGTACAGCCCCATGTGCGTGGGGCCGTCCTCACCGACCAACCCCGCGCGATCCATGCAGAAGATGACCGGCAGCTGCTGGATGGCCACGTCGTGGATGACCATGTCGTACGCGCGCTGCAGGAAGGTGGAGTAGATGGCCACCACTGGGCGCACGCCACGCGTCGCCAGCCCCGCGGCGAACGTGACGGCATGTCCTTCGGCGATCCCCACGTCGAAGAAGCGGTCCGGATGCGCCGCGGCAAAGCGCTCGGTCCCCGTGCCCGTCGGCATGGCGGCGGTGATGGCGACGACGTCCCGACGCTCCGCGCCCAGATCGGCGAGCGCCTGTCCGAACACCTTCGTGTACGCGGGATTCGCACTGCTCTGCGCCGTCACCCGCCCGGTGGCGGGATCGTGTCCCGGCGGGAGCGCGTGCCACTTCTCGTTGTGCTCACCGGCGGGAAAGCCCTTCCCCTTCTGCGTGATCACGTGCACCAGCCGCGGCGAGTCGAGGTCGCGAACGGCGGTGAACACCGCGAGCAACGCATCGAGGTCGTGGCCATCCACCGGCCCGAAGTAGCGGAAGCCCAACTCCTCGAACAGCACACCGGGCGTGAGGAGGGACTTCATGCTCTCTTCCCAGCGACGCACGAGTCCACCCACGGCGGAGAGCGGGCCGGGGAGATCATCCACCACGTGGCCGATCGTGGCGCGCACGCGGTTGTACAACGGGTTGCGCTGCACGGAACCGAGGTAGCGCGAGATGGCGCCGACGTTGGGCGCGATGGACATCTCGTTGTCGTTCAGCACGACGATGAGATCGCGATCGGACGCGCCGGCGTTGTTGAGCCCCTCGTACGCCAGACCGGAGGTGAGCGCACCATCGCCCACCACCGCAGCCACCTTGAACCGTTCGCCCGCCAGATCGCGCGCGGTCGCCATGCCGAGCGCGGCGGAGATGGCCGTGGCGGCGTGGCCGGCACCGAACGCGTCGTACTCGCACTCGGTCCGCTTGAGGAAACCGGAGATGCCCCCTTCCTGGCGCAGCGTGTGAAAGTCCTTGCGGCGCCCGGTGAGCAGCTTGTGCGGATATCCCTGGTGGCCGACGTCCCAGACGATCTGGTCGCGCGGCGTATCGAAGATGCGATGCAGCGCGATCGAGAGCTCCACGACGCCGAGCCCGGCGCCGATGTGCCCGCCGGTGCGCGCGCAGCTCTGGATCATGAATGCGCGCATCTCCTCGGCAAGCCGGCGCAGCTCGTCGGTCGTGAGGGCGTCGAGATCCGACGGGGATTGAATCCGGTCGAGAAGTGGCATGGAGGAACCGCTGTTCACGTCGAAACCGTGTTCGTGTGGAGCGTGAGGACGCGCGGTGCGTCAGGATGCGCGCGTGAGCGTGGAGCGCGCGAGATACTCCAGGGCGGGAGTGCGCACACCGGCCTGCTGCAGCGCATCGCACGCGTGGTCGATGAGCCGCATGCCATGCGCGCGGGCGCCGTCCACCCCGACGTGCGCGACGTACGTGCTCTTGCCCAACTCCGCATCCCGCCCCGCGGTCTTGCCGAGCTGACCGGTACTGCCCGTGGCATCGAGAATGTCATCGGCGATCTGAAAGGCGAGCCCCACGGCATCGCCGAAGCGGGCCAGTGCGCTGAGGCGGCGTTCGTCGGCACCGGCAGCCATGGCCCCGATGCGCACCGCGGCGGCGATGAGCGCTCCCGTCTTGGCGCGATGGATCACCTCCAGCTCGGCGAGCGTGGGCGACTGCCCTTCGCCGCGCAGGTCCAGCAGTTGTCCGCCCACCATGCCGCCCGCGCCGGACGCGCGCATCAACTCCCGAACAATGGCGCCGCACACGGGCCACGGCAAGCCGAGCGCGCGCGCCGCGTTGGCCGCCACGGCCGCGGCGAGCGGAACCATCGCCGCGCCCGCCACGGCAGCCGTCGCAACGCCGTAGACGCAGTGCGTGGTCGGGCGGCCGCGGCGAATGTCGTCGTCGTCCATGCACGGGAGGTCGTCGTGCACCAGCGAGTACGCGTGCACCACCTCCGTGGCCGCCGCCAGCGCGCTCACGTCGCCGTCCCCGCCCGCGGCGTCGTGCGACGCCATGAGGAGCACAGGACGCCACCGCTTGCCTTCGCCCAGGATGCTGTAGCGGATGGCCTCGCCCACCGCTCCCAGCGCGGCGATCTCCGGCCCATCGCACAATGACTGCAGCGCGACGTTCACGCCGCGGCGGTACTCGGCGACGATCGCCGCGCCGCTCGGCTCAGCCGCCATCCGGCGTCGTCACGACGATGGATCCATCGGCGTGCTCGAGGAGGGTGCGCACTTCCCCGTCCGCGCGGTCGAGCGCCGCGCTCGCGCTGCGCAGCCGCTCCACCCCTTCGCGGAACAGCTCCAGCGCCCGATCGAGCGGCACGTCGGACGCATCCAGTGCCTCGAGAATCTCCTCCAGCCGTTGCAGGTCCTGCTCGTAGGTCATGATGGTCCTTCTCCGGCTGGCGTGAGCGCGGCGGATGGGAGTGGGGCCGCGCGCGGGTCCGCGGCGACCACCGCATCCACGCTGCCATCGCTCACCGTGAGTCGGAACGCACGCTCCGGCAGCAGTGCGGCCACCGTCGTGATCGTCCGCCCATCGCTCCCCTGCGCCACCGCATAGCCGCGCTGCAGCGTGGCCAGCGGACTGAGCGTGTTCAACCGGCCGGCCAGCTCCCGGACGCGCGCGCGGCGACGCTCCGTGGCGTGCGCCGCACCCGTGCGCATGGCGCGCGCAGTCGCCTGGAGACGCTCGCGCGACGCATCCAGTGCGCGCTCCACCGCGCCGTGCAATCCGGCGCGGAGCGCGCGCAGGGCGGCGCGTTCATCGTCGAGCACCGGAACGGCTGCCTCCGCCGCGGCCGATGGCGTGGGCGCCCGAAGATCGGCTACCAGGTCGCAGAGCGTAACGTCCACCTCGTGGCCGACGGCGGAGATCGTAGGTACCGCGCACGCCGCCACGGCGCGCGCCACGCGCTCGTCGTTGAACGCGCGCAGGTCCTCGCGCGCGCCCCCGCCCCGACCCACGATCAGGATGTCCGCACCGCGCCACCGATTCACGCGCGCGATCGCCGCGATGATCTCCTCCGCCGCGCCATCACCCTGCACGCGCGCGGGGACGACCACGACGTCCACCGTGCAGCACCGTCGCCGCATCACCGCCAGGATGTCGTGCAACGCCGCGCCATCGGGACTGGTCACCACCGCCACGCAACGCGGCAGGCGCGGCAACGGCCGCTTGCGCTCCGGACGGAGCAGTCCCTCGCGCTCGAGTCGCGCGCGCGCCTGCTCCAGCGCCTTGCGCCACAATCCCTCCCCTTCCGCCTCGATGCGCGTGACACGGAGCTGCAGGTCGCCGCGCGCGGTGTACACCGTGGGCTGCCCGAAGGCGGTCACCTGCATCCCGTCATCCGGCGCGGCGGGGATCCTCCGCTGATCCGGCTTCCACACCACGCAGCGCAGCTGCGCCGTGTCGTCGCGCAGCGAGAAGTACCAGTGTCCGTTGCGATGCGCCTTGAAGTCCGTCACCTCGCCGCGCACCCAGAGAGGTACGAACGCGCCTTCCACCACGTCGCGCGCCACCTGGGTGAGGGACGAGACGGCGACCGCGGTGTCCGGGTTGGCACCGGGCACCGCCGCGTCCGATGCCCTCGCCAGATCGAGCAGCGGCGCGGGCTCGGCGAGACCGGCGTGCGACTCGCGCTGGCTGGCGATGTGCACGTCCGCGGGCGCGAAGAGATCCGGCTCGCGCGCGGGAGATCGGGGCGTGGCGCGGCGCCGCGTCACTGCCGCGCCTGCCGTGCGGCGCGGACGGTATTGCGCAGGAGCATGGCGATCGTCATCGGGCCCACACCGCCAGGCACGGGCGTGATCTTCGACGCCACGCGCGAGGCGCTCTCGAAATGCACGTCGCCGGTGAGGCGATAGCCCTTGGGCGCCGACGGATCGTCCACGCGATTGACGCCGACGTCGATCACCACCGCGCCGGGACGGATCATGTCGCCCGTGATCATCTCCGGCCGTCCCGCCGCGACGATGAGGATCTCCGCGCGCCGCGTGTGCTCCGCCAGATTGGGCGTGCGGCTGTGGCAGACGGTGACCGTGGCGTTCGCCCCCGGAGCGTTCTGCACGAGCAGCGCGGCCATCGGCTTTCCCACGATGTTGCTGCGTCCCACGATCACGCAGTCGCGCCCCGCGGGATCCGCGCCGCTGCGCACGAGCAGCTCCTGCACACCCGCGGGGGTCGCGGGCACGAAGCCATCCTGCTCGCCGATGAGCATCTTGCCCACGTTCACCGGATGAAAGCCATCCACGTCCTTGGAAGGGCGCACGGCGCGGAGCACGGCGTCGGCGTCGATGTGCCGCGGGAGCGGCATCTGCACGAGAATTCCATGAATGGTTGGGTCGGCATCGAGCGCGGCGAGCTTTTCGAGTAGCGCCTCCTGCGTCGTGTCCGCGGGGAGACGCAGCGTGACGCTGTGCATCCCCGCCTCCTCGCAGGCCTTCCCCTTCATCCGCACGTAGACGGCGCTGGCCGGATCGTCGCCCACGAGCACCACCGCCAATCCGGGGCGCACTCCCGACGCCACCATCGTGCGCACGTCCTCGGCCACCTCGGCGCGGATCTGCGCCGCGATCGCCTTCCCGTCAATGAGCTCAGCGTGCAAAGTCCACCGCCCGTTGCTCGCGAATGGTCACGACCTTGATCTGCCCTGGATACTGGAGCTCCGACTCGATGCGACGCGCGATCTCTTCGGTGAGCACCGTCATCCGCGCATCGTCCACGTCATCCGGATTCACGATCACGCGGATCTCGCGCCCCGCCTGGATGGCGAAGACCTTGTCCACGCCGCGGTAGCTCGACGCGATCCGCTCCAGCCCTTCGAGACGCTTGACGTAGGTCTCGAACGCCTCTCGCCGTGCACCTGGGCGCGAGCCCGAAATGCCGTCGGCCGCCTGCACGAGCACCGACACCTCGCTTTCGTGCGGGACGTCGTCATGATGCGCCGCGATGCAGTTGACCACCAGCGGGTGCTCGCCGTAGCGCGTGGCGACCTCGACGCCGAGCTGCACGTGCGTTCCTTCGTGCTCGTGCGTCAACACCTTCCCAACGTCGTGCAGCAGCGCGCCGCGTCGCGCCATGGCCACATCCAGCCCCAGCTCGGCCGCCATGATCCCGGCCAGCCAGGCCACCTCCTTTGAGTGTTGCAGGATGTTCTGCCCGTAGCTCGTACGATAGTGCATCCGTCCGACGAGCTTGATGAGCTCCGGATGCAGACCGTGCACGCCAGTCTCGTACGCCGCCTGCTCTCCCATCTCCTGGATCCCTGCCTCCACCTCGCTGCGCGCCTTGGCGACGACCTCCTCGATCCGGCCCGGGTGGATGCGGCCATCAGCCACCAGACGCGAAAGCGCCAACCGGGCCACTTCGCGGCGCACCGCGTCGAACGCCGAGACGACCACAGTGTCCGGCGTGTCGTCGATGATGACGTCCACACCGGTGGCCAACTCGAAGGCGCGGATGTTCCGCCCTTCCCGGCCGATGATCCGCCCCTTCATCTCGTCGTTCGGAAGGGGGACGGACGATACGGTGATCTCGGCCGTGTGCTCGGCGGCGATGCGCTGGACGGCCAGCGCGACGATCCGGCGCGCCTCGCGCTCGGCGCTGCGCCGCGCGGACTCGCGGATCTCGCGCAGGCGGTTGGCGGCGGCCGCTTGCGCCTCCTCCTCCATGCGCTGCATGAGCTCGTTGCGCGCGTCCTGCGCCGACATGCCGGCAAGCTGCTCGAGGCGGCGCCGCTCGTCGGCCACCAGACGGTCCAGCTCCTGCTGCCGGTCGGTCACGGCACGCTCGCGCCCGCCGAGCTCCTGCTTCTGGCGCCCCAGCTCCTTCTCGCGCTGCTCCAGAATGTCGAGCTTGCGGTCGAGGTGTTCCTCGCGCTCCTGCACGCGCTGCTCGGCGCGCTCCAGCTCATCACGCCGTCGAGCCGCCTCCGCCTCCCAGTTCTCGCGCAGGCGAATGGTTTCTTCTTTTCCTGCCACGACGGCGGACTTGCGGAGCGTGTCGGCCTCGCGGGTCGCCTCGTCGACGATACGTCGCGCCTCGTCCTGCGCGGTGGCGCGCGCCGCCGCCTGCGTCCGGCGCTCGGCATCCCGGCCGCGGCTCATCCCCAACATGAAGAACGCCGCGGCGGCGACGAGGAGCAGCGCGCCAAACGCGACGAAGAGTGCGGTCTGGGTCATGGGATCTATGCTCCAACGCGACGGGCGTCGCGCGCTCGGGAATGTGGCGGACAACGCGTCGGCCGCAGCGACGTGCGACGCGGTATCGCGTCGGGGCTCGCCATCGCTAACTGCAACGCGGTCATGCACCTACACGCGCCGTACTGTTATCCGCGGCACGAAATTACTGGCGGGTCACCCAAAAGGCAACGCGCCGCGCCCACGGAGAGCTTCTGTGCCGCGCTATTCGACGGCGGCGCGCTTGGAGGGAGGGAGCCGGCGGCGGATGTCGGCGGAGAGCGCGGACATGGCGGTGGCGAGCTCCGTGCTCGATGCACGCGTGCGAAAGAGCTCGTCGGTGATCTGGAGAGCGGCCAGAATGGCGGCCTTCCGCCCATCCACGCTGGGCGATCCCTGCAGCACGGTGCGGATGGCGCGATCCACGTAGTCGGCGACCGATCGCGTGTGATCCGGAGACGCGTCGCTGCGGATGGTGTACTCGTCTCCATCGATCGTGACCTTGACCGAGCTCTTGGTCACTGCCCTACCTCCTGTTCCTGCTGCTGGCGGAGAAAGCGCAACCGGGCAAGGAGCTGTTCCGTGCGCTCGCGCGCGGCGCTGAGACGACGGCGCAGTTCGGCGTTCTCGCGCTCCAGCTCCTTGGTGGCGGCGCCATCCGTCCTGGCGCGCTTCCCCGCGCCAGCCGGTGCCGCCGCGCCGGTCGCTGCGGCGGCATGGGCCTGCGCGAAGTCGAGCTCCGTCTGCCGCAAGCGCGCCTCCGCCGCCTGAGCGCGGCGGCGCAGCGTGGCCATCTCATCGGCCATGGCCTGCACCAGTTGCTCCAACTCGCGGAACGCGGCGAGATCAGGACGTTCGCTGTCGGACACCAAGTTCTCCCTCCAGCGCACGAAGCAGTCGCTCCCGGCGGCCGGCAATTTCCCTGTCGCGTAGAGTGCGCACCGGATCGCGGAACGTCAACCGCCAGGCCAGACTGCGCTGCCCACTCGGGACGTGCTCGCCGCGGTACTCATCGAAGAGCGACAGCCGCTCGAGAATCGCCCCGCTCTCGCGCCGGATCACGCGCTCCACGTCCGCAGCGTTCACCCCGTGCGGCACGAGGAGCGCCAGGTCTACCTCCGATGCAGGGGTCGAGGCCAGGGGGCGATATCTTTGCGGCTCTCCAGTCGCACGCGCGGCGGGCGCCGCACCGTGCGCCGCGTGGCCGGGGGGCGCGACGGGCGCGGCATCGAGCTGCCCAAGCGTGACCTCGACGCCGAACGCGGCCGGCGCCCACGGGGGCGCGTCCAGCGCGAGGCGCCGCACCGTGCCCACAGGCTCGCCGCCGGCTCGCACGTACCAGAGCAATCCCTCCGGTGCATCCGGCGGCGCAGGAACGAGCTCCGCATCGTCGCGCGCGAGCGCACGCGCCATGTCTTCGGCGAGCGCCTTGGCGTCCCAGACATCCACGTCGGGCGTTGCCGGCTGCGTCCAGTGACGCGGGGTCCGCTCACCCATGATGAGCGCCGCCGCCCGCACCTCCTCACGCAAGGCGAGCGCGCCGTTCGCCGGGACGAAGGCGTGGCCAATCTCGAAGATACGGATGGCCCGGTGCATCTGACGCAGGTTGAATTCCGCACGCGCCGCCAACGTGTCCATGAGGGAGGACCGGAGATGTGCTTCGGTGGCGGCAAGCGGGTTGCGCACCGTCAGCGCCGCGCCGGCCTGACCGGCCGCGCCATCCGCCGTTCCGTCGGGCGCGCCGTGCGGAGACGGCGTGCTCACGAACGGCATGGGCCGCACTTCGCGCAGGCCGGCGGCCACGAGCGTGTGCCGCATGGCGCGCTGCACATGGACGAGCGGCGCATCCGGCACCGCGCCTGGGCGGAAGGGGCGCAGCTCGCTCGAGAACGCGTCGTAGCCGTGGAGGCGCGCGACCTCCTCGATGAGATCCACTTCGCGCTCCACATCAAATCGCCACCCGGGAACGGTGACGTCGAGCGCGTGACCGGACGGTCCGTCCGCGACGTGGAACCCGATGCTCCGCAGCAGCGCGGCAATGCGACCGCTCTCGAGCGGCTCGCCGAGGAGTGCCGCCACACGCGCCGGGCGCAGCGCCACCACGCGCGCGCGCCGGGGCTGCGGGTACAGATCTACCGGTGCGCCGTCCACGCGCCCGCCGGCGAGCGCGACGATGAGCTGCGCCGCACGCTCGAGCGCAGCAGGAAGTGCATCAACGTCCACGCCGCGCTCGAAGCGGTAGCTCGCATCGGTAGAGAGCCCCGCGGCGCGACGCGAACGGCGAGTGCGCACCGGATCGAAGCAGGCCACCTCGAGGAAGATGTCGCGCGTCTCCGGACGCACCTCACTGTCGGCGCCTCCCATCACGCCGGCGATCGCCTGCGCGCGTTCGGCGTCGGCGATCACGGTGCTGTCGGTGTGAAGGACGCGCTCCACGCCATCGAGCGTGACGACGCGCTCGCCGGCACACGCACGGCGGATCACGATCGTCCCGCCCGCCAGCCGCGAGAGGTCGAAGGCGTGCGTGGGGTGGCCGATCTCGTGCAGCACGTAGTTCGTGGCGTCCACCACGTTGTTGACGGAGCGTGCGCCCACGGCGGCCAGACGCTCCGCCAACCAGAGCGGACTCGCGCCGACGGTGATGCCGCGGATCACCACACCCATGTAGCGTGGGGCTCCCTCCTCGTCATCGAGACGAACGCGAATGCCGCCCGCTTCCCCTTCGCGGGGGGCACGCACCGCGGGCGGAATGGGCGCCGCCTGCGCGCCGCCGCCGGGCAGCGCCGGAAGCGACCACGCCACGCCCGTTGCCGCGGCGATCTCGCGCGCCAGTCCGGCATGCGAGAGCAGATCGGCACGGTTGGGCGTGACGTCGATCACGAGCCGCGTGTCGCCCACGTCCACAGCGGCAAGAAACGGGGTGCCGGGCGCGGCATCCGTGTTCAGCTCGAGAATCCCCTCGTGCTCCTCGCCCAGATGCAGCTCACGCGCGGAGCAGAGCATGCCGTTGGAGATGACGCCGCGGATCTTCCGCTTTTCCAACCGCAGCCCGCCGGGAAGGGTCGTGCCGGCGGGCGCGAATGGATACACGCCTCCGACTCGGACGTTGGGCGCACCGCAGATGACCTGCAGCGGCTCGCCCAGCCCCGCATCCACCTGCGTCAGGGTGAGGTGATCGGAATCGGGGTGCGGCTCGGCGGCGATCACGCGCGCGATCACCACCTGCGCCAGGTCCTGACGCAGCGGCACGACCTCATCCACGGTGCAACAGCGCGCGGTGATGAGATCGCGCAGCTCCGCCGGCGTGCGGCCGGTGGGGCACAACGCCTCGAGCCAACGATACGATGCGTTCACGTCGAGAACTGCTCCAGGAAGCGCAGGTCCGAGTCGTAGAGCAGACGGATGTCGGGGATGCCATACCGGAGCATGGCGATGCGTCCCGGTCCCATCCCGAACGCCCAGCCGGTGTAGCGCTCGCTGTCGAGACCGGCGGCCTCGAGCACGGCGGGGTGTACCATTCCCGAACCGAGGATCTCCATCCACCCCGTCTGCTTGCACGCGGAGCATCCCGCGCCGGCACACAGCACACACTCCACGTCCATTTCCGCCGACGGCTCGGTGAACGGAAAGTAGCTCGGCCGGAAGCGCGTGCGCACCGGGCCCAAGAGAGCGCGCGCGAAGTACGTGAGCGTGGCCTTGAGGTCGACGAACGATATCCCTTCATCCACCGCCAGCCCCTCGAGCTGCGAGAACATCGGCGCGTGCGACGCATCGAACGGATCGCGGCGGTAGACGTTGCCGGGGATGATCACGCGCACCGGCGGCGGGAAGCGCTGCAGCGTACGCACCTGCACGGGAGACGTGTGCGTGCGCAGGAGCAGCTCCCCGCCCAGGTAGAGCGTGTCGTGCATGTCCATGGCCGGATGCTCCGGCGGGAAGTTCAGCGCCTGGAAGTTGTACCACTCGGTCTCGGCCTCGGGGCCGAGTGCCACGGTGAACCCCAGCGCGCGGAAGATCCGCTCGATGTCGTCGAGCACGAGCGTGACCGGGTGTACGCTGCCATGCCAGGCGTGCCGTGCCGGCATGGTGAGGTCCATCTCCTCAGCCGCGGGTGCGCTCCGGGTGAGCGCCGCGCTCCGCTCGTCGATGGCCTGCTCGATGGCGGCTTTGATGCGGTTGACCGTCTGCCCGGCCGCGGCGCGTGACTCGGGGGGGAGCGTGGGGATGCGCTGCAGGAGCGCGTTCACGCGACCCGCCTTGCGTCCCACAAGGTCGACGCGGAGCGCTTCCAGCGCCGCGGCGTCGGTCACCGCCGACAGCGCCTCGCGTGCCTGTCGCTCCAGCGCGTCGGCATCGGCGATGAGGCTGGTGAGCGTGGCGTCCATTCCGATCAACGGGAGAGAGTGAGTCGAGGCGGTGCGCGCCGCGCGGCGCACACCGGAGAGTGTCGCGAGGGGACGATGGCGAGAGCGCCGACCGCGCCTTGCGACGCAGCCGGCGCTCGTCCGCCGATCATCGTACGCGGCGCCGGACTACGCTGCGGGCAGGGCGGCTCGCGCCTTGTCCGCGAGCATGGTAAACGCCTGCGGGTCACGCACGGCGAGATCGGCGAGCATTTTCCGGTCGACCTCGATGCCCGCGCGCTTGAGCCCGTGCATGAACACGCTGTAGCTCATGTCGTGCAACCGCGCGGCGGCATTGATGCGCGTGATCCAGAGGCGGCGAAACTCGCGCTTCCGGTTGCGACGATCGCGGTAGGCGTACGCCCACCCGCGCTCGACGTTCTCCTTGGCCGCCTTCCACAACTTGCTGCGCGCTCCGAAACCGCCGCGCGCGGCCTTCATGATCTGCTTCTTGCGCTTCAGGCGCGCAACGTTGGACTTGACGCGAGGCATGGTCGGTCTCCTCAGGCCTGAAGTAGGCGCTTCATGCGCTTCTCATCGCCACGCGTGGCCACGACCGTGGCGCGGCGCAGCTTGCGCTTCCGCTTGGGATCCTTCTTGGTCAGGATGTGGCTCTTGTACGCTTTCAGCCGGCGCACCTTTCCTCGCGCCGTGACCTTGAAGCGCTTCGCCGCGCCCTTGTGCGTCTTCATTTTCATATAGTCATCCGCCCGTTCGCTGGCCACCGCCTACCGCTGCGGCGCCAGGATCATGGTCATGTTCTTCCCTTCCAGCTTGGCGTCCGCCTCGATCTTGCCGACGTCCGCCAGATCCGCTGCTACCCGATCCAGCACGTCCTTGCCGAGCTCTGGATGGGCCACCTGCCGGCCACGAAACATCATCGTGACCTTCACCTTGTTCCCATCCTCGAGAAAGCGGCGCGCGTGCCGCGTCTTGGTGGCGAAGTCATGATCGTCGATCCCCGGGCGGTACTTGACCTCCTTGAGATGGATCACGTGCTGCTTCTTCTTCGCCTGTCGCGCCAGTTTGGCCTGGTCGAACTTGAACTTGCCGTAGTCCATGATGCGGACCACGGGTGGCCGGGCCAGCGGGGCCACCTCCACCAGGTCGAGCCCCTGCTCCTCCGCCGAGCGCAGCGCCGTCTCGAGATCGAGAATGCCGAGCTGCGAGCCGTCGGGTGCGATGACGCGGAGAGGGCTGATGCGGATCTGTCGGTTGACGCGAACGCGCTTGGTACTGTCCTGAATCGGGGCCGCTCCTGAAAACGAAGAAAAAAGAAATCGCGGACCACGCCTCCGGAGTCCGCGATGCGCCACGATCCCCGCCGTGGCGGGTATCGCGACTGCCAGAACTCCTACAGCACACCCCGATCGCAGGACCGGGGGCCGGAGGGTGAGGGCGAACGCGTCGCCCTACTTATGCAATTGTCGCACCGAAGGTTAGCGGAGGCCGGACAGCCAGTCAAGAGCGCGCGTCTTCGATCAGTGCGTAGGCTTTCCCATCGTGATGCACGCGCCCCCACGGCGTGACGGCGTCGTGCTCGAACACGGCCAGCCACCCCTCCTCCGCCACCTGCCGGAGCACACGCCGCTTGGTCTCGAGCGTCACCAGCGGCTCCAGGTCGTATCCCATGATCCACGGGAGCGGGAGATGCGACGCCGTGGGGACCAGATCCCCCAGATAGAGCGCCGTCTCGCCGTGCGACGTGAGGCGAATGCTCTGGTGAAAGGGGACGTGCCCGGGAGTCGGCATCACGCGAATCCCGGGAAGGACCTCGCGCTCCCCCTCCACCAGATCGAGCAGTCCGCTCTCGTGGATGGGGACGTAGTTGTGCGGGAAGTAGCTCCCTGCGGTCCGCTCGTTGGTGTGCGTGGCGAACTCGTACTCACCGCGCTGCACGAGATAGCGCGCGTGCGGGAACGCCGGGCGAATCTCTCCCGCGGCGTCGCGCAACGTGTTGCCGCCGGCGTGGTCGAAGTGGAGATGCGTGTTGATGACGAACGCGATGTCGTCAGGCGTGTGGCCGGCGGCGCGGATGCCATCCTCCAGCCGCGTGGGGCCCGGCGACCCCGCGTTCACCACACCGTAAATGTCGTAGAACTTGGCCGATTCCTTGTTCCCCGCGCCGGTGTCGATGAGCACCAGTCCCGCCTCGTGCTCGATGAGCAGACAGCGCATGCCGAGGGAGATGCGATTGCGCTCGTCGGCGGGAATGCGCCGCTCCCACAGCGGCTTCGGGACGACGCCGAACATCGCGCCGCCGTCCAGACGCTGCCCCCCCGCCTGAATCGCGTGGATGCGCCACCCTCCCAGTGTGAGCGGTTGGACGAGCGGCTCGAGAGCGGGAGCGGAAGCAGTCATGCGGTGGTATCGCGGTCCACGGGAGCCGGAAGTGCCGATGGGCGGCGGCGGCGGCGCGGCCGGTGTGAGGCGAGGAGCTGCTGCAGGTCGCTCCACGATTCGCACGAATGGTCGCGCGCGCGATCGAGCAGGCGGAGCAGGATGCGCGCCGTGGCCGCCGCATCCCCTCCGGCACGGTGACGATCGGCGATCTCGATGCCGTAGTAGTGGGCGAGCGCATCGAGCCGGCGGCTGTACAGATGTGGAAGCACACGCCGCGCCAGGCGGACGGTGCACAGCCGCGGATTGAAGGGAACGCGCCCCGTGGCGCGCGCCATCTCGGCGCAGATGAAGCGCCAGTCGAACTCCGCGTTGTGCGCCACGAACACGCGTCCTTCGAGGAGCCGCGCCACGTCCGCTGCCACGTCCGCGAACGGGGGCGCGTCACGCACCATGGCCGGCGTGATGTGCGTGAGCGCGGTGATCATCGGCGGGATGGAGCGCTGCGGATTGATCAGCGTCTCGAAGCGGTGACGCACCTCTCCGCGCTCGATCACGACGGCGGCCACCTCGGTGATGCGATCCCCGTACTCCGGACGCATGCCCGTCGTCTCCACATCCACCACCACGTACGACAACTCCTTCAGGAGCACGGGCGTGGGGGCGCCGGCGTCGGCGTCGCGCGCGAAGGGTGCGCGCGGAAGGTCGCCTAGCTCCACGGGTCGTCTCGCACCAACGGCAGCGTCATGCACCGAGGCCCTCCGCCGCCGCGCACCAGCTCGTCTCCCTCGAACGCGATCACCGCGCGCTCGCCCTCCTGCACGCGCTCCTCCCCCGTGAGGAAGGAGACCGCGGACACCACGCGGAATCCCATCTTCTCCATCTCGCGCAGCGTGGCCTCGTTGCGCGTGTACGAGAGCACCACACCGGGGCGCACCGCCACGAAGTTGCACCCCGACGCCCACTGCTCGCGATCCTGCATGATGCGTCGTTCGCCGCCGCAGAAGATCGGCTCCACGGGAAGGCCGCAGGCGGTGAGCGCGGCGAAGATGTTCGGCATCTCGCGCATCTGCCGCTGCCCCTTCTGCCGGTAGAGAATCGACAGCCGCTCGGCGCCGATGAAGTGCGGCGGATACACCACACACAGCTCGCGATCCACGTGCGTGAAGATCATGTCCAGGTGGATCGCGGTGTTCTCCTTGGGCATCACGACGACGATCGCGTGGGCGATGGCGGTCCGCTCGAAGAGCACCTCGATGAGGCTGTCGATGGCTGCGGGGCTCGACCGCTCGCTGAATCCGATGAGCACGGTGTCGTGGCGCAGCGGATGCACGTCGCCGCCTTCGAGCGTGTGGTTCGGGCGGCGCTCCGACGAGCCATCGTACACCACCCCGGCGTTGGCGAGCAGCGGATGGTGCAGGAAGAGCGCCTTCATCAGGAGTTCCTCCGACCATCGGACTGCGTGGCGCATGGATCCGACCAGCACGTGCGCGCCGATCACCATGGCCACGTCGCGCGTGAAGAACAGATTGGGGAGCGGGGGGAGTGCGTAGCCCGTCTCGTTGAGCGTCTCGGCCAGCGGGCCGGGGGTCTCCTCCTCCCCTTCGATGAGCATGCGGACCAGGTCCGCCGCTGGGAGCTCGCTCAGGCGCTGGGCGAGCGGGCCGGAGGGGACCACGTCGAGCGTCTCGCGCACGAGCAGCTCGCGCACGGGGGGCTCGACGACCACCTGCGAGAGCAGGTGCGGCACGGTATGCACTTGCGCGAAGCGCTCGAGAATGGCGACGAAGCGCCGGTGCTCGCGCTGTGCGGCGTCGACATCGATGATGTCGTCGTAGAGATAGTCCTCGCGCGTGGCTGGTGTGACGGCCAGCAACTCTGGCCCTGGCGTGTGGACCAGGACGGCGCGGAGGCGACCGATTTCGGAGGTGACGGAGACGGGCATTGCCGGGCGAAGATAACCCGACGGGCATGCGGAGGTCTACCCGCGCTGGCGCGCGGGCGTGATTGGCCATAGCTTTGTGAAGAATTTCACAAAGGCCCACACGCAGTGAAACACGTTGCCGAATCCACGGTTCGACGGCTCTCCCTCTACCTCCGATTCCTCGAGGACTTCGAGTCCAAGGGGCTCGCGACCATCTCCAGCGATGAGCTCGCTGCCCGCGGCGGAACCACGTCCGCCCAGGTGCGGAAGGATCTCTCGCTCTTCGGTTCCTTCGGCAAGCGCGGGCTAGGCTACTCCGTTCCGCAACTCGCCGCGCGGCTCCGCGCGATCCTTGGCCTGGGGCGCGAGTGGCGCGTCGTCATCATCGGCGCGGGGAAAATCGGCAGCGCACTGGCGCAGTATCACGGCTTCGCCCAGCGCGGCTTCCGGGTAGTCGGCGTCTACGACAGCGACCCGGCCAAGATCGGACAGACGCTCGACGGGATTCGCATCCGCTCGGTGGAGGCCATCGACGCCGACGGCGCGTCGCTCACCCCGGACATCGCCGTCATCACCGTCCCCGCCGAAGCGGCACAACGCGCCGTGGATCGCGCGCTGCGCGCGGGCGTGCACGGCGTGCTGAACTTCGCTCCGGTGCACTTGCAGGTGCCGCCCACTGTGGCGCTCAAGACGGTGAACATGGCCATGGAGCTGGAAGGGCTGGCGTTCGCGCTGGTGAACCGGAGCGATGTGGCGATCGAATCGGCCGGGGGCGCGGACTAGCGCTCCAGCGCCAGCCCGAGTGTGAGCCCGTCGAGAGCAGCGAACTGTGCGGGCGAGACGCGCTCTGGGCGATCCTCCGGCGGAATCCCCGCGCGCGCGAGCAGGTCATCGGCATCGGCAGCGCTCACACCGAAGCGATCACGCACCACCCGGCGCATCTGCTTGCGCCGAGCGCCGAAGGCGTCGATCACCAACCGGCGGAAGGGCGCCTCGCGCTCCGGAGGCACGAGCGGCTGCGCCAGCGGCGTGAGGCGAATGACGGCCGACTCCACGCGCGGCGGCGGATGGAACGCGCCAGCGGGCACGGCGAACAACCGCTCCGCGCGCGCCACGGCCTGCACGTTGGCCGAGAGCGCCCCGTACTCCGGTGCGCCCGCGGCGGCCGTGATGCGGTCGGCCACCTCGCGCTGCACGAGAAACACGGCTCGCGAAAATCGCGGGCGCTCCAGGGCGTGGAAGATGATCGGCGTGGTGATGTAGTACGGGATGTTCCCCGCCAGCGCGAAGCCCGCGCCCCCCAGCGCTCCCAGCGGCTGCTCGAGCGCGTCGCCCTCCACGATCGTGACCTCCGGGGCGCCGGCGAAGCGCGTGCGAAGTCCCGCCGCGAGGTCGCGATCGAGCTCCACCGCCACCACGCGCCCCGCGCGCGAGCGCAGCTTTTCCGTGAGGGTGCCCGTACCGGGACCGATCTCCACCACGCTCTCATGTGGCGCGAGCTGGAGGGCGTCGGCAATGCGCGCGAGGATGCGCGGATCGGAGAGAAAGTGCTGGCCGAACCGCTTGCGCGGGTGGTGCGGGGTGCGAGACGAGTGCGCGGCGGACACGTGAGGGGGAAGACCGCCGGCGCGGCGTGCTCAGCTTCGCAGAACGATCAGCGCCGCGTCGTCGCGCTGTACCGCGTCGCCCACGTGCTCGGCCAGATCGGCGAACACCTGGTCGACAATCGCGCTCACCGGCTCGTCGCGCAGGCGCACCACCGTGTCCAGCACGCGCTCCTCGCCGAAGCGCAGCCCGTACCGGTTGCGCGCGTCGCTCACGCCGTCGGTGAAGAGCACGAGAAGATCGCGGTTCGCTGCCCACGGGCGCGACTGGGCGGACGGCGGCGTATCCACCATCCCGAGCGGCGGGTCCATGGCAGCCAGGCGTCCCAGCGACCCGGCTGCGTGCACCTGGAAGGCGTGCGGGTGTCCCGTGTTCGCATACCGCAGCGCGCCACGATCGCGATCGATGATCGCGTAGAAGGCGGAGATGAACATCTCCGTGGTGGACAGCTCCTCGCGCAACGTGCCGAAGAGCGCACCGAGCATGTCGCCGGGATCGTAGGTGCTCTGCGCATGGATGGCGGAGGCGCTCATGGCGAGCGCCATGATGAGCGCGGCGCGGTAGCCGTGGTTGGACACGTCGCCGATCATGACGCCGGTGCGTCCCGGGCCCAAACGGAAGAGATTGTAGAAGTCGCCGCCGACGCTTTCCGCCGGCGCGACGCGCGCAGCCACCTCCGCGTAGGGCGCTACGACCTCCGTGCGCGGAAGCAGTCGCATCTGCAGATCGTGCGCGAGCTCCAGCTCCCGCACCAGGCGCTGCTGGCTGAGCGACGCGCGCACCAGCCGCGCGTTCTGAATGGCCGTACCGATCTGCGTCGCGATCGCCGTGATGAGCTTCTGATCGCCGGCGGTGAACGGCTGACCGGAAGAGCGGTCGGACAGGTTCACCACCCCCAGCGGCTCTGCGCCGGTGGGAGCCGTCCACATGATCGGCACGGAGAGCATGGTGCCGCGCCGGTATGGACGCTCCGCCTCGCACTCGCCTTCATCATTTCCCGTGATGCACGCGCGCTGCTCGCGGAAGACGTGTGCCGACACGCTGCAGTCGTCCTCGACGGCAATGGGGGGAACCTCGCTCGCCATCACGCCCAGCGCCGCCACGGTCTGGAGGGTATCGGTGACGCGGTCGTGCACGAGGATCGACCCGCGTCGCGCACCGACGGTCTCCGATACCTCCTTGAGAATGCGCGCCGCCGCCTCCTCCAGCGACACGGTGCGGCCGAGGATCTCGGTGATGGTGTACAGCAAATTGATCTCTTCGTAGCGCTCGGCCAGCTCGGCCGCGGCATGCTCCACCTCGAGTCCCGATTGCAGGTACTGCGAGACCACCGGGAGCAGGAAGGCGAGGAAGCGATCGGCCGGATAGGCCGGCGCACCATCGGCAGGGGGGGCGAGCACGAGCCAGAGCGGTCGCGGCCCGGGGATCGGCGTGGTGATCACGGAGCCGTTCGCCGTACCGGCGCTCTCTCCGCTGCCGTCGCCCAGCGCGGGCGTCCACCCGGTGCTGCCGTCGGGAGCGGGCGCCGTGCCTTCCACGAGCGTCGGTGCGGCACCCGGACGGGCGCTCCACACCGATGCGTGCCAGCCGGTGGCCTGGCAGAAGCCGGCCAGCACGGCGCCCAGGTCAGTCATCGCGCTCGAGCGTCATGCGCACCACGTTGCCGTGGTTCGTGTAGCGCTCCACGCGGTCCATCAGGCGCGACATGAGGTACAGCCCGCGCCCGTCCTCGCGGGTGACGTTCTCCGGGCGCGTGGGATCGACGAGACACTCGGCCAGGTCGAAGCCGCTCCCTTCGTCCACGACTTCCATGATGAGGCGATCCTCGTCGACCTGCGCGCGCACCTGCACGTGTGCGGCGGCCCTGGCCTCGTTCCCGCGGAGAATGGCGTTGGAGAGCGCTTCGGTGAGCGCGACCGGGACGTTGAGCGCAACCTGGCGCGGATGGAAGTGCAGCTCCCGGCACTGCCGCGCGACGAGCGCCACGACCTGCTCGATGTAGCGCACGTCGCTCGGGATGTGGAATTCGAGCGCGACGCGCACGTGGACGTGGCCGCCGCGCCCCTGGTCGGTGCTCCCGTTGGAAGTCCCCGTCATCACTGCCGCAACTTCGCGCCAGGACGGCGGCGCGCGCAAGCGGCGCGCGCGCCGCCGCGGTCAGAAGCTTGCCAGTCCGCGCTCGCGACTGTCGGCGATCTGGAAGAGCGTGTCCAGCTTGGTGAGCTCGAAGAGCGTCTTGAGGTCATCGTTCAGGCTCGCCAGGCGGAGTTCCCCGCCCTGCTCGCGGATCTTCTTGGAGAGCGAGACGAGCACGCCCAGCCCCGAGCTGTCGATGTAGCCGGTCTGGGAAAAATCGATCAGGAACTTCCGCTCACCGCGCTCCAGCTCATCCAGCACCTTCTGCTTGAGCTCCTGGCGATTACCGACGATCAACTGTCCTTCCACATCCACCACGACGACATCTCCCTGCTTCTTGATCGAGAAGCTCATGACCGTTCTCCCGTCCTGTGCGAGATCATTCATGCCGCACCACCGTCCCCGCTCTGGAGCGCAGTGATCGCCGCGACGTTGATTATGTCATCCATTCCGGCGCCGCGCGAGAGATCACTGCACGGTCGGGCCAATCCTTGCACGATCGGCCCGATGGCGGGGGCACGCGCGATCCGCTCCACCAGCTTGTACGCGATGTTGCCCGCGTCGAGCGAGGGGAAGATGAGCACGTTCGCGTGTCCCGCCACCGCGCTGTCCGGCGCCTTGCGTTCCGCGACCGCCGCGATCAGCGCTGCATCACCCTGCAATTCTCCGTCCACCGCCAACCCGGGTGCGCGCGCCGCGACCAGCGCGGCGGCCTCGCGCACGAGCGCCACCGAGGCGCCGTCTCCGCTGCCGCGCGTGCTGTAGGAGAGGAGTGCGACGCGCGGCTCATCCCCCACCACACGGCGCCGGTCGGCGGCTGCCGCGAGGGCGATGTCGGCGAGCTGGCTCGCGTTCGGGGTCCGGATCACCGCGCAGTCGGCGAAGGTGAGGACCTCCGGCTCCTCGCCCCGGAAGGGAGGCACCACCAGGTAGAACGCGCTCGAGACCGTGGCCACCCCTGGGGCCGCGCCCACCAGCCAGAGGGCGGCGCGCAGCACGTCCGCCGTGGTGGTGGCGGCGCCCGCCACGCAGCCGTCCACCTCTCCCAGGGCGACCAGGCCGTCGGCGAAGAAGAGCGGCGTCGCGGCCAGACGCTCCGCCTCCTCGCGCGCCAATCCCTTCGCCGCGCGGCGCCGGAGCAAGCGCTCCACCACCAGCGGAAGGCGCGCATCGCTACGCGGGTGCACCTCCGTCGCGCCCAGCTCGCGCAGCGCATCCAGCGCGCGTCGTTCGGGCGTCGTGGCGATCGCGTCGTCGACCACGAGCACCGGCTGGACGATACGCTCCTCGGCGAGCACGCGCACGGCGGCGAGCGTGCGTGCGTCACCGGATTCGGGAAAGACGATGCGGCGGCCGCGCTCGGCGGCACGCCGGCGGATGTCCGCGACGAAGCTCACCGCGCGAAGCGCGAGCGGAGCCCGCGCTCCACTTCGGGGTGCACCAGATCGGCCGTCGCCCCGCCGAAGCGCGCGACCTCGCGTACCAGGCTGGAGCTGAGATACGTGAGATCCAGACTGGGCACCATGAACAGCGTCTCCAGCTTCGGGTAGAGGTGGCGGTTCATCAGTGCCATCTGGTATTCGTACTCGAAGTCGCTCACCGCACGCAAACCGCGGATGGAGAGCGTGGCGCCCACATCGCGCGCGAAATCCACCAGCAGTCCGTCGAAGGCGCGCACCTCCACGCGGTCGTCGTCTCCCACGGCGGCGCGGATGAATGCCATGCGCTCCTCCACCGTGAACAGCGGCTGCTTGGTGACGTTGGTGGCGACCGCCACCACGAGCCGGTCCACGAACGACAGGGAGCGGCGGATGAGGTCCTCGTGGCCGCGCGTGATCGGATCGAAGCTGCCGGCGTAGATGGCAATGCGGGACATGGCGAGGTGAGTGGAGAGTGGGACGCGCGGCGCTACGCGCGATAGAACGTGATGGCCGTGTCTCCGTATCGTCTGGTGTCTCCCCCTGCGGGAACCGTGTCGCGCGCGGCATGCTCCACGCCGAGGACGCGCGCGAAGGGCGAGGCGATCCAGCGCTTGGCGATGCGCGCCGCCGCGTCGCCGCCGTAGGGCGGGTCGGCGAACGCCACATCGTACGACATGGGCGGCATCGCTTCAACTTCGCGCAGTGCATCGGCACGGCGCACGCGACTCTGGGCGTCCGCGCCCAGCGCCCGGATGTTCTCCCGGAGGGCGTGAAGGCTCCGGGGCGCGATCTCGACGAACTCCGCGAAGGCGGCGCCGCGCGAGAGCGCCTCGAGCCCCAGC
Source organism: Gemmatimonadaceae bacterium (assembly GCA_035701265.1). Lineage (GTDB taxonomy): Bacteria > Gemmatimonadota > Gemmatimonadetes > Gemmatimonadales > Gemmatimonadaceae > DASSNU01. The sequence continues at coordinate 277,583 of DASSNU010000021.1, read as the reverse complement.
GCGCCGGAGCCGGCAAAGAGATCGATCACGCGCGCGCCCACCAGCTCGGGCTGCACGATGCTCATCCACGCCTCGCGCACGCGATCGGCGGTCGGACGCACGCGCGCATCAGCGGGTGCGCGAATGACCCGCCCCCGCCACCGGCCGGCCACGATGCGCACGCGCGCTCACGCCCGCAGCGCCGCCAGCCGTGCCTGCAGCCGGCGCTCGCCGTTCCACTCGTCCATCTCGAGGCGGAAGGCGACGTCCACGGGGCGAGCCGTGTCGAGCTCCGCCGCCAGGTCGCCCATCCCCCACCCGATCGCGTCCAGCTCCGCGCCTTCCGCAGCGAGGCGGAGCTTGAGATGTCCCTCCCCCACCACGCGCGGTGGCACCGCGAGCGCCACCCCACGCGCGACGATCACCGGCGCGGGGTTCCCCATACCGAAGGGCTCGAAGTGCCGAAGGAAGCGCTCCAGCTCTTCGTTGGCGAGCGGGAGCGGAATTTCCAGATCGGTGCGCAACTCGGGCGTGAGGTCGTCGTCCGTGAGCCGCGCACGCGCCACCGCGTTGAAGCGCTCGGCGAACGCATCCACGCGCGATGCGGCCACCGTCACGCCCGCGGCCGCGCGGTGCCCGCCGAAGCGCACCAGCAGGTCGCGACACTCGCTCAACCCCGCGTGCAGATCGAAGCGTGCGATCGACCGGCCGGATCCCTTTCCCTCGGCGCCGTCGAGCGCCACCAGCACCACGGGGCGATGCAGCCGTTCGACGAGCCTGGACGCCACGATCCCGATCACTCCCGCGTGCCAGCCGCGATCGGCCAGTACGACGCCCACCACTTCATCGAGATCCATGCGCTCGATGCGACGCCACGCCTCGTCGTACGTACGCCGGTCCACCTCCTGCCGGCGCCGGTTCAACTCCTCCAGCTCGCGCGCGAGGAGGTTGGCCTGGTGTTGATCGTCGGTGAGGAGCAGCTCGACGCCGCGCAACGCGCTTCCGAGCCGGCCGGCTGCGTTGAGCCGCGGTGCCAGGATGAACCCCACGCGTCCCGCGGTGAGCGGCCGACCATCCAGCCGCGCGGCACGGATGAGCGCGCGCAGCCCGGGATTTTCCGTGCGCTCCAGTGCGCGCAGCCCGTGGCGAACGAGCACGCGGTTCTCTCCGCGCAGGGGCGCGACGTCGGCCACCGTCGCGAGCGCCACGAGATCGAGATGCCGTGTGACGAGCGACTCGTCCGCGCCAAGGTGTCGCACGAGCGCGAGCGCGAGCTTGAACGCCACGCCCACCGCCGCCAGATCGGGATCGGGATATCCGGAGTCGGGAAGTCGCGGGTTGAGTACCGCCACGCACGCCGGAAGTGCGCCGTCTGGGAGATGGTGATCGGCGATGATGACGTCGATGCCGGCCGCGCACGCGTCGGCCACGGGCACGCACGCGTTGGTGCCGCAATCGCAAGCCAGCACCACGCGCGCCCCGGCCTCGCGCGCGGCGCGCACGCCCGCCGCGCTCAGGTCGTACCCGTCTTCCAGTCGGCGCGGAATGAAGGGCACGGCGTGCGCGCCCAACGCGCCGAGCACGCGCAGCATGAGCGCCGTGGAGCAGATGCCGTCCACGTCGTAATCGCCGTGCACGAGGATCGTTTCACGCTGCGCGATGGCGCGGGCAATGCGGCCAACCGCCTCGTCCATCCCGCGCAACAGCCGCGGGTCGTGCAATTGATCGAGCGCGGGGCGCAGATAGCGCTTGGCATCGTCCGCACGCACGTATCCACGCTGCCACAGCAGTTGGCAGATGGCCGCTGGAAGATGCAGCTCGCGCTCCAACGCCTCAGCGGCGCCCGCTTCCAGCGGCGGAGGGGCAACCCAACGGGGAGAGGGAGCGACGCGGACGCGGGAGACGGTAAGAGCCACGCCGGAAGTTATGGCGCGTCGCGGAGAGCGACAAGCATCATTCCGTTGCGTACAGGAGCACGCCGCACGCCTCGCACACCTCGATGGATCGCCCGGCGGCGATCAGGTTGCGCCGTTGGAGCGGGATGGCGGTGTTGCAGCGTCCGCATGCGGCACCACGCAGCGCATACAGCGCGCCGGTGCGATCGCGCCGGCGGATGCGCTCGTATTTGGAGAGAATGGGACGGGAAACGCGCGCCGCCCGCTCGCTTCGTGTCTCCTGCACGGCGGCCAGCTCGGCGTCGAGTTGACTCCGCTCCGCGGCGATCTGCTCGCGCGCGCCACGCTGGCGCTCCTCTGCCTCGGCCAACTCCGCCTCGTGCAGTGTAGCCGCCTGCTCCAACCGTTGGATCTGCGCCGTCATGGCCTGCAGATCGCTCTCTTCCTGGAGGAGCACCTTGCGCGCCATCTCCACCTGCACCATGGCCGCCGTGGCCTCCTTGGCCTTCCAGACGGACTCAAGGGCGGCCAGGTTGCGCTGCTGCAGCGCACGATGCTGCTGGACCTTGCCGTCCAACTGCGTATGTCGTTCCCGCTCGGCAGCGATCGCCTCGCGCGCGCGCGCGATCGCGTCCACGAGCGCGGCGCGCTCCTGATCCAGCGCACGCTCCCGGTTCGCCAGCGCCTCCGCGCGCTCCTCCAGCGCGACGATCGCCACGTCTTCCTTCTGCAACGCCAGCAATGCTTCGAGATCCGCGTTCACGCCTCCTCCTTCGTGGTAATCAGCCAGCTCGACCTGCACGATCATCCGTACCATCCAGCGCGCGCCGTTCCCGCGCGCACGCTTCCAGCTCCCGCAGCAGCGTGTCCTTTTCCCCTTCCTCCGCCAGCTCGAGCAGTCGCTTGAGCTCGCGCGAACGCGCTTCCACACGCCGGCGGCGGATGCGCGAGGCGGCATCATCGATCGTGCGACGCACGTCCACGATCGCGTCGCGCTCCGCCGAGAGTGTCTCCACCGTGGCGACGCCGTCGGCGTCCAGCTCGGCGGCGAGCGCCGGGATGGTGAACTCCCCGCCCAAGCGGAGCACGCCGGCGAAGATGGCGCGATAGACGGGATCGCGAAACTCCTCCGGCCCCACACGCTCAGCGATCGGCTCGATTTCCGCCCGATGATGGAGCATCACGCGCAGGAGATCGCGCTCCGCCGACGCGCCCGGAACCCGGCGCCGCGGCGCGCTCCCCCCCACCGCCCCTTCCTTCCGGCCCCCACCCGGGGACGACGCCGACACGTCCCGCTCCGGCCGTGGTGTCGCCGCGCGCGCCCGAGGCACCTCGTCGCGCGAGGAGCCGTCGCGTACCGATGGAGCGCTCCCGTCCACCTCCCGTTCCAACAATTCACGGCGCACGCCGGCCACCTCGGCGACGCGCGTGAGGTAGATCTCGCGCGTGAGCGGATCGGACGCCGCACGCAGCGTCGGCACGAGCTTGTCCAGCGCGCGCCGCTTGCGTTGCAGATCGGCGAAGTATCCCTTCCGCTGCAGCTCCAGGATCTTGCGCTCCACGATGTCGATGGCGGCGTGCAGCGGCTCGCGCAGCCCTTCCGCGCCGCGCGCCGCGACGAAGCTGTCCGGATCCTCGCCCTCTGGAAGCGAGACCACCTGCACCGCGAAGCCGTGCCGCAGCAACTCGTCGCCGGAGCGGAAGGTGGCTTTGAGCCCGGCCGCGTCGCTGTCGTACAGCAGGAGCGCGTGCTCCGTGTAGCGCCGCAGGAGCCGCGCCTGCTCGCTCGTGAGCGCGGTGCCCAGGGGTGCCACCGCCCAGTCGAACCCGGCCGCCACCAGGCGCAGCACGTCGAAATATCCCTCCACGATCATCACGCGCTCTTCGCGCCGGATGGCGGTGCGCGCGAGATGCAGCCCGTAGAGCAGATGCGTCTTGGAAAAGATCTCGGAATCGGGCGAGTTGAGGTACTTGGGCTCCCCCGGGCCGAGCAGTCGCCCGCCGAGTCCCACCGTGTGGCCGGCGGCATCGAGTATCGGGAAGATGAGGCGATTCCGGAAGCGCGCGCGGAGCGTGCCATCATCGCGGCGGTGCAAAAGGCCCGCGGCGAGAAGCCGCTCGTCATCGAAGCCGAGCGCGCCGAGATGCGCGCGGAGCAGATCGCCATCGCGCGGGGCGAAGCCGAGCTGGAAGCGGTCGCTCATCTCGCGCGGGATCTGCCGCAGCGCCAGGTAGTCGCGCGCGGCGCGCCCCACCTGGTCGTCCGACAGCATGTCGCGGAAGTACGCTGCGGCCGCGGCGACCGCCTCCCACAGCGGTTCGCGCGGGTCGGGCTCGTTGCGCCGCGACTCCACCTCGCGCACCTCCACGCCCGCGCGCGCAGCCACGTAGCGCACGGCCGACGGCCAGTCGAGTCCGAGATGCTTGCGCACGAAGTCGAAGACGTCGCCCCCCTCGTGGCAGACGAAGCAGTAGTACATCGCCTTCTTGGGGGAGACCGAGAAGTTGCGGTGCGTTCCCTGGTGGAAGGGACAGGGACCGCGATAGTCGGCGCCCGTGCGCTTGAGATTCACGTGCTCGCCCACGACCTGCACGATGTCCGCCGCATCGCGAATCTGCTGGATCACGTCGTCGGGGATCATCTGCTCACGCCAGCTCCGCCACGGTCACACCGCTCCCACCCTCGTTCCATGCGCCCAGACGGAAGGTACGCACACGCGGGTCAGCGCGGAGCAGCTCGCTCACCACATCGCGCAGCGCGCCGGTGCCTTTGCCGTGGATGATGCGCAGCGTGTGCAGGTCGGCACGCACCGCCGCGTCGATGGCCTGCAACACGGTGTGCTCGGCGTCGTCCGCACGCAGACCGCGCAGGTCGATCTCTGTGGGTGCGTCCACCTCCGGCAAGTCCCCCACCAGCGTGCGCGCTTCCTCCACGGGATGCGCGGCTGCGTGCGTGCGCTGCACCGAACCCAGTGGGACGGTCACCTTCATGGCGCCCACGGCCACCACGGCGCCGCCATCGCGGATCTCGACGATGCGCCCTTCCCGGCCGCCGAGCGTGGCGACGGTCACGGCGTCGCCCACCTCGAGCTCGGCCGCCTCCCCGCGGTGGCGGGCCTGTGCCCCCGACTGCGCTCCATGCGCAGCCGCGGCGGCGCGCTCGCTCGCCTGCTCGTGATCGGACTCCATGCGCGCCAGCGCCTCCGCCTGCCCGGCGGCGAGGGACTCCACCGCACGCCGCGCCTCGCGCAGCGCCGCATCGACCTCGCTTGTGTCTGCCGCGGCGACGGACTCGCGCAGCTCGACGATCACGCGCTCGACGTCGGACCGCGCCTGCAACAGGTACGTGCGCGCGTCGCGCCGTGCCTCGCGCTCCACGGCGCGCTCGCGCTCGCGCAGCCGCTCTTCCCGCGCCGCCAGATCGGCCGCGCGTGCTTCCGCGCGCGCGAGACGAGTGGACGCATCGCGTTCGCGATCGGCCAGCTCGGCGCTCCGCCGCTCCACGTCCGCCACCAGCTCGCCCAGATCGCGCTCCCCGCGCGGGAGTCGCGCCTCGGCGCGGTCGAGCACCGGTGCAGGCAATGCGAGACGCCGCGCGATCGAGAGACCGTACGAGCGCCCCGGCACACCCTTCACCAGCCGATAGGTCGGCGCGAGCACCGCCTCGTCGAATTGGAGCGACGCGTTCACGATGAACGGCGTCTCCGTGGCCAACAGCTTGAGCGCGCCGAGATGCGTGGTGGCGACGGTAAGCGTTCCTCGACTGGTGAGCTCATCGAGGATGGCGCTTCCCAGTGCGGCTCCCTCGGCGGGGTCCGTGCCGGAGCCTAGCTCGTCGATCAGCACGAGCGAACGTGGCGAGGCCTCGGCGAGAATCACACCGAGATTCTTCACGTGCGCGCTGAACGTGGAGAGACTGGCCTCGATGGATTGCTCGTCACCGATGTCGGCGTAGATCGCGTCGTACACCGGAATGCGACTGCGGCCCGCAACGGGCGCGGGGATCCCCGCCTGCACCATCGCCGAGAGCAGTCCCACAGCCTTGAGGAGCACCGTCTTGCCCCCCGTGTTCGGCCCGGAGACGAGGAGCGTCCGCTCGCGCGGGTCCATGGTGAGATCGAACGGAACGACGGCGCGTCCCTGGGCGATCAGCAGCGGGTGCCGCGCGCCGTGCAGCGCGAATCCCTCGCCCGGTGGCACGAGCGCGGGGGGCGCGCAGCCGAGTGCATCGGCGTACCGTGCGCGCGCGGACAACGAGTCCAACTCCACCAGTACGTGCAGCGCGCTCACCATCGGCTCGCGATAGGGGCGCAGCCGGTCGGTGAGCTCCGCGAGAATGCGCTGGACCTCCTCCTGTTCCTCCGCCTCCATCTCGCGGATGCGATTCCCCATCTCGATGGCCGCGGGTGGTTCCACGAACAGCGTGCCGCCCGTTGCGGACGCGTCGTGCACGATCCCGCCGACGGCGGCGCGCCCTTCGCGGCGCACGGGGATCACGTACCGTCCGTTGCGGACGGTGACGGACATGTCGGGAACGCGCAGGTGTGCGTCGAGGCGCGCCATGGTGCGCTCGAGGAGCTGGACCAGCTCCCCCTCGGCGCCGCGCAGCTCCCTGCGCAGGCGGCGCAGGAGAGGAGAGGCGTCGTCTCGCAGCGCGCCATCGGCGTCCACCGCGCGCGCAATGGCGGCTTCCGGTCCGGGAGCGACGAGCAGCTCGTGGATGAACGGCTCGAGGGCGCACGTGCGCTCATCTGCCGCCGTGCCCTGCTCCAGGTCGCTCCTGGTGAGACGCGACGAGGCGAGCAGCCGTGCGCCGTCCAGCAGCTCCGCGCCGCTCCAGCGCGCGCCGGCGGCGCGCAATCGCTGCAGGGGGACGTCCAGCTCCGGCACCGGGTGTGGGTTCCACCCTTCGCGGCGCGCGCGGAGCGCACGCATGGCGCTCACCTTCTCGTGCTCGGCCTGCACACCTTGCAGATCGGTGGCCGGGCGCAGCGCGCGCACGTGCGCGGCGCCCGGGGCGGAGGCCGCATACCCCGCTACCGCGTCGAGCACGCGGTCGAATTCCAGGAGAGCGAGCGTGTGTGCGTTCATCGCGCCGACGCACCGCACGCAGTCGGGCTTCGCCCCTGCGCGGGTCTCATGGAGACCTCGCACTGCTCGGCCGCGTCCGCGCAGCGGAGCGGTCGAGAGGCCAGGGTTCCGCGAATGCACACGCTCAGCCTCGCTTGCTCAACTCCTCGCGCGCGATGCTGTTGAGCAGGGCGCCATCCACCCGCCCCTTGTAGCGCGGCATGACGGCACCCATGACCGCGCCAAGGCTCGTGGCACCCGCCGCGATGGCCGACGCCACCGCAGCGCGCAATTCATCGGCGCCCACCTGGGCGGGAAGGTATCGCTCGATGACCGCGATCTCCGCGCGCTCGCGCGCCGCAAGCTCGGGCCGATTCCCCTGCTCGTACAGCTCCACGGCTTCGCGACGCCGCTTGGCGCCGCGGCGCAGCACCTCACGCACGTCCTCGTCGGTGAGGTCGCGCCGGAGCTCGATGCGCTGATTCTTGAGGTCGGCCAGGAGGGTGCTGAGCAACAGCGTGCCCGCCTTGTCCTGCGCCTTGCGAGCCGCCGTGAGATCGCGCTGAATCTGCGCCAGCAGCTCCGACATGGGGGAGGTCACCTAGGCGTGGCGCGGACGCCGGCCCTTCCGGCGCGCCGCGTTCTCCTTCCGCTTCCTGCGCTCGCTGGGCTTCTCGTAGTGCCGGTGCTTGCGCAGATCGGAGAGGATCCCCGCCTTCTCGCACTTCTTCTTGAAGCGCTTGAGGGCCCGCTCGAAGTTCTCGTCGTCGTGAATGATGACTTCCGACACGTCAGCCGACCCCGAGTGGTGTTGCACGCGGCATGGCCGTGCCGCGGACTCCAAATCGATGGAGAGGCGTATCTTAGCGCGCCTCGCGCGATGCTGTCAAGCAACTGCGCACGCCTGCGTGTCCCCCCTGCCGGCACTCGCGACCAGATGAGCGGCCGCCGCGGATGTTCCGTGTGCGTCACCCGGGCGGCCATGCGAGCGGGCGTCCGCCCAACAGGTGCACGTGCACGTGTGGCACCGACTGTCCCGCATCGGCGTTCGTGTTCACCACCGTGCGGTATCCGCTCCGCGCCACCCCTTCACTCCGCGCCACCTCCGCCGCGAGCAGTTGCAGCGCGCCGAGCAGCTCGGCGTCCTGCGCGCGGGCGGTGTCCAGCGATTCTACGTGGTCTTTCGGGATGACGAGCACGTGCACGGGCGCACGTGGATCGATGTCGCGGAAGGCCAGGCACCGCTCGTTCTCGGCCACGATCGTCGCCGGCACCTCGCGATGGGCGATCCTGCAGAAGAGGCAATCATGAGCCATTGTCACCCTCCCGAACATCCGTGAGCGCCGCGCGCGCGACGGCCAACGCGGCCACCCCGGCCGTCTCGAAGCGCAGCGTGAGCGGCCCCAGCCGCACCGGGCGAAATCCAGCATCGCACATCATGGTGCGCTCCGCCGGTTCCAGCCCGCCCTCCGGTCCCACCGCGAGGGTCACCGGCGCACTGCCCAGCTCGCCCAGCATCGGCGCACCCTCGACGTCGAGCAGCAACCGCGCCCCAGCCGGTCCTGCAGCCAGCGCGCGCTCCGGTGTGGCGTCCGGGTGGTGCACCGGAAGCCACGCTCCGCCGGACTGCGTGAGCGCCCCGATCATGCGGCTGCGCACGCGATCCTGGAAGCTGCGCCCTTCTCCGCGCGGACGGACATCGCGAGAACGGCGCCAGAGTACCGGACGCCAGCTCGATACGCCGAGCTCCACCGCCTTTTCCGCAAGCCAGAGCATCCGGTCGCGGTCGGCCACCGGCACGAGTAGATGGATCTCCGGCAGCGGCGGCTCCGACCAGGCGCGGTTCAACTCCACGTGCAACTGCGTCCGCGCGAGCTTGATCACCTGACCCACGCCCACATCGCCACGCCCGTTCACCAGGCGCACCTGCTCTCCCAGGGCAACGCGGCGTACCCGCGCGTGATGTGTTTCCCCCTCTCCGATCGTCACCACGGCACCAGCCGCGACCTCGTGATCGGAGAACAGCGTCAGCACGGCACCGCGAGCCGAGCGCTCCACCACCCCTCGTCCACCGTCTCCTCCACCACGTTCCAACCGCGCGGCGCGAACGCGGCGAGCACCTCCTCGCGTTCGGCCGCCAGCACGCCGCTGATGATCGCCTCGCCCCCGGGCTGGAGGGCGTCTCGCATCAACTCTTCGAGCGCGATCACGACGGTGGACAGGATGTTGGCGACGACCAGCCGCACCGGAGCCACCAACGGCAGGAGCGCCGCGGCATCACCGCACAGCACCGTCACCCGATCGTCCACGCCGTTGCGCTGCGCGTTCCGCTCGCCCTCGGCGGCCGCGTGCTCGTCCATCTCGATGGCCACGACCTGCCGCGCGCCGAGCATTGCCGCGGCGATCGAGAGCACGGCACTCCCCGCGCCCAGGTCGGCCACCACATCTCCTGGGTGAAGCGCGTGCTCCAGCAGGCGCAGCGCCGCACGCGTGGTGGCATGCTCTCCCGTGCCGAACGCCATTCCCGGCTCGATGAGCACCAGATGACGCGCTGTCGTGTGTTCATGTTCGTTTGGCGTGGTACCGGAAGCCGCGCCACCGGGCACATCGAGGCAACCGTTCGCCAGGATGGCCTGCGCCTCGTGCACCAACCACGGCGGCGCGATCGCGATCCGTCCCTCGCGGTGCACGCCCACCGTGCCGTGCAGCGTCGCCTGCACGTCGACCTCGCGCGACGCGTCGCACGTACACACCGCGGTGATGCTCACGCGGCGCACGGCGCGGCGCACCAGCTCGCGCGGCACGGTGTCCGGAAACAACGTGAGGAGAGCATCGCCCTCCTCCAGCACGCTGGACGCGCCAGCGCCGATCAACGCCTCACCGATCTGGCGGCGGTGCGCCGCGTCGCTCGCGCGCACCGTGACGGGCCACCACCTCACGCGCCCAACGCTTCTTTCATGCGCGTCCACAGTCCCTTGGAGCGCTCGGGGGGGACTTCGCCTTCCATGTCCCGCATGCGCCGCAGCAGCTCCTGGTACTCCGCGCTCACCGACTGCGGCGTCCAGAGCTGCACGCGAACGTGCAGGTCGCCCGAGCCGCTCGCGTTCACGCGCGGCAGCCCTCGGCCGCGGAGGCGGAAGGTCTGTCCGCTCTGCGTGCCGGACGGAATGCGGAGACTGAGCACGCCGGTGACCGACGGCACTTCGACGTCCGCGCCGAGCACGAGTTGCGGGTACGTGACGAGCACCTCCGTGAAGAGATCCGCGCCGTCGCGCTCGAAGCGCGGGTCATCCTGCACGTCGAACACGACGAGCACGTCGCCGCGCGGGCCGCCGCGCGCCCCCACGCTCCCCGTGCCGCGCATCGTCATGTACTGTCCCGTGGCGACGCCGACGGGGATGTTCACGGTGATCGTGCGCTCACCGCGCACGCGTCCTTCACCCTTGCATCGCCGGCAGGGCGAGGCGATGGTGCGTCCCTGCCCCGCGCACGTCGGACAGGGGGTCACACTCACGAACTGTCCGAAGAACGACCGCTGCGCGCGGCGCACCTCCCCCGCGCCGCCGCAGGTGGCACACCGCTGCGGCGTCGTGCCCGGCTCCGCTCCCGATCCGCTGCACGCGTCGCACGGCTCGAGCACACGGAGCGTGATCGTCTTCTCCACGCCCGCCGCGACCTCGGCCAGCGTGAGCGGCACCGTGACCTTGACGTCCGCCCCGATGCGCGCGCCGCCGCCTCGTCCCCGGCCGCCGAACAGCTCCTCGAAGCCACCGAACGACGCGCCGAAGTCGCGCATGAAGATGCTGAGCGCCTCGGACAGGTCCACGTGGTGGAACCCGCCCATGCCGCCACCGCGGAGTCCTGCCTCGCCGTAGCGATCGTACGCCGCGCGCTTCTGTGGATCGCGGAGCACGTCGTACGCTTCGGTGATCTCCTTGAAGCGCTCCTCGGCCTCCTTCGACCCGTTGTTGCGATCGGGATGGTACTGCATGGCGAGCTTGCGATACGCCTTCTTGATGTCGTCGTCGCTCGCACCGCGTGGAACGCCGAGAGTGTCGTAGAAATCAGCCATGGATCGCAAAGAGATGGGTCGCCGTGCGACGGTCCCGGCCCGCGCCGGAACCGTGTACGGTCAGTCGAGGAGGTCCGTGATGAGACGCGAGGTGTGCGCCACCATGGAGATCACCTTCTCGTACGGCATGCGCGTGGGGCCGATGACGCCGATCACTCCACCGAGCGCGCCAACGCGGTACTCGGCGGTGACCACGGTGAAGTCCGACATGCTCGGTTCGCGGTGTTCGCCACCGATCGTGATGGTGATCCCCGGCCGCGCCCCGCGCTCCAGGAGAAAGGCGCCGAGCGCCTCCGGCTGGTCGGTGAGCGCGAGCAGCTTGCGGAGCTTGGCCTCGCTCGCGAATTCGGGTTGCTCCGCGAGATGCGACGCCTGACCGAGCAAGACGCGCGGCTCGGCCCCGCTCATGGGAAGCTCGAACAGCTGCTCCCCTTCCTGGATGAAGATGTTGAGCAGCTCGCGCGCCTGCGAATCGGCGGTCGCGTCACGCAGGCGCGTGGGAATCGTCGCGCGGATCTCGCGGAGCGAGAGCCCCGCCAGGCGCTCGTTCAGCACGCGCGTGACCTCGGCCATCGCGCGCTCGGCGACCTCTTCCGGGACCTCCACGAAGATGCTGTGTCCCGCTCCACCGCTCAGGCGGAGCACCATGAGCAACCGGTCCGACGACAGCCGCACGAGCTCGAGCCTTTCCAGCCGCACCTCGTCCAGCCGCGGGCCGAGCGCCACCGCCAGCTCGTGCGTCAGGACGCCAAGCGCCTGCGCCGCGCGCCGGAGGATGGCCTCGATGGCCGTCTCTCCGGTGCTCAGATGCTCCAGCAAGCGATCCCGCGCCCGCGCGTCCACCGGGCTGATTCGCATGAGCGAATCCACGTACACCCGGTAGCCGGTATCGGTGGGAACGCGACCGGCGGAGGTGTGCGGGTGGAAGAGATAGCCCTTGTGTTCCAGGTCGCTCATCGTGTTCCGGATGGTGGCCGGAGACACCCCGAGCCCGAAGCGCCGCGCGATCGTCCGGGAGCCGGTCGGTTCCGCCGTCTCGACGTACGATTGGATCACGGCCTCCAGAACGCGCCGTTCGCGCTCGGTGAGCGGTTGCTGCTCCATAAGTTCAAACGTACAAACGACTTCCGTGTTCTGTCAAGGCTCCTGCCAGGCTGTCCAGCCGCAGCCACCCGGCGGGCGTGAGCGTCAGGCGGCTTCCATCCAGACGCGCCCATCCAGCCGCCAGCCAGGGCGCGATTTCCGCGTGCCTTTCCGGCGTGATGTGGAGCCCGCGGTCGGTGCGGAGCCCCAGGTACGCCTCCTCCAGGTGGCGCTCCGCCTCCCCAACATCCTCCACCCCGGCGACCGCGCTCCGCCCCTCCGCCAGCAGCCGGCACCATTCCACATACCCCGACGCGTTCCATCCGCGCCGCGTTCCGTCGAAGGAATGAGCGGACGGTCCCAAGCCGGCGTACGGCACGCGCTGCCAGTACGACGAGTTGTGCCGCGAACGGTTGCCGCTCCGCGCGAAGTTGGACACCTCGTAGTGCTCGAATCCTGCCGCGCTGGCGACGTCGTGCGCACGGAGGAACTCGCGCTCGTAGCGTTCCTCAGGTGCCTCGGCCAGCAGACCGCGATCACGACGGCGACCGAGCGGCGTGAACGGCTCGATGGTGAGCCCGTAGAGGGAGAGGTGCGACGGCTCCAGGGCAATGGCCTGGTGCAGGTCCCGATCCCAGTCGCGCTCCACGCCATTCGGGAGCGCGAAGATCAGATCGAGCGAGAGATTCGCGAGGCCCGCCTGGCGCAGCGTGTCGACGGCAGCGGCAATCTGGCGGGCGTCGTGCGTGCGGTGCATCCACCGCAGGACGTCGTCGTCAAAGCTCTGCGCGCCGATCGAGACGCGGGTGATGCCGGCCTCGCGCCACGCGCGTGCGGCCGCAGGCGAGGCATCGTCCGGATTCACCTCGATGGTGATCTCCGCGTCGAACGTGATTGCAGCTCTGCTGCGTACGAGGTCCATCACCGCGGCAACGCCGTCCGCTCCCAACCGCGATGGCGTGCCGCCGCCCAGGTAAAGTGTCGAGATCTCCCACGGGGCGTGGCCGTGGTCCACAGGGAGCGGCGCTCCTCCGGCCGGGGAATGGCTATCGGTTCGCGTGTCGCCGGAGGTCCTTCCCGCCAACGTGCCGGCAGCTTCTGTGGAGCGCGCCCCGCGTGGCGTGCCCAGCTCGCCTCCGCGCGCCAGCCACGCCGCCAACTCGGCATCCAGCGCCGCGAGGTATTCAGCGACCGGCGTGCTCCGCCGTACGGCGATCGCGAAGTCGCAGTAGCTGCATCGCCGCGCGCAGAACGGCACGTGGATGTAGACGTGTCGAGGGAGCGGGAGCATGACGGAAGGTAGCCGCGCGGCGGCGGCCGTGCAGGCGGAGCGCCGCGCAGACTACGTCGTGAGCGCGCGTACCTCGCCGGTGGGCGCGCACTCCACCAATCCGGCCAGCTCCAGGGCGGAGACCGCTTCCAGACATGCACGCGCCGGGAGCGCCGCCGCACTGGCGAGCGCGTCGACATCCAGCGCTCCCTCTCGCGTGAGTACGTCCCACACCGCTGCCTCCGCCGGCGACGCCGTGACCGGCGCGCCCACGCTGCCGGGCGCGTCCACTCCCGCGAGCGTGAGCGCATCGAGCGGCTGGCAGATGGGTGTCGCGCCGTCGCACAGCAGGCGGTTGCTTCCCGCGCTCTGCGGCGCGTCAATGGGACCGGGGACGACCGCCACGTCCCGGCCGAACTCGAGCGCGTAGTCCGCGGTGATCAGCGCGCCGCTCCCCACTCCCGCCTCGACGATGATCACCGCGCGCGCCAGTGCGGCGATGATGCGGTTCCGTCGAGGGAAGGAGCCGGCATCCGCACGGTCACCGGGGAGCAGCTCGGACAGGAGCAATCCACGCTCGCCGATCTGCCGTTGGAGCGCGCGGTGTGCGGAAGGGTAGACGACGTCGAGCCCCGTACCGAGCACGGCGATGGTGTCGCCACCCACCTCGAGCGCGGCACGGTGCGCGGCGCCGTCGATCCCGCGGGCGAGTCCACTCACGACGCACACACCGGCGCGCGCGAGGACGCACGCAATGGCGCGCGTGGCACGCTCTCCGTACGCGGTGGCCCGTCGCGTGCCCACGATCGCCACGCATGGACGCGCGGGGAGCTCGGTCCGCCCGCGCGCGAACAGGCGCAGGGGTCGGTCTGGGAGCGGCATGAGCTGCTCCGGGTACGTGATGTCGCCCGCGAGCAGGAGCTCCGCACCGCCCTCCGCCGTGCCGGCGAGCAGCGTGTCGGCCTCGGCGAGCGCCGCGTCGCGCTCGGCGCGCGGAAGCTGCGCGAGCGCGGCGGCCGCGCTCCCGTGCGTGGCGAGCTTCTTCCGGAAGGTGCGAGCGCCGATCTGCGGGACCAGCGAGAGCGCGAGCGCGTATCGGCGCGCGTCGTCCTCAGGGGAGCGGGACGTCGTTCGCCTCCCGCGCCGGGGCGCGGCGCAGTGCCAGCAACTCCCTCCACCACGCCTCGAGGAGCTCCGTGAGACCGGCACGCGACACCGCGCTTACGCGCAGAATGCCAACCGCGTCCGGTGCGTGAATGGGCGACGCAGGCAGCGGTTCATCGCCCAGCAGATCCATCTTCGAGAACACCACGCAGTGCGGCTTGGCGGCGAGCTCTGCCGAATAGCCCGCGATCTCCGCGCGCAGCGTCTCGTACTCCGCCTGCCAGTCCAATGCGTCCACCGGAATGAGGAGCGCCAGGAGACGCGTCCGCTCCACGTGACGCAGAAAGCGCGTACCCAGTCCGCGCCCCTGGTGCGCGCCTTCCACGATGCCGGGGATGTCGGCGACGACGAAGGTGCGGTGCCCGCTGAGCGCGACCACACCCAGATTCGGCTCCAGCGTGGTGAAGGGATAGTCCGCAATCTTGGGACGCGCGGCGGAGATGACGGACAGGAGCGTGGACTTTCCTGCGTTGGGTTGTCCGACGAGGCCGACATCGGCGATGAGCTTGAGCTCGAGCTCGATGTCGCGCGCCTCACCCTCCTCCCCCGGCTGCCACTCGCGCGGCGACTGATGCGTGGCCGTTGCGTAACGCGCGTTGCCACGCCCGCCGCGACCGCCGCGCGCGACAACGATCTCCTGCGCTGGCTCGACCAGCTCTCCCAGCACGGCGCCCGTTCCGAGGTCGCGCACGACGGTGCCAGGGGGGACGGGGAGCACGACGTCGCCGCCGGAGCGTCCGGTCTTGTTCGCGCCCATGCCGTGCTCGCCGCGTTCGGCCACCCAGCGCGTGCGGTAGGTGTAATCCAGGAGCGTGGCGAGGTTCGGATCGGCGCGGAGGATCACGCTGCCCCCGCGCCCGCCGTCTCCCCCGTCGGGACCGCCTTTCGGCACGCGATGCTCGCGGCGGAACGACACACACCCGGAGCCGCCCACCCCAGCCTCCACGCGGATCACCGCGCGATCGATGAACGCCGTCACGCGCCGCTCTGCGTGCGCTCGAGCAGCCTGACGTTGCGCTCCGCGCGCTCCGCTCCCACACGTGGCGCCACGAGCGACAGCACGTCGCGCACCTGGTCCGCGCTGGCACCCGCGTTCCGCGCGCCGCGCAAGTGCGAGTGGAGCTGCCGCTCCTGCCCGGTGACGGCGCACACGGCCACGATGCAGAGCTCGCGACGTACGAGATCCAGTCCGGGACGCGACAGCACCTTGCCGTACCCCTCCACGATCATCCAGTCGTCCAGCTCCGGGTGCAGTGCGCGAATGTTGACGCGAAGCCGCTCGTACGACGCACCGTACACGATGGCGCACGTGCGCTCCCCCAACGTGCGCCACCGTTCGCGATCGCCAGCGGCCGGCGGGACGGCGGGAGGCGCGGGGCGCCCGGACATTTTGCGCCAGACGCGACCGGCGTTGAGCGTGCGCGGGAATCCGGCGAAGAGATACGACTGCAGCACGAGCTCCTCGATCCACAGGTGGGGGGCAGCCGCCTGCAGCGCGCGCTGGACTGCCCGCCGGACGTCTCCCTCGTCACCAGCCGCGATCTCGGCGGCCAGCACGACCAGCGCCGCCGTGGCGGCATCGAGCGCGTGTACGCTAGTCGCGGTGGGGTGATCGTCCGTCATCGCATTTCCGCATCCGGTGACATTCCGCGCCGGCCACGACGTCGCGCTCGCTCGCGTGCGACGCGTACTCAGCGCGCCGGACACACGGCGCCTACCGGCTCGCCGCGCGTATTCGACAGCGATGTGCACAGCAACGCGTCCAGGCGCTCGGGGAGCGGCTCCGGCAGCGCTCCCAGATGCTGCAGCACGCGGAGCGCGGCCGGGTGCTGTGCGCGCGCCGCGCCGTCCTCCACCTTGAGCGCGATCCCGATGCCGCTGTCCAGCACGGCGAGCGAATGCACGCCCTCCGCGCCCACCTTCGCCAGCACGTGACCGTTCGTCTCCTGCATGAGCACGGTGTCGAAGCGATCCGTGCCACCCACCAGATCGGCATGCTCGGTCATCGCGCGCACGATGCGCGCCGGGAGCTCCTCGCCACGCCGCGCGCCCTCGGCGAGGCGCGCGAACGCCGCGGCCATCCCGATGAGCGGCAGCGCGAACGTCAGCGCACCGCATCCATCCACGGCCGTGCCGAGCGCATCCGCCGGCACGTCGCTCCACTCGGCGACCGTCGCGGTCACGCGGTCCTGCACGGGGTGGCCCTGCTGCTCGTAGGCGAGCACCGGCCAGTTGGAGCGCACCGCGAAGGCAAGCATTGCCGCGTGCTTTCCCGAGCAGTTGTTGTGCAGCCGGCTGGGACGCTCTCCCGCCTGCTGCAGGATGCGCACGCCCCGGCGCGAGAGCGGCTCGTGCGCGCCGCAGGCGAGGTCGCCTTCCTCGAGTCCCACCGCATCGAGCATCGCGCGCACGAGCGCCACGTGCTCGGGCTCTCCACCATGCGAGCCGCACGCGATAGCCGTTTCCCGCGCTCCCCATCCGAGCGCGTCGGCGTGCCCGGAGGCCAGAAAGGGCATCACCTGGAAGGGCTTGGCGCCGGAGCGCCAGCAGGTGAACAGCTCCGGGTTGCCGGCGCGCGCGATGAGCGTGCCCCGGGCGTCCACCACCGCGGCGTGCACGCGGTGGCGCGATTCGATCAATTCGCCACGGGTAACGACGACATCGAGATCGTACGTGTGCAT
This sequence comes from Gemmatimonadaceae bacterium, assembly GCA_035701265.1. GTDB lineage: Bacteria > Gemmatimonadota > Gemmatimonadetes > Gemmatimonadales > Gemmatimonadaceae > DASSNU01. The sequence goes on along the minus strand of DASSNU010000021.1, from coordinate 260,369 downwards.
CGAGTGTCGGATCCTCAGGGAGCGGGGGCCGCGCGTGGCAACGCCAGCGCGATCCCGGCGAGTACGAGCGCACCGCCGGCGAGCGTGGCCGCGGGCGGCACTTCGTGAATCCACGGCAGCGCCGCAGCGAGGAGCGACGCGCCCACGGGCTCGCCGAGGACCGCGACGCTCACCACGAACGCTGGAAGATAACGCAGCGCCCAATTCATACCGGTATGGCCGAGGAGCATCGGCCCGAGCGCCAGCCCGGCGAAGATGGCCATCTCGCGCGGCGGCTGAGGCCAGAGCGGGACGTGTCGCGCGCCGGCGATGCACACGAGCACGACGAGCGCGACGCCATAGACGAGCCCCACGTAGGGCCAGAGGTCGAGCCGCTGGCGCAGCCGGCGTCCGGCCAGGTAGTACATGGCCACCGCCACCGCGCCGGCGAGTGCCAGCAGATCCCCCAGCACCGCGCGGCGCGAGCTGGCCAGTGCGTCGATGCGGAGATCGCCCGCCGCGATGAGCATCGCGCCCGCGAGCGCCGCGAGGATCCCGGCCCACTGCGCGCGCGTGGGGCGCTCGCCGAGCCAGAGCGCCGAGCAGAGCGCGACGATCACCGGGTGGCAATCCACGAGCACCACCGACGCGGCCACGCTGGTGAGGCCAAGGGAGACGTTCCATGCCCAGAAGTGGAGCGCCAAGGCCACGCCCGATGCGACGCACAGTCCCAGCGCGCGCCGGTCGAGCGTTCGCCATTGCCGCCAGCCGCGCCCCGGGAGGAGCAGCATTGCGATGATCGGCAGCGAGAGCGCCAGCCGCCACGCCGCGATCGCGAGCGGATCGGCGTGCGACGTGCGCACGAGCGGCGCCGCCACGGAGAATCCGACGATCGCGAGCACGATCACGGCCGCGGGCGGCGGCCACACGCGCCCGCGCGTCAGAACAGCTTGACCATTCCCCGGGTGTACTTGCGCGGATTGCGTTGGATGTCCTGCAGGATGGCGTTCAGGTCGGCGATCGTCCTGGTGAGCTCATCGTAGAGTGCTTGATCGCCGATGAGCCGGCCCAATGTTCCCTGGCCGGCCGCCACCATCTTGAGCAGCGAGTCGGCGCTTGTCGAGATCCCGGCCAGCCGCGTGTAGAGCGTGTCGTCGGCGATGAGCTTGCCCAGGGTGCCGCGGCGGTCGGCAATACGGCGAACGATCGTGTCGAGCGCGGACGTGGTGGACGCGAGGCGCGCGTAGACCGTCGTATCAACGAGCATGCGGCCGAGCGTTCCCTCGCCGCGCTCGATGCGCGTGAGGAGCACGTCCGTGCGCCGGAGCGAGGACTCGAGCGCATCGTACATCGTGCGGTTGGTGAGGAATTGGCCGGCGCTTCCCTCCCCGTTCAACAGCCCCTGCGTGACGCCGCGCAGGTCGGCGGTGAGCGTCGAGAGCTGGTGCACCACGGTCGCCACCTGCGTCAACACCTCCTCGTAGTCCGCGCCGGGGGCGGACGCGATGGTGTCGTTCTCCGGGAGCACGGGCGCTGCCGGCGTGCCCGGCGTGATGTCCACCAGCCGGTCGCCGAGCAGCCCCTGCGTGCGGAGCCGCGCGCGCGAGTTCTCGCGCACCTGCGACTGCACCGAGCGATCGATGGCCAATCGCAGCCGGAGATTGCGCGTGGAGTCGCCGTCGGGGGGCAGGAACTCGATGCGATCCACGCGCCCGGCGAGCTGACCGGCCAGCGTGACGGATCCGCCTTCGCGCACCCCCTCCGCGTTGGGGAGCAGCACGTAGAGATGATAGCGCCCGGCGAACAGGTTGGCCGTCTGGCCGAGCTTGAAGACGGCGACCGCCAGGACGGCGGCAGCGATGAGGATGAGCAGCCCCACCTTGAGCTGGTCCCACGTGATCGCCTTCGATCGTCTCATGCGTGCACCGTGCGCGCTGGCGCGTGTCGTGGCGGTGAGCGTTCGGGGAGTGCTCGCCGCAGCATCAGCCGCTCCCCAGGAATTCGCGGATGTAGTCGTCGTCGCTCTCCGTCATGGCCTTCGGCGTTCCCACGAAACGCAGCGTGCCGGTGGCCAGGAGCGCGATGCGATCGGCAATGCGAAAGCACGAGCGCAGGTCGTGCGAGACGACGACGCTCGTGACCCGCCGCTCGCGTTGCAGCTTGCGGATGAGGCTCGTGATGGTCGCCGTGGTGAGCGGATCGAGTCCGGACGTGGGCTCGTCGTAGAGCATGATCGGCGGGTCGCTCACGACGGCGCGCGCGATCGCCACGCGCTTCTTCATGCCGCCGGACAGCTCTGCCGGCAGCTGATCCATCACCTCGTCGGGATCGAGATTCACGAAGGCGAGCTTCTCGCGCACGCACGCGTCGATGGCATCGTCGTCCAGCTCCGTGTGCTCGCGGAGCGGATAGGCGACGTTCTCGAAGACGGTGAGGGAATCGAACAGCGCCGCACCCTGGAACACCATCCCCATGCGCCGCCGGACCTCGAGCACTTCATCGAAGTCGAGCGTCACCATGTTCACGCCGTTCACCAGGACGCGCCCCTGATCGGGGGTGAGCAGCCGCAGGATGAGCCGCAGGATCGTCGATTTTCCCGTGCCCGATTCGCCGACCAGCGCCAGCGTCTCGTGCGGCTCGACGGTGAGCGTGACGTCCTCGAGCACCGGGCGGTCGAAGGCCAGCCAGACGTGCTCCAGCGCGATCACCGGCTCCGTGCTCCGTCGCACCGCATCCCCGTCGCGCACGCGGGCCGGACCCACGGCGCCCGCCACCACCGGCTCCGGACTCATGTGGTGATCGCCAGCAGCAACTGCGTGATGAAGTAGTCCACGATCAGTATCGAGATGCTGGCCGTCACGACCGTGCGCGTGGTGGCCGTCCCGACGCCCTCCGTACCCCCGCTGGTGCGCAGGCCGTAGTAGCATCCGCTGAGCGCGATGATCGCGCCGAAGACGATGGGTTTGGTGAGCCCCTGTACGAAGTCGTTGGGCACGTAGGTCCACATGAATCCGCCATCGGCGATCTGCTCCCACACGGTGCGCCAGTAATACGACGTCGGAATGCCGACGTAGACGGCGGCGATCAGGTTGCCGCCGATGATGCCGACCAGATCCATGATCACGGTGAGCGCGGGGAGCATGACGACCCCGGCGAGCAGCCGCGGCGTGACGAGCTTCTTGATGGGATCGGTCCCCATCGCGTTCAGCGCGTCGATCTGCTCGGTGACGCGCATGGCGCCCAGCTCCGCCGCGATCCCCGAGCCCACGCGGCCAGCCACCATGAGTCCGCACAGCACCGGTCCGAGCTCGCGGATCATCGACGCCGACACCAGCCGTCCGATGTACGCCGTGGCGCCAAAGCCGCGCAGTTGCACCGATGTCTGCAGCCCCAGCACGAGTCCGGTGAACAGCCCGGTGAGCACGATGATCCCGACCGACTGCACGCCGACCACGTGCATTTGCTGCACCATATCGCCGGCGTAAAAGGGGCGCGCGACGATGAAGCGGACCGCCTGCCACGCCAGAGTGAAGAAGTTCTGGACGGCCAGAACCATCCCCTTGGCGCTGTCGTTGACCCGCAGGATGATGTCGCGCAAGAGCAGTGGAGAGAGTGCCGGATCGCTGCACGTGCGGCTGGTGAAATGCCTACCGTCAACGCAAGGGCTGTACCGCCTGCGGACGGCACGTCGCCGCCGTCCACGTGCGTGGCGCCTCGCGTTGACCGCCGCGCCGCCGTCGCCTAGCTTCCGCACGCACATGCCCGCGCGCGTCTCCCCGACTTCGTCCCCACCGTCCCACATCGCGACACCGATGCTGGCGCGCAGCAGGTTGGCCGAGCTGCTCGCGCGCGCGGCCACGGTCCGCGTGGCCGTGGTGGGAGACGCCATGCTCGACGTCTATCTCCACGGCGACGTGGAGCGCATCTCTCCCGAGGCGCCCGTTCCTGTGGTGCGTGTGCGCGAACGCCGTGTGGCGCTGGGCGGCGCGGCGAACGTGGCGCAGAACGTCCTCGCCCTCGGTGCGGCGTGCGAGCTGGTGGCCACGGTGGGGGACGACGCGGCCGGCGCGACCGTGCGCGATCTCCTGACGCGCGCGGGCACCGGGCACGAGTCCGTGCTCGCCTGCGCACGTCCCACCACCACCAAGACGCGCGTGGTGGCGCGCGTGCAGCAACTCGTGCGCGTGGACGAGGAAGACGACGGCGAGCTGAGCGCGGAGGACGTGGCGCGCGTCTCTGCGTGCGTGCGCCGCGCCGTGGCGCGCGCCGATGCGCTCGCCCTCGAGGACTACAACAAGGGATGCCTCGCGCCGGCGGTGATCGAGACATCGCTCGCCGCGGCGCGCGAGCGCGGCATTCCCGTGGTGGTCGACCCCAAGTACCGCAACTTCTTCGCGTACGGCGGCGCCACCGTGATCAAGCCCAACCGCCGCGAGCTGGAGGCGGCGCTGGGTGCGGCGGTGGATCTCGACCACCCCGATACGCTTCCCGCCACGCTCGCGCGTCTCAGCGCCGACACGCTGCTGCTCACGCTCGGAGAACGTGGCATGCTCGTCGTCACCGCACGCGATGGGGTACACACCGTCCCCACCACCGCGCGCGAGGTGTACGACGTGGTGGGCGCGGGAGACACCGTTACGGCGTATCTGGCCGCGATGCTCGGCGCGGGCGCGACGGTACTGGAAGCCGCCATGGCGGCCAACTTCGCCGCCGGCGTCGAGGTGGGAAAACTCGGTGCGGCCACGGTGTCCCCGCCGGAGGTGCTGGAGGCATACGATGCCTACGCCGCCGGCCATGGCCGCGCGTGACCCTTCGCGCGGCGTTGCGTGGGCGCGCGTGTACTTCTAGATTTTTTCATTCTGTACGCGGGCCCTTAGCTCAGCCGGTTAGAGCAGCGGACTCATAATCCGACGGTCGCAGGTTCGAGCCCTGCAGGGCCCACCACTCGGCAACGGATGCGCGGCGGGTGACAACGCCACCGGGAGCACACGTTGTGAAGGCGACACCGGTGGCCGTGCGCGTGGGCCCTACATGGATGTTCGTTCGGTCGCGTAGCTCAGCTGGTTAGAGCGCTGGTCTCACATACCAGAGGTCCGGGGTTCGAGTCCCTGCGCGACCATGATGCACGACGCCCGCCGCGATGTCGCGGCGGGCGTCGTGTCATTGTGTCGCGGATCATGCGGGCGAGATGCCGCGCTCGCCATCCACGTAGGACGTCCCGCAGGCTGGACACGTGCGGGTGCGCGATGCACTGAGCTCCACTCCGCCCGGCAGCCGCTCTCCGCACCGGCACATCCAGCCGATGCGCCGTGCCGGCACGCCGGCCACGAGCGCGTACGACGGCACATCGCGCGTGACCACCGCGCCCGCCGCGACGAACGCGTACTCCCCCAGCTCGTGTCCGCACACGATGGTGGCGTTCGCGCCGATCGACGCGCCACGCCGCACGAGCGTGCGGCGGTACTCGTGCCGCCGGGACACCGCGCTCCGCGGGTTCAGCACGTTCGTGAACACCATGGAGGGGCCAAGGAACACATCGTCCTCGCACTCCACGCCCTCGTACACGCTGACGTTGTTCTGCACCTTCACGTTCCGCCCCAGCCGCACGCGCGACATGATGACGACGTTCTGCCCCAGGCTGCACGCGTCGCCGATGTGCGCGCCGGACATCACGTGGCAGAAGTGCCAGATGCGCGTCCCGGCACCGATCTCCGCCCCGTCATCCACGTAGCTCGACTCGTGGACGAGCGCGCCGTTGGGCAGGCGGCGCATCTGTGCCTCGATGCCCGCTGTGGGAGCTGCGGCTACACGCGCCGGCGCCGACGCTGCCTTCGCGCGTGCGCGCGACCCACGCCCGGCGCCGCCGCGCGACGAGCGCTCCGTCACGCGCTGCGCCCTGCCGCGGAAAAGGCGCGCAGCGGCAAGGCCACCTCGTGCCCCAAGCGCGCCGACTCGTAGATACCGAGGATGAGCTCCAGCGACTTGCGCCCCTCGCGCCCGTCGGTGCCGGGCGCCTCCTGGCCGCGCAGGACGCGGACGACGTTCTCGTAGTAGCGCAGATGCCCGGAGCCGTACACCGACGCCGGGTCGGGGGCGCTCCGGAGCGCCGCCGCCGCGTCGTCGTCCGGATCCGACGCGGCGAACTCCCACGTCTCCACGCGGTTGAGCGCGGTGCCGCCGATCTTCACGCTGCCGTGCTCGCCGAGCACCGTGACCGATCCCTCCAGGTTGCGCGGAAAGGCGAGCATCGTGACCTCGATCGTTCCCAGCGCCCCGTTCCGGAAGTGGAGGATGGCCACACCGGTGTCTTCCGTCTCGATGCGGCGCGCGAGCGTGGCCGTCTTGGCGGCAACCGCGTCCACCGGACCGATGAGCCACTGGATCATGTCCACGTAGTGGCTCGCCTGGTTCATGAACGCTCCGCCGTCGAACTCCCACGTGCCACGCCACGGTGCCATGTCGTAGTACGACTGCGGCCGCTGCCAGCGCACGGTCGTGTTCGCCAGATAGATGCGCCCGAAGCGATCGCCGTCGATCGCCCGCTTGAGCAACCGCACGGCGGGGTTGAGCCGGTTCTGCTTCACGACGAACAGCACCACGCCGGCCTCGTCGCACGCGCGGACGAGCGCATCCGCCTCCTCCAGTCGCGTGGCCATGGGCTTCTCGCACACCACGTGCAGGCCGCGTGCGGCGGCCATGATCCCGTGACGTGGATGCAGCCCGCTCGGAGTGCAGATGGCCGCCATGTCGGCGCTCACCGCGTCGAGCATCTCGTCGTAGCTGGTGAAGTGCGGCACACGCCACTGCGCGCCAGCCGCGGCCGCGCGCTCTGGGAGGATGTCGCAGACGCCACGCAGCTCGAGGTCAGGGTGTGCAGCGATCGCCTCGAAGTGCCGCTCGCTGATGCGTCCACACCCGACCAGCACGACGCCCATCGCACCGCCCTCCCCGTGTGGGCGCGCAGCGGGCTGCGGCGCCGCTCCGTCGCCTCCCGTCCTCGCGCGCCCCGCTCCAGGGCGCGGGGCGTCGCTCATGCGCGCACGGCGGCGCGCGCCGCAGCCGGCGCGCCGGTCGCCACGGCCACCGCGCGACCGCAGGCATTGCGCGTGTCCACCACCAGGCGCGCCAGTCGGCACACACGCGCGTAGTCGATGGAGGAATGGTCCGTCACCACCATCACGGCGTCCGCCTCGCTCAGCGCGGCATCGGTGAGCGGCACCGAGCGGCCCACCGCGCCGGCGGGCGTGTGCCCATCGTCGCGAATCTCCGGCACGAACGGATCGTGATACGACACCTGCACGCCCTTGCGCACCAGCAGGTCGAGAATCTCCAGCGCCGGCGACTCGCGCAGGTCGTCGATGTCTCGCTTGTACGCCACGCCGAGCACGAGCACGCGCGAGCCGCGCAATGGCTTCCCTCGCTCGTTCAGCTCGTCCTGCACCTTCCCCACCCAGAACGCCGGCATCTCGGTGTTGATCTCTCCCGCCAGCTCGATCATGCGCGTGCGATAGTGCAGCGTGCGCATCTTCCACGCGAGGTAATGCGGATCGAGCGGAATGCAGTGTCCGCCCAGACCGGGGCCTGGCGTGAACTTCATGAAGCCGAACGGCTTGGTCGCGGCGGCGTCGATCACCTCCCAGATGTCCACGCCGAGCTTGTCCGCGATCACGGCCATCTCGTTCGCCAGGCCGATGTTGATCATGCGGAAGGTGTTCTCGAGCAGCTTGCTGAGCTCCGCAGCCTCCGGCGAGCTCACGCGCACCACGCGCTCGATGAACAGCTCGTACGTCGCCACACCGAGGTCCGTGCACTGCGGCGTGACGCCGCCCAGCACCTTCGGCGTGTTCCGCGTGTGCCACTGCGCGTTGCCAGGATCCACACGCTCGGGGGAGAAGCACAGGAAGACGTCCCGCCCAACGGTGAACCCCCCACCCTCCATCTTGGGCAGGAGCAGCTCGCGCGTGGTGCCGGGATACGTGGTCGATTCGAGCACCACGAGCTGACCCGGGCGCAACGCGGCCGCTACGGCATCCGACGCGGCCACCACGTACGACATGTCCGGATCGCCCGTCTTGCCGAGCGGCGTGGGGACGCAGATCGACACGATGTCGCATTCGCTCAGCCGCGACATGTCGGCGGTAGCCTCGAGCAGCGCACGTTGCCGCAGAGCGGCTACCTGCCCAGCGTCCACGTCCTTGATGTGACTCCGTCCGGCGTTCACGCCGGCGATCACGTGCTCGGACAGCTCGAAGCCGAGCACGCGGAGTCCCGATTCTCCCATCTCGACCGCCAGGGGGAGCCCGACGTAGCCGAGCCCCACCACGCCACAGATGATCTCGCGACGGGCGATCTTGTCCGACAGCGCTTCGTATTGGCTCATGAATGTTGGCGACACGGAAGTGGAGCGACCTACGCCGAGGCCCGGTGCTCTACCGGGCGGCACTGCGCTGGCGGGGCACCGCGGCCCCCGCCGACTCCAGGAGAGCCCGCACGCGCTCCCGCTGCGTGCGCGCGAACAGCGCGTCGCCGGCGGAGGCGCTCGTCAAGTGCACCACGCCGCGACGGTCCATCCGCGACCGAATGGCCTGCACGACCGCGGAGGGCACACACGCCACGGCATCGCCGCAGTGCACCACATACAGTATGCCCGGCGCGCCGGGGAGGGATGCAAGAGGCCAGCCAGCCCGCTCACCCACAATCACGTAGCGCGGAAAAAGTGGCTGAAAGCCACCTCGTTGCCGCACACGCGGATGCACGGTCTGAAAATCGTGCTTCCGCAGTTGGATCTCCACCCAGTCTTCCGCGCGCGCCCTGGTGTAGAGCAAGCGCCACGACATGTCGGGGTCCACCAACCTCTCCGTTCACCGTGCCCGTTGGAACAGCACCCGAGCCGCAGCACGGTGCGCGGTGCGCGGAGCCGAAACTGTCCCCGCCGGGGGACGCGTTGGCCGGCTCGACGTCACCCGCGTAACCCGCCTCCTGCCTCGCCCGTCCTTGTGAGGGTGCCTGCCCGGTCCGGCGTCGCCACATGCGCCGTGAACCCGCCGCCGTGCGGACGCGGAATTCCGGGTTGTAAGAGGTCGGAACTTAACGGTCGTCGAGTGAGCCTTCAAGCAGGACGTTACCCAGCCGCGCCGGTGCTCACCGACCTCGCGCAGATCGCCCCCTGCGCCCACGCGGGATGCCCGCTCGGCGTCGACGTGCCGGCGATCGCCGCCGCTCTCGCTGTCGGCGACCACGAACGCGCGCACCGGCTCGCCCGCGGCGCCAATCCCTTCGCCAGCACCTGCGGACACGCCTGCCACGCCCCGTGCGAGTCCGCGTGCCGGCGCCGCCAGCACGGCGCGCCGGTGGCCGCCGCCATGCTGGAAGCGTTCGCCGCCGACCTCGCACCTCCCGCACTCCTCCCCGACACCGGCGCCGTCACCAGCATCTTCGATGCGCGGTGGACGGCGGCGCTCGCCGCCGCGGGAGCCGATGGTGCCGCGCCGGTCTACCCACCAGCGCGCATCGCGATCGTGGGAGGCGGTGCGGCGGGGCTCGCGTGTGCGCTCGTCCTCTCGCGGCTCGGGCACGGCTGCGTGGTGTTCGACGACGGCCCGGAGCCTGGCGGCGTCCTCACGCGCGCGATCCCGGCGTTCCGCATTCCGCTGGCCAGCGTGCGCGCCGAGTGCGCGGCCATTCTCGCGACCGGAATCGAGCTGCGCCGCGATGCGGTGCGCGGGCGATCGGCGCTTCGCGACCTCCTCGGTGCGGGATTCGACGCCGTGTTCCTGGCCGCCGGCGCGTGGCGTCCCCGCGAGCCGCTGCTCGGCGTGCTCACGTCGCACGCGGCGGAAGTGATCGACGCCGTGGATCTCCTGGCCGGGTATCACGAACGGCGCGCGCACGTGGTGGTGGTCGGCGATGGCGACCTCGCGATCGACGCCGCACGCGTCGCCGCGCGCACGCACGCCGCGGGCGCTCCGGATGCATCGGTGGAGTTGGTGCTGACGGCGCCCATCGATGGCGCGACGGTGCCCACGCACGCGCTCGCCGCGGCCATGCGCGACGGCGTCCGTCTGCACGCCGGCTGGCGCCCGCGGCGCGTGGTGCTCTCCGGCGAGACGCCAGGATGCGTCGCGGCCGTCGAGGTGAGCCGCGACGACGGCGCCGCCGCGCAGGTGTTGCGCTGCGATCAGCTCGTCCTCGCCGCACCGCGCGCAGCCGCGGTGCATGACGTGCAGGCGGACCTCGCCCTGGACGGGGCCGGGCTCGTGGCGGTCGATCCGCAGACGTACCAGACCTCCCTGCACCGGGTATGGGCGGGCGGCGCGTGCGCCTTCGGTCACCGCACGATCGCCCACGCGATCGCCGACGGCATGCGCGCGGGCTGGCAGATGCACGCAGCGCTCACCGGTGTGGCCGTGCCGCCATCCATCGCGTCGGCATGCGTGGAGGCGGAGGATCACATACCGGAGCTCGCACGCCGCGCCGTGACCGCGCCGCGCCGCCATCTCCCGCTCTTCGATGCGCCGCCGGCCGATCCGTTCTCGAGCGCGCGGCATTCCGCGACGCTCGCCACCGAGGAAGCGGCACGCTGCTTCGACTGCACCGTGCTGCCGAGCGTGGATGACGAGTGCACGGGCTGCGGTGCCTGCGTCGCCCCCTGCCCCACCGCGGCGATCGCGCTCGGCGGGATGCCGCGCGTCGCGCACATCGATCCCGAGCGGTGCACACGCTGCGGGCTCTGCGCCGAGGTGTGCCCGGAGGCGGCGATCACGATGGTGCGCGCGGTGTGGGAGCTCCGCCCCGCCTCCGGCCCGTCCGAAGCGGCGGTCGCTCCCGCCGCCTACGGAGCGCGCGCGCACCTCACTGGAGCGTGACGATCGCTCCCTTGCTGCGCACCCGCCCCAGTGCCGCTTCGTTCAGCCGGGCGCGGAGAATCAGATCGGCCCCTTCGCTCCGCTGCTCGAGCACCTCTCCGGTGCGGTGGACTTCGGCCACCAGGCGCCCGTCGCCCCCCGGGATGCGGATCTCGGCGAGCTGGCGCAGCGCGCGCACCGTCGACAGGAGCGCGCGCCGCAGCGGCGCCAGTCCACCTTCCTCCGCCGCCGAGACGAAGATCGAGTTGGGGAGCAACGCGCCGATACGTTCCTGAAGAGCGATCAGCACACGATCGTCCAGGAGATCGGTCTTGTTGAAGACGTGGAGCATCGGCGTCTCCAGCGCACCCAGCTCGGCCAGCACGCTGTTCACGACCTGCCGCTGTTCCTCCCACTGCGGGTGACTCGCGTCGATCACGTGCAGCAGAAGATCGGCGTCGCGCACTTCATCCAGCGTGGCACGGAAGGAGGCGACCAGGTCGTGCGGCAGCTTGCGGATGAAGCCGACGGTGTCCGTCACCAGCACGCGTCCGTTCTCGTCGAGCGGCACCTCACGCGTGAGCGGATCGAGCGTGGCGAACAGCCGGTCCTCCACCACGACGTCGGCCGCGTTGGCCAGCCGACGCAGCACCGAGGACTTGCCCGCGTTGGTGTATCCCACGAGCGATGCGCGCACGGCATCCTGTCGCCCATTCCGGCGCACGTCGCGGGCGCGCTGCACCTCCGACAGCCGCTCGCGCAGCACGCGAATGCGGCGGCTGATGAGCCGGCGATCGGTCTCGAGCTGGGTCTCCCCCGGCCCGCGCATCCCGATGCCGCCGCGGAATTTCTCCAGGTGCGTCCACATGCGCGTGAGTCGCGGCAGCATGTACTCCAACTGCGCCAACTCCACCTGCATCTTCGCCTCGCTCGACCGCGCGCGTGTGGCGAAGATGTCGAGGATCAGCTCGGCGCGATCCATCACACGCGTGCCGACGGCGCGCTCGATGTTCCGCCCCTGCACGGGAGACAGCTCGTCGTCGAAGATGACGAGTGACGCGTCGCGCGAGGCGATCTCCGCTTCGAGGTCCGCCAGCTTCCCCGTACCCAGGAAGGTGGCCGGATGCGGGCGCTCGATGGCCTGCGTCACCTGCCCCACCACCTGCGCACCCGCGGTGTCGGCCAGTCTTCCCAATTCCTCCAGGTGCTCGGCGACGGCGTGGCGATCGCCGCGTCCCTTGAGCGGTGCGCCGACCAGGATCGCCCGCTCCTGCGGCGGGTCGAGCGAAATGACGGGTCTGGAGATGGGTCGCGTCCTTACTTGCTGGTTCCGCTCAACGTCGAGTAGCGGCCGGTCCTGTCGTACGGCACGCGAAGCTCGCCTGCCGGTGTGCCGACGGTGAGCTCGCCACGCACACGATAGTTCACGACGCCCATGTTGAGGAGGTCGCGGCCGGCCTGTCCCACGCCGGCCCAGGTGAAGTCGAGGGGAAGACGCACCTTGGTGGAGTCGTTGTCCTGGACGGTGAACTTCGAGTCGGCCACGCCCGTGCCGAAGCGCACGGAGTCGACGAGCACCTCGTAGGTCAGCTTGGTGGCGTCCAGCCGATAGCCGTTGGGATTGTACACGTTCAGCACGACATCCAGTGCACCGCCGGTGAGCCCGACGCCGTTGATCTGTACGTCCGACAGGGTCACGACCGGCTGCTGGAACGCCCCGCGGCCAAAGGTGGCACAGGCGGCGATCGCTACCAGCGCGACAAAGCAGAGCCCCGCATTCCGTGTTCGCATGTCACCTCCGCGGCAGCGAGAGTGCCCGCGCCTCCATGACCGTCGCCCGCACTTCTGCGGGATGCATGCCGCGACGCCAACCTCCCGGCGCACGGCTGAAGTACGGACCGGAGCGCCGGCTGTCGGCGCTCCGCGTCACTGCTACCCCCACGCGGGCAGAGAGTGCCGCCAAGTGCATCCGGAAGGCGCCGTCACGACGCGTCCTCCGGTGCGGCCGGCTCCTCGCGCGACGCGTCTTCCTCCCCCTCCTCGTCTCCCGCTTCCATTCGGCGCTTGAGATCGGCCCACCACGCCAGCCGCCGCGCGATGTCACGCTCGAACCCGAAGCGTCCCGGTGTGTAGAGCACGCGCCCCCGCAGCGCGTCCGGAAGATATTCCTGCGGGAGATATGCCTCCGGGACATCGTGGGCGTAGCGATACCCCTGCGCGTAGCCGAGCTCCTTCATCAGGTTCGTGGGCGCATTGCGAATGTGGAGCGGCACGGGCTCGGCCGGGCTCTCCTGCGCGAGCGCCTGCGCATCCTTCCACGCGCGGTAGACGCTGTTCGACTTCGGTGCGGTGGCCAGATAGACGGCCGCCTCCGCGATCGCGAGCTCTCCCTCCGGGGAGCCGAGTACGTGATAGGTGTCGCGCGCGGCGAGCGCGATCTCGAGCGCCCGTGGGTCGGCCAGTCCCACATCCTCGGCGGCGAAGCGGATGGTGCGCCGGGCCACGTACATCGGATCCTCGCCGCCCGCGAGCATGCGCGCCAACCAGTAGAGCGCGGCGTGCGGATCGCTGCCCCGGAGCGACTTGTGATACGCCGAGATGAGATTGAAGTGCTCCTCGCCGCTCTTGTCGTACCGCGCCACGCGTTGCTGCAGCGCCTCGCGCACCACGTCGCTCGTGACGTGGCCGCGCGCCCCCACGTGCGCGGCGGCCGCCTCCAGCACGGTGAGCGCGCGCCGCGCATCGCCATCCGCCGCGACGGCCAGGAGCTCGATGGCGTCGTCGTCCACCCGCAGCTCCTCGCGAGCGATCCCGTGCTCCGCGTCCGACAGCGCGCGGCGCAGCACCACCGCCACGTCCGCCGCGGTGAGGGGGTCGAGCACGAACACGCGCGTGCGCGACAACAACGCGCCGTTGATCTCGAACGACGGGTTCTCCGTAGTCGCGCCGACGAGCGTGACCGTGCCCCGCTCCACGTACGGAAGCAGCGCGTCCTGCTGACCCTTGTTGAGACGATGGATCTCGTCGATGAAGAGAATCGTCCCGCGTCCCTCGCGCAGCCGTTCCTCGGCCGCGGCCACCACCTCGCGGATACGCGGCACACCTTCGCTCACCGCGGAGAACGGGACGAACGCGCGATCGCCGTGACGCGCGATCAGGAACGCGAGCGATGTCTTGCCGGAACCGGGAGGGCCCCAGAGAATGATCGACCCCAGACGCCCACGCTCGATCAGCTCGCGCAGCGCCTTCCCCGGCGCGAGCAAGCGCTCCTGTCCCACGAAGTCATCGAGCGATCGCGGGCGCATGCGCTCCGCCAGCGGGCGCTCGCCGCCGCCGAACAGCTCCGGCTCGCCCGTGCGCGCGCCACTCCGTCGCCCGGCCATCGCTATGCCCCGGCAGCCAGCGCACGGCGCCCGTCACGCACGCCGTGATGCGCGTACGCGCTCGCCGCATAGGCGTGTGTGGCGCTCGAGCGCGTGGCGCTCACAGGCCGATCGCCGCGCGGGCGAGAAAGTAGAGCGCGCCTCCCAGAAAGAACGCCGCGGGAAGACGCAGGCCGCGCTTGGCCTGAAACTCCGGCACCAGATTGGACGCGCCCACGTACAGCGTGACGCCGGCCGACAACGCCAGTCCGTGCCGCTGCAGCAGCGGGAAGGTGCCCGTGGACGCGGCACCCGCCACCGTTGCGACCCCGAGCGCGAGCGCGGCGTAGATCGCAACGCGGCGCGGCGCGCCGGCGGCAAGAAAGAGACTGGAGATGGCGAGCCCCTCCGGAAGCTTGTGCAGGATGATCGCCGCGAACACGAGGAGGCCGAGCTCCGCGCTCACGTGAAAACCGCTGGCGATCGCTACGCCGTCCACGAACGTGTGCACCAACAGCCCGAGCAGCGCGGAGAAACCGACCACCTCCGATACCTGGTGCGTCTCCTCACCAAAATGGAAGTGCGGCGCGAGCGTGTGCTGCGCCAGATGCACCAGCAGATAACCGACCAGCGCGACGACCGCCGCCGTATGTCCACCGCGCCGGATCGCCTCCGGGAAGATGTCGGTGAGCGAGGCCGTGATCATGAAGCCGGCGGCGAGCGCCACCATTGCCTCGAGCGCTCGCACGCTCCATCGCGCGCGCCAGGCGACGGCGGCGGCGCCGAGCAGGTTGCCCGCGGCGGCGAGCATCGCGTAGGTGATCTCGGGCGTCATGCGCGAGAAAGGCGAAGGTCCGCCGCCAGTCGCTCGATGGCACGCGTGAGCTCGGGCGCGGGTGGGGGCGAGGGACGGTGCAGCTTCCAGCTCCGGGTCCGCATCAGCCGGTGTTCCTCCAATCCCTTCCCCTGCAGGATGTACCGCCAGCGGTCCGTTCGCGCATAGATGAACAACTCCACCACACCGTTGAGCGTGAGCTGGTCCTCGCTCGTGAAGACGGTCACTTCCACGCCGCCGAACGCAGCCAGCGCCCCCTTGATGGGTGCCAGCGCGTCGCGCACATCCGGAAGCGGGAGGGCGGGCGCCTCCCACCGGTGTCCGCTCCGCTGATCCGACAGGGCGACGTCCACCGCGGGCGGCATCTCCTCCAGCAGCACGACGAACAGATCGACGACGCGCTCAGCGTTGGCCACCACGTGCGCCGCGTAGTAGTCGCCCTCCTGATGGAATGAGAAGCCGTCGGCAGCGCTGCGGAAGCGCTGCCAGAAGCCTGTCGGACTGGGCTTTCCCCGAAACAACACAGGCCCGTCACCTCCTCCGCGGCGAGCGCGCCGTGGCGGCGCATCGCGCGCTCATGTGCCGCGCCCGTGGTGCGCGCCGAGCGATGCGTACATCTCTCTCGCCCGCGCGAGGAGAACATCCGGCACGTTCGCCGTGGGATCCTCCACCACGCGGGCGAGAAGGCCCTCGAGCAGCGGACGCATGTGCGGGCCGGCGGGGATACCCGCGCGCTGCAGATCGTCACCGTCGATGGCGAGGTCGGCGATCTCGATGGCGTCGCGAAAGGCGGCGCGCACTGCACGGCGATAGAGCGCGGCGGCCGCCGTCGCCGCCGGCGCGGGAAGTCCCGCACGCCGTTGCGCGGCCCAGCGCGCCGCCGCGAGCCGGAACACCGCGGGCGTGCGCGTGCGCCCGGCGTGCGCCACCCACCGCCGCACGTCGAGCTCCGGCACCGGTGCATCACTCAGGAGTGCGCGTGCCATCACCGGCTCCAGATGAGCGCATCCCTCCACCACCCGCGCGATCCACGATGCCTCGGCGTTGGAGAAACGGAGCGCGCGCAGCGCGCGCTCGGCGTCGCGCCCACCGAGCTCGAGCAGCAGCGCAGCGATGCGGAGCGCGCGGCGCTGCGGGCGTGTGGAGAGGCCAGGGCGCGCGATCTCGTCCACCGTGGCGAGCGCCAGCTCGGACACCGCGGCCAGCGCCGGCACCAGCGTGGCGAGCGCGCCCGACGTCTTCCACAATGCGAACGCCGTGCTGGGACGCTCCACCTGGTCCATGGTCTTCTCCATCTCCTGGCGTACGCGCTCCGGCGACAGACGCCCCAGGTGCGGCGCGGACGCGCGGATGGCCTCCCACGTGGCGTGCTCGATGCGGAATCCGAAGCGGGCCGCGAAGCGGATGCCACGGAGCGCGCGGAGCCGATCCTCGCGCATGCGCGCGGCAGCGTCTCCCACCGCACGGACCACGCCGCGCGCCAGGTCGTCGCGTCCGCCGAAGGGATCGCGCAGCACGTGCGCGCTGGCCGAGTACGCCAACGCGTTGATGGTGAAGTCGCGACGCGCCAGGTCGTCTTCCAGCGACACGCCGAACGCGACCTCCGCATGGCGCCCGTCGGTGCGCACGTCGCGCCGGAAGGTGGTCACCTCGTGCATCACACCGCTGGCGTCGAGCACGCCCACCGTCCCGAACTCGATGCCGACGGGGACCGTGCGGCGAAAGAGGCGCCGCACCTCATCCGGCCGGGCGCTCGTGGCGAGGTCCCAGTCGAGATGCGGGTGCCCCAGCAAGGCATCGCGCACGGCGCCGCCCACGCACCACGCCTCGAATCCGGCCTCCTCCAGACGCCGCGCGATGTGCAAGACGCCCGCCGGCGGATGCAGCTCGAGCGACACAGAGGTTGACGATGACGTGGAGTGACTCACGAGCGGCGGACCGATCCCGGCACGATGGTGATTGTCGAGCAACTTGGCCGCGTCCGGTACGCGCGATTCGTCCGCGGCATCCGGGTTCACGCGCGGTGCGCTACGGTCAGCCGCAACGCACGCTCCCGCCATTCACGTTCACGATCTCTCCGGTGATGTGGCGGGCGAGATCGGAGCACAGAAACACGATCGGACCAGCCACATCGCGCGGCGTGGCAATGCGGCCGAGGGGAATCTCGGCCGCCGCCCGCTCGCGTCCACCGCCGGCCAGCGCGCCGGCGACCATCTCCGTGTCCACCCACCCGGGCGCGACGCAGTTCACCGTCACGCCGCGCGCGCCGAGCTCCACCGCGAGCGACTTCACCAACGAGCCCATGGCACCCTTGGAGGCAGCGTAGTCCGCGTGCATGGGCTCGCCGCGCTGCGCGGCCGTACTCGACACGAGGACGATGTGCCCATGGTCGGCCACCACGCTGGCGGCCGCGCGCGCCGTGAAGAAGAGCGCGTCCACGTTCGCGCGCATCGTCTCCTGCCAGCGGTCGAGCGCCATCTCGGCGAGCGGCACCGCCGCTTCGGGCCAGATCCCCGCGTTTCCGACGAAGATGTCCAGTCCCCCGAACTCGCGCACGGCGCGCCCGAAGAGCGCCTCGACCCCATCCGCCGTCGCGATGTCGGCCGCGTGCGCGAAGGCACGTACGCCGCGATCCGCCAGCGCGCGGACGACGGCGGCAGCCTCTTCCTCGCGCTGCCGGTATCCGATCCCGACGTCCGCGCCTGCTTCGGCCAGGAGGAGCGCGGCGGCGGAACCGATGCCACGCGATCCGCCGGTGACGAGCGCCCGCTTGCCACGCAGCGAGATCATCGCGCGCCTCCGGCGTTCATCCGCGCCATCGTCGCCAACCGCCGCGTTGCACGCATCACAGCTCGCGCTCCAGCAGCTCGCATAACAAGTGTCCGATGCAGAGATGCAGCTCCTGCGCGCGATCGGTGCGCGTCACCGGCACCACCACGCTGTGGTTCGCCACGGCCACGAGCCGGCCTCCCGCGCCAGCCGTGAACGCGAGCACCGGAACTCCCCGCGCGCGCGCGGCCTCGGCTGCGCGGATCACGTTGGGGGAATTCCCGCTGGTGGAGTGAATGATCAACAGGTCCCCGGGGCGGGTGAGCGCTTCCACCTGGCGCGCGAAGATCTCGTCGAAGCCCAGATCGTTTCCGGCCGCGGTGAGGAGCGATGTGTCCGTGGTGAGCGCCACGGCGGGATACGCGCGCCGCGTGCGGGTGTAGCGCACCACGTACTCGGTGGCCAGGTGCTGCGCATCCGCCGCGCTCCCACCGTTGCCGCAGAAAAAGAGCGTCCCACCCGCGCGCACGGTACCGCGCATCATCGCAAGCGCCGTGGCGATCTGCGGCGCCATCTCCTCGGCCGTGCGCGCCGCGGCGGCGGACAGCTCGCGCAGCGCGGCGACCACGTCGTCGCCCTGGGTGGCGCTCGCGCGCGGAAGGCGTTCCGGCGGCACGGTCATGCGCGGCGCGCTCCCGGCCGGCGTGAGGGGCGGGCGCGGCCGAGCAGCAGATCGCGGAGCCGTCCGAGCACGCCGCGGTCCAGTGCCGGCACCGGCGATACGGGGAGCACCGGCTGGCCGGTGAGCATTCGCTCGGCGTTCACGTGCGTCAACAGCCGCGCCTGCTCCGTCGCGCCGATCTCCAGCAGCCACCGCTCGGCGTGGGCGAGAGAACGGTGGTCGCCGTGATTGTCACTCGCCAGGCAATCCACGAGTCCGCGCTCCAGCAGCCGCCGGGCGAGCAGCGACATCGATCCCGACCCGAGCAGGACCGCGGCATCCGTCTGGATCACGGCTCCCACCCCTCGCCACTCTTCCACCATCTCGATCGTGCATCCCACATAGCGCTCCGGGTGTGCCAGCACCGGTACGACGCCGCTCAATCGGAGGCGGAGCAGTTCTCTGGCCGCGCCCACCGGAACCTGCATGCGGGGGAATTCCACCAGCACCGCGCTCGATCCGCCGAGGTGCAGGTGCGCCGGACGGAGGTCCGTGCCCGGCGCGTCGAGCATGATCTCGTAGCCGCGGAGCAATTTCGGGCGCTGCGGCGCGTGCTCCACCAGGGTGGAGAAGACCGTCGCGTGGTGCGTCTCGTCGATGCGCGCCGCCTCGGTCGCCCGCAGATGCGGCGTGCACACCAGCACGCTCACTCCCTCCTGTCCCATCGTCGTGAGGACGCGCACGCTCACCTCCACGTTCGGCGAGCCATCGTCCACGCCCGGGAGCAGGTGCGTGTGAATGTCGATCACACGCGCTCCTCGCCCTCTGGTGCCAGCGCGGCAAGGCGGACGAGCGCCTGCCGTGCGCGCGCGGCGACCTGCTCCGGGGCCTCGGCCGCGCTTTCAAACGCGTAGGTGATCAACGCGTCCGCGGTGAGCAGCTCCATGGCCTGTCCGCGCTCCACGCACGGGTGCAGCGTCAACTCCGCCAGCATCCGCTCCGCGGCATCGAGCATCGCATCGTAGGCGGAGGCGGCGTTGCGCGCTGCGGCGGCACCCAGCGCGTCGCCGAGCCGCGCGGCGAGCTCCGCCGGCGGCCGCGGCGTGCGCGACTCGAGCCACTCGGCGATCGTCACCGGCACGTGGCGCTCACTCCTGCGCGGGAGCGTGTCACGCCGCGCGCGCGAGCGCCGCGCGCACCAGCTCCGGCGCGCGTGCGATGGCGTCGGCCAGGCGCGACGCATCGGGGATCCCCGCCTGCGCCATGTGCGCCTTCCCTCCCCCACGCCCGCCCGCGGCGGCCGCAAGCTCCTTCACGATCGCATCGGCGCGCACACCGTGCGCACGCAGGTCGTCCGTCACCACGACCAGCAGCGTCGTCTTTCCCTCGGCAAAGCGCGCGCCCACCACCGCCACGCCGCTGCCGAGCCTGTCGCGCAACGCGTCTCCCACGGCCTGCAGCTCGCGCACATCGCTCGCGGACACTTCCGCAGCCACCACGCGCACCGTGCCATCATCGCGTCCTCCGGCAACGGGCGTCTGGATGCGCACCGGAACAGCCGACGAGAGGAGCGTCTGGATCTGGTCGCCGCCGCGCAGCGCCTCATCCAGCCGGCGCTGGAGCGCGCGCCGCTCGTCGAGCAATGCCTCCACCCGCTGCAGCACCGCATCTTCCGGCGTCCGGAGCGCGTCGGCCACGCGGCGCAGGCGCGACTCCTCGTCGCGCACGAGCGCGTACGCGCGCGGCCCGGTGACCGCCTCGATGCGGCGCACGCCCGCAGCCACCCCCGTCTCGCTCACGATCTTGAAGAGCGCGATCTGTCCGGTATTGCGCGCGTGCGTGCCGCCGCAGAGCTCCACCGACCACCCGGGAATGGACACGACGCGGACCACGTCGCCGTACTTCTCACCGAAGAGCGCCATCGCGCCGCTCGCCACGGCGTCCGCGTACGCGCGCTCCTCGATCGACAGGTCCACGTCCGCCCAGATGCCCCGATTGACGAACAGCTCCACCTCGGCAAGCTGTTCCGCGGTGAGCGGACCGTGATGGGTGAAGTCGAAGCGGAGACGGTCGGGCGCCACGAGCGACCCGGCCTGGTGCACGTGCTCGCCAAGCGTCTGGCGGAGCGCCGCGTGCAGCAGGTGCGTGGCCGTGTGGTTACGCTCCGTGTCGCGCCGCTCCGTGGCGGGCACACGCGCCACCGCGCGCCCGAACGCAAAGGTGCCGTGCAGCGTCCCCACGGCGGCGATCCGGCCATCCACTTTGCGGACGTCGTCCACATCCACGCGCCACCCGTCGCCCACGATCTCACCGCGGTCGGACACCTGGCCGCCGGACTCCACGTAAAACGGCGTCTCGCGCAGCATCACCGCCACGCGGTCGCCGCCGAGGCGCAGCAGCCCGGTGGTCTGTGTCTCGATTTCCACCGTGTCGTAGCCCACGAAGCGCGTGGGCTCCGGCTCGCCGGCGGCGCGTGGAAGGTCCCACGTTCCCTGCGACAGCGCGTCCGCGCCGACGGCCAGATCGCGCGCGCGCCGCTCCTCGCGCGACTGCTCGCGCTGCATCCCGAGCGCGCGCTCGAAGCCGCTCACGTCCACCGTGTAGCCCCGTTCGCGCGCCATGAGCTCGGTGAGGTCGAGCGGGAAACCATACGTGTCGTACAGCCGGAACGCGTCCTCCCCCGCGATCGTCCCATGCAGCGCGGTGGAGCCCTGCGTGGTATGCACGGGCGCCAGCTCGTCGAACCGGCGCATCCCCTCGCCGATCGTCTGCAGAAAGCGCTCCTCCTCGGCGCGCGTCGTTTCCAAGAGGAACTGGCGGCGCGCGCGGAGCTCCGGGTAGGCATCTCCCATGGTGTCCACCACCGCGTCCACGACCGTCACCAACGTGGGCTCGGCGCGTCCCAGCAACCACGCGTGGCGCACGGCACGGCGCAGAATGCGTCGCAGTACGTAGCCGCGTCCTTCGTTCGATGGATACACGCCATCGGCAAGGAGGAACGCCACCGCGCGCGCGTGATCCGCGAGCACGCGGAACGCGGCCGGCTGCACCATCACGCGGCCATCGCGCGCCGCGGATGACAGGACGCCCGCGCTGCCGTGCGCGAACGCGTGCGCGTACGGCGCGTCACTCTCGCGCCCGCGATAGGGGATTCCCTGCAACGCACGCTCGGCCGCCGCGATGAGCGGAGCGAACAGGTCCGTGTGGTAGTTGCTGGTGACGCCCTGCATGACGGCGGCGATCCGCTCCAGCCCCGCACCCGTGTCCACGGACGGGCGCGGCAGGGGGATGAGCGTGCCATCCGGCTGCCGGTCGTACTGCATGAAGACCAGGTTCCAGATCTCGAGAAAGCGCCCCGCCTCAGCGCCCTCCACGAACGCGTCGCGCGAGAACTCCGTGCGCCCCCCCCCCGTCTCGGTCCACTCGCCCTGGGCGCCCGGCGGGAACTGCCAGTCGCGCGCGAGGTGCGCCATGTCGACGTACAGCTCGGAGCAGGGACCGCACGGTCCCGTGTCCGCCATCTGCCAGAAATTGTCGCGGTCGCCCAGCCCGTAGATGCGCGAGTCAGGAAGGCCGGCCACCTCGCGCCAGAGGGCGCGCGCCTCGTCGTCCTCCTCGTACACGGTGACGCGGAGATGACGCGCATCGAGGGCGAGCTCCTTCGTGACGAACTCCCAGGCGAAGGCGATCGCCTCGCGCTTGAAGTAGTCGCCGAAGGAGAAGTTGCCGAGCATCTCGAAAAACGTGTGGTGGCGCGCCGTGTGCCCCACCTGCTCCAGGTCGTTGTGCTTGCCTCCGGCGCGCACGCACTTCTGCGCCGTGGTGGCGCGGCGTCCGAACTCCGGCGTCTCGAGCCCGAGGAAGATCCGCTTGAACTGCACCATCCCCGCATTCGTGAAGAGGAGGGTGGGATCGTCGGTGGGGATGAGCGACGAGCTCGGGCGGCGGGCGTGCTGCTGCCGCTCGAAGTACGAGAGAAACCGCTCGCGAATCTCGGAAGCGCGCATAGGCACACAATATAGAGATCGCGCGCGGATTGCCTCAAGCAGCCGTGCGCCGCTGGATGGTCGCTCGTGCGCGGTGATGAGCGCGGTGCCCGGCCGCTCATCACTGCGCGCGATGGTTCACTCCGCAGGGGAAGGTCCCTCGTCCCCCAACACGCGACGGAGCACCCGGCGGATGTCGTCGGAGGCGTAGCCGCGGCGGGCCAGGAAGGCATACAGCCGGCGCCGGCGCGAGAGCGCATCCAGCGCGGCGAGCCGCCCGACCTGCCGGCGCGCGACGGCCTCGAGCATCGCCTGCTCGTCCACCTCCTCTTCGCGCACGACGTCGGCGATCGCCTCCTCGGCCACGTCGCGCTCCACGCCGCGCTTGAAGAGCTCCGTCGCCAGCCGGCGGCGCGAGAACCCCTTGCCGGTGAGCTTGCTCCGCGCGAGCTGGCGGGCGTACTGCGCGTCGTCCAGCAACCCTGCGGCGATGAGACGCGGGATCACGGCGTCCACCGCTTCCGCCGGCTCGCCCTTGCGAATGAGCGAGCGGCGGAGCTCCCGGGCTGCGCGCGAGCGAAAGGCCAGCATGTCGAGCGCGCGGTCGAGCGTGTGCACTTCGACGCTGCACCGGCGTACGGCATCGAGCGAGGCGTCGTCGAGCCGCGCCCCAGCGCGGAGACCGAGTCGCACGACGGCCTCATCGGAGAGGGTGAGCGTCTCGTCTCCCTCGAGCTCCACGTCGAAGCGCCCTGCGCGCCGCGCGTGGGGCGTGATGGCGGTGATCAGCGGCATGAACCTGACACGATTCCGTGGGGAAGCGACGCGTGCGCGCCGCGTCCGTGCAAGAGACGTCGCGGCACCGGTGTTTGCGGCGCGTGCGCTCGCGGCGCCAGCGGTTGCGGAGCGGGCGGTTGCGGCGCCCCCCCCTGGGGCGGGCGCCGATCGCCGGATGCGGAAGGGCCGAGAGCTGGACCGTCAGGAACGGGGCATTGTCCGGGTACCCCAGCTCTCAACGATCCCTCCCTCGGCCCCAACGACCCAGGGTCGGCCGCGCCGTGCGTGCGATTACTCGTCGGCGACGACCTCCGCGCCATCGGCCACCGTGCCATTTCCTTTCGTGATGCCGAGTATTCCCTTCACCTTTTCCTCGACCTCGGTCATGAGCACGGGATTGTCCTTGAGGAAGAGCTTCGCATTCTCGCGCCCCTGCCCGATGCGCTGGCCATTGTAGCTGTACCAGGCGCCCGACTTCTCGATGATCCCGGACTCCGCACCGATGTCCACCAGCAGGGAAGTGTGGCTGATCCCTTCGGCGTACATGATGTCGAACTCCGCCTGCTTGAACGGGGGCGCAACCTTGTTCTTGACCACCTTCACGCGCACGTGCGAGCCGGTGACGTCGTCCTTCTCCTTCACCGGACCGATGCGCCGGATGTCGAGCCGCACCGACGCGTAGAACTTGAGCGCCTTGCCGCCGGTGGTGGTTTCCGGATTGCCGAACATGACGCCGATCTTCTCACGCAACTGATTGATGAAGATGACGGCCGTCTTGGAGCGGGCGATCGCGCCGGTGAGCTTTCGCAACGCCTGGCTCATGAGGCGCGCCTGCAAGCCGACGTGCGAATCGCCCATCTCACCCTCGATCTCCGCCTTGGGAACGAGCGCGGCGACCGAATCGATCACGACCACGTCCACCGCGCCGGAGCGCACGAGGATCTCGCAGATCTCGAGCGCCTGCTCGCCCGTGTCCGGCTGCGACACCAGGAGATTCTCGACATCGACGCCCAGCTTGGTGGCGTATTCGATGTCCAACGCGTGCTCCGCGTCGATGTACGCCGCGACGCCGCCCGCGCGCTGCGCGTTGGCCACCACGTGCAAGCAGAGCGTCGTCTTGCCGCTCGCCTCCGGGCCGTAGATTTCCGTCACGCGTCCGCGCGGAATACCGCCGACGCCGATGGCCGCGTCGAGATTGATGGCGCCGGTGGGGATCGCCTCCACGCGCACGCGCGGATTCTCCGAACCCATCTTCATGATGGATCCCTTGCCGCAGCTCTTCTCGATCTGCGCAATGGCCAGGTTCAGCGCCTTCTTCTTGTCGTCCTGAATCGTGGAGACTCCCATGCTCTCTGCACCGATTGGTGAAGGTGTCCGTGCCTGGCCACCAGGAGAATGTACCGGTTTTGGGGGCGTTCCCGTACCCCGAAGAAACTACGAAAACAGCGTCCCCCGGTCAACCCCTCCATGGCAGCGTGAACGCATTCTCGACGTGCCGAACACGCACCGCGCGGTCGCCGATCAGCACCCCCACCACATCGAAGCGATAGGACACACCCGGCCAGCCACGACGTTCGAGCCATACATGAGCTGAACGCACCAACTCACGCTGCTTTCGCCAGTTGACGGCTTCGATCGGATGCTGAAACGAACGCCCACGTCGGGCCTTCACCTCCACGAACGCCACCGCTCCACCCCGCTCCACCACCAGGTCCAGGTCGCGATGCCCCGACCGGAAACGCCGGTCGAGCACCCGCCACCCCCGCCCTTCCAGCCATCGAGCGACTACCTCCTCGCCGTAGCGTCCGAGCGCCTGCCGTGGGTCCGACACGCGCGCACGTTAACGCCCGGTGCCGAGCTCCCCGTCACCGATCGGTGGCGAGCCGCATCAATGCACTGCGCGTGGGAGAGCGGGCGAGACGTGCGGGCGGGAGATCGGGCGAGAAGCGCGCGTGGGAGCGCGCGGAGCGAGTGACGCGCCCACGGAAATGCGTGCGCCTCGCAACGTACAGCGCATGCCGCGGTGCGCACAGGCGCGAAGAAGCGCGCGACCTCTGCCGCGCTCAGCCCTTGCGGCAGATCCGGTCCAGCTCGTCGAGCCCCACCAGCACGTCGCGCGGCTTCGAGCCGTCCGGAGGACCGAGCACTCCCGCTTCGTGGAGCTGATCGATGATACGCGCCGCGCGTCCGTAGCCTACCTTGAGCCGGCGCTGCAGCAGTGACGTGGAACCTTGCTGGTGCTGGACGACCACCTCCGCGGCCTCGCGAAAGAGCTTGTCGCGCTCGCCGCTCTCGCCGTCCTCCGCCGGTCCGCCCGCCTCCTGCGCATCGTGCTTGCGCACCTGCTCCAGGATGTCCTCCTCGCTCACCTCCGGCTCCTCGGGTACCAGCCCCTGCGCGCGCATCGCCTCGCGCTGCTCCGCGCGCCGCTGCTCGTACCAGGCGGTCAGTCGCTCGGTGTCCTCGCTCGAGATGAACGCCCCCTGCAGTCGCGCCGGCTCCGACTTGCCGGGAGGGATGAAGAGCATGTCGCCATTGCCGAGCAACGATTCTGCACCGATCCCATCGATGATCGTGCGGCTGTCCACCTGCGACGCGACGCGAAAGGCGATCCGGCTCGGGAAGTTGGCCTTGATGAGCCCGGTGATCACGTTCACGCTCGGCCGCTGCGTGGCGAGAATGAGGTGCAGGCCGATCGCACGCGCCTTCTGCGCCAGGATGGCAAGCGGCGTCTCCACTTCGCCCTGCACCGTCATCATGAGATCCGCCAGCTCGTCGATCACGACCACGATGTACGGCAGCACCGTGCCGCGATACACGGTGTCCTCGAACGCCACGTCAGGCGACGCGGCACGCTTGAGCTCCGCGCCGGACTGCACGCGCCGGTTGAAGTCCTGCACGTTGCGACAGCCGTTGGCGGCGAGGAGCTCGTAGCGGTCCTGCATCTCGAGCACGGCCCAGCGCAGCACCGCCGCCGCATCCCGATTGTCGGTGATGACCTTGTGTCGCAGGTGCGGGAGCGCGTTGTACACCGAGAGCTCCACCATCTTCGGATCGATCATCAGGAAGCGGAGCGTGCGCGGCGTGTGCCGGTAGATGAGGCTCGTGATGAGCGTGTTGATGCACACCGATTTCCCCGACCCAGTCGCGCCGGCGATGAGCAGGTGCGGCATCTTCGCCAGATCGGCGATCACCGGCTTCCCCTCCAGGTCCTTGCCCAGTGCGATGGGAAGCGCCGCGCGCGCGCCCTGGAACTCGCGCGTCTCCACCAGCTCGCGGAAGGCGACGATCTCCGCGCTGGGGTTGGGCACCTCGATCCCCACCGCGCCCCGCCCGGGGATGGGCGCCACGATGCGCACGCTCGGCGCCCGCATCGCGAGCGCCAGGTCGTTCGAGAGGTTCGCGATCTGCCGCACCTTCACGCCCGGCGCCGGCTCCACCTCGAACTGCGTGACGACGGGTCCCGTCGTGCGCCCCACGATCTCGGCGTCCACCTTGAACGTCCCCAGCGCATCGCGGATGCGCTGCCCCATGGCGTCCAGCTCGCGCCGGTCGGCGTCGGGGTTGCGCGGCGGTGCCGGTGTCAGGAGATCGGTCGGTGGCAGCTCGTCCGCGGCGGGCACCTCCGGCTCGTGCCGCTGCATTTCGGCGGCGATGCGTTCCGTCCGTTCCGCGGCCTGCTCCGCCTTGCTCTTCCTGGCGCGACCACCCGCGCGCGCGCGCGCCGGCGCGTCGTCGTCTACAGCCGTGGTGGAGACGCCGGGCAACTCGTCGGGTGCGGGCTCCAGGAGGCCGGCCAGCGGGCTCCCCCACGCCGGAGCGGTCGCGGCCACCGGCTGGCTCGTCCCTTTCGCGCCGGCGCCACGATGTCCCAGCACCACGCGCACCGGATTCCAGGCGAGCGTCACGACGGTGAGGGCGCTGAAGGCGAGCAGGAGCACGATCCACGCACCGGCGGACCCGAATCCCCGCGCCAGATAGAACGACAGGAATCCGCCCCACAGCCCGGTGGACGGATGCACGTCTGCGCCGCCGACACTCCCCACGGCCAGTCCGATTCCCACCGGCAGCAGGAGCACGAGCCCGCCCAGGAAGATGAGCCACGACCGGTCGGTGCGTCCCTCGATGCGCCCCAGCAGGCGGAGCCCTTCGACGGCCGGAAGCAGCGGGACGACGAGCATGGCCGGGAGCCCGACGAGGAACATCACCGAGGCGCGCACGCATGCACCCACCGGTCCGGTGAGGCCGTGCGCCGAGGTGCACGCGCCGACGTCGCGCGCACTCCCCTGTCCTGCGAGCACGGCCACCAACAGGAAGGCGGCGAGGAGCAGCAGCGCGACTCCCGCAAGCTCGCGGCGGACGTGCCCTCCGCCCATCGGGTCAGCGCTCCCGGTCAGGACCGAGGCGCGTGATTTGACGGTCCTGGTAGATGGGGACGACGGGATACGCGTCAATCGCGGCGCAATCCGCGAGATCGCGCTGGAAGCCCGCATCGCGGAGCGCGCGTCCGTGCTCCGAGGCCTCGAGCATTTCTTCCAGCCGCCCCTCGTACTGTGTCGCGATGAGGGCGCACGCCGCAGCGCCGTCGCTCATCTCCGCCTCCTCCGCACGCGCGCGGAGCTGCAGCGCATAGCGGCCGGCGCAGGCGGCATCCTCCAGCGCGAGCTGGCGGTCGCGTCCGGCACAGAGGAGCGTCACGTCCGCGCCGCCGCGCAGCGCGGTGCCGAGCAGTGCGAGCACGGCGGAAAAGTTGACGTACGCCGCCACCACAGCGTCGCGCGCGCCCTGCACCGACACCAGCGCGGACGTGCCGTTCGTCGTGGTGAGCAGAACGGTCTTCCCCTCCACCACCTCGCGCGAGAACTCCGATGGCGAATTGCCCAGGTCGAAGCCGGAGATCGGCAGCATCTTCCGCTCCCCGGCCAGCCGCACCTCGGAGCGATCGAACGCCTTCGCGCGCGTGATCACCTCGTCGATGCTGTCGAGCGGGATGATCGTTCGCGCACCGTTGGCGAGCGCCGCGGCGATGCTCGTCGACGCACGCAGCACGTCGATCACCGCGACCACGCGACCGCTCACCAGCGCGGGCGTGAGGCTCGTCGCTCCGAAGACCACATCGATTCGCATCAGGACTCCCGCAGCGAGTCAGCCTCGCGCTCCAAGAATTTCGTATCCACGTCGCCGGCCTGGAAGCGGGGGTGCTGCATCACGCGGCCGAGGAACGGAATGGTGGTCGGCACGCCCTCGATGATGAAGCTGTCCAGCGCCATGTGCATCCGGTTGAGCGCTTCCTGCCGGTCGCGCCCCTGGCAGATGAGCTTGGCGATGAGCGAGTCGTAGTATGGCGGCACGGTGTACCCGCTGTACACGTGCGTGTCCAGGCGCACCCCCGGTCCGCCGGGCGGATGGAACGTCTCGATCCGTCCGGGCGCCGGCTGGAAATTGCGCGACGGATCCTCGGCGTTCACGCGGCACTCGATCACGTGTCCGCGCAGCGGCGGCAGCGTGCGGACCGAGAGCGGCTCCCCCGCCGCGACGCGGATCTGTTCCTTCACGAGGTCCACGCCGGTGAGCATCTCGGTCACTGGATGCTCCACCTGGATGCGCGTGTTCATCTCCATGAAGTAATACGACCCGTCCGCATCGAGCAGCATCTCAATGGTTCCCGCGCCCACGTACTCGATGGCCTTCGCGCCGCGCACGGCGGCTTCTCCCATGGTCGCGCGCAACTCCGGCGTGACGGCCGGACTGGGCGCCTCCTCCACCAGCTTCTGGTGACGCCGCTGCAACGAGCAATCGCGCTCACCCAGGTGGATCACGTTCCCGTGCTGGTCGCCCAGAATCTGGAATTCGATGTGGCGTGGGCGAGCGAGGTACTTCTCCACGTACACGTCGCCGCTGCCGAACGCCGACAGCGCCTCGGAGCGGGCGAGCTGGAAGGCGCGGCCGAAGTCTTCGGCATCGGCGGCCACGCGCATCCCCTTCCCTCCTCCTCCCGCCGCCGCCTTGATGATGACCGGGAAGCCGATCTCCAGTGCGAGAGCGAGCGCCTCCTCGGCATCGTCCACCGGTCCCGGCGTTCCCGGCACGATCGGCACGCCGACGCCGGACATCGTGCGCCGCGCCGTCGCCTTGTCGCCCATCAGGCGGATCTGCTCCGCCGTGGGGCCGATGAAGACGATGTTGGACGCTACGCACGTCTCGGCGAATTCGGCGTTCTCCGCCAGAAAGCCGTAGCCGGGATGAATGGCGTCGGCGCCGGTGATCTCCGCCGCCGCGATGATGCGCGGGATCTTGAGGTACGATTCGCGTGCCGGCGCCGGCCCGATGCACACGTCGTCGTCGGCGAACCGCACGTGCAGCGATTCGCGGTCGGCTTCGGAGTACACCGCCACCGTCTGGATCCCGAGCTCCCGGCACGCGCGGATCACCCGCAGCGCGATCTCGCCCCGGTTCGCGATGAGAACTTTCTTGAACATCAGCCTGCGGCAGGCTCCCGGTGCATCACGCGGTCGTGTCGCGCTCGAAGGTGTCCCAGCTCGTATCGCTGGATCCGGCCACGCCCTGCGCCCGCAGCGCGAACTCGCTCGGGTTGGTGGCGAAGAAGAGCGCGCTCTCGTACGAGATGGCGCCGTGCGAGTACCACTGCATGATGGACTGGTCGAAGCTCTGCATCCCGTACTGGACCGTCCCCTCCTTGATCAGGTCGGGGATGTTGAGCGACTTCGTCATGTCGCGGATCTGCTCGCGCACCGCGGCGGTGTTGACCAGCACCTCGCACGCGGGCACGCGTCCGGGACGGTCGGAGCGCGGAATGAGACGGAGTGAGATGACCGCCGCCAGCGCGCTGGCCAGGACGAAGCGGACCTCGCTCTGCTGGTGCGGCGCGTAGAAGGAAATCACGCGGTTGATCGTCTGCGCCGCGTCCGTGGTGTGGAGCGTGGAGAAGACCAGGTGCCCCGTATCGGCCGCCTTGAGCGCAACCTCCAGCGTCTCCAGATCGCGGATCTCGCCGATGAGGATGACGTCCGGATCCTGCCGCAGCACGCGCCGGAGCGCCGACGCGAAGCTGCCGGTGTCGGCGCCCACCTCGCGCTGGTTGATGCTCGAGTTGATGTCGCGGTGCAGGAACTCGATCGGGTCTTCGATGGTGATGATGTTGGCGCGTCGCTTCTCGTTGATGTGCTGGATCATGGCGGCCAGCGCCGTGGACTTGCCCGAACCGGTAATCCCCGTCACGAGCACGAGTCCGCGCGGACGCATGGAGATCTCCTCCACCACCGGCGGCAGATTGAGCTCGGTGATCGTCTTCACGCCGTATGGCACGGCGCGCAGCGCGAAGGCGATCGTTCCGCGCTGCTGATACACATTCACGCGGAAGCGGCCGATCCCCGGCACGCCGATGGCGAAGTCCGCCTCCTTGTTCTCGGCGAACTCCTTCACCTGGCGCGGCGTCATCACCTGCTCCGCCAGTTGCTTGAGGTCCTCCGGACGGAGGGGCGGAAGCTCCATGGTGGCCAGGTCGCCGTTGATGCGCAGCACCGGCGGGCGTCCCACCTTGAGATGCAGGTCGGAGGCGTTCTGCTGGATCATCCGCTGCAACACGGCCTTGAAGTTGAACGGGGCCGCGGGGGGTGCGTTCGACGGGCCGGTCGCCTCGCGCGGCACCGCGATGGGAGTGGACTCAGCCATTGGGATCCACGCGGAAGAGGACCTGGCCATACTCCACGGGCTGCGCGTCCTCCACGAGCACCTCGCGCACGACGCCCGCGTACTCCGACTCGATCTCGTTCATGATCTTCATCGCCTCGATGATGCAGAGGATCTCGCCCTTCTCGATGCGCGAGCCCGACTCGACGTACGCCTTGGCACCGGGCTCCGGCGACCGATAGAAGGTACCCACCATCGGCGACTTCACTTCCAAGAGCTTGGACGCGCGCGCGGTGTCTGGCGCGGCAGCCTCCGCCTGCACCGCGGGCATGCCGCCGGGGGGCGTAATGTGTGCCACCTGCCCGGGGGCCGCGGCAGGGAGCATCGCCGGCATCGGCATGGGAGGCGTCACGTGCACCGCGCCTCGCTGCTGCGGCGTCTTCGAGATGCGGATCTTCATCCCCTTGTCGGAGGAGATCTCGATCGAATCCACCGACGAGCCATCCAGCAGCTCGACGAGCTTCTTCACGTAGCGTAAGTCGATCATAGGCGTGTTGTGAGCCATCTCCCGCCGGACGTTACCCGAGCTCGACGAGCTCGCGCGTCCACTCCGTCAGCACTCGCGGCGCAGCATCGCCGAGCACCACGTCGTCCTCGATCCGCACGCCGCCCCATCCGGGACGGTACACCCCCGGCTCGATCGTCACGACCGCGTTGGCCGGAAGGACGGCCTCCGCCGTTCGCGCCAGCCGTGGCGCTTCGTGGACCTCCAGCCCCAGCCCATGTCCCAGGCTGTGTCCGAACGCCTCCCCCCAACCGCGCCCCTCAATGTAGCGTCGCGCCAACCCGTCGGCATCCCGGCCGGTCATCCCCGCGCGCACTAGGCTCGTGGCCTGCGCGTTGGCCGCACGCACGATCTCGTACACCTCGCGCTGATGCGCATCGGCGCGCCCCACCACGAAGGTGCGCGTCACGTCGGCGCAGTACCCGCGCCGCACCGCACCGAAGTCGAGCAACAGAAATTCCCCCCGCTCCACTGCCCGGTCCGACGTGTGTGCGTGCGGCAGCGCGCTGCGCGGCCCCGACGCCACGATGGTCGGAAAGGGATATCCCTCGCTCCCCGCATCCCGCAGCGCATGCTCCAGAACGCCCGCCACCTGGGTCTCCGTCATCCCGGCTCGGATTTGCGGCACCGTGCGCTCCAACGCGGCCACCGCCACCGATGCCGCTTCGGCGATGAGCGCGATCTCCGCCGCCGACTTCCGCGCCCGCAACGTCTCCACCAGATCGGCGGTGGGACGCCAGTGCCACGTGCTCCCCCCGCCCGCCTCCAGCAGACGCTGGAAATCGCGGTGCAGCAGGTGCGCCGACTCGAAGCCGAGCACGCTCACATTGGCGATCTCGGGGAGCAGGCGCCAGAGCGCGGCCCACAAACTCTGCGCATCCACCAGCACCCGGGCGACGTCCCCCGCCTCCTCGCGCGCCTGCGTGTCGTAGCGGAAATCGGTGACGAGCACGGCGTCGCTCTCCGTCACCAGCAGGAGCGCGCTGCTCCCGGAAAAGCCGGTGACGTAGCGGATGTTCGGCAGGCTGGTGAGCAGCAGCGCGTCGAGCGCCGCGTCGCGCAGCCCGTCGCGTACGGCAGCGAGCCGCGCGAGACGCTCGTCAGCGGGCACGCGACAACCAGTCGACCAGGCCGCGCAGCGCCAGCTCGTAGCTCGTCGCGCCGAAGCCGCACACCACGCCCACCGCCGCGCCGGCCAGCATCGACGTGCGCCGCTCCGGCTCGCGCGCGAAGATGTTGGACAGGTGCACCTCCACGAAGGGCACCCCCACCGCCGTGAGCGCGTCGCGCACGGCGAGGCTCGTGTGCGTGTACGCGCCCGCGTTCACCACCGCTCCATCGGCAACACCGCGCAACGCGTGGATGCTGTCGATGAGCGCACCCTCTCCGTTGTGCTGCACGAAGTCGAGCGTCACTCCCAACGAGCTCCCCACCGCGCGAACACGCGCCTCGATGTCCTGCAGCGTGTCGGTACCGTAGACCGACGGCTCCCGCACACCCAGCAGGTTCAGGCTGGGTCCATTGAGCACGGAGACGTGCACTATTTCTTGAGACCCTCGAGCCAGGCGTGGAACAGCTCCAGGTCCGAGGCTTCCGGAGGCGTGCTCCCATCTGCGTCGCCGGGACCGGTGGACGGCGGCGTGCCTTCGCTCGCGGCATCGTCCGACCGCTTTCTGGGTGAGAAGAATTCGTCGAACGACAATCCTGCGCCGCCGGCTCCGCCCGATCCTGCGGGCGCCGGCGCGCCGCCGGACTCACCGCGCTCACGGAAGACGTCGTCCAGCGACAGCTCGCTCGGCGCCTCGCGTGTCGCACGCGGCACCGCAGGTGGGCTCGCGGACGGGTGATACTGCGGCGCAAAGGCGCCGGCCAGCGTGGCGGCGGCGGTCTCGTCGCGCGGGGCCACGGGCTCCGGCGCATCGAGCGGGCTCGCCTCGCGCGGCATCTCTGGCGCTGCCTCCCGCTGCGCAGCGCCGCCCGGCTCCCACCCTGCGGGGGCGAGGCGCGCCGCTATGCGCGACAGCAACGCGCCGACCGTTGCCTCCGGCGCGACGTGTTCCGCCACGCCCACGCGCGGCGCGGTGACACCGGCACGCATCTCCGCTTCGAGTGCGGCAACCCGATCGCGCCATGCGGCGTTGGCGGGATCGCGCCGCGAGAGCTGGCGATAGATACCGAGTGCTTCGGCCGTGAATCCCTGCTTCACGTAGAGCTCGGCCATCGTCTCGGTCACGAACTCTCCGCCTTCCGCCGCGGCCCCCTGGCCTGGCGCTGCGGCAGCAGGAACGGGGGCTTCCTCCGCGGGAAGTGCGATGTCCGGCGAATCGACTGACGACGCCTGCGTGTGGGCTGTGGCCTCCGCAGCGGGCGCGACCGGCGGCGCGTCTGCCGTGGGCGATCCATGGTCGGGGGCCGTGTGCGGGGCATCGCTCCGGGCGGGAGCGCCCACCTCGATCACGTCGACGTCGAGCGTCTCGTCCGCGGCGAACTGCGGTAGCAGCACTTCCCGATCCGGGTTGAGCGAGCCCGTGTCGATCGTCAGGCCGGCCGACGCGCTCACCCCATCTTCCACGTGCACCACGCGATCCTCGTGCGCCGTGATGGGCGAGGTGAGCTCCAGCTCTTCGAAGTCATCCGAATCGAACGGCCCCGTCTCGCGGATGATTCCCTCCACGCCGGAGCGAGCGCGCACGGCGGTGTCGTCCTCGGACGCAAGGGTGGACGGCTCGAACCCGGCCGGCGCCTCGATGGTGCCGGCGTCGTCATTCCCGCTGGCTTCTCCGGGCGTTTCGGCTGAGAACGCGTCGGCCGGGAGATCGAGCAGCGCGGGCTCGCCACCGGCGTCGTCATGCTCTTCCGCCCACTCGTTGGCGCGCTCGAGTCCTCCTGCTTGCGCTGCCGCACGCTCCCACGGGGCAAGCCCATCGTCGGCGCCAGTCTGCGCCGCGGGCTCGCCGGACGCCGTGTCACCCTCGGCGTCCGGCGGCGGCGCTTCGTAGGAGGCCGGCTCGCCGAATTGCGCTCCATGCTCCAGTCCCGCGGGAGCGCCGATGTCCTGCTCCGGCGCCGGGCTCGTCGCTCCGCTCGCCGCATCCTCCGGGTGGATGTCGCTCCACGACGGTGGCCCGTCGGACTCCGCCGACGCCCCCTCCGTCCCTCCCTCCGCGCCCGCCTGGTCGAGGGCGGCCACCTGGAGCGCCACCTCCTCGTTCTGCGGATCCACCTCGAGCAGCCGCTGGTACCACTCGCGTGCGGTGCCGGCATCGCCGCGCTCGCGCGCGATGTCGCCCAACTGCCGGAGCGCGATCAGATTTTCCGGGTCGAGGGAGATGGCCGTCTCGAAGGAGCGCTGGGCCTCATCGTACCGGCCGGTCTCGAACAGTGCCTGGCCCAACACGATGTGACCGCTGATGTAGCTCGGCTGCTGCGGTACGTGGACCGAGCACACCTCGATGGCGCGCTCGTAGTCGCCCGATTTCCGGTATTCGTTCGCCAGGCGCGCGAACACACGTCGGGGGTTCTCGAGGAACTGTCGCTCGAGATCTTCGATCAGGGCGGAGTGGGCCATGCAGAGCTCTCGGCAGGGCCGCGCGGGACGGCGGCGGGAAGGTGATAATACATCTCCCTGACGATCGAAGTCAATCGGAAGTGACACACTGCCTTGCTTTTACGCGCGATCGCCGGGTAGATTCCGAGGCTGCCGGTCCCGCCGCGTCAGACCCCATTCCCCCCAGAACGCCGAGGAGTTCGCCCCGTGCTGCGGTCCATGCGGAGCAATGCAAAATACATCCTGTGGTTCGTCATCGCCGCCTTCGTGATCGGCTTCGTGTTCGTGGAGCTGGGCGGGCTGCTCGGACGGCCCAAGATCACCCCAGGTACCACGGTGGCGGAGGTGAATGGGCAGGACATCACGCAGCAGATGTACACGAACGCCTACGAGAACCTGATGCGGCAGCAGCAGGAGGCCGGGCAGACGCTCAACCAGGATGAGATCGAGCGACTGAAGGATCAGGCGTTCGACCAACTCGTGAACGACATCCTGCTCCGGCAGGAGATCGAGCGGCGCGGCATCACGGTGAGCGACGATGAGATTCGGCAGTACGCATTGAACGATCCGCCCCCCGACGTCATCCAGAACCCCAATTTCCAGACGGACGGGCAGTTCGATCTCGCGAAGTACCAGCGCTTCATCCAGAGTCCGGTGGCGCAACAGCAGGGTATCACCTACAGCCTCTCGCAGTACTACCGCAGCAGGATCCCCGAGTCGAAGCTCTACGAGCAGATCGCGTCCACCGTGTACATCTCGGACGCGCAGCTCTGGCGCGCGTACCAGGACCAACACGACTCGGCACAGGTCTCCTTCGTGCGCTTCGATCCGTCGAGCATCCCCGATTCGGCGGTGCGTGTGTCGGACGAGGAGATCCGCGCGTACTTCGAGCAGCACGAGAAGGAGCTCCCCGAGCGGCGCGGGAGTGCGGTCGTCTCGGTGACGCGCATCGACCGGCCGATCACGCCCGCCGACACCGCGCGCGTGCGCGATCGCATCCTGCAGCTCCGCGCGGAGATCGCGGGAGGTACGT
Source organism: Gemmatimonadaceae bacterium (assembly GCA_035701265.1). Taxonomy (GTDB): domain Bacteria; phylum Gemmatimonadota; class Gemmatimonadetes; order Gemmatimonadales; family Gemmatimonadaceae; genus DASSNU01. The sequence continues at coordinate 224,361 of DASSNU010000021.1, read as the reverse complement.
CGTTCGCCGACGTCGCCAAGCGCGAATCCGTGGACAGCACGTCGGCCGTGGACGGCGGATCGCTGGGATGGATCAAGCGCGGCATGCTCGTCAAGCCGTTCGAGGATGTCGCGTTCTCGCTGCCGCCCAAGCAGCTCTCCCAGCCGGTGCTCACGCAGTTCGGCTACCACCTCATCCAGGTGGACCAGCGCGCGGGGGACAGCGTGCTCGTGCGCCACATCCTGCTGCCCATCGCGCAGGGAGACTCGAGCGCCGCGCGCAGCGACCAGGAGGCGGACGTGCTCGCCCGTCTGGCGGCGAGCGCGTCGGAGCCGGCGCAGTTCGACAGCGCCGTGCGCCAACTCCATCTCCCCTCGGCGCAGCTACACGTGCAGCAGGGCGAGCCGCTCGTGTGGAACGGTGCCTACGTGCCGGGCGGCAGCGCGTTCGCCTTCAGCGGCGTGAACATTGGCACGTCGAGCGAGCTGACGAACACGAACGATGCGTACTACCTCGTGCGGCTGGACTCGCTGCACAAGGGTGGGAAGGCCACGCTCGATGATGTGCGGGACGAGATTCGCTCCGAGCTCGCCCTCCGCAAGAAGCTCGATCTCCTGCTTCCGCGCGCGCAGCAGCTTGCCACCGCCGCGACGAGCAGCTCGCTGGACGCTGCGGCGAAGGCCGCTGGCCTGGCGGTGGAGCAGACACCGATGTTCTCGCGCGTCAGCACGGTGAACGGGCTGGGACAGCTCACCCAGGCGATCGGCGCGGCGTTCGCGCTCCCGGTCGGGGCGGTGAGCGCGCCCATCCGTACGCCCGATGCGGTGGTCGTGCTGCGCGTGGATCGGCGTGTGAGCGCCGACCGCGACACGTGGGTGGCGCAACGCGATACGCAGCGTGCGGCGTTGCTCCCGCGGCTCCGGCAGCGGCGTGTGCAGGAGTTCGTGGCCAATCTCCGCGCCACCGCCGAGATCGTCGACCGCCGGCGCGAGATCGAAGCGATCATGCGCCGCAGCGCCGCCTGATACTCACGCCGCCGCCGCGCGGCGGCGGCGTGACGCTCAGCTCATCAGCCGCTTCGGCTCCGACCCCTCGTCGTCCGCGCGCTTGGGCGCCTGCAGCGGCGGCTCGGCGCGGCGCAGCGGCTCGCGCCGCTCCTCCTGGCCGATGTCGTTCAGCGACCTGTCCACTTCCGAGATGCTCCGCTTGAACTCGCGGATCCCCTTCCCCATGGAGGACGCGATCTCGGGGATGCGCTTGGCCCCGAACACGAGCAGGACCAGCACCATGATGATGAGGACTTCGGTGAAGCTGATGTTTCCGAACATGCCCGCCTCCTAGAAGAGCGATCGGGCGATGAGATACGCGATGAGCACCCCCACCACGCTCATCAGCGCCACATCGACCGCGACCGGCCCGATTGCAAACTTGATGATCACCAGGTCCACCGAAAGGGGGCCCACGCTCCCCGTGATCCCGGTGGTGAGAAACTCCTTCACTGCCCCCGGCGGGAGAAAGCGACGCGACAACTGCGTCAACAGTCCGCCGACAATGAATCCGATCGCCAGGACGACCAGATGGAACACCGGACGGTGCTTCGCGGATCCACGTACCATCATTGCGTGCGCTCCATGACGTACGCGACCGCATCGCGCAAGGCGGCGGTCGCGGCACTTTCCGGTACGGCGTCGAGAGCCTCCTCGGCCTCGGCCGCATACTGATCGCCGCGCCGCCGGGCGTATTCCAGACCACCCAGCTCGGTGACGATGTCGACGACGGTGCCGATCTGCTCGTCGTCGGGCTCTGGTGTGGCGAACAGGCGCTCCACGTCTCCGCGCGCGGCGGGCGACATGGTGCGCAATGCCGCGATGAGCGGCAGCGTGACCTTGTGCTCGCGAAGGTCGAGACCGGTGGGCTTCCCGGTGACCGCGACATCGGCCGTGTAGTCCAGCAGATCGTCCACCACCTGGAACGCCATCCCCAGGCGATCGCCATAGCGCGCGAGCGCCGCGCGGTGCGCCGGGCTGCCCGCGATGGCGCCGATCTCGCACGAGGCAGCAATGAGCGACGCCGTCTTCGCGCGAATCAGCGCTTCGTAGTCGCCCTCTGAGAACTGCAACGTGTCCACGGCGGTGAGCTGGCGCATCTCCCCGACGGTCATGGCGTTCGTCGCGTCGGCCAGTACGCGCAGCACCTCCAGATCGCCGTCGCGCACCAGCTCCACGATGGCCCGCGAGTACAGGAAGTCGCCCATGATCACCGACACCTGGTGACTGAAGAGCGAGTTCACCGTCGGCATGCCGCGCCGCAGCGCCGAGTGGTCCACCGAGTCGTCGTGGACGAGCGTGGCCACGTGCACCAACTCGACGATCGCGCCGAGCGTCGCCGCGCGGATCGACGGCTCTCCCTCCACCGCGCTCGACAGCAGGCAGAGGGTCGGGCGGAACAACTTTCCCTTCATGAGCAGCAGGTGCTCCGACACCTGCTCGATGATCGGGAAGTGCGCGAGCACGATGCGACGCAGCTCATCGCTCGTGCGCTCCAACTCCGCCCGTACCGGCCCCTGGATCTCCGAGAGCGGAGGCGCGGGCGCCGGGCGCGAGCGGGCGGGGATGACGCCGCTCATGCGAGCTTGCGCTCCATGGCGGCGAGCCGGTCCCCCACGTCGCCGAACTGAATGTCGAGCGCGAACACCCGCTCGTAATACGCGCGCGCGTCGGCCCACTGACCGAGCGCCTCGGAGGCCGCGCCGAGCAGGTAGAGCACGCCCACCAGCGCATCGTCCGGCTGGTCGCGGTCGTGCAGCGCACGCGTGAGGATGGTGATCGCGATCTGGTACTGCCCCTTCTCCACGAAGCACTGCCCCAACGCCTCGTACGTGCGGATCCGGTGCTCCGTGCCACGCAGCGCCTTCTGGAATTCCGCGATCGCCTCGTCGAGCAAGCCCATTTCCTTGTACGCGACGCCCAGATCGTAGTGGCTCTGGAAGTCGCCCTCATCCACGTTCGCCGCCACGCCGGCCTTGAACATGGAGAGCATCTCGGCAAAGTCCACCTGCTCGCGCTGCGCCGGCTCCGCCACGTCCACCACCATCCGCGTGGAGCGCGGGGTTTCCTCCTCCCGGAGCCAGTCGGAGAGATTCACGAACGCGTCGCCGGCCGGCGCGTCATGGTGATCGTCGCCGGCGGATGGCACCGCACGCGCGCGCGCGTCCCCTGCTCCGGCGGCACCAACGCCGGTGGCGTGCGCGGCAGGCGGCGCCTCCTGCGGCAGCGGGTCGAGGAACGTGAGCGTACCGGCCGCCGCGTCGTCTTCCTCGCCGAGCGTGTCCGCCGCGGCGAACTCGGCCAGCACGCGCCGCGCGCGCACGTCGGTCGGTGCCAGCTCGAGCACGCGCTCGTACACGGCGCGCGACTTCTCTCCTTCGCCAGTGCGGAAGAGACAGTCCGCGAGCGCGAGATACGCGTCCACCAGCCGCGCGCGATCGTTGCAGCGGAAGGCGAACTCCACACGCTTCTGGTGGTGGTGCACCGAATTCGGCTCCAGCCGAATGATCTCGTCCACCACCTCGCGCGCACCCGAGAAGTCATCCGCGCGCGCGAATCCCGACATTGCCGTCTCGAGCGCCTCCATCCCCGCCTCACGCTGCCCGGCCTCGAGCAGCGCTTCTCCGAGCTCGCGGTAGAGTGGCCAGCTCTGTGGCGATGACACGATCGCGTCGCGCAGTTCCTCCCACCGCTCGCGCGACGGGCGCGGGGGTTGTACCGCGCGGCGCGGCCGCGGAGCCGGTGGCTCCTCCAGTGCCTCGATGCCGAGCAGATCGTCCGAATCGTCGATCGCGAGCAGATCGTCGGAGATCACGTTGTGCTGCGCGGGAGCGCGAGGCGCGGACGTATCGTGCCCGGCCGCATCCGTGCCGAGCGCCGCGTCGAGATCGCCATCGTCATCGCCATTCAATCCGGCATCCAGGCCGAGCATCGGCAGCTCGCCGGTGAGCGCCAGATCTTCGTCGCCGGACGCCTCATCGGCCGTCTCCGCGGACACATCACGCGAGATCGGGGGCACGTCGTGCTCGGCCAGGTGCTGCAACATCTCGTCGTCGGGTGCAGCGCCGTACGCCGATGACGGATCCGCTCCGCGCCCGGCGCCCACGTCGCCACCAAGGCCGGCACCGGTACCGAGATCGAAGTCCAGGTCGGCCGGCGGGAGATCCGCCCGCTGCAGCGCATCCGCGTCGTCGCTCTCCTCGGCGAGCTCCGCCGCGTGCAGCGATGCGTCGCCCGGATCGCCGAACATGGTCGGCTCGAGGTCGGGGAGCGACGACACCGGCTCGTCCACGCTGGACGGCGGATCGAAGACGTGCTGCTGGAACCCTTCCACTTCTTCGATCACCGCGCCGGCATCCGCCGCACCCATCCCTGCTCCGTGCACCAGCCCGTCGATGGCGAGGGTGTCGTGCTCCGCGGCGGGAGCGACGTCTTCATCCGCGCCGGATGCGACGTCGTCGAGCATGACTTCAGGCGACTCCAGAATGTCGAGGTCCCCGCCGACAATGTCGGGCATGTCCTCGTGCGCGGCGACCTCATCGGCATGCTCGGGCTCCGCATCGCCGGTATCGCGCTCGCGCGTCGGCGCCTCGCCCGAGCGCGCGCCCTCCTTCCGATCGCGCTCCTTCGACGCGGCGCCGCGCTCCGCATCCCGCGATGACTTCGATGCGGGGCCATCGTAGCTCAGATCGAGAAAGACGAGATCGCTCGACTTGGGCGTGGGGACGCTCCCGCTGCGCCGAGGCGACACCTCCGGGTCGATGGCGCGCATGCGATCCGCGGTGGCACGCGCCTCCTTCGTGCGGCCTTCCACCTCGAACTTCTGGTACAGTACCTGGAGCTGCTCGATCGCCTCGGTGCGCCGATCCTTCTGCACGAGCTGGTCGGCGAGCATGAGCCGGATGTCGTCCTGGTCCGGGCAGAGATCGGCGAATTCCTTCAGCGCGCGGAACGCTTCCTCGAGGTTCCCCGCCTTCTGCATCCGATCAGCGTACTCGAGAAAGTTGGCTTTGGCGTCGTTCGTGAAGCCCTTCTTGGCGCTGATGCGGCCGAGCTTGTAGTAGATGGACGTGCGGCCCGGCGCGTTGCGGAGGATCTTGTTGCAGAGGGCGATGGCGTTGTTGAAGAAGCCGCCGTCGGTGTAGAGATCCACCGCGCGCTCGTAATAGTCGGTGGCTTCGCCCACCGAGCCCTGCCGGAGGAGGAGATCTCCGACGCGGTTGAACAGCGCCACGTCGGCCTCATCGGGGTGCTCGCCAAGCGAATCCAGGATCTGGATGTATTTCGCCAGCGCCTTGTCGAACTGTTTCTTCTGCTCGAACTCGGCCGCTTGCTTCTTGAGCTTGGCGAGGTTGGACATCAGCGCGATCGAGGGCCGTGGGGCAGCGGTGGCGTGAACCCCTGGCTCGGGGGGACAAGCCTTTAAAGTACCGGTAAGTCACTAGGGTGACAAGCTTTGCCGCGCACCCAGGTGCCCTTACAACGACGGTCGCCGTACCAGTAGGGCAACTCGCGGTAGTCGTGCCCCTCGAACACGGCTAGGTCGGCGGAGAATCCCGGCGTGAGCTGCCCGACGCGATCGGCCAGATCGAGGGCTGCCGCACCGTTCACGGTGGCGGCGATGAGTACTTCCGCGGCGGAGAGGTGGAGCTGGCTCACGCCGAGGGTGAGGATGAGCGGGAAGTTGACGGTGGGAGACGTGCCGGGATTGAAGTCGGTGGCGAGCGCGACGGGGACGCCGGCCTCGATGAGCGCGCGTGCAGGGGCGTGGCGAGTGCGTCCGAGGAAGAGCATGGTGCCGGGGAGGAGCGTGGCCACCGTGCGTGACTGGGCGAGCGCGCGGATGCCGGAGTCGGAGATGGCGGCCAGGTGATCGGCGCTGGTGGCGCCGAGCTGGGCGGCGAGCTCGGCGCCGCCGGCGGGCTCGAGCTCGTCGGCGTGGAGCTTGAGGCGGAGCCCTGCCGCGCGCGCGGCGCGGAGGATGGTGCGGGACTCGTCGGTGGAGAAGACGCCGGGCTCGCAGAAGACGTCGGCGAAGGTGGCGAGTTGCTGCTGGACGACTGCGGGGAGCATCTCGGCGGTCAGCACTTTGACATAACTGGCGCGGGACGCGGCGCTCCCTCGATACTCCTCCGGCACCTCGTGCGCACCAAGCCACGTCGCCACCAACCGCGGACCACTCCCCTCCTCCGCCAACCGCTGCACCACACGCAACAGCTTGAGCTCCGACTCCACCGTCAACCCATAGCCCGACTTCACCTCCACCGTCGTGCTCCCGTACGACGCCAGCCGCGCCAGCCGCGCGCGAGCGAGCGCGAACAGCTCATCCTCCGATCGCTCACGCGCATCGCGCACCGATGCGTGGATGCCGCCCCCGCGCCGCGCGATCTCCATGTATCCCACCCCCGCCGCGCGCATCTCGTGCTCCCCAGCGCGCGGCGCGCCGAAAACGGCGTGCGTGTGCGAGTCCACCAGCCCCGGCGTCACGATGCACCCGCGGCAGTCCACCCGGGTCGCTCCGGCGACCGCACGCTCGATCTCGGGCTGCGGTCCCACCGCGGCGATCGTGTCGCCGCGAACGGCCACGCACCACCCCTCGTGCACCCCCGCGTCGCGCATCTCCGCACCGCTTCGCGCGCGCGCCGGTCCCGCGCACGTGACGACCTGCGCGGCGTTCACGAACAGCAGATCGCCGCCCGCACCACCGCGCTCCGCCGCGTGCACCGCCACGTCTGCGCCCACACCGTCAGGTGTCGTGGTCATCACGCCATCACGTCGCGCACGCGGCCGAGCGTGAGCGGCGCCTGCGCCTCGCCACGACAGGCGTAGTAGCACGCCTGACAGTCGATCGGCCGGTAGCGGCGGAACGCCGTCCAGTGCGCATCCGCGGGGAAATCGGGACAGCGCCGGACCATGCCGCGCGGGTCCACGTGGATCGTGCGGACGCCGGAGCGGCAGGGTTCCATCGCCTCGCCCCGCACGTAGCGCGGGATCTGTCGCAGGTAGTGATCGGAGTTCACGATCACGCCACGGTGCGCGCGCTTGTACGCCAGCAGCGCCGCCACGACGTCGTCCACGCGCGCCGCGTGCTCGGGGCCGAGGCGCGGATCGGCGTGGCCGTTCTTGAGCGTGGTGTACACGCTGTACGACACGCCGCACCGCAGCGCGCGGGCGCGCTCGGCGATCGCCAGCAGCTCGTCCAGATTGTCGCTGCGCATGACGGTGTTGAAGCGGATGCTGTCGATCCCGCTCCCCTGCATCCCGTCCACCGTATCGAAGATCCGGCCGGCCAACCCCGGAATGCCGCGCGCGCGATCGTGGCGTGCGTCGGGAAAGTCGAGCGAGATGTTGAACTGGTTCAACCCGGCGTCCCAGAGCGAGAGCGCGCGCTCCACGGAGAGCATGGCGCCGTGCGTGATCATCGTCAGGTAGCGCAGCCGCACGGCGCGCGCCACACCGGCGACCAGCTCCTCCAGGTCGCGCCGGAGCAGCGGCTCGCCCCCGGTGAAGGTGATCATGATCGGGTTGAAGAATCGCGCCGCGGCGGCGCACCGCTCCACCTCGCCGGCGCGCGCGTCGGGCTCCGTCTTCCAGTAGTCGCAGAAGGCACAGCGCGCGTTGCAGCGCGTGGTGACCTCGAAGTGCACCAGGATGGGGAAGCGCCGCACATGCTGATACGCGTACTTGAGCGCGAAGAGCGGCACGTGCCAGGGCGCGAAGCGCGCGGAGAGCATGGGCGGCGGCGCGGCGTCAGTCGCGCATCGGGAGCACGATCCCCTGCTCGGCGGCCGTGCGCAGGGCAATGTCGTACCCCGCGTCGGCATGCCGCGCGACGCCGATCCCCGGATCGTTCGTCAGCACCCGCTCCAGGCGCACGCGCATCTCCGGCGTGCCATCGGCCACGAGCACCTGCCCCGCGTGCAGCGAGTTGCCGATCCCCACGCCGCCGCCGTGATGGAAGGACACCCACGACGCGCCGCTCGCCACGTTGAGCATCGCATTGAGAATCGGCCAGTCGGCAATCGCGTCGCTCCCATCGCGCATCGCTTCCGTCTCGCGGAAGGGCGACGCCACGCTCCCCGTGTCGAGGTGATCGCGGCCGATCACGATCGGCGCCGACAGCTCCCCCGAGGCCACGAGGTCGTTGAGCGCGACGCCGAAGCGCGCGCGCTCCCCCTGCCCCAGCCAGCAGATGCGCGCCGGCAACCCCTGGAACTGCACCTTCTCGCGTGCCAGCCGGATCCACCGCGCCAGGTGCGTATCGTGCGGAAAGAGCTCCAACACCAGCTCGTCGGTGCGATACAGATCCTGCGGATCGCCGGAGAGCGCCACCCAGCGGAAGGGACCGCGCCCCGCGCAGAAGAGCGGCCGCACGTAGGCCGGCACGAAGCCCGGAAAGACGAACGCATCGCGCACGCCGGCATCGAACGCCACGGTGCGCAGGTTGTTGCCGTAGTCGAAGGTCACGGCGCCGCGCTCGCGCAGGGCCAGCATCGCGCGCACGTGTTCCACCGCCGACGCGGTGGAGCGCCGCACGTATTCCGCGGGATCGGCGCCGCGCAGCGCGGCAGCCTGGTCCAGCGACATCCCCACCGGGACATACCCGTTGAGCATGTCGTGCGCGCTCGTCTGGTCGGTGAGGACGTCCGGCGTCACGCCGCGACCCACCAATTCCGGCAGCACCGTCGCGGCATTGCCCACCAGCCCCACCGACTGCGCGGTCCGCGACGCCATTGCCTCGCGCGCCCAGCGCAGCGCCTCGTCCAGATGGGCGGTGACGCGGTCACAATATCCCGTGGCCACACGGCGCTCGATGCGAGCACGATCCACGTCGATGCCGAGGAAGACGGCGCCGAGCATCGTCGCGGCGAGCGGCTGCGCCCCGCCCATCCCCCCCAGTCCCGCGCTCACCACCAGTCGGCCGGCGAGCGTGCCGCCGAAATGCTCGCGTGCCACCGCACCGAACGTCTCGTACGTCCCCTGCAAGATCCCCTGCGAGCCGATGTAAATCCACGAGCCCGCGGTCATCTGCCCGTACATCGTGAGCCCCTGGCGCTCCAGCTCGCGGAAGACGTCCCAGGTGGCCCACCGCCCCACGAGATTGGCGTTCGCGATGAGCACGCGCGGCGCCGACGCATGCGTGCGGAAGACTCCCACCGGCTTGCCGCTCTGCACGAGCAGCGTCTCATCGTGCTCGAGTCGGCGGAGCGCGGCGACGATCGCGTCGAACGCCTCCCAACTCCGCGCGGCGCGTCCGGTGCCGCCGTACACCACCAGGTCATCCGGACGCTCGGCCACATCGGGGTCGAGGTTGTTCATGAGCATGCGCAGGGCGGCTTCCTGTTGCCATCCCTTGCAACTCAGCGTGCTACCGTGCGGCGCGCGCACGGTCCGCGCGCCCGATCGCGCGCGTGGCGCGGGCATGGTGTGCGTGGTCATCGGTCGCTCATCATCTCGGGAAGATCGAACGTGCCTTCGGCGATCGCGTCTCCTAGCCGCGCGATGTCGTCGTGCATGGGGCGGTCGCGCTCGTAGGGTGCCACGAGCGCACGCACTGCATCGTGCGCCGCGCGGACACCCGCGCCGGGTGCGAGCGGCGCGCGATAGTCCACCCCCTGCGCCGCGCACAAGAGCTCGATGGCGAGCACGGTGCGCACGTTTTGCACCACGCGCCGCAGCTTCCACGCCGCGCCCATCGCCATCGGGACGACGTCTTCCTTGCTCCCATCCGTGGGAATCGTGTCCACGCTGGCCGGATGCGCCAGCAGCTTGCACTCGCTGGCCAGCGCCGCCGCCGTCACCTGGGTCATCATGAATCCCGAGCTGACGCCCGCGTCGCGCGTGAGGAAGGGTGGAAGCCCCTGGTTGAGATCCGGGTGCACCAGCCGGTCCACACGCCGCTCCGCCATGGTGGCGAGATTCGTGAGCGCGATCGCCATCACGTCGAGCGCGAGCGCCACCGGCTGGCCGTGGAAGTTGCCGCCGCTCAACAGCGTTCCGTCCTCGAAGACGAGTGGATTGTCGGTGGCCGCGTTCAGCTCGCGCGTGACCAGCGACTCGGCGAACGTGAGCGCGTCGTGCACCGCGCCGTGCACCTGGGGCATGCAGCGGAGCGAGTACGCGTCCTGCACGCGCGGGTCGCCGGTGCGATGCGACTCGCGAATCTCGCTGTCGCGGAGCAGGCGGAGCAGCGCCGCCGCCGCGATGCGCTGCCCTTCCTGGCCGCGCGCCGCCTGGATCCGCTCATCGAACGCCACCGGCGTGCCCAGCAGCGCCTCGAGCGACATGGCCCCCGCCACCTGCGCCGCGCGCCAGAGCCGCCACGCATCGGCGAGCGCGAGCGCGGCAATGCCGGTGTGCGCCTGCGTCCCGTTGATGAGGGTGATCCCCTCCTTGGGCTCGAGCACGAGCGGCGTGAGCCGCGCGGCGTGCAGCGCCTCCGCGGCGGGAGACGTGCCCTGCGCGTGATGCAGCATCCCTTCGCCGATGAGGGCGAGCGCGAGATGCGCGAGCGGGGCCAGGTCGCCGCTCGCCCCCACGCTCCCCTGCTCCGGTACCGGCGGCCAGAGACCGGCGTTGAGCATGCCACAGAGCAGCTCGACCACGTCCGCGCGTGCGCCGGAGTACCCCTTCGCGATCACGTTGGCGCGGAGGAGCATCATGGCGCGCGTCTCGCGCTCCGGCAGCGTCGCGCCCGCACCCACGGCGTGGCTGCGGACCAGGTTCACCTGCAGCTCCGCCAGCTTGCCTGCGGGAATGGCGACATCCGACAGCTTGCCGAACCCGGTCGTGACGCCGTACGCCACCTCTCCCTCCGCCACCAGGCGCTGCACCACGCCGCGCGCCGCCGCGATCCGCGCGCGGGCGCGCGCGCTCAGCGCGACGTGTGCGCGCCCGCACGCCACGGCCTCCACATCGGCGATGGTCAGCGACTGACCGTCCAGCTCGATCGTTCGGTTCACGGTTGCGTGGGACGATAGGTCCGCTGGTTGTACTGGAACTTGAGGTCCGGCTCGGCAATGAGCGAGATGAAGAAATTGAACGCGAAGCTTCCCGTCGGCGACTGCGTGAAGGCGAAGATCGCCCGCCAGTCGTGCATGTCCCGCTGGAGCGTCACGATGTGATCGGAAAAGCGGCGCCGCTCGAAATCGTACCCCGTCTGCCATTCCACCGCCCAGTTGGGCGTGAGGCGAAAGCTCGTGCTCGCCCGCAGCGTGGCGCTGGGAGGAATGCGTGCGATGCGCGTCCCCTCGAACAGGCCGCTCGTGTCCTGCTGGGCGAGCGCCAACTGCTGCTCCTCGCACCGCTCGCGCAGTGCGGGGTCCACCTCCTGACAGATGGCCGTCGGATCGAACAGCTCTGCCGACACACCGGCGGGTGGACGGCGACGAATGGCGGAGAAGTCGAGGCGCAACTGCCATCCCTGCGAGGTGTTGACGCCGAGCGGATAGCGGCTTCGCGTCGTGCCCGCCACCTGAGGCGCGGTTTCGCGCGGGAGCCCCAATGTGGAATCGTACGGCGCTTCGGCGAGCGTGTCGCTCGGCGCCGCACCGGACCCGCCGAAGAGGCGCGCGAGCATGGCGAACGGATTGCGCCCGCGACCGATGGCGAGTCCGGCGGAAATCGACTCGCGGAACGGCTTGAACCGCGCCGAGTCGCTCTGCGGATTCCCCTCGAAGAGCGACCACCCGATGCGGAGATCGAGTCCTGGAATGAGATCCGATGCCGCGCGCAGGGAGAAGCTCGGCGTGGTGAGCCCCGTCCCGCCGGTCTTGCGCGCACGCTCGAAATCCCAGGTGATGGGAGAGAAGTCGAGCTGCAGCAGCTTCAGCTTCTCTCCGCCGCCTGGCGTGGAGTCGCCAGGCTGCCGCACCTTCGCCTCGAACACCTGGTTGAGCGCGAGCGTCACCTGGTTGCGCGTGAGCGTGCTCAGGTCCCCGACCCGTGTCTTGCGCACCGCCTGGAGAAAGTCGTCGCTCACCTCACCCTGCGGCGCGTAGCTGTACGAGATGCGCGGCGTGATCGAGTGGCGGATCCGGCTGAAGGGACCGAATCCCGGGAACAGCCCGAAGAACGTGGGCGAGCTGGAGATCGTGTACTGCAGTCGCTTGGACTGGTGCACGAACTCCCCGCCGCTCAGGAAGCTCCGCACCCAGAACGCCGACGCCGGGTCGGCGTTTACGATCTGCAGCGAGGGGGTGATGTTCCACTTCCCGCCGGACAGCGAGGGCAGATCGAGCGACGTGGTCCAGTCGATCGACGTCTGGTATGTCTGCGCGAACACGCGATCCGCCGTGAGGCTCGTGTCGCGCACGTCGGGAATCGTGATGAGCTGCGGGAAGTCGTTGAACTGATCGTTCACCGTGAACGTGTTCCGCCAGGTGAAGCCGCCAATGCGCACCGGCGTGTCGAAGTTGACGCGCGTGTTGCGCTGGCTGGCATCGATGCGCGTGCTGTCCAGCGCGCCGCCGGGGGTGACGGTGAAGCGGAAGGCCGCGGCGGAGGCGGCGTTCTGATCGATGTGGGAGCGCTCGCTATTGGTCACGCTCAGTTGCGGCGACCAGACGAGCCACGACACCGGCGAGATGGGCGCCGTGGTGATGTTGAAGTTCGGGAAGTCCTGGTCCACCTCCGAACGGCCGGTGAACTGCCGCCGCGTGCCCCCCAGGCTGAAATCCGCTCCACCGATCTTTCGCCGGTAGTTGAGCGCCGAGTAGATGGTAGCGAGCGCCTGCGCCACGTTGAGCGCCTGCTGCCGCTGCGCGAGCGTGTTGGACACGTAGTTGATGTTCGCGTTGAGGCTGCTCCGCTGCGAAAAGGACTGCGCGTGCGTCCACGAGAGCGCCGTGTTCGTGCTCCCGTCCGAGTACCGGCTGTACGACGTGGCCACGTGGCCGGACAGGAAGCGGTTCAGCCAGCGGTACTCCCACTCGCCGTTCAGCCGCATCCACCCGGGGTCCCCGTCGGTGGCGTGCGCACCGCTCCGCCAATCGAGGGAGAACTGGGCATCCATGTAGTCGTTGATGGCGAAGTAGTACCCCAGGTCCTCGATCTGGCGGCGATAGTTGGCCGACGTGCGGATGACATCGGTGAGCCCGAAGCGCATGGGGAGCAATCCGCTGTGCCGGCCGCTGCGCAGATCCTGGAAGACGAACGGCAGCCAGAACACGGGGATGTCCTGCACGTACAGCACGGCCGGGCGCGCGACGATCCAGCTCTTCGAGATGTGCTTGATCTCCCCCGCCGAAAAGTGGTAGTGCGGAAAGGGGAGATCGCAGCTTGTGATCGTGCCGTCCTCCGCGTATGTGACGCTGTGCCCGGTCTGCGTCGTGTCCATCTGTACGACGCCGGTGTCCGCGGTCACGAACCACGTCTGCGCCGACTCGGTGGCGGTGGTCGCGATGTTCGTCCCGAGCCCGCGGTGGGCGCGCAGGTCGTAGACCAGCAAGCCGCGCGCGTGCAGGTCGCCGGAATTTTGCGAGAGATCGCGGAGCACCACCGAGTCTCCCATCACCGTGACGACCTGGGTGGAATCCCGGTAGATGATGGTGTCGCCCACCACGGTAGCCTGCGCGCGCGTCACCGCGGCCTCGCCGCCGAGCTCGAGCAGCCGCGGATGCCCGCGGAAGGTGGAGCGGTTCGCGCGGTAGCGTGTGGACACGTATCCCGGGCGCGCGAGGAGCGAGGCCATGATCGAATCGGGCTCCTCCCAATGCACGAGCTCCGCGCGCGTGGTGTCGCGGCCGGCACTGTCGCGTGCGGCGGTATCGCCGGGCGTCCGTTCGCCCGGTCGTGTGGTGTCCTGCGCCGGCGGGCGCGGTGGCTGCTGCGCGCGGAGCGCGGCCGGCGCCGCCCCTCCCAGCAGCGCGGCCACCGCGAAAGGCATCCACCTCATGCCGGCGCCCCGTGCTCCTGCCCGCGCTCCGCCTCGCGCTCCGCTTCGAGCGCCGCCTCCCGCGCCGCTCGCCGCTCGCGCCGGCGGTGCACCAGGAAGGACAGCAACACGCTCACCTCGTACAACCCGTAGATCGGCACGCTCAGCGCCGCCAGCGTCATGAAGTCGCCGCCCGGTGTGATGATCGCACCCGCGACCGCGCTCAGCACCACGGCATAGCGCCGGAAGCGGCGCAGCATGGCCGGTGTCACCAGCCCGATCGCGGTGAGCGCCAGAATCACGATCGGCAGCTCGAACACGGCGCCGAAGGCGAGCGACATTCCTACCGCGAAGCCGAAATACGCGTCCGCGGTGATCATCGGCTCCAGTGCACCCGACTGAAAGTTGATCAGGAAGCCGAGCGTGTACGGGAGAATGTAGAAGTAGGCGATCCCCACTCCGGCCGCGAACAACGCCACCGCGCCCACGATCACCGGGATGACCAGCCGCTTCTCGTGCGGATAGAGCGCCGGCGCCACGAACGCCCAGAGCTGGTAGAGCACCACCGGCAGTGCCAGCACGATGCCGATGCCGATCGCCACCTTCATCACGATCATGAAGGCGTCGCTCGGGTTGGTGAAGACGAGCTTGTGTCCCTGGAGGTATGGCGCGATCGGCTGCTGGAGGATCGCCAGCGCGTCGACGCGCAATACGAGCACGAGCGCGATCGAGATCCCCACGACCAGAGCGAGCAGCGACCAGATCAGCCGCCAGCGGAGCTCCTCGAGATGGTCGAGGAACGGCATCTCGGCCGTGCGCTGCTTCGCCATTGCGTCCGCCGCCGGCGTGCTACCGCATGGTGCGAAGCCGCTCGCGCGCCAGCGCGGCCTCGTCGGAGCGCGGGTACTGCTCCACCAGCTTGTTCAGCGCCGCGCGCGCTGCCGGCACGTTCCCCGCCTGCTGCAACGACAGCGCCTGCTTGTAGAGCGCCGTGGGTGCACGCGGCGAGGAGGGGTACGTGGTCACGACCGCCGCGTACACGCTGTCCGCGTGCGCCGTGTCACCTTCCGCGGCATACGCCTCCGCCGTGTAGAACTGCGCATCCGCCGCCACGTCCGCCTTCGGATACTGCTGCAGCAACTGCTGGAACGCCGCGCGCGCCGCCGACGGACTACCGTGGCGCAACTGCTCCAGTCCCACCTCGAGCAATTGATTCGGCCCTGGGGTGGTCGCAGCCGCGGCGGCGGTCGTGTCCCCCGTCGTCTGCGCCTGCTCCGCTGCGATCTGCTGCCCGCGCTGCTCCAGGTCGGTGCGCAACTCCTGCAGCCGCCGCTGGCTCTGCCCGGTCAGCTCCTGCACGGCGAGGAGCTGTTGTCCCATCTGGTACAGATCGCCACGCACATCACCGGTGAAGCGCGTGAGCCGCGACGCGAGCTGCGAGAGCGAGTCGTTCACCGTACCCATCTGGGCGATCACGTCGCGCAGCCGCGCCTGCGTGATCGAGTCCGAGCGCGCCGACTCCTGACGCGCGGCGATCAGATTCGCCTGGAGCTGGCGAACGTCGCTCTGGGTGGCGAAGCACGCTCCGGTCGCCACGAGGGCGACCGGAGCCAGACCGCGAAGAAACCGCATCAGTCCGTCGGGTTGAGGGAATCGCCGCCGGCGATGATCTCGAACTCATCGCGCCGGTTCTGCTGGTAGCACGACTCGTCCGACTGCTGGCAGACGGGACGCTCCTCGCCGTAGCTCACGATCTCCAGCCGGTCGTCGGCGATCCCGTGCTGCGTGAGATACCGCTTGGCCGCCGCCGCGCGCCGCTGTCCGAGCGCCAGGTTGTACTCGTCGGATCCGCGCTCGTCCGCGTTCCCGGCGATGCGCAACCGGACGGCCGCGTTCGCGTTCAGAATCGCCAGCTTGGCGTCGAGCGTGCTCTGCGCTTGCGCGCTCAGCGCGTCGCTGTCGTAGTCGAAGAAGATCTGGCTCGCGAGCGTGTTCCGCATCTCGGCGATCCGGCGATCGCGCTCCGCGCGCGCCGCGGCCTCCGCTTCCTGCACGCGCCTGATCGAGTCCGCCCGGATCGAGTCCTCGCGCGCCCTCCGTGCGGCGTCGATGCTATCCTGGTTGACCGTGGGCGCCGGCTCGGGCGGCGGAGGTGGCGGAGCGCGGTGACAGCCGACGACCGCGGCCACGGTCACCACCGCGAGGATCGAGAGTGCGGGTGTACGGATCATGCTCGTTTCTCCGGGTGTGAGGTGGGTGATGGGAAGAGTGGTGGTGACGGACGGTTCCAGCCGAGCTCGCCGGCGGACACGTGTTTCGCCGCCGGCGCGCCCACGCGGCCGCGGATCATCACGGCACGGCCCCCAAGACGCCCGACCACGCCGCCATGCGAGCTCCCGGTGCGTGCGTGAGCTGCCGTGCGCGTCCCGACTCCGTGTCGAGCACCCACAGCTCCCTCACGCCCGTCCGGTTCGACGTGAACACCAGATGACGGCTGTCCGGTGCCCACGATGGATCCTCGTTGATACCTTCACTCGTATGTTGCTTGACCGTGCGGTCACGCAACGTGATGGTCATCACTTGAAACTGCCCGGCGATCTGCGACTGGAACGCGATCAGCCGGCCATCCGGCGCCCAGTCCGGATTGGAGCGATAGTTCTGGTCGCCGAAGTTGAACGGCGTGAGCAGCTCCACGTTCGATCCGTCCACATCAAGCGTGTACACCTCCGGGTGTCCGGCACGTCCCGACGTCATCGCGAGGTGCCGCCCGTCCGGGCTGAAGCTGGGCGACACGTTGTCCGACCCGCGCCCGACGGTGAGGCGCCGCATCGTCGTGCTCCCTCCCCCTGCGCCGAATGCGTCCACGGCGTAGAGATCGGTGCCCGACTCCTCGCCATGCGCGTAGACCAGCGTCGAGCCGTTGGGCGAGAAGACCGGCGTGATGTTGAGCCCCGGGCGCATTCCCGGAAGGCGCTGTGCCGTACCGGCGGCGAGGTCCTGGATCAGAACCTCCGTGCCTGTCCCACCCATCCGACTGTACGCGATCGAGCGGCCGTTCGGATTCCAGGCAGGTGACAACGCGCCGCTGCCGCTCGTGAGCGCGCGCTCGCCGTAGCCATCGCTGTCTATAACGTACACCCTCCCTCCCCGCACGTACAGGATGCGCGACTGCGCGATCCCGCGCGCGCCGGTGATCATCCGCACCAGCTCGTCCGAAATCCCGTGCACAGCCATACGCCACGCACCACCGAGCACCCCGCTCGGCAGCGCGAACGATCGTGTGCTGAGCACTTTCCGCTGCGCCACGTCGTGCACCGCCACGGTCACGCCACCGGCCGACGGGGTGGTCTGCACGATCCCCGCCGCGCCCAGCGACTTCCAGAGCGCGTAATTGATCGGCCCGGTGCCGGCGCCTTCCACGGCCTGGCGCGCCGCCGTCCCCGCCATCCCGATGACCTGCACGGCATCGCTGAAGTCCAGGTCGCGCTCCAGGATGGCGCGCAGGCTGTCCCCGCCCTCCATGCCGCGGACGGGAAGTACGACGATCCCCGGACGCGTGCCGGCTTGATACGTGAGACCGATGCGGACGCCGCGCTGCGACGTGGTGTCCTGCGCGCGCGCCGCAGCGGGAGCGGCCACGCACGCGAGGAGCGCGAGCACCGGCCAGGAGCATGAGCGGATGAAGGTCATCAGTGCAGCACCTTGGGATCGAAGCTGAAGGAGACGGGGAGCACATCATCGGCAAAGCCGGACGGAAGCGGACCGAAGTCTCCCGCGCGCGCGGCACTCTCGATCGCGCCCTGCGCTTCGATGTCGAAGGCGAAGTTCCCCGACCGTTGGACGAAGCGCAGGTTGGAGACGGAGCCGTCCCGGTGCAACAGGAAGAACACCTCCGCGCTGGCGGCGGTGTTTCCCGGCGGCTTGAAGCGCAGCGCGATCTGGCGGACGATGTTCTGCAGGTACCCGGGATACGGGAAGTCGATCCCCTCCGTGCGGACGGTGGCGACGTCGGCCCCACGGCCGCCGGTGGCTCCGCCGCCCGCAGCCTGATCCTCGTCCGTGTTCCGCGTGTCGGTCGTGCGCGGCGTCTCGACGGGGGTCGCTTCGCGCGGCGGCGCGCGGTGCGTGGTCTTGGGCGGCTCCGGCGCCGGCATCTCGCGCGCGCGCGTCTGCGCCCTGGGGGGCGGCGGCTTGGGCGTGGGCGGCTTCGTTGTCTCCGGCGGCTTCACCACACCGATGGCGCGTGGGCCGGGCGGCGCCGCCAGGAGTTGCACACGGTACACGGGCGGCGGGGTGGCCGGATGCGCCGGACGCGCGAACAGCAGCGTGCCGGCCACCGCGGCGTGCAGCAGGACCGAACCCACGAGTGGCGCCGTGAGTCTCGTTTCTCCGGGGCGCCGTGCCGTCACGATCCGCTGTCCTCCGGCTCCGCCACCAGCCCCACGTCGCCCACCCCTGCGGCGCGCATCACCGCCAGCACGCGCACCACGTCGCCGTACGGCACGCCCCGGTCGGCGCGCAGATACACGCCCTGCTGCCCGCGCCGCGCGGCGAGCGCCGGGAAGCTCGTGCGGAATTCGTCGTACGTGAGCCGCGCGTCGTCCACCAGGATCTGTCCGCGGCGGTCCACCGTCACCACCAGACTGCTCGCCGCCGTGAGCGGGCGCGCTTCCGCCTTGGGGAGCGCGACATCCACCCCGCCCTGCATGAGCGGAGCGGTGATCATGAAGATGACCATGAGCAGCATCATCACGTCGATCAGACTGACGACGTTGATCTCCGCGTTGATCGGGAGCCCGCCCGCGCGCCGGCGCCGTGGCATCGGCTAACTCTCGCTGGCGCCGTGCGAGCGTCGCGCCGCGCTCATATGCGCCCCTCACGGACCATCATGGCGATGATTTCCGTCCCGAAGCTCTCCAACTCCGACTCCACGCGATTCAACTTGTTCGCGAAGATGTTGTAGCCGAACGCCGCAGGGATCGCGACGGTGAGCGCCGCGGCGGTCGCCGTCAGCGCCTCGGCCACGCCCGGTGCCACCGCCGAGAGATTCCCCGATCCGGACACCGCGATCCCGACGAACGCATCGATGATGCCGAGCACGGTGCCGAGCAGCCCGAGCAGCGGGCTGGCCGAGGCCACGGTGCCCAGCGACGGGATGAAGTGTCCGAGTCGGTCGCGCTCGGAGGCCGCCTGCGAATCGAGCACGAGCCGCAGCGCTTCCACCTGCGACGCGGACAGCGGCTCTCCCCCCGTACCCTGACGCAGCGCCCCCGGGCGCATCTCGGCAAAGAAGTTCACCGCGCGCGAGAAGACGCGCGTGAACGCGCTCGGCGGCGTGCGGCGGGCCAGCGCGCTGGCCTCCTCGAGCGCGGACACGCGCTCGAACTCGCGGATGAATCGCGACCCGGCCGCGTTCAACCGGCGAAACTCCCACGCCTTCCCGAGCATGATGGCCCAGCTCACGAGCGAGAGTGCCAGCAGGACGAGGAGCACGACCTTCGTGATCATCGATGCCTGGGTCACCAGCTCCGTGGCCGTCGTCGGCACGGCCCGCCCCACTTGCGCCAGCACGATTGCCGGACTCACGCCATCCTCCCCTGTCGATCGCGAAACCACTCGTAGGTGCGTCGCAGACCATCCTCCAGTGTGACCGATGGACTCCATCCCAGGCGGTCGCGCGCACGCGCGACGTTCACCGCCGACCGCTGCTGCTCGCCCGCGCGCGCGGGCGCGTGTTCGACGGGAACGGTGCACCCCGTCGTGCGCATGAGCGCGCGCGCCAGCTCCAGCACGCTGGTTTCCGTGCCGGTGCCGACGTTGATGGCGCGCGCGTCCACGCCGCCGGCGCCCGGAAGCGCGCACGCGGCGGCCAGCACGTTCGCCCGTGCCACGTCTTCCACGAACACGTAGTCGCGCGTCTGACGCCCATCGCCGAACACCGTGAGCGGCGCGCCGTCCAGCAGCCGGCCGCAGAAGATCGCGACGACCCCCGCCTCGCCGTGCGGATCCTGCCGCGGCCCGTACACGTTCGCGTAGCGCAGCGCCACCGTGTCCATGCCGTGCACGCGCGCGTAGTACCCGAGGTAGTACTCCACGCTCAGTTTGGCCGTTCCGTAGGGCGATTGCGGATCCTTGTCCGCGTTCTCCGCGGTGGGGGGCGGTACGAGGTCGCCGTAGATCGCCCCGCCCGTGGAGGAGAAGATGAAGCGCGGTGGCGTCTCGCTGCCGCGCGCGGCCTCGAGCAGGTTCAGCGAGCCGACCACGTTCACGCGCGCGTCGTGGGCGGGGTCGCGCACGCTGCGCCGCACATCGATCTGCGCGGCCAGGTGACAGATCACGTCGAAGCGACGCTCTCGCACGAGCGCCGCCGCCGCGGGAGACGCGATGTCTCCCTCCACGAATCGCGCGCCGGTGGGGACCTGCTCGCGTTTGCCGCTGGACAGATCATCCAGCACGGTGACGTCGTAGCCGGCCGCGAGCAGTCCATCCGCCACGTGCGACCCGATGAACCCGGCGCCGCCGGTCACCAGCGCGCTACGCGCCATGATCGGTCGCTCCCCGCGCGCCGCGCTCCGGCTCGCGATCGAGGACATCTTCCACCGCACTCTGCGCAGCCGGAGACGCGCCTGTCGGATTCTCCGAACGTTCGCGCGACCGCACACGCGCGCCATCTTGCGCATCGTCGCGCGCACCGCCCGGCGCGGCACTGCCGGCGCTCGGCGTCGCGCCCGCAGTGTCGACGACGCCGAACAGGTCGCGGAGCGCATCCACGATCGCCAGCCCTTTCCCGTTGGCCGCCGCCGCGCGCAGACGCACGCTGGGCTCGTGCAGGAACTTGTTCATCAGAGCTCGGGAGAAGTGTTCGATGGCACGCCGGTCGTCGTCCGAGAGATGCTCCAGGCGCCGCAGCGTGCGCGCGAGCTCGGCGTCGCGAAGGTGCTCCATCTGCGAACGCCACGCGCGGAGCACGGGCACCGCGCTGAGCCCGGCGAGCCAGCTCCAGTACTGCTCGACCTCGGCGGCGATGAGCGCTTCGGCGGTCGGCAGCGCACTGCGGCGCCGCTCGATGTTGGACGTGACCACCGCGCGCAGGTCATCCAGATCATAGAGATACACATTGTCCAGCGCGCCGACGCGCGCGTCCACGTCGCGTGGAAGCGCGATGTCGAGCACGCAGAGCGGCTCGTCGCCACGACGCGCGAGCGCCGGCGACACGCGCTCCACCGTCACCACCGGATGCGGCGACGACGTGGAGCAGAGGAGCAGGTCCACCTCGTGGAGTCGGTCCCAGCACGCGTCGTAGTGCAGCACCGTCGCGCCGTGGCGCGCGGCGAGCGCCTCCGCGCGCGCGTAGGTGCGGTTGGCCACGAGGGCGGCGCGCACGCCTTCGTCCACCAGGCACTCGAGCGCCAGCTCGGCCATCTCGCCGGCGCCGAGCACCATGGCGCGGCGCCCCTGCAGCGTCCCGAAGATCTTCTTGGCGAGCTGCACCGCGGCCGAGCTTACGGACGCCGCGCCGCGCGTGACCGTCGTCTCCGCGCGCACGCGCCCCGCCACGTGGAGCGCCGACTGGAAGAGCCGGTTGAGTACCGTGCCCGCCTCGCCGCGACTCAGCTCCCACGCATCGCGCACCTGTCCGTGAATCTGCGCCTCGCCCAGAATCATCGAGTCGAGTCCGGCCGCCACGCGATACAGGTGCGTCACCGCCTCGCGCTCCCGTCGCACGTAGCCATGCGGCGCCGCGTCCGTGCCGAGTCGCTGCGACCACGCACGCCAGACAGCCGTCACGCTGTCCGCGTCGTCGTCCGCGAGATACAATTCGGTGCGGTTGCACGTGGAGAGCAGCACCCCTTCGTGCGCGCCCGCGGCGGCGCGCCAGAGGGCGA
This sequence comes from Gemmatimonadaceae bacterium, assembly GCA_035701265.1. Taxonomy (GTDB): domain Bacteria; phylum Gemmatimonadota; class Gemmatimonadetes; order Gemmatimonadales; family Gemmatimonadaceae; genus DASSNU01. The sequence continues at coordinate 202,576 of DASSNU010000021.1, read as the reverse complement.
GCGTGCCCGGCAGCTCGTGTGCCGACACCGCCAGTCGCTCGCGCAGCTCGATGGGCGCCGTGCGATGGCTCACGCCGATGAGCGTCAGTGCCATGCGCGCACCTCCGTGGCGAGCGTTCCGTCTTCTACCCGCGCGCAGAAGCGCTCGTCCAGCGCCTCCCGCGCCAGCGCACGCCACGCGTCGCGCCGTCCATCCGACAGCATGAGGCGCCGCGTGTCGCCCAGCGCCCGGAGCACCGTCGCGTAGCGCCCATCGAAGCGGCCGGCGAGTGCGTCGCGGATGCGCGCTGCCGCGCCCGGCACGCCTCCCGCGGACACCGCGATCGTGAGCGGGCCGGCACGGTGGACGGCGGGCATGGAGCACGTGCCCTCGGTTGGCGAATCCGCCACAACCACCCACCGTCCCGCCGCACGCGCGTCGCGCGCGACATCCGCATTCACCGCGCGTTGATCGGTGGCTGCCAGCACGAGCATCGCGTCCCCCACATCCGCGGGCGCGTACTGCCGCGAGATCCACGTGACGCGAGGGGAGCTCGCGGCCAGCGCTTGAAGCTCCGCACTCACGGTGGGCGCCACGACGCGGACCTCCGCGCCGGCCTCGAGCAGCGATCGCACGTATCGCGTGCCGATCGCGCCGCCGCCCACCACGAGCGCGCGCAGGGCGTCCCCGCGCAGCAGCACCGGCAGCCCGCTCACAGGAATTGCCCGCGGTGACCGCTCACGAGCCGCAGCGCGATGTAGAGCGCGACGACCGCGGCGAACGAGATACTCGACACCACCGCCGCGCGCCGGGCACGCCATCCGGCGATCACACGCCCACCGGTGAGTGCCGTCACTGCCAGCCACGCGGCGAAGGCCCAGACGATCTTCCCCGGATCGGCCAGGCGGAAGGCGAGCGCGTGCACTCCGGCGAGCGCCACCCCCACCGTGAGCGCCAGCCAGCCGACGACCGCCGCAACGTGATTCACGCGGTCGAGCGTTTCCAACGGCGGGAAGAACCGGAAGATCGCACCGAATCGGCGAGACTTGAGCTCGCGCCGTTCCACGAGGTACATGAGCCCCGCCGCGGCCGCGGTGGCGAAGGCGGCGATGCCCAGGAAGCTCATGGCCACGTGCGCGGTCAGCCAGTGCCCGGTGGTTTCGATGGGTCCCGGAAGGGGGGAAAGCCCGGCACCCAGCGCTGCGATGGTAACGATCGCGGCCAGCGGCGCCGCGGCCAGGGTGAGGCTCACCTCTCGCGCGAGGAGCTCCGCGGCAAGCAGCATGGCCGCCACGAGGAACGCGGCGAAGGAGAGCGCGGGCCCCATTCCCGTGACCGGCGGCGCGCCCAGGCGGAGGCCGAGCACGAGAAGCCCGACAGCGTGCGACGTGACACCGATGGCCAGGAGCCACACCACCCCGCGAACCGGCGGGGCGACCGGGCGCACGAAAGGAGCCGCTGCCAGCGCGGCAGCGCCTCCATACGCGCAGATGGCCAGTAGGTGGGCGATCGCAGGCATGCGTCGCCCGATAATCTAACCCCTCGCCCCCCGGCGGGCATCCCGAACGGCCGCTTGCCGCCGGGATGCTGGCACGCGCGCGCCCTGAGCGCGCGCGGAGGGGCGCCGCTACGGCACGCGCGCGGTGAGGCGCGCGACCATGCCGGGATGAATCGTGGGGTGCCGCTGATCGACGATGATCGCCGTCACCGACCGATGGTTGATGCGCACCACTTGCGCGAGCGCCACGGGTTCCTCGGGGAGCCACGTGCCGTCGTCGAGATGCTGGCGCGGGCGGAGGAGCGTGAACTGGTCGCCGAGCTTCACCGCCTCTGGGGCGGTGACATCGAGCACCACGTAGCGCTGCACCGTGGGAAGCACGGGCTCCGACGGAATCCAGACCACGCGCGCCATGGTGCCAAGCTCGAGCGGCTCTCGTGTGACGCCCGTGGGCACGTTCGTGGGCGACACCAACGGGATGACACCGTTCCCCAACTCCACTTCATCGAACATGCGGACGATGCGCACCGTGGTCGCATCGCCGTTGTCTGCACGCTCGACCACGACGATTCCGGTTGGCACGATGATCTGGCCTTCCGGTACCTCGGGTCCCAGGCGATACGTGAGATACCGGTCCCCAGCCGCGGGCACGACGTTGCGGGGGAGGCGGATGTACACACGCTCCTGCACGCCGAGCTTGCGCATCGGCTCCGTAGCCGCGATGCCGAGCGGCTCCGCGCGCGCTATGAGCTTGCCTGCCATCGCCGGGCCACCTTCGTGATCCACCCAGGGCGCGGGGTACACCTCGGCCGCGCGAACGGCCGGCGGAGGCGCCATTCCTCCCCGGGCGGGCGGCTCATTCGCCACCGGCGTTTCGGCGCGCGGCGACGCGTACTCGCGCTGCGCATTGAAGAAGACCGTGGGCCCGGTGGAGACCGGCGGCTCTGGTGTCGCGGCGACCTCCTCAGCAGGGGCTGGCGCCGCAATGTCCTGCGGGGTGGCGACCGCGCTGTCCGCCGGCGCGGTTGCTACGGTGGTGCCGCCGGGGATGCGTAGGCGCTCGCCGGGATAGATCCAGTGCGGATCTTCGACGACGTCGGTGTTGATGTGATAGATGGACGGCCACAGGAACGGGTCGCCCAGGTACTGCTGCGAGAGGTCCCAGAGCGTGTCGTGCTTGCGCACCACGTGGCTGCGCCCCGTGCTGGCCGAGTCCTGCGCCAGGAGCGGCGTCGAACCGAAGAGCGCCATGAGCGCAACGGCTGCGATCGTGGCGATGGGGAAGCGCGTCACGCACGCGGTGGTCGCATGCGAATGGTGCTCGCGGCGAGAGTGCATCGAGAGCCCCGCAGAGATGGGATCGGAGATCGGACGCGGCACGGGCGCGCCGGGGTACCGGCGCGCCCCACCGTAACTGTCCTGAGGACGGTTGAGCCGCGTACGCGTAACCGTGCCGCGCTAGAACGGCAGGTCGTCGTCCTCCTCCTCCACCGTCTCCTGGAAGTCGTCGAACTCCTCGCTCCCGCTCCGGGCCCCACCCCCGCCACCCATCCCCCGCTCGCTCCCCGACGCCGCTGCGGCGCGCGCGGGGCGTCCGCCGGCATCGCCATCCATGGCGCCCGCACGCCCGCTCAGCATGATCAACTCCCGGACGTTGATCTCCGTGCTGTAGCGCGTCTGGTTCTCCTTGTCCTGCCACTGCCGGTACTCTATGCGCCCCTCCACGTAGACCTTGTCCCCCTTCTTGAGGTAGCGCTCGACGATGTCGGCCAGCGAAGACGACTTGCTGTTCCACACCACGCAGCGATGCCACTCCGTCTTTTCCTGCCGCTCCCCGTTGGCGCCGGTCCAGCTCCGGCTGGTGGCGAGGGAGAACTGCGCCACCCGGTTTCCACCGGATGTCGACCGGACCTCGGGATCGGCCCCGAGGTTCCCGATCAGGGTGACCTTGTTCAGGCTTCGACTCACGGTTCCTCCTGGCAAGTTGGCGAGTGCGATCGCCGCACATCATACGCGGGCCGTGTGCGCGGCCCGCACTCGAATTCATGCCGACTCAATCGATCTCCCGCCCCGCGTCGGCGAGGGATCGCCGCAGCACGCGGGCGTCCTCGCGCGGGCGCCGGTAGTAGTGGCGTCGGCGCCCGACCTCGACGAAACCCTTGGCGGCGTAGAGCTGCTGCGCGCGCACGTTGGACTCACGCACCTCGAGGTAGATCGCCGCGGCCCCACGTCGCCGGGCCTCGCCGAGCACGGCGTCCACCAGTTGGGCGCCGATTCCGTGCCCCCGATACTGCTCGGCCACCGCGAGCGTGGCAACCTCGCCCTCGTCCGCCACGAACCACGCCGCCACGTATCCCACCGGCCGGTCGTCGTCGCCTACGGCCACCACGAAATACGTCCGCGCGTCATCGAACAGCCAGACGAAGGAACTCCGGCTCCACGGATCGGTGAACGCCGCCTGCTCGATGGTCATGACGGCGTCCAGGTCCTGACGCCGCGCCGGACGCAATGCGACGTACGCGGGCACGGTGCCGGCGGCGGCGCCCAACTCGGCGCTCATGAGACCGGCAGCGCACGTCCGTGCGCCGCCTCCCAGCGCGCCTGCGCCTCGGCGGGGCGCCCGTAGGCGGGCTCCCACGACGAGAGCGAGACCGGGCGCGCGCGCTCCAGCCATCGCGTGAGCCGCGCAGCGGCCGCGGCCATGGGCACTGTCCCATCGTCATCGTTGGACGACGCGATCGCGGCACGGGGGGCGACGCCATCGATCATCACGGCCGAGCGCCGCGTCCCGCTCTCATCCGCGCGCGAGGCGTTGCCGTCCAGGCTCACGAGCGACGCGCCCCACGTGGAAGCGAGCTTCGGCAGCGACTCCCGTGGAACGACCATGACCGGCTGAAACTCCATCCACTCGCCGTGCGCGCCGGTCTCGTAACACGCCGCGTACACCTCGCCCCGCAGCGCGTCCAGCCAGGGGAGCACGCGGCCAGCGCTCGGCGCGCAGGTGGCCGCCACCAGTAGCAGCGTCGGGATCGCATACAGCGGGCGCTGCGCGGCGAACGCGATCCCTTTCGCGATCGACGCAGCGATGCGGAGACTGGTGAAGCTGCCCGGCCCCGATCCGCACGCCACGGCATCCAGTCCTTCTACATCAACACCGGCCGCATCCAGCACACGTGCCACCGCAGGCATGAGCCGCTCCTCGTGTGCTCCGCGCATAGCGATGGCCGCGGCAGCGATCACCATGTTGCCATCGATCACCGCGGCGGAGCCCCGATACGTGGATGCATCGATCACGAGAACGCGCATGATCACCCCGCCAGGAGTATGCGCCGGAGTGGATCGTCCGCCACGTGCTCCAGCTCGATCGGCACCGCGTCCGCCGGGAATCGCAATCCCGCGCGCTCCGGCCATTCCACCAGCACCACCGCGTCGCTGGCCAGAATGTCATCCCAACCAATGTTCGTCAGCTCGTCGGGGGACGACAGGCGGTACAGATCCAGGTGGTAGATCGTGCCGCCGCGTGCACGATACTCGTGCACGAGCGCGAACGTGGGACTCGTCACCGGGTCGCGCACGCCCAGGCCCGCACAGATGGCCTGGACGAGCGTCGTCTTCCCCGCGCCGAGGGGGCCGGAGATGCCCACCACCAGCGGCGGCAGCGCCGCCCGGCCGAACGCTTCTCCCCACTGCACCAGCTCCGCCTCGGTGAGCATGAGCCTGCCGCGCGTGGCGAGGGGCGGCACGATGTGCCGATGCTCCGCGGCGAGCGCCTCGTGCTCCGGCGTGCGGCTGCGTTCCCGCTCTCCCCCCAACGCGGATTCGGTCATCGCCGTGCGCGCACCCGCGCGAGTCCGGAGGCGGGACGCTGCACGTTCCCCGCCGCAGCCGCGCGCAATTCGAGGAGTTGATCGCGGAGCGCTGCCGCTTCCTCGAAATCGAGCCGGGTCGCCGCGTCCTTCATCTGCGCCTCGAGCATGGCGATCAGCGTCTCGCGCTCCATCTCGCTCGCGTAGGTGGGCGCCGGTTCCGCCACGCGCGCGGTGCGGTCGCCACGCGCATCCGCCACGCGCGTCACGAAGCGCACCTGCTCCGTGCTCTTGACCACCGTGGTGGGCGTGATGCCGTGCTCCTGATTGTACGCGAGCTGCAGCTCCCGCCGCCGTCCGGTTTCATCCATTGCGCGGCGCATGGAGCCGGTCACCCGATCGGCATAGAAGATCGCCATCCCGCCGGCGTTCCGCGCCGCGCGTCCCACCGTCTGGATGAGCGATCGGTCGCTCCGCAGAAATCCCTCCTGATCGGCGTCGAGCACCGCGACGAGCGATACCTCCGGCAGGTCCAGTCCTTCGCGCAGCAGGTTGATCCCCACCAGGACATCGAACTCGCCCAGCCGCAGCCCGCGCAGGATCTCCATCCGCTCGATGGCGTCGATGTCCGAATGCATGTAGCGCACGCGCACGCCCATCTGCTGCAGGTAGTCCGTCAGATCTTCGGCCATCCGCTTGGTGAGCGTGGTCACCAGCACGCGCTCTCCCCGTTGCTCGCGCAGGTGGATCTCGTGCAGCAGATCGTCCACCTGCCCGCGCACGGGACGGACCTCGATGGCCGGATCGACCAGCCCGGTGGGACGGATGATCTGCTCCACCACGACGCCGCCAGAGAGCTGAAGCTCCAACTCGCCCGGCGTGGCCGAGACGAACAGCGCGCGCGGCGTGAGCTCCAGGAATTCGTCGAACATGAGCGGACGATTGTCCAGCGCACTCGGCAGGCGGAAGCCGTATTCCACCAGCGTGAGCTTGCGCGCGCGATCGCCGTTGAACATCCCGCCGATCTGCGGCAAGGTGACGTGCGATTCGTCCACGACCACCAGAAAATCTTCGGGGAAGTAGTCGAACAGCACCGCCGGACGCTCGCCTTCCGCCCGCCCGGACAGGTGGCGCGAGTAGTTCTCGATCCCCGCGCACGTGCCGATCTCGAGCATCATCTCGACATCGAAGTTCGTGCGCGACTCGAGGCGCTGCGCTTCCAGCAGCTTCCCCTGCGCCCGGAGCTCCACGAGGCGCTGCGTCAGCTCATCGCGAATGCGGCCGATGGCGCGCTCCAGCGTCTCGCGCGACGTCACGAAGTGCTTGGCCGGATAGATGGCCGCGCGCTCCAGCTCGGCGATCGTCTCCCCGGTCACGACGTCGATCTTCGAGATGCGCTCGACCTCGTCCCCCCACATCTCGATGCGCACGCCCTGCTCCTCGTACGCCGGCAGGATCTCCACCGTGTCGCCGCGCACGCGGAACGTGCCGCGCTCGAACGCCACGTCGTTGCGCAGATACTGGATGTCGACGAGCGCGCGCAGGATCCGGTCGCGCGGGATCGTCGCGCCCCGCTCGATCGTCACCATCGTCTCGCGGTAAGCCACGGGGTCGCCCAATCCGTAGATGGCCGAGACGGTCGCGACGATGATCACGTCCTCCCGCTCCATCAGGCTCGAGGTGGCACGCAGCCGGAGACGGTCGATGTCCTCGTTGATCGACGCGTCCTTCTCGATGTACGTGTCGCTGGTCGGTACGTACGCCTCGGGCTGATAGTAGTCGTAGTACGAGATGAAGTACTCGACCGCGTTGTGCGGAAAGAAGCTCTTGAGCTCGCCGTAGAGCTGCGCGGCCAACGTCTTGTTGTGCGACAGGACGAGCGTGGGGCGCCCGTGCGCCTGGATGACGTTCGCGACCGTCATCGTCTTTCCCGATCCGGTGACGCCGAGCAGCGTCTGGAACCGGTCGCCGCGCTCGAGCCCCGCCGACAGCTCGGCGATCGCGCGCGGCTGGTCGCCGGCGGGTGCGAATGGAGCACGGAGGTCGAATCGAGCGCGGGGCATGCGAAGGAATATAACCCCACCGCCGGGTTTTGTTCGGAGTGCGCCCACATTCGCGCGCGCCCACCGGAGCGCGGCGCCCTGCTCCTTCCCTTCCTCCGCTAGCTCTCGCCGATCGCGACGTGCTCGCGACGCGTCACGTCCGTGATCCCCTTCACGCGGCGCACCGCTCGGATGAGCTTCTGCAGGTGGGCGAGGTTCTCGACCTCCACGAGCACGGAGCCGGAGACGCTGCCGCCGTCTCCGCTGCGCAGCTCCATGTTCTTGATGTTCGTTCCCGATTCCGTGACGGCCAGCGCGACGTCGGCGTACAGCCCGCGCCGGTCGGAGCCCTCGAGCGCCAGACGGACCAGGAACAGCTCCCCCTTGATCTCCTGCCAGTCGATCTCGAGACGCCGCTCCGGCTCGTGGGAGAGGAGGAGCAGATTGGGGCAGTCGGCGCGGTGGATGCTCACCCCGCGCCCGCGCGTCACGTACCCCACCACCGGGTCACCCGGCACGGGCTGGCAGCACTGCGAGTAGCGGATCATCAGCCCGTCGGCGCCCTGGATGCGGACGCCACGGCTGCTCCCGCGCATGCGCTGGACCAGCCGCTCGAACGCGCTGGTCTTTCGCTTTTCCGGCTCGAGCGTGGTTTCGGTGTCGGGATAGAGCGCCTTGAGCACCTGCCCGACGTGCACGTCGCCCTGCCCCAGGGAGGCGATCAGGTGATGCGCGTCGTTGACGTTCAGTTCCTTCGCCGCACGAGCGAGCGCATCGTCGTCCGGACGCGCCAGCCCGCGCCGCCGGACCTCGCGCTCCAGGATCTCCCGCCCCAGGCGCGCCGATGTGGCCTGCTCTTCCTGACGGATCCACTGGCGGATCTTGTGGCGCGCGCGTCCCGTGCGCACGTGCGCCAGCCAATCCCGGCTCGGCCGCGCGTTGGGCGAGGTGAGGATCTCCACCGTATCGGAGTTCTTGAGCTGCCGCGACAAGGGCGCGATGCGCCCGTTCACCTTGGCACCCTGGCATCGCAGTCCGACATCGGTGTGAACCGCGAACGCGAAGTCGATGGGCGTAGCGCCCTTGGGGAGCTGGATGACGTCGCCCGCCGGCGTGAAGACGAAGATCTCGCTCTCGTACAGATCGATCTTCAGATACTCGAGGAACTCCTCGGGAGTGCGGGCGTCCATCTGCAGCGCCAACACTTCGCGAAACCACGCCATGCGGCTGTCCAGCTCGTCGGCGTTCTTCGTGTCTTCCTTGTACAGCCAGTGCGCGGCGATGCCGTACTCCGCCGTGCGGTGCATCTCGCGCGTGCGGATCTGGATCTCGAACAACTGCCGGCCGGGGCCGAACACGGTGGTGTGCAGCGACTGGTAGCCGTTGGACTTCGGCTGCGCGATGTAGTCCTTGATGCGCTCCTGGATGGGCGTCCACCGATCGTGCACCACGCCGAGCGCGTGGTAGCAGTCGGGCACGCTGTTCACGAGCACGCGGATGGCCAGGAGGTCGAAGATCTCCTCATACGGGCGGTCCCGCTGCTTCATCTTCTTGTAGATGGACCAGAGGTGCTTGGGACGGCCGGTCACCTCCACGTCGCGGAGCCCCGCCCGGCGCAGCTCCGTCTCCAGCGGCTCGCGCATCCGCGCGATCAGCTCCTCGCGCTCGCCGCGCTTCTGCGCCACCAGCTTGGCAAGCCGCTTGTACTCCACCGCTTCGATGTTCTTGAACGCCAGGTCCTCCAACTCCCACCGGATGCGCGCCATCCCGAACCGGTGCGCGAGCGGAGCGTAGAGCTCCAGCGTCTCCTGCGCAATGCGCCGCCGCTTCTCCTCGGCCAGATGGTCCAGCGTGCGCATGTTGTGCAGCCGGTCCGCAAGCTTGATGAGGACCACGCGCACATCTTTCGCGACCGACAGCAGCAGCTTGCGGTAGTTCTCCGCCTGGCGCTCCTGCGTGGAGCGGAAGGAGATGTTCCCGATCTTCGTGACGCCATCCACGATCTGCGCGATCTCCCGTCCGAATTCGCGCGCGATGTCTTCGATGGTGACATCGGTGTCCTCCACCACATCGTGGATCAACCCGCTGGCCACGGTGATGGAGTCGAGCTGCAGCTCGGCCAGGATCTTCGCCACTTCCACGGGGTGCCGGACGTAATCCTCACCCGAGACGCGCTTCTGCCCGCGGTGCGCGGCCTCGCTGAACCGGTAGGCGCGCGCGAGCAACTCGAGATCGAGGCGCTGGCGCAGCGTCTCGTCCTCGAGTTCCCACCCCGGAATCACCGGATTGGGTACCGGTACGGTGGTCACAGCAGTCCTGCCTCCACGAAGCTCACGTAGCGCCCCCGCCCCACGATCAGATGGTCGTGCACCGGAATGCCGAGCAGCCGCCCCGCCGCGACGAGCTGCTCGGTCACGATGCGATCGTCCGACGACGGCGTGGGATCTCCACTCGGATGATTGTGCACGAGGATGATCGCCGCCGCCCGTTCGGCAATCGCCTCACGAAACACCTCGCGCGGGTGAACGAGCGACGAATTGAGAATTCCTCGCGTGACCGTCACATCCCGTTCCAGCCGGTGCTGCGCGTCGAGGATCGCCACGTGGAACTCCTCCACCGGAAGGTCCTCCAACCGTGCCGCGAATGCCCGGTGGACATCCTGTGGCGACCGGAAAGGGAGACCGTCGTCCCGCGATTCTCCCGCCATGCGCCGCCCGAGCTCGAGCGCTGCATGGATCGCTACCGCGCGTGCCGCCCCCACGCCAGGCAGCCGCGTGAGCACGGCGATCGGCTGCGTGGCGATTCGACGTAACGATCCTCCCGATCGAGCGAGCACATCCTGCCCGACGCCAAGCGCCGAGCGCCCGCCGTGCCCCGAGCCCAGCACGATGGCCAGTAGCTCGGCGGTGCTCAGCGAATGCGCGCCCAGATCCATCAGCCGCTCGCGCGGCCGCTCCGAGCGCGGCAACTCTCTAATACTTAATGCAGTGGGTGCGGCGCGGCCAGACGAGAAGCCGGGAGGTCGGAGCGCGCCGTCGACGGTGCCAGCCGGGTGACGAGACATTCCGCAACGATGCCGCTCCCGGTGGACAGGAGCGGCATCGTTGCTACGCACGTGGTTGCGCGTGCCCGCAGGGCATGACGGCGGGGAGGCGCCTCAGGCTCCCGCGCCGTGGCATTTCTTGAATTTTTTGCCGGATCCGCAGGGGCAAGGATCATTGCGGCCGACGCTCTTCCAGTCCCCCGCTGCCGGCTGCGGGCGTGCGGCCGACGTCAGCGGGCGCGCCTTTCCAGCACCGAGGATCATCGGCTCCGGCGCAACTTCCACCTCACCTGCGGGCGGAGACTCTCCCGGCCCGACGTCGAGTGTCTCCTCCTCCGCCGACGTGACCGGCGCGGCAGCGTCCTCCAGCACGCCGAGTGCGTTGTAGCGCTTCCCCTGCGGCTGTCCGCCGTCTCCCTGTCCATCGCCTCCGCTCGCCGCAACTGCCGGCGCGCCTGAGCTCCGTCGGCGCGTACCGGCGCCGGCTGCCAGCCGCCCGCCCGGAGGTTCCTGGAAGACGACCTGCACGCGGAGGAAGCGCTCCGCGAACGTGTTGTACACGTCCGTCATGAGGTCCTCGAACATCGTGAACGCTTCCTGCTTGTACTCGATCAGCGGATCGCGCTGCCCCCATCCGCGGTAGTGAATGGCGGCGCGGAGCTGGTCCAGATCGTACAGGTGGTCCTTCCACTTCTCGTCGATGACGCTCAGCATCACCTGGGCGAGCAGATAGTCGCCGATGTTTTGACCGTTCGGCGCGGTGTGCTGCGCGAGGCTGCGGTACTTGTTGTCGAACGCCGTCTGCGCGGCATCCAGCGCGAGCTGGCGCGCCTCGTCCAGGTCCGCCGGCTGGAACCCCTCCTCGTCGAGCGCCGGGATGGTGAGGAGATAGTGCATGAGGAGCTCCTGCTTGAGGAGCGACAGGTCCCACTCCTCGTGCGGATCCAACCCCTCCAGCGCCTTCTCCACGCGTCCGGTCACGGCGCGCTCGACCATCGATCGCGCCTCGCTCTTCAGCTCCTCCCCGCCCTCCAGCGCGAACGCGCGCAGCGAGTAGATGACTTCGCGCTGCTGGTTCATCACGTCGTCGAACTCGAGCAGCCGCTTGCGTGCCTGGAAGTTCTGCAACTCGACGCGCTTCTGCGCCTGCTCGATGGAGCGCGTGATGAGCGGGTGCGTGAGCACCTCCCCTTCCTGCGCGCCCATGCGGTCCATGATGCGCGCGATGCGTTCGGAGCCGAACATGCGCATCAGATCGTCTTCGAGCGACAGGAAGAACTGCGACGCCCCAGGGTCGCCCTGGCGTCCCGCGCGTCCGCGCAACTGCCGGTCGATGCGACGCGACTCGTGGCGTTCGGAGCCGATGATGTGGAGCCCGCCGATCTCCTCGATCTCCACGTCCTTCCCGTCCGGATCCTTCACCACGGACGGCTTGGACTCGGTGACGCCGGGGCCAAGTTTGATGTCCGTACCGCGGCCGGCCATGTTCGTCGCGATCGTCACCGACCCCGGCTGGCCGGCCTGCGCCACGATCTCCGCTTCACGCTGGTGGTACTTCGCGTTCAGCACTTCCGCGCGCACGCCGCGCAGCCGGAACATCTTGGCCAGCGTCTCCGACGTCTCCACGCTCGTCGTGCCGACGAGCACGGGAAAGCCCAGGGAGTGCAGCCGTTCGGTCTCATCGATGATCGCGTTGTACTTCTCGCGCCGCGTCTTGTAGATGAGGTCCTGGCGGTCATCGCGAATGACGGGCTTGTTGGTGGGGATCACCGCCACTTCCAGTCCGTAGATCTGGAAGAACTCCGTCTCCTCCGTCTCTGCCGTACCCGTCATGCCCGCCAGCTTCTCGTACATCCGGAAGTAGTTCTGGATCGTGATCGTGGCGAGCGTTTGCGTTTCCCCCTTCACCTGCACGCCTTCCTTGGCCTCCACCGCCTGGTGGAGCCCTTCCGACCACCGCCGGCCGGGCATGGTGCGCCCGGTGAACTCGTCCACGATCAACACCTGCCCGTCCTGCACGACGTAATTGACATCCTTCTCGTACAGGGCGTGCGCGCGCAGGAGCTGATGGATGACGTTCAACCGCTCGCTCGTCAGCGCGTAGTCGCGCTCCACGAGCGCGCGGGCATCGAGCTTTTCCTGCGGCGACAGATCCGGATCGTGGTCGATCCGGTGCACCGCTTCGGAGATGTCCGGGAGCACGAACTCCTCCTGCTCGGTGGGCGCCAGGTACTCGACGCCGCTGTCCGTCAGGTGGACGCTGTGCCCCTTCTCGTCGAGCACGAAGTAGAGCCGGTCCTCGATGTCCCGGTACCGCTGTCGTGTGGACGGCAGCTTGCGGTCGGCAATGTGGTCGAGCTCCATCTTCTGCACGAGCTGCTTGGTGCCCTGCTCCTGCAGCACCTTGAGCAGGCGCCGGTTCTTGGGCGCGCCGAGCTGCGCCTGGTACAGCAAGTACGCCGCCTGGTCCGTGTCGCCGCTGGCGAGCGCCGCTTCCGCCTCGGCCACGATCTTGTTCACCACGTCGGATTGCGCGCGCGCCAGTCGCGCGACGGTGGCGTTGTGCTCGCGGTACGCGGTGTCGCCTTCGTTCCCCACCGGCCCCGAGATGATGAGCGGCGTGCGGGCCTCGTCGATCAGGACCGAGTCCACCTCGTCGACGATCGCGTAGACGTGCCCGCGCTGCACGCGCTGGTCGAGCGAGACGACCATGTTGTCGCGCAGGTAGTCGAATCCGAACTCGTTGTTCGTGCCGTACGTGATGTCGCACAGGTACGCCGCGCGCCGCGCCGGCGTCCCGGGCTCGGTGTCGTCCAGGCAGCCCACGGTGAGGCCGAGATACGTGTACACGTGCCCCATCCACTGCGAGTCGCGCCGTGCGAGATACGGGTTCACGGTCACCAGATGCGCGCCGCGCCCGGCCAGTGCGTTCAGGTACAGCGGCAGCGTGGCGACCAGCGTCTTTCCTTCACCGGTGGCCATTTCCGCGATGCGCCCCTGATGCAACTGGATGCCGCCGATGAGCTGGACGTCGTAGGGGACCATGTCCCACACCACGTCGTGCCCCGTCACACGGACCGAGGTGCCGACCAGGCGGCGGCACGCCTCGCGCACGGTGGCAAACGCCTCCGGGAGCAGCTCGTCCAGCACCTCAGCGGTGGCTTCGCGCAGCTCTCCCTCGGCGCCCCCACTCCCATCCGGACCGCTCAGCTCGTCGTCCAGCCGGCGCCGCTCCTCGGGATCCGCCGCGTCATGCTTCTGCACACGCAACTCGGCCACCCGCGCCTGCAACTCTCCCGTGCGCTCGCGCAGGATCTCGCGGAAGCGCGCCGTCTGGCCGCGCAGCTCGTCGTCCGAGACGGTCTGCAGCCGCTCCCACTGCGCGTTGATCTCGTCGACGATCGGGCGAACGCGCTTGAGCTCGCGAGCGTGCCGCGTTCCGAACACGCGGGCCATCAATGGCTTCAACATGTCGTCCTCTCGCGATAGAGCGCGGTGCGGCCGATGTAGGCCGCCACCGCGTCCGGCACGAATCCTCGAATTGAACGTCCGGCGCGTACGCGCGCACGGATCTCGCGGGCCGAGATGTCCACCCGCCGCGTGGCGATCCGCGTCATCGGCACGACGATCTCCGGCGCGCCGCCGCGATGACCGGCGTCGCCCGCTGGTGCCGCCTCGGCATCGATGCACGCGGCGCTGGTGCCGCGCGTCAGGAGCACCACCTCGGCCAACTGCGCGATGCGCTCCGCCTCTCGCCAGCGCGGCATCTCGCCGGTCAGGTCCTCGCCGATCAGCAGGTACAGCCGGGCTGCCGGCTCTCGCGCCCGCACCGCCGCCAGCGTATCCACGGTGTAAGATAACCCCGGCCGCTCCAGTTCGGCGGTCTCGATTCCGAATCGCGGATCGTCGCCCACGAGCAGGCGGAGCATCTCCAGACGCTGGGCCCCCGTGGCTTCGATGCGCCCCTGCTTGAACGGCTGCTGTCCCGCCGGAATGAAGAGCAGACGATCGAGCTCCAACGCCTCGTAGGCATCGCTCGCCGCGAGGAGATGCCCCGTGTGCGGAGGGTCGAACGAGCCGCCCAGGAGGCCGAGTCGCACTCCGTCAGGGCGTTGGGGTCGGCGCCGCCGCCGTGGCGGGAGCGGGCCCGCACGCCTGCAGCACATCGCCATCCGACGGGTATCGCTGGCGCAGCGTGGTGCACGCGTCCTTCTCGTCCTCGCGGTACCGTACCGTCTGGTACACCTCCACGAGTCGCAGCAGCGCATCCTTCGCCTCCGGGGTGGCCGGATACTGCCGCACCACATCCTGGAAGTAGATGATCGCCGAATACGGTGCCTTGCGGCGCAAGTAGAACATGCCGTTCTCGTACATCTTGCGCGCCAGCCATCGATCCAGGCGCACGATCTGCTCCTGTGCCTGCGCGGCGAGCGGCGACGTGGGGTAGCGTCCGCGCATGGTCTGGAACGTGGCGATGGCCAGTTGGCCGTACGTGGCATCGAGCGTCGGCTTCCGCCACAGCTTGGCGTACGACACGCCGGCGCGGTACATCGCATCCGGCGCGAGCGTGTCCGCCGGGAACGCCTCCGCCATCCGGTTGTACGCTTGTGCCGCGAGCAGATACTCGGCGGCGCCCTCGTGCGCACGGCCGAGATAGTACATGGACAGCGGCATGAGCGAGTCGCGCGCGGGAAGTTGCAGCGTGAGCCGGTCGAAGCCGGCCACGGCATCGCCCCACTGGTGGTGCTGCAGCCGGTCGAACGACGCGCGGTACAGGTCGTCGTTCGTATGGAACTTGGCCGGCTGAAACGCCTGTGCGCAGGCGCCCGCGAGCAGCGCCACGCCGACGACCAGGAGGAGACGACCGCGAGCGGAAGAGAATGTGGATCGGGGCATGAACCTCTGTTCTACCCGCCTGTGGCCGGAGGGTTCACGCGGCGGTGTGGGAGCCGCGCTGCTGGCGATACCACTCCACGAACTGGGGGATCCCGTCGCGGATGGGGACGCACGGTGCGTACCCCAGCACCGCACGGGCACGAGTGATGTCGGCGAAGGTCCGCTGGACGTCCCCTGGCTGCGCCGGCAGGCGCTGGAGCTGTGCGGGTCGCCCCACCGCCTGCTCGAGCAGCGACACCAACTCGGAGAGGGTGGTCGTGGCGGATTCGCCCAGATTGTAGATCTCATGTCCGCGCGGCTGCGCGGCCGAGCGGCCGATCGCGCCCAGGACGCCCTGCACGATGTCCGAGATGTGTGTGTAGTCCCGGGAGAAGCTGCCGTCGCCGAAGAACGGGATCGGCTCTCCGGCGTCCATGAGCCGCGTGAACTTGTGGATGGCCAGATCGGGACGCTGCCGCGGGCCGTACACGGTGAAGAAGCGGAGCGACACGATGCGCAGCGCCGGATAGAGCGTCGCGTACGTTTCGCACAGCAGCTCGCCGGCGCGCTTGGTGGCCGCGTACGGACTCACCGGCGCGAGGCACGGCTCCTCCTCGCGAAAGGGCGGCGTGGCGTCGTTTCCGTAGACGGATGAGCTGGACGCCACGACGAGCCGCGTGACGCCCGCCGCGCGCGCCCCCTCGAGCACCGCTGCCGTACCACCCACGTTCACCTGCGCGTACGCGACCGGGTCCTCGATCGACGGGCGCACGCCCGCGCGCGCGGCGAGATGCACCACCACGTCGGGGCGCGCGTCGCTCACCGTCCGGCGCACGCCCTCGGCGTCGCGCACGTCTGCCTCGATCAACCGGAAGCGCGCCTGCGCCAGTGCGCCGCGAAGGTTGTTGCGCTTGACCCCCGGATCGTAGAACGGGTCGAAGTTGTCGAGCCCCGTCACCGTGTCGCCACGCGCCAGTAACGCGTCCACCACGTGCGACCCGATGAACCCGGCCGCGCCGGTGACGACCACCCGCTCAGCCACGCGGCTGCATCCGGTCGGAGCCCAGCAGCGAGCGGAAGTAGGCGATCGTCTCGCGCACGCCCTCGCGCAGCTCCACGGTGGGCTCCCACCCGAGCATCGCACGCGCACGCGTGATGTCCGGCTGCCGCACCTTGGGGTCGTCCACCGGGAGCGGGCGGTGCGCGATGGACGACGACGAGCCCGTGAGCTCCAGCACGATCTCGGCGAGCTGTCGGACGGTGAACTCGTGCGGATTGCCGACGTTCGTCGGATCGTTGTCGCCACAATGGAAGAGGCGATAGATCCCCTCGATCTCATCGGACACGTAGCAGAAGCTGCGCGTCTGGCCACCGTCGCCGTAGATGGTGATCGGCTCGTTGCGGAGCGCCTGCACGATGAAGTTGGACACCACGCGTCCGTCCCAGGGGCGCATGCGCGGCCCGTACGTGTTGAAGATCCGGACGATGCGCGTGTCCAGTCCGTGAAAGCGGTGGTAGGCCATGGTGAGCGCTTCGGCAAAGCGCTTGGCTTCGTCGTACACACCGCGCGGTCCCACGGGGTTCACGTTCCCCCAGTAGCTCTCCGGCTGCGGATGCACCAGCGGATCGCCGTAGACCTCCGACGTGGAGGCGAGAAAGAACCGCGCTCCCTTCTGCTTGGCGAGCCCCAACGCGTTGTGGGTGCCCAGCGCGCCCACCTTGAGCGTCGGGATGGGGAGCTCGAGGTAGTCTACCGGGCTCGCCGGGGATGCGAAGTGCAGCACGCCATCGAGCGGCCCGGGGACGTACGTGTAGGTCGAGATGTTGTGCTGGATGAACTCGAAGCGCGCTTCCCCGGTGAGGTGCGCGATGTTGTCCGGATGCCCGGTGACGAAGTTGTCGAGGCCCACCACCGTGTGGCCGTCGGCGAGAAAGCGGTCACAGAGGTGCGAGCCGAGGAAGCCTGCCGCCCCCGTGATCAGGACCCTCACGCCATCCCTCCGACTGTCCCGTTCGCGCGCCGGCCGATCGAGTCGTAGATGAAGCCCAGGCTCGCCATGCGCTCCGGCGAGTAAAGATTGCGTCCATCCACCACGATCGGGCGGCGCAGCAAGGTCTTGATGCGTGTGAAGTCCGGATGGCGGTACTCGTTCCAGTCGGTCACCACGACCAGCGCGTCGGCGCCGTTCACCGCTTCGTAATTCGTGGTCGCGTACTCGACCCGCTCGCCCAACCGGCGGCGCGCTTCCGTCATGGCCACCGGGTCGTGCGCGATGACGGACGCGCCCGCCTGCAGCAGGAGCTCCAGCAACGTGAGCGACGGCGCCTCGCGCATGTCGTCGGTCTGCGGCTTGAACGCCAGCCCCCACACCGCCACGCGCGCGCGGGACAGGTCATCGCCCAGGAGCGTGTGCAGCTTCTCGAACAGTCGCCGCTTCTGCCGCTCGTTGGCCTCGTCCACCGCCTCGAGCACGCTGATCGGCGCGCCGTGCTCCGACGCGGTGCGCAGGAGCGCCTTCACATCCTTCGGAAAGCAGCTCCCGCCGTAGCCCGGACCCGGAAAGAGGAACGATGGTCCGATGCGACCATCGCTGCCGATCCCCTTGCGCACGTGATCCACGTTGGCGCCCACGCGCTCGCACAGGAACGCGATCTCGTTCATGAACGAGATGCGCGTGGCGAGCATCGCGTTGGCCGCGTACTTCGTCATCTCCGCGGACGGAATGTCCATGAAGATGATCGGCTTTCCCGTCCGCACGAACGGCGCGTACAGCTCCGCCATCACCGAGCGCGCATGATCGGAGTCCACGCCGAGCACCACGCGATCCGGGCGCATGAAGTCTTCCACGGCCGCACCCTCTTTCAGGAACTCGGGATTGCTGCACATGTGGAAGGGCACCTGCGCGTGACGGGCGATCGTGGCGGCCACCTTCCCCGCCGTACCGACGGGGACGGTGGACTTGGTCACCACCACCAGCTCCCGCGTGGCGTTCTTGCCGATCGTCTCCGCGACCGCGAGCACGTGGCGCAGATCGGCCGAGCCGTCCTCGTCCGGGGGCGTGCCGACGGCGATGAACACCACCTCCGCGGACCGGATCGCGGACTCCACGTCGCTCGTGAAGGTGAGCCGCTGCTGTTCCTGGTTTCGTTCGACGAGCGGGCCGAGCCCCGGCTCGTAAATGGGAAGGACGTTGCGCTTGAGGCCGTCGATCTTGCCGACGTCCACGTCCGCGCACGTCACGTCATTTCCCGTTTCCGCAAGACAGGCGCCGACCACGAGGCCGACGTAACCGGTTCCGACAACGGTGATTCGCACGAGTCTGAGCGAGGCTGTTCGGGTGAGGCCGAAAACGGCCGAAACGGAAGAAAAATACGGTGGCGCCGGGAGGTGAGCAATGTACGTGCCTTCGCGCACCCCGCGCCGGCCGGTGCGAAGCCATGCCGTCAGCCGCCAGTGTAGAACCCGCGCACGACATCGATGACTTCGTCCAACTGCGCCCGTGTCAATTCCGGATAGATCGGCAGGGAGATGACTTCCCGCGCCGCCCGCTCGGCCTCCGGGCAGCTCCCCTCCTCGTAGCCGAGGTAGCGGAAGCACGGCTGCAGGTGCAGCGGAATCGGGTAGTAGATCGCGTGCCCGATGCCCTGCCGCGTGAGCGCCTCGCGCAGGGCGTCGCGCCGCGCGACGCGCAGCGTGTACTGATTGTAGATCGGCTCGTTGGCCGGATCGATGTGCGGCGTCACGATCCCGTCGACCTCCGCGAAGGCCGCGTTGTAATACTCGGCGTTCGCGCGCCGCGCGGCGCTCCACGACGCCAGGTGCGGCAGCTTGGCGAGCAGGACGGCGGCCTGCAACGCATCGAGACGGCTGTTGTACCCTACCTCCTCGTGCACGTACGCGGTGAGCCCGCCGTGCGTGCGCAGCCGACGAAGCCGCTCCGCGAGCGCGTCGTCCTGCGTCACCATCATGCCGCCGTCGCCGTACCCGCCCAGGTTCTTGGAGGGGAAGAAGCTGAGGGTGCCGATCCTCGCCCGCTCGCCGGCCATCGTCCACGCGCCATCGATGCGCCGCCGCGCGCCGATGGCCTGCGCGGCATCTTCGATGATCGGCAACGCGCCCACGGCCGCGGCGAGCGTCTCGATGGGCGCCATCTGCCCGAACAGGTCCACCGGAATCACCGCGCGCGTGCGCGGCGTGATCGCGGCGGCGGCGGCGCCCACGTCGATGTTGTACGTGGCCGGATCGATGTCGACGAACACCGGCCGCGCCCCGACGTTGTGAATCGTCCCCGCGGTGGCGAAGAACGTGAACGGTGTCGTCACGACCTCATGGCCGGGGCCGATGTCCAGCGCGCGGAGTGCGAGGAGAAGCGCGTCCGTGCCGCTGGCGCACCCCACCGCGTGCCGCGTGTGCGACAGCGCCGCGACCGCCGTCTCCAGCTCGGCCACGGGCTCCCCGAGTATGAAGCGCTGCGCATCCACCACGCGCATCAGCGCGGGCACCACATCACCGGCAATGCGCGCGTGCTGCGCGCGAAGATCCAGCAGCGGAACGCTCATGACACGATCCGGAACAGGCAAGAGGAAGAGTGAAGTGCGGCGCCCCGACTCACGGCGCCGTTTCCATCCGGGCCAGCTCGTGCCACTCCTGCAGCGAGCGCACCCCAGGATGGCGGAAGCGCAGCGCGAGAATGGCATCGCACGCCGCGTTGGCCGCGGACAGTGTGGTGGTATAGGGAATCCGGTGCGCCACGGCCGCCTGGCGCATCGAATAGTCGTCGCGTTGCGAGTGCTTGCCGAACGGGGTGTTGATGAGGAGCTGCACCTCGCCATTCAGCATGAGGTCGATGCCGTGCGGCCGGCCCTCGTGCACCTTGAACACGCGTTCCACGGGGATCCCGCGCGCGCGCAGGAATTTCGCCGTGCCCGTGGTGGCGAGGATGCGAAACCCCATCTCGTGGAATCGGCGTGCGATCGGCGCGGCCGTCGCCTTGTCACGGTCGTTCACCGTGATGAGAATCGCGCCCTCCAGCGGGAGCCCGTTCTCCGCCGCGAGCTCGGCCTTGGCGAAGGCGCTGCCGAACGAATCGGAGACCCCCATCACCTCGCCGGTCGAACGCATTTCCGGACCGAGGATGGGATCCGCTTCCGGGAACTTGCTGAAGGGAAAGACGGCCTCCTTCACCGCCACGTATGGCGGCACGATCTCCTCCGTCATCCCCAGCGCACCCAGCGTGTCGCCGACCATCACGCGCGCCGCCATCGACGCCAGGGGAACGCCGATCGCCTTCGACACGAACGGAATCGTTCGGCTCGCGCGCGGATTGACCTCCAGCACGTACACCACGCCGTCGCGGATGGCGAACTGCACGTTGATCAGCCCCACCACACCCAGCGCGCGCGCCAGCGCCACCGTGTACCGGCGCATCGCCTGCAGATCGGGCTCGCTGATGATGTACGGCGGGAGCACGCACGCGGAGTCGCCCGAATGGATGCCCGCGTCCTCGATGTGCTGCATCACGCCGCCGATCACCACGCGCTCGCCATCGCTGATCGCGTCCACATCCACCTCGTACGCGTCCTCCAGGAAGCGATCGATCAGCACCGGG
Organism: Gemmatimonadaceae bacterium; assembly: GCA_035701265.1. Lineage (GTDB taxonomy): Bacteria > Gemmatimonadota > Gemmatimonadetes > Gemmatimonadales > Gemmatimonadaceae > DASSNU01. The sequence goes on along the minus strand of DASSNU010000021.1, from coordinate 181,723 downwards.
CGGTCTTCCGAGACGCGGACGGCATCGGCGAAGTACTGGCGCAGCGCATCGTCATCATACACGATCTGCATGGCGCGCCCGCCGAGCACGTACGAGGGGCGCACGAGCACGGGGTACCCGATGCGCGCAGCCACCCCGAGCGCGTCGTCCACGCTCGTCACCGTGCCGCTCTCCGGTTGCGCGATCCCCAGCTCGCGCGCCACCGCCTCGAAGCGCCGCCGATCCTCGGCGATGTCGATCGCGTCGGGACTGGTGCCCAGGATCGTGACCCCCGCCGCCTCGAGCGGACGCGTGAGCTTGAGCGGCGTCTGCCCGCCAAGCTGGACGATGACCCCGACCGGGCGCTCGCGCTCGACGATCTCCAACACGTCCTCGAGCGTGAGCGGCTCGAAGTACAGCTTGTCGGAGATGTCGAAGTCGGTGGACACCGTCTCGGGGTTCGAGTTCACCATGATCGTCTCGAACCCGCGCTCGCGCAGCGCGAGCGCCGCGCGCACGCAGCAGTAGTCGAACTCCACTCCCTGCCCGATGCGGTTCGGTCCGCTCCCCAGGATCACGACCGAGGGGCGCCCGCTGCGCGGCGCCTCCGATTCCTCGTCGTACGATCCGTAGAGGTAGGGCGTGGCCGACGGAAACTCTCCCGCGCAGGTGTCGACCATCTTGTACGCCGGGCGGATCTCCAACGCCCACCGCCGCGCGCGCACGTCGTGCTCGCTCTCCCCGCGCAGCGACGCCAACTGGCGGTCGGAGAAACCCATGCGCTTCATCCGCCGCAGCAGGGCGGCATCCACGTCCGCCGCCGCGGTGTACGCGCGCTCGGCCTCCACCAACTCCGCCATCTCCGCCAGGAACCACCGGTCGATGGCGGTGAGCTCGTACAGCTCGTCCAGATCGATCCCGCGCAGGAGGGCGCGCTTCACCTGGAAGATCCGTTCCGGCGTGGGCTGTCGCAGCGCGCCGCGCAAGCTCTCGAGCGAGTCGTCCGGCAGCCGGTCGTCTGCGGCCACGGACGCCACCGCCCACCCGGGGCGCCCCGACTCCAGCGCGCGCAGCGCCTTCTGCAGCGCTTCCTTGAACGTGCGCCCGATCGCCATCGATTCCCCCACCGACTTCATCTGCGTCGTGAGCCGGGGGTTGGCCGAGGCGAACTTCTCGAAGGCGAATCGCGGACACTTGACCACCACGTAGTCCAGCACCGGCTCGAACGACGCCGGCGTCGTCTTCGTGATGTCGTTGGCCAGCTCGTCCAACCGGTATCCCACCGCCAGCTTCGTCCCGATCCGCGCGATGGGGAATCCCGTCGCCTTGGATGCCAGTGCGGACGACCGCGAGACACGCGGGTTCATCTCGATCACGAGCATCTCGCCGTCCACCGGCGACACGGCGAACTGGATGTTGCATCCGCCCGCCTCGACGCCGATCTCGCGGATGATCGCCACCGCCGCGTCGCGCATGCGCTGGTACTCGCGGTCCGACAGCGTCATGGCCGGCGCCACGGTGATCGAGTCGCCGGTGTGCACGCCCATCGGATCGAGGTTCTCGATGGAGCAGACGATCACCACGTTGTCCGCGCCATCGCGCATGACCTCCAGCTCGAATTCCTTCCACCCGAGCACGCTCCGCTCGATCAGCACCTGGGAGACGGGGGAGAGATCGAGCCCGCGCCGGACGATCTGCTCGTACTCCTCGCGATTGTAGGCGATGCCGCCCCCCGTGCCGCCCAGCGTGAACGACGGCCGGATGATGGCGGGGAAGCTGGTGGCCTCGAGCATCCGCTCGGCGTCGTCCCACGAGCGGGCGATCCCGCCGGCGGGCACCTGCAGCCCGATCCGGCGCATGGCCTGCGCGAAGAGCTCGCGATCCTCGGCAAGCTTGATCGCGCGCGCGTCGGCACCGATCAGCTCCACTCCGTAGCGCTCCAGCACCCCCGCCTCGGCCAGCGCCATCGCCACGTTGAGCGCCGTCTGTCCCCCCATCGTCGGCAGCAGGGCATCGGGACGCTCGCGCTCGATGACCTGCGCGACGGTGTCCGGCGTGACCGGCTCGATGTACGTCCGATCCGCGAACTCCGGATCGGTCATGATGGTGGCCGGGTTGGAATTGACGAGGATCACCTCGTATCCCTCTTCCCGGAGCGCCTTGGCCGCCTGGGTGCCGGAGTAATCGAATTCGGCTGCCTGCCCGATGATGATCGGGCCGGAACCGATGAGCAGAATGCGGTGGAGGTCAGCGCGTCGCGGCACGGCGGCAGAAGCGGGTGGGAGCGTTGGACGGCGGGCGGACTGCCTCCCGACGCCAGGAGGCATCATACAAAAACAGGGAGCCCCGGAGGAGCTCCCTGTGCGCGTGTGCGGACCCCGCGGAACCGATCACGCGACCTGGGCCCCTCGCGGGGCGCGCCGGACCTTCCCGGCCTTCAGGCATCGCGTACAGACCTTCACGCGGATGGTCTTCCCGTCCTGCAGGACGCGCGCGACCTGCAGGTTCGGCTTCCAGGTGCGGCGCGTGCGATTGTTGGCGTGCGACACGTTGTTGCCGAACGCCACGCCCTTGCCGCAGACGTGACAGCGAGTGTTGCGCATGGTCATCCCTCGATCAGTTCGATGCGCGCCAGGTCCGCGCCGTCACCCTTGCGGTGTCCCGTCTTGAGAATCCGCGTGTAGCCGCCGGGGCGCGACGCGAACCGCGGCCCGATCTCGCGAAACAGCTTGTCCGCCGCTTCGCGCTTCTGAATGTGACGGCCGGCCAGACGCCGCGCGTGCAACGTGCCGCTGCGCGCCTTGGTGATCAGCCGCTCCACGAATGGACGCAGCTCCTTGGCCTTCGCCTCCGTGGTCTCGATCGAGCCGTGCTCGATGAGCGACGTGGCCAGGTTGCGCATGAGGGCGAGCTTCTGCTCGCTCGTGCGCCGGAGCTGCCGTCCCGCTTTCCGATGACGCATGGTGCGTTACTCCTCTTCGTCCTCGTCCTCGTCCGGCGCGGCGGCCGCGGCCCGGCTGGGCGCGGTGCCCCAGTCGATCACCCGCACACCGTCCGGGCCTTCCTCGTAGCGCATTCCGAAGTTCAGCCCTTCGCGCTCGAGCAGATCGGCGATCTCCTGCAGCGACTTCTTCCCGAAGTTCTTGATGTTGAGCATCTGCCCTTCGGTCTGCTTCACCAGGTCGCCCAGGGTGCGCACGTCGGAGTTCTTGAGCGAATTGACGGAGCGCACGGAGAGCTGCAGCTCGTCGATCGGGCTCTTGAAGAGCTGCGCCAGCCGGGCGCCGTCGCCGGAGTGATCCACCGGCGATGCCATCGCGCCCTGTGCGTACGAGCCGAAGTTCGCGAAGTACTGGAAGTGCGTTTGCGCCAGCGCGGCCGCGTAGCTCACGGCTTCCTCCGGCGTGACCGTTCCGTTGGTCTCCACCGTGAGCGTCAACCGATCGTAGTCGGTGCGCTGTCCCACGCGCGTTTCCGCGACCGCGAAGTTCGCGCGGCGGACGGGGTTGTAGATGGAGTCGATGCGCACCAGGTCCACCGGCAACGACCGGTCGATCGGGTGCTGGTCCGCCTCCACGTAGCCGCGCCCCTTGTTGACGTAGAGCTCGACGTTGATGTCGCGGTCGTCCTGCAGCGTGAAGAGATGATGCGACGGATCGAGCACCTCGGCGGTGCCGGTCGCCTCGATGTCCCCCGCAGTCACGGGGCCGGCCGCCGACTTCCGGATGCGCAGCACGGCATCGCTCTTGGCCGGATCCAGACTGAGCGTGAGCGACTTCAGATTGCCGATGATCTGGTGGACGTCCTCCACCACACCCGGGATGGTCTGGTGCTCGTGGAGCACTCCCTCGATGCGAAACGCCCACACGGCCGAGCCGCGGAGCGACGAGAGCAGCATGCGCCGCATCGCGTTGCCGAGCGTATGCCCGTAGCCGCGCTCCAGCGGCTGGATGCGAAACTCCGCGACGTTCGGCTGATCCTCACGCCGCGTGGCGTCAACGAGCTGCGGGCGGACGAGCCCGGTGAGATCGATAGCGTGTGTCATCCGTGAATGTTCCTCGTGGTCGTACCGGGCGCCGGCCCGGCAACGCCTCACCCCGCCCCTAACGCGCGGTGAGCTCGTGTGGGAGTTAGGGTCCCGACCGTGGAGCAGACCGCGCGCTGGCACGCGAAGGCGGCCGGCACGCGCTGTCGCTCCGGTAGTGCGCTACTTCGAGTACAGCTCGACGATCAGTTGCTCCTGTGCGGCGATCGGAATGTCGCCACGCCCCGGGCGCTCCAGCATGCGGCCGCTGAACGTGTCGCGGTCGACCGCGATCCACGAGAGCGGCACGCCGCGCGACGCCTGATCCATGGACGCCAGCACCTGCACCTGCTCGCGCGCGTGCGTGCGGACGCGGATCTCGTCACCCGGCTGCACGAGGTAGCTCGGGATGTCCACCGTCTTGCCGTTCACATCGATGTGGCGGTGACGGACCAACTGCCGCGCGGCCTTCCGGCTCGGCGCGAACCCCATCCGGTAGACGATGTTGTCCAGCCGGCTCTCGAGCGCCGCGAGGAGGTTGTGCCCGGTGATGCCGGGCATGGTGTTCACGCGCTCGAAGGTGTTACGGAACTGCCGCTCGCTCACGCCGTAGATGCGCTTGACCTTCTGTTTCTCGCGGAGCTGCCGCGCGTATTCCGACGCCTTGCGCCGGCGCGCGGTGGCCTGCCCGTGCTGGCCGGGCGCGTAGGGGCGCCGCTCCACCGGACACTTCTCGGTGAAGCACTTGGTGCCCTTGAGAAACAGCTTGGTCCCCTCACGGCGGCAGAGCCGGCAGCTCGGACCGGTGTAGCGTCCCATCGCTCACACCCTCCGGCGCTTTGGTGGACGACAGCCGTTGTGCGGAATGGGCGTGACGTCCTTGATCGAGCGCACCTGGAGCCCGGCGGCGGAGAGCGCCTGGATGGCGGACTCGCGCCCGCTCCCCGGCCCCTGCACGCGCACGTGCACGCGGCGCACCCCCGCCGTGTGCGCCTCGCGTGCCGCCTGCTCGGCAGCGACGGTGGCGGCGAACGGCGTGGACTTCTTCGAGCCCTTGAAGCCGGCCTTTCCCGACGACGACCACGCCACGGCATTGCCGTGCATGTCCGTGATCGTCACGGTGGTGTTGTTGAACGTCGCGCGCACGTGCGCGATCGCCTCGGCATCGACCACGCGCTTGGACTTGCGTGCCGGCCCTGGTTTTCCCGTTGCCATGTCCTGCTCGTCGTGAGGTTACTTGGTGACCTTCTTCTTGCCGGCGATCGCGCGGCGCGGGCCCTTCTTGGTGCGCGCGTTCGTGTGCGTCCGCTGCCCGCGCACCGGCAGCCCTCGGCGGTGCCGGATGCCGCGGTACGATCCGATGTCCATCAATCGCTTGATGTTCATCGCGATCTCGGTGCGGAGCGCGCCTTCCACCCGATGGTCCTTCTCGATCGTCTGCCGCAGCCGGTTCACATCGGCGTCGCTCAGATCGCGCACGCGAAGCGCCGGGTTCACGCCGGCGGTCTCCACGATCCGCTGCGCCGTGGAGCGCCCGATCCCGAAGATGTAGGTCAGCCCGATGTCGACCTTCTTGTCGCGTGGGAGGTCGACTCCCGCGATGCGTGCCATGGCTCAGCCCTGCCGCTGCTTGTGCTTGGGATTGCGCTTGCAGATGATGCGCGTGACACCGTTGCGCTTGATCACCTTGCAATGCTCGCAGATCGGCTTGACGCTGCTGCGAACCTTCACGTCGTACTCCGTTCCTGGGATGGGTCCAATTCCGGTCAAGTCTTAAACTTTAACCAACTTACGGGCACGATGCAAGCGCGGATCAACCACCGGCGATGGCGCGCCTCCGGACGCTGGGCGCGCACGTCGCAGGCTGCTGCATGTCCCTGGTGCGGCGCGCGAGGGCACGTGATACGGGAGACGGCCGGGCGCGTGCTCCGGCCGCGCCACTGCCTACCGTTTAGGCGACGCCCCCTGCGCCATCTCTCGAACGATCGCCGCGAGCGCCGCGCGCGGCTCGGGAGCGCCGGTCACGGCCCGCCCCAGCACGACCCAGGATGCGCCCGCCAACGAAGCCTCGCCAGGAGTCACGGCGCGCGCCTGATCGTGGCGCGGCGCTCCGGCCGGCCGGACCCCGGGAACGAGGATGCGGAGCGACTCTCCGTACGCCGCCCGTACAGCCACGGCCTCGTGACCCCCACAGACCACGCCCGCCACCCCTGCAGCGCGCGCGATTGCCCCGAGCCGGACGACCTCGTCCGCCACACTGCTCACGCGCCGGCCGAGCGCCTGTTCCAGAGCGATGGGATCGAGCGAGGTGAGCACGGTGACGGCAAGCACGTCACACGGAGCATCGCCCCCGCCCTCCCGTGCACCCTCCACCGCGGCCTCCATCATGGCGCGCCCGCCGATGGCGTGCACCGTGAGCAGTCGCGCTCCCGCCGCACTCGCCCGCCGGGCTGCACCGCGCACGGTATTCGGGATGTCGTGCAGCTTGAGGTCGAGAAACACCCGCTTTCCTGACGCCGCCAACCGCTCCACCGCGGCGGGGCCTACCCCCCCGAACAGCTCGCTCCCGACCTTGTAGAAGTCGCACCCGTCGCCGAGCACATCGACGATCGCCGCGGCCTCGGTCCAACTCCCGCGGTCAAGCGCGACGATGGGCTGCGGCACTGCGCGCGCCGGCACCGCGGCTGGCGCGCTCACGCTCGCCACTCCAGCGCGCCCACGAGCGACGACAGCTCCTGCACATCGTGCTCGCGGCACCACCGCTCGAGGTCACGCACCACGCGCTCCGGCACGCGCGGGTCGCGGAGCGCCGCGGTGCCGATCCCCACGAGCGTCGCTCCGGCCAGCACGTACTGGAGCGCATCGCTCGCGCTTCCCACGCCCCCCACACCGAGGATCGGAAGGCGCACCGCGCGATGCACCTTCCAGGTGGCCAGCACCCCCACCGGCAGCAGCCCCGCTCCGCTCAGCCCGCCGGAGCCGTTTCCCAACACCGGGCGCCGCTGCTCCACGTCGATCACGAGCCCGGGGAGGGTGTTCACGAGCGTGAGTGCGTCGGCCCCGGCATCGGCCGCCACGCGCGCAGCCGCCGCGATGTCGGCCAGCGCGGGGGAGAGCTTCACGAATAGCGGACGTGCCGTGGCCTCGCGGCAGAGGGAGACGACGCGGCGGAGCGCCTCGGGATCGGCGCCGAATTCCATCCCACCCGATTTCACGTTCGGACAGCTGACGTTCAGCTCGAAGGCGTCGATCCCCGATTCCCCGGTGAGCGCCTGCACCACGGCCGCGAAATCCTCCACCACGTCGCCCACCACGTTCACGATCACCCGCGTGCCGGGCGCGTGCGACGTGAGCCACGGAAGCTCATCGCGGCGCACCACCTCCACGCCGGGATTCGCCAAGCCGACGGCGTTGAGCATTCCGCCCTCCACGTCGGTTACACGCGGCTCGCGCGCGCCCGCGCGCGGGTGGAGGCTCACCGCCTTCGTGACGATCCCGCCCAGGCGCTCGAGCGCGATCACGTCCGCCACCTCACGTCCGAACGCGGCGGTGCCAGCGGCAAGGACGATGGGATTCCGGAAGGAGAGCGCAGCCACGTGGACGCCGAGCGGCGTGGGAGGAGCAGCGGGGGGGGGGTGTTCGCTCGCCGTGCGTCCGCTCATGGCGCGCTGGCTCCGAGTCGCCGCTCGTAGAGTTGCAGATAATCCACCACGGCGGCGGCGATCGCGTCGGCGATCTGCCGTTGATGCGCCGGATCACGCAGGATGCGCGCATCCTGCACGTTCGTGCCGAATCCCGTCTCCACCAGCACGGCGGGCATGAACGCGGTGCGCAGTACGGCGTAGTTCGCCTGCTTCACCCCACGGCTGGGTCCCGAGTAGTTCTCCATCAGGTGTCCCTGGATGGCCGCCGCCAGATCCTGCGACTCGCGCAAATGCTCGTTCTGCGCCATGTCGTTGATGACGAAGGCAAGGGGATCGTCCTTGCTCGCCGTGGCCGACGTCTCGAAGCGCACGGACGAGTTCTCCATCTGCTCCACGCGCCGTTCATCCTCGGTCTGCGCTTCCGCCAGGAAATACGTCTCGATGCCGCGCGCCTTTTCCGGTCCCCGCCAGCGCATGTTGGCGGCGTTCACGTGAATGGAGAGAAAGAGATCGGCGTGACTCTCGTTCGCGATCTTTCCACGGTCGGCCAGGGCGATGAGCGTGTCCGTGGTACGCGTCATCACCACGTCGATCCCACGCTCCTGCAGCGCGGTACGCAACCGCTTGGCGATCTGGAGGGTGATCGTCTTCTCCACGATGCGCGGCCCGCCGCCGAGGGGCCCTGTCATCCCGTTGTCCGGCCCGCCGTGGCCGGCATCCACCACCACCCGCCACCGCCGCTCCGGTGCGGGCGAGGCAGGCTGAGTCTGCACCCTGGGCGCGGAGCCGGCCGGAGGCGCGGCCGCTCTCGCGCCGTTATCCGCCACGGATGCGGCCGGACTGCCGGCGCTCGAATCCGGCAACAGCACGAGCTCTCCGCGCGTGCTGTCGAAGCGGAACCGGGACGGTGCCAGACGAGGAACCACGTCCACCAGCAGCTGCACCGGAAGGTGCAGCTCTCCCTGACGCACGAACGGCGGCATGGCGAGCGGCAACACCGTGCTGTCCGCACGCACGTAGGGAAGGCCGTCGGCCAGTGACATGGGCACGCCGGCCAACCGCACCGTGTACTGCCCGGTGGAATCTACGCTCACCTGGACGGGCAGAGCTCCGGCCAGATGCGAGGCGGCAACGGCCGGCCCGGCCGGCGTGACCTCCACCGGCACGAGATGTCGTCCGGTGGGGGTGCGAACCGCGAGCGTCGCGGGCGCGGCCTGCAGTGCGATGAGCAGGAGCGCGATCACCGCACCCTCGCGGCGCGCGCCATCTCCCGCTCGTCATCGCGACGGCGTGCGTCTTCGCGCTTGTCGTGCAGCTTCTTCCCCTTGCCGAGCGCCAGCGTCACCTTGGCGATGCCGCGGCGGAAGTGAATGTCGAGCGGGATGAGGGTGAGCCCCTTGCGCTCCACCGCTCCGATCAGCCGCCGGATCTCCCGGCGGTGCAAGAGGAGCTTGCGCGTGCGTGTGGGGTCGTGATTGAACTGATTGCCGCGCTCGTACGGCGATATGTGCAGATTCACCAGATAGACCTCGCCGCCACGCACGATCGCGTGACTGTCGGCCAGGTTCGCCTTCCCGTCGCGGAGCGACTTGACCTCCGTGCCAGTGAGGACGATCCCCGTCTCCCAACTCTCGAGGATTGTATAGTCGTGCCGCGCGCGCTTGTTCCGGGCGACGATCTCGAAGTCGTCTGGTTCGCGCTCGTGCGGCATGGCCTCTGGAGGATGGACGGATCGACGGCGCCGCTGTCACCGGCATCCGCGCGGTGCGCGTGCGCTCCGTCACCGGCGCACGCGGGGGCACGCTCGGGCAGTGCGGTGGCGTTCTGGACGGCACCGCGCGACCACGGACGGCACGCGGAACGCGTCCCGCAGCCGCCTCGCAACATAGGTGCACGCGACGGCGCAGGCAACGCTCGTGCATGCTGTTACGTTGACTTCACTCAACAGGGCCAGTAGCTTTTTCTGTTACCGCCGAAGTGGTGGAATTGGTAGACGCGCTGCGTTCAGGGCGCAGTGGGCGTATGCCCGTGGGGGTTCGAGTCCCCCCTTCGGCACTCGATGATGTGAAATGCGGGGTGGCGCATGCGCCACCCCGCGTTCGCATCCCCGAACGCGCCCCGCCCGGGCGCGCCCGATCCGGCGCTCAGAGCGCGCGAGATCACAATGCCGTGCCGCGCACCGCCGAGGGAGCGACGTCTTCGGGGAGCGAGGCGGTGCCGAACCGCTCGCGCAGCGCCTGGTTGGCTTCGACCACGTACGTCGCGAGCAGCTCGGCGGCATACTGCACCTCTGCCGGGGGGACCGCGTCCCGTCGCCCCGCAAAGGCGAGAAGCGTACGGCCAAGGTGCCACCCGCTCCCCGCTCCGTCGCGATTGCGAAGCGCCTCGCCGTACGCGCGGAGCCGGTCGTTGAGCTGCCGTTCGGCCACGCGCACCTTTCCCGGCGCGACCGCAGGATCGTCGGCCAGCGCCAGCGACAACGCGTGTGCGACTGCCGATGCGGTCCGGTCATCCAGCGCGTCCCGCGCCGCGACGAGCAACGCCAGGGCGCGCCTCGCATAGCGCAGCTCCCATCGGGCGTGGTCGATGTCCCCCGCCGTCCCCTGCTCCGCCAGCCACCGTACGTGCGCTTCATCGGGCTCGGCGACAATGGCGCGCACGTACGACTGCGCGCGAGCACGGAGCGCGCGGCGGTGACGCCACTCACGCCACATGGGGTGGCGTTCCGCCATCGCGCCCGGGTGTCGCCAGATACGAGCTCACGGCACGCCGATCTCCGTCATCCGGCGCAGGTCGAGCACGGTGTCCACCTCGTCCGGCGGCAGGATCTTCTCGCGCTTCACGAGATCGCGGATGAGCACTTCTTCCTTCACCGAGCGCTTGCTCAGCTCGGCCGCGCGCGCGTAGCCGATGCGCGGCGCGAGCGCGGTTGCCAGCGCCGCGGAGCGCTCCACCCATGCGGCGCACTGCGCTTCGTTCGCTTGCAAGCCGCGAATGCAGCGCTCGTCAAAGACGGTGACCGCGTTCGTCAGGATCTGCATCGAGAGCAGCAGATTGTACGCCATGACGGGCATCATCACGTTGAGCTCGAGCTGGCCGTGCTCCGCTGCCGCCGACACGCAGCCGTCGTTTCCGATCACCTGGAAGCAGACCTGATTCACCATCTCGGCGATGGACGGATTGATCTTGCCGGGCATGATCGACGACCCGGGCTGCACGGCCGGGAGGACGATCTCGTCGAGCCCGGTGCGCGGCCCGCTGGCCAGGAGCCGGATGTCGCTGGCGATCTTGCTCAGCTCCACCGCGAGCACGCGGAGCTGCGCGCTGAACCCCGCCACGTCGCCCATGCTCTGCATGAGCTGGATGCGATCCGCTCCCTCGCGGAGCTCCAGTCCCGTGCTCTTCTGGAGAAAGCGCACCATGAGCGCCGGGTACTGCGGCTCGACGTTGACACCCGTCCCGACGGCGCTGCCGCCGATCCCCAGGTCGCGAAGATCATCCGCGGCGCGCACGATGCGCCGGCGGTTGCGCTCGACCGTCCCGCCGTAGGCGGTGAGCTCCTGCCCCAGCCGGATCGGCATGGCATCCTGCAGGTGCGTCCGTCCCGCCTTCACGACGTGATCGAGCTCGCGTCCCTTGGCGACGAACGTGTCGCGCAAGCTGGCGAGCGCCGCATCCAGCGCCGGCAACTGCGCCAGCGCAGCGAGGCGAATGGCGGTGGGAATCACGTCGTTCGTGGACTGCGCCATGTTGACGTGATCGTTGGGATGCACGGGGGTGTACGTCCCGCGCGTGCCTCCCAGCAGCTCGTTGGCGCGGTTGGCGAGCACCTCGTTCACGTTCATGTTGTGCGAGGTGCCGGCGCCGGCCTGGTAGACGTCGACGACGAACTGGTCGCGATGCTTCCCGGCGAGCACCTCGTCCGCCGCGGCGATGATCGCGTCGGCCAGGCGCGCCTCGAGCCGCCCGGTTTCGCGATGCGTCTCTGCCGCGGCGCGCTTGATCAGCACCGTCGCGGTGACGAACGGGGGGAGCGGGCGCAGCCCGCTGATCGGGAAGTTGCCGAGCGCGCGAACGGTCTGAACGCCATAGAGCGCGTCCGCCGGGACGGCAAGCTCGCCCAGCGGATCGCGCTCCATTCGTGTCGTATGTCCCATGACTCCGGCTGTCAGGGTGCCGTGGGTTGAACGGTCAGTGTCGTATCGTGCCGAGCAAGCACGGTGAGGAACGACGTGCCGAGCGTTTCGGTGTGCGTGCGGAATCGGGTCATGACCGCCGTCTGGTTGACTCCCTGCCGGAAGTCGATCAGCGATCCCACGGGAATTTCCGCCTGGCCGTCGTCGATCCAGGAGCAGCTCACCCCCTCGTGCGTGGTCTGTCCACCCAGCTCGAGATCGAACGTGAGCTCCAGGTCGATGTGCGTACTGTCGTCGCCGGCAGGGGACCACGTGACGAGCAGATTGTCGCCGAACCCCGGGTCCGACGGGATGGGCGAGATGCTGGCGAGCGCGGGCACACTGAGCGCAGTGATGCTTGCCTCTGGGAAGCCCGCCTCGTCACCAGGGATGGTGAAGGCGAGCGAGCTGCTGCCGGCGTTCAGCGGCACCGGGTTGCCATCGACGGTCGTGTACGCGTTGCCCTGCTGAATGTTGGGCTTGAGCACCGCCGTGGTAGTGACGCTACCCCCGTCGACGATGTTGAGCAGCACGCTGTCGCCGGCTGGCAGCGGGCTCGTAATCGAGCCACCGGGCGCTTCGCCGCGAATGACGTTGCAGACATCGAGCGGCACGCGACTGTCGGGAAGCGACCCGCCGCGCGCCTGGAAGAACTGGCCGACGACGTTCACCGCCCGGGATCCGTCGTTCTGCCGCACCACCTTGGCCGTGATGAAGCCGAAGTCGTGCAGCGGGGGGGGCGTGATCTCGGTGCAGGCTCCGAGCGCGATCAGTCCTACGACCGCCGCTCCGGCCATGACTCCAACGGACCTGTGCATGCCTCCTCCGGCGTGGAGGGTCACCGCGTCACCGGAACGTGCAGCGACGTGGCGAACCTGTTGAACAGGTTGAACAATGCGACGACGGACACGATTTCCACAATCTGCCCGGGCGTCCAGTGCGCGACCAGCGTCTGGAATGTGCTCTCCGGTAGCTCTCCGCGCCCCGTCGTGATCTCCTCAGCAGCCTGGAAGGCTGCGCGCCATCCGTCCGGAAATTGCTGCAGGCGACCGGTCAACGCGCCGTCCAGATCGTCGTCCGTCGCGCCCAGCCGCCTTGCCAAGGCGGTATGTGACGCCAGTCAATACTCGCACCCGTTGAGGCGAGACACGCGCACCGACAGCAATTCCTTCAGCCGCTGTGGCACCTCGCCGGGGCCCATGACCGCCCTCAACGCGGCGGCGAACGCCTCCGCGATGGGCGCGCGGTGCCCGGCTACGCGGAACAGGTTCGGCACCTTGCCCCGCTGCTCGATGAATCTCTCGAACAGCACACGGAGTGTTTCCGGCGCTCCGTCGGGATCAACGTAAGATAGACGCGCGCGCTCGTCGGACATACACGGCCTGTTGAAAATTCAGAGGAGCTACCGCGCCGGCTCCGCCGACGCAGCGTGATCCGCGCCGGAGGCTGCGCGGCGCGAGCCGTCGTCCCCGCCACCGCGCCAGAGCCACGCCGCCACCACTCCCGCTGCCGCGGCCAGCATCGCCACGCCGAGCGCAGCCACCGACCAGCCGTGCAACCGGCCGAATTCGATGCGCAACGGGTTGCCCGGCGCCAGCGCGCCGACGGGTCCGCCGATGGCCTGCCGCACGCGCTCCAGGCGGGCTCCAATCACAAACTGGCCCACCGCGCACGAGATCGCCAGAAGGCCCGCGGCTCCCACGAGCGGGCGCGACTGGCGCCACAGCACGCCGGCCAGCACCGCGGCGATTCCGGTGCCGATTCCCGCCACGAACAATTGCGGTAGCGTGTGACGCACGAGCGCTCCCGCCCCTCCGGGGGCGAGGAGTACCCGGAACGCAGCCGGCGCGACCACGCTCGCGAAATACAGCGCCCCACCGAGCCAGAGCGAGAGCAGCAGCATGCTCGCCATCGCGGCGCGGCTCCGCACTACGCTCGACCCACGCATCGCCGTCGGCTCCGCCGAATCCGCGCCGCGCGCCGTTCCCCGGGCGCGCCGATCGATGTGCGGCGGCGTCACCCGCCCCCCACGATGCGCGTATCGCCAGTGAGGAACGGATTGGTGGTGCGCTCCCGGCCGATCGTCGTGGACGGCCCGTGACCGCTGAAGACGCGCGTGTCGTCGGGAAGCGCCGCGATGCGCTCGAGCGAGCGTACCAGATCGGGCGCGTTGGCGAGCGGGAGATCGGTGCGTCCGACCGATCCCGCAAAGAGGCAGTCTCCCACGAAGGCCATCCCATGACCGTGGAAGACGACGTGCCCGGGGGCATGTCCCGGCGTGTGCATCACCGAGAGCGCCGCCTCCCCCACGTGCACCACGTCTCCTTCCGCAAGCGCGACGGTCTCGACTGGCGGCGGCTCGATGTTCAGCCCGAACAGCGCGCCCATCTCGACGGCCCGATCGTACAGCGGGCGGTCGAGCGGATGCAGGTACACCGGCACGGGGGAGCGCCGGATCACCCCCGCGATGGCTCCCACGTGATCCACGTGCGCGTGCGTGAGCCAGATGGCCTCCAGCGTCGCGTCGTCCTCGCGCAGCGCCGCGAGCAGGCGCTCCGGCTCTGCGCCCGGGTCCACCAGCACGGCGCGGCGCGCGGCGGTGTCGACCAACACGTGGCAGTTTTCCTGAAAGGCGCCGACGGCGAGCGTCCGCACGCGGATGGCTGCGCGGGGATCCCGACTCGGCGCCGTCACATCTCTCCTACCGGCGCCTCGGCCGTCTCGAGTACCGGCGATTCTCCCAGGCCGTGGTGTGCCAGCCACCGCTCCGCCTCGAGCGCCGCCATGCACCCGGTGGCCGACGCGGTGATCGCCTGCCGGTAGAAATCATCCATCACGTCGCCCGCGGCGAACACGCCCGGCACGCTCGTGGCCGTGCGCCACGATTGCACGCGCACGTACCCCGACGGCGTGAGCTCGAGCTGCCCCTGCAAGAACTCGGTGTTGGGGCGATGGCCGATGGCGATGAACAGCCCGCCCACGGAGAGCTCGCTCCGCGTCCCGGTGACCGTATCCTCGAGATGCAGCGCGTGGATGTGGTCGTCACCCAGGATGTCGATCACGCGTGTATTCCACAGCACGCGGATTTTCGGATGGCCCAGCACGCGCTCGGCCATGATGCGCGAGGCGCGGAACGTGTCGCGGCGGTGGATGATCACCGTCTGGGAGGAAAACTTGGTGGTGTAGAGCGCTTCCTCCATGGCCGTATCACCCCCACCGACCACGGCGATGACCTTGCCGCGATAGATGGGAAGTGCCGCATCACACACGGCGCACGCCGACACGCCGCCGCCGTGCATCGCCAGCCGCTCCTCGTTCGAGAGGCCCAGCCACTTGGCGTTCGCTCCCGTGGCCACGACGACCGTGAGGGCGTGCACCGTCTCGCCGCTGCTCGACGTCAGCGCGAAGGGGTGGCGCGAGAGATCCACGCGCTCGATCTGCTCGAACGCGGCTCGCGTACCGAAGCGCAGTGCCTGCTGCTTCACCTTCTCGACCAGCTCCGGGCCCGTCACCCCGTCGGGAAAGCCGGGGAAGTTCTCGACATCCGTGGTCGTCATGAGCTGCCCGCCCGGCAGCATAGTGCCGATGGGCTCTCCCTCGAACACCAGCGGCTCGAGGTTGGCGCGCGCGGCGTAGATCGCTGCGGTCCAGGCAGCGGGACCGGAGCCGATGATGACGATCTTCTCGGTGCGCGGTGCAGTCATGCCAATCATCCAGTGTGTGAGTGCGCCACGGAATCGTATCCCGGCGCGGCGCTCCCCGCCATGGCGGCGCGCCTCCCGATGATGAACACGCGAGCAGGGTGTCCAGTGCCCGCGCCGTCACTGGCCCGGGCGCGCCCGCTCCTCGATCAGCGAATGTGGCGGCCGCCGTCCACGATCGCCACCTCGCCGGTGACGTAGTCGGCGTCGAGGAGGTAGAGCACGGCGCGCACGACGTCGTTCGGTGAACCGATCCGGCGAAGCGGCGTGGTCGCCGCAAGGCGCTCGGCGTCGCGCTCGCTCCACGACTCGGGGAGCAGCACCGCTCCCGGTGCGATCGCGTTCACGCGGACCGTCGGTGCGAGCGTGCGGGCGAGCGCGCGCGTGAGCTGGATGACGCCCGCCTTGGAGATGCCGTGCGGGATGTACGCCGGCCAGCTCTCGAGCCCGGCGAGATCGGCCATGTTGATGATGACGCCGCCACCGGCGCGCATCATGAACGCCCCCGCGGCGCGCGCGCAGAAGAACACGGCGCGCAGATTGAGCGCCATCATGTCGTCCCACACGGCCGGTGTGACCGTCTCGATCGGCGTACGCACCATGACCGCCGCCGAGTTGACGAGGACGTCCAGTCCACCGAGCAGGCGCGCCGCATCCGCGACGAGCGCGTCCGGCGCATCGGGCTGGCGGAGATCCGCGCGGAGCAGCGTCGCCCGGGCACCGAGCGCCTCGATGGCGCGTGCGGTCTCGCGCGCACCCTCCTCCGAGCCGTGGTAGTGCACGCCGACGTGCATGCCGCGCTCGGCGAGCGCGAGCGCGATGGCACGTCCCACGCGCCGTCCGGCACCGGTAACGAGCGCGCGCCGAGGCTGGCTGGCCACGGCGCTACGGGCTGACCGCGGCGACGAGCTCCGCCGGCGGCGGTGCCCCGCGCGCCGCGAACGCAATGGTGCCGTCGCGTCGCACCACGTACACCGTCCGCTGAATGCCGACGCCCTTCCACTTCAGCACGCCGTACGCGCGCGCAATCGCGCGATCGGAATCGCTGAGCAACGGAAAGCCGAACTGGAAACGGGCGGCGTAGCGCGCGTGGCTCTCCACGCTCGCGGGGTTCACCCCGAACGGCTGGATCTCGGCGTTCTCCAACATGGTCAGCTCATCGCGCACGGCGGAGAGTTGGCGGTTTCAACCGGGGGTGTTGTTCCCCGGATAGAAAAAGAGCGCCACGTGCCCACGCGCGAGCAGATCTTCCAGGCGGTAGACCTGGCCATCGCTGCCGGTGGCGGTAAACGACGGCGCCGGCTGTCCCACGCGAAGCAGCGCGTCGTCGCTCATGCCACGCGAGAGCGCGCGGCGCGCTCGCGCGCGCGGACATCCTGGCGCTCGAGCCACGCGAGCGGGACGCGCATTCCGCCCAGCGTGCGCCGCGGATCGGGCACACCGTGCCAATCCGAGCCGCCGCTCGGCACCAGATCCAGCGCCTCCACCGCCGCGCCGATGCGCGTAACGTCGGCCGGCGTGTGCCCGGGGTGCAGCACCTCCACGCCGTCCAGCCCCGCGTCCCGCATGGCGGTGATGCGCTCCACCGTCCCCTCCGCGCCGGGGTGAGCCCAGATGGCCAACCCGCCTCCACGATGCACGAGCGCAATGCTCTCGCGCACGCCGAGCGCGCGCTTGGGCACGAAGGCGGCGCGTCCGCTTCCCAGAAACCGGTCGAACGCCGCGCGCGTGTCGGCCACGGCGCCGCGACGTACCATCGCACGCGCGATGTGCGGGCGCCCGATCGAGCCGTCCTGCGCTTCCCGCAGCACGTCGTCGAACGTCACCGGGACGCCGAGCTCGTTCAGGCGCGACACGATGTGCTGCGCGCGGGAGCGCCGATCCTCGCGCAACCGCACCAGATCGCGCTCGATCTCATCCAGCCGCGAGAGGTGCAGGCCCAGCAGGTGCACCTCGCGCGACTGCTCCACGGCGCTCAACTCGATGCCGGCGACGAGTCGTACCCCCGTGCGCTCGGCCGCCGCCTTCGCCGCCGGGATCCCGGCCACCGTGTCATGGTCGGTGAGCGCGATGGCGACCAGCGATGCGCGGCTCGCCGCCTCTACCAGCGCGGCGGGCGTGAGGGCGCCGTCCGAGGCGTTGGAGTGTAGCTGCAAGTCCACGAATCGCTCCGCGCCGTGCTGCGGGGGAGGTGTGGAGGGAGTGTGCATCATACCGCCCGTCACGAGGCGTAGCCGGCCTCCGGCGACGTAGCGGCCGGCTGGGACATCTCGAACAACCGCCGCAGGTCATCGTCGCTCTGCTCGGCCAGCGACTGATCGCGCCATCGCGCTCCCATCGGCGAGTAGCGCGTGACGCGCACCTGGCGCTCGCCGCCCTCCTCGTGCACGAACATCAGCGAGAATTCATCCCGGTCGTATTGCGTGATCCGCCCGCTGGGGCGAACCAGCCACCGGCGTCCATTCACGACGATCGATCGCGTCGGCATCGGTATCCAGGTTCCACGGTGAATCGCGCCGCGCCCGGCTCCACACCACTTCCGTGGAGTCGAACGTGTCGCGCCATTACGTCAGTTCCACTTCGCGGTACAGCCGCACGCCCTGTGCCTCCGGCATCGGCGCACCGCTCACTGCGTCTTCCAACGTGCCGGCGTCGTCCGCCTCTACGAACGCCAGGAAGGCACCGGGCAGGTCGATCTCCTCGAACAGCCAGAAGCGGCACCCGCGGTTGGTGAAGTGTGCGCGCGCGGCACGGGCCCGGTCGAGGTACTTCTTGCGGTCGCCCGACGGCACCGCGTAGCGGTGAATGTGCAGCACACGGGACACGGTCAGAGCGCGGCCTCAGGGAAGGTCTCGATGGTCCGCTTGACGTGCGCCAGGAACTGGTCCGCCACGGCGCCATCGATCAGACGGTGGTCAAAGGAAATCGAGAAGTACGACATCGTCCGGATGGCGATCGTGTCCTCGCCGTCCGCTCCGGTGAGCACCTTGGGACGCTTCTCGATCGTCCCCACGCCCAGAATGGCCACCTGAGGCTGGCTGATGATCGGCGTTCCCATGAGCGATCCGAAGACGCCGGGATTGGTGATGGTGAAGGTGCCCCCCTGCACTTCCTCGGGCGACAGCTTCTTGGCGCGCGCGCGCGCGGCCAGATCGTTGAGCGTGCGCGTGAGCCCGGTGAGCGACAGATCATCGGCGTTTCGGATGACCGGCACGATGAGCCCCCAATCGAGCGCGACGGCGACGCCAATGTTGATCTGTTTCCGGTAGATGATGTTCGTCCCCGCCACCGACGCGTTCACCACCGGGAACGCTCGCAACCCATCCACCACCGCCCTGAGGATGAACGGCATGTAGGTGAGCTTGAGACCGCTGGCCTCCTCGAAGCGCCGGCGGTGCTCGGCGCGGAGGCGCGCCACGCGCGTGAAGTCGATCTCCATGAACGACGTGACGTGCGCGGACGTGCGGCGCGACACGATCATGTGCTCGGCGATCCGCTGTCGCATTACCGACATCGGCTCCACCACGTCGCCCGGCCAGGCTTCCGGCATGGGCGCGTGCTCGACCACGCCGCCGGGTGCGTGCATGGAAGCGCGCCCGGCCGGCGGGGTGGCACCGCCGCTCTCGATGAACGCCATGATGTCGCGCTTGGTGACGCGGCCGGCGACGCCGGAGCCCTGCATCCCCGCGATCTCGATCCCGTGCTCGGCAGCGATCTTCCGGACGAGCGGCGAGGAGCGGGTGCGCAGCCGCTCTTCGAGCGTCGCACCGTTCCCGCGCGCTCCGGCGGTGCCCGTCGTGCTCGACGCGGGATGCACACCGGGTGCGGGCGGCGCGGCGACCGGCGGCGCGGCGGCGGCAGCAGCGACCGGCGCCGCTGCCGCCGGAGCGGATGGTGCCGGCGATGCTGCCGCGGCCGGCGCGGCAGGAGCGGTCGCGCTTGTGGCGCCCACGGCCGCGCCCTTTTCCGTCTCGAGACGTGCGACGATCGTCTGCACCGCCACCGTCTCCCCTTCCTTCACCAGAATCTCGGCCAGCACGCCTGCCGCGGGTGCCGGAATCTCGGCGTCCACCTTGTCCGTGGAGATCTCGAAGATCGGCTCATCGCGCTTCACCTCATCGCCGACCTTCTTCAACCACCGCGATACCGTTCCCTCGGCAATCGATTCCCCCATCTGGGGCATGATCACATCGATACGAGCCACCGCTCACTCCCTCGCTTGGTTGCGCTGCGTCGCGGCCGCGCGCCGCAAACGCCAGAATGCCACTGTGGGGAGCAGCACCATCCCGGCCACCGCTCCGATGAGGAGATAGTCGATCGTGCCGCACGCCGGAAGGCCTTCCGGCGGCGTGCATCGCGTGAACCATCCGACGATCGCCGCTATGAGGACGGCGATCATCCCCCCGCCAAAGAACCCCGCCACGGTGAGCAGGCACCCGAGCCCGGCGAAGCGGCCGACGCGGGCGTCTTCCGCGGTGACCGGGGGGCGCGAGGTCCGCTTCGGCATCGCGCGAGCGTCAGTACGCGGCCAGCCGCCGCGCGGCGGACACGATGTCGCCGGTCTGCGGGAGCACGGCATCTTCGAGCGGCGGCGAGTACGGCAGCGGCACATCCGCCGCCGTCACGCGCTGCACGGGCGCATCCAGCCACTCGAACGCCTGCTCCGAGATGCGTGCCGTGATCTCCCCCGCCACTCCCCCGGTGCGTGTGTCCTCGTGCACGATGAGCACGCGGTTCGTCTTCCGAACGGTCGCTATGATCGCGGCATCATCCATCGGGAGGAGCGTGCGCAGATCGAGCACCTCCACCGAGAGGCCGTCCTCGCGCTCGAGCTGTTCCGCCGCCTCCAGCGACTTCCACACGGTGGCGGCGTACGTGATGATCGAGAGATCGCGCCCTTCGCGTGCCAGGCGCGCCTGGCCGATCGGCACGACGTGATCCCCATCCGGGAGATCTTCCTTGATGCGCCGGTAGAGATACTTGTGCTCGAAGAAGAGCACCGGGTCGTCGCCGCGAATGGCCGACTTGAGCAGTCCCTTCGCGTCGCTCGGCGTGGACGGATAGACGATCGTGAGACCGGGCGTGTGCAGGAACGCCGCTTCGGGATTCTGCGAGTGAAAGGGGCCGCCGCGCACATACCCGCCGCTCGGACCGCGCACCACGAGGGGGCACGGCAGCCCGGCCCGGTAGCGCGCGGTGGCGACGTAGTTGGTGAGGATGTCGTAGGCGCACGAGATGAAGTCGATGAACTGCATCTCGCACACCGGGCGCAGTCCCATGTGGGCGGCGCCCGCAGCCGCGCCCACGATGGCCGCCTCGGAGATGGGCGTGTCGATGACGCGCGCGGCCCCAAAGCGCTCGAGCAGCCCTTCCGTCACCTTGAAGGCGCCACCGTAGACCCCGATGTCCTCCCCCATGCAGAACACGCGCTCGTCGCGCGCCATCTCCTCGAACAGCGCCTGGCGAATCGCTTCCAGATAGGTGGTCTCGGCCATGGTGGTTCCGAACCGTCCGCTCAGAGTGTCATCGCGTCAGCGCGCCGCCGGCTGAGCGAGGGCTGCGGAGGGCGCAGCGGCACGCGCGGTCACACCCTCCAGCACGCCGGCCGGGTCGGGCATGGGCGACGCCTCCGCCTCCGCCACGGCACGGTCGAGCTCGGCATTCACGCGCGCGTCCACGCGCCGGAGCGCCGCATCGCTCACGCCGTACTCGTCGCGGAGGGTGCGTACGTAGCGGTCGATCGGGTCGTTCTCGCGCTCCCACCGCTCGATCTCGCCGGCCGGAACGTACGACTGATTGTCGTGCTCCGCGTGTCCCTTCCGGCGGTACGTGACGAGCTCGATCAGCGTGACACCCTCGCCGGCACGTGCGCGATCCACCGCACGCCGCGTCACGTCGTACACCGCGAGCACATCGTTGCCGTCGGCCCGCACGCCGGGGACGCCATACGCGAACGCCTTCTCGCGGAGCTCGGCGACGGCCGTCTGCCTGGAGAGCGGGGTGGAGTACGCGTAGCCGTTGTTCTCGACGATCACCACCAGCGGAAGGCGCTGCACCGCGGCCAGGTTCAACCCCTCGTGAAATGCCCCCGTCGAGGTGGCGCCATCGCCCACGTACACCAGCCCCACGCGCGGCTCGCCGCGCATCTTGAAGCTGAGCGTCACGCCGGCCATGACCGGCACCATGTCGCCCAGGTGCGAGATCTGGCCGATGAAGCCGCGCTCGAGGTCGCCGAAGTGAATGTTGAGCTCGCGGCCGCGCGTGGGAGAATCGCCCTTGGCCATGTACTGGCGCACGATCTCCACCGGTGTGGCGCCCTGCACCAGCATCGACCCGAGATTGCGGATGAGCGGCGAGAGAATGTCGCCACGCGAGCGGTCGAGCGCGTAGGCGCTCCCCACGGCGTCGGCTTCCTGCCCGAGCGAGCGGAAGAGCCCGCCAACCACTTTGGTCTGCCGGTAGAGGTTGACCAGCCGCTCCTCGAGCGCGCGCGTGAGCCGCATGTAGTAGTACAGCTCCATCCGCTGCTCGGCTGTGAGCGCGCGCGAAGGACGGTCATCCTGCGTGTCGCGGGAGGGCTCTTTCTGCCGGGAGCGGGATGGCCGCGCCCGGCGCGTCTGCCGCGGCATCAATACGCGGCGCGCATGACGTGCGACGGTTCGGCACGGCGATGCACGCCCACGAAGAAGCGCTTCACGTTCCGATCCAGGCGGCTCTCACCGACTTGATCCGTGTCCGCCTCGATGAAGGTGTAGTGCCCGCCCTCCGGCCGCGCGCGCAGACGGACGGTACCGAGGGGGCCGCTGAAGGTGCGCGATCGCGGCTCGGCGCCCTGCCGCGCCAGGCCGAGCGCCGGGAAGAACTCGTCCGCGACGGTGAGCACCTCCGCGGGGGGAATGTGGGTACGGTGAAAGTGACGCATGTCGAAGGCGTGGTCAGCCGCCGCTGTCGCGCGCTGCGGGATTCCGGATGGAGTCCGTGCTCGTCGGCACCGCGATCGACTCCCCCGGCGCCTCTCGCTCGGCGAACACATCCTGCATCCAGTCGATGCGCTCCAGCGGTTGCAGGGAATCGCGACGGAACTGGACGGCGATCGCCCAACTGCCCGAGGTGACGAAGTTGAGCGTGCCGTAGTAGGTGCCCACCTCGGTGCCGGTCCGGAAGCCATCCCACGTGCGCGGCCCCTGCGCCGACTGCGCGAAGATCCGCCCTTCCCCGGCCTCCACCGGTTGCCCCGACTTGCGGTCGCGGACCACGACTTTGTACTTCACCGGCTCGCGCGCGTGCGGCGGCGATGGGTCGGAGGTGACCGTATAGCGGTACGTGGGCGAGATGAACCGCAGACCCGGAGGCTGATCGGACGGCGGTCCGCACGACACGAGCGCCGCCCCGGCGGCCGAGGCGAGCACGAGGGCGAGCACGGTGGATCTCATGACGCGTAGTACTCGAGACCGAGATGCGTGATCTGCTCCTCGCCCATCAGATGGCGGAGCGTGTTCTTGAGCTTGGTCTGCTGGATGAACAGATCGTGTTCCGGCTGCAAACCCGGGGCCGCCATGGGGCTCTTGAAGTAGAACGACAGCCACTCCTGGATCCCCTTCATCCCGGCGCGCTGCGCGAAATCCATGAACAGCGCGAGGTCCAGCACGATCGGCGCGGCAAGGATGGAGTCGCGGCAGAGGAAGTTCACCTTGATCTGCATCGGGTAGCCCATCCACCCCACGATGTCGATGTTGTCCCACCCTTCCTTGTTGTCGCCGCGCGGCGGGTAGTAGTTGATGCGCACCACGTGCGAGAAGCCGCGGTAGAGCTGCGGGTAGCTCTCCGGCTGCAGGATCGTGTGCAGCACGCTGAGCTTGGACTCTTCCTTCGTCTTGAAGGAGGCAGGGTCGTCGAGCACCTCGCCGTCGCGGTTCCCGAGGATGTTCGTGGAGTACCAGCCGGCCAGGCCGAGCATGCGCGCCTTGAGTCCGGGCGCGATGACGGTCTTCATCCACGTCTGCCCGGTCTTGAAATCCTTGCCCGCGATGGGCATCGCGCGGTCAAGCGCCAACTGATTCAAGGCCGGCGTGTCGACGGTGAGGTTGGGCGCGCCGTTCGCGAACGGCACTCCCTCCATGAGCGCGGCGTAGGCGTAGAGCATGGAGGGCGCGATCGCCTCGTCATTCCGCTCCATCGCCTTCTCGAACTGTTCGATGGTGGCGTGCGACGGTCCCGGCTTGATGAAGATCTCCGTGGACGCACACCACACCATCACCAGCCGGTCGCAGCGATTGCGCGCCTTGAAGTCGCGAATGTCCTGGCGGAGCTGCTCGGCCAGATCGCGCTTCGTCTTCCCCTTCTTGACGTTGGTGCCGTTGATGCGGGTGACGTAGTGCTGATCGAAGACGGCGGGCATCGGCGTGATCCCCGAGAGAAAATCGGCGATCGGTTCCACATGCCGCGCTTCGAGCACGCCGGCCTTCCGCACCGCGGTGAGTGCGTCATCGGGGATCGGATCCCACGCGCCGAACACCAGGTCATCCAGCGAAGCGAGCGGCACGAAGTCGCGGATGCGGGGCGCGCGATTCTCGGTGCGTTTGCCGAGGCGAATCGTGGCAAGCTGGGTGAGGGAACCGATCGGCTCCGTCAGTCCGCGCCGGACGCTCTCGGCGCCGGCCATGAACGTGGTGGCGACAGCGCCCAAACCGGGCGTGAGCACGCCGAGGCGGCCGGTTGCCGGCCGTGGAGCAGGCCGGGATCCGGCCGTGGACGAACCCTGCACGAGTCTGATCTCCTTGGGATTCGGCCATCCGGAGGCCGCCGGAGGCGCCGCGATGGCGGCAGGAGCCGGTCGGCTGCGCAGGCGCGGCGTCGAGTACGCCGGCGCCAGATCGCGCGGACGCCGCGCGCAGGCACGCCCGCCAGGCTGGATGGCAACCGGGCCGGAGCACCGCTCCGGCCCGGCGATAAGATAGTCCGGCTCCAAAGCCGGAGCAATCCGTCAGGGTACGCGCCAGTCGAACTGCCCGGCGAGCGTCACGTTCTGCCGCTCGAAGTGCCGCGTCCCATCCGCGGTCACCGCGCGCAACGTCGCGATCGAACCGGACGCCACGCCGCGCACGGGCATCTCCTGCGTGCTGTTCGCATTCACCTGTCCCAGGAAGATCTCGTTGCCGCCGGAGACGACGTACACGTTCACCGCCTGTCCGAGCGTATTCGTCAGGTGAATGGAGACCTCTGCCGCGGGGGCTGGCTCGTTCTCGACTTCCACCTGCCGGGCACCGCACGCGGCCACGAGGACCGCCGTCACTAGGACGATCAGGGACTTCATCGCTCGCGTCCTCCGCTTGAGAGGGTGGTCGCACCCGCCTCCGCTCGTGGGAAGAGGGCGCCGCTGCCGCGCATCGTCGGCGGCGCTGCGGACGCTGTGCAATCCCCGTGCGCGGCGCAACTCCCCCGCGCCGGGCCGTGTGCTGGAGCGCGACGAGGACCCCACCCGCGCCGGTCAGGAGAACGCTGCGCCGACGCGCCGAGCTCCCGGCTGGCGCCGAGCGCTCCGACAACGCGAGCGTCGCACGAAGAAACCGGAGCGCGGGCGGCGGCGTAGGGTCGCGACGCAGCGCAACCATCGCGGTCGCGTGCGTGTCCAAGCGACATCAGCCACCCGTGCGGAGCCCTCATGCGTACGATCGCCCTCCTCGCCGCGCTGCTCCTCTCCTCTCGCGCAGCGGCGCAGGCCGCCACCGCATCGCACTCGACCACTCGCGCCGCAGCGAGCGGGAGTGGCTCCGCCGCCGTGAAGCAGCTCCACGCCGCACACCTGACCGGCACGCTCACCATCGACGGCCATCTGAACGAGCCGGCGTGGCAGACGGCAGACTCCGCCACGGGCTTCACGCAGAGCTATCCGAATCCCGGCCAGCGCCCTACCCAGCGCACCGTCGCGCGCATCCTCTTCGACGACGCGGCGCTGTATGTGGGCGTCCGCCTGTACGACGCGCACCCGGACTCCATCGCCGCGCAGCTCGGCCGCCGCGATGCGACGAGCATCTACTCCGACTGGGTGCACGTCATGATCGACAGCTATCACGATCGCCGGACGGCGTTCCGCTTCAGCGTCAATCCGCGCGGCGTGATGAAGGACGCGATGCACTCCAACGACGTGAACGAGGACGCGTCGTGGGACGCCGTGTGGCAGGCGGCCACGGCCATGGATGACAGTGGATGGACGGTAGAGCTGCGCATCCCGCTCTCGCAGCTCCGTTTCGGCGCGGTGGCACCGGGGAGCGAGCGCGTGTGGGGGTTGGGCCTTCAGCGCGACATCGCGCGCAACCAGGAGCGCGACGCGTGGACGCCGTGGACGCGCAACGATGCGGGATTCGTGTCGTTCTTCGGCGATCTGGTCGGCATCGACGACCTGCGCGTGCCCGCGCGGCTCGAGATTCAGCCGTACGTGAGCACCTCGCTCACGCGCGCGCCCGGTTCCACGGACAATCCGTTCTTCGACGCGAGCGACTATGCCGCCAAGGTGGGCGCGGACCTCAAGTACGGCCTGCCCAAGGGCTTCACCCTCACCGCCACCGTCAATCCGGACTTCGGGCAGGTGGAGGTGGACCCTGCGGTGGTGAACCTGAGCGCGTTCGAGACGTTCTTCCCCGAGAAACGCCCGTTCTTTCTCGAGGGAGCGGACATGTTCGACTTCGGGCGGATCAACACGTACAACAACTACCAGTTCCAGCAGTTCTTCTACACGCGGCGCATCGGGCGCGCGCCGCAGCTCTCGGCGGCTGGGGGCGACGCGCAGTTCGTGGATCAACCCGACGAAACCACCATCCTCGGTGCGGCCAAGGTGAGCGGAAAGACGGCGGGATGGACGCTCGGACTGCTCGACGCCGTGACCGCCGAGGAGAAGGCGCGCGTGGCGACCACCGGCGGCGACGAGCTGACGACGCCCGTGGAGCCGATGACCAACTATTTCGTCGGCCGCGTGCGGCGCGACCTGCGGGGCGGACAGACGGTCGTCGGCGCGATGATCACGAGCGCCAACCGCAAGCTCTCCGATCCCGTCTTCGCGCCAGTCCTGCGCTCCGGCGCGCTGTTCGGCGGCGTGGACTTCGAGCACTCGTGGAATCGGCACACCTGGTCGCTCACCGGTTACGTATCGGGAAGCCGGGTGGAGGGAAGCCCCGCCGCGATCACCGCGACGCAGCAGTCGAGCGCGCGCTACTACCAGCGCCCCGACGCGGACTACCTCGGCGTGGACCCCACGCGCCGGACGCTCGGTGGCCACATGGCGGAGCTCGCGCTGGACCGGAGCGGCAACTGGGACATGTCGCTCGGCTACAAGGAGGCGAGCCCCGGCTTCGAGATCAACGATCTGGGGTTCGAGTCGCGCGCCGACTATCGCGCGGTGTCGTGGTTCGCCGGGCAGCGCGTCACGCACTCCGGCCGCATCTTCCGTGACTATTCGTACTACGGGTACGGCAATCTCGTCTGGAATTTCGGCGGCGACCGGACTTTCGAGGGGTACGGGGTGGGCGCCAACGGCACGTTCAAGAACCTGTGGTACGCCGGTGTGAGCGGGAACGTGTCCCCCGACTACGTGAGCGACCGCCTGACGCGTGGCGGGCCGCTGGCGCTCGTGCCCGCCAGTTGGAGCGCATCGGTCAACGGCGGGAGCGACTCGCGGAAAATGCTCTCCACCAGCGGATTCGTGAGCGTCGCGCGCGATGTCGCAGGTGGATGGAGTCGCTCGGCCAACGTGTCGCTGAGCCTCCGGCCCAGCTCGTCGCTCCTGTTCACGACGGGACCATCGCTCAGCCGGTTGCTGGAGACGGAACAGTATCTCACCACGGTGCCCGATCCGCTCGCCGCGGCCACCTTCGGCCAGCGCTTCGTCTTCGGAAACGTCAAGCAGACCACGCTCTCGCTCGACACGCGTGTGGACTGGACGTTCACCCCCACGCTCAGCCTGCAGCTCTTCGCGCAGCCGTTCATCGCGTCGGGAAGTTTCTCGTCGCTCAAGGAGCTGTCGCGCGGAGGGTCGCGCGACTTCGCGTTCTACGGCGTTGACCGCGGCAGCATCCATCGCGGAGCAAGCTGCGATGCACCCGATGCGTCGGGCGATTCCTTCCTGGTGTTCCCGGATGGCGAAGGCGGGGCGGCCGGATGCTTCGAGGTGCCCAACCCCGACTTCAACATCCGCTCGCTCCGCGGCAACGCCGTCCTCCGCTGGGAGTACCGTCCCGGCTCGACGCTCTTCTTCGTGTGGCAGCAGGAGCGCAGCGCGTTCGCGCCGGTGGGAGACTTCGCCTTCGGACGCGACGCGCACGAGCTGTTCCGCGCACCGGCACGGAACATCTTCCTGATCAAGCTGAGCTACTGGGTGGGACGGTGATGCGGAGCACTCCCGCGGCGCGTCGGCGCTAGGGAGTGCTTCCGTAGAGCCAGTAGCGCCGCGTGCGCTCGCGAAAGGCGACCGTCGCCGCGAGCGTGCCGTCCATCACCTCGTCCGGATCGTCGCCGCGGAGGAGCGCGACGCGCGCGGCAGGCGAGCCGAACAGCTCGTCGAAGTGTGGGACATCGACGCGCAGCGAATCACCGTTCGTGCGCGCGATGGCCCAGAGCAGCGCCGCTGCCACGCGCACCACGCGAACCCGCTCGCGGTCGGTCACGACGATGCGCACACCACGCACCGACACGCTGCCGAATTTCCGGTCCGTAGGATGGTCGGGCGCGAAGCGCGTCGCCTCGAAGCGTACGCCCGTCATCTCGCGCGACTCGAGCAATTGCACCACACGCGCCGCATCGAGCCACGGCGCC
Organism: Gemmatimonadaceae bacterium; assembly: GCA_035701265.1. Lineage (GTDB taxonomy): Bacteria > Gemmatimonadota > Gemmatimonadetes > Gemmatimonadales > Gemmatimonadaceae > DASSNU01. The sequence goes on along the minus strand of DASSNU010000021.1, from coordinate 153,396 downwards.
CCCACCTGCTGAAACGCCTCCGGTGTCCCCCGCCCCACCGACAGGTTGGTGGCCTCGAAGATGACCGTACCAGGGTACAGCGTCGCGCTCGCCAGCGATGGCATATTCGGCGACGGCTTCACCCATGGCAGCCCCGTCTGGTCGAACCACATGTCGCGATGCCAACCGTCGGAAGGGATGACGTGCAACGGCGCGCCCAGATGGAGCTCGTCGTTGTAGAACCGCGCAAGCTCTCCCATGGTGAGCCCGTGGCGCAGCGGGATCGGAGAGAGCGCCACCGGCTTGGCGCGGCGCCCCGGCGCATCGGAACCTGCGTACGTGAGCGCGCTGTCGATCACCGGTCCCTCGGCGCGCTCCCCGGTGATCGGATTCGGACGATCGAGCACGATCACCGACAGGGTGTGTTTCGCCGCAGCGCGCACTGCGTAGACCATGGACGCCACGTACGTCCACGGACGCGCACCGAGGTCCTGGAGATCGATCACCAGCACGTCCAGCCGCTTGAGCGCGCTGTCGGGGGGCGGCAGCACCGTAGCGCCGTACAGCGAGTAGATCGGCAACCCGGTGCGCTGGTCGCGTCCACTCGCGATCCCCGCGCGATCCAGGTCGCCGCGAATGCCGTGCTCGGGGGAGAACAGCGCGACCAGCCGCGCACCCGCAGCGTCGGGGCGATCACGCAAAGCGAACAGCAGATCGATGTCGCTCCGGCCGCGTGCGTCGATCCCCGTCTGATTCGTGAGCAGCCCCACCCGCTTGCCGCGGAGCAGCGCCAGGCTGTCCTCCAGCAGCACCGTGATCCCCGGCCGGACCCGAGGCGCCGACGTCCTCCCGCTCCTAGCCGCCGCCGCGGCCGCCGTATCCGCCGGGGTCGAGTCGGGTGCCGAGGATGAGCTGGATGCACCGGCGCAGCAGAGGAGAATGGCCCCCCACGCGAGCGGCGCGAGCCACGGCCAGCGGAGGCGTTGCATCGTCATGGTCTCCCACGTCAATTAAAGTGCGCTCGACGGCTGTGCCGATCGCGGATGCATCCGTACCCGCTCCGGCGCGCCGTGCTCCCTGTTCGGAGCCGTCCCCTCCCCTCGTGTTCCCCTCCTCGCCCCCATCCCATGACGCTGACCGTCACTGACTGGGCGATCGTTGCCGCGTACTTCGCCGTCACCATCCTGATCGGGCTCTACTTCACGCGGCGCGGGAGCGAGAGTCTGAGCGAGTACTTCGTGTCCGGGCGGAGCGCCACGTGGTGGCTGCTCGGTACGTCCATGGTCGCCACCACCTTCGCCGCCGACACGCCGCTCCTCGTCACCGGAATCGTCGCCACCAAGGGCGTGGCTGGCAACTGGCTGTGGTGGAGCTACGTGATGAGCGGCATCCTGACGGTGTTCTTCTTCGCGCGTCTCTGGCACCGCTCGCGCGTGCTCACCGATGTGGAGCTGGCGGAGGTGCGCTACGCGGGGAAGCCGGCCGCGGTGCTACGCGGCATGCGCGCGGTGTACCTGGGACTCGTGATGAACGTGATCATCCTGGGCTGGGTGACGCGAGCGATGGTCAAGGTGCTGCAGATCAGCCTGGGGATCAACCCGTGGGTCGCGATCGCCATCTGCTTCGGCATCACCGTGCTGTACGCGGTGGCCGCGGGATTGTGGGCGGTCTTGTGGACCGACTTCGTGCAGTTCGGCATCATGATGACCGCGGTGATCGTGCTGGCGTTCTACGCCGTGCACGCAGTGGGCGGCATCGACGCGCTGAAGGCCGGCGCGGCCGCGCGCTTCGGCAGCGAGCGCGCCGCACTGAGCGTGCTTCCGGTCGCGGTCCACGGTCATTCGATCGTGGCCTACGCGTGGATGCCGATCTTCGCGCTCTCGATGTTCCTCTTCGTGCAGTGGTGGGCCACCTGGTACCCGGGCGCGGAGCCCGGCGGCGGCGGGTACGTGGCGCAGCGCATCTTCGCCGCGCGCAGCGAGCGTGACGGCGTGCTCGCCACGTTGCTCTTCCAGATCGCGCACTACGCCATTCGCCCGTGGCCGTGGATCGTGACCGGGCTCGCGACGATCATCCTGTACCCCAATTTGGTGGACAAAGAATCGGGATACGCGCACGCGTTCGTGGATCTCCTGCCCACGCCGTGGCGCGGACTCATGCTCGCCGGCTTCGCCGCGGCGTACATGTCCACCGTGGCCACGCAGCTCAACTGGGGAGCGTCGTACTTGGTGAACGACTTCTACAAGCGCTTCATCCGACGCGACGCCACCGAGCGCCACTACGTGAATTCGTCCCGCGTGGCCACGGTGTTTCTCTTCGGCGTGTCCTCCGTGGTGACGTGGCAGCTCACCTCCATCGAGGGCGCGTGGGTGCTGCTGATCGGACTGGGCGCCGGCACGGGACTCGTGCTCATGCTGCGCTGGTACTGGTGGCGGGTGAACGCCTGGTCGGAGATCAGCGCCATGGCCGGCTCGTTCGTGGTGAACCTGCTCGCCCGCCAGTTCCTGTTGCCGCGGTTCGCGCCCGGGGACCCCAATGCCGATGCGGCGGTACTGCTCGTCACCGTCGTGATCACGACCATCATCTGGGTAACGGTCACCTTCGCCACGCAGCCGGAGCGCGACGACGTGCTGGCGGACTTTTACCGCCGCGTGCGCCCGGGGGGACGCGGGTGGGCGCGTATTGCCCGCCAGACTGGACTCCCCGTGGAGCCGGCGGCTGGGGGCGGGAGGGCGTGGGCGAACTGGGTGGCGGGGATCGTGGCGGTGTACGCGTCGCTCTTCGGCATCGGGAAGGTCATCTTCGGCGACGTCGCCGTGGGAATCGGCCTCCTGGTGCTCGGCGCGGCATCGCTGGCGTTCATCTCGCGCAGCCTGCGCGAGGCGAAGGCGCCGGCCGTGGAACCATTCTTGTCCGAAGTGGGTTAAGTAGCTACTATTCAAGCGTCTAGCCGGCTCGTCCGCCGGCAACCTCAGCGAGGATCAGATGAGCACCACACAGCAACCCGCCGTCGAAATCGTCCTCACCCCGGTGGCCGCCGCCGAAGTCAAGAAGTTCATGGCGCAGGAGTCCGTCCCCGAAACGCAGGGCGGGCTGCGCGTGAGCGTACAGCCGGGCGGGTGCAGCGGCTTCAAGTACGGCCTCCTGATCGAGGAGCAGCCGGCCGAAGACGACTACATCGTGGACCAGGAAGGAGTGCGGGTCTTCATCGATCCGTTCTCCGCGCAGTATCTGTCGGGTACCACCATCGACTACGTCTCGTCCATGCAGGGCTCCGGATTCACCTTCAAGAACCCGAACGCGACCGGCGGCTGCGGGTGCGGCAGCTCCTTCACCGCCTGACCGTGCACCGATGAGCGTGCCGGCGCCCGCACGACGGGCAGCCCGGCGCGGAGGCCCGCGTCGCTCCCTTCCCGAGCCCGCGGGCCTCGTCGCATCGATCGCTGGCCGCATTCGCGACGCCTGCACGCGCAGGCATCCCCCACCGCCGGACCGATCGCAGCGTACGGCGCGCGTGCGCCCCGCGGCGCCTCTCTCCGACGCTCTCGCCATGACGCCGCACGCGCTCACACCGCACGCCCCGCTCCGGTGACCGCCGGATTCACGGTCCTCGACGCCGTCGTGCTCGTGGCGTATCTGGCGGGGACCACGCTGCTGGGCGTGTGGCTCGGCCGGCGCCAGCGCGACACGCGCGACTACTTTGTTGCCGGCCACACGATCCCGTGGTGGGCCGTGCTCTTCTCCGTGGTGGCTACCGAGACGAGCGCGCTCACTTTCATCAGCATCCCCTCGCTCGCGTACCTGGGTGATCTCTCCTTTCTGCAGATCGCCGCCGGCTACCTGCTGGGGCGGATCGTCATCGCCTTCACGCTCCTGCCGCGCTACGTGCGAGGCGATCTGGTCACCGCGTACGCGCTGCTCGAGCACCGCTTCGGCGTGGCCACGCGACGGATGGCGTCCGTCACCTTCATGGCGACGCGTGCCTTCGGCGACTCCGTCCGTCTCTTCGCCACGGCAATTCCCCTCGCGCTCATCCTTGGCGCCCACGTGCGCGCGAGCCTCGTGGGCCCGCTCGCCATTCTCATCCTCGGCGGCGTCACGCTCATCTACACGTATCACGGCGGCATGCGCGCGGTCATCTGGACGGACGTCGTCCAGACCGGCGTGTACCTGCTGGGCGGCCTGGCCGCGGTGTGGCTCATCGGTCACGGCGTGACAGGCGGGTGGGGCGCCATCCTGCACGGCGCCGCGTCGGCGGGGAAGCTGCATCTCTTCGACCTGTACGCCGGCTTCGACCGGCCGTATACGCTACTCGCCGGGCTGCTCGGCGGCGCCTTCCTCTCGATGGCGTCGCATGGCGCCGATCAGCTCATCGTGCAGCGGCTCCTCGCGGCCAACTCGCTGCGCGACGCGCGCCGGGCGCTCATCGGCAGCGGCGTGGGCGTCATCCTCCAGTTCGCGCTCTTCCTCCTCATCGGCACCGGCCTCTTCGCGTACTATCATGGCCGGAGCTTCTCGTCGCCGGACGCGATTTTCCCGACGTTCATCATCGAGGCCATGCCCCCGGGAGTCACCGGGCTCGTGATCGCCGCGATCCTCGCCGCCGCGATGAGCACCATGTCCGGCTCGCTCAATTCGCTCGCTGCCGCCAGCACGCACGACATCTACCTCCCGCTCTCCGGGCGGAGCGGCGACGATCCCCGGATGCTGCGCGTGGCGCGGCGGCTCACGCTCGCCTGGGCGGTGGTGCTGGTGGGGGGAGCGCTGCTCTACCGGCAGCAGGGAACGCCGGTCGTCGTGGTCGCGCTCTCCATTGCGTCCTTCACCTACGGCGGGCTCCTCGGCGGCTTCTCCCTTGCGCTGCTCTGGCGCCGCGCGGACCAGCGTGACGCGATCATCGGCATGGCGATCGGCATCAGCGTGATGGTGGTCGTGGTCTTCGCCCGACAGCTCGCCGCGATGCTCGCCGGCACGCTGCCCAGTGGTGCCACGCACGTGCTGCAAGTGCTCGGCACGCTCGCGTGGCCGTGGTACGTGCTGCTTGGCACCATCATTACCTTTGTCGCGGGTGCGATCGCGTCCTTCACGCATCCGATGCACCGCGCCGCGAGTGCGGCGCCGCGTGGCGAACCTTCGACCGGCATGGCTCGTTCGCAATGACTTCGATCGTCGTGGGTGTGGATGGTGGTGGGACGCGCACGCGCGCGCTCGTCGCGACGGAGAGCGGTGAGCACACGGGTGAGGCGGAGGGTCCCGGCTCGGCCATGCGCCCGGGGGGCGCGGAGCATTCGGCAGCGGCAATCGCCTCGACCGTGCGGAGCGCACTGGCCGCCAGCGCGATGACGCACGTCACCCCGAAGGTCGTGTGCGTGGGCGTGGCGGGCGTGGGGCGCGAGCCGGAGCGACACGCGCTCTGGCAGGCACTCGCCGCGCTGGACCTCGCCGAGGATGTGGTGGTCCACGCGGACGCGGCCATCGCGCTGGACGACGCGTTCGGCGACGGACCCGGCATCCTCGTCACGTCGGGCACCGGCTCGATCGCCTTCGGCCGCGGCCCCACGGGCACGCAGGCGCGCTGCGGCGGGTGGGGGCCAGTATGCGGCGACGAGGGGAGCGGCGCGTGGCTTGGCCGGCGCGCGCTCTCCATCGTCACCGCCGCCGCGGATGGGCGCGAGCCGGAAACTGCTCTCTCCGGCGCGATTCTCACGGCGGCGGAGGTCAACGAGCCGGCGGAGCTCATCCCGTGGGCGTCACGCGCCACGGTGGCGGATCTCGCCGGGCTCGCTCCGGTGGTGCTGAGCGTGGCGGAGAGCGGCGATCTGCGCGCGAATGCGCTCGTGAGCATGGCCGCCGAGGAGCTCATGCTGCACGTGCGCGCACTGGCGCGACAGCTCTTTACCGACGAGCGCGCGGCGTGCGAGGTCGCGCTGGCAGGCGGACTGCTCGCGCCGGGAACGCCGCTACGCAAGCGGCTGGAAGGTCGTCTTCGTTCAGCGGTGCCTGGTGCACAGGTGCGCGCCGAGGAAGTGGTGCCGGTGCGTGGCGCCGTACGCAGCGCGCTCCGATTGCTGGGCGTCTAGCGCCGCTCGCACGCTCGCGCGCCGATCGCGCCCGCACGCCGCAGCGGCATGAGGCATTCCGAGCACCCGCGGGGGTCGCGTCACGAGCGCGAGCCCAACGCGAGTGGCGCACGCAAAGTCAGATCGCCGCTCAGGACCCGCTCCCGCGGTTAGTAGAGGGGGTGCGGGTGCGTGCGCTCTCTAGCTCTGCTGCGCCTCGCCAGCGTTCACCGCGGCGGGCGCCGGTGGCGGCCACCCCGGGCTGTCATCGAGCGGCGCCTCACCGACCTCCGGTACGCGCTCGGGAATCATCGACGCATCCCACATCCGTTCGGTCTTCGCGATGTAGGCCGTCGCGCCCAGGTCGCCGATCACGTTCACCGTGGTGCGTGACATGTCGAGGATGCGGTCCACGCCCAGGATGAGCGCGATCGCCTCACCCGGAACGTGAAAGTAGACGAGGATGCCGATGAGGAGCGGGATGGATCCGCCCGGCACTCCCGCCGCACCGATGGCGGTGAGCACCGCCATGATCACCACCACTACCTGCTCGCCCAGCGAGAGCGACACGCCGAACACCTGCGCCAGGAAGATGATCGTCACCGCCTCGTAGATGGAGGTGCCGTTCATGTTCATCGTGGCACCGAGCGGGAGCACGAACCCCGACACCGATGATGGGATCCCCAAGTTCTGCTCCGCGGCCACGAGTGATGCCGGAAGCGTGGCGGCGCTCGAGCTGGTAGAGAACGCGGTCACCATCGGTGCGCGGATCCGCGAGAAGAAGCGGATGGGCGAGACGCCCACCAGGAAGCGCACGATGAGCGAGATGTTGACCAGCGTGTGGATGAGGAGCGCGAGCAGGACAACGGCGATGTAGACGGCGAGCGGTTTGAGCAGCGCCATCCCGAAGCGCGAGGTGACGCCGAAGATGAGCGCCGCCACGCCATACGGCGCGAGCTTCATCGCCATCTCCACGACTTTGATGACGATGTCGTTGAGCGCCTCCAGGAACCCGAGCATCGGCCTGGCGCGCTGCGCCTCGATGAGCGTGAGCGCCGCGCCGAAGATGAGGCTGAAGAAGATCACGCCGAGGAAGTCGTCGTTGACCGCGGAGCGCACCGGGTTGCGCGTGACGATGTCCACGAGCGTGTTCACGCCAAACTTGGCGTTCTGCGACTGCTCCACCTTGGTGGCCGCGTCGGTGCCGTAGGTGGTCATGAGCTCCGAGCGCACCTCGGGAGTGATGCGCGTCCCCGGACGGAAGACGTGCACCAGGCCGAGCCCCACCGTGGCGGAGAGGGCGGTGGTGAGCACGAAGTACACGATGGTCTTCCCACCAACGCGCCCCACGCGGCGCAGATCTCCGAGTCCCGCCACGCCGAGCGCGATGGACGCGAAGATGAGCGGCACCACGATCATGATGAGCAGGCGGAGGAACACCTGCCCGACCGGCGTGGCGATGAAGGTGTTGACGAAGTCGACGATCCCATCGGGCGAGACGTGCCATCCGAGCGCGGGGATGACGAAGGTCCACGCGTCGGAGTGCGACGCCGCCACATTGGCGAGAAGCCCCACGAGCGCGCCGATCAGCAATCCCAGCAGGATCTTCGTGTGCAGCTTCATGCGTCAGTCCTCGACGACGGGCACCGGCGCGCTGTTGCGGCGCAGGGTGGAGTGCCGGTACCCGTACACGAAATACAGCGCCAGCCCGATCGCGAGCCACACGGCGAAGCGCACCCACGCCTCGGGAGGCAGGCCCTTGATGAGGAACGCGCAGCCCGCGATGCCGAGCGGTGCCACGATCCAGATCAGCGGCGCGCGGAACGGTCGCGCACGATCCGGTTCCTGGTGCCGCAGCACCAGGACGCCGAGACAGACGAGGATGAACGCCGACAGCGTGCCGATGTTCGTGAGGTCGAACGTCTCTGCCGCGTCGCCGATGAGTGCCCACACCGCCACGAACACGCCGGTCAAGATCGTCGTCACGTACGGAATGCGTGTTCTAGGATGCACCTTGGCCGCCCAGCGCGGGAGCAAGCCATCTCGTCCCATCGCGAAGAAGATGCGCGGTTGTCCGTACTGAAACACCAGCAGCACCGCGGCCGTGGAGAACACCGCGCCAAGCGCGGTGAGCCAGCTCGCCGTGTTCATCCCCACACGCTGCAGCGCGTAGGCGAGCGGGTCGGCGGCGCGGCCGAGGTCGCCCGCCGGTACCATGCCGGTGAGCACGGCGCCCACGATCATGTAGATCAGCGTGCAGATCGCGAGCCCACCGAGAATGCCGATGGGCATGTTGCGCTGCGGATTGCGCGTTTCTTCTGCGGCGGTGGAAATCGCGTCGAAGCCGATGTAGGCGAAGAAGACGATCGCCGCTCCCTGGTGAATCCCGCGGAATCCGTTCGGCGCGAAGGGGTGATAGTTCGTTGTGTCGATGTGCCGCAGCCCAACGAAGATGAAGAGCGCGAGCGCGAGCAACTTGATCCCCACGAGTACCGCATTGGCCCGCGCGCTCTCCCGAGCACCCATCAACAGCAACATCGTGATGAGGGCAACGATGAGGAATGCCGGCACGTGAATGATGATCGGAATCCCCGCGATGTGCGGAGCGCTCTGCAGCAGTCCGTGAATCTGCGAATCGGAGCTCAGGAGGGCGGTGCGATACCCGGTGGAAAGCCAGGCCGGGATCCGCCACCCCATGACTCCTTCCAGGAATCGATTGAAGTAGTCCCCCCACGAGATGGCCACCGCAACATTTCCCACCGCGTACTCGAGGATCAGGTCCCACCCGATGATCCACGCCACCAACTCGCCCAGCGTGGCATACGTGTATGTGTACGCGCTGCCTGCCTGCGGGATCATCGCCGACAGCTCCGCATAACACAGCCCCGCAAGCGCGCACACCGCCCCCGCGATCACGAACGAGAGGATGAGCGCGGGGCCCGCCCCGGTGCGCACCACGTGTCCGGCCGCATCGATCTGGCCGGCGGCGGCCGTCCCGACGGCAGAGAAGATTCCGGCGCCCACCACCGCACCGATGGCGAGCAGGATCAGATCGCCGGCGCCCAGCGATCGTTTGAGCGCGTTGGGGTGTCCCTCTTCGGCCAGGAGAGCGCCGATCGGCTTCCGAGCGAACAGCGATGGCATCGCGTCTGGGGCTGGGGGAGCGGCTCAGGAGGGCGCGAAACCGCTGCGCGCCTCGGCGGACACGTGGCACGCCCGACTGGCGGGCTGGCTGCGGCCGAGGTGGCCGAACTGTCGTAACCGGCCGGAAAGTAACGGCGGAATCGCGGCCGGGCCAGAGAGTACGCGCGAATTCGCGCCATGTGCGGGCGGCCAAGCGCGGGTGCGGGAAACGCGCGGACAGCGCGTATTCACGGACGGCCTATCATCCCTCGCTCGGGCAGCGGGCACCCCATGTAACGAGGGTTCTTCCGCGCTGGTGGCGCGCCGTCAGCTCTGCCCGGGGAGCGTGACAGTCATCGTGGCAACGGCGGCCGTGGGGCTGCCATCCGCGCGAACGGCAGGGGTGAAGGTCATCTGCAGGAATGTCTCGTGCAGCCGGCGGTTGTACGAGGCGTCGCGCGTGGGGGTGAAGTCGACGTGCGTCACGCGCCCCGTGGAGTCCACCGTGAAACGGACCTCGATCCGCGCTCCGCGTGCCTTGTCGGGGACTGGAGAAGGTGGGAGCAGCGTGAGCCGAGCCTGGGGTGGATATCCCTCCGAGTTCCCTCCTCCGGTACCCGGCCCCACGCCCGAACCGCGTCCCGTCCCCACCCCAGAGCCGGTGCCGCCCCCGCTCCCCGGTCCTGCGCCGCGCGTGCCGTCCGCCCCGCTCCCGCCCCCCGTCCCATTCACCGTGGACACCTTCTCCGCGGCAACGACGGAGTCCGTCGGCAGTGCGGCGGAAGACGTGGTGTCGGTCTTCGGCTGCGTGACTTCGGGTTGCGGAGGAGGAACCACCTTGACCGGCGGCACGAGCTGTGGCTTGGGCGGCTCGGGCTTCGTGACCTGCGGAGTCTGCACCGCCGGAGCGGGTGCCTGGCTCGTGGCGGGGCTCACGTACATGTAGCGCAGCGTCTCGTGCACCACACCCCCCGTGCCGCGAGAGCCGCCTCCGCCGCCACCCGCCGGGCCAAATCCGCCGGCGCCGAAAAGGGCCGCAGCGAAGGTGGGGGAGACCGCCGGCGAAAACAGCAACGCGATCACCAGGACGTGGAGCACGACGGCCACCAGCCCCGGCCAGCGGGAGTGCCGCTCGCCCGGGAGCCCGGTGGGCGGACGATAGGGCGGCCTGCGCCCCGCCGCGCGCTCCTGTGTGGCTTCTCCCTGAGACGTGCCTTCGCTCACGTACACTCCCACCGTCTGCGGGGCCATGCGGGTGGTCGCGCTCACGCCCACCACACGGGCGACGTCTCCAACGCCCGCGGTGCGGGCGCACCCACGACACCTCTCAAGCTAATACGATCCGCTGGAGAAAAGGTTCTCCGCGGGCGGGCGCCCTGCGCTTCCGGATTGCGTGGGACCGAGAGGTCATTGCGCGCTGCGACCCGCAGCCACTGTGGGTGCGCAAAACAGAGCGGCGGGTGCCGGAGCACCCGCCGCGGTCGTACGGACCAGCCGGATCGCGTCACGATTTCGCTTCAGGCGCCACACCGATGACCTTCACGCCCGAGCCACGCGCGACGTCCATCGCGTGAATCACCGCCTGGTAGTTCACCTTTCCGTCGGCCTTGATGAAGATGATCTTGTCCGGCCGCGGATCGTAAATCTCGTGCAACCGGGTCGAGAGACCGTCCTCGGGCACCGCCTGCTTGTTGATCTGGTAGGTGCCATCCGCCGCGATCTCGAGCACGATCTGATCGGTGTTTGGCGGCGGCGTCTGAGTTGTCGGTGTGTCCTGTGGCAGCTGCAGGTCGATCGCCTTCCGCACGCGCGGCTGCACCAGCATGAAGATGATCAGCAGCACGAGCAGAATGTCGATCATGGGGACGACGTTGGGCTCGTTGGTGAGCCCGCCACCGCCTTCGTTCCCTACGGCCATTCCCATATGACGAAATCCTCCCGGTTGGGCGCGCTACTGATTCTCGTCCAGGATGTCGCCGGCCACGGAAGACTTCGTCCCTGGCAGCTGATCCGTGATGGCAGCCACAACCACCACGCCGTGCTTCGAGGCGACTTCCATTGCGTCCCGCACCTTCTGGTACTCCAGATTCTTGTCGGCCTTGATGTAGAGGACCTTGTCGATGGTTCGCGTGCTGTAGATGTGCTCCAGCGCCGCCGGAAGGTCTTCCTTCCGGATCGCGTCCTTGTTCAGGAAGTACGCCCCGGTCGCATCGATTCCCAACACCTGATCGACATCCTCGTCCTTGGGGTGCGCCTTGAGGTTCACCCCTTCAGGGGGAGTGGCCTTGAAGCCTTCCACGATCGCCGGCGTCACGATCATGAAGATGATCAGCAGCACGAGCATGATGTCGATCATCGGCACCACGTTCGGCTCCGCTTTCACCCTCCCCTTTCCGGTACTCACTGACATGCCCATGGTCTACCTCCAGTCCGCTACGCGGGGGCGATGATCAGCCGGCGATGGGACCGCTGCCCGCGGTCGTGTCGAACTCGCGCGTGAAGCGCGATCGGCCGAACTCTCCCGCCACGCCCTTGATCAGGTAGTCGATGAGCTCCTTGGACGTCACCGTCATCTCGACCACCAGGTTGTCGAGCTTGGTGGTGAAGTAGTTGTACGCCCACACCGCCGGAATGGCCACGAGCAGTCCGAAGCCGGTCGCGATGAGCGCCTCCGCGATACCGGCGGAGATGTTCCCCAGCCCGCCACCGCCGGCCTGCGCCGCCATCTGCGTGAAGGAGTTGATGATCCCGAACACGGTGCCGAGCAGTCCGACGAAGGGCGCCGTGGCACCGATGGTGGCCAGAATCGCGAGCCCGCGCTTCAGCTCGGCCGTGATGATGAGCATGTTGCGCTCGACGGCGCGCTCCACCGAGTTGATGTCGGCCACCGTTACCGAGCCGTCCTGAATGAGCGGCTTCACCTCGCCCAGCGCGCCGCCCAACACACGCGCCACGTGCGACTTCTTGTATCCCTCGGCCAGGCGGATCGCCTCGGTGAGGTTGTCCTCCTCCAGGAACTGGGAGAACTCCGGGGCGAACTTGTTGGTCTCCGCGCGCGCGCGGCGCATCCGCCACCACTTCTGGATCATGACCGTGAGCGAGAAGATCGACATGATCGCGAGCACGATCCAGATCGACTTCGCGAACCAGGTAGTGCTCGCCCAAATCTGAGCAATTGAGAACTCCATGACCGGTGATCTCCGAGTGGGGGTCCGCTACTAGTTAGTCAGGTTGAAGTTGAACGGAATCCGTACGTACATGCGCACCTTGCGACCACCAATTTCTGCAGGAAAGAAGCGCCATGCCGGCAGCACCTTCTTCACTTCGCGCGTGAGCAATTCGTTCGACGTCTTCAGCACCTGAAAGGTGCTCATGTCCGCGCGGCCAGACGTATCGACCGCCACCTGGATCATGACCTCTCCCCCCATGCCACCCGATCGCAGCACGTCGGGAAAGTGTGGAGCCGGGTTTCCCGGCTTCGCACCAGCCACTTTCTCCACCTGGAAATCGAAGTACGTCTGGTTCGGGTTTACCGGCCCCGTCCCGCCTTCAACACCGCGCGCGACACCGCCAGCCACTCCCTTGCCGCTGAAGTCGGCCTCATCGGTCACCGCCTTCGAGAGATCCACATCGGGGATCTTGTCGGGGATGTCGATGGGTGGAGTGAGCGTCTGGAACCCCTTGGGCGGAGGCGGCGCGACGGTCACGTCCGGAGGCGGGGGCTGCTCGGGCTTGGGCTCGGGCGGCTTCTCCTGCTTCACTTCAACGAAGTGCAGCTCTTCCGCCTTCTCCTTCTCGCGCATCCTCTGCCCCGCGTTGGCGGTGGCGTAGACGAGGAAGGCGATGATCGCCGCGTGGACGATCACGCTGACCACCATCTGCCCCGCGGTGCGATCGTGCTTGCGCCTGGACTCGATCAGATCGTTGAACATGCGGCTGTCACCAAGTCATGGAGGTGAAGCGGCTTTCCGCACACTGCCTGAGCACGATCCGTGCTTGTCACGAAGCTACGCACGTGATCTTGCTGCGGAATAAGAGCAAGATTAAGGAATGGTGAAGGCGAAGTTAGATTTTCGTCACGAAGCCGCGGCGTGACCCGCATCCGCCGGCTCCTCGCGACCTTCGCTCTCCTGCTGCGTCTCCGCCCCATCCGGTACGGCGGGGAGTACCACGGTGAACGTGCTTCCGCGCCCCAGACGCGACCGCGCCGAGATGGACCCGCCGTGCGCCTCGGCAATCCACTTGCTGATCGCGAGACCGAGACCGAATCCGCCGCGCTCCGAGGAGCGCGAGCGCGCCCGATCGGCGCGGTAGAAGCGCTCGAAGATGTGCGGGAGATCGGCAGCGGAGATGCCGATTCCCGTGTCGCGCACGGCAAGCACCGCGTCGCCGTCGCTGCGCGTGAGCGAGATCTCCACGCTCCCTCCGCGCGGCGTGTACTTGATGGCGTTCGTCGCCAGGTTGAGCAGGAGCTGGCGCAGCCGCGTCCGATCGCCCATCACGGTTGCCGGCTCCAACTGCGGCATGGTGACGTGGAGCTGCGCCGCTTCACCCAGGATCGCCGCCGTCTCGAAGATCTCGCGCACGAGCGGGACGAGATCCACCGGCTCGCGATGCAGATCGAAGCGCCCTTCGTCGGCGCGTGCGAGGGTGAGCAGGCGCTCCACCAGCTCTGCCATCCGTCCCGTCTCTTGCAATGCTTCTTCGAGCGCGATCAGTCGCTCGTTGTCCGCGGAGGATGGGCCCATGGCGCGTTCGACATCGGCGCGCAGGACGGCCAGCGGCGTCTTGAGCTCGTGGCTGGCATCGGCGGTGAACCGCCGCAGCGCCGAGAACGACCGCTCCAGCCGCTCCATCATCTCGTTCAGCGTGACGGTGAGCCGCGCGATCTCATCGTCGCTGGCGGGGAGTGGAAGCCGGCGGTGCAGGCTGCGCCCGTCGGTGATGGCCCGCACCTCGTTGATGAGCAGACCCACCGGTTGCAGCGCGCGTCCGGCGATGGCGTAGGCAAGCGCCACCGACGCCACGAGCAGCAGCGGCGCGACGACGAGCATGGTGATCACGAGGTCGCTCGTGGCGCGCTGCGAACGCTGCGACGAGGCCGCCACCACCACCCGCGAGATGGGGGAGCCCGGCGTGGTGTGCGGCAGCGCGATGAGCAGTCGCTCGTCGCCGTCCACGGAGAGGGCGGCGGCGCGGCCGAGCGGCACGCGCAGCCCGGCCTGCTGCAGCTCGTCCATGGCGCTCACCGGCAGCGCGCGCACTCCCGCCGAGCGATAGACGTTACGCCCCGTGCTGTCGTAGACGAGCACGAATTCCGGGAGGGACTCGAGCAGCGTGCCGAGGGAGGGGCTGATGACCGGGCCGACCATGGGGTCGTACACCACCGTCACCGGCTCGCCCGCGCTTTCCGTCTGCCGGATGGTGCGGAGGGCGAGCTGCGCCTCGAAGGCGGCGAGCTGCGCCCATTCGCGGTCGGTGGCGGCACGCCGGGCGACGAACAGGGGGACGGAGTACACGAGCAACGTCCCGATCATCGATGCCGCGAAGGCCACCGTGAGCCGCGACCGGATGCTCTTCACACGCCTCCGGCTATCACGCGCGTGCCGCGGCAGTGCACGGCGCAGGCGGGGAATGCGTCACGCATGCACCACGTATCCCACGCCGCGGACGGTATGAATGAGCTTGAGCTCCTGCCCCGCATCGATCTTCTTGCGCAGATGGTTGATCACCACGTCCACGATGTTCGTCCCGGGATCGAACTGATACCCCCATGCGTACTCGGTGATCAACGTCCGGCTCATCACGCGCCCGGCGTGGCGCATGAGGTACTCGAGCACGGTGTACTCCTTGGGGGTGAGCTCCACCGGCTGCCCCGCGCGCGTGACCACGCGGGTGCTGGTGTCGAGGCGCAGATCAGCCACCGTGTACACGGGCGGGGTGATGGCGCGCGGGCGGCGGCTCAGCGCCTCCACGCGCGCGAGCAGCTCCTCGAACGCGAACGGCTTGGTGACGTAGTCGTCCGCGCCCGCGCGGAGCGCCTGCACCTTGGCGTCGACCGCATCCTGCGCGGTGAGGACGAGCACCGGGCGCTCGAAGCCGCGCGCGCGGAGATTGTGCAGCACCTCCATGCCGGATCGCCCCGGCAGACGCATGTCGAGCACGACCAGATCGTACGCGTCGGACTCGGCGCGTTCCTCACCCTCCTCGCCATCGGCCACCAGGTCCACCCCCCAGCGTTGTTCCTCCAGCCCGCGCTTGATGTAGTGCCCGACGGTGGGGTCGTCTTCGATGACCAGGATCTTCATGCGGGAAGCTCTCCCGCCATCCCGCGTCCCGCGCCTGGCCGCTGCATTCCGAACTCGCGGATCTTGCGGTACAGCGTCTTGGGCGAGATGCCCAGGATCTCCGACGCGCGTCCCTGGTGCCACCCCACGCGCTCCAGCACAGCGGCGATGTGCTGGCGCTCCATCTCCTCGAGCGAGACGAGGGCGACGTCTCCGTCCCCGTGTCCCGCCGCCTGGAGGGGCAGGTCCGCGGCGGTGATCTGCTCGCCGGCGCGAAGGAGTACGGCGCGCTCCACCACGTTGCGCAGCTCGCGCACGTTCCCGGGCCACCGGTAGCGTTCCAGCACATCCAGCGCGTCCTGCGACAGCGCGGGCGGCTGCGGTCCGGCGAATCGTTTGAGGAAGTGCGCCGCGAGCAGCGGGATGTCCACCACGCGCTCGCGCAGCGGGGGGAGCGCGATGCTGATCGTGTTGATCCGATAGAACAGGTCGGCGCGGAACTGTCCAGACTCCACCTGCGCGGCAAGATCGCGATTGGTGGCCGCCACCACGCGTACGTCCACGGCGACGCGCTGCGTCCCGCCCACGCGGTAGAACGCGCCATGTTCGAGCACGCGCAGCAGCTTCCCCTGCAACCGGGGATCGAGCGCGCCGATCTCGTCCATGAAGATCGTGCCTCCGTCGGCCAGCTCGAACAGCCCGAGCTTCCGCTCGGTGGCACCGGGAAACGCGCCCTTCTCGTGGCCGAACAGCTCGCTCTCCATCACCCCTTCGGCGATCGCCGCGCAGGCCACGTCCACCAGCGGGCCCGAGGCGCGGAGCGACATGCCGTGAATGGCGCGCGCGATGAGCTCCTTTCCCGTCCCCGACTCGCCGGTCACCAGCACCGCCGAATCGCTCGGTGCCACGCGCTGCACCACCGACAGCACCGCCTGCATCGGCGCGTACTGCGTGAGGATCGGCTCGTCTTCCATCTGCCGCTCGAGACGCGACTGCAGCAGCGCGTTCTCGCGCGAGAGCTGGCGCTTTTCCCACGCGCGGCGCACCAGCACGTCGATCTCGGCCATGCGGTACGGCTTGGCCAGATAGTCGTACGCGCCGAGCTTCATCGCGCTGATGGCCGTTTCGATCGTGCCGTTGCCGGTGATGATGATGACCTCCGGGGGCGCTGCATCCTCGCGGACGGCGCGCAGGACCTCCAGGCCGTCCATCTCGGGCATCACGATGTCCAGCAGCGCCACGTCGAACGACTCCGCGCGCAGCGCATCCAGCGCCGCGCTTCCGTCGCCGCGCGTGGTGACGTCATGCCCCCGGTCACGCAGATACTTCTCCAGGAGCATCGCCAGGTGTGGCTCGTCCTCGGCGATCAGGACCTTGATTCGGGCATCGTCGCGCACTCGGCAGTCTCCTGCGGAAGGATCACGCGGAACGTGCTCCCCGCGCCACGCACGCTCTCCACGTCGATCCGGCCGCCATGGTCTTCCGCAATGCCGTAGCAGATGGAGAGGCCAAGCCCCGTCCCCTGCCCCGGCGGTTTGGTGGTGAAGAACGGCTCGAAGATCCTGCGCAACTCGCGCTGCTCGATGCCGCCGCCCTCGTCGCGGATCTCGACGACCGCTTCCGGCGGCGGACCAGGGCGCGTGACGGTGCGCACCCAGACGCGCCCTCCGTCGGGCATGGCATCCGCGGCATTGATGAGCAGCGCCATGAACAGTTGCACCAGATGCTCGGCGCGCCCGCGCACCACGAGCCCACCCTCCTGCGCAGCGAACTCGCGCTCCACGCGCACACGCCGGAAGCGCGCATGGTAGTGCAGCAGGTGTAGCGTTTCCTCGAGGACAACGTGCAGATCCACGGGCGTCCGCTCGGTGTCGCCGCGCCGGCTGAAGCGCAGCAGCTCGCTGGCGATCCGCGTGCACCGTCCCACTTCGTGCTCGAGGATGCGAAGATACTCCCGCACCTCGTCGCGCAGCGCGTCCGGCAGCGTCTCACGCTCGAGGCGCCCCTCCAGACTTTCCGCGCACGCGCCGATGGTCGCGAGCGGATTGTTCATCTCGTGCATGACGCCCGCGGCGAGCTGTCCGACCGCGGCCAGCTTTTCCGCCTGCATGATGCGATCGCGCGCGCGCCGCTGCTCGGTGAGGTCCTCGCCAAGCGTGAGCACGTGGGTCACCGCATCGCCGCCGCCCACGCGCATCGGAATCTTGGAGATGCGGTAGAAGCGCGTCTCGCCCGACGCCGTGGACTCCACGTCGTACTGGCGCATGACCCCGGTGGCGAAGACCTCGTCGAACTCGGCGCGGAGCCGCTCCGCGGGCTGCCGGTGCAGCACCTCGAACACGTTGCGCCCGATCGCCTCCTCGCGCGCCACCCCCTGCGTTCCCGTTTCTCGCTTCCGATTCCACAGGCGGATGCGGTACTCGCGGTCGATCACGTAGACGCCAACCGGCAGGGCATCGACGAGCTCCTCCACCAGGCGGCTTTCGCTTCCCGCCGGCTCCTGCCGTGACGCCAGGAGGGCGCGCACCCGCTCCAGCGCGTGCTCCGCATCCGCACGGAGCGCGGCGTCAGCGTGCGCGAGCGCGCCAGCGATCCGGTCGAGCAGGGCATGTGAAGTATCGGCGTGCACGGGGCGTGGCGCCCCACGCCTGGCGGACGTGCGCTGCGGCAATCGGTCTCAGCAGGTCGGAGTCACCCTAAGGTACAAGCCGTCGTGCAGTCGGACAAGCTGACCGAATCGGCGCAGTTCTGGCGGCGCGAAGACGGAGCGTCTGTCGCAGCGGCATAGTTCACTGCCGAATGGGCAAATGGAACACGGTATGCCCGTTGCCTCCGTCCCCAAGCACGCGGGACCAGCGCAGGAGAGCGGCGTTGGCGAAGCGTCCCGCGACACGAAAGAACCCTGTGAAGAAGGAGAGGGACATGGCATATCGCGGCTTCGGCCTCACGCCGTATTTCGGCTCGAGCTTCGCGCCACTGTTCGGCCTGCGGCGTGAGATGGATCGGCTGTTTCAGGATGCGTTGGGTGGCGCGACCACCACGTGGACTCCGGCGGTGGATGTTCGCGAGGACCAGAACGCGGTGAGCCTCGACGTCGAGCTCCCGGGCATCGATCCGGAGAACGTGGATGTGAACGTGGACAACGGCGTGCTCACCATCCGCGGCGAGAAGCGCGCGGAGCGTGAGGAGGGCAAAGAGGGCGAGCAGTACCACCTGGTGGAGCGGTCGTACGGCTCGTTCACACGCTCGTTCCAGCTCCCCCAGGGAGTGGACGAGGATCAGATCGACGCCAACTTCCACGATGGGGTGCTGACGGTGCGCATCCCGAAGACCGCGCTGCCGCAGCCGCGCAAGATTCAGATCGGGCGCGGCGGTGAGGAGCGGCAGATCAGCGGGCAGGGCTCCAACCGCACCACCGGCTCCAAGCGCGGGCGTGGTGCGAGTGAAGGAGAGCGTACGGCGGAACCCATGGCAGCGTCGGAGAAGAATCGCTGACCGTGGACGTTCGCGTCCCGCGCCACGCGGGACGCGAACGTGTCAGCCGAGCTTGGCGATCTCGGCGAACACTTCCTCGTTCGATCGCTTTTCCCCCGGATTCGCTTCCACGTGCATCCAGCGAATCACCCCGCGCGTGTCGATGAGCACGTAGGCGCGCGTGGAGTAGAAGCGATCGGGGAGCAGCACGCCGTACGCGCGCGACACGTCGCGATGAAAATCGCTGAGCAGATCGAGCTTCAGTCCATGCTTCGCGCGGAATTCGCGCAACGTCGGGACCGAGTCCACGCTGATGGGGAGCACCGCCGCTCCGGAGTGCGTGAAGCGATCGAAGTCCGTGCTGAAATCGCACAGCTCCGCAGTGCACGTGCTGGTGAACGCGAGCGGGAAGAACGCGAGCAGCACGTTCTTCGACCCGCGGAACATGGACAGCGTGACCGGCGTGCCCGCCGTCGAATCGAGGGTGAAATCCGGCGCAATCTCTCCCACGGCGGGGCGCGCGGCGACGGCGGTGGACATGCACGATCTCCTGGTGTGAGCGTCGGGGCGAGAAGCTACCGCCCGTGATTCGCCGCAGCAAGCGCGCCGGACACGCGTCCGGCGCACCGTGAGATCACCCGACCATCGCGCCTCGCGCGACCGCTGCCGGCCATGCGTGCGCTGCCGCGTCCGGCGTCGGCGTGGCTACGCGGATGCGCCGCGCTCTCCCGGGGCGGGAGGGCGCGCGCCGGCGAGTGCACCGCGCGCGGGTGAACGCGTGGCGGGCGCGGAACCCTGTGCGTCGCCATCGGCATCGCTGCGCGATGCGGCGGGCGAAGAACCCGCCGCGCCAACTCCTCGCCCGTGCACCAGATCCTCGGCGGCAAGAAGGCTGCGCGCCAGATCCGCCATGGAGGTGTTCCGGTTCTGGCTCGTCCGCTGGAGCAGCCGGTAGGCCGCGCTCTCGCTGATCCCCTCGCGCCGCATGAGAATCCCCTTCGCCCGCTCCACCAGCTTCCGCTCCTCGAGTTTCTGAGCGAGCGACAGCCGCCCCTCCTGCTCCTGCAACCATGCCGCATGCCGCGCGGCGGAGATCGCGATCGCGGCGCCGAGCTGCGCGGCACTCACCGGCTTCACGAGATAGTGAAAGACGGGAACGGAGGCCGCGCGCTCGACGGTCTCCGCGTCGCTGTAGGCGGTGACGAACACGATGGGGATGGGGCGCTGCGCGTGGATGCGCTCGGCAGCCTCGACGCCGCCCATGTGCGGCATGCGCACGTCCAGCAGCACGAGCTCCGGGCTCAGCGTTGTGGCCATCGAAACGGCGGTCACGCCGTCGCCGGCGATGCCGACGACCGTGTGACCGAGCGAGCGCAGGTCCTGCTCGAGGCCGAGCGCGGTCACGCTTTCGTCCTCGGCAATGAGGATGCGCATGGGGCGAGACGTCACGAGAACCTCGCGCGTCGAGGGTGAAGTCGCGTGCGTTCCTGCGCTTGCAAGAGCCGGACCCTCCTTACGGTGCACCGCCGGGAGATGGCGTCGCGGCGGGGAGGGGCCTCCCTGGCGGAACGGTTCCTGCCGCGTGCGGGATGCGATGGCATCCCCCTCCCGGCCTCGACCGGCGCCCGCGCACATCCTTGTGGCCGCCGCTGAGGGACGCGAGCGTCTACGCCGTGCGTTGGTGCGACGCGGGCACTCCGTGCGCACGACGGCGATCGCAGACGCGCCCACGGTGGTCGACGCGGAAACGGAGGCGGTGGTGATCGCGGCGCGCCGCACGGCGGCGCTGGACGCGTGCACGCGCATCAAGACGCGCTTCCACGTCCCGCTCCTCCCCGTGCTCGTGCTGCTCCCGCGCCCGCTGCGCGTGCCGTCGGAGGCCACGGCGCCCGACGCATGGCTTGCCTCGCACAGCTCCGCCCGCGAGGTGGCGGCACGCGTGGAGGAGCTCGTGCGCATCCGCCGTGTGGAATCCGAGCTCGTGCGCACCACGCGCGAGGTGGCGGAGCTGGCCGCGGAGAACGGCCGTCTCTACGAGCAGGCGCGTCGCGACAGCGCGACCAGCGCGCGGCTCCTGCGCGAGCTGCAGCACCGCGTGCGCAACAACCTGGCGGCCATCCAGGCGCTGCTCGTTCTCGAACGCGGACGCACCCCGCCCCGTCCACTCCCCGAAGCGATCGATTCCGCGCTCACGCGGCTGCGAAGCATGGCGGCGCTGCAGGACTGTCTGCAAGAACCCACCGACCGTCTGGACGTCGCGGCACTGGCCGCATCGGTGGCGCGTGGCGCTGCGGAGATTCTGGCGCCGGGTGAGCCATCACGCCTGAGCGTGACGGGACGCGGCTCCATTCCGGCGAGTGCCGGGAGCGCGCTCGCGCTCGTGCTCAACGAGCTGGTGACCAACGCCCTGCGCCACGCCGCGCCGACGCCGGTGCGCATCGACATCGAGCCCGACCGCCACGCGCTCACCATTCACGTGGTGGACGAAGGATGCGGCACCACCTCGGACGGTGCGGCAGGCACCGGGCTGCTCATCGCGCGGGCGATCACGCGCAACGAGCTGGGGGGTCAACTCGAGCGTCTGCCGTCGGAGCACGGCACGCACATGCGACTGCGCATCGCGCCCGAGGCGCTACATCCCTCCGGCAGCTGACGGCGCCACCCCCGGCGACGCGCCCGGCGACGACGCAGCCGGCGCCGCGGCGCCCCCGTTCGTGCTCATCGCATCCGCCGGAGGAGGAGTCGCCACCAGCACCGCGGTGACCGCGAGGATGACGACGCCGAGCGCGAGCTCGCCCATGGACGAGCTTCTCAATCGCGCAGGCGCGTTCCCGTCGCCGAGTCTGGGGGTCAGGACCTTCCAGTTGTACGCACCAACAGCCAGCGTCGCGACCAGCGCCACCAGTTTGATGATGAGCACGCGGCCGTAGGGCGTGGACCAGAGCGCCGGGATGCTTCCGAGATGGAACCACGCGGTGATGAGTCCGGTGACGACGATGATCGCGGCGGAGGTGAGCGTCACGGGCGAGAACACGGTCACGAGATCGCGCAGCGCGGGGGCCGGCTGTTCCGCGCTGATCTGTCGCGCTGCGGGGATGCCGGCGAGCACGAGTACCAGCAACGTGCCGAGCCATCCGCCGGCTGCCACGATGTGTACGGCGTCCAGCGCGACGGCCACGGGCACCGCGCTCTGCACGGCGACCGCGTGTCCGGAGAGCGACAGCGCGAGAGCCATGACGAGCGCGGCGGCGGCCGCGAGTCCCCATCCATAGCGCAGCCCGCGCCGGATGCGCGCGAACGCCACCACCGACGCGATGGCGGCGGCGAGTGCGGCGAACCACGCCCACCCCCACAGCGTGTGCAGGAAGAGCAGCGCCACGCGCGCGGAGGCGAAGGGCGCGGCCGGCCCGTTCACCGCCACGCATTGCGCCACCGCGCGCAGCAGTGTGGCGATGATGAACAGCCACGCCGCACGCATTCCCACGGTGCGCGCACGCTCGGTTGCCGCGGAGCGGAGCACGCCCCAGTCCCGCGAGCGCACCATCGCCAACCGGATGACGATGAGGTGGAAGACGATGGCGCCGATGATCCCCAGGATGCCGGCGTAGACGAGCCAACGGATGACCACGTAGAGGGGCGACGTGACACCGAAGCCGCCCTCGGGCTCCTGCGTGGCGGCGGAGCGCTGCGCCGCTCCCGCACCGGCGCCTGCCGCTGGCGTCGCCGCTGTGGCGATCGCGTCGGCGCGCGCCGCGCTGTCGGCCGGATCGGGAGCCGCCATGGTGAACGGGACGCTGCCGGCGGCCGGGTGTCCGTCCGGGGAGACGGTCTTCCAGTCGATGCGGTACGCACCGGGCGCGAGCGGTTCCGCGACCGGCGCCCACACGGCGTTGTGGTCGGTGCTGTCTCGCTGCACCGGCAACGACAGCGTCCGCCCGTCGGGAGCCATCAGACGAATGGTCGTGAGACCCACCTGCGGAGGCTCGCTGAAGACGAGCAGCACGCGGTGGAGCTGCTCGTGCACCACGCTGTCGCGTTGGGGATCGGAGCGCACGAGGTGCGTGTGTGCCCACGCCGGAACGGCCAGGAGCAATGCCGCCGCGAATGCGCCGAGGAGCGTGACGGGGAGCCGCGCGGCGATCCTCCTGGTTGCTCGGCGCAACGGTGAACGCCGGGGGGGCGGAAAGCTCAGGTGCGGCATGCGGTGCGGGTACCGGTGGTGGACAAGGAGCGCACGAGCGACGTCATGTAACACTGCGGGCCCGAAAGCACGACTTCCGGGCCCCGACATGGCAGAGCGTGGAGTGAGTGGAGCGTGCGAGGCTCGAACTCGCGACCTTTCGGTTGCAAACCGAATGCTCTCCCAACTGAGCTAACGCCCCGTTCTGGGTAAAGATAGGGTGGCCTGCCAGGAGCGTCCAGTGAGGCACGGCGTGTGCGACGCCGCACCGGTGTCGGCGGGCGCGGCCGTCACGCCGCACGATGCACGCGGACGCCGCTGTGCGACGCGCTCACCCGCGCGCCGCGCGGCGCACTAGATTCCCGTGTACGGCAGCGCACGATCGGGGGAACGATGTCTGATCACGACGACGGAACCACCACGACACGCACCGCACCGCCGCACCACGGCGTGACGCTCCGATGTCAGTTCTGCGCCCGGTGGAATCACATCGACAGCGCGCGGGCGTCGGAGCACCCCAAGTGCGGCAACTGCGGGCGTCCCTTCCTGCTCGATCGGCCGTACGCGCTCACCGATGACACGTTCGAGCGCACGATGCGCGAGAGCACGGTCCCCGTGCTGGTGGACTTCTACGCCGACTGGTGCGGGCCGTGCAAGGTCATGGCGCCGGTGATCGACGAGGTGGCCGCGCACTACCAGGGGCGTGTGCTCGTCACCAAGGTGGACACCGATCGGGCCCAGCGCGTGGCGCAGGGGCAGAAGATCAGCGCGATCCCCACGCTGGCGCTCTGGTCGGCGGGACGGGAAGTAGCGCGCCGCACGGGGGCGGTGCCGCGTGCGGCGGTACGCCAGATGCTCGACGAGCACGGCGTCACCGACTGAGACGCCGCGACGCGCGCGGTCTAGCCGCGCGCGTCGGTCACGCGTCCCCGCGACTCCAGCGCCGCCGCGCCCCACTCGCTGGCCGGCAGCGTCTGCATCGTCTCGGGATCGTACGGCACCTGCACCTGATCGCGGAACGGCGAGGTGATCATCATCACGCGCATCCGCGGGAAGGCCTGCATGAAGGCGATGTACGAGAGCCCCCACAGACCGATGTAGCCGAGGGTGATGGCGATCTCCCACACCCCGAACGGCGCGTTGGCGCGCTCGCCGAAAACGGCCGGGTAGACCTCCACGTAGCGCTGGATCCAGATCCCCACCACCGACGACGCGCAGAAGAGGAAGAGCGTGGGGAGATACACCTTGGCGGACTTGGAGAGGAGCCCGAAGAACGGAATCACGAAGGCGAGGAACACCACCGCCTGCGTGAACGGGCGCCACCCGCCGATGAGACGCAGATGGAAGTAGTGCGTTTCCTCGGGAACGTTCCCGTACCAGGTGACCAGGTACTGCGCGAACGTCAGGTATCCCCAGAAGGCGGTGAACGCGAAGACCAGCTTTCCGATGTCGTGGAAGTGGTCTTCAGTGATGAGCGCGTCGGCGGCCAGGAAGCGGCGCCACGCCATCATGAGAATTCCCCACGACGCGAGTGAGGCCACCCACGCGCTCATGAACCACCACCAGGAGTACATCGTCCCCTGGTAGTGCAGGTTGAGCGACATGGAGAGGTCCCACGCGAACACCGACCCGAAGAGCGCGAAGCAGAGACAGATCACCACCGACAGCCACCCCTGCCGCGAGTGCGTCGTGTGGATCTCGCGCCGCTCATCGCCGAAGCCGCGACGCATGCGTTCGCGCAGTCCGCGCGCCCACGCAGCGCCGCTCTCGGGCACGACCGCCACGTCCAGCCGCACGGACATGTACACGTACCAGACGCTCACCGCCGTCACGATCGCGAACATCAGGAGATCGCGGGTGATGAGGAACGGCTGATTGAGATAGAAGACCTTCTCCGCCGCAGGCGGGCGCTCGTGCACCCACGGAAAGATGTGCCCTTTGCCCAGGAAGATGAGCACGAGCAGCAGGAAGGCGACCGGCAGGAAGGCCACGTAGCCCTCGAGGAACCGCACCACCGACCTGGACCAGCGTGCGGTGGTGATGCGCTGCACGGCCACGACCGTCACCGCCGCCTGCGACACCGTGGCGAAGAAGAGCCAGTTCGTATGCAGCGCTCTCCAGACGCGGTCGTTGCCGGTGACCGCACCCACGATGAACGCCACCGCGCCGATGAGCGCCAGGATGACGCACGCCACGGTGAGCCGCCGCGGCAGCGGACGCTCGATGGCCGAGATGAGATCAGCCCGGCTGGGAATCGTTCCGATCGGCTTGCTCACTGGCGCGCTCCTCCGCCACGTGCGGCGCTGTCGGCGGGCGGCGCGAAGGTGCCCACGTCGGCGCCGGGATGCACGTACGGCGCAGGGAGGGTGGGCGCCGTGGTCGTCGCGCCGGGGACGGTCGCGCCGGTCTCACCCGGCGAGCCGACCGGTCCCGTGGGAACGCTCACGGAGAGCTTGCCCTGCAGACCGCGGATGTAGTTCACGACATCCCAGCGGTCGGCGCTCTGGATACGATCATACGTGGGCATGAGGCCGCGGCCGTTGCGGATGATGCCGTAGATGTAGCCGTCGGCCAGCCCCTTGGCACGATCGGTCATGAGCGATGGTGCGGGGACGCCGAACTTCACCGCCGTCCCGTCGCCGGCGCCGGCAAGTCCGTGGCAGACGGAGCAGTTGATCTGGAAGTACTTCCGCCCGTTTGCGAGCGAGCGCTCGGTGGGCGGTGTGGGATTCGGGAGCGACGCCATCGAGTCGATGGTGGCAGGGTTCGGTGCATGCGAGACGACCAACGCGGGCACCCCTCCACCACGAATCGGCACCGACATCTCGGGGTTGGATGGGAACCCAATGGTGTCCGTCCCGAAATACTCCGTTTCCCACGGCTCCACGCGCGGCTGATGCTTGAACGTGGTGAACCAGTCGCACGCGCCGAGTGTGAGCACGGCGCACGCGAGAGCCACGCTGCCCATGCCGCGCGCGGCGCGAAGCCGTGACCAGTTACCGCTCACTGCGCACCTCCACGGCTCCCTCGCTGGACAGGAGATCCCGCACCGCGCCCGCGTGCTCGGGGGGAGACTCCACCCACACGCCGAAGCGGTCGTCGCTGAACAGCGGCGAGTATCCAATGGTGGCGGTGATGCGCGGAATGCGCGCCGCCACGAACAGGCCCGCCACGGTGGAGAGGCCGCCGATGAGTACCATCAGCTCGAAGCTGATGACTGTGTATGGCACCCACGACGCCACCGGCTTGCCACCTACCACCAGCGGCCAGTAGTCGGACACCCAGATGGGGATCCAGTATCCGAAGGTCATGCCGAGCAGCCCGCCGATGAGCGTGAAGCGGCGCACCACGCTCGGCCGATGCCGTAGCGCGTGTTCCAACTCGTGTCGCGGCGTGGGACTGTAGACCGTGATGTCGCCATAGCGCTTCTTCCGCAGCGCCTCGATGGCGTGCACGGTGGAATCCAGCTCGCTGAAGATGCCGAGCACCCCTTGCATCGACGCTAGCCCTCGAGCTCGGGTAGGGTGTATTCAGGTTCGGTGTGCTTCCCCAGCGCTCGCAGCCGAGCCGGGACGATCTCCTTGATCTCAGCGATCGGCACGGCGGGAAGCTGCCGGCAGAAGAGCAGGAACCACATGAAGAACCAGCCGAAGCTGCCAAGCAGGATCGACCAGTCCACCGCCGATGGCGAGTAGCGCGTCCACTGCCATGGCTCGAATTCGTGCGAGAGTCCCGGAATGACGATGACGAACCGCTCGTACCACATCCCCAGGTTGATGAACAACGAGAGGATGAAGAGCCACGTGGTGTTCCGGCGCAGCCGCTGCACGAACAGCGAGAGTGGAAGGATGACGTTACACGTGAGCATGATCCACGCGGCCCACCACCACTGGCCGAACACGCGGGCCACGAAGTAGCTCTGCTCCACCTCGTTCCCGGAGTACCACGCGACCCAGAACTCGGTCAGGTAGGCCAGCCCCACCACGAGCGACGTGAGCAGGCACATCTTGGCCGCCGCATCCAGATCGTTGATGGTCACGTAGCGCTTGAGCCCGAACCATCTGCGGAGCGGGATCAGGATCGTGAACACCATGCCGATCCCTGAGAAGATCGCGCCGGCCACGAAGTAGGGGGCGAAGATCGTCGTGTGCCAACCAGGCACGAGCGACATCGCGAAGTCGAACGACACCACCGAGTGCACGGAGAGCACGAGCGGCGTGGAGAGCGCGGCAAGGAACAGGTAGGCGCGCGAGAAGTGGCGCCACTCCTGATCCGAATTGCGCCATCCAAGCGAGAGCACCGCGTAGATGCGCTTCCGTATGGGATGCGTTTCCGCATCGCGGAGGGCCGCGATGTCGGGCACGAGCCCGAGGAAGAGGAACGTGGTCGAGATCGTGAGGTACGTGAGGATCGCGAAGACGTCCCAGATCAGCGGGCTCTTGAACTGCGGCCAGATGAGTCGCCAGTTCGGATACGGGATGAGCCAGAAGAACTTCCACGGGCGGCCGAGGTGCAGGATCGGGAAGAGTCCCGCGGTCATGACGGCGAACACCGTCATCGCCTCGGCGGTCCGGTAGATGGTCGTGCGGAAGCCGGCGCGGAAGAGATAGAGAATGGCCGAGATCAGCGTGCCGGCGTGGCCGATACCGACCCAGAAGACGAAGCTGACGATGTAGACGCCCCACATGACCGGGGGCTCGTACCCGGCCACGCCAAGCCCCATGTAGATCTGGTACATCCACGCCGTGATCCCCACGAGCAGACAGAGGATCGCGATGCTGAGCGCGCCGAACCAGGCTTTGGTGGGGTGCAGCGTGGACCGGATGTCCACGTTGACCTGGTGATAGGTCTTTACCCCGGGCAGATGCACGTCCGCCGACGGCAAGTCGGGCGGGAGTGTGTCCACAGGTTTGAGAGTCGATGCCATGTCTCGACTACGCTCCGCTCGGCGCTTCGGGGGGCGCCGGATGAACGATCTTCTTGAGGTACACGACGGCGGTGTACGTGTTGAGCTCGGGGAAGACGTGGTAGCCGCGCTCATCCGCGGCCACGTGACTCACCGTCCAGTCCGGGCTCGCCGCATCTCCGAAGATGATCGCGCGCGACGGACACGCCTGGGCACAGGATGTCGTGAATTCATCGGGCTGCACCTCGCGCCCTTCCAGCCGCGCGCGACTCTCCGCCTCACGGATGCGCTGCACGCAGAAGGTGCACTTCTCCATGACCCCCTTGCCGCGCACGTTGACGTCGGGATTGAGCTGCAGGTGCAGCGGCTCGGGCCACGCGTACTGCGTCCGGTTGGCCTCGCCGAAGCCGAACCAGTTGAAATAGCGGACCTTGTAGGGGCAGTTGTTGGAGCAGTAGCGCGTGCCGACGCAGCGGTTGTACACCTGCACATTGAGCCCGTCGGGCGAATGGTAGGTGGCGTACACCGGACAGACGGGCTCGCAGGGCGCGTTGCCGCAGTGCTGGCAGAGCATGGGCACGAAGCGCGCTTCGAACGAGGAGTCTTCCACGTTCCCCTCGTAGTACCGCTCCACGCGCATCCACGTCATCTCGCGCCCGCGCAGGATGTTGGCGCCGGGTCGTCCCTGGTAGCCGGGCGTCCGCGTCGACTGATACGGCGCGCCGACCGTGGGGACGTTGTTCTCCGCGTAGCAGGCGGTGATGCACGCGGAGCAGCCCGTGCAGCGCGCGAGGTCGATGGTCATCGCCCAGCGCCGCTTGGCCATCCCGCTCCAGTGATCGAGCGCGTACATGCCGCGATCCTTGGCGTTCTTGCTCACCAGTTCGCCCTGCGCATCGGCGGCGACGGCCGACCGGAGCCCGGGGAGGAAGTCGGTGTCCGGCTTGCCCGGATATTCCTCTTCCTCTTCTCCCCCCTCGGCGGGCGCGTTCTCCGCCTGAGGCATGCGCACGTTGGCGACCGTTTGCGGCAGGCGACTGCGTTCTTCCCTGGACAACAGCGCGGTGACGGGCACCACCTGCGCGATGCCGCGATCGTGCTGCCGCGCGGATCCCTCGGTCGTGACGAGCTCGTCGAACGCGTCGACCGTGTGGACCTGGGCATGCGCGCCGGACAGGGCAAGCACGCCCGCACCCGGGTGCAGCGCCACCGGGACAGCGGTCAGCGGATTGATCCCGATCCCTTCGGCAAACCGTCCGTACGCCGTGTGTCCGCGACCGAGCGCAATGGCGACCGTGTCGGGGCGGATGCCGGGATAGACGAACGCCGGCGCGTCCACGTGGCCGGCGCTGGTCTCGACGCGCAGCACGCTCCCGGGCACGATGTCGAGGCGCTTTGCGACAGTCGGGTGCACCTCGATCCATGACTGCCACGAGACCTTGCTGACCGGGTCGGGCATCTCCTGCAACCACGGCTTGTTCGCGCCGCTTCCCTC
Source organism: Gemmatimonadaceae bacterium (assembly GCA_035701265.1). Taxonomy (GTDB): domain Bacteria; phylum Gemmatimonadota; class Gemmatimonadetes; order Gemmatimonadales; family Gemmatimonadaceae; genus DASSNU01. The sequence continues at coordinate 123,893 of DASSNU010000021.1, read as the reverse complement.
CCCCAGCGCGGGGTGTGGGTACACCACCAGGTGGAATTCACCTTCCGCGAGGGGTGTGATGGCCGGTGTCGCGGCGGCGGCGGCCGTCGTGGAGCGCGGCGCGGACATTCGGCCGGCAACCCGTCCGGGCGCGACGCCCTTCTCCAGCGCCGCGGTGAATGCGCGGACGCCGCCGGGGTACTGCTCGATGATCCAGTCGCGGTAGCTCGTCATGCCGAAGCGCGACGATGCCGCGGTGCGGTGCGCGACGTCGATGAGCACATCGCCGGTGGCGCGCGTATCGAAGAGCGGACGCATGGCCGGCTGCTGCAGCGACATCTCCCCGGCGAGTGGCTGCGCGATCCCCCACGACTCGAGCGGGTGATTGTCGGGAAGAATCAGGTCGCACAGCTCCGAGGTGGCGTCCGGATAGCTCGAGAAGCTCACCTTGAAGGGCACCTTGGCCAGCGCGTCGGCCACGCCGGCCGCCGCGGGGAGCGTGTGCACCGGGTTGACGCCGCGCACAAAGAGGAGTGCGACCTGTCCGCGGCGCATCCGATCGAGCGCGTCGATCACATCGGCGTCGCGCGAGGCGCCCTCGAACGCCGCGATCGCACGATCCGGCAACAGGGCAGAGCCCACGCTCCCGTGGCTTCGATTGAGGTCGTTGACGGCGAGCGCCAGCTCGAACGCGTTCCGCACGTTCGCGCCGGAGAGGAAGAGCGCGGGCGACGCGCTTTCCAGCTCGGAGCGCAGTGCGCGCAGCGCATCGGCAGGTGCGCCCGACTGGGTCGCGACGTCGTCGAGCGACCCGTTGCCGACCAGCGCTCGCGCGATCGCCAGCTCACTACCGGGCGCGCAGGGAATCCAGGTGTCGGCGTTGAGACCGGTGAGGGAGCGGCGCGGCCCGATGTAGACGAAGCGCGGGGCCTGTGCGCCGCGCGCCCGCGCGTCGGCGAAGCTGAGCTGCTGCGGCACGCTCGCGCCCCACGTCTCCAGAAAGTCGGCGCCGAAGGAGACGATGAGCCGAGCCGCGGTGAAATCGATGGCCGGCCATGCCACGCCATAGCTCTGCAGATTCGCCTGCACGACCGCGCCATCGAGCAGCGGGTCGTAGCTCAGGTGCGGTGCCAGCCCGTGCGCGGAGAGCCACTGGTCGAGGAATGCCGGGAAGGCGCCGCTCTCATGGCGATTGAGGAACACGGATGCCGCACCCTGTACGCCGGCAAGCTTCTGGGCGAGCAACGCGATCGCTTCGTCCCACGTGATGTTCGCCCACGCGTTTCCGCGACGCATCCGCGGGCCGCGATAGCGGTCCGGGTTGAGCAGCCCCTGCACCGCAGCCTGTCCGCGAGCGCAGAGCGCGCCCCGATTGAGCGGATGCTCCGGATTCCCCTCGAGCTTGAAGGTACGCCCGTCGCGCGCTTCGGCGAGCACGCCACACGAGGCCGCGCACTCCCGGCAGGTGGTGGCGAAGTATGTCGAGACGCCCGGGACCGTATTGTCGTTGTCCGGCTGAACCAGATAAGGGATCAGCTTCTCGACATGACTGGACGTGCATCCGATCGCGGCGGTCGCGGCGCCGGTCGCGCCAAGGACCTTGAGGAATTCGCGCCGGCGGACACCCGAGGGAGGTGCCGAGGTGTCACTCATGAGACAGCCATCTGATGGAAGGGCAGCGCGTGGACATCAGTAGTGACAGGTGGAGCAGTCATAGCGCGCCTTGAACGGCGGATTCGAGCGCCCGGTGTGACAGTTGATGCACCATCCCATGCTCAGCGGCTTCGCCTGATAGACCACGGGCATGTTCTGGATTTCGCCGTGACACGTCTGACAGGAGACGCCGGCGTTCACGTGGCGCATGTGCGGGAACTGCACGTAGTCCGGCACCTTGTGGATGCGGATCCACGGGATGGGCTTCTTGGCGTTCCAGTACTGCTGCAGCTTGGTGATCTCGGCGCTCGTGCGTGCGGGGCCGAACTGCGACGCGGGGCGGCTGGGCCCGACGACGAGGTGGCAACCCATGCACGTGTTGACGGCGGGCAAGCCGGGATCCGGCGCCTTGTTGGCCGCGAAGTGACAGTACAGGCAATTCATGCCCAGTCCGGCCACGTGCGTCGGATGCGGAAAAGCGATCGGTTGTTGGGGCTTGCGTCCTTGAGGCGTGGAGGCGCCGCTGTAGGCAGAGAGCACGATCGCGGCAGCGGCCAGGGCGAGGAATCCTGGCACGACCACCCACTTCCTCATCGTCATCGCGCTAGCACTCGGGGTGAAGTGACGTGGTCAACTTGTGAACGAATTCACAAATCGAACGCAACGGCGGGTAAATTGTTGGCTCCCAGCAGCAAGCGCAAGAGGCAGCGCGCGTCGACACGCGCCCTCACTCCGCGCCGCGCGCGGCTGCGACGACGGCGCGCGCCGTCGCGAGCGCATCCTTGCGCAGTGCATCCGGCAGCAGATCGAGGTTCGCACGCGGCGTCTGCGCCAGGCGGAGGGGCCACCCCGACCCGTAGACGAAGCGATCCGCACCGAGCGTGCGCAGCAGGTGCGCCAGGTCATCCTCGGGCGGGCCCCAGATCCACGAGATGTCCCACCACAGCCGCGCACGCTCCTGCGCGGTCAGTCCCCAGTGCACCTCCTCGATCATCGCGCGTCCCGCCGCGGTGACGAGCACCTGCACGCGCGCGTGCGCGCGCACGATGTCGCGCACCGCCGCGGCGGTGAGATCGCCCGCCGAGTCCAGCCAGTGTCGCTGCCGCCCATCTTCCAGCCGCGTGGTGAGCAGCAGGACAACGCCCGCCTCGCCGCACGCGCCGGCCAGCGCGCGCATGGCGCGATCGCCCGGCGCCATGCCCCACTGCGGCGGGTACGCACGCACGGCCGGAGCACCGAGCTCGCGCGCACGCGTGAGCGTACGCTGCCAGAGCGGCCAGTCCGGCCGTACCACGGGGATCGGGAACAGCACGCCGGCGTGCGGTTCGGTCCACGCGAGCAACTCGTCGTTGCCCGGCGTGGGATCGCGATGGAACACGGACGGCAGGTGTCCCACCCACGCCGCAGCCACCGCCTCGCGTTCCAACACCCGAACGAGCGTGGCGGCATCCGGGTGTGGGACGTGCCGGAACGCATAGCCGCCGACGAAGGTGTTGACGTCGGTGAGCCCAGCGACGGCTCGCGTGCGAGCGGCCGCGTGCGTGGTGCGCATGGCGGGGGTCACGTCGCCGCGTCCGCGGCGCGTGCGCGGGGCTCCGCTTCGGGTACGATGCCGGGAAGCGCGTGACTGCCGAAGATGGACGCGGCGTTCCGCCAGCGCACCTGCGCGACGGCGGCATCATCGAGCCCGGCTGCCGAGAGGGCGCGCAACTTGGCCAGTCCCGTCTCCATGGTGAGATCGCATCCCCAGAGCAATCGTGCCGCGCCGACCGCACGCGCCGCGGCGTCCAGCATACCGCGATCCACGCCGCTGCCGGAGAGATCGAGGTAAACGTTGGGCAGATCCTCCACCGCGGGGAGCGTGTGCGCCCAATCACCACCGCCGCCGATGTGCGCGAGAATGAACGCGACCTGTGGATGGCGCGCCGCGAGCGCGCCGAGCTCGATCGCATCCGACGCCTCCTGCCCTGGCCACTCCCGGCGCCGGTGCTGCCAGATGTGATGCAGGATGGGGACGCGATGCCGCGCGGCCTCCTCCGCAACGGGATCCACCAGGGGATCGTTCGCGCGGCGGCTGGCCGCCAGCTTGATGCCGATCGCACCTTCCCCGGGCGGACGCCCGATGCACCGCGCAATCTCCTCGCGCGCGTGCGCCGGCTCGTTGGGGTTGACGGTCACGTAGCTGCGCACGCGATCGGGATGGCGTCGCTGGAGATCGAGCATGGCATCGTTGGCCACGCGGAGATCGTCAGGCGAGGGGAAGTACGTCGGCGAGGTGTGGCCGAAGCTCCCCAGGATGGACGCCACGTGCACGGTGATGCCAATGCGCTCACCGGCGGCGAGCCGCGACGCGTTGCGCGCTTCCCAATCGGTACGACCGCACCCGGCGTGCAGGAAGTGCGCGTGCACGTCCACGAGCGGTGTGCCGCCGGCGAGAGGCGGTTCCGCGGACGAAGCGCGCGTCGCGCCGGCGCGCTCGGTCACGCCTTGTGCGCTCCGAGCGACGCGAAGGCGCGCGTGGCCGCATGCTCGATGGCCGTCAGGGCAGCGGCGTCGTGCGCCAGCGAGGCGAAGTCATATGCGCCCAGCTTGAACAGTACGCCGTCGTCCAGCGCCTGATCGACGAAGCGGGGCGGGCGCCGCGCATCCTCGAAGCGCACGAGCCACATGGGAGGGATGCCGGCGATCGTCACGCCGCTCGTGCCGGTGGTGGCGATTGCGCGGCGCATCGCCTCACACATGGCTTCGCCAGTGCGCCAGAGCTGCGCGCACACGTCCTCGCGCGCATGGCGGTCGAGCACCGCGGTGGCCGCGGCGAGCGCCGCGCTCTCTCCCGCCAGCGTGGAGGAGATCCACGTGGAGCGCGCGACATCCATGACCTCGGCACGTCCCACGACGGCGGCGAGCGGGAACCCGTTGGCGAGCGCCTTCCCGAACACCGCGACGTCGCACGACGCGCCGGCGTACTCCTGAAAGCCACCCGGGCGCAACCGAAAGCCGGTCTTCATCTCATCGAAGATGAGCACGGCGCCGCGGGCATCGCACGCCGCGCGCGCCGCCGCGATCCATTCCTGGGACGGGAGTCGCTCGACCACCGGCTCGACCACGATCGCCGCCAGGTCCTCGCCCGCTTCCGCGAGCGCCGCGTCGAGCGATTCCACATCGTCGAACGCGGCGGGGTGGAAGTCGCGTCGCACCCCGCCGGGCACGCCGAGCGCGGTGCTGCACCAGTCGAGCCAGCCGAAATACCCGGCGCCCACCACCGAGGATTTTCCCGTGTACGCGCGCGCGACGCGCACGGCGGCCGCCACACCTTCCGCGCCGCTCTTGAGGAAGCGCACGCGCTCCGCGCACGGCACGATCTCGATCAACCGCTCGGCGAGCTCCACCTCGCGCACGTGCGACAGGCCGGCCACGTTGCCATCGCGCACCGCACGGGCGACGGCGTCGACCACCTCGGGATCCGCGTAGCCGAGCGCCACCGATCCGAGCGCCATGGTACAGTCCACGAGATCGCGGCCATCCGCCGTGGTGAGGCGACAGCCGGACGCGCGCACGAAGTGCGTGGGCCCCGCGCCGCCTGCCGGACCGTAGAGCGCCTCGGGGCGCTTGCTTCCGGTGGACGCGCCTCCGGGGATCGCCGCCGCCGCGCGGTCACGCCAGTCGGCGGGCGGCGCGGAGGAGCCGGAAGCAGCAGGTGTGGCAGCCATGGCTTCAATCAGGAAGCGACCGTGCTCTCGGTCAAGGGTGGGACGCGCGGCACGCCGCACCGCGATCATCGATCGTGCCGGCCACCCCGCCGCTCGAGCACGTGCACGGCTTCCAGCGCGAAGGCGCGGAGCAACCCGACCTCGCGCGCATCGGGCGCGGCGCGATGCACGAGCGAGCGCACGGTGCGGAGGATGTGCTCCGGGTAGCGGCTCTTGAAGAAGTCGATGGCGTGGAGCGCGCGCTCGACATCCTGGAAGAGACGCTCCAGCTCCGCGACCGTGGCGGGGGGCGCGTGCTTGCGCGGCGGCGCGAGTCGGCGCGACGCCCCGGGGATGGCGACGTGCAGCTCGTAGAGCGCGACCATCACCGCCTGCGCGAGGTTGAGCGAGGGATGCGCGGTGGTGGGAATCGTCACGACGACGTGCGCCCGATCGAGCGCGGTATTACTGAGCCCGCGATCCTCCCGCCCGAAGAGGAGCGCCGCGGGCCCGTGCGCGGCGGCATCGGACACGCGCGCTGCGGCGGTGCGCACGTCGATCACCTCGCGCGTCGCCGCCCGCCGCCGCGCGGTGAACGCGGCGACGTACGCGCACTCGGCCAGCGCTTCGTCCAGCGTGGCGACGCGCCGAATGTCGCGCACGATGTCCGCCGTTCCGTGCGCGACCCCTTCCACTCGCTCCGGCTCGATGGCCGCGCCGTTCACGATCCAGAGCGCGTGAACGCCCATGTTCTTCATCGCGCGCACCACCGCGGCGATGTTCACGGGATCCTGTGGCTCATCCAGCACGACGCGGATGACGCCGAGGCGCTCATCGGGCACGCGGTATCACCAGGTGAAGGTAGCGCTCGCGCGGCTGGCGATCGCCGCGCAGATAACCGAACTCTCCCGCCGCACCGCTCAGCACGAGCTGTCCACGCCGCCGCACGCGCTCCGCAGACGTCTCGTTGACGAGCACGTCCAGACGCAGGGGAATGTCGTCCGCCGGGTCGCCGAGTGCAGCGAGCGGCAGGGAGAAGCGCACGGCGTAGCCGGCAGGCGTGCGATCCCACGCGGTGTGGACGGGCACGTCCCGCCGCGTGCCGTCCACCCACCGAGTGCGAACCGTGCCCCCTTCCTCCGGCACCGCGAGCAATGCTATGGGTTGGTCCCAACCCGCGCGGTCCACGTAGAACTGTACGCCGTCGCTATGAATGTCGGGATGCTCGTTGTCGAGCGCCGGATCTGGCGCATCGGCGGCACGAAAGATGGGCGCCTCCTTGAGCACGTCGACCGCGATCTCCAGCGTGTCATGCGTGCGATGCAGGCGCACGACGGCGCGCGGGCCGCCCGCCTCTTCCCATGAATCTTCCGTGCGGCGGTAGGAATGCGCACCAAGATGAAAGAGGAGCGGCGGCGATCCCGCGCGCGGCAGGTGGTACACGCGCGTGGCGGCCGGTTGCTCGATCAGGGGCCCGGCGGACGGCGGAGCTCCGAGCGTACCGCGCGCGCCCTCCAGGACGATGGAGCTCCGCGCGGCGCCGTGGCGAAAGCGTATCCTCCATGCGCCCTCGCCCTCGGGGGCGTGCGCGTGCTCGGCGCCGTCGCGCAAATGAACGAGCAACTGGTCTCCGTCCAGCGCGATCGAGCGCACCTCGCCTCCCCAGCTCCACACGCCGGTCAGCGTGCCGGCCACGCCGAATTGCCGGAGCACGAGAAACTCGCGCTCGCGCGCCGAATCACCCGGCGGCGCGGGGCCCAGCACCCGCCACCAGGAAGCGGGCGTGGAGGAGGTGAGCCACGCCTCGCCAGCCGGAGCGCGGCGAAGGTGCACCACTTCTCCGGCGGCGGCCTCCGCCGTGCGTGCGGCGCGGACGAAGGCGAATCCATCCGTGACGATCTCCCCACCGGTGAAGGGCGCATCGTGCCATGAATGCAGCGTGTCGGCGCGCGCGTCCACGTGCACGGGCAGCTCGAAGCGCGCAGGCTCCGCCGCCAACCACTCCACACGGTCGATCAGGTAGCCATCCATCACGACGACGGTTCGCGTCGCTTGCACGTGCGGAGCGAGGCGCCCCTCGGGCAACTCGGCTCGAACCCATCCTGCCGCGCCACGTTCATCCCAGGCGCGGAGCGCGCCCTCGCCCGGCGTCTGCGATCGCCCGTTCACGAGCGGCGCGTTGTGTGCCAGTGTGCTGCGGTACCAGTGGAGAGTGGGATCCACGTACGATCCCGTGCCGGGATCGTCGAGCCAGCGATCCGTGCCCACGGCGAGGAGCAGATCCAGCCGATCGGGATGCCCGTGCCCACCACCGGCGTGGCCGTAGTCCAGCGCCACGTACGCGCGCCCGCCATCGCGCCGCATCACGGCAAAACCCTGGGCGTCGAGCAGGACCGAGCGCGCGGGAACCGGATGCAGCGGCGGAAGCTCCGGCAATGCGAAGAGCAGCGCGCGCCAGCCCAGGTCCGCGCGCGAGAGCGCGACGGGTGCCTCGTTGCGCTCCGCCTCGGCGGTCGAGCGGTGTCGCCCCGTGTCGCCCGCGAACGCGGGTGTGTGATAGAGCGTATGGAGCGCTCCGAGAAGACGCGGATCCGCCGCGCGTGCGACGCCAAGCTCGCACGACTCGGCAAAGCGCCACTGGCGGAGCGACACGCGGTATGGCGAATCGCGTCGAGACGGAAAGGTGAAGTCCGGGAGCGCGGTGAGGAGCGGCGCGGCGAATCCCTCCTGAAATCGCGCACGTGACTCGGGCGCGACCGCAATTCCCGCCGCGTCGGCCATCACGACGCCGTACCAGAGACCGCGGTGCGCGAACAGGTGGTAGTTGTCCCCTTCGTACCACGTCCCATCGGGGAGGAGTGCGGTCTCGAGGTGACGCCGGAGACCGCTGGCACCGTGCACCGCACGATGAACGAGCGTGTGATCGTCGAGCAGCCGCCCCGCCGCGAGCATGGCAGCGTTGTTCCAGACCTGCCGATTGGACGATCCTTCGTCGAACGACGCGATGAGCGCGGCGCTTGGCGCGACGAGCGCATCGCGCACGAGCGCACCGACGCCGCGCGCCTCAGCGGCTGCACCCGTCGCCGTCTCCGTCGCCCTCCCCTGCTCCAAGAGATCGGTGGCAATGGCGAGCTGGAGCATCCAGATGGATTCGAGGTACGTGCTGAAGAACGGGCGCGTGGGGCCGAGGGCGTTGTCGCGGTTGGGATAGGACGCGTAGCGCTCCGCGTAGCCGCGCAGGATGGCGGCGGCCAGGGTGGCGAGCGCGGGCTCGCCGGTGAGCGCATGCAGCGCCGCCGCGTGCACCGCGCGCTCGGCGAGCCACAGGTGCTGCCAGGTCACCCACCACAGATCGTGGCGCTCGCCCGTAAGCTCCGTGCCGCACGTGGGGCAGCGGTGCGCGTGCGGAGAGAACGGATCGAAGGCGAGCATCGTGCCGTCGTGCGGGCATCGGCCGCCATCACGCGAGAGGAGCGCCTTCTGCTCGGGGATCGCGAGCGTCCCCGTCACGAGCGGCTCCAGATCCGCGCGGAGCGATGCGACGAGCGGCGCGAGCGGCCCGCGCACGGCGGCGGCGCGTACACTCAGCGCCGCACCGTCCAGGAGCACCGTCATGGCGAGTCCGCGGTACGCGTGGGGCGCACGCGCCAGCGCGCGACGTCCACCAGCTCGCCGCGCAGGTCCATGCGCACGTCCAGCAGCCGCCGCGAGAGTCCCTGCAGTCCGCGGGCGTGGTAGATCCAGGCCGCGGGCATCGTCCTCCGCAATTCGCGCTGCACATCGGCCCACGCCGTGCGCGCCAGCTCCGGCGTCGGGGCCGCGCGCGCACGCGCGAGCAGCGTGTCGAGTGTCGGTGTGTGATAGTCTCCGTAGTCGAGCGCGCCGCCGGCCAGGCGCGAGTCGTACATCGCATCGAGATAGGAGAGCGACAGATCGCCCGGGATGCCGGTGAAGAGCACATCGAACGTGCGTGGGCGCGCGCGCGCGGCGGCCAGGAGCGACGTCATGTCGCGCAGCTCGATCTCGAGGTCGATGCCGACCGCGGCGAGATCGGCCTGAAGGAGCTGCTCGACGGCGTTGTCGCCGGATGACACGGTGAGCAGCGCGAGGCGAAGCGGGCGACCGTTCCGCGTACGGACGCCGCCCGCGCCGCGGCGCCAGCCGGCGCTGTCGAGCAGCGCGTCGGCCGCCACCGTGTCGACCGGAACGGCCGTCGCCGCCGCGTACGGGTGCTCCGGGGGGACAGGGCCGTACGCAGGTGTGGCGTAGCCCGCGAGCGCCGCGCGGACGATGCGGGGGCGGTCGACCGCCATCGCGATCGCCCGCCGCACGCGCGCATCATCGAGCGGCGCGCGCGCGGTGTTGAAGATGAGCGCGTAGGAGAAGAGTACGGGATAGTCGAGGACGCGCAGCGTGGGATCGCGCGCGGCGAGGCTCGCCATGGATGGCGAGATGCCGGCCACGTCCAGCTCTCCCCCCGCCAGGCCGGCGAACTTGGTAGTCGCCTCATCCACGATCGCGATCACGAGCTTCTGGATGTTCGGCGGCCCGCCCATCTCGCGCGGGAAGTCCGGATTGCGCGCGAACACCCATCGTTGCTCCGGCGTCCGCTGCACGAAGCGGAACGGCCCGTTGCCGATCGGCGTGCGTCCGAACTCGGCATTGCGCATGGCCGAATGCAGGACGCCGGCCAGGCGATGCGCCGGGACGATGGGCAGCTCGCAGAAGACGAGCGGAAAGCCCGGCGGAGGACGGGAAAAGCGCACGGACACGGTGGTGTCGTCGTCCACCTGCACGGAGGTCACATCGGCCAGGTCCGCGTAGCGCGGGTAGCCCGTGGCGCGGTCGCGGGCGGCGTCGATCGTGAACGCCACGTCGCGCGCGGAAGTCACCCGTCCGTCCTGCCACCGCAGCCGCGGCACGAGGTGGAAGGTGAGCGTCGAGCGGTCCGGCGACCACGTCCATCGCCGCGCGAAGTAGGGGACCGGCGCGAGCGTGCTGTCGTAGCGTGCGAGGGTGACGAGCAGCACGTAGCGCTGCACCTGCCGCGAGAGCGGATGGATGGTCACCAGCGGGTTGGCGGATTCGAGGTCGGCGCCGGAGGCGTAGACGACGGTGCCCGCGTCGTGCGACGCGGCGCACGCGACGGCGAGGACACCGAGGAGCGCGGCCGCGATCGGCCGCCAGCGTGCGGTGCATCGCTGGAGGATCCCTGTTGACGCGAGGCGTTCGTGCGGCATCATCAGCCGATGCGGACGATCGCGCGGCGAGTCCTTCACGCCGTCCTGCTGCTGTGGGCGGTGCTGACGATCACGTTTCTCCTGCTTCATGCAGCGCCGGGCGACCCTTCCACGGTGCTCATTCCGCCATCGGCATCGGCGGCGGACATCGCGCGTGAGCGGGCAAGACTGGGACTCGACGAACCGCTGGTGGTGCAATATGCACGGTGGGGCGGGGGCATCCTCAAGGGCGATCTGGGCGAGAGCTTCACGTACCACCGGCCGGTGCTGGCCGTGCTCGGCGATGCACTGCCAATCTCGCTCGCGCTCGGTGCGGCATCGCTGCTGCTGACGTTCGTGATCGGCGTGGCGGTGGGGGGATACCAGGCCTCGCGACGCGGGCGTCCGGTGGATGGCGTGCTCACCGTGGTTAGCACGGCGGCGTATGCCGCGCCGAGTTTCTGGCTGGCGTTGCTGCTGGTAGCCGTGTTCACGTACGGCGCTGCACGATGGGGGCTTCCACCGTGGCTCCGGTTGCCCGCGTTCGGCGTGCGCGACCCATCGGGGGACGCGCGCGGTATCGCGGCGGTGCTCGACGTCCTCCGGCACGCGGTGCTCCCGGTGGCGACGCTGGCCGCGGTGGGTGCGGCGGGCGTGGCGCGCTACGCGCGGACCATCCTGGCGGACGTGTCCGGTGCCGGCTTCGTGCGCACGGCGCGCGCCAAGGGGGCATCGGCGGCGCGCGTGCAGCTCCATCACGTGCTGCCGAACGCGGCGCCGCCGTTGGTGGTGTTGTTCGCGCTCTCGCTCCCCGGCGTGCTGGCGGGCTCCGTGTTCGTGGAGACGGTATTCGCCTGGCCGGGGATGGGGCGACTGATGGTCAACGCGATCACCGCGCGCGATTACCCGCTGGTGATGGGAGCGGCAGCGATCTACGCGGCGGCGGTGATCGGCGCGAACCTCGCCGCCGATCTCGCGCTCCCGCTCATGGACCCCCGCATGCGCGACGACGCCCGATGACGGCACGCTGGCGCGAGTGGGTGGCCGCTCTGATCCTCGCGACGATCGTGCTCGGCGCCGTGCTGATCCCACTACTCGCGCCCACGAACCCGCTGCGCATCGGCGACGTGTTCGCGCTGCGTCTCCTCCCTCCCCTGGCGCGCGATTCGCTCGGACATCTGCATCTCCTCGGCACGGACCAGTTCGGGCGCGACATCCTGGCGCGGATGATGCTCGCCGCGCGGGTGTCGCTGCTCGTGGGCGTTCTTGGCTCCGGATTGGCCGGCGTGGTGGGGATCGCGATCGGCGCGCTCTCCGCGTGGCTGGGTGGCGCTGCCGACCGCACGATGATGTCGGTCACCGATGCACTGCTCTCGATTCCGCGGCTGGTGCTGCTGCTGGTGGCGGCCGCGCTCTGGCAGCCGGGGGTGACGATGGTGGTGATCGTGCTCGTCGCGACAGGATGGATGGGAGTCGCGCGCCTCGTGCGCGCGGAGGTGCTCTCGGTGCGCGCCCGGCCGTTCGTGGAAGCGGCGCAGGCGCTCGGCGCTCCGCGGTGGCGCGTGCTCTGGCGTCACGTGCTCCCGAACACGCTCGGCGCCGCGACCGTCGCGATCACGCTGGGTGTGGGGGGCGCGATCCTGCTCGAGAGTGGACTCTCGTTCCTGGGGCTCGGCATCCGGCCGCCGCAGCCGAGCTGGGGGAACATGATCGCGGACGGACGACAGGCCATCGTCGTGGCGCCATGGATCTCGCTCGCACCCGGCATCGCGCTCATCGCCACCGTGCTGGCCTCCACGCTCCTCGGTGACGTGCTGCGCGATCGACTGGCGGGAGAGGTGGCGGCGCCGCTCCGCGACCGCGCGTAGCACGCACGTCGTCAGCGCACGAGAATCGTGGCGGTACCGTGCGCGGGTACAGTGATCGGGATCTCCGTGAGCGCACCGTGCGCCACGCACGCCACTGGCTCGCCCGGCGTTTCGTCCAGTCGCGATTGCCGCGCCTCGCTCACGACGCCAGGAATCCGCCAGGCGCCCGTGCGTTCCTCCGCACTTCGGTTCCCGCAGCGCAGCACGAGCCACGCGCCATCATCGCTCCGCTTGCTCGCGGAGAACACCAGATCGTCGCCGGTCAGATGTACTCCGTGCACATCGCCAGGCACGACGTCCGCGTCGCGCAGCGTCCAGCCGCGGAGCGGTAGCAGCACCTCGTCCGCCAGCGCGTCGAGCTGCGCGAACGCGTGCGCTTCGCCTGGATGAGGGGCCGCCGGAATCACGGCGAGCTCGGCCTCGAACGGCCGCAGCATCTGCGCGTCCGGCGTGTGCGCAGGCCATCCCGCGTGACCGGGGCGCTCGGGGAGATCGCCGCGCGAGAGCTCGCCCACACAGCGCAGGAGCGTGATCGCCGCCGCGCCGTCGGCGCGAACCTCTCCCTCGCACAGACCATCAGTCACCACCGCCACGGCTCTCCGCTCGCCGGTCACGACGAGCCAGCGGGCGAGCGGCATGGTCCATACCGGATGTTCCGCGCCTGGCGCGGCGGGCCCGGCCGGCGGCGCTGTTGGGAATGGTGCGACCGGACGCTCCACCGTGGCGAAGGCCGCGTCCGCCACCACGCGTGGTGCCGCGATTCCGGTGTGAAGCAGAAGTCGCAGGCGGTGATCGCAGGCGGAGTTCACTCCCGACATGCGCACGCGCGCGAAGGAGCTTCCCGCATCCACGGACAGCTCCACGCGCAGAGTCGTGCTGGCGCGCTCCGTGGCCCTGCCGGAACGGCTCGACGTAGCGGGAAGATCGAGCTCCCACTCGGTCACGAGCACACCGCGGAGCGGGCCCGCGTGCGCGAGCGTCACGCGCGCCGCCGCGTCCGCGATAATCACGGGCGGAACAGGCGAGTGAGTGTACAGATCGCCCGCGTCTCCCACGTCCTCGAACGCCAGTCGCACCGGACGATCGGGCGCATGCGCCGAGTGCACCATCACCGTGCCGTGGTCGTCGGCGAGCACGCGCACGAGCCCGTTGTCGAGCGAGCGCGGCGTGCAGCGCACCGGGGCGACTCCGGCCGCGGCTGTGGAAGACCGTACGCCGTCGCCTTCAACCGTTGTGATCGCGAGCGCACGCAGCCCGTACGCAGGTACGTCATCCACCCACGCCAGCACGCGGCGCGCGTCCACCAGATCGTCGTCCGGATAGTGCAGCGGCGACTCGATGCGATCCTGGCGAACGGTGCGTGCGAGACGCTGCACCGGCCCCGCGACGCCATCGAGCGACACTCCCTCCGCTGGTCGCTCGGGCTCCGCCTCCGGATCCGTCCCGGGGCCCACCGGCACGTGGCGACGGAACGTAAGGAGCTCCAGCTCAGCCACCCCCGATCGCGGACGCGCGGCGGCATTGCGCACGATGCACACGCTCCGCCCGGACCCGTGGCGTCGGCGTGCCGCGGCCGGATCGTAGTCCGCGAGATCGGCGATCACGTCGGCGAGCAGACCACGCGCCTGCGCTTCGACGTCGTCCAGCCGCGCATCCATCGCGCGCGCCACGCCGTCCACGGAGCATCCGCAGAGCGTGTCGTGCGGATGGCACTGGAGGAGCATCGTCCACGCCGCGCGCACCAGCGCGCCGCGGTCCCACGCGCCACGGCGCCAGGCGGCCGCGCACCACGGTTCCACTTCGCGTGTGAGGAGACGCTCGAGTTGAGCGTTGCGGCGCTTCTGCATCGCGCGCACGGCGAACGTTCCCTGCAGCGACCAGACGTACCCCGTGGAGTTGCGCAGCTCTCCCTCGATGCGTGGGAGCGATACTTCGCGCGCACGACACTCCAGCTCCTCGGCAAGCTGCTGGAGAGAGACGGCGCGCACCGGCGCCGGCGCCGCCACGCGGCGCAGGGCGTCCACCGCATCTCCCAGATCGGCGGCGCGCGCGTGGTGATCCGCGCCGGCCATCACGACGAGCAGTTGCAGTCGCGCGCGCGAGACAAGGTCTGCGCCGAGTTGCGACCACCGTTCGCGCATGGCATGCTCGTCGCTCGGCAGCTCCGAGCCGTGCTCGTAGCCGGAAGGTGGAAGGTGCCAGAGCAGCACCTCGCTCTCGCCACAGTACCATCGGGCGGTGTCTCCCTCGGGCCATCGCGCGCCACCGTAGCCGCGCCACACCACCGCCACACGCGCGCCGAAGCCTTCGGCCAGAAGGGGCAGCGCGGCCGGATGGCCGAAGGCATCGGGCGAGTACAGGACCGGCGGAGGCGTGGCGCCCAGCTCGCGCAGGACGCGTCGCCCGTGGAGGAGATTGCGGACGAGTGCTTCGCCAGACGGGATGAGCTCGTCGGCCAGTACATACCATGGTCCCGCTTCGATCCGCCGCTCGCGTAGCGCTGCCGCGAGATCGGCGCGGCGCTCGGGGCGCACCGCGAGGTAGTCTTCGACGGCGATCGCCTGTCCGTCGAGCAGGAAGCTCGGCACGCCGGCGATCGGCCGGTCGAGCAGATCGTCTACGAGCGCGACGAGCCGCTGGCGAAACCGCCCGGCCAAGTGATACCACTCACGATCCCAGTGCGTGTGAGGCAGGACCAGGACGCACGGGGCCTGCCCGGCTGCAGCGACGCCGAGCGACATGATGGAACGATCCAGGGAACAGGGCAGCGTGTACCGGCTGCCCTGTCCCGTCCCGCTACACCACGCTTCGTCCCGTGATCAGACGCCAGATGATCAGGATGACGGCGATGACGAGCAGGATGTGAATGAGGCCGCCGGCGACGTGGAACACGCCGAATCCGAGCAGCCACAGGATGAAGAGGATGATCGCGATCGTCCAGAGCATGGGTGCGTTCCCTCGTGAAGGTCCCTGAGAAGGCGGACGCGGCGCGTCAACGCAACTCCTGTTCCTGTTCGACAACAGGATAGGCGTGGGGGTCCGCGCGCAGGGGAGCCGACTGGACGTGCCGCTCCAGGCGGCCCAGGACGATGTGGATGGCTCGCACGTCGTGTCCGACATCGACGAGCAGGATGGCGAGATCCGCGGCGGCCCAGAGGATACCGGCCATGACGAGCAGGCGCCCGCTCTCCACGAGCAGCCCGAAAATCGCATCCGTCCCCTCGAGGCGTAGACCGGTGATCACCTCGGCGAGCAGCAGGAACAGGACGACGATGGCGATGAGTCGAAAGAGGCGCGCCACGTAGCGCAGGGCGACGTACGGCTGCAGATCCGCCTCGCGAATCTGTCCGCCATCGGCCGACGGTGCACGCCGATCCGACGGGCGTGCCTCGCCCTCGTGGCGCACTTCGCTGGTGGGTACCTCGCGGTCGTGCATCGCGACCTCCGGCGCCAGGCGCGGTACGCCCAGGGGCAGCTCCCCGCAACGGTGAGTTGACCGGGGCACGCCGCACACCGAGATTGCTGCGCGGTCCGCGCTCGGGAGGGTGCGAGTTGCGTGATCTGTGCCAGCACGTGCGATTGGCGGGCGTGTCCCGCTGCGCACACCCCTTCTGCAGCGAGCCCGATGTCCGCCACACCCGATTCGACCACCGCGCTCCCGACATCGCGTGGCAAGCCCGGTCCGGTGCGCCGCCTGTATGACTGGGTGCTCGGGTGGGCCGATCACACGTACGGCCCGACGATCCTGTTTTTTCTCGCGATGGCGGAATCATTCATCTTCCCGATTCCGCCCGACGCGCTGCTCATGCCGCTCACGCTCGGCCGCCCGCGCCGCGCGTACTGGTTCGCCTTCCTGTGCACCATGGGCTCGGTGATCGGCGGCGTGATGGGGTACTACATCGGGCATGCACTGTTCGAGCAGTTCGGGCGGCCCGTGCTCGAGTGGTATCACGCGATGCACACCTTCGAGCTGGTGGGGGAGAAATACCGCCAGAACCTCGTGCTCGCGCTCGGCACCGCAGGCTTCACACCGGTTCCCTACAAGGTGTTCACCATTGCCGGCGGCGCTTTCGGCGTGCCGTTCGTGCCGTTCGTCGTGATCTCCTTCGTGAGCCGGGGGATGCGCTTCTTCCTGGTGGCCGGGTTGCTGCACCGGTTCGGGCAGCCGATGAAGGCGTTCATCGACAAGTACTTCAACATCCTCACGATCGCTTTCGTGGCGTTGCTCGTGGGCGGATTTCTGGTCCTCCGGCTGGTCATGCACTGAGTCGGGCACGTGGTCCATCGCGTCGGCGCGGGGCATGCGCGACGCGGTAGCACTGGACGTGCAGGTCGAACGGCGTATGATTGCAGCGAACCACTGACCACCGTTCGATCCGGAGGACGCACATGGCATACTCGCTCCCGCCGCTTCCGTACGACTTCGCGGCTCTGGAGCCGTCCATCGATGCGCGCACGATGGAGATTCACCACGGCAAGCATCACGCAGCGTACGTCAACAATCTCAACAAGGCGCTCGAGGAGAACGCCGATCTCCAGCAGAAGAGTCTCGACGATCTGCTCGGCCAGTTGGACCGCGTGCCGGAGAAGATCCGCACCGCCGTGCGCAACAACGGCGGCGGCCACTGGAACCACAGCCTGTTCTGGCAGCTCATGGCACCCAAGGCGGGGGGAGAGCCGGGTGGAGCGCTCGGCCAGGCGATCACCAGCTCATTCGGAGGCTTTGCCGCCTTCAAGGAGCAGTTCGGAGCGGCTGCCGGCGGACGCTTCGGATCGGGGTGGGCGTGGCTGCTGACGGATGGCGGCAAGCTCTCCATCACGAGCACGCCGAACCAGGACAACCCGATCATGGATGGCAAGAAGCCGTCGCAGATTCTCCTGGGGATCGACGTGTGGGAGCACGCCTACTACCTGAAGTACCAGAATCGGCGTCCCGACTACGTGGCCGCGTGGTGGAACGTGGTGAACTGGCCGGAGGTGACACGGCGGTTCGAAGCCGCACGGTAGAGCGCGGCAGCGTCATCGACCACCGCAGCACGAAGCGCCTCCCGGACCGCGGCGACATCCGCTCCGGGAGGCGCTTCATCCATCGGCCCCGCTCCGCGCGTCGTCCGGCGACGCGCGTGCGCCCGCGACGAGGTCGTCGATCCCTCCGTCGCCGGCACGCTCCTGCTCCGTGCGCGGCGTGGTGCGGCGCGCCATTCGCCCGAGCGCGATCGGCGCGGCGAATGTGGTCACGACCACCATCATGGTGATCGCGCTGAACATCCCGGCGTCGAGCACACCCTCGGTGAGTCCCATCTGCGCGAAGATGAGCCCGACCTCGCCACGCGGGATCATCGCCACGCCGATCAGCGCCTTGTCGCCGCGGAACCACACCGGCGCGTAGCCGGCCGCGAATTTCCCCACGACCGCCACGATCACGAGCACTCCGCCCACGAGCAGAACCTGGCGATCGAGCAGCGAACGGAGATCCACCTGCGCTCCGACCACCGCGAAGAAGATCGGCACCACGAGGTACCCCACCGATGCCGTTGCGCGCTCGATGCCGTGGCGTTGCGGCGTCCGATGCACCACGAGCCCCGCGGCGAACGCGCCGATGATCATGGCCGAGCCGATGCGCCACGCGACCCACGCGAGGAGGAAGGCGAACGCGAGCGCCATCACGCCGAGCGCGCCCGACTGCTCCAGTTGATCCACCCAGCGGAAGACGGGCGGAGCCAGGAGTTGCCCCACGAGAATGGCCGCCGCGATGAATCCCACGGCCACCGCCGCGGTGACGGCGATCCCGCCGACGCTCACCCCGGCGCCCGCCGCGATGGTGGAGACGACGGAGAGGATGACCAGCCCTACCACATCGTCGAGCACGGCGGCGCCAAGCACGATCTGCCCCTCGGGTCGATCGAGCTGGCCCAGGTCGGCCAGTACGCGCGCGGAGATGCCGATGGAGGTGGCCGTGAGCGCCGCGCCCGCGACGAGTGCCGCCATGGGCGACAGTCCGAGCTGCCGCGCGGCCAGGTCGCCGAGCGCGAATGGTAGCGCAACTCCCACCAGCCCCACCGCTGTCGCGGAACCGCCCACGCGCACGAGCGATCGCAGATCGGTGTGCAGCCCGATCTCGAAGAGGAGCACGAGCACGCCCAGCTCGCCCAGCGCGTGCATGACGGGATCGCTGGGATCGAGCACACCGAGCAGCGACCCGCCGAGCACGATGCCGGCGAGCAACTCGCCGAGCACCGCCGGCTGCCGGATGCGCTGCGCGAGCTCGCCGAACAGCTTGGTGGCGATGAGCGTGGCGACGAGCGCCGCCAGGACGCTCGGAAAGTGTCCTGTCTCCACGACATCCTCGAGATGGCAGGCGCCGCCGCGCGCCGCGCTCGGTCAGCGCGAGGCGGCGTCGCCTTCGAGATACGTGTAGCCTTCCAGACCTGCGACGTAGTCGGCAATGAAGGCATTCGCCTCGTGGCGCGGGAGATCCTTGGCCGCCGCCACTTTGCGCCGGAACGTCGCGAGCAGATCCGGCGCGCGGAACTGCACGTAGTTCAGCACCTCGGTCACCGTGTCGCCGTGCACGAGATCGGTCACTTCGTAGCCGGTCTCCGAGAGCCGGACGTGCACCGCGTTGGTGTCGCCGAAGAGATTGTGCAGGTCGCCGAGGATCTCCTGATACGCGCCCGTGAGGAAAATCCCCAGGATGTACGGCTCGCCGTGGCGGAACGGATGCAGCTCCAGACTCGGCCGGCCGTGCTTCCCGCCGGTGAACCGGTCGATCTTGCCGTCGGAGTCGCACGTCACATCCTGCAGCGTCCCGCGGCGCACGGGCTCCTCGTCCAGACGGTGCACCGGCATGATCGGGAAGATCTGGTCGATCGCCCAACTGTCCGGCAGCGACTGGAAGATACTGAAGTTGCAGAAGTACCGGTCCACGAGCGTCGCCTCGAGATCCTCGATGATGTCGAGGTACTCCTCGCGGTCGCGCTGCGCGATGCGCGCGACGGCGTTCACCGTGGCCAGGTAGAGCTGCTCCGCGCGCGCACGCTCGCGTAGCGAGAGCACGCCGCTCTTGAAGAGCGCCTGCGCGTGTTCCTTGGCGAACGTGGCGTCGTGATAGACCTCGCGCACGCTGCGGCTGGAGATCGAATCGTACCCCTCGCGTAACTGGTGGAGGATCACGTGGTCATCGTCGCCTACCTCGGGAACGGCAATGTCGCGCTGCGACTCGACGTCGATGACGTTGAGCAGGAGGAGCGCATGGTGCGCCGTGAGCGCCCGCCCCGACTCGGAGATGATGTGCGGCATGGGGAGCTCCATCTCGCGGCACATCTCGCCGAGGGTGTAGATGATGTCGTTCGCGTACTCCTGGATGGAGTAGTTGACGCTCGCCGACGCGGTGGAGCTGGTGCCGTCGTAATCCACGCCCAGCCCGCCACCCACGTCCACGTGCGTGATGTCCACCCCCATGCCGCGAAGCTCGGCGTAGAACCGCGCGATTTCCTGCAGACCGCTCTTCACGTAGCGGATGTCGGTGATCTGCGAGCCGAGGTGGAAGTGGACGAGCTTGAGCACGTCCAGCCGACCGACGGCGGCGAGCTGGTCCACCACGCGGACGAGCTCGCTGGAGGTGAGGCCGAACTTGGACTTCTCCCCTCCGCTTTCCGCCCAGCGGCCGAACCCCTCGGAGGCCAGCTTGATGCGGACGCCCGCCGTGGGCGTGACGCCCATCTCGTCGGCCACGCGCAGCAGCACGTCGAGCTCGCTCAACTGCTCGATCACGACGAACACCGTGTGCCCCAGCCGCTGTCCCATGAGGGCGAGGCGCATGAACTCCTCGTCCTTGTACCCGTTGCACACGATCACGTGGTCGGACGACTCGGAGAGCGCGAGCACGGCTTGCAGTTCCGGCTTGCTCCCGCACTCCAACCCTACGCCGTGCGGCGCGCCGAAGTGCACGATCTCCTCCACCACGTGGCGCTGCTGGTTCACCTTGATCGGATAGACCAGCGTGTAGCCGTTCTCGTAGCCGAACTCGGTGATGGCGTTCTGGAACCGCTGGCCGAGCGTCTCGATGCGCGAGCGGAGGATGTCGGAGAAGCGGAGCAGGAGAGGGAGCCCCACGCCCTGCTCGCCGAGGTCCATGGCCAGCTCGAAGAGATCGAGCGCCCGCTCGGGGCGCCCCTTGTCGGGGCGCACGATCACGTGCCCGGCGTCGTTGATGTCGAAGTAGCCGATGCCCCACCCCGCGATGTTGTACATCTCGCGGGAATCATCGATCGTCCACCCCTCATGGGGGGAGGGCACGGGTGGAGGCGGGAGCGTCTCGTCGAGCGCGCGCGTGGCCATGGTGCGGAAGTCTAGACGCTCCGCGCGCCGCGCGGAACCCGCGCTACCGCGGCGGCGGCTTCTTCTCGAAGGTGGGAACGCGCGTCTCGACGCGCTTGGTCACGGAGTCCAGCCTGGCGCGGTCCCGGTCCACCGCTGCGGTGACACGCCCCACGTCGATTTTGGGCGGCGCGATGGTGGGGAGCGCTGGCGCGGACGTCGAGTCCGGCGCCGGCGCTCCGTCGGCGTTCGCGGCCGGGGACGAGGGGTCGGCGTCCGACCCGGACACGGACTCATCGCCATGCCCGGGGATCATCGCGCTCCGCGGCACCACGGTGCGCGTGCGCTCCTCATCCACGGACGGCGTGCTGGCTGCGGCAGCGCCACGGACAACCTGCGAATCGGCAGGAGGTGGCGCGGACGTGCGCGCTTCCGCCTGCGAGGGCGATGCGGCGCGCCTGGTGACGTACAGCCACCCTCCCCCGCCGAGCAGGAGGAGAATGCCCGCCGCGACCGCCCACGTGCGCCCGTGCGAACGCGCACCATACCCCAGAGGATCCATCCGAACCGCGCGCCGCACGTGCCGCGGCGTCGGCGCGCCGACGAGCGCCGGCGCGTCATGCACCACCGCGCCCGCGTGCACCGTGTTCGCGTCGTGCGATGCGTGTGCGTGCGCCTCCTGCCGTGCAGGCTCCGCACGTCCCGGCACTCCTGCCCCGGGATCGAACCCCTCCACCTGCGGCGTGGCTGCCGTCGTGGCATCCCAGGGCGACGCGGGCGGCACGCGATGCGGCCCGCTGGCGGGGAACGGCGGTGCGGCGTTCGTGCTCGCGAGTGCGTCGGATGGACGCGCAGGCGCGGACCACGGATCGCCCGCCGGCTGCGGCTGTGGCGGAGCGTCGAGCTTGGCGGGGGCCGGCACACCGAACGGACGAGGCGCGAGCGGCGCGCGCGGGCTGCCGTTGAACTGCGGCGGCGCACCGGGGGTGCTGCTGGCGTGGTCGGGAGCTGGCTCGCCTCGCAGTATGGCCGGAGGCACCGCGGGGCGCGCCGGCGGCAGCGCGCCAGACGTCATGATCGGGCGCGGCTCGGAAGGCATCTGCGGCTCGCGCCACGTCCCCGTCTCGGGATCGTAGCGCGGCGCGTCGAGCGGTGCCGACGACGTGCCATCGTTCGTCGCGGCAGGCATTTCCGGCTGCCCGTCCGCCGGAGTCGGCACGAGATCGCTCCGCGGCATCAGCTCCGCGAACACCGGCGATTCGTCCAGCCTCGAACCAAGATCGGGGGGCGTCTCGGTCGGCGGGCTCGCATTTTCGTGCGCCGCTTCGGCCGGGACGTCGGCTGCCGCTTCCGTCCCGGACACATCCGTCTCACACACAGCGCTCGCGTCGGTGCCGAGCGCGTTCTCCGTGTCCGCCGCGGCCATCATGTCCGCTGGCGTGGTCTCCTCGGTAGGGAGCTCATCGCTCGAGTGCGACACCACGAGCGGCGGCGCAGCGGCCGCGGCAGCGGCGACGTCCGCAGGCGAGGAGTGCAGGATGGGCGGGACCTCCATCACCTCCGGTGCGGGTTCGGCATTCTCCTCGGCTCCGGCATCCTGCGGCGCTGGGGCGGGCGCATCCGGTTCCCTGTACGCGGGGGGCGCGTTGGAGACGAGTGACGGTCGGGGACCACCGCTCCACGCGGAGCGCACGGCAGGCAGCTCCTCCGTGGGGATGCGCTCGGCCTGTGCGTCGGAGTCCGGCGGTGCGATCCACACCGTACCGTCGGTGGATCGCGTCGCGTCGTTCAGTCGCTCCGGATCGCGCGACGGGGACGCAGGGTGGGCAGCGTTCGGGGACGAGGGCGCCTCGGTACCGCCATCGGCGGGAGACAGCGTGGCGCGAGAGCGCTCGATCCGCTCGCGAAGCGCGGCGAGCGCGGAGTGGTCGTCGCCCAGCGCCTGCGCGCGCACGGCGAGCGCGCGCTCCAGGAGATCGATCTCCTCCTCCACCTTCCCCGATCCGGCGCAGGCATCGGCCAGTGCTTCGAGCGTGGCGGCGAGCGCCGGCTCGCTTCCCTTCTCCGCGCGCTCGCGGATGGAGAGCGCGCGCCGCGCGAGCTGCTCGGCGGCGTCGAAGTCCTCCTGTCCGCAGCGCACCTTGGCAAGACTGGTGAGAACGGCGGCGATCTCCGCGTGATCGGGACCGTGCTGCGCCTGCTTGACGGCGAGCAAGCGGAGGAGAAGCGGTGCGGCGGCGTCGTGGTCGCCACGGTGAAAGCAGAGGCGCGCGAGATTGTTGAGCGTTCCGCCGAGCTCCGCGTGCTCGGGACCGTAGTGCTGCTCCAGAATCGTGAGCGCGCGGCGGTAGTGCCGTTCCGCCTCGGCAACCTCGCCACGCGCGAAGTACAGGGCGGCCAGGTTGTTGATGGTCTGCACGGCGCCGGGGTGGTGCGGGCCGAGCGACTGCTCGCGGATCTCGAGGGACTTCTTGAACAACTCCTCGGCACGCGTGAAGTCGCGGCGGCGATACCGAAGCTGGCCGAGGTTCGAAAGACTCGACGCGAGACGGAGGCTCGTTTCGCCAAGCTGCACCGCTTCGCGAATGGCGGCCACGAACGCGCGCTCCGCGCCCGGAAGATCACCGCGCGCGAAGAGCGAGCGCCCTTCTTCGTTGTATTGTTCCCAGCGTGCCTCGGCCGTCGTCGTCATCCGCGCGCCTCCTTCACAGAGGACGCGGCGACCGCTTGGACTGTAACGGCTACGGCTGGTACTGGAGCGACAGGTAGAAGCGCGTGCGATGGCGGAACGGCTCGTCCACGGAGTAGGCCACCCCCGCGCGCGCCCGTACCACCGGGAGGCCGACAAGGGAGATGGCCGCCACCGTCTGGGACGCCTCCACGCCGATCACGCGGTGCCAGTGATCGATGGTGGGTCCAGCGGCGAGCCAGTGGATGTACGGCTCGAGCACGCTGCCGGAGAGCGCGAGGGACAGCACCGCCATCCGTGCGCCGCTCGCGATTCCGGTCGGAACGCCCGGCTCCACGATGCGCTGGGAGAGGAGCGCCTGATCGATCAGCCCGCTCGACGCGCCGCCTACCAGGAATTGCTCGTAGGCGGGAGCGTCCGCGTTCACCGTGCCGTAACTCCCTCCCGCGCGCAGTCCGCGACCGTGCCACGCGCCAGCGATGGCGGCGGATGCCATCGCTCGCCGCCACGCGCTGCCGTCCGTGTTGCCGAACGCGCCCTGGAGTCGCATCGATGCGCCCGCCTGCCATGTGCGTCCAGACGACGACGCGCCCGCGCCGATGTCGCCGAAGGCGAGCGCGCGCCGCTCGCTCGACAACGCCGGACCGTCCACGACGCCGTACGATCCTCCGACGCGCACCGCATCTCGCCACCCATCGAGACGCCGCTCCAGAGAGATGGCCAGCATGCCGCCGGAGTAGTCGGCGTCCGCGCTCGCCGGCACGGCAATGCGGTCGTGTTGTCGCGATGGACGCTCGCGCGTGGCGAAGAGGGCGGCATCGATGGCGGGACGCCAGAGACGCAACGTGGCGCCCGCTGCCACCCCACGCCACGCGCTCTCGTCGCCGTAGCTCCCCTGGAGCGTCCACACCAGACGTCCGACAGGATCGGCGCTGGCGAGGGCGACCGTGAGGCTGCGCCCGGAAGGAGTCCACATTCCGGCCGGCCACACGCGATAGCCGCGCGGACCGAGCGCATAGTCGCGCGGACCGTTCACGACGCCTGCCGGGAACGTGTCTCCGACCGCGGGGGGCGGCGGAAGGACGGGAGTGAGCACGCTATCGGCGAGCGCGCTGGTGCCAGGCGCGCCATCGCGCGATGTGCGGTTTGCCAGCGTCGACGAGCTCACGCCGGAATCGAGCGACACACGGCGCAGGTCGAGCCCCCTGGCGCGGAGATGCAGAAAGTACGCGCTGTGCGACGCCGAATCCGGCGCCGGCGCGAACACGGCGCTCAGCACGCGCGTGAGCAGCCGCGCTCCACCGGTGGCCGGATCGAGCAACTCGAGATTCGTGATGCCGCCCAGATCGGAGACGACGACGAGCGAGTCGCCGCGTCGCGTGAAGGCGACGTCGTAGCGGTTCGCGCCATCGCCGGGATCGACGACGCGCATGGCACGCGTCACCACGTCCACGAGCGCGATCCGCCACCGTCCGTCCTGCTGCACGGCCACGGCGATGGTACGTCCGTCGGCGCTCACGCGCGGCGCGTAGAAGTCGAGCGCGGGAGAGCCGCGTACGATGTCGGCAATCGCGCCGGAGCGCAGATCGACGCGCACCAGATCGCACTGGCCGTTGGCGCAACGGTCGGCTGCCGCCCACGTGCCTGCCGGCGCGGGGTCGGCGCTCCGGATCGCGCCGCCGTGCGTGATGCGCCGTACGCGCCGGGAGCGAATGTCCCACTCGTACAGCTCCGACAGGAGCGTGCCATCTCCCTGCGCCGCCAGGCGAGTGACGAGCACGTGCCGCCCGTCCGGAAGGAATCGTGGCGCACCGTAGCCACGACCGGCGGTGGGGTTGAGCACCGCCACGGGCGTGAGCGGAGGGGGACGCCACTCGACGGCGGGCACATCTTCGGGATCGAGGCGCAGCAACCGTGCACGCGCGCTGTCACGGCGCGCTGCGGCGGCCGAATCGGGAGCCGTGCGCCACACCACCACACGCGAAGGCTCATCGATGGGCGAGAGGACGACGGCGATCAGCGAATCGTTGGGCGAGAGCGCTGGTCCTCCGGTTGAACCGCTCAGCGCCTGCACCAACTCCCCCTCCACCCGCCCGGTACGCTCGACCGCCTCGCGCACACGGAGCGCCTCGGCCGTCACGTTCACGGTGAACTCGTCGTACAAGTCGTTGGGCAAACCGCCGAACACACCAGCGAAGGCCACGCTGAAGGAGCGGCGCTCGCGCGCGCTCATGCGCCGCCAGAGATGGTCCAGGCTCTCGTCGCCCGTGCGCGCCACCAGCCACTCGAGGTACGCGGAGCCGACGAGGTACGCCATGGAGCCGGCGAGGTATCCGTGCGTCGCATCGAGTTGGCCGTAGGCGGGGAGTTTCCCCTCGAGCGCGAGCTCGCGCAGCACCGCGGCGCGCCACGCACCGTTCGGGCGCCCGCTCCCCGTCAATTGTCCCTCGACGTACGTCGCGAACCCTTCCGTCACCCACCGCGGCGCCTGGATGGCCAGCGGCCCCACCTGGAGTGGAAGGAGCCGCATGAACCGCCGCTGCGCGGGGTTTCGCGAGGGGCGCGTGAGGTGCGCGATGTGCGCGAACTCGTGCACGGAGAGCATCTCTCCCCAGCCGCGATTGTCCCCGATCCCGCTGTGCGGGGAGGGGGGCGTGGGGTACATCATGATGAGCGGATGACCGAGCAGCGGCAGCGCGAACCCGTTCGCGACGTTGAGCGGATCCTCGACGATGATCGTCGTGCGCTTCTCGGGCGCGTTCCCCACGAAGGCGGTGACGCGATCCGCCACGCTCTCGATGTGGCGCGCCATCGCCAGCGACCAGGGAGCGCTGGCGGCCGGGTAGTGGATGACGAAGTGCGGCGTCTCCACCGTGCGCCACTCGAGCTGCGGGCGCGTGAAGACGGACTGCGCGGCCGCACGCGGAGCGCTGGCCGCGAGCGCGAGCGCCGCCAGGAGGAAAGACCGCCGGAGCATGCGGCAAAAACTACCGCGCGTCCCCCGCGCGCGCAGCAGCGGGCCGTCTTCCACCCGCCGCGCGAGCCGCGCTCCAGCTACGCGCTGACGGCGGGCGGAAGGCGATCGGTGGGCGCGCTCGCGTCGAAGTACGATCCCCCTACCGTGACGCGCGCGCCGAGCAGCCGCAGTCCGTGCTCCAGCACCCGGCGCATGCCGTGAAAGTATCCCTCCGGCATGTGGAGGGAGCCCAGGCACACACGGTTTGCCGGGTCGCGCGTGCGTCCCTTGCGATAGGCGAAGATCTTGACGTGAACGGAATTCTGTAGCTTACGACGTACTTCGAGATGCAGATCCTGCTCCAGCATCAACTCAACTCCAGGATCACCTTGCAGAGGTGATGTGGCCCGAGAGCTGGACATCGCTCCGGGCGCTGCCCGACAGAGAACGCCGATCCCGGACTCTAGGGCGCCGAGACCATTCTCACAGTGATATGGCTCACCTTTCAGCGGGACGACATCCGTTCCCACGCCGTGCGCCGCCCTAACGGCGCAGCCGGCGCTCCTCGCGGTACGGGAAGATGTCGAACAGCTCGCCACGCGATTGCCGCTCCTGCATGGACGTCCAGAAATCGACCTCCAGCAGGTCGGCATGATGCGCGAGGAACGCGTCGCGCAGCCGCCCGGACGGGACGAGAAACGCGGAGAACTCCTCCGGAAAGACATCGCTCTCCGCCACGTAGAACCACGGCTCCGCGCTCATCTCATCGTCCGGGTGCCGCGCCGCGGGCAAGTGCCGGAAGCGACAGTCGGCGATGAGGGTGAGCTCGTCGTAGTCGTAAAATATCACGCGACCGTGGCGGCTCACACCGAAATTCTTGAGAAGCATGTCGCCGGTGAAGATTCCCGCCGCCGCCAGATCCTTGATGGCGTTCCCGTAATCCACGATCGCGTCGATCGCCTGCTGCTCGCCCGCGGTCCGGAGAAAGACGTTGAGCGGCGTGACGCGTCGTTCGGTGTACAGGTGCCGCACCACCACCCGCGTCGCACGCTCCTGAACCACGCTCGGCGCCACAGCTAGTAGGCGCGTGAGCAGGTCGTCGGGAAAGCACGCGCGGGGGAGCTCCAGGTCCTCGAACTCCTGCGCGTCGGCCAGCCGTCCCACGCGGTCGCGCAGGAACACCAGGTGATACTTGTCCATCACCGCGCGCCGCGTGGTCCGCTTGGGCTGCCCGAAGGTATCGCGGATGACCTTGAACACGACGTTGAGCGACGGCAGAGTGAAGACGGCCATGACGAGCCCCTCATCGCCCTCCGCCACGGCAAACCGCGGCGACCCGGTGCACAGGTGGGCATCGAGCGTGGCGAAGAGCTCACGCTTGCCATGCTTGTTGTAGCCGATGGACGTGTACAGCTCGTCGATGCGCTTGTACGGCATGAGCGACGAGAGGAACGCCACCAGCGCGCTCGGCCGCTGCACCTCCACATGGAAGTACGACCAACTGAAACCGAAGACGACGCTCGTCTCGTCGGCGGTGGGGAGCACCGCGTCGATGGTGACGCCGTCGTCGGCGTGCAGGATGGCGAGCACCACCGGCAGCGTCGCCGATCCGCACCCCAGACGCCCGACGATATACGCCCCCTTGTTGCGGTAGAAGACGCCGGGGAGGACTTCCGCCCACTCCGCCCGGCGCCCCCACTCGCTCATCGCGGTGGCGTCGAGCACGCGCGCCGCGGCTAGCGCGTCACCGCGCAGATCGCGAAACGGCGCGCGCCACCCCACGCGCTCCATCACCTGCGAGATCATGGCCGCGGTGGGCGTGTCGCGCAGATCGTAGCGATCCACCACCGCGGCTATGCCGTCGTCCGCCGTGCTCTCCAGCGGCCCAGGGCGGACCACCTCGCCCAGGTACTCCACGCGCGGGTCGACGCCAACGACACGTAGCACGCGGCGCGTCACGGAGTTGAAGAACGTCCCGGCCAGCTCGGCGTCGTCACGACCGGCGGTGGCGGCAGCGTAGGCGTCGCGCACGCGCTCCCACCCCTCGTTGCCGATGGCGTCGTCGCGCGCGGCACGCATCTCCGCCACACATCGTTCGACGGCAGCGCGGTAGAGCGCCAGCCGCGCGGCGGCATCGTGCTGTGCCCGCTGCCATTCGCGGCACTCGAAGCGCTGCCGTGCGAGGCGCGTGACGTCGCGGAAGCGCGCATGGTAGGCATCGAAGGCAGAGGCGATCCGCCGGGCCGCATCGCTCGCGCGCTGGTTGCCCATCATCCGGCCCTCCGACAGATTTCGTGCTTCGGGTGCGCGCCCTCTCCGGTGCCGTGGGCGCGCGAGCTTCCCTCCCCACGTTCACCATGCCGACTGCCAGCTCTCCACCATCCTACACACACCTCACGCCGCCGGCGAGCGGTGAGACGATCGTCATGCGCGATGGCGCCCTCCAGGTGCCCGACCAGCCGATCATCCCGTTCATCGAGGGGGACGGCACCGGTCCGGACATCTGGCGTGCGGCGCACCGCGTGTTCGATGCGGCCGTGGAGCGCGCGTACGGCGCGCGGCGGCGCATCGTGTGGTTCGAGGTGCTGGCCGGGGAGAAGGCCAAGCACCAACTCGACAACTGGTTGCCGGACGACACGCTCCGCGCCATCGACTACCATCTCGTGGCGATCAAGGGGCCACTCACCACTCCGGTTGGTGGCGGCTTCCGCAGCCTGAACGTGACGCTCCGCCAGCAGCTCGACCTGTACGCATGCGTGCGCCCCGTGCGGTATTTCCGCGGCGTGCCGTCGCCCGTCAAGGACCCGGCCGCCGTGGACATGGTGATCTTCCGCGAGAACACGGAGGACATCTACGCCGGCATCGAATTCCGCGCGGCGTCGGACGAAGCACGGATGCTCATCCGCTTCCTCGAGGAGCAGATGGGCGTGCACCGCATCCGCTTTCCGGCCACGAGCGGCATCGGCATCAAGCCGATCAGCGAGGAGGGTACGCGGCGCCTCGTGCGCGCCGCCATCACGTACGCCATCCGCCACGGGCGGCCGAGCGTGACGCTGGTGCACAAGGGCAACATCATGAAATTCACGGAGGGAGCGTTCCGCGACTGGGGATACCAGTTGGCGCGAGAAGAGTTCGGCGCCACCGAGCTGGACGGCGGACCATGGCTCCAACTGCCGAGCGGGCTGGTGATCAAGGACGTCATTGCCGACGCGTTTCTCCAGCAGATCCTCACGCGGCCACGGGACTACAGCGTGGTCGCCACGCCGAACCTGAACGGCGACTACATCTCCGACGCACTCGCCGCGCAGGTGGGCGGCATCGGTATCGCCCCCGGCGCCAACATCAACTACGTGACAGGGCACGCGATCTTCGAGGCCACGCACGGCACGGCGCCCAAGTACGCGGGGCAGGACCGCGTGAATCCCGGCTCCGTGATCCTCTCCGGCGAGATGATGTTCCGGTATCTCGGCTGGGACGAGGCGGCCGAGCTGATCGTGACGTCGCTCGAGCGGACGATCCTACAAAAGCGCGTGACGTACGATTTCGAGCGACTCATGGAGGGGGCCACGCTGCTCCGCACGAGCGAGTTCGCCGAGGCGATGATCGGGAACATGTGAGCCGAGCGCGCTCGCGCACCGGCGAGCGTCATGCCTGGATGCCACGCCGCCCGGGAGCAACTGTTCCCGGGCGGCGTGTCGTCATCGTGCGTGGTGCGCTGCCAATTCGAGCTAGATCGCCCGGCTGGTGCACCCCTGCGAATTCGGATTGTTCCGCTCGTCGATCGGGATCGGCAGATTGACCTCGTTGCCATACGGCGCGCCACCCTTCGGGTAGTCGCCTGTGGGGAAGACGTCCGTGATGGCGCGGCCATACTGGCGCACCAGACGCCGCATGTCGCCCAGCCGGTGCGCGGTGAGATACATCCAGTATGCGCGCTCCTTGAAGAGCAGGTCCACGCGCCCCTCGGGTGAGCCGGGATCGGACAGATCGGACAGTCCGCCCGGAGAGACGTCGGGATTGCTGCGCAGATCGTTGAGCGTCTCGAGGAAGCCCGAGTTGTCCAGCGCTTGCAACTGCGCCTCCGCCTCGATGAGCCGCGCTTCCACCCCGGTGGCGAGTGGGATGGCCGCGTTGCGGTCCTGGTACTTTCGCTGGACCCACATTGGCGTGACGGCATCCACACCCACGCGCTGGTCTCCGTCGCCATCGAGGAGCGGATCGATCACCACGCGCGGGTCGGCGTCGCTACGGAAGGGCAAGCCGTTACCGCCTTCCAGATCCGATGCGCTCCACCGCCGCGAGATCTGGTTGAACACGAACACGCCGTTGCTCTCGCGTGAGGTGTTGTCGGAATACTCGACGTTGAAGACGAAGTTCGTGGGCACCGAGGCGACGGCCGCAGCTGCTTCGTCGAAGTGGCCCTGGTCCAGCAGCGCACGCCCGAGACCCACACGCGCCAGATTCGCTTCGTCGTCGCTCGTTGCCACATCGAGCGCCGAGGTGAAGCGGTCCGCAGCGAACTGGAAGACGGCATCCAGATCGTTCGGTTGGCCGAACTGGATCGTGCCATCCGGGCTCACGCGGCTGAACGCCACCCCTGGACAGTACGTCTCGCCGGTCAGGATGTACGCGAACCCCGCGAGACTCAACACGGCGGAGTGGCCGTCTCCACCCGGATCGCGCGCGTCGAACTGCTCGGCGGCGAACTCCGCCGACACGCGTGCCTGCTGCAGGTTGCGGAAGATGTCCTGGTTGCTGCCGTTGTCCTCGAAGATCGCGCCGCGATCGATCTCCTGCCGCGTGTCGAACGTGTCCGAGTTCACCCACTCGTCGGCGCGCAGTCCACCCGCCAGGATGATCCCCTCCGTACCCCCGTCGTCACCGGCAAACGAGAATGCGAAATCGCCGAATGCGCCGGCCACCAGCGTCGGGAGGGCTTCGTCGCTGTTGACCTGCCCTGGCTGAACGATGTCGGGATCGGTCACATCCAGACTGCACGCCGTCATGGAGATGACCGCGAGCGCGCCCAGCGCTCCGGCGCGCCAACCGGCGCTCCGGAGGGCGGTCGCGACCTGTCGTCGGAAAGTTGTCATGCTCGGATGTCCTCTCAGTGAAAAGGTCCGGTCGGATGCCGTGGCGAAGCGGCAGCGTCGCCGCCCCAGGCCGGCCCTAGAACTGGACCGTGATTCGCGCATTGAAGCGACGGACCTGCGGTTGCGACAGGAAGTCGGTGGACGAGAAGTTGTCCTGCGCCACCGCGTTCACCTCGGGGTCCACACCGCCGTAGTCGGTGAAGGTGGCCAGATTGCGTCCGGCCAGCGTGAGACTCAGTCCCTCCACGCCGAACCGCGCGGCCAGCGACGAGGGTGCGCTGATCGTGAGCGACAGCTCGCGCCACTTCCAGAACTCCGCGTTCTCGACGAACGGGGAGACGACACCCACCGCGCCGGCGATCGCGGCGGCCTGCTCCTGTAGCGAGGCCGTGGCATCGTTGGCCCCGCGGCAGCGCAGGATCGCGCACCGGAACGACTCCGACGAGTTGTACAGCTTGAATCCGCCGCGATAGTCGAACAGCGTCGACACGCGGAAATACTTCAGGAACGTGACATCCGTGCTCACCGACGCCGTCGTGCTCGGAATCGAATTGCCGAGGAACTTCTCCTCGTCGCCGAACTGGATCTCGTCGTCGGCAAGGCTGATGATGCCGTCGCCGTTGTCATCGGCAAAGTGGGTGACCGGCACGCCCCAGTACGACCCCAGGGAGGCGCCTTCCTTGAACCGCTGCAGACCGTCGAAGCCGAACACGACGGTGGCGATCCCCTCGCCCAACTGATCCAGTCGGTTCCGGTTGTAGCCGAAGCTCCCGTTCACGCTCCACGACAGACCGGGACGGTCGAGCGCGAGGACGCTCACGGTGGTCTCCACTCCGCGATTGCTCACCGAGCCCAGATTCTCCAGCCGCGTGGCGGGCTGCCCCACCGACGCCGGAAGCCGGCGCGCCACGAGCGCGTCGTGCGAGCGCTTATCGTAGAAGGTGAAGTCGACCGATGCGCGGTTGTCGAACATCTGCGCATCGAAGCCCACCTCGTACTCGCGCACCTTCTCCGGCTTGAGGTCGGGATCGCCCAGACCGCCCGCCGTCACGCCTGCCACTTCCTGACCGTTCACGCGAGCAGCGATGGGCGTGAAGAAAATGAGTGCGTCGCGGTTCCCCGGGCGCAGCCCCGACTGGCCATACGATGACCGCAGCCGGAACGAGGTGAGGAACGGCCAGCGCGGGAAGAACGGCTCATCGCTCAACACCCACGACACGCTGGCTGTGGGATAGTAGACGACGCCCAGGTTCTCGCCGAACGCGCTGTTGTCGTCACCGCGCACCGAGCCGGTCACGAACAGGCGGTCCTTCCATCCGACCTGCTCCTGCAGGAAGCCGCCGAGCAGGATGTTCTCGATGGTGGTCTCACCCACGGCGAACTGCTGCGTGGCGCCGCCCAGCCCACCCGTTCCCGCCGCGAGGCCGAACCCCGAGGCGAGCGTGCCGCGCAGCATCTCCCGCTGCCACTGAAATCCGGCCGTGGTGGTGGTGTGCACGTCGGGCGTCAGCTCGAAGGTGCCGGCCGCGGAGACGTTCGACGTGTACGTGCCCGACTGGAAGCGATTGGACTGCCGCGATCCGATGTCCTCCCCGAAGAACTGGATCACGCCGGTGGGGAAGGTCTCGGAATCAAACCGGTTCACGATGTCCAGGCCAACCGTTCCGTTCACGCTCAGCCAGCTCAGCGGCCGGTAATCGCCGTTCACCGACGCGGTATAGCGCTCGATCTCCTGCCGCTCGAGGATCTGGTCGAGCAGATCGGGCCCGATCGGATCGTAGCCCTGGCTCTCTCCGTCGATCGGCAGCCCTGCCAGACCATTGGAGACGTAGCCGAAGAAGGTGTTGTCGTTGCCGGGCAGATCCAGGTCGCTGGAGAGATATCCCGTGTTGACTCTGATCTGCAGCTCATCGCGCAACTGCGTGCTGACGTTCGCCCGCAGGTTGTAGCGCTGCAGGTCGTTCGTCCGGTACACGCCGTCCTCGTTCTCGTAGTCACCGGAGAGGAAGAACGTCGTGCGCTCGTTCCCTCCCGCCAGGCTCAGCCCGTACTGCTGGCGGAAGCCCGTGCGGAACGGGCTGTGGGTCTCGAGCGGATTGAACACGGCGAGCGAATCCTGCGTGCACGCGCCGAACGACTGCGTGATGAGATCGCAGGTGGGAAAGTCCGTGTCGGTGTCCCCCCACCCGCCGAAGTTGGCGGGGTAGTGGTTGTTCTCGTTCACCGCGCCGCCCTCGGCGTACATCGTCCACCGGGTGCGCCCCGACCGGCCGTGCTTGGTGGTGATCTGGATGACGCCGTTGGCCGCCTGCGTGCCGTACAGCCCGGTGGCCGCCGGGCCGCGCAGGACCTCGACGTTCTCGATGTCGTCCGGGTTGATGTCGTTCAGCCGCGACGGCTCCTGCCCACCGACGTCGATGGAGAGCGAGTTCGCGTCGGAGTTGAGGCGCGCGCCATCCACGATGATGAGCGGCTCGTTGCTGAGCGACAGGCTGTTCGCACCGCGAATGCGAATGCGCGCTCCCGTGCCGGTAGTGCCGCCGCTCTCCAGCACGGAGAGCCCGGCCACGCGGCCGTTGATGAGTTGCGAGAAGGTCTGCACCGGCGCGAGCTCGACCGAGTCGACGTTGATCGTGCCCACGCTGTTGCCCGCCTCGCGGCGCCGTTGCTCCGCGCCGGTGGCCGTCACGACCACCTGCTCGAGAATGGACACGCTCTTCTGCAGCGTGAAGTTGGCCTCGACGTTCCCACCAGCCGGTACGTCGACCCGGAGCGTGGCCGACGCGTAGCCGAGCCGGAGGGTACGGAGGGTGTGCTGGCCGGCGCTCACGCCGGAGATCCGGTATCGCCCGTCGGCGCCGGTACGCGCGCCGATGGTGGTCCCGACGACCAGCACCTGGACTTCAGGCAGGGGCTGCTGGTCATCCGCATCGACCACGCGCCCGGTGATCGTGCCCACCTGCTGGGCACGCGCCGCGGGCGCGAGGAGGGGGATGGCCAGGAGTGCAGCCGCGAACAAACGGACCACACGTGACATGGCGCCTCCGTGCTGAGAGGTCAGCACCCGGGGGCGCGGCCTGCGACGCGCTACTCCTGCCCTCGGATGCGCATCGCCGCGCGGCGGAAATGCCGCACGGCACCGGACGCTCGTGGCATCCGGCCTTCCACTCCGGTCAATGATATGAGGACGTCACACGGCGCGCTACTTACACGCGCGCCGCGACAGTGCGCGGCCACTCGTCGATGGGATTGTGATCGATGGTGCAACCATCGTGCCCTGCGCGGTCACCGGCGTGAGCGCGCCGAGTCCAGCGAACGGAGGTCCGGCATCGTCACCACCAGTCCGTGATCCTGCGTGTTCCGCGAGTACCCGGCCACGAGCTGATCGTTGTAGCGATCCAGACTGAAGTCGAACGGGTCGGACGGATCGGCATCCACGATCTCCATGTCCGCGTGCACCATGTAGAGCTTCCCGAAGCGCAGCGTCCCGCCGCGGAAGAACATGTAGTTCGGCACACCGTGCGGCGGCGTGAGTGTATCGGGGAGCGTCGTGTCCCCATCCGCGCTGCGGAACCGTTGCACCAGCGCGCCCGGCTCGGTGCGGATCGCGACGAGGCGCCCCTGAATGATGGGAGGCGGAAGGATCCGCTCGGGGTCGAGCACGAGGTCGTTCCCCTCCACGCGCACGCCCTTCGCGCCCGAGAGATCGAGCAGGTCGGAGAGGTGGATGTCGAGCGCCCGCAGCAGTCCCTTCCCGTTCAGCCCGACGATCTTGATCCGTTCCGGATGGACGCGAATCTCTCCGCGCCCGGTGACCGAGAGCGACGACGAGATGGTGAACGGGATGTCGATGACCTTGTGCATCGTCCCGGACATGACCAACCTGGTACCGTCCGTGCGGAACCGCAGATGTTCGAGTGGCGATCCCCGATACGCAAACACATGGTCGTTCATCAAATGGGTGAGGTCGTCCATCCGGAGCGCGACGGTCGCGTCGCGCAGCCGGATGGCAAAGGCGCGCTTGTCGTCGAAGACGACCGGCCGCCCCGAGTCCTTGGGGACCATCTCGCCGCGGAGCCAGCGGACGCGCAGCACGATGGCCGGCGCGAGACGGAAGTCCACGTTGCGCATCTGCGTCTCGGTCACCGCGTCGTCGGACGCGCGCTCCACCGCACCGGGGGGAGGCGGAATCACCACCACGTCCCCGCCCGCGGTGGCGGTCGCCGGTCGGCGCGGAGCGCAGCCGGAGTAGCAGCTCGCGAGCGTGACCGCGATCACCGGCAGATACCCGCGCCTCCGGAACCAGCCCCACGTCGATCGCCGCTCCACGCGTCCCTCCCCGTGCGATGGTCATCCCGCCGGACTCCACGCGCGCCGCTGCGCCCCAACCCGCAGGGGACGGCGGAGTCAATGGGAATAGCCGTGCCACGGCGCCGGCGGCCGCGCGTGACACCGCGCGCAACCTCCTGCCCGCCGTGGCGATTACCGACCTCGATCGTCGTGTATTGGCAAACCTTGCTCCGTGTGGCTGGGCGGCTCGGCCGGGCCGCTTGCCAGCGCACCTGCCACGTCGCATGCCGGGCAGGCCAGAGCGCCACTCCGCGGACGCGCCGAATCCCCGACACGCCCAAACCGTGGCAGACGCCCGACCGCTGACGGTCCTCCTCATCGAGGATGATCCCGCCGATATCGAGTTGCTCCGGAGCGCCGTCGCGCAGGCGTCGGAGGAGCAGGGGCACGACGCACGGCTCGAGCTCGAGTGCGCCGACCGTGTGTCCACCGGGCTGTGCCGGTTGGCCGACGGGGGGATCGACGTCATCCTCCTCGAGCTCTCCCTCCCCGACGGCGACGGCCTGGAAACGCTCGAGCGGCTCCGCGAGCACGGTCCCGATCTGCCGGTGGTGGTGCTCACCGCACTGGACGATGAGAACCTCGGGCTCCAGGCGCTCCGCATCGGTGCACAGGACTACCTCATCAAGGGGCGGGTGACGCACGACCTGGTGCTCCGCGCGGTGCGCTACGCGCGCGAGCGGCACAAGATGCAGGCGACGCTCCGCAGCCTGGCGCTCATCGATCCGCTCACCGGGTTGCACAATCGCCGCGGCTTCTTCACGCTGGCGGAGCAGCAGCTCAAGATCGCGCAGCGCACGGGGCGCGGACTCATCCTGCTGCTCGGCGACGTGGACGGGCTCAAGACGATCAACGACACGCACGGCCATCAGGCCGGGGACGTGGCGGTGATGGAGTCCGCCGCCGCACTGCGCGCCACGCTCCGCCGCTCCGACGTGATCGCCCGGTTGGGGGGGGACGAGTTCGCGATGCTCGCGCTCGATGCTCCGCCGAGCGTGGCCGAGCTGATCGTCCAGCGCATCCAGCAGCGGCTCAAGGAGCAGTGTTGCCAGCGGAAGCTCGCCTTCGAGCTCAACATGTCCATCGGCACCGCGCCATACGACTCGCAGGACACGCCCACCCTCGATCACCTGCTGGCACAGGCCGATCAGGAGCTGTACCGCAAGAAGCCGCACAACCGGCACCAGTTCCGCGAGCGCGTCCGCACCTGAGCGCCCGCGCCTGACCGCGCGCGCGCGGGCTCAGCGCACCGGGCCCTCCACGCGCACTCCCACCGACAGGGCGCGCCCCGGCCCCGGCTCGAAGAATCGTCCGCCGAACGCGTTCACCACGACCGACGTGTCGTAGCGCGCATCGAAGACGTTGTCGATTCCGGCGAACGGAACGACCACGGTCGCTCCACCGAGAACCATGCGGACTCCTGCGCGCACGTTCACCAGCGCGTAGCCGGCAGAGTGCGCGGAGTTCGCATCGTCCACCGGCGTCGCCGCGCGATAGTGCAGATCACCCTCGGCGAAGAAGCCGCCGGGGTCCGCGCCATCGTAGGCGAGCGCGAGATCGACGCGATGCGGCGCGACGCCGGGCACGCGCCGCCCGCCGAAGCTCCCCGACTCCGTCGTGAACGCATCGAAGCGCGCGTCGGTGAGCGTGTACGCCGCGTCCGCACGGATACTCCCGAACAACCATGTCTCCGCCGAGAGCTCCACCCCCTGGTGCACCGCGGACCCGGCGTTGCGGAAGAACTGCCGCCCCGGTGCATCGGGCACCTCGAACGGGATGAGCGCATCGCGCACGCGCGCGCGGTAGATGGCGAGCTGGTAGATCACCCCGGTGCCGGGGAGCACGCCCTTCGCTCCCGCTTCGACGGAGGTGGTGCGCTCTGGGTCAAGGTCCGGATTGAATCCACCCGCGCCGTCCGGGCGATTGGCCAACTCGGTGGTGGTGGGCGTCTCGAATGCGGTCGCGACGTTCGCGTACACGGTCGTCCCGGGAGACGCCTGAACGCTCACGCCCAGCGACGGACTCACGGCGGCCATCGTCCGCTCGCCGGAGTCGTCGGGATTGCTCGCGTCGACGAGCCGGTCGCGCGCCTTGAAACGGGTGCGGTCCACGCGCACGCCGGCAACCACGCTGGTGCGCGCTCCGAGCTGCACGTCGCTCTGGGCGAATGCGGCCAACGCCGCGACGCGCTCGCGCTGGTCCAGCGTGAGCGCTGCGCGCGAGCCCGCATCGTTGTCGTGGTTCTGCCGGTCGTCGTGCTGCCACCCGCCTTCAACACCCACCGCCCACCGCAGCGGCTCACCACCCGCCAGCGCGGAACGCCGATACACCGCGCGCACGCCGCCTGCGCGCCGAGCCAGGTCGATGATGGACGTGGGGATGGGATTCTCCACCGTGCGGCCGAGCGCCCACGCGGAGAGCTGCACGGCTCCCGATGGCAGGTCGCGCTCCCACTGCACGCCGCCTTGCAGTTGGTGCCCGCGTTCTCCGGTGCGCTGCAGCTCGTTGGTGCGGAACGCCTGCGTGCGATCCACGTGGAGCAGCGAGTCGCTGAGCGAGCCCGGATTCTGCGCATCGTAGCGTACCCAGTTGGCCACGATCTGCAGCCGCTCGTGCTCACCCTCGGTGCCGACGCGCACATTCGCGTGATCGGTGCGCGCGTTACTGAAGTCGCGGAAGCCGCCGTAGTCCAGGCGGCTCGCGCCAGCCAGATACGCGAGTGATCCTACCCGGCCGGACGTCTCGGTCTCCCAGCGCCGCAGCCCGTTGCTCCCGGCCACCGTGCGCGCGCGCTCCACGAGCGGTTGCGGCGGCGATGGGCGTGAGGTCATCTGGATGACACCGCCGGCGGCGTTGCCATACAGTGACGACGCCGGCCCGCGCATCACCTCGGCGCGTCCCACGAACGCGGGATCGATGTTCGTGAGGTTGGTCTGTCCGTCGGGGAGCGTTGCGGGGACGCCATCGACGATCACGGCCACGCCGCGCACGCCGAACTGCGCGCGCGCGCCGAACCCACGAATGGCCACACGCTCGCCAAGAGCATAGTTGTAGCGGTTGTCCACCTGGAGCCCCGGCACGCCGGAGAGGACGCCATCGAGCGCGAGCCCGGCGGCTCCGTGGGGGAGGTCGCCCGTGTCGCGCGCCATTACCGCGAACGGGGCGCGTCCCAGCGCGAAGGGCGACCGCAGCACGGTGACGACGACCGGCGCGAGGCGTACGACCGTATCGCCGCGCGCGCGGGCAGCCGAATCGGCGCTCGGCGCGGCGTGGCGCACGGTGTCGCGCGGCTCGCCGTGCTGCGCGCGGACGGCGCGGGGGGTGGAGAGCAGAGCGAGCAGGACAACCACGAGCATGAGCGCCATGGCCCACGTGCGACGCGCCTGGGGTCGCGTACGCGCTGGCCACAATGGCGCATTCGGGGACCGCGATCGCGTCCGCGCTCGGGTGGTGCGGCCACGGCTCAATGCGCGAGGCACGCGCCGCGCGCGCGTCGTCACGGCGGATGGCGACCCGTTTTTGCGATGGGCGCACGAGGCGGCGCGACGCGATGGGGCGAGCACGCCGAGAGTCTCGCCCCTGTACCGCACACGGTCAAGCGCGCCGCTTCCCTCCCCCGCTCACTCCGCGCGCAGTGCCAGCATCGGATCCACGAGCGCGGCACGCCGCGCGGGGAGGAAGCTTGCCACAACCGCGACGCCCAACAGCACCGCAGCGGCAAGCGCCATGGTGAGCGGATCGGAGGCGCTGATGTCGAAGAGCAGCGACTGCATGACCCGCGTCACGGCCAGCGCACCTACGAGCCCGAGGGCGAGTCCGGCGAGTGCCACGCGGAGCGAGTCCAGCATCACCTC
This sequence comes from Gemmatimonadaceae bacterium, assembly GCA_035701265.1. GTDB lineage: Bacteria > Gemmatimonadota > Gemmatimonadetes > Gemmatimonadales > Gemmatimonadaceae > DASSNU01. The sequence goes on along the minus strand of DASSNU010000021.1, from coordinate 84,224 downwards.
CGCGGTCACCCGGCGGCTGTGTGCGCCCAGTGCCATGCGAATTCCGATTTCGCCGGCTCGCCGCGCCACGATGTACGAGATCACGCCGAACAGACTCACCGCGCTCAGGACGATGGCCATCGTCGCACAGAGCACCAGCAAGGCGAGCGTGAACGACACGCGAGCGGTGGAGTGACTCACTACGTCCGCCATGCTCCGCGCGCCGGCCATGGGAACGGTGGGGTCCAGCTCGCGCAGCACGCTCCGCACTGCGGCCGTCAGTTCCTCCGGCCGGGTGTTGGAGCTCCGGATCACGATCGCTCCCTCGCGTGGCACACCCCACAGCGGGGCACCGGCTATGGGCGCGAGCGGATAGTACACCATCTCCGGCGGGGGCCGGTCGAGCCCATCGTAGTGCACGTCGTCGGCCACGCCCACCACGCGATAGAAGGGGCGCGCCCACCCGTTGCCACGAACGCCCTGCCCGATCGGGTTCTGCCCCGGCCAGTAGTGTTGCGCGAAGGCGCGGCTCACCACCACGGCACCGGTGCCGGCGTCGAGGTCCGCCCACGTGGGAGTACGTCCGCGTACCGGGATGCCCATCGCGTCGAAGAAGCCCGGTGCCACGATCGTGGCGCCGGTGCATGGCTGCGCATCATCCGGCGTCGTGGGTTGGCTCTCGAGAAAGACGGCGGTGCATCCCTCGTTCGCTTCCAGCGGAACGACATCCGTGAATGCGACCTGGCGTACTCCGGGCAACCCCTGCACTTGCTGCGAGAGCGTACGGTAGAAGGTGGCCGCGGTCTGATACTCCGTGTACCGCGCGCGCGGCAGCGAGATGTCCGCGACGAGCACGCCGCCGGTGCGGAGTCCCGGCCGCACGTTGCGCAGGTTGAGGAAACTGCGCACCATCAGTCCCGCACCGGCGAGCAGAATGAGCGCGAGTGCCATCTGCGATGCGACCAGGAGGCGACGCACGCGGTGCTGATGCCGGCCTGCGGTGACACCGCGCCCGCCACCGCGGAGGAGCGCCGTGTCCGCTCCCCCGCGTGCCAGTGAGATGAGCGCGAACCCCAGCGCGGCGACAACGGTAACGGCCACCGTCACCGCGGCGCTTTCCCACCCCAGGCGCACCTCCCCGATCCGGGGAATCCACGGCGCCGCGATCCCCGCCACGACGCGTACCCCCGCCGCCGCGACGGCGTAGCCCGCGATCCCCGCGACGCCGGTCAGCAGTGCGCACTCCACGAGCACGGTGCGCGTCAGCCGAGCGCGACCGGCGCCAAGCGCTGCCCGCACCGCCATCTCCCTTCGCCGGTTCTCGGCGCGCACGAGGAACAGGTTCGCCACGTTGAAGCAAGCCACCACGAGCACAAGCGCAACGGATGCGAGGAGAATCCAGAGCGCGCGCGACACATGCCCCACCACGAGGTCCCGCAGCCAGACCGGATCGAAGCGGAACCCCGTCTGCGCCATGAAGTCGTTGGAGTACGCACTGGGGAAGAGCTCCACCACGCGCGCGGTAAAGCGCGCGAACTCGGAGCGCACCGCCGTTAGCGGAACGCCAGGCCGAAGACGCGCCACAGCCTCGAACTGGTGCCAGTTGGTGGCCGGCGCGGCCGGGTCGAGCCCGAGCGCGAGCCAGACATCGACCTTCTCGTCGGGTAATTGGAGTCCGCGCGCCAGAACGCCCACCACCGGCACGGCCTTCCCATCGAGGTCGATGCTCCGCCCCACGACGCTGCTGTCCGCACCGTAGCGGCGCACCCAGAAGTCGTAGCCGAGGACAGCAACGGGAACAGCCGGCCCGGGGAGCACCGACTGTCCCGTGGTGGTACGCGGCTGGTCGTCGGCGTCAACGAGCAACCGCCCGATCTCGGCGCGCGCACGCAGCACGTGAAAGAGGCTCGGCGTCACCGTGGCGGAGCGCACGCGCTCCGCGGTGCCGTCCCCGAGGAGCGTGCTGTTGGCGGTGCGGTAGACGCCGATGTCGTCCAGCGTACGGTTGGCATTGCGAAAGTAGAAGTAGTTGGCCGGGGAGATACCCCAGCGCGTGTCGGGGCCAATGCCCGGCCACCGTGTACCGATGTCCACCAAGCGGCCGGCGTCGGCGTACGCCAGCGGGTGGAGCACCACACGGTCGAGGAGTGTGAAGATGGCGACCGCCGCACCGATGCCGAGCGCGAGCGTGAGCACGGCGACGAGCGTGAACCCCCGCGCGTGTGCCAGGGTGCGTGCGGCGCGTCGGATGTCGGCGCCCAGGTCGTGCACCGTGCGCGTTGCGCGTCCGTCCCGGTGCGCCTCGCGGTGCACCTCCACGTTACCGAAGGCGATCATCGCCTGTCGCCGCGCCTCGGACTTGGGCATGCCGGCCCGCACGTTGGCCTCGGTCTGCATCTCGATGTGGAAGCGCATCTCCTCATCGAGGCGCTCCTCGGCAGCGCGGCGCCGAAATGCCGAGCGCAGACGCGCCATGATCGCATTGAGAATGCTCATACGCCTCCCCCCGAATGCCGCGGACAGCGTCCGCCGATCAGGTGGACTGGATGACCAGCTCGAGCGCGGCGGCGAAGCGGCGCCAGCTCGCCACCTCCTCGCGCAAGGCGCGCCGTCCGGCGGCGGTGAGCCGGTAATACCGTGCCCGCCGGCTGTTTTCGGTTTCCCCCCACGCGCTGTCGATCAGCCCGGCGTGCTCCAGCCGCTGCAGCGCGGGGTACAGCGATCCCTGGTTCGCCGTCAGCGTTCCACCGGAGATCTGCTGGATGCGCTGGCCGATTCCCCACCCGTGCATGGGAGCGAGGGAGAGGGATTTCAGGACGAGCAGGTCGAGACTGCCGCGCAGGGCATCGATCTGTGACGCGGGGCTCATCGGGGTTCGCGCAAGGGGACGTTCATCCTCTTGATTTCTAGAGGAGCCTACGGCGTGTTCCTGTTGATGTCAAGAGGAGGGGCGGGGTGGGCTCCCGGAGGGAGGGCGTCGCGGAGCGCGTACCGCAGATCAGCGGCGCGAACGCAGTGCCCCCGCACACGCCGGGGATTGCGCGCCCGGCTCTGGCCGCGTGAAGGGCGGTCCTCTATAGTTGGGCGCCATGGCCCTCATCGAGACGCCCCGCGAGCGCGCGCAGCTCCTCATCCTGGCGCTCGGCCTCGCCCTCGTGGTCGCGCTTTTCCCCTTCCTCTCGGGGCTGTTCGGCGCCGCCGTGCTGTACGTGGCGTGCGTGCCCGCGTACCGGCGGATGGTCCGGCGCATTCGCCCGTCGTTCGCCGCGACCATCACCGTCATCGCCGCGACGGTGCTCATCCTCCTGCCGGGCGCGCTGCTCGTGAGCGCGATCATCTCCGAGGCACCCGACATCCTGCGGAACGTGGAGAGCAACGCGCTGTTCGCACGCCTTGCCGGGCTCCACGTGGGACACTACGACGTGGGCGCCGAGCTCGCGCGGCTCGGAGAGGAGACCGTGATGTGGGTGTCGCGGCACGCGCTGGCGGCGGTGGGCTCCGCCACGCGGAGCATCCTGAACCTCGTGATCGCGCTGTTCGGCCTCTACTTCCTGCTGCTGTCTGCAACGCCGGCGTGGACGTGGTTTCGGCGGCTGGTCCCCTTCTCCGCTGCCAGCACCGACGCGCTGCGCGCTCGCTTCCATAGCGTCACGGAAGCCATGCTGCTGGGCACGGCGCTCACCGCCGTGCTGCAGGGAACGATCGTGGGGCTCGGCTTCTGGATGGTGGGACTCGCGCACCCGCTCTTCTGGGGTGCCATCACCGCAGTTGCGTCGATCGTCCCTGTAGTGGGGAGCGCGCTGGTCTGGGTTCCGGGCGTGCTGGCGCTCATCATCGCGCAGCGCTACGGGGGCGCGGTGGTGCTGACGGTGATGGGTGCGATCGTCGCCGCCAACATCGACAACGTGATCCGGCCGATCATCTACCGTCGCATCTCCAACGTGCACCCCATGATCACGCTCGTGGGCGCGTTCGCCGGTGTGCCGGTGTTCGGCCTGGTGGGGCTCCTCCTGGGCCCGCTCGCCATCTCGTATTTCTTCGAGCTGGTGCAGATCTACCACGACGAGTACGGCGTTCCTGTCGATGGCGTGGGCGCGCCATCGCTTCCCACGCACGAGCGGAGCTTCGAGACGCAGCGCGGCTGACGGCGCACATGGCGACGCTGCGCGCGGCACGGATGCCGTGTGCGCCGAGTGGCTGCACGGCGCCGCCATGCGCTCCACGCGTTGCCACGGGTTGGTTCGGCGCCGCTGCCGTGGAGCTACTTCTTCACGTCCACGTCCGCGCCATCGCTCTTGCCGCCGGCCGATGCGGTGATGCGCGCCTTCCCCTTCTTCACGCCCGTTACCTCGCCCGTCCCGGAGACCGTGGCGATGCGCGCATCACTGGTGCTCCACTCGACATCGACGTCGAGCGTCGCGCCATCCGTGTCCTTCACCTCCACGGAGAGACGACGACGCTCCTTGTGCTTGAGGTTGAGCCGGTGCGGGCTCACCTCCACGCTCCCCACGCTCTTCTCTTTCTTTGGCGGCGGCGTGGCTCGCACGCGGACGGTCGCCGTCCCCGATACGCCATCGCTCGTGGCCGTGATCGTCGCCGATCCGGGGAGCACCGCACGCACCAGTCCTGTGGAGGACACAGTCGCTGCCAGCGGGTTGCTGGTCATCCACGTCACCGTGTGACCGGCGAGCGTATTGCCGTTCGCATCCCGTACGGTTGCGGCAAGCTGCACGTTCTGTCCCACACCGAGGGTCGATGACGCAGGGGTGACGGTGACACTGGCCACCTTCGGCACGATGACCGTGAGCGTGGCAGTGGCGGACTTCCCCTCGACGGTGGCCGTCACGTGCGCCACGCCGGGGTTCCGCCCCACAGCCAGGCCGCTGCTGGAGATGACGGCCACGTTCTCGTGGTCGGAGCTCCACGTCACGGCGCGACCGGAGAGCACGTCTCCCGACGCGCTGCGGGCCACCGCCGTGAACTGCTGCTCTCCCTCCGGCGACACGGTCGCGGACGCCGGGCTCACGCTCACGCTCGCCACGGGAACCGCGGCAACCGTCACGGTGGCCGTTCCGCTCTTCCCTTCGCTGGTCGCCGTGATGACCGCGCTCCCCGGCGCCACCCCGTGCACGGTGCCCTTGGCATCTACCGTGGCCACCGTCGTACGATCGCTCCGCCAGCTCACCGCCCGGTCGCCAAGGGCGTGACCGTCCGCGTCGCGCAATTCCGCGGAGAGCCGGACGGTCTCACCCACCTCGATGCGCGGCGCCGACGGCGAGACGATGACACTGCCGACGGCGCGCGGCACGACCGTGACGGACGCGAGCGCGCTCTTTCCTTCCGCACTCGCGGCGATCCGACTCTTGCCTGGCGCCACCGCGGTCACCACGCCGCGATCATCCACCGTAGCGACGGTGCTGTCTTCCGAATCCCAGAAGATCCGCCGCCCGCTGAGCTCGTCACCATCGGCATCCTTCACCGTGGCGTTGAACGTGAGGTGGTCACCCGTCTCGAGACGGGCCGAGGTCGGCGTTACCTCGACGGTTGCGACATCGCCGCCGGCGACCGCGGTGGTGTCCGCGCCGCACGCGAGCATCCCCGATGACGCCAGCGCAGCCGCGAGGCACATCGTGGATCGGAGATGACGGGTGCGCATCTGATCCTCCGCGCTGCTGTCCGCGGCTCGCGGGCGCGAGCCTATCGCTCATCGGCGGGGCGCAACGCATGTGCCAGACGCGCCGGCAAGGCGGGAAACCTCGCGCGCACACCCCCACGAGAGGGTCACGCCGCCTCCGCCATGCCCGTAGTTGTGAATGCACCGAGTGCCGGAGGCGAGCCGCTCCTCGTCCAGGCGCACCGCGTCGCGTCCCGGCCGGAGACCGACCGCGCTCTCCAGCGGCTCCGCACCGGCGAGGCGCGGGTCGAGCTCGCGGCAACGATCAAGGATGCCGCGCGTGACGGCGGGATCGGGCACGGTGGACCACTCGTCGTCCACAGCCGTGCCGCCGAGCACCGTGCTGTCGTGGCGGGGCACGATGTACGTCAACCCGGCGGGATTGTCGTCGTCGATCACGAACACCCGGCGCATGCGCGGCTCGCGAACGCGCACCACCTGCCCGCGAATCGGAAAGAGCGACGCATCGTTCGCCAGCTCGCGCGCGCCGAGTCCGGCGCAGTCGACGATGAGCGCGGCGCGCGCAATGTCGGAGAGGCTATGCACGGTGCGCTGCTCGATGCGCACACCCGCCGCATCGAGGCGCGTGACGAGCCACCGCAGATACACAGGCATGTCGACGCACGGAACGCGTACGCGATACGATGGCACTCCCGCGCGCCGCCGCCGCCGGGTGGGGCGCCACGCGCCATCGGGGAGCATGGACGACACCTCTGCATCGGGCGCGCGCTGTCCCACGATCTCTCCCCAGCGCATGCGGACGCCGGAGGTCGGATCGCTCGCGTCCGCCTCGAGCTGCGCGTACGTCGCGCGTGCCCACGGCGCCGTGCGCTCCGCCGGTCCAACACGAAATGGGAACCAGACGGCAGCGGCGATGGCCGACGTAGTGCCCTGCGGCGGCTCGCGCGCCACGACGCGCACCGTCCACCCGCGCGCGGCGAGCTCGAGCGCGGATGTGATCCCGATCACACCACAACCGATCACCACGGCGTCCAGTGCGGCTTTCCTCATGACCACTCCGCGGTACGATGCGCATCGCACGCCGCGTGTTCACGGCGTCGGCGCGTACCCAACGACGCTTCTGCGCCGCGTGCCAGCGCCGTGCCGTCCAGCACCACCCCCGGATCGCGCCGCGCGGCATGACCTCTGCGAATGGCGCCGCGTGCATGCGGGAGCAAGCACGAGCGCGTGCTGCCGAGCCCACCCGGTTGCTCTCGCGTGAACTCGTCGCCGGGTGGTCGCTTCACCAGGAGGTACCCGTGCAAATACGCTTCGCTGGAACCCTACTCCTCTGCGCGCTGGCGGTTGCCGCGTGCAGCGATGACGACTCCGACACCGTTATCGGCCCGCCACCGACCACTGGCGCCGACAGTGCGCAGATCCGCTTCGTGAATGCGGCTGCGACGGCGGACAGCGTTGATGTTATGGTCGACACGACCGTGGTCGCCAGTAGCGTCTTCTTCCCCGACAGCGCCGCGTGCGTGAAGGTTCCGACCGGGTCGCACAGCGTGACGATCCTCAGCACCGGCACCACGGACACGCTGGCGACCTTCACGCCGTCGCTCACCGCGAATCAGAGCAGCACCGTCGTGCTCACGGGAGACGCGAACGGCTTCACGCCGCAGATCTTCCCCGATACGCTCACGCCGGCCGATTCCGGACGTGCGCGCCTGCGCGTGATCAACGCGGCACCCAGCCTGGCCGCGGCGGATGTCTTCGTCACCCTGCCGGGCGACACGCTGCCCGCCACGCCCACGCAGGCGAATCTGACGTTCGGTACGGCATCGCCGTTCCTCGACGTGCCCTCGGGCGACACGGAGGTACGCTTCACCGACGCCGGCACACTCAACGCCCGGTTGGACGTGAATCCGACGCCGGCATTCACGCTCGATGAGCAGGGATCGCAGACGCTCATCGCCGTCGAAGCGCCGGGCGGTGGCGAGCCACTCGGGTTCTTCAATCTCGGAGGGTGCCAGTAAGGGACCGACCGGCAGCGCGGGATCAAGAGGGGGAGGTGGCTGCGGCCATCTCCCCCCGCCTGCATCCGGTACGGTTTTGATCGCAACTTCCAGGTGGCAGGCATTCGCCGGAGCACGTAGACTGCTGGCATGTCTTCCATCACAGCAAACGCAACGGCGGCCGCCGTGGACGCCGAGCGCGCGTGGGATGCGGTGCATGCCCGCGACGCGCAATGGGATCGCCGATTCGTCTACGCCGTCCGCACGACGGGCATCTACTGCCGGCCATCGTGTGCATCGCGGCGTCCGCGCCGCGAGCACGTCACGTTCTTCCCCACCGCCGACGACGCCGAGCGCGCGGGGTTCCGCGCATGCCGACGCTGTCGTCCGCGGGAGACACACGCGACGCGCGGAGACGCGTCCGTCGCCCAGGCCATCGCCTATCTGGATGCGCACCGCGGCGAGCGCGTGACGCTGCGCGTGCTCGCGCGCGCGGTGGGGTTGAGCCCGTACCATCTCCAGCGCGCGTTCACGCGCGTGGTCGGCATCTCGCCGCACGCGTACGTTCAGTCGCAGCGCGTGCGCGCGTTCCGCCAGGCCGCGCGCACGGGGGCCACCGTGACGAATGCGGCGTTCGACGCGGGGTACGAATCCCCCTCGGCTCTGTATGCACAGGCGGCGGCATCGCTGGGCATGACGCCATCGACTTACCGGCGCGGCGGCGCGGGTGCGACGATCATCTATCGCATCGACCGCGTTGCCCTCGGCCACTGCCTGGTAGCCGCCACGGAGCGCGGCGTGGCGATGGTCGCGCTCGACGATACGGTCGAGGCACTCGAGCACGCCCTCCGCGCGGAGTTTCCGGCGGCGCGGCTGGTGCGCGCGGCGAGCGCGACACCGCGCGCGCGCACCCACGTGGAGCGATGGGCCCGCGCCGTGCATGCGGCCATGGACGCCTCTGCGCACGATCACGCCCTGCGCCGCGTACCGGTGGACGTGCCGGGCACGGCGTTCCAGCGCCGTGTGTGGGAAGCGCTCCGCGCCGTTCCGCGCGGAACGACCGTGTCGTACCGCGCGCTCGCTGAGGCGATCGGTGCACCGCGCGCAGCGCGGGCGGTGGCGCGCGCCTGCGCGACCAATCCGGCGGCGGTGGTGATCCCCTGTCATCGCGTGGTGCGGGGTGACGGACGCGCCGGCGGCTACCGGTGGGGCGTCGCGCGGAAGGAGCGCCTGCTCGCGAACGAGGGTGCCCGCTCCGAACCGGTGAGCTGAGACGCGCGGCGCGTCGCCGGCACGACGCTGCGCCGCGCGACGTGAGACCTGGACACGGGGGGGCAGAAACCGGAAACGCCCGACCGCCGTAGAGCAGTCGTTCCTCCTGCTCGGATCGGTGGCGCAGGTCGGTCGTCCTTCACCGGGCCCCCCATGTCTGGGTTCTTGATGGAACTGCACCGTGCCGTACGGAGCCTGCGCAGAAGCCGCGGGCTCACCATCGTGAGCGTCCTCGCGCTCACGCTCGGCATCGGTCTCACCACGACGGTCTTCAGCATCATCTACGGTGCGTTCGAGAAAGGACTGCCCTTCCCCGAGGGGCACCGCATCGTGCAGGTGGTGCGCGACAATCCGCAGCAGGACCTCACGAATGCCGGGCTGCCCATCCACGATTTCATGGATGTGCGTGCGCAACAGCGGTCGTTCAGCGCGGTGGCCGCCTACTACAACGGCACTGTGAACCTGAGCGGGCGCGAGCGTGCGGAGCGCTTCGACGGCGCGTTCGTCACTCCCAACCTGTTCGACGTGCTGGGCGTGCACCCAATCCTGGGACGCGGCTTTCGCGACGCCGACGATCAACCGGGTGCAGCGCGCGTGGCGGTGATCGGGAACGCCATGTGGAGGAACCGGTATGGCGGTGACACGTTGGTGGTCGGGACGAGCATCCGCATCAACGGGCAACCGGCCACGATCATCGGCGTCATGCCACCCGGGTTCCTTTTTCCGGAGCAGGAGGAGATCTGGCTCCCGCTGGGGATCGATCCGCTCCGCGTGGAGCGCGGTGGCGGGCTGTGGCTGAACGTCGTCGGCCGGCTGCGCCCGGACGTGAGTCTGGATCAGGCGAGCGCCGACGTCGCCGCCATTGCCAGGCGGCTCGCCACTGCGTACCCCAAGACGAACGAGGGGATGCGCGCGTCCGTGGTATCGTATGTGGATGCCGCCATTGGCAGAGAGCCGCGGCGGCTGCTGAACACGATGCTCGGCGCGGTGTTCCTCGTGCTGCTCATCGCGTGCGCGAACGTCGCCAACCTGCTGCTCGATCGCGCGGTGAACCGCACCAAGGAACAGGGCGTGCGTACCGCGCTCGGCGCGAGCCGGTGGGCGGTGGCGCGGCAGAGTCTCGCGGAGGCGACGGTGTTCTGTGCCACGGGTGCCGTGCTCGGTGTGGGATTGGCACAGGGAGGGATCGCGCTCTTCAACCGCGCCATCGTGCAGTCGCAACCGCCATTCTTCATCGACATCCGCCTGCACCCGCCAGTGCTCCTGTTCACGCTGGCCGTGACGTTGATCGCGGCGATCGCCTCCGGCGCGCTTCCGGCCCTGCGCACCTGGCGCACGGACGTGGCGGAAGTGCTCAAGGATGAATCACGCGGGTCGTCCGGTTTTCGCGTGGGACGCTTGAGCCGCTCGCTGGTGGTGGTCGAGATCGCGCTGTCGTGCGCCTTGCTCGTGGCCGCCGGGCTCACGATCAAGACGATCGTGACGTTGCGCACGATGGATCATGGCATCCGGACGCGAGGGATCTTCACGGCGCGAGCAGGCTTCCCGGCGACGTACACCGACACACTGGCCCAGGACCGATTCTTCGATGAGTTGGCGACCCGGCTGGAGGAGCTCCCCGGTGCCCAGGCGGCGACGATCAGCTCCGGGCTCCCGGCAACGACCGTCGGAAACGGCTCCGGGCCGTTCGCCATCGAGGGACGTGCGTACGGTTCGGATCGCGACTATCCGCGTGTGAACACGATGACGGTGACGCCGGGCTTCTTTGCCGTGTTCGACCTGCCCGCGCGGGAGGGACGGCTGCTCGCTGCGCAGGATCGACGAGGAAGCGCTCCCGTCGTGGTCGTGAACGAGCAGATGGCGCAGCGGTTCTTCCCGGGCGAGAGCCCGCTCGGCCGGCGCATCCGCGTGGGCGGCGCGACGAGCACGGAGCCGTGGATGACGATCGTCGGCGTCGTTCCGGATGTGCAGACGCAGGACAACGACGAGCCGCGACCACCCATGCTGTTCCAGCCTCTGGCGCAGCATCACACGTCGTTCGCGAGCATCGCCGTCCTGGCGCGGGACGCGGAGCATCCCATGTCGCTCACGACCAGTGTGCGCGATGCGGTCGCGTCGCTGGATCCGGACATCCCGCTCTACTGGTTGTACTCCCTGGACGAGACGATCGCTCGCTCGTCGTGGTTCTACCGGGTCTTCGGGACGATGTTCATGCTGTTCGGAGGCATTGCGCTCTTTCTGGCATCGATCGGACTGTACGCGGTGATGGCCCTATCGGTGGCGCGCCGCACGCGTGAGCTGGGGATCCGGATGGCGCTCGGCGCCGGCCGCGGCTCAGTGATCGGTCTGGTGGTTCGGCAGAGCACGTGGCAGCTCGCGATCGGACTCGTCGCCGGGCTGGGCATCGCGGCAGCATTGTCCCATCTGCTCGCTATCATCCTGTTCGGCGTGCAACCCCGCGACCCGCTCATCTTCGGCGGCGTGGTGCTCCTCCTCGGCGTGACCGCCGCACTCGCCGCGCTGGTACCGGCGCGTCGCGCCACGCGCGTGGACCCCATGGTGGCACTCCGCTTCGAGTGAGGGCAGCGGCCGGGAACGCGACGGTTGTTCAGCCGAATGCGCGCAGATACTGCGGCGGCACGGGCGCCGGCTGGCCCAGCTCGCGTGCGGCATGCAGGGCCCAGTACGGATCGCGGAGCATCTGCCGCGCGAGGATGACGACGTCCGCCTGCCCTTCGCGGATGATGGCATCGGCCTGCACGGGCTCGACGATGAGTCCCACCGCGCCGGACGCCATCGGCGTCTCCGCTCTCACACGCGCGGCGAAGGGGACCTGATACCCCGGGCCGATCGGGATGCGCGCCCCGGGCGCGATGCCGCCCGAGGAGCAGTCGATGAGATCGACGCCGAGCGGCGCGAGAATGCGAGCGAGCTCCACCGTGTCATCCGGCGTCCAACCACCCTCCAGCCAATCGGTGGCCGAGACGCGCACCCAGAGCGGGTAGCGCTCCGGCCACTCCGCGCGAACCGCCGTCACCAGCTCGCGCAGCAACCGCGACCGGTTGTCGAACGAGCCGCCGTACGAATCGGTGCGCGTGTTGGACAGCGGCGAGAGGAACTGGTGTACCAGGTATCCGTGCGCCGCGTGGAGCTCGATCACCCGCGCGCCGGCCTCGCGCGCGCGCCGCGCCGCATCCGCGAACGCTGCAATGACGAATGCGATCTCAGCCTCGTCGAGCGCGTGTGGCACCGGATAACCGGGAGCGAACGGGATCGCGCTCGGCGCGACGACCGGCCACGCGCCTTCCGTGGGGCCGAGCGGTGCGCCTCCCTTCCAGGGCGCGCTGGTGCTCGCCTTGCGCCCCGCGTGGGAGAGTTGGATCCCCCACACCGCGCCCTGCGACTCCACGAACGCGCGGATGCGCGAGAGCATCTCGGCGTGCGCGTCGCTCCAGATTCCCAGGTCGTCCGGGCTGATGCGCCCCTCCGGGAGCACCGCCGTGGCCTCCGCCAGGACGAGCGCAGCGCCGCCAACGGCGCGTGATCCCAGGTGCACCAGATGCCAGTCGGTGGCGAAGCCATCCACGCTGGAGTACTGACACATGGGCGAGACGACGATCCGATTGCGTAGCCGGACGGATCGCGACTCGTACGGGGTGAAGAGGTGCGCCGTCGTGCCCAGCTCGCCGGACGTGTCGAGCGTCGCCTCCGCACCTTCACGCGGGGGCGACTCTCCTGCGCGGTGCGTCACGATGCGTCGTCCGGTGCGGGGAGCACGTTGAAGGTGCGCGTCTGCGCCTTGCCGTTCACGGTGAGCTTTGCCGTGAACGTCCCCGTGAGGAGCGGCCCGCGCCGGCGGAATCCGCCACGCCCGCCGCGCGACGGAAGCGTGGGGAGCCAGACGGCGCGGTGCATGCCGGCGGTGGCCGCGAACGGCTGCGGCTCGGGTCGCCAGAGCGGCGACGAATTCGGAATGCCACCGCCTGCGCCCCCTTCCCCGCGTGCCGGCGGGCGCTCGGCGCTGTTGAACGTGTACAGCACGGTGCCGTCGGCGTTGAGGATCTCGAGCGTCACGGGACCCGTCGCGTCGTGCGCCAGATAGTAGTCGATGTAGGCACCGGAGGGCGGATTCTCCGCCTGCGGCTCGTCCTTCTGGAAGGGCGTGCCGTTATCGCCGGTGGGCGCGATCGCGTACGCATCGGCCGGCTGGAAGAGATACGCCTCCTGCGTCAGCAATGCATCCGTCGCCTGCCGCATGGGGCTCACGTCGTCGATCACCCAGATGCCGCGGCCGTGCGTGCCGACGATGAGATCGTTCCCGTAGAACTCGAAGTCGCGCACGGAGGTGACGGGAAGATTGAGTTGCAACGGCCGCCAGCTCTCGCCGTCGTCGAACGACACGAACGCGCCGCGCTCCGTGCCGGCGACCAGCAGGCCGCGTCGCGCCGGATCCTCGCGCACCACGTGCACGTACACGCCCGCTGGCAGACCTGTCGTGATGCGCTGCCACGTCTTCCCCATGTCGCGCGTGCGGTAGATGTAGGGGTCGAAGTCCTCCAACTGGTGCCGGTCCACGCTGGCGTAGGCGGTGTTGAAGTCGAAGTGCGATGCTTCGATCGTCGTGATGCGGCTCCACGCGCCCACATCGCGCGGTGTCACGTCGTGCCAGTTGGCGCCCGCATCCGTGGTGACGTGCACCATGCCATCGTCCGTCCCCACCCAGATCATCGGCACCAGGAGCGGCGACGGTGCGATGGTGTAGATCACGCCGCGCTGGCCATTGGTGCCCACGTCGGCCGCGGCGGCAGCGTCGAGCGTGCGCGGCACGCCGGGCGACGGTCGCGTGAGATCGGGACTCACGCGCGTCCAGCTCCGTGCGCCATCGGTGCTGCGGAAGAGATACTGGTTGGCGTAATAGAGGGCGCGGGGATCGGCGCGAGACAGCACGAGCGGTTGCGTCCAATCCGTGCGCGCTGTTTCCCCGTTCGGAAGTTGCGGCGCGGTGGTGCCGGGGACGGGCGCGTTCTTCGCCAGATCGAAGCGCTGTCCGGTGCCGCCGTAGACGATGCCCGGGTGGAGCGGATCGCCCGCGGTGCAGCCGCTCTCGCCCCCCGCGCCGATGGGCTCCCAATCGCGCATGGAGATCTCGGCGAACTTCCCGCGCGACCGCACGGCCACGGCGCCCGTGTCCTGCTGCGCGCCGGTCACCCAGTAGGGGAAACGATAGTCCACCGACACGTGATAGATCTGCGCGGTGGGTTGATTGAGCCACGAGCTCCACGTGATGTCGCGCGGATCGGCGGCCTTGGCGTTGCGCGTGATGATCGTCCCCTGATCGCTCGAGGTAATGAGCGTGTTCGTGTCGTCGGGGGACACCCACGCCTGATGGTAGTCGTCGCCGCCGGGGGAGCCGCGGATCACGTCCCACGTGCGGCCGCCGTCCATGGATCGCGACAGCACGACGTTGGACACGTACAGCACATCGGCGTCATGTGGATCGACGACCACGTGCTCGAAGTACCAGCCGCGCCCCCACAGCTCGGGATCGGTGGACACGCGCGTCCACGAGGCGCCCGCGTCATCGGAGCGGAAGAGTCCACCCAGCCCGCGCACACCCTCGCCGAATTCGCTCCGCCGCGCCGTGCTGTCGGGAGGTGGGGCGCTGGGATCGGGGAGCAGATCGTCCACCGCGGCGTACACGCGCCGCGAATCGCTTGGCGCCACGGCGATCCCCGACTTGCCGATGCCACTCGCCGGCAGTCCGCGCGTGAGCTGCGTCCACCGCGTGCCGCCATCGGTCGACTTGTAGATGCCGCCGCCGGGCCCGTTCGTGGGCGTGTACACGAACCACGGTGGACGCTTCGTGTTCCACAGCCCGGCGTACACCACGTTCGGATCGTTGGGATCGATGACGACTTCCACAGCACCTACGTCCGGATTGATGAAGAGCACCTTCTCCCAACTGCGTCCGCCGTTACGCGACCGGAAGATGCCTCGCATCTCGTTGGGACCGTAGAAGTGGCCGATCGCCGCCACGAATACGATGTCCGGATTCGTAGGATGCACGGCCACCCGTCCGATGTGCTGCGTGTCCTCCAGACCAAGGTGCGTCCAGGTGCGTCCGGCGTCGGTCGTCTTGTAGACGCCATTGCCAAAGCCGGTGGAGTCGCGCAGGGTGCACTCGCCCGAACCCACATAGAGCACATCCGGCTCCGATGGTGCCACGGCGATCGCGCCGATCGACGCAACCGGCTGTGCATCGAACACCGGCTCCCACACGCGCCCGCCATCGATGGTCTTCCACACGCCGCCGTTCACCGAGCCGAAGTAGAACTCGTTGGTGCGACCGGGCACGCCGGTCACCGCGTCGGTGCGTCCGCCGCGAAAGGGCCCGAGCAAGCGCCAGCGCAAACCGGAATAGAGCGGCGCGAGATCCACGTCCGTGGAGGAACCACGCACCGGCACGATGGGAGCGGACGGATGCGCGCGAAGGCGCGTCGCTACAGGGGTGAGCAACGCGCCCGCGATGCCGGAGCCGAGCACGGAAGTAGCGCCGAGCTGTCCGGCGTGGAGGAGGAAGCGACGGCGGCTGAGCGCGGCATCGTTCTCGGTCACGGACGAGAAGCCGTCGCGCCGATCGTTGTCGTCGGACGCCCCAGGGAGCGAGGTACGGATCATCGGTGTGGCTGGCGGGAGTGGGGAGGGGAGGGGCTCTGGATGGAGCGGGTGAACGTGCGGTGAAGCTGTGCGCGCGGCAGGCGCTCGTCAAATCGGGTGGTGGCCGTATGGAGCGGCGGCGTTTGCGCTGCCACCGTCACCCGCGTGCCCGTGAGGCAACGCGCCCGTCACGTCCCCGCGAGCGTGCGGACCACGCCGCGCACGACGCGCTCCAGGTTGGACGACACCCGTTCCCCCGCGCGCAGCACGTCGCCGTGCGACAGCCGGGATGGCGACAGTCCCGCGGCCACGTTCGTGATGGCGGAAATGCCGAGCACGCGGAGCCCGAGCGCGCGCGCCGCGATCACCTCGTTCACCGTGGACATCCCCACGGCGTCGGCGCCAAAGCGCGCGAGCATGCGGATCTCCGCGGGCGTCTCGTAGCTGGGGCCAAGCACGCCCGCATAGACGCCCTCCTCGAGCGCGATGCCGAGCGTGCGTGCGACCTGCCGCGCCCGCGCGCGGAGGGCGGCATCGTACGGTGCGGACATGTCCGGGAAGCGCTCCTCTCCCTCGCGCACCGCGCCGCCCAGCGCCGAGCGGAAGGTGAGATTCACGTGATCGGCGATGAGCATGAGCGTGGGAGGGCGGAGCGCCGTGCGCAGCGCGCCAGCAGCGTTGGTGACGATGAGCGTGTCGACGCCAATCGCGGCGAGGAACCGCACCGACTCGACGACGGCCTCCGGCGCATGCCCTTCGTACAGGTGCGCGCGCCCGCGCTGGACGATCACTGGAAGGGACTCCAGCATGCCGCACACGAGCTCGCCGCCATGTCCGGCCACCGTCGGACTCGGAATTCCAGGCAGATCCGAGAACGGAACGTGCACCGCGTGATCGAGCGCATCGGCCAATCCGTGCAGCCCCGAGCCCGCGACGATCGCTACGCGCGGGCGGTGTGCGGCGACGAATTCGTCCACCGCGCGGGCGCCGCCGGATGCGTGGTGTAAGTGCACGGAGCTAGCTGCGCGGTGTCGTCAGGCGAACGCGCGCTCGGGGGCGCAAAGGCATCGCCGGGCGCCACGGGCTCACCGGCCCGTCTCCAACCGGTAAACGACCACGTACTCCACATCGAGGTCGTCCTTCCAGCGACCAACCACATACCCACCGGCAATGTCGAGCGGGAGAAAGCGTTCCGGCATCGCCACAGCGCCAAGGAGACGTCCCGTTCGATCGATCACCGTCCAGTGTCCGGGATCCGGTCCGACGACCCGCTCCTCATAGTCGGCCAGCCAGAGATCGCCGGCATCGTCCACCAGCACCTGTCCGTAGGGCGGCACTTCCGCGGGGTACGACTGGGCCCTGAAGATCGCCTCGAGCATCTGTCGTTGCGAAGGATTGTCGCCGGCTCCGGCGAACGAGAGGTAGTGTTCGCGATGGGCCGCTTTGAGGCTATCCGTCATGGTGCGATCGCCGGTTGCGAACCGAATGCGGCGCAGGAGCTGTCCATCGGCGCGGTACTCGTCGACTTCCGGAGATTCCTGCGTCCCCACGACAAGTACGTCTCCGACGATGGCGGTCGCCAGATAGCGCGCGAATGGCGCGATCCCGACCATCGCTCCCCTGCCCTGTCCAGTGATCTGGAATTCCACCCCGGGGAAGACGCCGACGGTGTCGATGAGCGCTCCCGCCGAATCCACGTGACGGATCGGCGTCGGCATCCGATAGTCCGGAATGGTATCCATCACCGGGCTGAAGCCGCCGATGCTCACCAGATAGCTGCCGTCGCTCAGACGGCCGATCCATCCGGCCGTTCCCTTCTCGAGGACGACGACGGTCTGGATGGCTCCCGTGGGAGATACGATGGAGGCGCTGCGCGAGCGCCCATCGAACGCCATCAGCGAATCGCCACGCCAGCGCTGCAACATGGGAACGCCCTGGAACTCGCCCGGACCTCCGCCGGCACGACCCACCTGCCGGAGAAAGCGGCCGGTGGAATCGTAGAAGCGAACACCGTGCTGCGCCGTGCTCACCACGGCGATGCGCCCGTCGGAGAGGCGCAGGGCGCTCCGGATGCTCGAGAACTGGTAGGCTGTGTCTCCTTCCACACTGCCAATGCGCAGCACCGGCTGGGGAGACAGGTGCCATCCCGCGCCATGCGGCCACGCCGGGTGCGCGCTCTCCACGATCGCCACGCCGGCACTGTCGCGCACGGCGAACGTGGGCTGTCGCTCCCCGCCGCCGCAGGCCACGATGGTGCTGGCCATGATGGCACACGCCAGCATCGGTGCCACGCCGGCGCGACTCGGCAGGTACGTACCATGTGTGCCGCGACGGCTCGCTCTCCATGGAGTCATCGGATCATCTGTCCATGCTCAGTCGTCGCGCGGCGCGCCGTACCGCTCACGCGCCCTCCTTCCACGCGCCGAGCAGCCGCCGCACCGCGACGAGCTGCCCCACGTGGTAGGCAGTGTGATCGAGCGCGAGCAGAAGCGTGCGCAGATACGTCTGTCCGTTCCCCCACGGGATCTTCGACGTCAGATCGAGCGATGACCGTATCGCGATTTGCTGAAGGCGCTCGCGATCCCGCCGGTAGTGCTCGACACTGGCATCCCACGCATCCGCGTTCGGCGGCACGGGGGTGCCGGGCCAGTAATCGTCGGGCCAGCGCGGGCTCTCGTACGCCGGATTCTCCATGAACTCCACGAGGTCGTGTTGCGCGATGCGCAGGTGCTCGAGCAGTTCCCAGGGCGAATAGGGCAATCCCTCGGGACGCCGCCCGCGGAGCGCGACGGGAAGCTCCGCCACCGCGGCGTCGAACGACGCGTGCGCCTCGCGCCAGTCGAGCGCGGAGGCGACGATCTCTCGCCAGCTCTGCCGGCCGCTCATCGCGTGGACCCTTCACCGCTCACGATGCGCTTGAGGATGGCCATCTGTCCGCTGTGGTACGCCAGGTGCTGGAGCACGCCGCGAATGGTCGTGCCGTACGTCACGCTTCCCCCCTCCGGTGCGGGGCGCGGATCGGGAACGATGTCGCCAAGCCGGGCATCGGGGAACGCGTGCACGGCATCCACGAGAGCGCGGTGCGCCGCATCGAGATCGGCTCGCGCGTCGGCCCACGCGCGATCCGTCGCGTCGCGCGGCTGCGTGGGCCAGTCCCCTTGGGGAGGCGCGCCCGCCGATTTCCCGTGCAGCCGCTGCGCCACCTCCCCCGTCCAGCCGGTCAAGTGGAGCACGAGCTCCCAGATCGTGTGCGCGCCGCCGGGTGGACGGCGCGCAGCCTCCGCGGCCGTCACGCCGGCCAGAAGGGCGCTGCACGATGGTCCATGCCACGGCTCACCACTGTGCGCCGCCTCCAGCTCGCTCGCGAGAATCTCCGTCTCGGTCATCACACTCCTCCACGATATGCGCCAGGGCGGCGTGTCCACGACGCGGGCCAGAACGACGTGTCGCGCGGCTGCGCGCTCGAGCGGCGCGCAACACAGCACTCCGCTGCGATGCGTCACGCTCCGTGCCACGCGCTACGGTGAGGGCGACTGTCCCGGCGCGTGCGCGGGCGCGTGGTGCTCCCGCCGCTGGAAGGCGAGAAAGGCGTGCACGGCGTCGATCGCCGCGGAGTCGCGCGTGCGGATGCGCACCTCCCCACCGCGCGGGAGCGTGTCCGCCTCGTAGGTGATGAACGCGCGACGCTCGCGCATGATTGACGTGCCGGGGACCGACTGCGCGTGCACGAAGCCCGGGACGGCGAAGTTGCCGCGCGCGAAAGCGGTCGCGATGGTGCGCATGTGCGCGCGGATGGTCTCCGTGCCTGCCGAATCGTCGCGGTCGCGCTGCAGCACGATGCGGCCGCCGTCGGGGAGCGGCTCGAAGACGTGTGCGGAGGAGTACTGGTCCACCCCCATGGCGTGTTCGCCGCGCTCCTGCATGGCGGCGAAGGCGGTGTCGCGCGCGGAGTCCGTGCTCGCTCCGTCACTCTGGCCGCCACACGCCGAGGCGGCGAGCGTCGCCAGCAGCGCCGCCGTGCCCCGCGACATGCGGCGTCCCTTCACGAGCGACGGCATGAGCACAGCGCGCTGCGGGTGGCGCCGAGAGAGAGCGCGCTGCGGGTGGCGCCGAGCGCGCGCGCGCCGCGACGGCACGACGCTCATGCAGGCGTCTCGCCCGTCTCCGCAGCCGTGCGTCGCAGCCATCGCCAGTGTCCCGCGAAAAGCGCGATGGCGATGACGAGCAGCACCGCATCGGTCACGAGCCCCTTCGTCGCCTCGAAGCGCCGGGTCGCGATGCGGTCCGCACGCAACGCCTCGAAGCGCGCCCGGAGCGTCGCCGGCGACACGGTGTCCGGCTGCGAGGTGGTGTCGTGCGACGGCGCGATCGGATCTCGATCCCGGGTGGCCTGATACGCCTCGAAGGAGCGAAGGGACGTTCCGTACGACTCCGAGCCGAGCGGGTTGGACAGGTCGAAGACGTTGCCGAGCAGGCTCGCGGTGCAGATGAGCGCGGTGACGACCGCCACCAGACAGATCGTGTAACCGTACCACTGGCGCACGCGGTTGGGCTTCTCCACGGGACCTCCATCGGTGAGGGCGGATCGCGTCATCGCGAGGAAGAGCACAACGAGGAGCGGCACGGCGACAAGCACCAGCAGGAGCGACACGAGGCGTGCCGGCGAGTCCAGGCCGAAGGCCATCTCCATGTCAGGCTTGCTCCGGAGCGTGCCGCGGCGTGCACGCGCGACGTCGCGCGGCGGGCGGGGACACTAGTAGGGACCTGCCGTGCAGCGGTATCGTACGGGAACCGCACCACCTCGCGCGTCGTTCACTCGTGAGCATCCCTGGCACCGATCACCGGAGGACGACCGTGTCGCTCAGGCCCGTGAAGCGCATCGTGCAGGCGCAGCCGACCATCGAAGGCGCTGGCGTCAAGCTGCGGCGCGCCTTTGGATTTGGCAATACCGAAGACTTCGACCCCTTCCTGCTGCTGGACGACTTCCGCAACGAACATCCGGAAGACTACCTGGCGGGCTTTCCCTGGCACCCGCACCGCGGGATCGAGACGATCACCTACGTCCTGGCCGGGAGCGTGAGCCACGGCGACAGTCTGGGGAATCGCGGGACGCTGGGCGCGGGAGACATCCAGTGGATGACCGCCGGCAGCGGGATTCTCCATCAGGAAATGCCGGAGGGGGACACGCGCGGGCGCATGCACGGCTTTCAACTGTGGGCCAATCTGCCATCGCATCTCAAGATGACACGTCCGCGCTATCAGGACATCGTCGCCGCCGATGTTCCCGAGGTCGTGGACGACGACGGGACCACGGTGCGCGTGGTGAGCGGGAGCTTCTGGGGAAAGACGGGCCCTGTGGAAGGGATCGCCGCCGATCCGCAGTACCTGGACGTCTGGGTACCGCCGGGGCGTCGCAAGACGCTCGGCGTGGAGACGTCGCACCACGCGTTCGCGTACGTATTCGAGGGGAGCGGCACCTTCCGTGATGCCTCGGCTCCGCAGGGCGTCCTCACCGAACAGGCCGGCGTGGATGCGCCTCCCGTGCGCGAGGCCGCTGGTGACCGGTCGCTCGTCCTGTTCGATCGTGGCGACGAGGTGACGGTGCAGGCGGGTGACGAGGGTGTGCGCTTTTTGCTGGTGTCCGGTCGCCCGCTGGGCGAGCCGGTTGCGTGGCGCGGGCCGATCGTGATGAACACTGCCGAGGAGCTGCGGCAGGCGTTCGCCGAGCTGCATCAGGGGACGTTCATCAAGGGCGCGTAGCCGCACGCCAGGCGGCGGGTTGCGCCACTGCGCGCTCGTGCTCCTCGCGCGAGCGCGCAACCGCGCGCTACGAGCCGGGGTGATACTCCCGCTCGGTGTGCCCCTGGAGCTGTGAGCGATAGTAGTACACCGGGCGCAGTTTGCCGGTGGCGTAGCGCTCGGCCTCGTCGTTGAAGTGCGGCGAGTCGGGATGGCCGCTCTCCCCGCCCGCGGTGACGGCCACCGCGCGTACGCTGTCGCCGAACTCGACCACCGCTACGAAGCTGTTCCCGCTCGTGCCGTACCAGCGCTTGGTGTTCGGATACGGGCGCGCGCCGAACGATGCCAGCGACCCCCAGAGGGATGACGTGAATCCCACCGGGATGCTCGGCTTGGAGTCATCGAAGGATGACTCGATGTCGTCGTTGATGCGCTGGAAGCGGTTGATCTCCCCCCACGGCGTGCGCCAACTGCCGAAGTCGGCAGTGAGCCGATCGCTGGCCCGGGCGAGCGCTTCGAGCAGGACGCGCCCCGGCGCGCGCTCGACGATGTATTCGTCCACCGGCATCCCGGCGCGCGCCGCATCCCCGCGCAGCGCGCGGAACGCTTCCGTCCCCCAGAAGACGGCGAGCGACGTCGGCACCGACGACACGCCCCACCGGTAGTCCCACCGCCGCAGCTCGCCGATCTGCTCGGCCAGCATCGCGCTGAGCGAGTCGGTGGGCGGTAGCTCGTCCCACGCGCGGATGAGCGGCGGGAGGAGCACCTCGAAGCCGGGGAGATAGCTGTCGTACGCGGCGTCCATCAACGACTGCATGGTGAAGTCGTGCCGTCCCTGCAGCACGCGGATCGCGTGCATCCCGCGGAACGACTCGCGCCCCTGCTCCACGTACTTCGGAAAATCCGCGCGCCGCGGGCTGTACTTTCCGGCGGCCGACCAGGGCCAGTTGTTGCTGTTGTACAGCCAGCCGTTCGGCGGGTTGTGCAGGTGCGGCGTCTCGTCGAGCGATAGCACCCCGTGCCAGTCGGTGCGCGGATCACTCCCGTCCACCGGTTGGGTCCAGTCGAAGCTCGTGTCGCGGCGCGGGATGAAGTTGCCGTGGAAGTACGCGATCGTGCCGTCCGCGTCGGCGTAGATGGTGTTGTTGGACGAATTCGTGTGCAGCTCCATGGTGCGCGCGAACTCGTCGTAGTTGCGCGCCTTGGTGCGCAGGTACGACTGAGTCAGCGCCTTGACCGGCTCCTGCATGAGCCGGATGGTGATCCACTTTCCATTCTCCGCGCGCACCACGGGGCCGTGCCGGGTATAGAACGCGGTGAAGGTCCTGTGCGCCATCCCGTGCTCGGTGCGGTATGGAACCGTGATCCGCTTCTCGACCACCGGCTCGTCCGCGGTGCCGTACCGGTACGTGTACCGGTTCCCGTGCCGGGTGACGGTCTCCGCGTATTCGTCGATCGCGTCCACGCCGCTCGAGGTGTGCATCCACCCGGCGCGATCGCTGAATCCCTGGTACACGAAGAACTGCCCCCACGTCACCGCGCCGTACGCGTTCAATCCGGAGTCGCTCACCATCTGCAGCTCGGAGCGGAAAAAGAACGACGTGTGCGGGTTGATGAGCAGGAGCGCATGGTGGTCCAGGGTGTTCGACGGCGCGATCGCGATCCCGTTCGATCCGCTCGGCTCGGGGGGAGGCGTCGTGCGCGGCGCGAGCGACGTGTGCGTGGCCGCCGACGCCGATGGCGGCAGGCTGTCGTAGAACGCACGCAGATCGCGCAGGTTCACGCGCTCGATATCGCCGCCGATGCTCCCCTCGGAAAAGGTGAGCGCCATCCACGGCTCGAAGTGATGGATGACACGTGGCGTGACGTCGGGATGCTTGTACAGGTAGAAGTTGAGCCCGTCCGCCCACGCCACCATGAGCGACTGCAGCCACCGCGGGCTGCGGGCGTACATCGCCTTCATGGAATCGGGATCGATGAACAACTTCATGCGCAGGTCGCGCCAGATCTCGTCCGCACCCTCCGCTTCCGCCAATCGTCCGATCGCGTTGATGTAGTTCGTCTCCACGCGATTGAAGTCGTCCTCCGCCTGCGCGTAGATCATCCCGAAGACGGCATCCGCGTCGCTGTGCCCGTAGACGTGCGCGATCCCCCAGTCGTCGCGGATGATCGTGACGTTCTGCGCTTCGCGCTGCCAGCGCGCGAGCTCGCTGCGCGTGGGCTGCGCCGCGAGTGGAGAGGAGAGCGCCACGAGCGACGTGGCGGTGACGAGCGCGGACAGGAAGCCATTCATGAGGGGCCCGGACGTGAGGGTGGGAGACAGCCCGTATCTGCACGACCGCGCGAGCCGAGTCAAGAGGGCACGCGGGCATCGCGCGATGCCCGCGTGCCACTTGGCGCGCGCGCCGTCCGGCGACGCAACACGCCCCGCAGTACCACTCCAGCGGTTGCGCCCCACCGGGCGGAGAGCGCATAGTCCCCGCGGCATGATGGCGATGGACGCGGAGCAGACGGAGCGGACAATGATGCAGACCGCGCGGACGATCGATCGGCGGTGAGTACGCACCAGGGCGGCCAGGCTCCGGTGCGGGCAGAGCGATTCGCGGTCGCCAGTCCGCATCGCCTGGCGAGCGACGCGGGACTCGCGGCGCTGCGCCGCGGCGGGAGCGCGGTGGACGCGAGCATCGTCATGGGCGCGGTGCTCGCCGCCGTCTACCCGCACATGACCGGTCTGGGTGGCGACGGCTTCTGGCTGGTGTGGGATCCGCGCGAGAGACGCCTGCACGGACTGAATGGCAGCGGGCCGGCGGCGGCGCTCGCCACGCGCGCGTCGTACGCGGAGCACGGCGACGCGATCCCACATCGCCGCGCACGCGCCGCGCTCACCGTGCCCGGCGTAGTGGATGGATGGCGCATGCTCCACGAGCGATGGGGACGGTTGCAGTGGCGCACGCTGTTCGACGATGCGATCCGGCACGCGCGCGACGGCGCTCCAGTGGGCAGGTCGCTCGGCCACTGGCTGCGCGCCGACGGCACACTGCAGCGCGAGTGCCCGGAGGTACACGCAGTCTTCCACGACGCCCTCCAGCCGGCGCGCGCGGTCGACACGCGATGCGTGATCCCCGGCCTGGCGGATACGCTCACTCGGCTGGCCGAACGCGGCCCCCGCGCTGGTTTCTATGAGGGGGAGACGGCGGAGCGCATCTGCGCGTCGCTCGCGTCGCGTGGCTCGCCGCTGCGCGCGGACGACTTCGCCGCCTTCCGCGCGGAATGGGCGGAGCCGCTTCGCACGACGTACCGTGGTGTCACGGTGTGTCAACTGCCACCCAACTCGCAAGGGTGGACCGCACTCAGTGCCCTCAACGTGCTCGAGGGGTTCGACCTCTCGCGCTGGGGCGAAGGGAGCGCGGACTACTATCACCACGCGATCGAGGCGATCAAGCTCGCATTCGCCGATCGCGACGCGTGGCTGGCCGATCCGCGCTTCGTCCACGCGCCGATCGATCGACTGACAGCGAAAGACTACGCGTCAACGCGGCGAAGCGAGATCGATCCGCATCGGGCACTTCCTCCGGCGCAGGTGCGCGCGGGCGTCCCCTTCCCTGGCGATACCGCGCACGCACGTCCCGGCGGAGACACCTGCTATCACTGCGTGGTGGATGCCGACGGGATGGTCGTGTCCGCCATCGAGTCGCTCTTTCACGATTTCGCGAGCGGCGTCTTTGGCGGGGACACCGGTGTGTTGATGCAGAACCGCGGATCGGCGTTCTCGCTGCAGGCGAACGCGGCGAACGTGCTCGAGCCGCGCAAGCGGCCTGCGCACACCCTCATGCCGGCCATGCTCCTGCGCGAAGGAGAGCCGCTGCTCGCTTTCGGCGCCATGGGAGGCGAGGGGCAACCGCAAACGCACCTCGCGCTCGTTACGCGCATCGTGGATTTCGGCTTCGACGTGCAGCGCGCCATCGACGCACCGCGCTGGCGCTACGGCCGCGGCTGGGGGGACGCCGTAGCCACCGTGTTACTCGAGGGGCGCATCCCACAAGACGTGATGGAAGCACTGGCCGAGCGTGGGCACGACACGCGCGTGGTGGATGCGTGGTCCGAGAGCATGGGACACGCGCACGCTATACGGATCGACCGCGAGCGCGGATGGCTGGAGGCGGGCGCCGATCCGCGGAGCGACGGCTGCGCCGCCGGCGACTGACGACGCCGAGTGCAGGCGCCCCGCCGCTTGACGGCGCTGCGCCCGGGCGGCAAGGTGAACCAGGTCGTCGGGTCCATCATCATCACGGCGGTGTCCATGCGTCCGTCTGCACGATCAGCACTCCTTCGTCATTCACGTGCGGCGCTATGGCACGCCGCGCATCCATGGTTGCTCTCCGCGCTCCTCCTACCTGCAGCGGTAGGCGCGCAGAATCCGTCGCAGCCGGCAGCGGAGACACGCGTCGGTCCGCCGCGCGGGACGGTGATCGCCGTTGGCGGTGGACTGATCGGGGCGGACGTATACCGCGCCTTCATCGATGCCGCGGGCGGACCGGACGCGCTCATTGTCGACGTCCCCACCGCTGGCGGCGACAACGCGTACGCTCAGGACGCACTCGGCGCGCAGCTCTTGCGCCGCGCTGGCGCGCGCAACGTGGTCGTCGTCCACACCACCGATCGCGCTGTTGCCGATGGCGACTCGCTGGCTGCGATCGTGCATCGCGCTGGCGGCGTGTGGTTCGACGGCGGGCGGCAGTTCCGTCTTGTGGATGCGTATGGCGGTACGCGGCTGGAGGCGGCGTTTCACGACGTGCTGGCGCGCGGCGGCGTGGTAGGCGGCTCTTCCGCAGGCGCTACCATCCTCGGCGACTTCCTCGTGCGGGGCGCGCCGTCCAACAACAACTTCATCATGGATGATCCGCGCTACGAGAACGGGTTCGCTTTCCTGCGGGGCGTCGCCATCGATCAGCACGTGGTCGCGCGGTCGCGGCTGCCCGATCTGGCGGATTCCATTGCGCCCAGATATCCGCACCTCTTGCCGATCTCCGAAGACGAGGGGACCGCGTGGGTCGTGCGCGGCGACACCGCTACTATCGTAGGCGCAGGGGAAGCGTTCGCGTATCAGGCCACCGAGCACGATCCGGGGAAGCCGTTCCTCACGCTGCACCCGGGCGACGTCTTCAACCTTGCCACGCGCACGATCGTGCGCCGCGCGTCGGATCGCCTTCCGGGGTTCCGCGCCATGGTCGACAGCATCATGGCGCCCTACCGCGATCCGAAGCGCGGAGGCGCCACCGTGCTCGTCGCGCTCGACGGCGCCGTGCTGGTCGATACGTCGTACGGCATTCCCCCCCAGCAGCGATACATGCCCACCACCATGCTCCCGCTCTTCGATGTGGGAGACATTGCCACCCTGTTCCGTGGGCTGTGCGCCGAGCTGCCTCCGGCCGCGCCACGCAGCGGGGCGTCGACGCGTCAGAGCACCCGCGACGGCGGAGCGGTACAGGCCCGTTCCACGCTGCAAGGATGCATCGCGCGCGACATCGGTCGTCGCGCCGGCATTCACCGCACAAACGCTCGCTCCGATGGGACGGTCGAGTCGAGCGTGGATGAGCTGTACCGATTCGCGCTCGCGTTGGATGAGCCGATGCGGTTCGCGCCGGCAGATGGGAGCGACGCGGGTGCGGACGATGCAGAGGCACGGGATGGGGATGCACGGGAGGCCGCTGCACCCGACCTCACGCGCGGCTGGACACCCGATTCCGCGTTGGGTGCGGTGCGCTTCAGCGCGTTCGCCGCATCCGGTGGGAAGCGCAGCGCCATCGAGCGGATACCCTCGCGGGGAGTGACGATCATCATCCTCACGAACGACGCGAATGCGAACGCACGTGGCATGGCCGAGCGCATGGCGCGACCGCTGCTCGCCGCGGGGCAGGTTCACGATTCGTCACGCGCGCGACCGAGCCCAGCCAGCGCAGCGCCGGCCCGAGCGCCAGCCACGCTCTCGCCGTAGCGCGGCACCGCGGTCGCCAGCCGACGCTCCGCGTGATCTCCCTCCCCATGCGCCGCTGCGGGGAGTCGTGCCGCCCTCACGCTTTCGTGGTGCGTTGAAAGCGACTGCGAATGGACGGCCGCAGGAGATACGCGATGAGCGCCGCGCCGACGGGCAACCCGCTGAGCGTGCGGAGATCGTGACGCACGACGGCGTTGCCGACATCTCCGAGTAGATTGACGCCGAGCACGACCAGGGCGAGCCGCCGCCCCCACGATGCACCACACCACAGGGCGAGCGCGGTCGCCGCGCACGCGGTCGACACGACAACCATGAGCGGGATTCCCCACGGGCTCATGGAGCGCAGCGCGTCTCGTGCTTGCGGATTGAGGCGCCAGATGGGCTCGAGCATGCCGCCGGGCGTGAGCAGTGCCACGGCCGTGATGCCCGCCATGAGCGCACCGAACGCGAAAAAAGCAGTCAGGAGCGTGAGCCCGATAGGGCGGTGTTGTGGCATGCGAATTGGCGGTCGGGCACTCGGTGCCCTGAACGGCAACGGCTTCATCACGCCTCACCGCGGCGTGCGCGCCGGCGACGAGAGAACCATGTCGTACTCGTCACCTGTCCACACTCACCGCACGGTTTCCGTCCCCGTAGCTCAGCACGCCGTCCACGACCGTCGCGGGCGGGGCGAGGCGGTGTCCTTCGGCCTTCTCGCCGTCACGAATGTGTATGACGCTGTAGCCGAGCCAGGTGAGCACGTCGGCGATGAGCCGCCGGTGGCAACGCCACCAGAGGATCTCCGCGCACATGATGGCCGTGCGCGCACCATCGGCGATCATGAGCAGCTCGAAGAGACCCTCCGCGAACTCCTCGCTGGCCAGATGATCCGCGTACGCACGGAACGCAGGCTGCCGCCAGCCGACGTTCGGCGACGCGGGATCAGGACGCCGACGCCCGCCGAGCGCGGGGATCCACACGTAGCCGATGCCCCGTTCCGCCAACGCGTGCTCCAACACCGGTGCGCCGAACTGTGGCAAGCGGCGTGAGCCGGGGAAGCGCCGGACATCCGCCACGACCTCGATGCCGTGCGCGATGAGCACGCGCAGGAATTCCTCGGCCGAGCGCGTGGAGTGACCAATGGTCCAGATCGTCGGCGTGGTGGCGGACTCGTCCTGGGGCATGGGAGAACGGTGCAACGCACAGCGCCAGCCGTCCACCCGATGAGTGGTGCAGCTGCGCGCAAGTCTTGACGCCACCCGTGGAGCAGGACATGGTAGACGGACCGGCACCGTCTCTCCCGCCGGCTCACGCGGCGCGCAATGGTGCGCCCGTGCGAGTCTCGCCGGTGCGTCTCGAGTTCCAGCGACAGGGACGCGGAGCGGCTCGCACAGGGCAGCGGTCGCACGCTGCTGCGGTCGGGCAGGCGTCACTACCCAATGGACCCCTTCACATTCTGCCTCACGCTCGGCTTTGCCGGCCTCATGGTCATGGCGCTGAGCGGCCTCGGTGCGCGCCACCTGGGAGGCGGACACCACGGTCCCGGCGCGCACGACATCGGCGTCCACGGCGCCGGCGCGCACGGTGCCGGTGCACATGCGGGCGCGCACGGCGCGTCCGCTCATGGCGCGACGGCGCATGGTGCGCACCACCACGGCACCGGAGCGCATCATGCCGGAGCGGATGACAGCTCCAGTGCGCCCGGTCTGGGGATCGGCGCGCGGGCCGCGCGCGGCGCGCGGCAGGGGCGCGCGATGCGGAGCGGCGTCCCGCGCTGGCTCGCGCCGCTGCTGAACCCGCGGCAACTGTTCACGCTCGCCTTCGGCTTCGGCATCGTCGGCGTCGCGCTGCGCGGACACGCGAGCGAGTGGATCGTCGTCACCGCCGCGCTGGCCGGCGCGATCGCCTTCGAACGGTTCGTTATCGCCCCGATGTGGAACCTGCTCGAGCGCTTCGGCTCGCGCCCCGCGCTCACGCTCGAGAGCGGCATCATGGATGAAGCGCGCGCCGTCACCTCGTTCGATGCCAACGGGCAGGGGCTCATTGCCCTCGAGTTGGACGGACAGCTCGTCCAGGTGCTCGGCACCCTCTCCGCCGAGGAGCGCGCCGCCGGCGTGCGCGTCCGTGCCGGCGACACACTGGTCGTGCAGGACGTCGACGCGAAGCGCAATCGCTGCACCGTATCGCGTCAGATGTCGACGCTTCGCACCATACCCGAACACTGACTCACCTGGAGCTCTCGATGCCCCCGATCGCCATCATCATGCTCGTGTTGGTCGTCGTCTTCATCTTCGTGCCAGTCATGGTGTCCGCGTTTCTCCGCAACGTGGACGCCGGAAGCATCCGCCTGGTGAGCTGGCTGCACGGGCATACGGTCATCTACCGCGGTCCCGGAAAGTCCAAGGAGATCCCGCTGCTCACCACGGGGACGACGATCTCCAGCAAGGCGATCAACGTGGATCTCGACATCACCGACCAGACGGCGGACTTCGACAATTCGACGGGCACACCGCGCCCTATCAAGGTGCGCGTGCTCGCCAGCGCGATCGTGTCGGTGGGAGACACGGACCAGCTCATCAAGACCGCGGCCAACCGGTTCTTCTCCAAGCCGGCGAGCGAGCAGGTCAACATTCTCACCGACCTGCTGCAGAGCGCCGGCCGGCGGGCGATCAACCTGCTCACGCACGATCAGCTCTTCTCCGCCAAGTCGGCGGCGCCGGCGCTCCCTCCAGCCGCCGCGTCCACGGAGAAGGCGCTGGCGCCGATCCCCAGGGCTCCGCTTCCCATGGAGCGCGAGCTGGATGATGATGACGACCCGCTGGCCATCATCATCCGGAAGGCGTGCTCGCGCGAGCTCACCGACCTGGGGCTCATCTTCAATTCGCTGAACATCAAGGTGGTGCAGAGCGAGGTGGCCGACGCGCGCCGGCGCCAGTCGGCGGCCGAGGCGCAGGCGAACGCAGACATCGTCTCGGCGCAGCAGGCACGGCGCGCCAAGGAGGCGCAGCTCGAGGCGGAGCGCGCCATCTCCGACAAGCAGCGCGAGCTGGAGCAGACGCGCGCAGCCAACGCCGCGCTCATCGCGCAGGCCGAGGCCAAGAAACAGGACGCGCTTGCGGTGCAGCGCAGCTCCGAGCTGGACGCGACGCAGATCGCTCAGGCCAAGGCGGACGCCGAGCGCGTGCGCATCGAAGCGCAGGCCGCGGCCGAGGCGGAGGCGATTCGCATCACGAAGATCGCCGAGGCGCAGGCGGAGAGCATCCGGAAGGTGAACCAGGCCATCCAGGCCGGGGGTGAATCGTACTTCCGGTATCGCCAGATCGAGATGCTCCCGCAGATCGCCCCCGTCATTGCGGATGCCCTGGCGGACTCGAAGCTCATCACCATTGCCGGGGGCGGCACCGCAGGTGCGCCCGACACGGCGACGTCCAACATCGCGAGCGTGATCCAGACCGTGCTCGCGGCGCAGCTCGTCTCGCGCGGGCTTGGCGACGAACCCCGCCGCGCCGATGGCGCGTCACCGGCAGGAGACGGCTCGCCCGTCGCCGCAGACAAGGCGCAGTACCCCGCGCCGCGAGGGGACGTGCGGAACAAACGGTGAGACCGGCGCGATGCGTCGGATGCACCGAGCCCGTTGCGGCACAGGTGGCCGCACCGGGCTCGGTGCATCGACTAGTGGTGCCGAGGGGCAATCACTCAGGTCAGAAGCAGTCGGGTGCTACCGTCCGCGTCTGGAACGTGAATGGTTGGCTCGGGACGAACGGCACGCGAACAATGTCCACAGGCTCGCTTTCTGCCAGGGTGACGCCGCACTGATTGCCGGGTTCCAGCATTGTGACGTACGCCACCTCCGCTGCTTCGTACGATACGACGCTATCGATGAGAATGACGAAGCCACATGTGCCGTGAGCTCCAGAAGCGGCAACCAGCACACGCTTCGCCGTGAAGTTCACATCCGGAAGAGCCGGCGGTGGCCGGTACGGACTGGCGACCTGCGCCCAGACCGCCTCCCACTCTGCCTGGTGACTCACAGTGAAAAGTGCCGGTGTGGTCAGGCCAGAATCAAATCGATAGAAGAGATGATCACTCGAATCCGGCACGAACACCGACAGCCGCGCGCCCACCGGCGCAACAGGCGTGTTGTGCGCCGACGATGAACACCGGTCTCCAACTGCAACCACGACGACAACCAACGCCTACCGACGAAGCAGTAGCATGGCCTCTTCCGTGGTGAGGTATGTCCCACAATGAGGCGGCGTACCGCAATTGCGCAAGCGTGTGCGCGTGGGCCACACCCGCACACTCACGTTGCCCGGAGAATGGTGACCGGATCGGCCCTCGATGCCAGCCGGACGGGCGCCCAGCACGCCAGCGCGGCCACAGCGAACAGAACGGCTTCCGCGCCGATGAGCGCCAGGGGATCGAAGCTGTCGAAGCCGAAGAGGGAGAAGCGAAGCGCGCGCGCCGCCCAGAGCGCCGCGAACGCGCCGATGCCCGTGCCGGCGAGCACCATCACCACGCAGTCGTGCGCCACGAGCCGAGCGACATGCGTCGTACGCGCTCCGAGCGCAACTCGCACGGCATACTCGCGGATCTGTTGTCGGACCGCGTACGCCACAACTCCATACAGTCCGATCATCGCGACGATCGCGCCGAACGCGGCAAAGCTGATCAGCAGTGCCGTGAGAAAGTCGGTGCGCTCCACCAGGCCGTCGAACTGGCGCGCCCACGCATACGCCAACACGGCACGCCTCTCGCCGGGCGCGAGCAACGTGAGCTCGCGGCGCAGTGCCGCGGCGGTGACACCGGTACGGCGTGACGGCCCGCGAACGACGATCTCGAGGTTGCGTCCGCCTTCCCCTCTCTGTCGCACCACATAAAGCGCCGGCGGCGGGAACTCCCCTGGCTTCGCCTCCATGAACGCACTTCGCGCGACGCCTACCACGCGAACCCATCGCGCAGCGGAGCGTTCGCTGCCTAGCTTGAGCATGCGTCCCACCGGCAAAGCATTGGGGAAGAGGAACGCGCCCATCGCGGAGTCCACGATCGCCGCACCCACTCCGCCAGCATCGCCATCCAGGAAATCGCGCCCCTCCACGACCGGGATGCCGAACGTGCGAAGATAAGACGGACTC
Organism: Gemmatimonadaceae bacterium; assembly: GCA_035701265.1. Classification (GTDB taxonomy): domain Bacteria; phylum Gemmatimonadota; class Gemmatimonadetes; order Gemmatimonadales; family Gemmatimonadaceae; genus DASSNU01. Next base: position 51,836 of record DASSNU010000021.1, on the reverse strand, counting down.
ACGAGCGTGTAGCCGAGCAGGAAGCGCTGCTTGCTCCCTGCCCCCACATCCTCTGCGGTGACGGCATACCCGCTCGGCCGCGCGTAATCCATCAAGGCGGCATCCTGCGCCCCGGGGATCGCCCGCGCGCGCGCGAGCATCGCTTCGCGGGTGCGCTCCGCCATCGCCGAATCGGCAGCCACGCCCGCAGGGACGCCGACGGCACCGATGACGAGCCCGTGTGGATCGTAGCCGAACGCGAACGTGTGCAGCTCGTGGCTCGACCGGATGAGGAGCCCCGCGCCCATCAGGAGGACGAGCGCCAGCGCCACCTCGGCGATCACCAGCGGATGATATCGAAGGCGTGTGCGCCCGGTGGTCGGGGCCGCACCGTCCTTCAGCACCTCTCCCGGCGTGGCGGTGGCAGCACGCAGCGCCGGCCCGGCGCTGGCGAGTGCGATGGTGGCCACCGACGCCGCGATGCCGAATGCCACCACGCGCCAGCTCAACTGCGGCACCAGCAATCCCATCTGCAGCACGTGCTCCGGAATCGCGACGATCGACACGTCGATACCCCACGCGGCGAGCAGGAGTCCGACCGCGGCTCCTCCGAGCGCGAGCAGCGCGGCTTCAGCGAACGCCAAGCGCAGCATGTCGGCGCGCGAGGCGCCGAGCGCGGTACGGAGCGCCAGCTCGCGCCGCCGGGAGAGCCCGCGCACGAGCAGCAACGTTGCGAGATTCGCGCACGCGATGAGGAGCACGAGCGCCGCCGCGCCCCCCAGCGCGCGGTGCACCGGGTTCAGGCGGTCGAAGGGCTGGTCGACGGAGAACAGCCGGTAGTACAGCGGTCTCCGCGCGAGCCCGAACTCCGCCGTCATCGCGTGCGCGGCGATGGAGAAGGACTGCTGCGCTCTCTCGAGCGACAACTGCGGGGGTCGTCGGAACACCATCGCCGTCCCGCCCGTCATCCCGGAGCTCCCTGAGGCGCGCGCGATCGGGAGCCATACGTCGGTGCCCACCGGGAAGCTCATCCCGCGCGGCATGACTCCGATCACCGTGTACGGCTCGTCATCGATCGTGACGGTGACGTTGTGGATGGGGGCGCGGCGATCGTTCGTCGTCCGCCCGGGATCGAGCTGCCTCCACGCGCGCTCGCTTAGCACTACCGCGCGCTCGGCCGACGTCACGCTGTCATCGGACGTGAACGTCCGTCCACGCCGTGGGTCCACACCAAGTACGCGAAAGAAATTGGCGGACACATGGGCGGCCGAATATTCTCGCGGTGTACCGTGCGCTTCAGCGGTCACGGTCTGGAGGGAGAACGCCGCCAGACCGGCGCGGAGGCGGGCGTCCTCACGCAATCGCAGGAACTGCGCGAACGCCTCCGGGGTGCGGTCGCGGAGTCCGCCGAAGCGGCCGACGGTGAAGAGCTGTTCCGGGGCGCGAAACGGGACGTACGGATGCACCACCGCGTCCACCAGGGCGAACATCGTGGTGGCGAGCGCGATGGCGAGCCCCATCGAGAGCACCGCCGTCGTGGTGAAGCCCGGCGTGGCGGCGAGAGTGCGTCGGGCGTAGCGGAGGTTGGAGAGAATGGTAGGCCGCGAGTGGAATGAGCTGAGGGGCAGCGCACGAATGGCTGCCCGCTCCGCGCGCGCTGCACCGTACGACTGCGCGCTGCCTGCGTAGAAGACGCGATCAGCGCGCCGTAGTCACGGGTGTGCCGCTGCCCGCGCACCCGTGCGCCGCTACGGACGACGGACGCGCACCTCGCTCCCGATCTCGAAGCTCATGAGGTCTTCCCCCACCTCGAGCGGGCCATCGTACGTCGTACGCGTGGCCGCGATAAGATCGGCCACCGTGGGAGGCGCGAGCGACGGGTCATAGGACGACAACCCGATGTGCGAGTAGACGACGAGCTTTGGTCTGGCGCGCGCAAAGATGCGCCCCGCCGCCTCCGGCGAGCTGTGATGCGCCAGCACGCGCCGCAATGCCGCGGACGTGGCGGCATCGGCCGCCTTCCCCATCGCAACCTCGTGCACCAGGAGATCGGCGCCGGTGGCGTAGTGAACCACGTTCTCGTTCGGCCGCGTGTCGCCGGAAAGCACCACCGCGTGCCCGGCGTAGTCGATCCGGTAGCCGAACGCCGGCTTGATGAGATCGCCGTGGTCCACCGTGAACGCCGTCACCCTCACGCCGCCGCTGTCATAGACCACCCCGTCGTGGATCTCCGTCGCCACGATCGCTGCGCCGCTCGGCGGGAGCTTCTCGTCCGCCTCACGAATGCGCAGGTCGGCCGCGAACGCAACGCGGAGCGCCTCCATCATGGCGCTGGTGCCCTCCGGCCCGTAGACCCGCAGCGGCCGCGTGCGGTGCGCGAAGCTGGGGTTGGCCAACCAGCCGGTGAGCCAGAGATCGGGGAAGCCCGCGACGTGATCGGAATGCAGATGCGTGAGGAAGACGGCAGTGAGCTGTCCCATAGGGACGTGAATCTGCGCGAGGCGAATGGGTGCGCCGCGCCCGCAGTCGAAGAGCAGCTTCTGCGCGCCCGCCTCGATCAGAATGCTCGGCCCGAAGCGATCGGCGCGCGGAATCGGCGTTCCGGTGCCGAGCAACGTGACGCGAAACGTCTGCGCGTGTGCGGCGACCGGGAGCGCGAGGGCGAGCGTCACGCTCAGCATCGCTGCGCGTGCACCAGTACGCCGCGCGCCGTGCGCCGGCGACACCCGCATGGCTACTCGATCCGCGCCACGCCCCGCCCCGGGCGTGGGAAGCGGACGAACACCTCCGGATCGTGCCCCGGCACTACCAGTCGCGGGCTGGCCGCCAGTCGCAGCATCCGCTCCTGCGCGCGGCGGTTGGACGCGGAGTCGAGCGTCTGCGCGATCGGGGTCTGCGTGGCGAGATTCTCGTACAGGTACGCGTTGTCCGAGGCGAGCACCACCACCCCCGCCGGAGTGTCGACGCCCACGTACTGCGAGGCGTACGTGTGCTTGCCCCCCGTGTACACGGTGATTCCGGGCATCACCTGCTGTGCGTCCCCATCGATCAGATGGATGCGTCCCGCGCGCATGAGCCGGGCGAGCATCTCGGCGTCCGCCGCATCCACCGCGCGGTCGAGCACGCGGCCGGAGGAGTCCACGTGATGCGTGTACTCGTCATGCTGCATCCAGATGCGCGCGTTGGGGAAGAGATCCACGCCATCCACGTGGTCCCAGTGAATGTGTGAGACGATGATGTCGGTGATGTCTTCCGGCCGCAGCCCCACTGCTCGGATCGCGTCGGACGGCTTGCGGTAGTCCGACGGCTTCCATCGCGTGAGGAACTTCTCGCGGTAGAAGCCGGCGTCCACGAGCACGTTGCGGCCGTCGGGACGCCGGATGAGCCACATCGTGAAGGCGAGGTCCGTCCGGCGCGCGGTGTCCGCGCCGGCGATGAGCCCGGCGGTGGGATAGCCGCGGAACGTCGCAAAGTGGATGGCATACACTTCGGTCGCGTGCACGGGCGACGGCTGCGCGCACAGATGGCCGACAGGAGCGACGGCCAGCGCCCCAGCCAGTACGAGAACACTCATCGCGACCAACGTCCTTCGCAGCACGCGACGACAGATGCATCGAATCATGTGCGTACTCCGGAACTCCCTCTGTGATCAGGCTACGGCGCGGGCGGTGGCACGTCCAGCGCAGGGTCGCGATCGAAGAATCCCGCCGGCATGAGCCGGAAGCCGAGGTGCTGCACCGACATCATGGGCCATTCTTCCGGGCGGGGGATGTGCGTCATCCCCATCGTGTACCACACGACCACGTCGCGCCCCTCGAGCGGACGGTCGGCACGCGTCCACTTCACCAACCCGTCTCCGCCCGGGTTCTGATTCACGTACTCTCCCGCAGCGTGCATCTCGTCCGGCGCGAACGCCGTGACCCATAGATTCGCATCGAGGAACCCGGCCCGCCGCCGCACCGACGACGTGGAATCGGCATACGGTACCGCGCTCGATCCCGGCATCAGCATGTACGCGGTGGGACCACCCAGCGCGTTGGTGGCGGTCGTGCTCTCCACCCGCCAGGTGCGAGCGCTCTCCGCGTTGAGTGTGCGCCGCGCCGCCAACTCGTGCGCGAGTACGGTCTCCGTGGTCGCGAAGCCGTTCCCGTACGGATTGGATTGGCCCCGCGGCGTGGGGACGACGTTCATCTCCACTACCCGATTCGCCGGTCCGTCCACATCGAAGTCCAGGCGGAAGTTGAAGAAGTGCTGGTGATACGTGGCAGCGAGCCCGGGCGCGACGAGCGTGGCGTGGCGCACGGCCGGGTCGTGCGCGGCATCCGCGTACGTGCTGTCGCGCACGCCCTTCGGTTGCAGGATGCCGGTGAGCTCCACGTCCTGCTCCAGCACGCCGTCCTGGTGAAAGATCCAGTGGAAGCCGTACTCGTAGTTCCCCACGGTGGTGACGAGCTCAAGCACCAGCTCCCGAGCGCGGCGCCCTTCCGCGCTGTCGGCCACGTGCTTCCACAGCGTGCCGCCGTCCCGCTCGTAGATGGCCGCAGCGCGGGGGAAGACGACAGGCTGCCCCTGTTCGTCGGCGAGCACCGCATCGATGAACGTCGCGTTGGGTGGCGCGTCCACCGATGCGTCGAGCGGTGCGCCGAGGAAGCCCCAGAGGCCGTACTCGCCGGCATCGAACGCGTTGCGGAAGAACCATCCCGGACCGGGATCGCCGTAGGGCACGACCATCTCCGACAGTGACGCGCGATAGAGGATGGGGCGTACGCGGCCGTGATCCTCGAAGCCCACCGTGTACAGCACCAGCCCCTCGCGCGGCTTCACCGCGAAGCGAAAGTGCCACCCCTGCCAGCGGACCTCGTGCTCCTCGAGATGGAAGCCGGCACCTTCGGGTTGCGTGATGCGCAGTGGTGGGAGCGCCTCACGCAAGCCGCCGTCGCGTGCCGCGGCCGTGCGCAGGTCGTAGTCATCGGGATCGTGACGGACGGGCACGACGCCCGTATCGACGAGCCGCATCACGCGCCGAGCGTCCATGTCCACGTACGCGATCACGCCTTCGATGGGGCGCGCGTACGCGTTCTGCGCGGAGCCCTTGTAGTACGAGAGGGCGCGCCAGATACGCTTCCCGCGTTCCCCCGGAAGATCGAACACCCCGGCGCTCCACGGGTCGATCTGCACGCTGTCCAGCGCGGTGATCCCGCGGCGGTGCATGGCGCGCTGCCAGGCGGAGTCCGCGCGCACGATCTGCTGCATGAGCGCGTAGTCGCTGGGGAGAAAGGGCGCCTGCGCTCCCGGGATCACGCGCCACGACTGCACCTGCCGATGGGTGAGGTCCACCACCGCCTCGACGGCACGGCGAGCGCCACGCTGGTAGATGATCGCCTTCGCGCGCCGCACCATCGCGTCACCCGGGTGGAACGCCGCCACCTCCGCCTTGGGAGGCTCCCTGAGCGTGATGCTGACGAACGCGCTGGTCGAGTCCGTGCGTCCCGCGGCGCGGAGCAGCTCGGTGGTGGTCGCGATCTCCTGCGCGGTGAGTGGCTCGAGCGGGTGCGACGGCGCCTGCGCGCCGGCACTGGCCGCAGCGAGCGCCAGCGGCACCGCGCACATCACACTCACGCTCCGTCGCACGCTCCGGCGCAGCCGTGCAGCGAACGCGCGCCGCGCGCGACGCTCCGTCCGAGCGCTCATGGGTCCACGTGCAGCACGGTCATCATCCCCGACCCCAGGTGCTCGGCGATGTGACAGTGGAGCATCCACGCGCCCGGGTTCGATGCGTCGATGAGCAGGTCCACGGCGGAGCCCACGGGAATGATCACGGTATCCTTCCATACGAGATTTCGTGTCGGTACCCCGTCGCGTGCCACCACGAGCATTCGCTGCCCGTGCAGGTGCATGGGGTGCTGCATGGGGTGAAAGGATCGCGGATCGTTGACGATCCGCAGCTTCACGACGGCACCCCGCTTCACGTGCCAGTCGATGTCCTCATTCTCCTTGCCCGTCGCATCATCGCGGATCACCCAGCGGAGCTGCGCGCTGCTCGAGAGCCAGTTCATCATCGGCATGCCATCCACCCACTCCACGGGCGCGAAGTAGGCAGTGTCGACGCTCATGAACTGGACGGTGAAGAGCGGGAGCGCTCCGGGGCGGATGGTGAGCGTCAGCGTCTTGTCCGGCGCCCGGTCGAAGTAACGCCGGTAGTGCGCGATGTCGCGCGTCACGTCCGGGTGCGTGCGGAGCGTGGTGAACTGCCGCGAGAGGTCGAGCGCGGCGGCCTTGGACCCCACCTCCACGAACCCCATGGTGTCCACCTGCGGGCGGAACTCGCCCAGATAGTGGTTGATCGCCTGTACGGCGTTCACCAGCGCGTATCTCCCGGAGTGCGGGAAGCGCACCTCCGCCACGTACCGCTCCGCCGGCGCGATCACTACGCTCGGCACACGCTCCTCGCGCTCGAAGCGGCTCACATCGCCGGCCACGACCTTCATGGGCGCGCCGCTGAACGACAGGTTGTACGTGCGCGCGTTGGCGACGTTCGTGATGAAGAACCGCACCACCGCGCCGGAGTCCACGTGCATGCTCCACCGCGGCTCCCCGTTCACCAGGAGCACGTTCCCCACGCGTCCCATCAGCGCGAAGTCAGGGCCGGTCTTCCCGAAGGCGACCAACGTGTCCGCGTTGATCAGGAGATCGTCGAGCATGAGCATCCGCTCGGCGTTTACCGGCGCGTAGTAGCCGGAGTCGGGGGAATCCACGAGCATGTTCCCGAACAACCCCATCCCCTGCTCGATGTCCTCGCGCACGTGCGGGTGGTACCAGTACACCCCGGCGTCCGGAAAACGCACCGTGTAGGTGTATTCTCCGCCGGGGGGCACGGGGGGCTGGGTGACACCGGGCACACCGTCGTTGCGATTGTCGAGACGCACCCCGTGCCAGTGCACGGTGGCCGGGAGATCGATCCGATTGTGGAAGCGCACCACGATCGTGGCATGCTGCGACACGTGGATCATCGGGCCCGGCACCTGCCCGTTGAAGCCATACATCACGAAGGTGTGGCCGTTGATCGTGCGGCGTACGCGCTGCGCGGTGAGATCGAGCGTATCGCCATCGCTCATGCGCACCGCGGTGCTGGGCTTGACCATCGGCACGCTGGCGGGATTCACCCCCTCCCCCGGCAAGAACGCACCGACCGGGGGCACCAGCCCCATGAGCCCGGGCATGGGAGGCATGTCCTTCGGCATTGGCACCGGCATCGGCATCGCGTGCTCGGCGCCCTCCATCCCGGGCATGTTCATCATCCCCGGCATGTTCGCCATGGCGCTGTCGCGCGCGCGTGCGGAGTCGGCGCAGCGCGCGCTGTCACGCTGCGCGTGCGCGGCGGGCGCCAGGCACGCGAGCACGGCAAGCGCGCACCCTGCCACGAGCGCCGCCGGTTGCCGACGACGCCGTCCCAACGACGCCATCAATACACGCCTCGGAACAGCGGATGGGAGAGGAAGCTCTGCAGCCACCCGCTCGGCGACGTGCCATGGAGCACCGTCGGCCCCGCGTGTGCGTTGTCGTCGGCGGTCGCCTCGGCGGTGATCACGAGGAGGAACTTGTTGAGCTCCGCCGTTCCCACCGTGCTCGTGCCGTTCTGCACCGTGCCGAGTCGAGTCCACACCGTGAGATCCGGAGACACCTCCCACGCCACGTAGGCGGTGTAGTGCCCCAGTGAGGACGGCGCGGGGAGTCCACTGATGGTGAGGAGCGCGTCATAGCGCGCGCGCCCGTCGGTGGTGACGGCGATGCCGAAGGGCGATTCCGCGGAGATGAGCCGCGCGGTCCCGCGCGCGTCGGGTGCCTGAGGAGTGTTGAAGAGCGCGATGTCGTACGGCCCGGGCTGATTCCGTGTGGGCGCGCCCTGCGCCGCCGCGCGCGTGCTCGTGACGCCGAGCGCGAGCGTCACAGCGAGCACCGCAACGAGCACCGCCGCGGCACGCCTGCGCGTGCCACGGCGGGAGGTCAGCGGGCGAGCGCTCCGCTGCGACAGCGTGACTTCACACGTCACTGCGATCCGTTCCCCTGCTCCGATGCCGCGCCGTGCGACGAACCCACGCGCGACGTGTCCGGCCCGTGATCCCAGTCCTGCACGCTCGAGATGTTCGCCATCCCGATGTCGTGCCCGTTCCAGCCCTTGAAACCATCCATGCGGAAGAGCCAGAGTCCGGTGCGCATGTCGGAGAGCGCGATCAGGCCGTCGTAGTTGCGCACGTCCACGCCAAAGGCGCCCTGTTCCACGCTGATCGTGCTCTCCCACCCGTTGTCCGGCGTGCCGCCGAAGCCGTGCATGTGCGTGCACTCGCAGGTGAAGTAGTACCCCACCGTGTGCGGCGACGTGGGGTTCTTGAGATCGAACACCTGCAACCCGTCTTCATATGCCGACACGAAGACGTACGGCCAGCGGACCTCGTGATTGTGCGAGAGGTCGCGCCAGTCCGCCGCCCAGGCGCTGATCGGCACATCCAGGTTCTTGGCTTCCCCACTCTGTCCTGGAGCGAGGTCCCAGACGCGGAGCGGCGTGTACTCGTATTCCGTCTCCGTCACCGCGTAGCGCCCGTCCGGCGATGGCGTGAAGGTGTGCGCGATGTCGAGACCGAGCCCCGTGATCGTGAAGAGCTGCGTGGGCGACTCCGGATGGGTGACATCCCACACGGAGTACCCGCCCAACCCGGCGCCGTAGAACTTGTCCTGGTGCGTACCGGGATCGTACCCCACGTAGAAGTCGTGATAGCTCCCGGTGCCCATCTGCCGGAAGGGGGTGGGATTGGGCACCTTGCCGATGAGCCACGTGCTGTCCGGTGCACCGCTCACGACCTTGGCGAGATCGTAGACCAGCGCCCAGTCCTGGTTCACCGTGGCGAAGTACAGCTCGCGTCCGTCGGAGTGCTTGTACGCGAAGGTGTTGTGGAACCCGCCCGGCGCCTGCGGATACCGGATGCGCGCCACCACCTTCACCTTCGACGAATCGGGCAGGCCGGTGACGTCGAAGATCACCGCGCCCAGATCGGCGTCCGGACTCCCCTGCAGGAACTGGTACGACTGGGCATAGTAGTACCGGTCGCCGACCTTGAAGTACTTCCCATCCATCGCGCCGATGCCGCGATGCAGCTCCGGGTGCTCGATGGTCCAACTGTAGACCTGCTTCGGGTGCGCGGGATCGCGCACGTCGTAGATCTGCACGTCGAAGTTCGTGAAGCCGCACGCGTAGACGTACGGGCGTCCCGGCTCCTGCTCCATCTCCACGTCGGCCAGCTTCCACGCGCCGCTGTGCGTGGCGACGTGGCTCAGCAGATGGATGTTGCTGCTCCCGCCGCGCTTCTGATCGAAGGGCTTGACGGTGGTTCCGGGGTCCTGCGCCTGCGCCGTACTGGCGAGCGCTGACAGGGCGAGAGTGAGAACGACGAGGCGCATCGAGCTTCCTCCATGGCGTGAGCGCATCCACGAGCGCGTCTTGACGAGCGCGGGGCGGCGATTCGGTCGGTGCCGGACCGCTGGAAGAGTATGCAGCGTGGATCGGCGCCGGTGCAAGGCGCAGCCGCTTGCGAGGCGCGAATGGCCTGCGACGCGGTACGTGCGCGCCCGGTCGCCGCGCCGCGTCTACTCGACCGCCGTGTGTGCGGCCTCCGGCCCCGCGGATTCCGGCGCGAGCACACGCACGATGCTCAGCATGGTGTTCCAGTTGCGCGTGGTCGCCGCGACGCCGAACACGCGGTCCACCTGCGCGAGATGGCTGATCGCGCGCATCTCGCGTCGATAAACGCCATAGACGAAGCGGCCGAGCTGTCCCTCGATGCGGAGACCCCATCGCCCCGACGCCGGGAACCGGAGCGGCAGCGGGGACGACGGCGCACGCCGCTTGCCGAGCACGCTCACGAACGGGACGATCGTCTCCGGCCCCGCGAGTTCATCCGCCAGTGGATTCATCTCCGCAAGCTGCAGCACCTCGCGACCCGAGCAGATCATGACGCTCGTCTCGAAGGGGAGCAGCCGCGCGAGCTCGGCGCGGAGCGCTGCCTGGCTCACCGGACGCCGGACCACGAAGGTGCCAGCCGCACCGATGTTCACCACGTCCAGGTGCCGGAGCTTCTGCGCGAGCACGCTCGGCCGGAAGGTCCGGTGCCCGCCGACGTTCACCCCTCTCAGGAAGACGACCCGGGCCATCGCACCCTCCTGCCGATCAGGTCAGCGCTGCGTCAGTACCGGCCACGGATCACGCTCCATCCTCCAACACAGGTGGTCAGCGCCCCTGGGTCCCGCCGGCGGCGCCTCCAGGGTGCGAGCCCGCCTGGTGCGGTTCCGCCAATTGCGCAGCGCCGTGCCGCCGCCCAGAATCATGACGCGTCTCGCGGTGCCCTGGCCAGAGCCCTGCCCCTTTTCAGGAGACCATATGAAGCCCACGTGTGTCGTGCTCCTCGCGCTCCTCTGCGCGGCGCCGCTCCGCGCCCAGCAGTCCGCCGCGGCGGCGGCGAATCCGATCACCGCCGCCTTCCGCGGGCGCACCATGGCGCTCCAGCGGAACCTCGCGCAGGCCTTCGACTCCATACCGGAGTCGAAGTTCGCCTACAAGCCCACGCCCGCGCAGCTCACCATCGGCGACATCGCTCAACATCTCGCCAACGACAACTATGCCTTCTGCGAGAGCTTCGGCGAGATGAAGGCGACGCGCGCCGCCGAGGACACCGCAACGGCCGATTCGGTGAAGGGAAAGTGGCCCAAGGCGAAGCTCGTCGCCAAGCTCAAGGAGTCCTTCGACTTCTGCACGAAGGCGTTCGCGCAACTGCAGGACAGCAATCTGGCGGACTCCGTCACCCTCTCATACGAGGGGCGGACATTCCACACGAGCCGCGCGAGCATGGCGCTCGGACACGCGCTCGACATGGCGGATCACTACAGCCAGATCGCGAACTACATGCGGCTGAACGGCATCCTGCCGCCCACGGCTCTGCCGCGGCCGCGTCAGAGCGGGGAGTGAATCTCGCGCGGGTGGGTCGCACTCGACCCACCCGCGGTACGTGCTCCGCCGGCGACCGTCACCGTCCGTCCGGCATGGTGGCGATTACCGGGCTTCCGCGTGCTGTACCTCGTACCGGAGTTGCACGAACGCCGTCCCGTAGACGGTTGACGACACCAGCCGCAGCGGTGGAGTCACGATCGAACGCGGAAGGAGCGGCTTCCCCGCGCCGAGCGTCACTGACGCGATCGTGACGATGATGTCGTCCAGCAGACCGCGGTCATAAAACTGTCCGGCCAGCTCTCCGCCTCCCACGACCCACACGTTCTTCCCTCCCGCCGCGGCAAGCATCTCGGCGTGTGCCGTCGTCACGTCCCCACGCGCGAAGTGAATGTCCGCTCCTGCGACCGACTGGAGCGTGCGGCTCGTGAACACCCACGTGGGCTGCTCGTACGGCCACCGGCGCGGGTGCGCGGCGCCCGGATCGAGCACGTGGCGCAGAACCCACTCGTACGTGGCTGAGCCCATCGCCAGTGCGCCGACGTTCGCGATGAAGTCGGGGTAGTCGTCGGTCCCCGCTTCGCCGAACTGCATCAGCCAATCGAGTGAGTGATGCGGGTCGGCGATGAACCCGTCGAGCGACGCTGCGGTGTAGTACTGCGTTCTGCTCATGCGCGCGCCTCCGGACCTGTCGTGGTCTGACTCCCTCGGGTGGGGCCGCGTGCCGCGACCGTGGGTGACGACGGTGCCTGCGTCTCGTGCCACATGCGACGCCACCAGCGAACGGCGTTGTGCGCCTTACGTGAGCCACCCTCGCGCAGCTGCACGCCGACTCAGGATGAGAAGTCCGATCCCGACGATGAGCACGACGCCTTGCAGCAGCATCGGGACGACCGGGACCGACGATACACGGGACGCGGCGCTGGCGAGCCACAGATCCTGTATCACGATGCCGGCGAGCGAGAGTGCGAACGCCACGGACGCCCATCGTTTCCGGAGCAGAAGCGCGATGCTCCCGGCAACTCCAGCGAGCACCGCCAGTGCACTCGCCGCAAGCCCCCACGCCGGCCGCGACTCGTACATCGCACGTTGCGCGGCGGGCAACGCGGCCACGTCGTCCGCGGTCAGGCTGAGATCGGCGAGCACGCCCACGCAGCCGAGCAGATTCCAGAGGAGCGCGATCACGGCAATCACCACGAGCCATCTGGGTGCTGTGCTCATTGGTCCCCCACGGTTGTCGTCGTTGACGCACGTGCGCCGGCAGTCGCCGAGATTCCGTCGTCAGCCCTACCCGTCCACGTATTTCACCAACGGCCAGCGCTCCACGTGCGCGCGTACGTGGGCGCGCTCAGGCCGTCGCCTCATCCGATGCCGATGGCGACACCACTTGCACCTTCCCCATGGCCGAGCGCAGCATGGCCGTGGCCGCGTACAGCACGACGAGCACTACGAGCCATCGCACCGCCGTCAGGGGGAGTGACTTCACGATGAGCGCGGCAAGCAACACGCCCGGTATGCCGCCGATCGTGAGCCCCAGTGCCGCGCGCAGGTTGTAGCTCCCCTTCCGGATGAAGCGCAGGCTCGCCACGGGCATGAGAAACGCGCACGAACCCATCATGATGGGAAACGCCGCACGCGGATTCATTCCCAGCAGGCTGATCATGATAAGGCACGGCGCGTACAGTCCGATCCCCAGCGTCATCAGCGCGCCGAGCGTGAAGTTCCCCACGATCCCGACGGCGAGCAACGTGCCGTGCAGCGCGGTCGCATCACCGCCGGCGAAGATGGGCGTCCCACGCATCTCGTCCAGATTCTTGATGACGAACAGCGCCGCCGCGGCGAGGAGCGCGAGTCCCATTCCAATCTGCACCTTGCGGCGCGGCCAGCGCGCGACGATCCCTGCGCCGAGCCATCCGCCCAGCACCGAGGCCGCGATGAGCGTGATGAGCGTCGTGAACCCCACGTTCACCACCAGGATGAACACGAGCGCCTCGGCGATGGTCGGCAGCGTGTGTCCGGCGTTGAGCGTGCCGGGGATGTGCTCGTCGAGCACCTGCGCGCTGCCGCCGCCCGGGCCCTTCCTGTTCTTGACGGCCGCGATGATCCATCCCAGGAGCGCGCCGGCTACGGCGAGCCCCACCACCCACACGAACGCGGCGCGCGCGTCGGCGAGCATCGGCGCCTCAGCCGCGGTGAGCGAGTGGCCGCGCGTCACGACCGCGACGAACGGAAGATGCCCGGCGGGCGTGTCGGCGCGCAGCAGGTAGCCCGCGAAGAGACCGGTCACGAAGCCGAAGAGCACGTACGACGGCGCACGCCCGCGCAGCCGGTTCCATCCCCCACCGTGCTGCAGCTTGAACACGGATGTCGTGGGCGCGAACGAGCCGATGCCGAGCGTGTCGAAGAAGTCGGTGAGGAACCCGAGCGCCGCATCGAACGCGGAGGGACGGCCATCACCCGGAACCGTCCCACGGCTGCGCGCCACCTGCAGCGCCCAGACGACGATGTACACGACGGTAAGGACAACTAACGCGCCGAGGAGCGCGGCTTTGGGACTCATGGAGGCGTCTCCAACGCGGCGAGGGGGTTCGCGGAGAGGGCCGCGCCGTGGCGGCAGGGTACCACGCCCGGCGGATCGATCGCGGATCGCAGCATACACTACACGCCGGCCCGGTGGACGGGAAGAGTGCGCGACGGAAGGGGCGGCGCAACTGCACCGCGTGCGCCGCCGTCCACGCACGGCGCCGCGTTCCGGCATGCCGCCTCCGGCGCCCGCCCCGACGGACACTCCCTCCTGTTGACATCCTACCCAAGCAGATGCACTATTCGGGTAGAATGTCGACACGGAATCGGACTCCGCTCCTGCAGGGGACGCTCGACCTCCTCATCCTGCGCACGCTCGCCTCCGGCCGCGCGCACGGACAGGGGATCGCGCGCGCCATCCAGTCCGCCTCACGGAATGGCATCCTGGTGGATCACGGCTCGCTCTACCCCGCCCTGCAGCGGATCGAGGAGCGCGGATGGGTGCGCGCGGAGTGGGGGACGTCGGAGAACAACCGACGCGCGCGCTTCTACGAGCTCACCGCCGCCGGACGCCGCCAACTGGTGCGGGAAACACGCGAATGGATGGCGCTCACCGAAGCGATCGCGCTCGTTCTCTCCCCACAGTCACAACCGGGGTGATTGCATGTGGCATCCGTTGCGTTTGCTCACGCGTTGGCGGCGGCGGGACGACGATTTTTCCGATGAGATCGCCGCACATCTGGCACTCGAGACGGACCGACTCATCGCCGAGGGCTTCTCGCCGCGCGACGCAGCGAACGAGGCACGCCGGCGCTTCGGGAACGTGACGCTCGTGCAGGAGCGCTATCATCGCCGCCGCACGATCGCGTGGCTAGAGGCGCTCCCCCAGCAGCTCCGCCGCGCCACGCGTCGCCTGGCGCGAAAACCCGTCTTCACCGTGACGGCGGTGCTCACGCTCATGCTCGGCATCGGTGCTACCGCCGCCGTCTTCAGCCTGGTTGATGGCGTCCTCCTCCGTCCCCTTCCCTTCGCGCGCCCCGCCGAGCTGGTGGACGTCTCGCACACGATCGTGTTGCAGGGCGCGAGTCGCGTGGATCAGTCCGACGCCACCTATCTCTACTACCGCCGCGCCAACCACGTCTTCACCGGCGTGGGAGCATACCAGTCCACCGCAGTGAACGTGGGAGGTGTGGACGACGCCGCACACGCCGCGCGCGTGGAGGCGGCACGTGCGAGTGCGAGTCTCTTCCACGTTCTCGGCGTCGCACCGATCGCCGGACGCGCCTTCACTGACGGCGACGATCTCCCCGGCTCGCGCCCCGTCGCCATCCTCGCCGAGCCGCTCTGGCGATCGCGTTTCGCGTCCGACCCGAACATCGTCGGCAGCACGATCACCGTGGATGGCGTCAGGCACGAGGTGGTGGGCGTGATGCCGGCGAACTTCGCCTTCCCCGACGATCGCACCGCGCTCTGGCTGCCGGTGGAAGTCGATCCGGCGCGCACCGAGTCGGCCACCTTCGATCTGCACGTCGTCGCCCGGCTCCGTCCTGGCGTCACGCTGCGCGCCGCTGGTGCAGATCTCGACAAGCTGCTGCCGCAGGTGCCGCAAGCATTTCCGGGGCGACTCACCGCCGACGCGATCGCCGTCACACACATGCACCCGCTCGTGCGCACCCTGCGCGAGACGATGGTGGGCGGCGTGAGCCGCGCGCTCTGGGTGGTGTTCGCCGCCGCGGGGTTCCTGCTCCTCATCGCCTGCGCGAACGTGGTCAATCTCTTTCTCGTGCGCGCGGAGGAGCGGCAGCACGACCTCGTCATTCGCCGCGCGCTAGGAGCCGGGCGTGGAGCGATGATCGCCGAGTTCTTCTTCGAGGGGCTCCTCGTGTCCGCGCTGGGTGCTGTGCTCGGCCTCGCGCTCGCGTATGCGGGGCTCGGTGTCCTTCGCTCCGCGTCGTCCGGATTCGCCATCCCGCGGCTCGCGAGCGTCGGGATAGACGGTACGGTGCTCGCTGTGACGGCGGGGATCGTGGTGGTCGCCGCGCTCGCCGTGAGCGTCGCTCCCGCGCTGCGCGTCAACCGCCCACGGGCGTCATTGCCGCCCGTGCAGTCGTCGCGTACTTCCACGGCGGCACGCAGCCGGCATCGCGCACGGCGCGCGCTCGTGGTGGTGCAGGTGGCGCTCGCCCTGGTGCTCGTGGCCGGCGCCGGACTCATGGCGCGCAGCTTCCGTCAACTGCGCCAGGTGCCTGCCGGCTTCGACAGCGCCGGATCCGTCACCTTCCGCGTCGCGCTCCCGGCCGCCAGCTATCCCACCACCGCCGACGCTGCCGGGCTGGTGCTGCGCGCGCTCGACGCGATGCGCGCACTGCCGGGGGTCTCGACCGCGGGCGTCATCTCCAAGCTTCCGCTCGACGACGAGGGGCGCCGCGACACCGCGGTGTTCGTGGAGGACCGGCAACTCGCGATGGGGCAGATGCCGAACATCCATCAACTCGTCTACGTCTCACCGGACGCATTCCGTGCGCTCGGCATCCCGCTCATCGCGGGGCGCACGTTCGAGCGCCCCGATCCGGCCCGCGCGCCACTCGAAGCAGTGGTCACGCGTGCCCTTGCGAGGCGCTATTGGGGCGACAGTGCCGCCATCGGCCGCCGGTTGCGTATGACGCCGCTGGGGGCTGCCGTCACGATCGTCGGCGTGACGGGCGACGTTCGCGGGACGCGACTCGATGAGGCGCCGGACGAGACGGTGTATCTCCCGCTCGTCACCGCCCCCGGACCCGCGACCGCGGACGGCGGCGCGGGCGCGACCCGATGGATGCCGCGCGATCTGGCCTTCGTCGTTCGCACCACCGGTGATCCGCACACGCTCGTGCGTCCCATGGAGCGCGCGTTCCGTGCACTGGCACCGGGCATCCCCATCTACAGCGTCACGCCCATCGCGGACATCGTGACGCGCTCGACGGCGCGGACATCGTTCACGCTGCAATTGCTCGAGCTCGCGTCGCTTGCGGCGCTGTTGATCGGCGCGGTGGGGCTCTACGGCGTGATGTCGTACATGGTGAGTCTCCGCGTGCGCGACATGGCGGTGCGCGTGGCACTCGGCGCACACCCCCGTACGCTGCGGTGGCGGGTGCTCTGGCAGTCGGTGGCGGTGGCGGCGATCGGCATCGCGTTCGGTCTCGCGATCACGGTGGCCGTCGCACGATTCGTGACGGCGCTCCTCTTTCAGGTGGCGCCCACCGACCCGGTCACGCTGCTGGCTGCCGTGATCGTGATGTCCGGCGTGGCCGTGGCGGCGAGCTGGTTCCCTGCCCGGCGCGCCAGCACGATCGACATCGCTCAGGCATTGCGGCCGGATGTGTGAGGATGGCGCGTGAGCTGGAGCTGTAACGTGCGGCGATGTAACCGTCGCCCCCT
This sequence comes from Gemmatimonadaceae bacterium, assembly GCA_035701265.1. Lineage (GTDB taxonomy): Bacteria > Gemmatimonadota > Gemmatimonadetes > Gemmatimonadales > Gemmatimonadaceae > DASSNU01. Next base: position 34,924 of record DASSNU010000021.1, on the reverse strand, counting down.
ATAGCGTCCGGCTTCGTGCGGCGCAATGCGCCGACGCGTTCGTGTGAGGCGTTGCTGGTTCTACGCAAACTGGTGCCATATCCGCGCGCCCATCCACATGATCGTCAGAACGAACGCGAGCGATAGCACGATGAGAACTGCCGTCGACTCCAGCGGCCGGCTCGAGAGCGTCGTGCGGTAAATGCTGCCGATCGACCGGAGGCCGTTCGGGTCTGGCAGCAACCAGTAGAACTTCCACCGCCCCTGACGCAAACCCAGGAAGAGAAGCGTAGAGGCGAGGGCGAGCGCCCCTCCCCACGACGTCGTCAGTCCTTTCCAACTCCACATCCAGCCGGTCACCGTACGACCTCCTCGTTGAAGCGTCGACCACACGCCAGTGAGTGAGCGTGTGTTCAAGCGGTGCACCTGCCCAACACTGCTGCCGAACCGGATCCGTCGTGCGCGGCTCGGTGCACCGGTGCGCCTCCGCGCCAGAGTGCCGAGCGTGAGCAGGAACTACCGGAGCTCGTACTCGAGCGTGAATGGGTGCTCCATGCCGTGCCCCACGGAAGAGCTTCCCTCGCCCATGATCCCCGCCAGCTCGCCCGTCCCCGATCCGGGGATGATGGAGTACGACTCCTTGGCCTGGCCATCCTCGAATGCTCCCGTGCGCTGGAGGACGAAACTCCCCGTCCTGCCGTCGATCCGCGCGACGACCCGCTCGAGACCGAGGAAGGTGGCGGAGCCGTCATCGCGGTACATCATGAGGTATTCGACCTGTCCCGTTCCCTCCACGTCGCCGGTGAATTGCTTGGTCACGGAAGCGCGCGTGAGCCTCGGTTGTCCCTGTTCTTCGCTGTAGGGCTTCTCGTCCCAACTCTTGATGGCGAACCGTGCATGTGCGATGCGTTTCATGGCGCTCCTCGCTGATTGGAGGACACGTCGGCAATCGGGGAGAGTGGGGGACGCGGGCGGCACGCTGGACAGAGATGATGGCTAGCGAACGAGCCGGCCGCCATATCCGTTCGCCGCAGCACGCTTACATCACGAGCTGCGCCAGCGCGAAGAGGCCGAGGAGCCCCGGCCCGTGCAGGATGAGCGCCGCGGGCACCATGCTGCAGAGCGCTCCCCGCGAGAACCACGCGTCGCGCCACGCGCGGCGGAAGAAGAAGAGCGAGAACGGCAGGTTCACACTGATCGCCGTCGCCAACCCTGGGGTGTACCCCCTCAGCATCGCCGCGGACACCAGGTGACTCACCACGTTCAGTGCGACCACGGCCTGCACCAATGCCAGACTCCAGTGCGCCCAGCGTGCCTTCGGATGCCGGCTCGCCCGGAGCGCGAGCATGAACGGGACGAGCGTCACGACGGCAAGCGCCGAGAGAAAGATCGGCACCGTCATGCCGGCGAGAAGAGGTGAGAGCGCGTGCGGTGCGTATGCGCGGAGCGCGGGGAGAAGCCGCGGAAGCACGCGAGGCATCGCGAGCGCCTCCTCCGCGTCGTGCAGCGCGAGGAGAGCCGGCACCCACCACAGGATGCGACGCGGAATCATCCTCTTGGCCTCCGCGTTGCCTCGCTGTGCGAGGACGCCGGCTACGTCGTCATTCATGGACGCCAGCTCATGCAGCCGCCTCATACGATAGATTGCGGGAATGTCAGCCGAAACCCTCACCGGCCACACCACGCCCACGCCGCGCGCAGCGACAGTCCCGCTGAGTGACTCGGCAGGTGACCGGGCAGCGCTCGTCCGGCGGGGGCTGCACCTCAACTATCTGACGGTGGGCTACAACTTCCTGGAGGCGGGCGTCGCGCTCGCGGCGGGGATCGCGGCGGGGAGCGTGAGCCTCGTGGGTTTCGGCACCGACAGTGTGGTCGAGCTCACGGCAAGCATCGCCGCGCAGTGGCGCCTGCGCATGGACGCCCACACCGGACGCCGCGCGCGCGTCGAACGCAAGACGCAGCTCGTGGTGGGCGCCTCGCTCGTGGCGCTTGCCGCGTGGGCGGCGTACGAGGCAGTGGAGACGCTGTGGACGCACGAAGCACCGGCGCGCAGCGTCGCTGGCGTCGTGATTCTCGCGCTGTCGGTGGTGGTGATGCCGCTGCTCGCCCGCGCCAAGTACCGTGTGGCGCGCTCGCTCGACAGCCGCGCGCTCACGGCGGAAGCCACGCAGACCGTACTCTGCGCCTATCTCTCGGTCATCGCGCTCGCCGGCGTCGCGCTGAACGCGCTGCTCGACTGTTGGTGGGCCGACCCCGCCGCCGCACTGGCGATGACGCCGATCATCGCGTGGGAGGGGGTGAAGGGATTGCGCGGGACGCCGGGTTGCACGGAGTGCGGTTGCGGCTGACGCGCGGCGGTCGCTGCAGCGCGCACTACGGACAGCGGTCTCGCTAGCAGGGGCCCAGCCCAGCGCTCGCTACCCTCCAGCCATTGGGATCGCGTACGAACGACCCGGTGCCGCCCCACTCTCTTCGCCGCTCACAACGATGACATTCGATCCGAGTCGTGTAGGGCCTGCAACGGTCCATTGCCACTACCCCGCGCCGGTTTCGATGTCCATGCGCGCCACCAGCCCATCACGCAGCCTGTAGACGTGCTGCACCATCCGGTCCGCGATCACCACGCCGGAACGATCGCGCACGACCTGATGGACGTCCACGACGACTTCCCCATCGCCACGCGGCGTGACGCGCACAGGATCCACGCGCGGATCGATCTCCGCCCACTGAGCGGCCCAGTACGCACGGACGGCGTCGCGCCCGTGCACGCGCCCGCCCGTCATCCCGTTCGCCCAGTCCACGTCGGGCGTCATGGCCGCGAGCAGCGTCTCCACATCGCGTGCGTTGAACGCGGCATAGAATCCGCGAAACCGCACCTCGAGCGCCGATGACGCCCCGTCCGTCACGCCACCGTCTAACACCGTAGATCCCCGCGCCCGCCTCGCGTGGCGCACAGCGCGCGGACCATCACCCCTTGTGCTTGAAGAACTGCACGGCGCGCTCGTGCTTCTCCGCGGCCGCGCGCGTGGTGAACGTCCCCAGGTTGCGACGCTTCCCGGTCTTCGGATTCTTCTTCCGCGAGTAGAGGCGATAGTGCCCGTCCTTCAATTTGCGAATCATTCAGACAACCCTCCGCAACGACTGCGCACGTAGCGACGCTGACGGCTCGCCCGCTCGCGATGACGACCGCTGGTCACTGTCTCTTGGTCTCGGCCAGCGGGTCGGCGTGCCGATGCACCATCTTCCACGCGCTACCTTCACGCCGAAAGATCTCCGTCACCCGCAGGCTCATCGAAATGGGTTCATCCTTGCCACGCATGCGAGCCTGGCCGCGCATGAAACCCGTCCAGTATGCGACGCCCTCGCTCGAGGTCATCTGCAGGATCTCGAAGGTGAAGCTGCTGCCGCGCTCGAATGCAGCGGCATCCCGGGTATAGCGCGAGGCAACTTCGTCCGTGCCCTGCGTGTATCCGCCCACGGGCGGGAAGAAGGTCGCCGGAGAGCTCCGGGCCACGATGTGACTCAGTGGTTCCGGATCGCCCTGGACGTAGGCATCCGACGCCGCCACGCGCTCCCGCATGAATTGCGCGAAGTCCTCCAGTTCGTCGTGCATGCCACGTCTCCTGTGCGTTGCCGGGTTGGTCCGTGGTTCACCGGGCAACTCACTGAGCGACAATCGCGCCAGCAATGCGACGAGGCCCATTCCACTATGCGCTCGATGTGCTGCCACTGGGCGCGGTAGCGCGGCTGCCACCTGCACGAGTCGGAGTCCTGAAGCCAGCCTACAGCCACCGCCGCACGTCGCGCGTGTACGGCAAATACTCCGCGGGGAACCGGCTCGCCAGGTACCGCTCCTCGCGCGGGATGACCACGAGCGCCATGATCGCCACCGCAGGCACGACCGTCAGCAGCACGGCCAGGCTGTTGATCCAGGCTGCGACGCCGAGGTGAAGGAGTGTGAACGCAAGGTAGATGGGATTCCGGGTAAGGCGATACGGTCCCGTGCGGACGATGCTCGTGGTGGGACGGTCTCCGGGGACGGGCGTCCCTGCCCTGCCGAAGGTGCGCACGGCCGAGACGAAGAGCGCGACGGCCAGGAGCACGAGGACGACACCGACTGCCGTGTTGATCGACGCCGGAAGCCAGCGCACCGGCCAGACGATGTGGATGAGCACGCCGAGTACGATCGCCGCCAGGGAGACGAGCGGCGGGCGGATGCGCCCGGCGTTGGCGACGCCGGCGTCGGGATTGCTCACGGACCTTCCGTGCTAGGAGACGTCATCATGGTCCATAACCTCGGCGGCGTGCGGCGGCAGCGAGATCCCGCGTACAGCTCGCCAGGCGGCGCGGGCGAAAGGCAACGAGCTAGCTCACCGCCCGCTTGACGAGTGCGGCGATCCGCGCCTCATCGTTCGCGGTGAGCTCTTTCAGCGCGAACGTCGTGGGCCACATGTTCCCGTCATCCAGCGACGCCTTGTCGCTGAAGCCGAGCGTCGCATATCTCGCCTTGAACTTCGCGGCATCCTGGAAGAAGCAGAGGACCTTGTCGTCCTTCGCGTACGCCGGCATCCCGTACCAGAGCCTCGGCACGAGATCCGGCGCGCTGGCCATGATGATGGCGTGCACACGCTCGGCCATGGCGCGATCGTGCGGCGGCATGGTGGCGATCTTGGCGAGCACCACCTTCTCGGCGTCGGCGCCTCGCAGCGGCGGTCGGCTCGCGGCCTTGAGCTCCTGCACACGCTCGCGCATGGCCGCGCGTTCTTCCGCCGTGAACCCTGCGGCTCCCTTGCTCCGCGTGGCAGCACGTTTGGTACCCTTCCGGGCAGGTTTCTTCGACGGCTTACGCTCGGGCATGGAGCCTCGTGACCTCGCCAACTACGGTTGAGTGTTCCTCTGCGACGCGCGTCGTGTCACTCAACTATGGGAGCATATCGCACGCCGGCACAAGCGGCCGCCTCTCGATCCTCCGTGCGCGACCGCCGTCTTACCCCCTCACCATCGGCATGAGCACGGTCGCCCCATCCATCAGCGCATGCGCAACGGCCAGCGGGAGCACCCGCCGAAGGCGCAGGTAGAGCAGCGTCTCGAAGATGGACGATGGCACCGACGCGAGCAACCGGAATTCCATGAAGCTCGCATCGAATGTGAGTGGCATGAACGCGTGCTGCAGCGACCAGACGAACACCACGACGGCCACCGCCACGCCCGTGCGTCCGGCCAGCACCTGGAAGCGTGGGAGCAGATAGCCGTTGTACGTCATCTGCTCGGCAAGTCCCCAGATGAACGGCCATATCAGCACCCCGTAGAGCGCTGCGGGCAGCGGCAGCCCTCCGAGAAAGTACGGCGCCTGCACCGATCCGTACACGATCCACCCGGCGCCGGACGTGCCGGCAAAGATGAACACCAGGCTTATCGGGACGAGCACCACGCCGAGCAGGATGTCGCGTACGAGTCGCGCGCGGCGGAAGCCGATGAGATCGACGAGCGCGATCCCCTCGCGGCGCGCGAAGCGCCAGAGCAGCGCCAGGCACCCCGCGTCGATCAGCGTGCCGTACACGGGGAGCCAGGGCTCGGCGGCGTGCCACGGCGCGCGCGATCCTCGTACGGCGAAGATGCCGGCGACGAGACCCTGCGCTGCCACACCGAATGCCGCGCGCGCGAAGAGCATCAGCGCCGGATCGCGCCAGCTCAGCGCCCCGGACCGGCGTCGCGCCTGGAGGGCGTCGTGGGAGTTCGGGTCCACCACTCGCACATCCACGAGTAGGGCCCTGGCATTCCGAGTGCCGGCGTTCGTCGGTCACGCATTCCTGTTCGTTCCCGGTACGGTGATGCCGAACACGCGCAGGTCACGATGGCCGTCGCCGGATTCGTGGCCGACATGGACCAACGCTCGCGCGCGTGCGGCGATCGCTCGAAAGTGCTCGTGGTCGCGCGTCACTTCCGCCGGAGACTTACCGAGGGTAGGGCGCAGATTTGCCTCATGGGTGAGTGCCCCCAGGCGACCATGAGTGCGGCGCGCCACTGCTCTCCGCGCTGTGAGGCCTCCTCCGCGCGCGAGATGAGATCCTCTTTGTACGCGCCGGTCCGGTCACTCCCTTCGAGTAGCCACGTGGCTGCGGCCACTTCCGCGCGATCGGCGGACGTCGAGGCAAGCGCGAGGAGCTCGGGCGCCGAGGGCATCGGCGCCGTGATGAGCACCGGGATGCCGCCGCCGTGATTGGCCGCGCCGAGCCACGCGCGCATCCACTGCACACCGGTGTGCGGATCGACGAAGAGCGTGTTCGGATTGCCGGGGTGTCCATCGAGAGGCTGGAGACGCGAGAGCATCTCCTTCACGGCCTCTCGTGAGGCGATGATGTGCACGGACGGTGTGCTCATGCGTGAAGTGCGATGATCGGCTCACCCGGCAGGCTGACAGTCGCGGCACGCACGACCGAGGGGGCTGTGACGAGCGCGCTCGCTCATCACGTCGCACTACCCCATGACTCGCATTGCGATCGTTACGAGCGCGGCGCACGAGAACCAGGCACCGGCGGCCGCGGCGGCGCCGGTGAGGATGCCGCGCCCCGCCGTCCCTGTGCTCTTCGCCAATTGTGTGCGCACCACGAGCGTCGCGACACCAAGGCAGATCGCCAGGGGTACCGCCGCCACCGCCGCCGTGCCGAGCGCCGTCCCAGGCGTCGCGTGCGAGCTCGCGCCAGCGTCGCTCGAGAGGACATACATGCCGAAGGCAGCGGCCGTGACCAGCGTGACTCCGAGCCACGCACCGACGAGCGCTCTCCCTCCGCCGCGCCGCCCGGTCCACCAGGCGATGGCCGAGGCCGCGCCGCCAAGCATGAAGAATCCTGGCAGCCAGAGGACCGCGACGAAGAGCCACACGGCACCGGCGGGAAGCATGGGCATGCGCCGCAGGTGAGGAGTCCGCCCCATGCTACTGCGCGCGTGTCGGCGCGTCAAACCACCCTGTCTCCGCACCGTGTGCGGCAGCCCGGCATCACGTACCCATTGACAACCGATGTATACGGCGCCATCCGAGGGCCACATACATCGACGGCAGATGCCTCATGTCACGACCTGTGGATCGGCTGCAAGGCACGCTGGATCTCGTCATCCTCAAGGCCCTCACGTGGGGACCGGCCCACGGCTACGCCATCGCCCGCTGGATCGAACAGCTCACGGGCGAAGTGCTGCGCGTCGGCGAGGGCTCCCTCTATCCGGCGCTCCACCGCCTCGAGGAACGGGGATGGGTGGCCGCCAGCTGGCAGCTATCCGACACCAAACGCCGAACGAGAGTCTATCGCCTTACCGCAAAGGGAAAGGCCCAGCTCCGCGCGGAGTCCGGGAGCTGGAAGCAGTTCGTCGAGGCGGTCGGCAAGATCCTCGATGCCACGGAGCAGCCGGTATGAACGCCTGGATACGATAGATCCACTTCTTCAAGCGCGATCGCCGCGCGGACGCTACGGCCGAAGTGCGCTTCCACATCGAGATGCGCGTGCGCGACCACATGGCCCGCGGCATGTCGCTCGCCGACGCACAGCGCGCGGCGGAAGCGGAATTCGGGAGCGCCGATGGGATCGTGGAGGAAGTGGCGCGCATCGACAAGCGCATCGACGACCGCGCCGAGCGTGCCGAGTGGTGGCGCGACCTCGGCCGCGACATGCGCATCGGTGTCCGCTCGCTGCGTAGAAGTCTGGCGTTCAGCGTGACGGCGATCTTCACCGCTGGCCTCGGGATCGGCGTGACGGCGGCGATCATCTCGGCCGGCTACGCCATCCTCGTGCGACCGCTGCCCTTCCCGCACGCGGATCGCCTGGTCTCCATTTACAGCGAGAACCCGGGACGCGGCTGGACGCGGGTGAACATCTCATGGCCGGACTACGTCTCGTGGCGCGACGACAATCGTGCGTTCGACGACATCGGCATGTGGACGTGGGGGAGCTTCACGCTCGCGGACCAGGACTCCGCCGCGCAGCGAGTCTACGGCGCCGCGGTGACCGCCAAAGCTTCAACGTACGGGGCGGGTCGATGCCGCGCCCACGCTGGAGCGTGCGTCCTTAGTTCGCTACCCGGTCAGCTCGCGGTCGTCGCGCGCCGTCGCCACGGGCGCCGCTCCGATCCATCGAGGCACGCGCGCGCGATAGGCGCGCCACCCCGACCCGGACAGGCGCGCAAGCGTGGGCTCCTCATAGCGTACCACGCGCACGTGGAACGCCAGCGCGACGGCAGCCGCGTAGATCCCGAGCGTGATGGAGCGATAGCCGAGGGCGAAGCCGAGCAGGAGGGTCAGCACCGCGACGTACATCGGGTTCCGCGAGACGCGATACAGACCGAGGGTGACGAGACGTTCGGGCGGCGCCCATGGAGCCAGCGTTCGGCGCCCCGCCACGTAGAAATCGCGGACGCACCAGAGCAGCAGCACCGTTCCGATGCCGACGATCGGAAGCGCCGCCACGCTGAAGTGCGCTCCACGGGGACGGAGGTGCCACGGGACCAGGAAGGCGACGACCCCCGGCAGCGCGAGGAACGCCAGCAGAGCGCGCCAGAACAATCCAGTCACACGTGTCACACGCTCTCCATTGACCGCGCGCCGGGTTCGAGGATGGAGCCGGAGCCACGCCGCCCCGCAACTAGCGACGCGGTTCCTCGTACAAGCCGAACTCGTTGCCGGCAGGGTCCGCAAAGACGGCGAACGCCCCCATCTGGGGTCCGATGTCCGTGCGCGGCGTCAGCACCGTGCCACCTGCCGCCTGAATCTGCGTCAGCGCCTCGGCAATGCTGTCGACCATGATGTACACGCGAGTGCGTTCATCGGGTGTATGATCCTCTTCCTTCACCCACGTACCGCTCACACTGCCGGTGTCATCGAACGCCAGGTTCCCGTCGCCGCGCTGGCGAACTTTCCAGCCGAAGATGGTCGAATAGAATGCGGCGGCATCCTCGGCCCGATTCGCCGGGATCTCGACATAACAGATCTTCCCGTGGGGCATTGGCGTCACCTCATACGTATCGAGTCGGCGGGACCACTCTGCCTTCGAGAACGGCCTCGCTCGCGGCCACGCGCCCGACGCTCCAGCGCGTCTGCAACGAGGTCAGGTGATGGCGCGCGCATCGCGCACGGACTCACGCGAGCGTTGTGCTGCGAACGCCCCAGCCATGCACTGCCCGCGGCACCAGGACATGCTCCCCCCGGCATCGCTCGTCACGCTCAGCCTGCGCTAGACGACGCCCTCGGGAAGCCGGCCATCCTTGAACATCGCATACCACAGCGCCGCGTTGTCCGCGTCGAAGATCTCGAGCTCCGCAAAGATCTCGCGGGCAAAGTCCACGGGCGCAAGCCCACTCGCGGTGATCAGGTGCCGATCGCGCACGGCGGGCGCTTCTACGTAGTGCGAGGCGCCGGCGTACTCCGGGGCGTGCTCCGACAAGTAGCTGCGCATGTTGCTTGTGTGGCGCCGCTCGTCCAATGCGCCGGCACGTCCGAGCGCGAGCGTGGCCCCACAGATCGCGGCGATCGGCCGCTCGTTCTCGATGAGGCGTGCAATCAGTGTCTCGAGAATCCCGCGCGGGTACGTCGGCTTCTCCCACATGTCGCCACCGGGAAGCAGCAGAAGCTCGACATCATCTGCGGCCACCTCATCGAGCGCCAGGTCCGGCGTGATGCGCAGGCCACCCATCGATACGACCGGAACTGACGTGAAGCCGACGACGCGGACCGTACGATGGCCCCACCGCCGCAGTTCCGCGAGCGCGTTCGCGGCCTCCCAGTCTGCGAAGCCGTCGAACACCAGGAAGTACACCGCGCGCGTGCCGCTCATAGAGTCCTCCGATCGCGTGCTCACGCCGACGCCGCCTCCCCCTTCGCATTCCAGATGATCTCCCACAGATGACCATCAGGATCCCGGACGTAGCCGGAGTAGATCCCCCAGGGCCGCTTCCGCGCAGGCTCCGTGCGGCTCGCGCCTGCGGTGACCGCACGTGCGATGAGATCATCGACGGCCGACTTGCTCTCGGCCACGTATCCCAGACTGAACTCGACCGCGCTCGGTGGCGAGTTGGGGACGGCTGCGTCCCTGACGAGCTCCTGGCGTGGATACACGGCGAGCATGAGTCCGCCGTCCATCTCGAAGAAGGCCACGGCCCCGGCGGCGTCCCTTTCCGTGGCGGGGAGCTCGGTTGCGACGATGCCTTTCGTGGGGAGACCGAGCCCGTCGCGGTAGAAGGCGACCGCCCTGTCCAGGTCGCGGACAGCGAGTGTAACGACATCGAGGTGAGCTTTCATTGTCACTCCGGTTCGTGCTGTCAGTCGGATCGTGCTCGAGTGCGCCGACACTTGTCGCACGCCGAGTGTCGAAGGAACGGCACATTGCTGCATGACGTGGACCACGACGACGCGACGGTGGCGCGTCGTAAGCAGAGCACGGTGTGCTGGAGACGTCGGACACCACACGGCTGTCACGTGGCTGGACACTCATCGCCGAAGGCAAACGGCATGCTCGGATGCGCCGCATCGGGGGGTGGGAAGGCACGGCGAAACGTGAAGGCGTCCTTCGTCGGTCCGATCGCTCGCAAATGCTCGAGCTTGGCGATCGCCTCCGATTCGGTTGGGCGCTGCCCTCGTGGTACCCACCACAGGACGACCCATGCCTCTCGCATGCGCTCGAACCACTCTTTGCGGCGGCGCATGATTTCGACATGTGCCGATTGATACACATACGCGTTGAGCGATGCGACGTCCCTCCAGACGGACATGTTGACCAGCGTGTCCTCACCCAGTGGGCGCAACGCGGTCGAGTTGCCTTCATCGGTCTTGAGACGCCAGACGAACCCAGGTGAGCTCTCGGCGAGTGCGTTAATGCGATCAAGATTGGCTACGAAGTCCGCCATTTTCGGCGAGTCGAGCGGTTCCTTCATGACGGCGATGTTCAGCTGGGCCAATTCATACGAGGACATACGGGCTCCTTCAGCGGGTAGCAATCGGTGTTGTAGACAGCAATCGCCCGGCCAGCGACGACCACCGCACTCACTGCCGGCGCAGACGAATGGGTCCTTTGAAGGTGCGGACGGTCACGTGGCCGCCGTCCGGGCCGAGATCCAGCCGCAACGAGCGTCCGCCGCGCGGCTGAGTGGCCGGCCGCACCTGCGTGTAGCCGTTCACAATGTCGCCGGAGACCGTCGAGAGCTCATAGACGCCACCGGCTCGCGGCGGCAGGAGGAAGTCCACCGCGCCGCTGTGATTCGAGAACTCGAAGATCCCGCCGGCCGGCGGCGCGCCAACGTAATGGATGTCTCCGGTGACGGACGCGAATCTCCCCCGGAGCACCGACGGCGTGGCCACGTCCAGCGTGCCACCGATGGTCGCCGCATCGACATCCTGCGCGCCGCCGCGCAGCAGGAGGTGCCCATCTCCGGTGCGCGCGCGCACCCACGGCGCAGTCACGTCGAGGCTCACGTTGCCGTTCATGCTCTCGACCTCGATCGACGTCGAGACGCCGGACAGACTGATCGTACCGCTCACGCTGTAGAACCAGCCCGAAACGTCCTGCCCACGGATGTCGGCGCTCGCCGACTTGACCGACAGTTGCCCGTGGCGGGGGACGTAGACGACGAGCTCGCTCGGCGACGGATCCCCGCCATCCGTCGGCTCGACCCCGAACTTGCCGCCCCGCGCCGTGATGCCGGAGAAGAAGCGCGAGCCTGCGCCGATACGGCCGCGGACCAACAGCGAGTCGCGATCCCACCCGACCAAGCGGATGGTGCCGGCGGGATCAAAGATCTTGAATGCCGCGGTTGGCTCGACAGCGCGCGCGTACAGGACGCGCGTTGCGCTCTGCGCGATGGCCGCCGCCGGACAGGCTGCCGAGAGCACCAGCGCTGCACCCCAGCGGCGTGCTGTGCGATTGAGGTCAGGACGCATTGCGCACACGCTCCAGGAGATCTCGTTTCTGGCGATACGACGCGGCGAGCAGTTGCCGGAGCGCCGCATTGTCGGGGTCGTGCTTCAGCGCCTCCTGCAACTCGGCGATCGCGTCGTCGATCACCTTCACGTCGTGGTCGATCTGCGACACGACATCGGGACGCAGGATCGCTCGGCGGAGCTCCAGCTCCTCGAGGAGCGCGGTCACCTGCTGCCGGTAGGCGGCCGCGGAGTCGATGGATCGCGCGCCCACTGCGTACGCCGGACCGTTCGTCTCAACGGCATCGGGTGCTGCCGGGCGGCGAGTCGTCCGCGCGACGAAGACAATCGCCAGCGCCGCGGCGACGACGGCGGCCGGAAGCCAGACGCGCAGACCGCGAGAACGAACGGGTCTCCTCGCAGGCGCGTCCAGGGCGAGCACCTTGCGCTCCTCGATGCGCGACTGGATGCCTGGCCAGAGATCGTCGAGTGGGGCCACGGCCGGCGCGCCCGTATGCGATGCACGAGTGCGCACGATGAGCGCTCTCAATCGCTCGACGTCCGCCGCGCAGTCGTCACAGACCGCGAGGTGCGCGGCGATGGCAGCGCGGCGGGTTGTGTCGTCAATGCTCGACAGTATCTCTCTCCCGTCGGCCTCCGCAACGGCATGTCGCTCCGCCTCGTTCAGGTGTAGAGCATCAGTGGGTGTCATCATCATCCCTCGAGCAGCGCCATGAGTCGTCGGCGCGCCTTGAACAACTGGGCTCGTGCCGTGCCCGGCGCCATCCCCGTGAGGCGCGCAATCTCCTCGTGGGTGTACCCTTCCACATCGTGGAGCAGAAATACCATCCGTGCACCGGTGGGCAGTCGCGCCAGCGCGGCATCGAGGTCGATGCGCGCATGCACGTCATCCCCCGTCGGTGCGCGCGCGGGGAGATCGTCAGCATCGTCGTCGACGAAACGCCCGGCATCGCGACGCTCCGCGCGGAGTCGCTCCAGCGTAAGATTCACGCCGAGCCGATGCAACCAGGTCGCGAATGCACTGTCCCCGCGGAAGGAGCCGAGTCGCTCCCACGCGTGCACGAAGATGTCCTGCACCTGCTCGCGCGCCGCCGCGTCGTCGCCGAGCAGGCGGAGCGCGAGCGCGTAGACGGCCTGGCCGTGGGCGCGGTAGAGCGACTCGAAGGCACGTACGTCGCCCTGCCGCGCCCGCGCGACGAGATCGTCGGCCGCCGGCTTGGGGTCGCTCACGGACGTCGCCGCGAGCGTCGATGTCACGGCTGCGCGGCCGCGGCGGCGAGCATCGTGTCGATGTCGCGCGCCGCCACAGTGCGCGGCAGTGGCATTCCTTCGGCGCTTCGCGTCGTCGGTACCGTCACACTGGCCACGTTTCCGTCGCGCGCCATCGTCACCAGCACGGTGGTATGGCGCAGGAGGGTGACGCGTACGAGCCACGTCCCCTCCGACGGCCACTGCCGCCGTACAGCGTACGTGTCGGGGCGTCCGGTGTCGATGACACGGAGGGGCATCGACTGACGCTTGCCGTTCACCAGGCCTTCCGCGCTCGCGGTGATGTCACCGACACTCGTGCGCCCCTCGCGCACCGCAGCGTGGACGAGGAAGACGGCATCACGAGCGGTCGCGTCGAACGGATTGACCGGAGCTTCGACGGAGAGCCAGGGCGGCCACTTGAACGCGGCGGGTCGCGCCGCGCCAAGCCCGGCGACGGCGAACGTCAGGACGAACGCGGGGAGAAGAGCGCGGCGCACCATGTGTCCTCCCATCTTTCGGGTCAGAAGTCCCACCCCCTCGCAACCGCGAGGGGGCTCAGGGATTTGACGGTGGTGCGACGCGAAGTGCTTACTCGAACTTCACCTTCGCGATCTCCTCGTTCGGCGTGAAATCGTCGCCGAAATCCTCGACGTCCATCAACTTCCGGATCTCGACCACCACTTCCCCGGTGGGCGAGACGTTCGGCGCGCCCTTCACCCACTCGATGGCTTCCTCCAGCGAGTTCACCTTGATGATCGAGAAGCCGGCGACCACTTCCTTCGACTCGGCGAATGGGCCGTCGATGACCGTCCGCTTCTTCCCGCTCATCTTCACGCGCACGCCCTTCGAGCTGGGCGTGAGCCCTTCGGCGGCAAGGAGGACGCCATCCTTCACGGCCTTCTCGTTGTACTCCTGCATCGCGACGAACGCTTCCGGCGAGGGGGGCGGGGCCGATTCCGATTCCGTCGTCGCCATCACCATCACCATGAATCGCATTGTCAGCTCCTGGTTCAGGTTCGAGTCGGTTGCCGCGCCGGTCGCGGCCTCACCTGGACGTCGAACGAGCGTGATTGCGATCGACAAATGCTGCGGGGGGACGTAAACCGCGGTGCTGGAAGACGTTGACGTCAATGCGGGAGCGGGTCCATCGTGCGCGCTGGGCCGCTACGGTCACCTCGAGCCGGTGCCTGTCGCTCGCCGCAGCATCCAGGCGCGACGTTGGTCCGCCTACCCTGTGCCGAAAATCTCGCCGTGACAGGCGGTGCAGAGGAGAACGAACTCGCCGGCACGAGTTACCCAGCACAATGTCATCGGCTGGATGGTCGCCGTGCAACGGGAGCAGTGTTCGTGATCCCACCCGCCCGTGATGAGGGTATACCGCGCCGGGTCGAACGAGCCGCCCTCGTACAGAATGAGGATACGGTGTCCACCGTCCACGGGAAACCAGCGGTTCGATCCCGTCCGGGCCATGATCTCCCTCATGTCGGCATCGGGATCCTGGCCGTGCGGCAGGAACGTCTCCAACGCGTCCAGCGCCGGAATACGACTCTGCATGAAGTCGAGGTGGCGGTAGTCCGTCACGTCATCGGACATCGGTGGCGACCCTCACGTCGGAGCGGCCTTCCGGAGCCGCGGAACCGTCACGCGGCATCGCATCGGCGACGGGCGCACTCGCTCCAGCCTCTACGAATCGTCGAGCGACGCAACGTGGTCACGCTCACGCGAGATGAGCCGCAGGCGTGACGGTCGCCGCCTCCGGCGGCCAGGCGCCCATGAGCATCGGCTGGAACGGAAACAGTTCGGCGCGAAACACACCGCCAGCCACCGCGGGGTCGGCCTCCGCGATCTCGCGCGCCGCGTCCAACGACGGCGCACGGATCACGACCACGGCGAACGTGCTGGTGTCGCGCGTCGGCGTGCGCCCGGCGAACACCAGTACGCCGCGAGAGAGCAGCTCCTGCGAGTACATCCAGTGGCGGCCAGCGAGCGCCTGCTCCTCGGGCGTCGGGCCCTCGGTGAGCATCGCCAGGCGAGCCGGACGGAGCGTGTAGAGGAAGATGCCGGAGGGAACCTGCCGAGGATCCGCGATGTGCATGGGACGATCGTGTGGGGCGTGGAGGACGAGCCCGGCTTCGTGTCGCTCGCGAACGCTCGGTTCAGCCGCGAGCCGGCGCGACAAGATGCAGCCGCGCAGCGATTGCCGTCCAGCCCCTCGACGTCGGGGGAGGCAATGCGCCACCCCCGACGGTGGGATGTGCGCGGCTACTGGGGTAGCGCGGATGCGGGGAGCACGTTCGCGCGCCGTGACCGCAGCGCCACCGCGGTGGCGAGCACACCAATCGGGAAGGCTATCACCGCGATGGCCGTGTACCCCAACGACTCACCGACGAGCATCATGACGATCATCTGGAGCGCGACGGCCGCCGCGCCTGTGATGACGGCGATGCGCGTCGGGAGCAGCGCGACCGCGGAGCGGCCGGACCGCCACGCGGCACTCGCAAACCCGAGCGTCAGGACAGCCAGGACTACGAATCCGAACCAGAGGTCAGCCCTGGTCGGGCTGCTGTGCGGGGCATCCGAGTGACTCACGGCGATTGCGATGACGACGGCACACGCGGTCGCCAGAACGGCAGCGCCAGCCAGAAATCCAAATGTGGTGCGGATGTACGTGAGCGTTGTCTTCACTGGGGTCACCTCCACGATCCAGAATTGAGGACAGGACCACTCTGGATTCGACGATCGGCATGCGGATGCTGTCACGCTCCGTACGATGTCGCGAGCGGCCGACAGCAGGGGTGTGGACGCGACAGTCAAGGTGAGCGGCGCGGTCTGATCGTCGACGTGATTGCAAGACGACGCACCGTTGGCTGCATCGAAGCCACGGTAATCATGAGCTAGTCACTGCTGCGCAGGGCCTCAGGCAGAACCACATCGCACCGATGACCGCTCGTGTTGTTATACGATCTGCTCGGCTCGACCTTCCGGGTATTGAGCCGAATCGTGATGTCCTGGTGCTCTCCGGCGCGAGCCTCGAATGGCCGCTCGATCGGGCGTTTCAGCGAATACTGCTCGTTGCCACAGGGATATCGGTTCACGATGATGCGATAGCGCCCCGGCGCCAGCCAGAACGATTTGCCCCACCCGTCAGCTTGGGTACCGGTGGTGTAGACGGACGTTGTACCACCGTCCGGAGTCCCCAGATCGAACCACCCCTTGATGTACGTATGGTACGCTTCGTCCCAGATGCGCACACGAACGTCTGCGCGTTCCGCCTCGGCAAGCGCATCGCGCGGTGGTGGCGTCAACGATCTGAGACGCGGTACGCTGATGGGCCCAGGGTCTCCAGAAATCCGCCACAACCGAAAGTGTCCGACAGCTCCGCAGCAGTAGGCACGCTGGTACCACTTGCCCTCCGCGGTATCCGCATTGATCAAGCGACCCCACAGCGAGATACCACCGTGCGACATTCGTGGAATGAAGTCGATGGTGATCGAATCGCCGTCGAAGGTTGCGGCGGACGCCTCCCTCGTGAACGTCGAGTCCACGGGGCCGAACACACTTGTGGACACATCCGGCGCGACCTGCGTACCCCAGAACGGCGTTAGGTCTGCCTGGTATCGGCCCTCGATCGTACGCACCCACGGATCAGGATCCTCACCCGGCCCCCACCGGGAGGGAAACTTCTCGCTCAACACGATGGTCCCCTCCACCCGACGGGCGGTCGGTTTCTGGCGTGCCCCGGCGGAGTCCAGGGCCAACTCCATCCCCCAACGCCCTGCAAGCTCGTACTTCGGCAACGCTGTGTGCGCAATCCGAATGACGACGGTGGTTGTGTCTGGAAAGGTGATCGTGAGATCGATGCGCCGCTTCAGAAATCCGCGGCGCTCAGCGACGATGGAGTGGCCACCCGGCTCCAGGGACGGCATAACGAACCGTCCGGCCGAATCGGTGATCTCGTACACATACTCCGCAGAGACGTACACACCGGAGACCGGTGCTCCCGTCGCGCTGTCGATCACCTGACCCTTGACCGTGCCAGCCGCATCGCGCAGCGGTGGTTCAGGTGCCAGCATGGGTGTGAGCTCGCTGTTCTGTGCTGATTGCGCACAGCCGAGCACGACGGTAACGAGAGCCAGACACGGCATCACGACAACACGCCCGAGGCGGCGAGTGCATCGCTGAGTGGCCTCTCTTTCCATCAACGCCTCCAGTATTGCGTCGCACTGCTCGCGTTCACGTGTCCGCTTTTCTCTGCGGCACACTTCTACGCGTCACTGCTCCCGCTTCCGCGCCCCCTCATTCGTCATCGTGAATGACTCGGGAGACAACGCGCTGCACCTCACTCGACCCGCGTCCACGACGGGTTCCAGACCACCTTCCACAGATACCCGTCGGGACATGGTCCTGGGTGCGGGACGCCCCGTGCAGATGTGGGTGCGGAGAAAGGAGAGCGTTCATCGTGTGCTCCTAGCGCGCAACATCGCGCGCCGCCCGCAGCACATGTTTTCGTCAGCCGGCGCATCGCGGAGGTTGTGAGCTAACCAATCTCACCAGATCGCCTACCGTCTTCACGTGTCCATAGCGCGGATTTGCCTCGACATTCTCGAGCGACCGCCCCGCCCGCTCCGCCACCTCCTGTACGATTCCCATGTCGATGTCGTCGACATCGATATGCAGGTCCTCGCTGATGCGGTCCGTGGGGCGCAGCGGTACGCGCCTGCCATCACACTCGACATACGGCACCAACGCCTCCCACACTGCCCGCACCACGCGTGGATCGAACGGGTCACTCTGCCGGTCGAATGCCCGCGCGAATGCCCCGATGTCCTCCCCCGCCCGAGCGGCCGCAAGCCGCTGGATCCGGCGCCGCGTTACGACAACGTCGACGGTCACGCACAGCGCGAGTAGCACCAGAAGCACCGCGACGAAGATTGTGCTCACACCTGCCAGCACCATCGCGATCACGAGCGACGCGATGATGGTGACGGCGGTGATCGACGAGCCGAGCGCGGACATCGGCGCGCGCGCACGCGGCGGCATCCACCGTGCGAACGTCGGCATGTGAAGCGTTCCCCTCCCCCGTGCGTAAGCAACCTACGAGCGCCGCCACCAAGTGACCGCGTATCATACGACGACGCGCGACGCGGCGGCAAGCTCGCGATGTGCCATCAGCGCGAACGATCATGAGCGCGTCGGCGTCGCCACACGAGCCCGGCGAGGGTCAACGAAGTCGCGAGGAGCGCCGCCAGGGCAAGGTGAAATGGATACAGTCTGCCGGCTTCCTCTTGCATCGCTGGACCGACGAACCGATCGGTCCACTCGGACCACACCCACCACGCCATGATCGCAATGATCGCAATGGCTGGAAGTGCAGCCCACCGGCGCCATCGGGCGGCAGCGAAGCCGATTGCGCCAAGCACGGTTGCGCCAATCCAAAACGCTTGAACCGTGAGCCGGGAGAATCAGGTTCTGTCATGGCACAATGCTGCGCGGATCTTTCCGCTCTAGCGATGCGCCAGGCCACCAACACGTTGGCGTTTGCCCTCGCGTGGACAGCGCCATGCGCATGGGCAGCGCGCGGTAGGTGACAGATGTCGGTACTCGATGTTTCGCCGTCAACATCACGTCCTTACAGCACCTATCACAAATCCGGCGGCTCCTCACGCGGCCATCCGCTTGCTTCCGCGTCGTACGCGGCGCCGCCGGCGGCCTTCGCTTGCTCCGCGATGTATCGTAGATCGGCGCACCGGCTCGGGCCAGGCCGCCAGACGAAGACGGCGCGAACCTCCGACGACCGTTGCGCGAACGTTTCCCTGAGTAAAGGTCCAATCCGCGCGCGTTCGATGGACACGCCGTTGACCACGAACCCGCCGCTATCGGGGAGTGTGAAGAGTGCTGTGTTGTCCGTAGCGCGGTACTCGTCGCTTACCGGTGGCAACGTGCACCCGGCGCCCGCATTCGCCGAGCAGCCGAGAGCCGTTACGGCCAGAAGCGCGAGCAGGACCGAGCGGTAGCTTGAACAATGCGCGCGTTTCACGACCATGTGCACCATGACTCGAAAAGATGTCACACGTACTCTGCATCGCACTCCGTAGCGACGTGGTGGTCGCTACCGAACGCGAGCCGCCGTGCCGCGAGCGCGCTCTCCACTGCCGAGCCGGGGCGTAGATCCCTCCCATTTGCTACACAGGCCCTCAATCACCAGAGTACCCGCTCACGGTCACGTAGTAGCCGTCCGGGTCCCGGAGAGCGAACTCGTCCTCACGATGCAGAGGGCACCGGCAGCTCATCCGCGTCGTCGTACCGTTGGGGAAACTCGAGCACGTCGCGCGACAGCTCCGCCAATGTGCCGTACACGCCGGCGAGCGCGAGGTCGACACCATCGTCAGCAGTATATGCCATCATCTCGAACTCATCATCCGGGGAATACCCGTCGCGCATGATGCCGTACATGCTGCGCGCGGCTGACTGCACGCCGATTCGACCGTCCCGCAAGCCGCGGTAGATCTCGCGCGCGAGACGCCGACCGACGTTCGCGGGTCGCGCCGTTCCGGGAATCTCTCCAAGCAACGACACCAGCTCGGCAACCGATTTCCGTGCACCCAGGCTCAGGTCGAGGAGTACCGGTATCTCGCGCCCTCGATTCGCCGCCACCAGACCATCGGCCCACACCACGACCGCGTCCCGCCGAACGAGGCCGGTGACCAACCCAAGGCGCAACACTTCCGCGTCGTCCTTCACAGTGTCCATACGATAAGAGGATCAGGCAGACCCCGACGAGAGGCGAAGCACCCCTGGCATCTCCATCGTTCGTTACGCAACACCGCGCACGACCGTCGTGAGATCCGCTGTGGTGACTAGCTGCTCATCAACTAATCGCCCTGTGCTGCCGCGCCCTTCTCCTGCAGCAGCGTGACGGCCAGTACGAGGAACCACAATTGATACGCGTACCAGAAGATGCGCTCTCTCACGCCGAGCCACGGCGTCGGCAGGCCGGCCTCGATCCGTGGAGCCTCCATCCCGCTCCACGCTCCGAACGCCAACACGACGGCGATGGTCGCGATCGTGTAGAGACGGAAGCGCGGGCCGAGTGCGGCCGCGGCGAATCCCGTCGCCCCGAGGACCAACAGCGTGGCCACCCCTCGCGCCCAACTCGCTGATCGTCTGACCCCGAAAGCTGTAGCCCTCCCATCCCAGCCCCGCGATGGCGTCAGCCACCGCATACAGCAGAGGCGAGAGCACGCCACAGAAGAGGAAGACTCGTCGCGGCATTCTCCCCCGTACCCTGTGGTTAGCTGCGCGGTCGCCTGAAGTGCGCGAACAACGCTCCGACCCACACAATGGTGACGAGCAGAAGCAGCACGAGGCCGACAATGAACGGCCGCTCCGCAATACGAGCTGGGTGCACCCGGTTTGCGCCGATCACCTGCCAGTGCACGAAGCACAGGAAGACGACCAGCAACGCCGGGAAGATGGTACCGTGCCGCGCCAGGTACTGGCGCGAGGCGTCAGCGCGCTCAGGTGCGAGCCAGTAGTCTCTATTGGGGATGTTGATGAGCGAGACAGGTATGCGACGCAACTGGCGCAGCAGCACGCCCACCGTGAGCGGGACGCCAAGGGACACAACACTCATGAACATGATGTACGTGTCCCGCGGCATGAAGCCGTCAGCCACACCTCCGGCACCGAAGTGCGATGCGACGACGGACGGCAGGCTCGGGATGGACGCGACGAAGAACACCGCGCCCAGGGCGACGATGACGAGCAGCGTGCCGAAGGACATGCGATCGCCTCACAGACGTACCCAACGAGCTCGACGGCATGCACACTGTACCAGATGCGGCAGCAGCATTGATAGTGTGTCGCGCCCAAGTCTGCAGTTCAATGGCTGCTCTGCCAGCCTCACGGAGCGTTGGACAGCACGCGCGCGACGTACAACGTGCCGGTCAGCCCGGCGCGCGGCGGTAGTGCATGGCGACCGCGCCGTTGCGGAGCGGCGTCGCCGAGACCAGGTCGAGCCGCCGCGTGGCGGGGAGCCCGCGCTGATACAGGGTCGGGCCGTGACCGGCGATCCTGGGGTGGACGAGGAACTTGTACTCGTCGATCAGGTCCAGCCGGTCCAGCTCGGTCGCGAGCGTACCGCTACCAAGGAGCACGCCGGCGGGGGTCGCGTCCTTGAGCTTCGCCACGCTCGTGCGCAGGTCGCCAGCAATGTGGTGACTGTTGGTCCATGGGAAGTCCGTTCGCGTCGACGAGACCACGTACTTCGGCTTGGCATCCAACTTGACCGCCCACTCGCGCATCGCCGGTGGCGTCTCCACGTCGCCACGAGCCACCGCGGGCCAGTAACTCTCCATCAACTCGTAGGTGACGCGTCCCCACAGCATGGCCCCTGCCTCGTCCATGAGGCGGGTGAAGAACGCGTGTGTCTCGTCGTCGGCAATGCCCTCGCGGTGGTCGATGCAACCGTCGAGGGTGACGTTGATGCTGAAGGTCAGGAGTCCCATGGCGAGCAATCTACTCCGCGTCGGTGGGCGGCGGGACTGTCATTTGTCCACGAGTGCCTCGCAGCGGCGAACGCCGGGAGTCACGTGCAAGGAGCTCCAATGGCAGACGCGCGGACGCACGAAACGCCATCAGTCGGCGGGGAGGGCGAACGCGCCGACCATCGATCGACGAACGCCACTGCAAGCCGTCGGCGCCGCGGCGATCACTTTGGCGGAGTCCGGAACGCCGACACCAACAGCAATGTGGCAATGGGTCCGAAGAGCAGCGACAGGAGAAACCAATTCACCCCGGAGCGCTGTCGAGTTTGCGCGAGGCCGGCATTGATCAGCGCCAACGTGCCCCATCCAACGGCATAGTTGCTGGGTTCGTGCATGGGATCTCCTTCGCGTGCCCTGGTGTGCCCGCCTCATGCCGCAGCTCCCGCGCGATGCAGCCGCATCGTGACGGGAGATGATAATTGAGAGTCGCCTCCTTCGGCAGGTGCGGCGCCATCGGATACGATCCCGCTCCGCTCAGCGCGGGTGCCGAGGAGCAGTCACTCGCACCGGCACGCGGATGCGCCACCCGGCCACTTGCGCGGTGACGTCGAGCACGAGGTCGCCAGGCGTCCTCGCGCCGTAGGTGAAGTCAGCCGCCTCTCCCGGGTGCATCGGAAGCCTCGGCGGAGCACAGAAGGAGAGCACCGATGCAACGTCGGCGCATGCGGGCTTCCCGTTTGGTCGTGGCCACTGGCGTCACGAGCCGTGGCCGCCGCTTCATCTGCGGCACCGCGATGCGGGACTTCGCGCCGGTCACGGTGCGTGCAGATCCGTTCTTCGCGTCATCGCCCAACGCCAGACATGGCCGTCCAGTGCACCACGATCTCGAGCGGCGCTTCCGCGATGGGCTGGCTCCGCAGGAGCAACAGCCGCCCGTCGGACGCGGTGGAGAGATCCACCACGTCGTCCGGCGCTCCCGGTACGGGCGCGGGACGTCCGATCCGGACCGTGGGACGATCGTCGATGCTCGCGGACATGAGATGCCCGGCGGCATCGGCAAAGTACAGCGTATGTCCCGTGCGACTCCACGCGAAGGGGACGCGGAGCGCGGAGAGATCCAGAGCGACTCCGGCCTGCGACACCCTCCATTTCGTCCCGGTGTCCGACATCCGCGTCACGTACAACTCCACCGCGCCGGTCTCGTTCGACACGAACGCCAGCAACCGACCATCCGGTGACAGGCGCGCCGACGTCTCGTCGGCGGCGGTGTTCAGGAGGACGGTCTTGCGGAGAGACCCCACATCGAGTTTGTACATGTTGAAGCCGCTTCCAGCGGCCTGTTGCTGCACGATGAAGAAGGACGAGTCGCGGGACCAGTCGAGAAAGTCCATCTGGGCGTGCGTCATCACCGTGCGCTTGCGCGTCCGGTCGAGCGATATGATGGTGCCCACCGTGTCGACGGCCGAGTTGAACACGATCTCCTTGCCGTCGGGGGACCACGCGAACGCGTAGTAGGCGGCGGGAGACGCTATCTGGTTCCACGTTCCGGCCGCGATGTCGTACAGGGCGAGCGTTCGCCTCGCGCTCTCCGCTTCGCGTTGTTCCACGAGCGCCTGGCGGCCATCGGGGGAAAGGCGCACGTGAAGGTAGGGTCCCGCCTCGAGCACCACCTTCGTCGTCCGCGTCACCGGATCGAACCATTCGAGGCGGTTGTGATCTTCAGGCGCCGGCCTGTATGCCAGGAGGTCGCTGGCGTGCGACACGGTGAAGTTGCCGATGTACCGGAATGGCCAGACTTCCAGCCGCGGGACAAGGCTCGCGGCCTCCCCGGTGAATGTCGCCGTGCGCGCGTCGAACGGACGCGCCATCAGCAGCCCCTCGGCAGTGTAGAACAACCACCCGTCGGCGTATTCGACGTTCGAGGGGATGTCGAGCAAGGTGCGCGTCCGCATGGTGCCGAGCTCTCCGACGCGCACGGTGCCACCGAGCGTCGAGGTCGGCCCGTCGGCGAAGAGGAAGTGCTTGCCGTCCGGCAGAAAGTACGGGAGGCGGTGCGTGTGTTCGGGCAGTCCCTGTTCGGGCTCCGTGGCCGGTGTCGGAGAACCGCCGCTCGCCGGGATCTCGTAGAGCGGACCGACGATGTCCGGCGCGTACAGAATGACGCCCGTTGCGCTCCAACTTCCTCCGCGTCCGCTCACCGCCGGTGCCAGATCGCGCACGGCGTTGCTCCGGAGGTCGATGCGCTTCAACCGCCCATCGGCAAAGAAGCCGAGGCTCGTTCCGTCGGGCGACCAGAACGGATACGCGGCGTGCGACGTGCCCGGGAGCTGACGGCGTTCACCGGTGGAGAGCGAGTGGATCCAGATGGACTCATCGGTCCCGCAGATGGCCACGAAGGCGAGCCACTCGCCGTCGGGCGAGAGCTGGATGAGGTTGGTCGTGGCGACCTGCGAGAAGGCGCAACCCGGTGGAGGAACAAGGCTGGCCCGCAGGACGCGTTCGCGTTCGGGGCGACTGTGCAGCAACCACCACGCAACGGCTACGAGCGCCCCGACCGCCACGCCCGCGATGGCCTGCCATGGCATGCGGAGCGAGGAGCGTTCGCGCTCCGAGGTGTGCGATCGCGAACGCGCACCCGGCAGCGGCGCGCGGAGCGCCGACGCGAATTCCATGGCGGTGGCGAAGCGGTCGGCGGGGAGCTTCTCGAGCGCGGTCGAGATCGCGGCGTCGACCGACTCCGGGACACTTCGGCGATGCGTGCTCGCGAGCGGCGCGTGCGACGTGAGCACCTGTGCCACGATCGCCTGTGCATTGGGACCCGTGAACGGCGGCTCGCCCACGAGCATCTCGTACGTCACCGCACCGAGCGAGTAGATGTCCGAGCGCGGGCCGATGTCCCGCTCCCCCATCGCCTGCTCGGGACTCATGTACTGTGGTGTGCCGAGCGAGAGCCCCGTCTGCGTCATGCGCGCGCCGCCCGCCTGCTCCACCGCCAGCGCGATGCCGAAGTCCGCTACGAGCGCGTGGCCGTTTTGAAGCAGCACGTTCTCCGGCTTGATATCGCGGTGGACGACCCCGCGCTCGTGCGCGTACTGCAAGGCATCCGCAACTTCGGACGCTACGTGCAGCGCGTCGGCAATCGGCAACTGCTTCTCGCGCGCCAGCCGCGCGCGGAGCGTCTCCCCTTCGACGAACGGCATCACGTAGTAGAGCAGCCCCTCCGCGGTGCCCGAGTCGAAGAGTGGGAGAATGTGCGGGTGCTGCAGGCGGGCAGTGAGCTCGATCTCCTTGAGAAACCGCTCGGGGCCGAGTACGGCCGAAAGCTCGGCGTGCAGCACCTTGATCGCCACGCGGCGGTGGTGCTTCAGGTCCTCCGCGAGATAGACGGTGGCCATCCCGCCCGCGCCGAGCTCACGCTCGATGCGGTAACGGTCGGCCAGCACCGCGGCCAGCCGTTCCTCCACTCGTGTCATGGGCGCCGCCTCATGGCGACGACTGCTCGGCGAGATGTTCGACGAAGTGCTCGATCCGCACCAGTTGTGGCTGAGCACCGGGATGAGCTCTCCCCACCATCAGAAAGCGATGGTCATCGGCACTCACTGCATAACGCGTGTAGTCGAGCCCGACCGCCGCGTCGGTGGACACGATGGAATGCGGCGCTCCAGCGTGAAACACCGGAGTCGTCGTCACGTCGACCGCCATCAGGTTGTCGACACCGGTGTTGCGGCGAAAGAAGAGCTCGCGCCCCGAATGAGCCCATTGCGGCTCGAACCCGCCGCTGGTGGAGATCTGCCAGACACCATCGTTCACGTTTGGGAATGGACGCACGTACACCTCGCGGCGCCCCGAGGCGGTCGATACGTACGCCAGCCAGTGGCCGTCGGGGGAGAGCGCCGGATTGGTCTCGGCATCCGGCGTGGCGACCATGGGATGCAGCACGGTGTCGACGCCGATACGCATCGCCAGGATGTCGGCCGATCCGGAGTCCGCCGCCGACGTCCGCACGATCAACCATTTGCCGTCGCGCGACTGCACGACCTCCGAGATGTTGCGTCGCGCCTTCACGAGCAGCTGGTCGCTCCCGGCGCCGTCGGCCGACCGCTCGAAGACGGCCACGGGACTGACACGCTCCGAGAGAAAGAACACCGATCGGCCGTCGCTCGAAAATATCGGCCGTGAATCGGGCGCGCGGTTGAGCGTCAATCGGGACAACGGCCCGTTGGGAAGCTGCTTGATCCAGATGTCGGTGCCGGTACTCCCGACACGGGAGATCTCGACGGCCGCTCTGGTGCCGTCAGGCGACAGCGCCAGCCCCCAGATCTCACCTTCTTCCGACCAGTTTGGATCGACCGGGCTCGTGGTTCCGTTGCGGTCTTCCCACGTGAGCTGCGCACCGGCGCCCGGTGAACCGGCCAGGTAGTGCAGCACGCCGTCCCGGCTCACCGCCAGATCGACTCCCGAGTAGTTGCCGGCAATCCGAACGTCATTGAGTACAGCAGTGGATGGCCCGGTGACCGCGAGCTTCTTCTCGCTGAACGGCGCGCTGGCCAGGGTGCCATCGGCGCTCACGAACAGCAGGCGCCCGTCCGCATAGCTGGCGCTGACACCGCGCGCCAATGTGGCGCGCTGTCCGCTGCCAATGTGCACGGCCACGATCGAGTAGTCGGCCGGCACATCGTCGATGTGCCGAAGACGCATGATCACCGTGTGCGCACCGGGGAGCACGTGCGGCCACGCGATGCCCGCCTCGTGATGCGCGGCATCGAGCGGCATCACCGTCTGGCGATCGCTGCCATCCGGCCGGACCCGCATGAGCCCGCTCAGATCGGCATCGTAGTAGATGTACCCGTCGTCCCCCCACACTGCACCGCTGTTCCCCAGTGGAACGCTCACCACGGTGCGCGGCGGCCCGCCGCTCAGCGACACGACCTTCATCGAGCGTCCATTCAGGTCGGTAAAGAATCCGACGGTGCGATCATCCGGCGAGACGAACGGGTTGTACGCGCCTTCGGTCCCGGGAATGGAGGTGGCGACGACCGCATTCCGTCGTTTGACCCAGAGCATGCCGTGCACCGAGTCGCCGCCGGTATACACCAGGAGCGAGCCGTCCTGCGACACCGCCATGTGCGTTCCCTGCATGGCCAGACTGATCTCCTGACCGGGGGGGAGCGCGATGGCGAAGCGCGACTCGGGTGGGACCGGCGTGCTCCACTGCTTCCACGCGATCAACGCGAGCGCCGCGGCGGCCACGGCGACGCTGCCCCAAGCGATCCATGTGCGCAGGCGATAGTGCGCCGCGCTGCCCTCGCGACGCGCGGGAGACGTTGTTGGGACGCGTCCCGCCAGCGCGTCGGCGAATTCCGTAGCGGTGGCGAATCGGTCGGCCGGGAGCTTCTGCAGCGCGGTGAGCACGGCGTCCTCGACGTGCTCCGGCACCCGCTTGCGCGTCTCGCTGATGGGCGCCGGCTCGGTAGTGAGCAGTCGGGCGACGATGGCCTGCGCCGTGGCGCCGGTGAAGGGCGGCTCTCCCACCAGCATCTCGTACGTCATGGCGCCGAGCGCGTAGATGTCGCTGCGCCCGGTGATCTCCCGCTCCCCCATCGCCTGCTCGGGGCTCATGTAGTGCGGCGTGCCGAGCGACATCCCCGTCTCGGTCATCCGGTGCCCCGCCGTGTTGCTCACCGCCAGCGCGATCCCGAAGTCCGCCACCAGTGCTGCGCCATCGTGCAGCAGGATGTTCTCCGGCTTGATGTCGCGGTGGATCACGCCATGCCGGTGCGCGTAGTCGAGCGCCGCAGCCACCTCGGTGGCGACGCGCACCGCGTCGGCCACGGGGAGTTGCTTCTCGCGCATGAGCCGGTCGCGGAGCGACTCGCCCTCCACGAAGGGCATCACGTACCAGGCGGTGCCGTCCGCCTCGCCCGAATCGATGAGGCCGAGGATGTGGGGATGTTGAAGTGCGGCGATCGTGCGGATCTCGCGCACGAAGCGCTCGGCGCCGATCACGGCGGCGAGCTCGGGCTTCAGGACCTTGATGGCCACCTTGCGGTGGTGCTTCAGATCTTCGGCCAGGTAGACCGTGGCCATCCCGCCCTGGCCGAGCTCGCGCTCGATGCGATAGCGGTCGGCGAGTGCCGCCCCAAGGCGAGCGCCGTCGCGCGTGAGGGAAGGTCGGTCGGAGGCAGCGCCGGACGTCGGCGTGGTCATAGCGTGGGGTGGGTTGCGCGCCGCCAGAAGCGGCGCACGTCGACGACAGGTCGGACCGCCGGGTTATTATAGGGACGGCAACTCGCGGTTGTACAGGGAGGCGGCGGGCTGCGGCGGCGCGGGAGAGACGCGACAGGTGCATCAGCAGTTGAAACGATCGTGCCCGGTGCGCCGTACGCCCAGCCAACGGGTTCTTGCGTCACGGTGTCTTATTCCATGACCTCGACGCGCGTGCCCACTGGTAGGTTGTGGTCGTGGGCGCTTGCGCTGCCGCTCAGCAGCACTCGTCGCGACCGCCACGCGCTTCAGGACCCAGCCACGCGCGATCTCACGTGCGTGCTGCGTCGAGGAGTGCAGGTCCCGTCCCGCTTCAGCTCAGGTCATCCGCACCTTCCCTTCTCCATTGGAGCAAGAGCCGCTCATGAAACCCGTGCTCGCCTGCACCGCGATCCTCGCGCTTCTCGCATCCCCGCTCCAGGCCCAACGCTCCGTGCACGGCGTCGTCTTCAACGACGCCAACGGCAACGGCGTCTTCGATGCGACGGAACGCCCCCTCCCCGGCGTCGTTGTCTCCAATCAGTCGGAGGTCGTCACCACGGATGCGGCCGGCCGCTATCAGCTTCCTGCCGGCGAGAAGACCATCGTCTTCGTATCGGTGCCGACCGACTGGCAGACGGTCGGTTCGTGGTGGCAGACCGTGGGTGGCAGCGACTCGATCAGCTTCGCCCTTCGCTCGGAGCAACAGCCGAGATCGTTCAGGTTCATCCACGCATCGGACCCGCACATCAGGCCGAGCAACGTTCAGCGCGTTCGCCGGTTCCGGGAGCTCGCCGACTCGCTCGACCCGGCGATGACGCTGATCACCGGCGATCTCGTCTACGACGCCATGAGCCAGCAGGAGCCTCAAGCCCGAAGCTTCTTCGAGCTCTTCCGCGCGGAGATGACACTGCACGCGCCGTTCTGGACGATACCCGGCAACCACGATCACTTCGGTATCATCCCAAGTCGCTCCCACGTGCCCAGCACGCATCCGCTGTACAACCGCGGCATGTACCGGCTCTACCGGGGCCCGGAGTACTACTCCTTCAACTTCGGAGGCGTGCACTTCATCGGGCTCGACACCGTGCAGCCGGACGATTCGGCGTACTACGGCGGCGTCGACAGCGTGCAGCTCGCGTGGCTCACGCGCGATGTTGCCGCGGTGCCCGCGTCGACGCCGATCGTGGTGTACTGTCACATTCCTCTAGCCACGGGAGTGGAGACGATGGCCGGCTACCTCGAGATGGCCCTCGTCAGCAGCGTCGCGCACCCCAAGGGGGGAACGTCCTTCCGCCATTCCGTCGCGAACACGCTTGCAGTGCTTGGCGCGTTCAAGGGACGCCCGCAGCCACTCCTCCTGGGCGGGCACATGCACGTCGCCGAGAAAATCGTGTATCAGACCGACCACGGTCCGCTGCGGTTCGAACAGACCGCGGCCATCGTCGGGCCCAACGACTACGGTCCGGTCATCATGCAGTCCGGGTTCACGCTCTACAACGTGAGCAACGGGGTGATCGACGCGGGGACGTTCGTGCCGCTCACGATGCCGGAGGGGTAGGCGATCGGTCCGATCCTGCGGCCGCCTTCAACGTGCCGTCTGCATCACCCGACACGCGGCCCCGGCTGAACGTGTGCGAAAGCCGGGGCCGTCACCGTCCTTCCCCGGATTTCTTCTTCCGCACGACCACGCTGCACTGCGATGACAGGACGACCGGATGCGTCGCGGCGATCTCGCGTAGCGGCTAGGAGGCGCCGTCCGACTCGTGGCGGACGCCCTGCCGGTCAATCCGAAGCACCCAGCGTGAACCTTTGCAGGCGAGCCAGCTCGGCGAAGAGCTCGACCGTACCGCTTGCCAGCAAGTCGTCGCGCTGGCCGTGCTCATCGGCGTCCTCAGCGAACGCCGTCAGTTCCATGCCAGCCTCAAGGCGGACGGTGCTGCCATCCTCGGCCTTGCATGTGTCGGAATGCGAGAGACAGAGCAGGTCGCCAAAGAGCCCATTGAACTCGGCCCTCACGCGGTTGTGGCTCACAGATCTCCTCTTGTGCCGCCGAACGCTGCGTTCGGCATCTTCACGGTGTGAGCGTGATCTGCACGCTCGAGCCGTCTGGCAGATCTCGGATCTGTGCCGCAAACGCGGCCAGCCAGCTTATCCGCTCCCCACTCGGAATGGCTCGCAGCGAGACACCCTTGCGCGACTCGGTAGTACAGAAAGGCGGATACACATTCACGAGCTGCCCGGGCTCCAGATGGCCGCCTTCGCTCCAGAACTGCTGCAGCGGCGCGAGCTGCAAGAACCCGATGGGATCGGCACAGCTCGATTCGAGGAAAGCATTCAGATCACAGCCAAGCGCCACCACCTCGCCGGTCTCCGCGTGAAGGCGATAGACCATCTCGTCGCGCTCCAGGAACTGATCGCCCAGGGCATCCTCCGCGAAGGGGACATCGCCCGGCTGCACGGCGCGATAGAGTGTATGCAGCGCGAGCGGGCCCTCCCAGGCAGTGCGGAGCGCGTGCCACGCAGGCTGACGGCAGGCCCCACGGATGTGCAGCCCGCCCCCGAACGCGATGACGCCGTTGCGCTGCGCGAGGAACGCACGGTGCGCCGCACTCAACCGGTCGAGGATGCTCGGATCGTCGATCGCCGGTCCCTCAAAGGTGATGTCCCCAGAGTGCATTCTCACTCCTGAGTGTGCTTCACGCCCGATCTTAGCGGTGGGCGCATCACGTGCGGGCGAGCGACGCGAGCACGCCAGAGATCGCCCTCGTGCGTCAACTGTCGCTCGGCGGCGAGTCCACCGACCGCTGCACGGACACATCCCCGGCGTCCGCCGGGCGGTGAAGCCCATGCGGAACGCGCGGCGGCTTCGTACCGGTCACGCAGATCCAACCTCGCGCCGCATCTTCGTCGATGGTGACGTCCACAAAACCAGCCTCCGTGAACATCCGCCTGTGCTGATCGACGTCAAGGATGGCCATTGTCGTCCACTGCGCCAACCGGTCTGCGTACTTTGCGTGCTTCCCACCGTTTTAGAATTCCGCGATCACGGCCATGCGACCGCCGGGTTCGAGCACGCGCAATGCCTCTCGCATTCCGCCGCCCAGGTCCTGCCACCAGAAGTGCGTTTCGATCGCCGTTACGACATCGAACGTGTTGTCGGCTAACGGCAGTTCCGACGCCGACGCCTGGTGAAGGCGCACCCTGCCACCCTCGATGAGTGCCCGATTCAACTTCCGCGCAGCCGCGATGCTGGCCGGTGCGTAGTCAACGCCGTGTACGCTGCCGCGGCTGGCGATGTTGGCGAGCTTGGCGATTGTTCGCCCGCCACCACACCCCACATCCAGTACGGTATCGCCGGGTCGGATGGCGAGGTGGCCCAGTCCCCAATCCGTAAGCTTGGAATGGCGTCTGTTCATCGACCGGAGGACGATCTTCCCCATCCATCCGGAGGGTCGTTGGCACTGAGTCGGCGCTTTCTTGGTGCGCGCGCCGCGAATAGCGATGATCGGCACTGTGCTTCTCCGAGGTGGTGGGTCGCCGGCTATTAATAATGCGATGTGCAGCCGCAACCCCGATCTACCGGAGCGCCAAGATGGTGGCGTGAGGGCAAGCTCGCCAGCCGTCGCCACGGCGGCCCAGCGCGCGCGTGGCGAGTGCAACGCGTCGTGAAGCCGACCGCGCGCGGAGCGGAGTTCGCGACACAGTCAGTCGGTACATGATCTATGGCGTGAGCGCGACACGCGAGAAGACTTCCAGCATTACCTGCTCCGTCGGCGGAGTGAGCATGCTGCGCTGTACAAATTCCGCAGCGTCGGGATACGACGTGCCCCGAATGCGTTCAGCAGCCTTGGCAACATCGTAGGTCGTCCTGACGAGCTCAACATGAGGCCCCAGGAGGAGCCAATACGCGCCAGGATCTCCGAACGGTGCGCCCACACTCCCGGCATTCACCACGCGCGTGCTGCCGACTCGCCGGTCGAACTGCATGTGCGTGTGGCCACAGACGAGCACATCCACGTGAAGGGGTTCGATCAGCGGACGAAGCAGCTCCTCGGGAGTCGTTCGCGTAAAGATCTCCGTCTCGTTGCGTGGCGTGCTGTGACAGAAGAGAACCGTGCCGAGGCCGTCGATCTCGAGTTGCACCGTCATGGGCCAGCGAGCAAGCACTGGCTCGAGATACGGTGGGAGCTGCTCCGCGCTCCACCCAAGGACGTCGACGATCCTCTCTGGCGGGCGAGCACCAGACGCGGTGCCCCAGTAGGTCACGGATCCGGTCCGCGCGCCGGCCAGTTGCGCCAGGACGGCCCGCTCGCCATTGCCGTAGATGAAGTGCGTGGGCACTCCGAGATCCAGTAAGCGTTGGAGCGATTCCGCGGGCATGGGGCCTGGGACGACATCGCCGCCGACCACGATCTCGTCGACGCCAGCACTGCGCACGTCGTCAAGGACCGCCTCGAGCGCCGGGAGGTTTCCGTGGATGTCGTAGAGCGCGGCGACACGCATGAGCGGTTGCATCCTTTTTATCGAACGGATCACTGCGCCAGGGCGGTGCTCTTCATCAGCACGCTCCAACCGAGCTGCGAGCCGGCACTGAACGGCTAGAATGCCCGCGCTGGGCGCCGCGGACACTCAGCGGTCGCTGCCGTTCCGATGCGTGCGAACCGGCCAGCGTGAAATAACGTATCCTCGCGAAAACAAAAATGGCCATCCCAGCTTGCGCATGGATGACCGTGACTGACAAAGGCGAAGAGATCACACTCTCCTCGCCATGTTCAACATATAGCCCACTCGGGGACTTGCGGCAAGGTCCATGGTCTCCCGTAGAATCGCGCATTCAATTTCCTGGAATGGGTGATTCATGGTCGATGTATCGAACCCGATAGACGTAATAATCGTCGGCGCCGGCCCCACCGGCCTGATGCTCGCCGCCGAGCTCCGCCTCCACGCGTGCGCGTCGTCGTCGTCGAGCGCGACGCCGAGCCCACGAAGGTCGTCCGCTCGCTCGGCATGCACGTGCGCAGCATCGAGATCATGGACCAGCGCGGCATTCTCGATCGCTTCCTCGCGAACGGCAAGACGCACCCGATCACCGGTCTGTTCTTCGCCGCCATGACGGACGATCCCACGCCCGTCCAACTCGACACCGCGCACTGCTACGTCCTCGGCATCCCGCAGCCCGTCACCGATCGACTGCTGGCCGAGCACGCGACGGAGCTCGGCGCCGAGATCCGGCGCGGCTGCGAGCTGGTCGGGCTGAGTCAGGACGAACACGGGGTGATCGCCGAGCTCTCCGACGGCACGCAACTCCGCTCGCGCTACCTCGTCGGCTGCGACGGCGGCCGCAGCACCGTGCGCAAGCAGCTCGGCGTCAGCTTCCCCGGAGAGCCGAGCAGCACCGAGTTCCTGT
Organism: Gemmatimonadaceae bacterium; assembly: GCA_035701265.1. GTDB lineage: Bacteria > Gemmatimonadota > Gemmatimonadetes > Gemmatimonadales > Gemmatimonadaceae > DASSNU01. The sequence goes on along the minus strand of DASSNU010000021.1, from coordinate 1,638 downwards.
TGGGCGAGATGGAGGTGGGCGTGTCTCAGGAGACCGTGACCGCCGTGATGACCGAAGTCCGCAACACCGAGAAGCGCTTCGGCCTCGGGCCCCTCGGCGACGGTGTGTACCGCGTCCTCGTGCCCGCCGAGGAAGTGGCAGAGGATCGCACCGTTCCGCCGACACTCGAGGAGTTCACGCGACAGTTGCACGCGATCGCCGGCACCGACTTCGGTGTGCACTCGCCGCGCTGGCTCTCCCGCTTCGGCGACGCCACCCGAGAGGCCGAGCGCTACCGGGTGGGTCGCGTGCTGCTGGCCGGCGACGCGGCGCACATCCACCCGCCGGCCGGCGGGCAGGGTCTCAACCTCGGCGTCCAGGACGCCTTCAACCTCGGCTGGAAGCTGGCCGCCGAGATCAGCGGCTGGACACCGGAGGGGCTGCTCGACAGCTACGAGACCGAGCGATACCCAGTGGCCGCCGACGTGTTGAACAATAGCCGCGCGCAGATGGTGCTGATGTCGACCGAGCCGGGACCGCAGGCGGTGCGGAGGCTCTGGGCGGAGTTGATGCAGTTCGAGGAGGTGAGGCGGTACCTCATCGAGAAGATCACCGCGATCGGGGTACGGTACGATTTCGGCGAGGGAGACGCGGGGCATCCACTACTGGGGCGGCGGTTGCGGGACGTGAAATTGAAGAGCAACGGGCGACTCTATGAGCTGATGCGCCGAGGACGCGGGCTGCTGCTCGATCAGACGGGGAGGCTGTCGGTGGATGGGTGGAGGGATCGGGTCGACTATGTCGCGGACACGAGCGAGGAGCTCGACGTGCCCGCGGTGCTGTTACGGCCGGACGGGCATGTGGCGTGGGTGGGAGCGGATCAGCGGGAGCTGGTCGGCGCGGTGGCGAAGTGGTTCGGGGCTGCGGGCGGCTGAGCGAGTGATTGCGTGCGCGACCGAGCGCGCGATGGAGCGCGAAACAGTCTAGATCCGTTTGATCGTCGCGAGCCAGGCAGGTGCGCCGTCGTCGCCGTGGAACGTCGTGTGAACGCGGTCCGCTTCGATGGCGACGATCTTCCAGCCAGTGCTCGGATTGAACGCTGCTCTCAGATCGTCCTGACTGATGGGGTGCGGGACGGTGTCGGGAGCAGCGTCACTGAAGCACAACACGTACAGCGTTCCACCGTGCTCGGTGACCGATGAGAGGCTCGCGACGTATCGTGGTCGCTCGTCGGCGTCGAAGGTGTGAAAGAGGCCGCAGTCCATCACCGTGTCGAAGGTGCGGGCCAAGCGCGCGAGATGGAAAGCGTCGGCGAGAGCGAATTCCGCGGCGATTCCACGAGCGAGGGACTTCTCTCGGGCGATTGCCAGCGCCGTCTCGGCCACGTCGACGCCCAGAACCGAGAGTCCCAGCGAGGCGACGTGAAGCGCGTTCTCGCCGGTCCCGCAGCCAGCATCGAGTACCGCTCCAGCGAAGCCGCCTCGGGATGCCAGGCGCACTATCGCTGGCTGCGGGCGGCCGATGTCCCAGGGGGCGGGGTCGTCGTTGTGGTACGAGGCATCCCAGGGAAGGCCAGTCATCCGTTCGTGGCTGGTCGGGCCTCGCCCGCCGAAGGGATCGTCAGCAGGTGTACGTGGTTCCTTTGACATTCGCCGTAGC
>DASSNU010000020.1:0-380523 GCA_035701265.1 Gemmatimonadaceae bacterium | reverse complement strand
GTTGCGCTTCATCCGCTCCACGCCCTCGACCACCAGCTCCCACGGATCGTGCTTGACGACTTCTTCCTCGCCCGACTTCACGAGACCGGCAAGCGCGTTGTAGCTGTAGTACTCGTCGCAGTTCATGACGAGCAGGTCGCTGGACGATTCGCGGATGCCGACGCCGATCACGTACTTGCCGTACTCCTTGAGCTTGAGCACGAGGCTGGAGAAGTCGGAGTCGCCGGAGAGGAGGATGTAGGTCCCGATCTCGGGGCGGGTGAACACCAGCTCCATTGCATCGACGGCGAGCCGGATGTCGGTCGCGTTCTTCTTGGACGTCCCGTAGGCCGGGGCGAAGATCATGTCGATCGACGACTCGGTGAGCGGCACGACGTACTGCGGATAGCGGCGCCAATCCGCGTACGCGCGCTGCACGGCCACCTTTCCCTTGATGATGTCGGAGGAGAGCAGGCTGCGCAGCTCGCTGTGGAGATCCTTCTGGATCCCCATGGTCACGTTGTCGAAGTCGATGAGGAGCGCCGCGTTGGGCGCGTGGAAGGGTGCGCCGGCCGGGGTGCTGAAGGCGGGGGCCGGCGGCATGGCCTGCGGGCCGCGGTGCATCGGGGCCACCGGCGATCGCCCCGCGGGCCGTGAGGATCGTGAGCTCATGAACTCCCTATCGTCGCTGTGTGATCGAGCGCTACGACGCGCTCGAGCTCCCGCCGCTTCACCTTCCCGCTCCCGGTCATCGGGAAGGTGTCGAAGAAGCGGACAATGTCGGGAACCTTGTAGTCGGCCATCGTGTCGCGCGCGAACTCCTTCAGCTCGCCGCCGGTGATGACCGCGCCTTCAACAGGGACGACGCACGCGCAGACCAGCTCTCCCATGATGTCATGGGGGACACCGATCACGCAGACGTCGTCGACCGCGGGATGCGCGCGGAGCTGATCCTCGACCTCGCGCGGATAGATCTGATATCCGCCGCGGACGATCGTCTCCTTGATGCGCCCCACGATGCGCAGATAGCCATCCTCATCGATGATCCCGAGATCACCGGTGAGGAAGAAGCCTTCCGGCGAGAACGACCGGGCGGTCTCGGCCGGCATCCGCGCATAGCCTTGCATCACGTTCGGGCCGCGAACGGCGATCTCGCCCACCGCTTCGGGCCCGTGCAGCGCACCGGTCACGAAGTCCACGGCTTTGACCTCCACGCCGGGCAACGGACGTCCCACGGTGGTTCGCCGCTTCTCATCGGGATCGGTGAAGCGGGTGATCGTCACCGTCGGCCCCGTTTCCGTGAGACCGTACGCCACCTGCACATCGCACCAGCGCCGGATCCGACGGACCAGATCGTCCGTCACCGGCCCGCCGGCCACGATGCCGGTGCGCAGCCGCGTGAAGCGCGACGGGTCGAAGCGCGGATGTCGCATCAGCATGTGATACATGGTCGGCACGCCGTGAATGACCGTCACGCGCTCACGCTCGATCAACTCCATCGCACTGCCTGCGTCGAACTCCTCCTGCAGCACCAGCGTCGCGCCGGCGGCAATGGTGCCGACCACGACGCTGAATCCGAAGATGGTGAACAGCGGGACCGACACGAGCACGCGGTCCGCCGGCTCCAGCTCCAGCGCCTCGCCGGTGCGGACGGCCGTCTCCAACACCGTGCGGTGCGAGAGCCGCACCCCCTTGGGCTTGCCCATCGTGCCCGAGGTGTAGAGGATCGCGAGATCCGCGGCATCCAGCGCCGCCGCATCGGGTGCGCGCAGCGGGCGCCCGTCGCCGCTGGACAGCAGGTCCTCGAACTGGAAGATGCGGTCGTCGTACCAGAGCTCCTCGTGCCCCACCGTGATCAGGTACTGCAGGTCGGGCAGCTCGGCGAGAATCCCCTCGAACAACTCGAGGTAGTCCACGCCATCGTGCTGCTCCGCCGCCACCGCCACGGATGCTTCCGCGTGACGGAGCTGGTACTTGAGCTCGTGGTAGTTGAGGCGCGGATTGAGCGGGACCACCGTGGCTCCCAGCTTGGCCGCCGCGAGGAGCGCGATCACCCACTCCGGCCAGTTCGGCATCACGATGGCGATGCGGTCCCCCGCCTCGATGCCCAGCTCGGCCAGCGCCGCGGCCATGGCGGTGGCCTTGGCATCCACCTGGCCGTACGTCATGGAGCGCCCCATGCTGACCAGAAGCTCCCGCTGCGGATGCTCCGCCGCACGCGCCGCGGCGACGTGGGCGAGACTCCACGAATTCGACATCAGACTCCTGGTACCATGCACATGGGGCCGTCTCGGAAACTTATGCGGTACGACGGCTCGCCGTAAGGCGCCTCACCCTTGCGGGGCGGCGGACGTGCCCATGGCCTTGAGCACGACCCGCTTGGGACGCTGTCCGTCCCACTCTCCGTAGAAAATACGCTGCCACGGGCCGAGATCGAGCGCGCCACCGGTGACCGGCACGATCACCTCGTGCCCGATCGTGAGCGAGCGCAAATGTGCGGCCGCGTTGTCCTCGCCGGTGCCCCGATTGTGCCGGTAGCGCTCGGCATCCCACGGCGCGATCCGCTCCTCCAGCCATTGCAGGATGTCTCGCCACAGCCCGGGCTCGTGATCGTTGACGAACACCGATGCCGAGATGTGCATGGCCGACACGAGCACCATCCCTTCATCGATCCCCGCTACTGCGCGACACGACTCCACCTCATCGGTGATGTCGATGATGTCCTGGCGCTCTCGCGTGTTGAAGGTGAGATAGCTGGTGTGCGATCGCAGCATGATCCTCGCGGTCCGGTGACGAACGATGCCGCGCCCGCGTGGTCATGACGAAGCCGGCGCAGCGCTGGAAAGGTAGACACGCCGGCGCCGGCGCGGCAACGCCGCGCGGCCGCTCCAGGCTGCGCGCTCCGCCGTCGATCGCTACATTGACCGTGACGCGGTGCGCCGCCGCGCCACGACACCCGCCCGCCATCCCACGACTCGCCGCCCGGAGATCGTGTGACACGCCTGGGATTCCGCACACGCGTGCTGCTCTGCCTCGTCGCCTTCGCCGTCATTCCGGCCGGCGCGCTCATGCTCGGCGGCGCCGTGGTGACCACGCGCGTCCTGCCCGTGATCAGCGGCGGCGAGGCGTGGGACAGCGTGGCCGCCACCGGTGCACGCGCCCTCGTGGCGGCACGTCAGGCTCCGCTCACTGCATCGCAGCGCGCCGCCTTGCGCGCGCACGAGCAGGAGCTGGCGGCATCGGTCACGCAGGCGCGGCGGCTCCGCTACCTGGCCTCGCGCGCCGCGGCATCGCTCCTCCTACTTGCCGCGGCAGGGCTGGCGCTGCTCGCGCTCGTGGCCTCGCGCGTGGCCGGCCATCTGAGTCGCCAGTTGAGTCGTCCGGTGGACGAGCTGGTCGGGTGGACGGAGCGCATCGCGCACGGGGAGCCCCTCCCGGCCGGGCCGCCGCGACGCGGCGCGCCGGAGTTCCAGGTGCTGCGAGAGCGCATGCGCCGGATGGCCGATGAGCTCGCCGTGGCGCGCTCGCGCGAGGTGCGCGCGAGCCGGCTGGAGGCATTCCGCGAAACCGCACGGCGGATGGCGCACGAGCTCAAGAATCCGCTCACACCAATTCGCTTTGCCGTGGAGCGACTGCGGCGCGATGCGCCCCCCGCCCTCTCGGATACGGTCGAGGTGCTGGACGTGGAATCGGAGCGGCTGGAGCGCATGGCCCGCAGCTTCTCGCAGTTCGGGCGGTTGCCCGAAGGCCCGCTCGCCGACGTGGATGTGGGAGAGATGGTGCGCTACTGTACGCGCGCCGTCGTCCCTGAATCGCTGAGCGTGGAGGTACAGATCGAGCCGGGCCTGCCGATGGTGCGCGGACAGTACGATGCACTCGCGCGCGCGCTCACGAACGTGCTGTTGAACGCGGTGGATGCCTGCACCGAGAGCGCGGGCGCCGCGCCGCGCATCAGCGTGATCGCGCGCACCGCTCGCGATCCCTGGCCCGGCGGGCCCACGCGCGCGGTGGAACTGCTCGTACGCGATACCGGACCGGGGATCGCGCCGGACGTCCTCGACCGGCTCTGGGAACCGTACGTGACCACCAAGGCTGGCGGAACCGGGCTGGGGCTCGCGATCGTACGGCAGACGATCGTCGCGCACGGCGGCGCGACCGACGCGCGCAGCATTCCCGGACAGGGCACCGAGATTCGCCTGCTCCTTCCCGTGGAGCCCATCCAGAGCGCGACGCGCTCGCGCTCGGAGGAGTCGCACGGACGTCCGGGCGATGATGAATCACGCGCCGGTAGGATCGGCGATCCCCGCGTGCGCGAGAGCGCCGGTGCGCGCGTTCCGTCGGCGAGCGTGTACCGCGCCCACGCCGCTCACGACCAGGAGGATGAGGAGGCATGGCGATACCGGGAGAATTGATTCCGATCGTGGCGATCATCAGCGGCGCAGTCATGGCGATCGCGTACCCGCTGGTGCGGGCGTACTCCCGCCGGCTGGAGCAGCGCGGGAGCACGGGGTCGCTCGCCGCCGCCGACGCCGCACGCCTGGAACGGATGGAGCAGGCCATCGACGCGATCGCCGTCGAGGTCGAGCGCATTGCCGAAGGGCAACGCTTCACGACAAAGCTGCTCTCCGAGCGCGGGAGCGATCGTTCTCCTCCCTCCACCGGGTAGCCGGTGCGCTGCCGACGACGGTTTTCTCCATGACGTCCGTACTGGTCATCGACGACGAGGCCAACATTCGCCGGATGGTCGGCGCCCTCCTCGTCGCGGAGGGGTACACCGTGCACGACGCGCCGAGCGGCAACGCGGGCCTGGAAATCGCCATCGACGATGAGCCGGACGCGGTGCTGCTCGACCTCATGATGCCGGGACCGATGGACGGTATGGCAGTGCTCGCCGCGCTGCGCGAGCGTCTGCCGGACGTTCCCGTGGTCATGATGAGCGGGCGTGCCGGCCTTGCCGATGCCGTGCAGGCGATGAAGCTCGGCGCCTTCCACTTTCTCGAGAAGCCGCTGGCGCCCGAGCACGTCCTCCTCACGCTGCGTTCCGCGCTGGAGCTCCGGCGCGCGCGGCTGGAGGCGCGTGCGCTGCGCGAGGCGATGGCCGCGGGGATGCGGATGGTGGGAGACAGCGCCGCCATGCGGCGCGTGTCGGAGCTGGTGCGCCGCGTGGCGGCCACCGACGCGCGCGTGCTGCTCATGGGAGAATCGGGGACGGGGAAGGAGCTGGTGGCGGCCGCCATCCATCGGCAGAGCGCCCGCCGCGACGAGGCGTTCGTCCGCGTCAACTGCGCCGCGATCCCGCGCGACCTGGTGGAGAGCGAGATGTTCGGGCACGAGAAGGGCGCGTTCACCGGAGCGACGACGCGTCGCATCGGACGGTTCGAGCTCGCCCATCGCGGCACGCTGCTGCTGGACGAGGTGGGAGACCTGGGCGCCGAAGCGCAGGCCAAGCTGCTCCGCGCCATCGAGTCGCGCGAGATCGAGCGGGTGGGTGGCGGGAAGCCGATCGCCGTGGACGTCCGCATCATCGCGGCCACGAACATGGACCTCGAGCGCTCGGTGAAGGCGGGGCGTTTCCGCGAAGATCTGTACTTCCGGCTCAACGTGATGCCGATCACGCTTCCGCCGCTGCGCGAGCGTCCGGACGACATTCCCGCGCTGGTGCGCCACTTCTCCGCGCTGCACCGCGCACGCACGGGGCGCCCCGATCTCCTCTGGCACGACGACGCGCTCGCGCTGCTCGGCCGGTACCCCTGGCCCGGCAACGTGCGCGAGTTGGCGAACATCGTCGAGCGCCTCGCCATCCTGTCGCCCGGCGCGGTGACGGCGGCGGACGTGGAGAGCGTCCTCCCGCTGCGTGGCCACCAGCCGCCGGCGGCGCACGGAGCCCCGTCGTCCGACTCCGCCGTCGCACCCTCTGCACGCGTCGCGTCCGCCGCGCTCCCCGATCCGGCCGCGCTCGAGACGCCGCTGAGCGATGCACTGGACGAGTACGAGCGGCTGCTCATCACGCGTGCGCTGGCGATGTCCGGCGGCAACGTGGCCGACGCCGCCCGCCGTCTGCAGACCGACCGCCCCAATCTGTACCGCCGGATGCGCCGGCTGGAGATCGCGTGGAACGAGGGGTGACGCACGCGCCGCTCCGGACCGGTGTGGCGCGCATCCGCGTCGCGTGCGCGCGTGCGTCTCGCGCGGTCGGCGCCGTCCGGCGCGTCATGCGACGCGGCGCCGCACGGAAGGCCGCGATGGTCGCGATGGCGCTGGCGGCCGTCGCGACGACGCCGCGGCCAGCGCGCGCGCAGGAGCCGGATACGGCGCGGCGCGACACCGTCATCACCGGTGCGCTCCCGGTCGCCGTCGCGCACGACGCGGCGCGGCTCTACAACCAGCCCGCGGCGCTCCGCGCGGAGGGCGCGGTACGCATCGAGGAGCGGCAGACGGTGGACGGCGACGTGTCGGTGTTGGCCGGTCCGCTCGACATCGACGGCCACGTGACCGGACGCGTCCTCGTCATCAACGGCAACGTGATCTTCGGCCGACACGGACGCGTGGATGGTGCGCTGATCGTGATCGGTGGCGTGATCGCAGGGCGGCGCCCCGAGAGCGTGGGTGGCCCGGTGACCTGGTACCTGGAACCGCTCCGGTACCGCCGCGAGGAGGTGGACGGCGTGCACCGCATCGCGGTCGTGGAGCAGTCGGAGGAGACGCACGGCGCCGAGACGATCCAGCGATGGCTCGAGCGCTGGCGTGCGCGACGGCGGGAGAATCGCAGCAGCATCCTGCTCGCTCCCGCCGGCCCGTACGACCGCGTGGAGGGGCTCCCGCTCGCCATCGGTCCTTCGTTGCGGCACACGCTCCCGTGGAACGGCTCCACGGCGCGCCTGCGCTTGGACGTGCTCGGGATCATCCGCTCGGCCGACCACTTCGAGTGGGATGGCGAGCACACCGGCTACGACGCCACCGCCGAGCTGCGCATCGGCGAGGAGCGCTCCGTGGCGATCGGCGCGCGCCTCATCGACATCGTGAGCGGCGTGGAGGAGTGGCAGATGCGCGATGCGGAGGTGGGACTGGCGTCCTTCCTGTTCCATCGCGACTACCGCGACTACTTCAATCGCCACGGCGGGTACGGCTATCTCACGCTCGCGCCGGGGACGAGCACCGCGATCACCGTCTCGTACGGCGTGGAGCAGTGGGATTCGCGCCGGCTGCTCGATCCGTTCACCGTCCTGCGCAACAGCGGCGCGTGGCGGGACAATCCCGTGGTGGACGCCGGGCACTTCCGTATTCTGCGCACCGCGGTGCGCTACGACTCGCGCAACGACGGGCAGAATCCGTGGACCGGGTGGTTGCTGCAGGGAGACATCGAGTACGGATCGAGTCCGTCCGTGCGGCAGGGGCCGGCCTCCGCGCCGGCGCGTGACGCGGCCGTGGGTCCGGTGGAGATGAACTACACGCGCCTCTTTCTGGACGCGCGCCGCTACAACCGCGTCTCCCCCAAGGGACAGCTCAACGCGCGACTGGTGCTCGGCGCGCGCGTGGGCGGCGGCGCGCTTCCACTCGAGCGCCGCTTCTCGGTGAGCGGTTTCGGCGCGCTCCCCGGCTACGACTTTCACCGCCCGTCGCGCAGCGCGGACGTGCTGCAGTGCAGCGAAGCGTTCGAGATTGCTGCACAGCCCGCGCAGTGCGAGCGGATGGTGCTCGCACAGCTCGAGTATCGCGGCGATCTCAACCTGCGCTTCGGGCGGGACGACGCGAGCCCGCCGTGGTATCTGCGGCTGCCGCGCGCGGCGAGCTGGGTGGTGTTCGCCGACGCGGGACGTGGATGGCTGGTGGGCGATCGCCTGGGATCGCTCCGCTATCCATCCGGTGCGTTCCCGGCGCTCGCCACGTTCCGCACCGACGTGGGAGCCGGGCTCGACCTGGGACTCGTGGGCGTGTACGTGGCCAAGGCGGTCTCCGATGGCGCCGAGCCGGCCAACGTGTTCGTGCGCGTGAGGCACCGGTTCTGAGGGTGCGGCACGTGGCAGTGGGCGCCGCGTCCGCAACCGCGAAGATCGCGATCGCCGCCCTGGTCGTGGCGATCGCGTGGCCCGCGGCACTGAGGGCGCAGCGCGAGCCGGGAATCCAGGTGAGTCTTCCGCCGGGAGCGCTCCGTGGACAGGCGCCACCCATTGTACAATCGCATGGTGTGTTGGCCGACCGGCGCGTGCGCGATCTGCTGGTGAACGGATTCCCGGCACGGTTGCACTATCGCCTGGAGCTCTGGTCGCGCGCCGGTCTGTTCAACTCGATGGAATCGGAGATCGAGTGGGACGTGGTGGTCCGATACAGTCCGCTCGACCGTCGGTACATCGTGGCGCGCGTGGAGCCTGGCGACCACGTGATCAATCTGGGGACGTTCGAGCAGATGCGCGGCGTGGAAGATGTAGTGTCCGCTCCATACCTCCCCGCCATCCGGCTGCCGCGTCATCGGGAACGGTACTACTACAACGCGGTACTCGAGGTCGAGATGATCTCCGTGTCCGACCTGGACGAGGTGGAGCGGTGGCTCCGCGGCGAGCTGCGCCCCGCAGTACGGGGCGAGCGGAGCCCGGGCACCGCGCTCACGCGGGGCGTGCGCACGCTGCTGGTGAAGCTGGTGGGAGGAGAGCAGCGACACTACGAGGCGCGCTCATCCACCTTCACCGTGGAGCAGCCCGCGGAACGCTGAGTGGAGCGACGTCCGGCGCGACACCAATGTGCCGCGCCGGACGGGGGATCAGGCAGGATGCCGGCGCTCGGCGCCGACGTGATGACGCTCGGTGGATCCTACCGTGCCGAGCACGTCGAGCGTCTCCTCTCCGTAGAACAGGCGAATGTACTTCGCCTGCGCGGGAGTGAGCCGGCGCACCGCCCAGCTGAGGTGCACGAAGTGCGGCTCGGTGGGCGCCACCAGTGGATGCATGCCGATCTCGTCGGGCATGCGGTTCCCCTTTCTCGTGTTGCACGCGCTGCACGCGGTGACCACGTTCGTCCAGTCGTTCGTTCCGCCGCGCGAGAGCGGTACGAGGTGGTCGCGCGTGAGCGACTCGCGCCCCCGCAGCTCCGCGCCCATGCGGCCGCAGTACTGGCAGCGGTACCGGTCGCGCGCAAAGAGAAAGGTGTTGGTCACCTGACGACGGAAGCGGCGCGGCACGTGGATGAAGCGCACCAGGCGGATGACCGCCGGTCGCGGCAACGTGATGCGCGCGGACCGGATCACCCGCTCAGCGTCGGCCTCCACGATCTCGGCCTTCCCATCCAGCACGAGCCGGAGCGCGCGCTGCATGGGAACCATCGTGAGCGGCTCGAACGATGCGTTCAGCGCCAGACAGCCGAGGACCACTTCGCCCTCCGAGATTCCGTCAGGAATCCTTGCAGAAGCTCCCGCCACCGGGCGCGGGGCGGGAGCGCGAGCACCGGACCGGGAGCGCGGACGACCCGCGCCGTGGATCCCGGTGGGCTCGCAACATCTACGTGCTACACCATCCCGCCGGCGCGAGTGCCTGCCACACTGCTCGCCAGGGCACCGTCGCCGGTGCACCAGCCGCCGGTCGGTCATGCGAGGGGTGCGGGGATGTACGTACGCCAGTCATGATAATGCGGAGCGCACATGTCGCGCCAGCGGGTAGACCGCGGGCGCCGCGCGTCAGTGCGCGGACGCGGCTGCAGCCAGCGCGCGGGCGGTTCGCGCCACCCGCGAGCGCAGCGCGGGATCCACGTTCCGCACCACGCCATCGCGCACGAGCTCCGCGCCGGCCACCGTCGCGAGTCGTACGCTGCGCGCACCGACGGCGTGCACGAGCGCATCCTCCGGCGCGTACACCGGTTCGCCCGCCGCCCCGTCCAGTGCGAACGCCGCGAGGTCGGCCGCCTTCCCCACCTCGAGCGATCCCACCTCGCCATCCATGCCGAGCGCGCGCGCTCCGCCCAACGTGGCCATCTCCAGCACCTCGCCGGCCGACGGTGCACCGGAGTCGAGCGATGTGGCGCGATGCAAGAGGAGCGCGAGACGCGCTTCCTCCAGCACATCCATCCGGTTGTTGCTCGCCACCGAGTCGGAGCCGAGTCCGACGCGCAACCCGGCACTCCGGAACCGCGCGAGCGGTGCGACGCCGTGGCCGAGTTTGGCGTTGGACGCGGGGCAGTGCGCCACGGCGCATCCCGCCGCCGCCATGCGCTCGACGTCGGCCGCGTCGACATGGACGCAGTGAATGAGGAGCGGACGCGCGTCCAGCACTCCGCACTGCGCCAGCAGCTCGATGCTGCTGCGCGCGCGTGGCGCGACGGGAATCCCTCGCGCGCGGAGCGCGTCCGCGAATGGGCCACGTCCTTCGGTCACCAGCGCGCGCTCGGCGGCGCTCTCCGCGGCGTGCACCGCGATGGGGAGAGCGTCGCGGCGGGCCATATCCGCCACGGCACGGAAGAGCGCGTCGGACACCGTGTACGGCGCGTGCGGCGACACGCCGACACGCTGGAGCGGACTCGCGTGCGCGTGCAGCGCGTTCACCTTGTCGTGCAGTGCAGCCAGCGATTGCGCGCACGCCTCCGGGGCCGGCCCGAACACTTCCTGGTACACCACGCCGCGCACGCCCATGTCGCGCATGGCGGGGAGCGCGGCGCCCGAGTCGCACGTGTCGGCGTAGGTGGTGATCCCCGCGCGCAGTCCCTCTTCGATTCCCAGCCGCGCCGCGTCCAGGAACGTGTCGGGGGTCATTACGCCTTCCTTCGCGCGCTGGAGCGAGGCGATCCACTCGCGAAAGGGAAGGTGCTCCAGGTAACCGCGGAACGCCGTGAGCTCCAGGTGCGTGTGGACGTTCACCAGACCGGGGAGGAGCACGGCGTCCCCCAACTCGTGATCCGCGCCCGGCGGCGCGCCGTCGCGCGGCCCCACGTACGCGATCCGCCCCTGCTCCACGCCCACCGTGCCATGCGCGATGCGCGGCCGCGAGATGGGAAGCACCCACCGCGCGTGGTACCGGATCATCCGCGCGGCGATGTGCGCCCTGGCTGCGGCGGCTGGGAAGGATGCGGCGTGGGCGTCGTGGTCCCGGAGGGATGCGGGAGCGGCACGCGCGATGGCGTGGGCGACGGCGCCGGGACCGGCGATGGAGAATTGGGACGCGGCGCGAGCGTGTCGAAGGGGAAGAACGTGTTGAACGGCGTGTGCGCCGTACACTGCTGCAACGGCTCCGTCCCCTCGATGAAGTATTCGGTGATGACCAGATCCGCCGGGCAGTACGGATTGCGCAGCATGCCGGTGGAGCTGTCGATCTCTCGCGAGACAATGGCGCTCGGCCTCGGCCAGTCCGGCGGGGTGGGGCGGCGCTGGTAGACCTCGGACATGAACGCCGTCCATGCCGGCGCGGCGAGCACGCCGCCCTGCGCGTTGGCCTTGATCTTCTGCGGGCGGTCGAAGCCCACCCACGCGCCGGCCACGAGGTCCGGCGTGTACCCGACGAACCACGCGTCGGTCCCGTCGTTCGTCGTGCCGGTCTTTCCGCCCGCGGGTACGTGGAAGCCGCTCGCCCAGACGCTGGCCGCCGTACCGCGACGCACGACGTCCTTCATCACATCCACCATGAGCCACGCTTCGGGAGGCGACAGCACCTCGTAACGCGAGGGGGTGGCCTGCCAGAGCACTTCGCCGCGCGCGCTCTCGACGCGCACGATGCCGTACGGCACGGCGCGAACGCCGAGCGTGGCGAACGCGCTGTATGCGCTCACGAGCTCCAGCGGATAGACCTCCGCCGCGCCGAGGAAGATGGAAGGGTAGGCCGGAATGGGCGTGGTGAGTCCGAAGCGGCGCGCCATCGCGATCACGTTCGGCGCGCCAAGCTCCAGCCCGAGATGCACCGTGGCGAGGTTGCGCGACCGGTACAGCGCGCGCCGCATGGGCATCGGCCCCTCGAACTTGAGATCGTAGTTCTGCGGGGTCCACTCGGTGCCGTCCACCTGCGGGATGGAGAGTGGATCGTCATCCACGAGGTGCGAGAGCGGATAGCCCTCGTGAATGGCGTCGGCGTAGACGATCGGCTTGAAGGTGGAGCCCGGCTGCCGGAGTGCCTGCGTGGCGCGATTGAACTTGGAGTCGTCGAAGTCGCGCCCGCCGATCAAGGCGCGCACGGCGCCCGTGCGCGGGTCGAGCGCGATGAAGGCATCCTGCAGGTACGCCGAGTTGGCGGACGCGCTCCCCTCCCCTTCCGCGTTGCTGCGCGCCATCACCTGTTCGTACGTGGGATGGTGGAACGGGCCGTACTTCCCCGCCTCGATCGCGCGGACCTGGCGCTCCATGGCGCGCTCGGCCGCTTGCTGCATGTCGATGTCGAGCGTGGTGTAGACGCGTAGCCCGTCGCGATAGAGCGCCTCGCCGAACTGATCGTCCAGTTGCTTTCGCACCCATTCCACGAAGTACGGGGCCAGCTCTCCGGATGCTTCCTTGCTGGCCAGGCGCAACGGGTAGGCGCGCGCAAGGCGGGCCGCCTCCGGGGTGATGACGCCCGCGCGGCGCATCAGCTCGATGATCGTGTTGCGCCGTTGCACGGCGCGCTCCGGCGCCCGGCGCGGGTTGTACCGCTCGGGCGCCTTGGGAAGCGCCGCCAGCGTGGCCGCCTCCGCGAGGTTGAGATCGCGAACGGACTTTCCGAAGTAGCGCTTGGCGGCGGTCTCCACTCCGTACGCGCCGTTGCCCAGATAGATCTGATTGAGGTACAGCTCGAGGATCTTGTTCTTGGAGTAGCGCGCCTCGATGGCGCGCGCGACTTTGGCTTCCTTCAGCTTGCGGAGCAGCGTCTTCTCGCGCGAAATGCGTTCGGGAAAGACGTTCCGCGCGAGCTGCATGGTGATGGTGGAGAACCCCTGCTCGTAGCTCCCCGACGCCACGTTGCGGAGCGCGGCGCCGGCTACGCGGATCCAGTCGATGCCCGAGTGGCGGTAGAAGCGCTTGTCCTCGGTGATGACGAACGCGTTCCGCACGTTGAGCGGGATGTCGGCCAGCGACACGAGCGTGCGCCGCTCCAGTCCGATCTCGGCCACGAAGCGCCCGTCGGCGGCGTAGAGCTTGGAGGTCTGGCGCGGGGTGAAGTCTTCCAGGACGGCGATCGACGGGCACCGTCCGCTCCGGCAGACGAGCGCCCACGCGGCGTAGAGAAATCCGCCGCCGAACGCCACGGTGAACACCGCCAGGAGCAGAAGCGCGCGCACGAGTTGGGGACGTGCGCTCCAGAATGCACGCCACCGCTCACGCAGCGTGGGCAGGTCAATCATGCCGTGATGTGTGGATGGGGATCATTGCGGGCGACTCCTGCGGCTCCCCCGGCCGGCGGCGGCGGGACTTCGCAAGCTAACGCGATGCCCGGAGTGCAGCAACGCGCATCCCGGTGACAGCGGCGCCGTGGGATCGTAGCTTTCGCGCATGCCAGAACCCACCGCATCGCCGCTCGAGGAGCTGACCTGGCGCGGCCTGCTGCATCAGTACACCGAAGGGCTCGACGAGGCCCTCGCATCGGGCGCCACGAGCATCTACGTGGGCTTCGATCCCACCGCACCGAGCCTGCACGTTGGCAATCTCGTGCCGATCATGGCGCTCGTCCACCTGCAGCAGGCGGGACACCGGCCGGTGGTTCTCGTAGGCGGCGGCACCGGACTGATCGGCGATCCGAGCGGCAAGCGCACCGAGCGCCAGCTCCTGTCGCCCCGCGAAGTGAACGCGAACGCCATGCGCATCGAGCGGCAGCTCCAGCGCTTCCTCCGGTTCTCCGGGCCACAGGGCGCGCAGATGCGCAACAACGCCGTCTGGCTCCGCCGCCTTGGCGCGATCCCCTTCCTGCGCGATGTGGGGAAGCACTTCACCGTCAACTACATGCTCGCCAAGGAGTCGGTGCAGTCGCGCCTGGAAGGAGGGATCTCGTTCACCGAGTTCGGTTACATGCTCCTGCAGGCGGTCGACTTCCTCGAGCTGTTCCGGCGCGATGGTGTGACCGTACAGGGGGGCGGCAGCGATCAGTGGGGCAACATCACGGCGGGCATCGAGCTGATCCGGCGCGCCGACGGTGCAGCCGCACACGGGTTCACCGTTCCGCTCATCACCACCGCGGCGGGCACGAAATTCGGCAAGACGGAGGCGGGTACCGTGTGGTTGGACCCCGCGCTCACGTCGCCGTACCGCTTTTTTCAGTTCTGGATCAACACCGACGACCGCGACGTGGTGCGGTACCTCCGCATGTTCACGCTCTTCTCGCGCGAGGAGATCGAGGCGTTGGAGCTGGAGGCGCTCACGAACCCCGCGGGGCGACGGGCGCAGCGCGCGCTGGCGATGCATCTCACCGAGCGGGTCCACGGTCCGCGCAGCGCGGACCTGGCGTCGTCCATCTCGAAGGCGCTCTTCGGCGGCGGGACACCGCAGGCGCTCACGGAAGACGCGCTCGCCATGCTCGAGGGGGAGATCCCCTTCGCCAAGGTGCGCATTCGGTCCGGCGACGCGCTCGACGCCGTGGAGCTGTGCGTCGCCACGGGGCTCACGCCATCCAAGGGCGCCGCGCGCCGGCTCATCGAGCAGCGCGGGCTCTCCGTGAATGGTCGTCGCGTGGCCCCGGAGGAGTTGGAGGTCTATCGCGGCTCCTTCCTCCGGGGGCGCTACATCCTGCTCCGGAAGGGCACGCGAGACTACGCGCTGGTGCGCGCCACCGGACTGCGCTGAGCGACCATCGGGCCGCGCCCTACGATGTCGTGCCCGGGCCGCCGCTCCCCTGCGGCCCGGGCACGACGCGCGATCAAGGCAAGTGCGGCTTGCCGAACAACCCCTTGAGCTTGCCCTTGGCCTTCTGCTTCGCTTCGGCCTTCTTCTCCTGCACGACCTCGCCCGCGGCTTCCTTCACCACCGAGCTCATGGCGTCCGCCATCATCTTCCCGAGGTCGAGATTCTTGAGCGTCTCGCAAGTCTTCTGATCCATCTGGAGCGACGCCGGCTGTGCTGGCGTCCCGTTCGACGCGGCTGATGCCTGCTGCTGCTGGAGCTCGGACTTGGCTTTGGCGAGCGAATCGGCCAGCTCCTGGCTGGCCAGATAGCGCACGAACACGCGCGCTGCCGAGTCGGGAGACTGCTCCATCTTGGTTTGCTGGAAGGTGATCCCCGCCGGCATCTCGAATGCCGATGACGGCACGTCGCCGTACTTCACGGTGGTGGCCGTCTGCTCGAAGTTCACGCAGAGAAATTGTCCCTGCGTGTGCAGCGAGATCTGCGGCGCATCGTGCAGCGTGCAGATGCTCCAGCTCCCGACCGTGCGCTCATCGCACTCGGCGCCGGCGTACGTCTTCTTCTGTGTGGCCGCGCTCACCTCGGTGAGGCTACTCGCACCGAAGACCTGGGCCATCATGCTCGCCATGTCCGCCATGTTCTGGTGGAGCCGCGCCTTCGCGTCCTTGTCCAGGCCGTCGTACTCCTTGGCCATGTAGTGCATCATGTTCGGCGCGACCGTCCCGGTCTTCTTCGTCAGGTCCGCCGAGTACATGGAGTCGGGGGTGACGAGCATCCAGTTGTTCACCGTGGACGTGTGCCCGAAGAACTTTCCGGTCGAGGTACTGCGCGTCATGATGCGGTCGCCGGAGATGGCCATCGCACCGTTTCCGGTCATGTCGCCGGTGGACTGATACTCCATGTAGACGGGTTTGGACTTCGGGAGCGCGAACGGATTCTGCTGTGCGGCGAGTGGCGTAGCCACGAAGAACGCCGCAGCGAGCGCGAGCGAGGGACGCATGGGGACTCCCAGAATCAGATGTTCCCGGAGTCTGCCGCTCGCGGGTCAGGGACGCAAGGAGGGGGGAGCTTCTGTGCGGCGCCCTACACCCGGTCCAGGACTTCCAGCGCGCGGTCCACCTCGTCCTCCGTGTTGTAGACGTGGGGAGCAAGCCGGAGGAGCCCCTCGCGCACGGCGTGCGCCACCCCCGCGCGCGAGAGTGCCTGCGACACGGCGGACGGATCCGCCACGCGCAGCGACACGATCCCCGCGCGCCGCGCCGGGTCGGCCGGGAGAGCAAGTCGGACGCGAGCATGGCCCAGTGCCGCCGCCCAGTCCACGATTCTCCCGGTGAGCGCGCGCACGCGGGCGGCCACGGCGCCGAGCCCCAACTGCAGGAGCATGTCTACGCTTGCGTTGAAAGCGGCGAACGCCTGGTACGGCAGCGTGGCCACCTCGAAGCGGCGGGCATCGTCCACGAGGGCGAAATCGTAGTCCACCAGTGCACCGAACTCCTCCGCGCGGCGCATCGCGAGCCACCCCACATCCTGCGGCACCAACCGGGTGAGGAGCTCGCGCCGCACATAGGCGAAGCCGCTCCCCCACGGCGAGAGCAGCCACTTCTGCCCGCCGCACGCGAGCACGTCCACATGGCAGCGGTGCACATCGAGCTCGGCAGCGCCCACGCCCTGTATGGCATCGACCGCCAGGTAGATGCCGCGCTCTCGGCAGGCGCGTCCCAGCCGCGCGAGGTCCACGCGATATCCGGTGGCGAACGACACCCAGGACACCGCCAGCACGCGCACGCCGGGCCGCTCGAGCGCGCGGAGCAGCGCCTCCTCGTCAGGCACGTCACCCGCGCACGGGACGAGCTCCAGCCGTGCTCCGTGCCGCTCGCGCGCCAGCCACGGATAGACGTTGGCGGGGAACTCGAGGTCCGGGGCCACGATCACGTCGCCGGCACCGAGGGGGAGCGCGCCGGCCGCGAGATTGATGCCGTAGCTCGTGTTCACCATCAGCGCGATCTCGTCCGTATCCGCGCCGATCACGCGCGCCGCGAGCGAGCGCGCGCGACGCAGCGTGCCCAACTGATCCTCATCGGACACGAGATACGGACGCGCGCGACGCGCGTTGAACTCCGCCAGTGCGCGTTCCGTACGCGCGGGAAGCGGGCCCGTGGATGCGTTGTTGAGGTAGACGCACTCTCCGCGCGCCGCCCACGGAAACTCCGCCTCGCGCAACGCGCGCACGTCGATCGGCGTCTGCTTCGGTTCCGGTGTCATGCGGCCCGGGCTGGGATCATCAGGCATGCGTCCGTTCCGGCGTCGCGTCGTGCGTGGTGATCTCCACCGCCGCTTCCCCACCGGAGAAATGCCGCGGATCGAGCGCATCGCGCAACGCGTCGCCGAGCAGGTTGAAGCCGAGCACGGCCGCACCGATGGCCAGGCCGGGAAAGACCGACGTCCACGGTGCGGTGCGGAGCTGGCTCAGGTCGCGTCCGTCGGCGATCATCGCCCCCCAACTCGGCGTGGGAGGCTGCACGCCCAGACCAAGGAACGAGAGCGCGGCTTCGGCCATGATCGCTCCCGCCACGCCGAGCGTGGCGGCGATCACCACCGGGGCGATCACATTGGGGAAGACGTGCCGAGCGACGATGCGCCAATCGCGCGCACCGAGCGCACGTGCGGCCTGCACGTACTCGAGCTCGCGAACCACAAGGACCTGTCCGCGGACGAGACGCGCCATCCCCGCCCACCCGACCACGCCGATCACGACGAACACCACCGTGAGCGATGGCTCGAACGCCGCCACCATGGCAATGAGCAGGAGTAGCGTCGGGAACGCGAGGGTGATGTCGGCCAGCCGCATGATCGTCTCGTCGGTCCACCGCCCGTAATACCCGGCCACCAGACCGAGCGTGACGCCGAGGGTGAGCGCGATGGCCTGCGAGAGGAAGCCGACGGAGAGCGACACGCGTGCGCCGTAGACGAGACGCGCCCACACGTCGCGCC
The DNA here is from genome assembly GCA_035701265.1 of Gemmatimonadaceae bacterium. Lineage (GTDB taxonomy): Bacteria > Gemmatimonadota > Gemmatimonadetes > Gemmatimonadales > Gemmatimonadaceae > DASSNU01. The sequence goes on along the minus strand of DASSNU010000020.1, from coordinate 362,783 downwards.
CCTGGACGTCGGTTCCCATCCAGTGCGCGCCCGACGGCCGCGCGAGCCCATTGGCGAGATCGATGGCCGCGGGATCGTAGCGCGCGATGAGTGGCGCCAGGAGCGCACCGGCAACGAGCACCGCGATTACCGCCACCGCCATCATGGCGCGCCGGTCCGCACGGAGCCTGTGCCAGATGAGCGCGAGCATCAGCGTGTCCGGCTCTCGTGCAGCACCGGATCGCGCAGCTCCGGCGGCGTGTCCGGCGGCTGGCGCTTCCACCGGCGGTGGTGCCAGAAGTATTGCTCCGGTGCGCTCCGCACCCACCGCTCGAGCACACGCGTATAGTCGTCCACCACACGATCCACGTCCGCCTCACGATCGCCCGTGTCACGCACCGCGATGGGCTCGAACGAGAGCCGGTATCGCCCGTTCGGCTGGCGCAGCGCGACGCCGAAGAGCATCGGGACGTTCCACCGCAGCGCGAACACCGCAGGCCCGCGCGGCGTCTTGGCCGGCCGGCCGAAGAATGGGACGTACGTCGACGCGAGGTTGAGCAGGCTCTGGTCCGCCAGGAAGCCGACGGCGCGCCCGATGCGCAACGAGCGCGTGGCACGCCGTACCGCTTCGCGTGCGTACACCACGGCCAGTCCGGCGCGCAGCCGGTTCGCATTGATGAAACGGTCCACGAGCCGGTTGCGCAGCCGCCGCACCACGACGTCCATCGGGACGCCGCGCGCCGCCGCGTACGCCGCGCTCAGCTCCCAGTTGCCCAGATGGCCGGTGACGAAGATGAGTCCGCTGCCGTCGCCCTGGTGCAGCGCATTCTCCACCAGCTCCCATCCATCCACGCGCTCCACGAGCGCGAGGAGCTGCGCGCGATCGAGCCGCGGGAGCAGCGCCGCTTCCGTCGCCACGCGACCCAGGTGGCGGTAGGAGGCCTTCGACAGTCGCCGAACCTCGTCCCGGTCGAGCTCGGGAAAGGCGGCGGCGATCTGCCGCTCCACCACGCGCCGGCGGATGCCGAAGGGTGCGTACCCGAGTGCGCCGAGCCACCCGCCCACGGCCGACGCGCGCGGGAACGGGAGTCGGGCCAGCACACCCATCGCGACGCGCACGGCGATATACTCCACCCGGTCGGCGACGGTGACGCGTCTCACGGCGCCGCCACCGCTGCGGGCGTGGCGCGCCCTGCGTGTACTCGTGCGTGCGCGGCGTGCACCGCCGCCTCCATGCCGTCCACGTACCTGGCGATCGAGAAGTCGCGTTGGATTCTCGCGCGAGCGGCGCGCCCCATCGCCGCACGCTCGTCGGCCCGCGCCAGCAGACGTGCCGCGGTGGCCGCGCCTGCGGCAGGATCGCCGGCGCTCACGAGCAACCCGGTAATGCCATCCGCCACCAGCCGCTCCGCCACGGGTTCCCGCTCGGCGAGCGCCGGCACGCCGAGGGCGGCGAGATCGAGAAACGCATACGCGCGATCGTCCCCCGCCGCGGCCACCCAACCGAGCTCCGCGCCGGCCAACACGGTCGTCGCGTCAGCGTGATCGTCAAGTGCGCTCACGACGCGGGTGAGTCGGAGCGCGGCCGCGTGCATGCGTAGATCCTCGTCGTCCGCCCCGGTCCCGACCAGAACGAGACGCAGCTCGGGATGGTGCTCCACCAGCCGCGCCACGACGCGGAGTGCATGCGCGGCGCGGCTCCGTGCGTTGCGGCTCGTGAAGCAGGCGATGGTGCGCCCGACGCCCACCGTCGCCACGGTGCCCGTCGGCGCCGGGCGCGCCGGGTCGAGGAGCGTGGTATCCACGCCGAGCGGTGCGACGATGGGAGCCCGCGCGCCGGCCGCTTCCCACGCGCGCACATCGCTCGACCACGGGATGGCGACCTGCACGGGAACGAGCCGCGCCATCGCGCGGGCACGCCACGACCATGCGGGCGACTCCACCTGCGCGCGCCGCACCACGCCGCACGCCCGCCCGCTCAACCGGATGGCGAGCGCGGCGGCGAGTTGCGCCTGGTCGCGCTGCACGACGACCACGTCCACGCTGCGCTCGACGATCAGCCGCCGCAGCGCCCACGTGGCGGCGGGCGTGTGCCCTCCCCCCGCGTCCACCGGCGCGACGTCGCACAGCGCCGGATCGACCCGCCGCGCCGCGGCGCAGTCTGCCGCACAGGCGATGGTCACCTCGTGGCCGCGCTCGGCCAACCCGTGCGCGGCCGCGAGCGCGGCGCGCGCGGCGCCGTCCCACTCCGGCGTGGTGAGGTGGACGACCACTCGCACGCTACACCGCCATGACGGGCGGCTCGCGGTCGCGGAACTGCAGCGCGTGCAGCCGCGAGTACATCCCGCGCCCGGAGAGCAGCTCCGCGTGCGTTCCCCGCTCGACGATGCGGCCGCGCTCCAGCACGAGGATCTGATGCGCGTGCTGGATGGTGGACAGCCGGTGCGCGATCACGAAGACGGTGCGGCCGGCGAGCAGGCGGTCGATTGCCTCCTGCACCAGACGCTCCGATTCCGTGTCGAGCGCGGAGGTGGCTTCATCCAGAATGAGGATGGGAGGATCGACGAGCAGCGCGCGCGCGATGGCGATCCGCTGCCGCTGCCCGCCGGAGAGCCGCGCGCCCCGCTCGCCCAGCAGTGTCTGGTAGCCCTGCGGGAGCTCGGTGATGAAGCCGTGCGCGTTGGCCGCGCGCGCTGCCGCCTCCACCTGCTCCTGCGTGTACTGCCCCGGCGTGCTTCCGTAGGCGATGTTGTTCAACACCGTGTCGTTGAAGATCACCGTCTCCTGGCTCACGATCCCGATGAGCGAGCGGAGCGATGCCAGCCGGATCTCGCGCGTGTCCACGCCGTCGAGCAGGATGCGACCGGCCGTCGGCTCGTAGAAGCGGGGGATGAGATCCACCAGCGTGCTCTTCCCCGCCCCGCTCGGACCCACGAGTGCGACCACATCGCCCGGCCGCGCGGTGAAGGTGATGTCGGACAGGACGGGCTCGGCATCGTAGGCGAACGACACGTGCTCGAACGCGATCGCGTCGCGAAAGCCCTCCACGTCGCGCGTGCCACGGTCGATGACGGTTTCCGTTGGCGTGTCGAGCACATCGAAGAGCCGCTCGGCGGCGGCAAACGCGTTCTGCGCGGTGGTGGGGATCTGCGAGAGCTGCTTGCTCGGGCGCAGCAGGCGCGTGACCAGCGCCAGGAAGGCGATGAACTCGGGGGGAGTGAGCGTCTTCTGGACGAGCACGATCTGCGCGCCGACGAGAAGGAGCACCACCGTCACGAGGGTGCCGAGCGTCTCCGTGAGCGGCTGCGAGATGAGCGCGATGCGCGCCATCCGCACGAGCCCCCTGGAGTACGTGTGGCTCGCCCCGATGAAGCGCGATTCCTCGTGCCCTTCCGCGCCGAACGACTTCACCAGCCGGATGCCGCTCACGCTCTCCTGCAGTACGCTCATCATCTCGCCGTGATCGTTGCGCAACCGGCGGTATCCCCGCCGCAATCGCTTGAGCAGCGGCTGCAGCATGGCCGTGGTCACCGGCGCGACGACGAGCGCGATGAGCGTGAGCTTGGGAGAGATCCCGATCATCGCCACGATGTAGACCACCACCAGCGCCGCGGCCTGGAGCGCCTGCGTGACGACGGCCGTCACGAGCTGCCGCGTCTGCTCGGTGTCCGCCAGCACCCGCGAGAGAATCTGCCCCGTCTTGGTGCTCGTGAAGTAGCCGATCGGCAGCCGCTGCAGATGCCGGTACACGGCATCGCGCAGGTCGCGCGTGACGAACTCCTGCAGCTCCACCGCCATCGTGCCGGCGTTCCACACGAAGACGTTCTTCACCAGCACGACGCCCAGGATCACGAGCACCACGTGTCGGAGCGACGCCATGGGATCGTTGGGCACCATCAGCACGCCGACGGTGCTGCGGAGCATCTGGTTCAGCCAGTCGTTCTTCAGCGGCAGCGCATCGAGCCCGAAGAGCGAATTCAGGAACGGGATGAGCAGGACGAACGAATACCCGTCCAGCGCCGCGGCGACGAGATTGCTCACGATCGCCGCCGCCATCCGCCAGCGATGCGGCCTCAGGAAGCCGAGGAGCCGCCGGTAGAACCGCACTTACCGGCGCGGAGTGAGGAGCGCCACCGGGAGCACCACCTCTTCCGGCGTCACGCCGCCGTGGAGGAACGACCCGCGATACCGCGACTGGTACTCGCGCAGCTTGGTGGGATAGACGAAGAAGGTGTCGCCGGTGGCGATGAGCGTGTGGCTCCCCATCGCGCGGTGCGGCAGCCGGAGATCGTCGGCGTTCGTGAAGAGCAGCGCGTGCTCCGGCCGCTCCGCGCGCACGTCCTCGCCGAACTTGTAGCGCAGGTTGGCGGTGGCGTCGCGCTTGGCGAAGACGGTGGCCGGCGTGCGGCAGTGGATGGAGCCGTGGTCGCTGGTCACCAGCACCGGCACCTTGCGGAAGGCCGCCTCGCGCAGGAGCGCGAACAGCACCGAGCGCTCGAACCACTGCCGCGTGAGCTGGCGCAGCGCGATCTCATCGCGCGCCACCTCGTACAGAATGGCCGACTCGCTCCGCCCGTGCGTGAGCAGGTCCACGAAGTTGAAGACGAACGCGCTCACTCCCTCCACCGTCACCGCGGCGGCCACGTGGCGCTCCAGGAGATCGGAATCCGCCGCCGAGGAGATCTTCTCGTAGCGCACCGGCGTGGGGCCGCGCAGCTCCGTGAGGTGCGCCTCCAGTAGCTCGCGCTCGTGCGCGTTCAACGACTCGTCATCGCGCTCCCCCCACCAGTCGGGGAAGCGCGCGGCGATCTCGCCGGGAAAGAGCCCGCTGAAGAGCGCGTTGCGCGAGTACGGCGTGGCGGTGGGCAGGACGGAGAAGTAATGCGTGGTCTCCACCTCGAAGAACGGGGAGACCAGCGGCTCGAGCACCCGCCACTGATCCAGACGCAGGCAGTCGAGCACCACGAACAGCACCGTCCGCTCGCGCTGCACCAGCGGCAGCAGGAACTCGCTCACGATGTCCACCGAGAGCGGAGGACGGTCGCCATCCAGCCGGCGGAGCCAGCCGGGGTACGCCGTGCGCATGAACTCGCCGAACTCGCGCCGCAAATCGGGATAGAGTCCCTGCAGCGACTCGTACAGGCTGTGCTCTCCCGCCTCGGCAAGCTCGATGTCCCAGTCCACCAGCTCGCCGTAGCGCTCGATCCACTCGCGCCACCCGAGCGTGCGCTCGCGTTCCAACTCGAGCGCGCGGAACCGTTCCACGAACGCGCGCGCCACCGCCTGCTGGCGGATGCGCGGCCCCTCCAGCACGCGCGTCACGACCGACAGCACCTGCCGCGGGTTGATCGGCTTGACGAGGTAGTCGCGCACGTCCATGCCGATCGCCTCGCGCATGGTGGCGTCCTCCTCGCTCTTTGTGACCATGACGATCGGCAGGTGCGCGTCCAGCTCGCGAATCTCGCGGTACGCTTCCAGCCCGCGCTTCCCCGGCATCTGCTCGTCCAGCAGCACCAACCCGTAGGAACGCCGCCGCAGGAGCTCGACGGCATCCTCGGCGTTGTTGGCCCAGTCCACCTCGAATCCCTTTTCCCGCAAGAAGATGCGGTGCGACTCGAGCAGGTCGGCCTCGTCATCGACCCACAGGATGCTTCGGAGCGGCAGCGTCATCGTGCGGAATGTAGGGACGGGTAGATGGACGGGCAACACGATTGCGTGTGCGATGCAGATCACACTCTGCAGGCCGCGCGCGCGGCGGCGGCTCCGTGCGCTGCTCGGCCACTGTGTGCGCACGGCAGCGCGCCGGCTCCGCGCGCACGGGGAGGCGTTCGCGCACAGAGCGGCATCGGTGCCGATCGAGATCTCGCTTGGGCGGCGCAAGCGTTCCTGGCGTCGCGCACGCGGAGACCTAGATTCCGGCGCGTGCCTACCCCTCCCGCCGCTGTCCCCTACTCGCTCGCTCCACACCGATTCCCCGGCCGGGCGCTCGCCGAGCAGGCGGGGCGCGCCGCGGTGGGAGGGCAGCGCGAGGTGGCGCTCGCGTGCCTGGTCGCGGTTCGCCTGGCTGCGGCCATGATCCCGCCAATGCTTCTCCCCGCGAGTGCCCGCGCGCGTCGCGCCGTCGCCGCCCGACAGTGGCTTTCCTCGCTCACCCTCCCCGCCGGGCTGCGCACGCCGCTCTCGCGACTGGTCGCCGCCACGGGCTCGGCCCCCGCCCCCGCGGATGTCGCCGCACCGCTCCGCGCGCTCGCCGATGCCGCCGCCCGACACCTGGATGCGCGGTCGCGCGCGGAGATCGACCGGCTGGCCGCCGCGCTGGTGGACGCGGCAGCGTCGTAAGCGCAGGCGCGCTGCACGGCCGCGCCGCGGCTCGGCGCCGCACAACTACGTGCCGGGCTCCGCAGTGCCGCCCGGCCGCCTGTGCGCCAAGGTGACGGGACCCCCCCGCCGCGCGTCCAACCGTTCGGGTACGCTCCACCCACCCGCATCGCGCCTTTCAGGTGACGCATGAGCGACGCCGTCGACATTTCCCCACTCACCAGATTGCTCGCCAGCATCGACGCGCGCGCGGATGGCACACCGGCATCGCGCGACGCGATCGCGACCGGATTCCCCTCCCTGGACCGGCTCCTGGGGGGCGGCGTGCGCGCCGGCGATCTGGCCGTGCTGGGCGGCGACGTGGGCGTGGGGAAGTCGGCGCTCGCGCTCGCCATCGCGCTGCGCGCGTCGGGCTCCGGCGCGCGCGTCTGCTATCTGAGCGGCGAGATGACGCGCGAGCGCATCCTCGAGCGGGCGCTCGCCATCGAGGGAAAGGCATCGATCGACGACTTGCGGCGCGGTACGCTGGACGACGAGACGCGCGCCGCGCTGGGAGCCGCGGCCCATCGTCTCCGTCCCGCCCTTCCGCTCATCGAGACGTTCGACCAGCCGGGAACGCACAACGTGCTCTCCGTCATGCGCGAGCTGGAGCGCGGAGCGCTGGTGGTCGTGGACGCGCTGCAATCGCTCGCCAGCGGCGCCCCGGCGCTGGACGAGAAGCTGGCCGATGCGCTCGTGGCGCTCAAGGAAGCGGCGCTCTCGATGGGGCAGGCGGTCCTCCTCACCGCGCATCTTCCCGCGCACACCCGCGCGCGGCCGAATCCGCGCCCCACGCTCGACGACTTCGGCGCAGCCGGCGGTGTGAAGCATCACGCGGACATCGTGCTGGGGCTGTACCGCGAAGAGCTCTACACCGACGGTGCTCCTGAGGGTGCCACCGAGCTCGCCATCCTCAAGAACCGCAACGGTCCACTCTCGTACGTGGACCTGTACTACTACAAGCGCTGGCTGCGGTTCGAGGACATGGTCGACTGACGGGGACGGCGGGTGCGCGTGAGGGCTCGCGCGTTATATTTGCCGCATGGCCGGTCACAGCAAATGGAAGCAGATCAAGCACTACAAGGCAGCCGCCGATGCCAAGCGCGGCGCGCTGTTCACCAAGCTCATCCGTGAGATCACCGTCGCCGCCCGGTCCGGGGGTGGCGATCCCGCCGGAAACCCGCGGCTGCGCACCGCGATCGACGCTGCCCGCGCCGCGTCGATGCCCAAGGACAACATCGAGCGCGCCATCAAGAAGGGCACCGGCGAGCTGGAGGGAGTGGAGTACCAGGAGATCACGTACGAGGGGTACGGCCCCGGCGGCGTGGCGCTCCTGATCCACGCGCTCACCGACAATCCCAACCGCACCGTGGCCGACGTCCGGCATCGACTCTCGCGCGGCGGCGGCAATCTGGGCACGAGCAACTCGGTGGCGTGGATGTTCGACCGGAAGGGGCAGATCTACGTCGACGCCACGCGCTACGCGGAAGACACCACGCTCGAGGCAGCGCTGGAAGCCGGCGCCGAGGACCTGCAGAGCGACGGCGAGCAGTACGTGATCACCACCGATCCCACCGAGCTGCACGCCGTGCGCAGCGCGCTCGAGGCGCGCGGGGTCGAGGTACGCGAGGCCGAGCTGGCCAGCATCCCCAAGACCACCGTCCACGTGGACGGCAAGACGGCCGAGTCGCTGCTCAAGCTGATGGATGAGCTGGACGAACTGGACGACGTCCAGAACGTGGAAGGCAACTTCGACATCGACGTCGCCGAGATGGCGAAGGCCTGAGACAGCGCCATGCTGGTGCTGGGGATCGATCCGGGCACCGCGATCACCGGATACGGCATCGTCTCGGGCGAGGCGTTCGGCGCCCTCTCGCTCGTGGAGTGCGGCGTGATCCGCACCGACGCACGGCATCCCCTGTCCGACCGGCTGCACGAGCTCTACGCCGACATCCGCGAAATACTCGGCCGGCACACCCCGGACGCCATGGCGGTGGAGGACATCTTCTACGCGCGCAACGTCCGCACGACGGTGAGCCTGGGACACGCGCGCGGCGTCATCCTCCTGGCCGGCGCGCAGGCGGGCGTTCCGATCCACGAGTATCCTCCCGCCGAGATCAAGAAGGCGGTCGTCGGGACGGGGATGGCCACCAAGGAACAGGTGCAGTTCATGGTGATGCGCCTGCTGCGTCTCAAGACGCCGCCCACGCCCCACGACGCCTCGGACGGAACCGCCGTGGCGCTGGCGCACATCATGTCGGCGCGCCTCCCGCGCATCGCGCACGCATCGTCCCCCTCCACGCACCGCCGCGTTCCGTGATCTCCCAGATTCGCGGTGTCATCCTGCAGAAGGAGCTCGACCGCGTGGAGATCCTCACCGCGGGCGGGGTGGCGTACGAGGTGGCCATTCCCCTCGCCGTCTACGAGGCGCTGCCACAGGCGGGGGGTGAGGCCACGCTGCACACGCACCTTGTTGTGCGCGACGATGGATGGCAGCTCTTCGGCTTCTCCACCGTGCTCGAGAAGCGCGTCTTTCAGCGGCTGCTCACGGCGAGCGGCGTGGGACCATCGCTCGCACTCGGCATGATCTCCACGCTCTCCGCCGAGCGCGTGGTGCGCGCCCTGCGCGAGCGCGACGTGGCCACACTGCAGCGCGCGCCGCGCGTGGGACGGAAGACCGCCGAGCGCATCATTCTCGATCTGGCGGAGAAGCTCCAGGGCTTCGAGTTCTTTGTAGGCACAGCGAAGGGCTTGGCTCCCGGTACCGCCGACGCCCTACGAGCTCTCATATCACTCGGATACGCTCCGGCCGACGCCGAGAAGGCCGTTGCCGCAGCAATTGAAGCGGGCACGCGTGCAGAAGACGCTTCAGAAATCATCCGGGCAGCCTTGGCTCTCATGTCGGGTCGCTCACCGTGACCAATGAACACGCGGCGGCCGCGGTTGATTTCGACGGTGTGGCGAGCAAATTGATGTCACGAGTGCACGGGCGGCTGCATACCTATGCGCGATCCTTGGGAGGTGTAACACCACCGTCCACCCGGAGCGCGCCATGGATTTTGGAGTGTCGGCCAAGCCCCACGCGGGGTCTCGAGTCGACCAGCCTTCGTTGTTCCCGGTTCCGGGCGCTAGCCGTCCTGACAACGAGGATGATGAGCAAATGAGTCGAACTGCAGTCACGCTGCTCAGAAGAGACGCCGACGTCGAGATGGCCTGTGCTGACAATCTCACGTTCATGCGTCCACTTCCGGACGAGCAATTTCAGTTGATCGTGACCTCACCGCCCTACAACATCGGCAAGCAGTACGAGCAGCGTCATAGCCTCGATCGCTATTTGTCTACACAGACGCAAGTGATTGCTGAATGCGTGCGCCTACTTCGGCCGGGCGGCTCCATTTGCTGGCAGGTTGGAAACCATATTTCGAAGGACGGAGAAGTCGTTCCGCTTGATCTCGTCCTCTATCCGGTTTTCAAGTCTCATGGATTGGCACTTCGGAACCGGATCATTTGGCACTTCGAGCATGGCCTACACTGTTCACGCCGACTTTCTGGCCGGCACGAGACCATCCTCTGGTTCTCGAAGGGACGCGAGTACGTGTTCAACCTGGATCCAATCCGCGTTCCATCCAAGTACCCCAACAAGAAAGCATTCAAGGGGCCGAAGAAGGGACAGCTGTCCGGCAATCCGCTCGGCAAGAACCCTGGGGACGTCTGGGTAATCCCAAACGTCAAGAGCAATCATGTCGAGAAAACCATCCACCCATGCCAGTTCCCCGTGGAACTCGTCGAGCGTCTCGTGCTCGCACTCACAGAGCGCGGCGATGCTGTACTCGATCCATACATGGGAGTTGGCACGTCGGTGATTGCCGCGATCAAGAATGGACGCATAGGCTACGGTTGTGACAGCGAGGAGCAATACGTGCGAGTCGCATGGGAGCGCGTGCATGCATTGCGGAGCGGAACGCTCCGCACGCGGCCCATGGGCCGACCTGTTTACGACCCCACCCTGCCCCGGGGGGGGCACGCGTGAGAGTCGTCGAGGTTTACTCACATCTCAACGGTCGCGAGCACATCGTAGTTCATCACCCATCTGTCTGGCACGAGATCCAGCAGGTCATACAGGGCATTGACGCCGCCGCGTGTCGCACCAAGAAGTCGCGAGAAGCGCGCAAGGCACGACAGGGACTGCTGTATAGTCCCGTCGCACTCAATAAGGCGTTTCACGAATCACTGGCCGCCCTCGGTTGGATGGAAGATCGCGTGTCTTACTGGGTCACTAGTGACGCAGAGCTCATCCTCCAGACGCTCAGCATGTCACCGGACGAACAACGCAGCGCAATTTTTGCAGCTGGGAAGACACCGATCTTCTCCTACAACCAGACTGATTTCGTCAAAGACCGTATTCACATCGAAGTCCAATTTGGTAAGTATGCGTTTGTGGCATACGACCTCTTCGTGAAACACGTCGCATTCTTCGTGGGCCGAAAGATTGATGTAGGCATCGAAATACTCCCCATGAAGGAACTGCAGAATGCCATGTCCTCTGGCGTCCCTTATTATGAAGCCGAACTGTACAACCTTGTGCGACAAGGTCGATCGACCCCAGCGGTGCCCCTTGTTCTGATCGGAATCGCGCCATAGGCGAATGCGTCCCCCACACGCCCAGCGCACGCGCACCTTCACCGAGTCGGTGATCCGCGAGATGACGCGGATCGCCGCGCAGCACGAGGCGATCAACCTGGCGCAGGGCTTTCCCGACTTCCCCATGCCGGCGCCCATGAAGGAAGCCGCGTGCACCGCCATCCGCGGCGACATCAATCAGTACGCGGTCACGTGGGGAGCGAGCGCGCTGCGCATGGCGATCGCGGAGAAGTATCGCCGCTGGTACGACCTGGACGTCGATCCGGATCGCGAGATCACCGTCACCTGCGGCGCCACCGAAGCCATGGCCGCGGTGTTCCTCGCGCTCTTCGAGCGCGGCGATGAGGTCATCATCCTGGAGCCGTTCTACGAGAACTACGGCCCGGATGCCATCCTCGCCGGTGCCACACCGGTGTTCGTCCCGCTCGAGCCTCCGCATTGGCGCATCGACCCCGATCGCCTGCGCGCTGCCTTCGGTCCGCGCACCGCGGCGATCGTCGTGAACACGCCGCACAACCCCACGGGGCGCGTGCTCTCGCGCGACGAGCTGTCGGACATCGCCGCGCTCTGCGTGGAGCACGACGTGTGGGCGCTCACCGACGAGATCTACGAGCACATCACGTACGCCGGGCACCATCATCCGCTGGCCACCTTTCCAGGAATGCGGGAGCGCACGGTCACCATCTCCGGACTCTCCAAGACGTTCAGTTGTACCGGGTGGCGATTGGGGTACGCCATCGCGCCGCCCACGCTGTCGCAGCACATCCGCAAGGTGCACGACTTTCTCACCGTCGGTGCACCGGCGCCGTTGCAGGCCGCGGGCGCGGTGGGAATGGCGTTCGACGCGGCGTACTACAACGCGCTCGCCATGGAATACCACACGCGGCGCGACCTGCTCGCCGCCGGGTTGGCGGATGCCGGCTTCCGCTTCACCCTCCCCGAGGGCGCGTACTACATCCTGGCCGATTTCTCCGCCGTCGCCGCTGCCATGCCGAGCGATGCGCACTCCGGCACAGAGATCGGCGCGGACACGGCCTTCGCACGCTGGCTCACGCGCGAGATCGGCGTCGCACCCGTCCCCGGATCCAGCTTCTACCACGATCCCGCGCTCGGCCGCACGCAGGTGCGCTTCGCCTTCTGCAAGCGGTTGGAGACGCTCGATGCGGCGTCGAGACGTCTGAGCGCATTGGCGGCGAGTGCCAGCGATCACGCGGATCGCGCCGAGCTCCCCAGGCCGGAGTTGCCCGAGGCGCGATGAGCGGGAGCTGAGCTCCGCGCATCGCCACGCGGTGCGCGCTTCGGTGTATATTTGGTGTGTCGCCCGCACGCGCTGCGCGCGAGCCAGCCGGCCCGCCGTGGCGTCGACTCCCCTCCTGCCGTAGTCTATCGAGATGTCCCGCGCCGAGATCACCACCCCGGAGGTCCTGAGCGACGAGTCGGTCGTCGAGCTGTCCCTGCGCCCGCAGCGCCTGGCCGAGTTCATCGGGCAGCAGAAGGTGAAGGACAGCCTCCGCATCTACATCGAAGCGGCCCTCGCCCGTCGCGACCCGCTCGACCACACGCTCTTCTACGGCCCGCCCGGCCTGGGGAAGACGACGCTCGCCGAGTTGATCGCGCGCGAGATGGGCGTGAACATCCGCACCACCTCCGGCCCAGCGCTCGAGAAGCCCGCGGATCTCGTCGGTACGCTCACCAACATGCGCGAGAAGGACATCCTGTTCATCGACGAGATCCACCGGCTGCGCCCGATCATCGAGGAGTTCCTCTATCCGGCCATGGAGGACTACAAGATCGACATCCGGCTCTCCGATGGACCGAACGCGCAGACGATCACGATGGGGATCGAGCGATTCACCCTCGTCGGCGCCACCACGCGCTTCGGCATGCTCACGCCGCCCATGCGCGCGCGCTTCGGCATCATCAGCCGGCTCAACTTCTATCCGGTGGAAGATCTGGAGCAGGTGGTGACGCGCTCGGCGGAGGTGCTCAAGGTGGCGATCGACGCGGCCGGTGCGCTGGAGATCGCGCGTCGCTCCCGCGGCACGCCGCGCGTGGCGAATCGCCTGCTCCGCCGCGTGCGCGACTACGCGCAGGTCAAGGCCGACGGACGCATCACGCGCGACGTTGCCGTCGACGCGCTGGCCATGCTCGACGTGGACGAGTTCGGGTTGGACGACATGGACACGCGTATGCTGCGCACGTTGATCGAGAAATACGAGGGCGGTCCCGTAGGCGTGCAGACGCTCGCCGCGTCGGTGGGCGAGGACGCGAGCACCATCGAGGAAGTCTACGAGCCGTTCCTGGTACAGAACGGCTTCCTGGAGCGCACGCCACGCGGGCGCGTGGCCACCGTGCACGCCTACCGGCACTTCGGCTACAGCATCCCCGGACAGCCGGCGGCACAGCCCACGCTCTGGTAGGACGCGCGGCGCCGGTGGGTACAGCGTCTCTCCCTCCCTCTCCCCCTCCCCCCCGCGGGTCCCGCACCTCCGACTACGACTTCGAGCTGCCGCCGGAGCGCATCGCGCAGGTCCCGCTGCCGCGCCGCGACGAGAGCCGGCTCATGATCGTGGAGCGCACCAGCGAGCGCATCACGCACGCGCGCTTCGCCGACCTGGTGGAGCACATCGCGCCGCGCGATGCGCTCGTCCTCAACACCACGCGGGTCTTTCGCGCGCGGCTTCTGGGCCGCCGCGCATCCGGGGCGCCCGCCGAGGTGCTGCTCCTTCGCGCACTTGCGGACGGCGATGGCACGCGCTTCGAGGCGATGGTGTCTCCCGGAGGCAAGGTGCGCCCGGGGCGCACGGTACACATCGCGCCCGACTTCGACGTGGAGATCGAGGCGATCACCGAGCGGCGCACGCGGATCGTGCGCCTGCGCACGCGCGGCGATCCGCGCGAGCTCGTCGAGCGCTACGGCCACGTGCCACTCCCCCCGTACATCCACCGCCCCGACGAGGCGGCGGATGCCGAGCGATACCAGACGGTGTACGCTCGCGAGTCGGGCTCAGTGGCCGCGCCCACGGCGGGGCTCCACTTCACCCCGGAGCTGCTGGCGTCCATCGCGGCACGCGGCACGAGCATCGTGGAGGTGCTGCTGCACGTGGGGGCGGGGACGTTCAAGCCGGTGGAGGTGGACGATCCCGCGCAGCACGTGATGCACGAGGAGTGGTATCAGGTGACGGCAGCCGCAGCGGAGCGGCTGCGGGCGGTGCGCCGCGAGGGGGGAGACGTGTGGGCCGTGGGGACCACGAGCGCGCGCACGCTGGAGAGCGCCGCGACGGGCGACGGCGCGATCCGTGCCGGCGAGGGGGAGACGCGGCTCTTCATCCGCCCGCCATACACCTTTCGCGCGGTGGACAAACTCCTCACGAATTTTCATCTTCCCCGCTCGACGTTGCTCATGCTGGTGGCGGCGTTCGCCGGCTACGAGCTCACGATGCGCGCCTACCGCGAAGCGCTCGGCGCGGGCTACCGCTTCTACTCGTACGGCGATGCGATGGCGATCGTGTAGCGAGCCGGCGTTCGCATTTGCCGTGGACGCCGGAAATGGCGCGGCGCGCGCGGGCGTCTTCCACACGCCGCACGGACCGGTCGAGACGCCGGCGTTCATGCCCGTGGGCACGCAGGCCACCGTCAAGACGCTCGATCCGCGCGAGCTGCACGACGCAGGCGCACGGATGCTGCTGGCGAACGCGTACCATCTGCATCTGCGGCCGGGCGAGGCGCTGGTGCGGGAGATGGGCGGACTGCACCGCTTCATGGGATGGGAGGGGCCGATCCTCACGGACTCGGGCGGCTTCCAGGTGTTCTCGCTGGCCACGCTCCGCACCGTGAACGAGGACGGCGTGGAGTTTCAGAGTCACGTGGATGGATCGCGGCACGTGTTCACTCCGGAGTCGGTGATGGCGGTGCAGCAGGCGCTGGGCGCGGACGTGATCATGCAGTTCGACCACGTCATCCCCGGACAGAGCGACCACGCCGCCGCGCGCGATGCGAGTGAGCGCAGTCTGCGGTGGCTCGAACGGTGTCTGGCCGCGTGGACGCCGGGCGCGCAGGCGCTCTTTCCGATCGTCCAGGGGGGGATCCACGCCGACCTGCGGCGCGATGCCGCACAGCGCATCACCGCGCTCGCCGCGTGGGATGGTATCGCCATCGGCGGGTTGTCGGTGGGGGAAGCCAAGGAGGACATGTATGGCATTCTGGAGGTGCTGGACGACGTCCTCCCGCGCGAGCGTCCGCGCTATCTCATGGGGGTCGGCTTCCCCGAGGATCTCATCGAGGGGGTGCGCCGCGGCGTGGACCTGTTCGACTGCGTGGCGCCCACGCGCATGGGGCGGAACGGCACCGCGTTCACGCGCGATGGCCGCCTCAACGTGCGCCGGGCCTCGCTCCGCACCGATCCGGGCCCGCTGGATGCGGAGTGCGATTGCACAACGTGCACACGCTTCTCGCGGGCGTACATCCGGCACCTGTTCACGGCCGACGAGCTGCTCGGGCTCCGGCTGCTCTCGCTCCACAACGTTCACTTCCTGCTTGCGCTCATGCGCCAGGCGCGCGCGGCGCTCCACGAGGACCGCTTCGACGCGTGGAGCCGCGACTGGCTCGACCGCTATCACTCTTCAACGCACCCGGTGACATGATCCCGATTTCCATCCACGCCATGCTCCTGCAGTCCTCTCCCGGGGGCGGCTCGATTCTGCTGCTCGAGTTCGGCCTCATCTTTCTGATCTTCTATTTTCTCATGCTGCGTCCGCAGCAGAAGCAGCGGCGGCAGCACGACGAAGCGCTGCGCGGGCTGCGCCGGGGCGATCAGATCGTGACGTCCGGCGGCATCGTGGGCGAGGTGATCCACATCCGCGAGGGCACCAAGGACGGCGAGCCCGTGCGCAGCATGGAGGACCAGGTGACCATCAAGACGGGCGACACGCGCATCATCGTGGAGCGCGGCCGCATTGCCCGGATCGCGCCGCGCAGCAGCGAGGTGGAGTCATCGTGAGCCTGCTGGACATTCATCTGCTGGGATCGCCCATTCTCCGGCGCGAAACCGAGCCCGTCGCCACGGTGACGGACGAGCTGCGCCGCCTGGTGGACGACATGCTCGAGACGATGTACGCCGCCCGCGGGATCGGCCTCGCCGCCCCGCAGGTGGGGCGCACGGAGCGCGTGGCGGTGGTGGACGTGAACGACGCGCCGATCGTGCTCATCAACCCCGAGATCGCGAGGCGCGAGGGCACCGAACGCGGCGAGGAAGGGTGCCTCTCCATCCCGGACATCTACGGCGAGGTGGAGCGTGCCACGCGCATCGTGGTGCGCGCCATCGATCGCGACGGCGCGCCCTTCGAGCACGAGGCGACCGGGTTGGAGGCGCGCGCCATTCAGCATGAAGTGGATCACCTGCACGGCCGGCTGTTCATCGACCACCTGAGCTTGCTCAAGCGGCGCGCGGCGCTGTCCAAGTGGGAGAAGATGCGAAAGGGGGCGTCGGCGCTCACCCGCTCGGTGGCCCCGGCCGAAGTGTCCCGCCACCACCACCGGGACGAGGAGATGTAGCGTGCGCGTCCGCCCGGTGGGGAGCACGTAGCGTGCGCATCCTCTTCTGGGGAACGTCGTCGTTCGCCGTCCCATCGCTCCGTGCGCTGATCGGCGAGGGGTTCGACGTGGTGGGGGTCGTCACGCAGCCGGATCGACCGGTGGGCCGCTCGCGCTCGCGGCTCGTCGCGCCTCCGGTGAAGGAGATCGCCGCCACGGAAGGGGTGCCGGTGCTGCAGCCCGAGCGTCCGCGTGGCGAGCCGTTCGTCCGCGAGATCACCGCGCTCGATCCGGAGATCTCGGTGGTGGTCTCGTACGGCCACATCCTCACGGAGGAGATCATCGCGCTGCCGCCGCGGGGGACGATCAACGTGCACGCGTCGCTCCTCCCCAAGTTGCGCGGCGCCTCTCCCATCCGCGCGGCCATCCGCGACGGATTTCTCGAGACGGGCGTCACGGTGATGCGCATGGTGCCGGCGCTCGACGCGGGACCGATCGTGCTGCAGGCGCGCACGCCGGTGGCCGAGGACGAAACGTTCGGCGAGCTGGAGCTGCGCCTCTCCGAGCTGGGCGCGCTCGCGCTCGTGGAGGCGCTCACGCTCCTCGAGCTGGGACAGGCGAGCGAGCGCGAGCAGGACGACGCCGCGGCCACGTACGCCGGCAAGATCGCGCGCGAGATGGCCCGCATCGACTGGCGCGAAGGGTGCGGCGTGGTAGCGCGCCACATTCGTGCCTACGACCCGCACCCGGGCGCGTTCACCACCTTGCACGGCGCCGAGCTCAAGCTCTTCGGCGCGATGGCCACCGACGCGGCGGGCGACGAGGGCGCGCACGTGGCGGGAGAGATCCTGGCACTCGATGACGGTGGCATGCTGGTGGCCACCGGCGATGGCGCGGTGCGCGTGACCGACGTACAGCCCGCGGGCAAGCGCCGGATCGCGGTGGCGGCGTGGGCCCGCGGGCGCGGCGGCAGCGTGGGCGACCGTTTCGGCACCGAGCGCTGAGCCGTGTCGCCGCCGGTGATCGTGCCCGTGATACACGCGGTCACCGACGATCTGATCCTCTCGCAACGCGGCTTTCTTCTGCGCGCGCGCGCGGTCATGCACGCCCTCGGCGCGCGCGGCGCGGTGCACCTGCGCGCGCGCGCCGTGACCGGCGCGCGGCTGCATGCGCTCGCGCTCGCGCTGCGCCCCGCCGCCGAGCGGACCGGCTGCTGGCTGGTGGTCAACGACCGCCTGGATGTCGCGCTCGCCGCCGGCGCGGATGGCGTGCAGCTCACGTCGCGGTCCATGACGGTGGCCGATGCGCACGCCGTGATCGCCGGAGCGGCGTCGCCCGATGGCGGGCGCGCCATCGCGATCGGCGCGAGCGTGCACACGAGCGACGACGCGCGCATTGCCGCGCACGCGGGCGCCGACTGGTGCGTGGCCGGCCACGTCTTCCCCACGCGCTCCCATCCGGGCGAGCCCCCGCGCGGCGTGCCGCTCATCAGCACCATCGTCCAGGCGGTCGCCATCCCCTGCCTCGCGATCGGCGGCGTGCGCCCCGAGCATCTTGCCGCCTTGCGTGCCGCGGGCGCGCATGGTGCAGCGGCGATCAGCGGCATCTGGGGCGCCGACGATGCCGAACGGGCCGCCACCGACTATCTTTCCGCATATGATGCCCGACACGACGAACCCGGCACGCCGGGAGTCGCAGGATCGGGAGTCGCTCCCTGACATCACGCTCATCGTCAACGGCGAGCGGAGCCGGTTTCCCAGCGGGATGACCGTGGGCGAACTCCTCGCCGCCCTGCACCTCGATGCGCGCATGGTGGTGGTGGAGCACAATCGCGAGATCCTGCACGACCGCGAGCTCGGGATGCGCCGTCCGCTCACCGAGGGAGACACGCTCGAGATCGTTCACTTCGTGGGAGGCGGGTGACGTGGCGACGATCGTTGCGCCCGCGGTGGATGCGCCGCTCGTCATCGCGGGACGGAGCTTCCGGTCACGACTGCTCGTGGGCACGGGAAAGTACGCGTCCAACGAGCTGATGGTGCAGGCCATCGAGGCGTCAGGGGCCGAGGTGGTCACGGTGGCGGTGCGCCGCGTGGAGCTCGACCGCACCAAGGACGCGGGGATCCTGTACCACCTGGATCCGTCGCGCGTGTTTCTCCTGGCGAATACGGCCGGGTGCTACAGCGCCGACGAGGCGGTGCGGACGGCGCGATTGGCGCGCGCCGCGGGCTTCAATGAGTGGGTGAAGCTCGAGGTCATCGGCGATCGCGAGACGCTGCTCCCCGACGTGGCCGGGCTGCTCGATGCCACGCGTACGCTCGCGGCGGACGGATTCACCGTGCTCGCCTACACGAACGACGATCTCATCACCGCGCTCCGGCTCGAGGATGCCGGCGCAGCGGCGGTAATGCCGCTCGCGTCGCCCATCGGGTCGGGGCTCGGGCTGCTCAATCCGTACTCGATCCGGACCATCAAGCATCGGCTCGGGGTACCCGTCATCGTGGATGCCGGCGTGGGGACCGCGTCCGACGCGTGCGTCACCATGGAACAAGGGGTGGACGGCATCCTGATGAACACCGCGCTCGCCGCAGCGAGCGATCCGGTCGCCATGGGGCATGCCATGCGCCACGCGGTGGAGGCGGGACGGCTGGCCTTCCTGGCCGGACGCATGCCGCGGCGCGAGGTGGCGGTCCCCTCATCTCCCGAACAGGGGATGGTGGGCCGGTGAGCGGCGCAGCCACACGTCGCACTGAGCATGTCGTTCCATGAGATCACTGCACCCTGACGCACTGCAGTTCGCCCGCGGGGGAGGGGGAGGGGGAGGGGGCGGCGGTACCGGTCATGCGCATCGGAGCGGCGCCGGCGTTGCAGCGGCGACCGATGCGCGCCGCGCCGCGGCGGACATCTGCGCCGATCTGCGCGGCGGGCAACTGCTCGACGTCGCATTCGGCGCACGCACGACGACGCTCGACGCGCGTGACCGGCGCTGGGTGCAGGAGCTGGTGTACGGGATGCTCCGCCGCCGCTCGTGGCTCGACGCAGCGCTGTCGGAGCGTGTCACCGGAGGGCTGGCGCGTCTCGATCCCGACCTGATCGACCTGCTCCGCCTGGGCGTCGATCAGCTCCTCTTCATGGGGAGCGTGCCCGCGTACGCGGCCATCGCGCAGAGCGTGGAGCTGGCCAAGGAGCGACACGGCATCGGTGCCAGCCGGTTGGTGAACGCCGTGCTGCGCCGCGTGGAGCGCGAGCGCGACGATCTCACCATTCGCGTGCCCGGCGATCCGATCGATGCACTCGCGCTTCGCTCGTCGCATCCGCGGTGGCTGGTAGCGCGATGGGTGAGCCGGTGGGGCGCGGAGGAGACGGAGCGGCTTCTCGAGTGGAACAACGTGGAGCCGCCGCTCATCGTCCGTCCGTACGGCATTGGCGTGGAGCAATTGCAGGGTGCGCTGCAGGACGCCGGGCTGCAGGTGTCGGTCGTCCCACTCACTGGCGATAGCCTGAAACTGGACGGCGCGACGATCTCGCTCGCCGAGCTGGGGGTCTTCCGGAAGGGGCAGTTGTTCGTGCAGGACCCGGGCGCGACGCTGGTCACGCGATACGCCGACGTCCCGGTGGGCGCCACGGTGGTCGATCTCTGCGCCGCCCCTGGAGGGAAAACGCTGGAGCTCTCGCGCACCGCCAGCTCCGTCATTGCCATCGACCGGTCGGCTCCGCGGTTGCAGCGGCTCATCGCCAACCTGCGCCGTGTGGGAGCGGACAACGTCGTCCCCCTGCTGGCCGATGCGCGGCAGGCTCCGCTCGCGAGTGCGGATGCGGTGCTGCTCGACGCGCCATGCACCGGCACCGGCACGCTGCGGCGCCACCCCGATGCGCGCTGGCGCCTCAAGGTGTCGGACCTGGCCGTGATGGCGGCGCTGCAGCGCGCGCTGCTCCGCGCCGCCGCCGCACTCGTCCGCCCCGGCGGGCTGCTCGTCTACAGCACCTGCTCGCTGGAGCCCGAGGAGAACGACGAGCAGGTGGAGCGCTTCCTGGCGGATCATCCGGAGTGGCGGTTGGAGCCCCCCTCGCTGGAGCGCACCGGCATCCCCGCAGCGGTGGTGGACGCCGGCCGTCTTCGCGTCCTGCCGCAGCGCCACGGCGCGGACGGCGCCTTCGCCGCGCGCCTGCGCCGGCACAGCTCGTGAACTGGGAGACCATTCGCGCCAACTGGCGGCGCACCGCACGGCGGGCGCTGCCGTTCGTCGTGACCGCGGTGGGCGGCTTCGTGCTCGCCTATCTCATCGTGGCGTTCTTCGTCTTCCCGCCGCAGCTCGTCTCCAGCGACGCCGAGATTCCGAACGTCGTGGGACTGAGCTACGATTCCGCCTCGAAACAACTGGAAGCAGCGGGCTTCGACCCATCCAAGGGGCCGTCACGCTTTCACGACAGCGCGCCGGCGGGCACGGTGCTGGGACAGGACCCTCCTCCGGGTTCCACCGAGGCGCGCGGTACGCGGGTGACCCTCGAGTTGAGTCGCGGGCAGCGGACGGTGCTCGTGCCTCCTGTCGCCGGGATGTCGCGCACCGAGGCGGAGCTGGCCATCCAGAACGCGGGGCTCGCCGTGGGCGAGGTCCACGAGGAGGAGAACGCGGCGGTGCGCGGCCAGGTGCTCTCGAGCCAGCCCGACGCGGGCGCGCGCGTCCCCGTCCCATCGCCGGTCGATCTCACGGTGAGCGCCGGCCCGTCGTCGGTGCTCGTGCCCGACGTGGCCGGCCAGGATGTCTCGCAAGCACGCGCGGTACTCGCGCAGGTCGGGCTCACGGTGGGCGCCATCCGCGTCGACTCCGCGAGCATTCTGCCGCCCAACACGGTGGTCGCTCAATCCCCAGCCGCGCAGACGTCGGTCCCCCTCGGAACAGCCGTCGCCCTCACGATCACGCCACAACGCCCATGAGCGTTCGCATCGCGCCGTCCATTCTGAGCGCGGATTTCGCGCGGCTGGGAGAGGAGATCGCCCGCATCGAGGCGGGCGGTGCCGACTGGATCCACATTGACGTCATGGATGGCCGGTACGTGCCCAACCTCACCTTCGGTGAGAAGGTCATCGCGACCGTGCGACGTCTCACGGAGCTGCCGCTCGACGTACATCTCATGGTCGTGGAGCCGGAGAAGTACTTGGAGCGCTTCGCCGACGCGGGCGCGAACGTCCTGACCATCCATCCGGAGGTCTCGCCGCATCTGCACCGGCAGCTCTGGCGCATCAAGGAGCTGGGGTGCATGGCGGGCGCGTCCATCAATCCGTCCACCCCGCTCGATGCGGTGGTCGAGGTGGCAACCGACCTGGACGTGCTCATGATCATGTCGGTGAATCCCGGCTTCGGCGGGCAGAAGTTCATTCCCGGCTCGGTGGACAAGGTGCGGCGGGCGCGCGCGCTGCTCGACCGCACCGGCAGCCGCGCGCTGCTGGAGGTGGACGGGGGGATGAGTCGGGAGACGATCGGGTCGGTGTGGCGCGCGGGAGCGAACACGTTCGTGGCCGGCCACGCGGTGTTCGCGGCCGACGACCCGGGGAGCGAGATCGGCGCGCTGCGCCAGTGCTGTATGGAGACGGCGTGACGCGTCCCGCCCGCGTGGGACGCCGCGATGCCACGCCGGCCGGCGACGGCGCGCGCTGCACGAGGATGCTGCGATGAGTGTACGACGACAGTGGATCGTGATCGGCGCGCTCGCCGTACTCGCGGCCGGAGGGTTCGTGGCCGCGCGCCGTGTGGTCTCCGCCATGACGCCGGTGACGGTGGGCTCGCCGGCGCCGGATTTCACCGCCACGACGATCGATGCCACCCCCGTGGCCATGCATCTGCACGACGTGCACGGGCAGGTGGTGCTGCTCAACGTCTGGGCCACCTGGTGTCTCCCCTGCCGCTGGGAGATGCCGAGCATCGAGCACCTGCATCAGAAATACGGCACGCGCGGGCTGACCGTGCTCGCGGTGAGCGTGGACGCGCCGGGGAGCGAGGAGACCATCCGGAAGTACGCGCACGACCTCGGCCTCACCTTCCGCATCCTCCACGACCCGCGCCGCACGATCGAGCGGTCGTACCCGATCACCGGCTATCCGGAAACGTTCGTGATCGCGCGCGACGGGACCATCCGCAAGTGGGACATCGGTCCGCAGGCGTGGGACTCGCCGACCAACGAAGCGCTGATCGAGCGCCTGCTGCGTGAGTGACGCGTGACCGCTCCCGACCTTCGCCCGGTGCGGGGCCCGTCGCGCGAGACGGCCCGCGAGACGGCGCGCAACTGGCTGCAAGCCGTGATGACGCAGCGGCTCGTGCTCAAGGTGGCCGCCGTGCTCATCGCGCTCGCCCTCTGGTTCCGCGTGAACACGGAGGACATGACGGAAGAGCAGGTCACGATCCGCCTGGCGCTCCAGACCGACAGCGGCACCATTGTCGATGCGCCCACGCGCACGCTCACCGCCGACGTGGCCGGCACACCGGAAGAGTTGCGCAAGCTGCGCGCGAACCCTCCCGTGCTCACGCAGACCGTCGCGGCGGACGCGCCGGACACGGTGCGCGTGGAGCTCGATCCGGACAACGTGGACGTGCACGGCGCCCGCGTGAGCGTGCACGATCTCCAGCCGCGCACACTGACGGTGGCGCTCCGTGCCGCCACCGAGCGACGGCTGCCCGTGCGGTCCGCGCTCCGGTTGAGCGCGGCGGCGACGATCCGGATCACGGGGCAACCATCGTTCGAGCCGGACAGCGTGCTGGTGAGCGGCGCGCCCGAGCGAGTGCGCACGCTCGACGCCGTCTGGACCACGCCGCTCGAGCTGGTGGTGGAGAGCTCGCGACCGATCCTCGTCGCGCTCGACACGGCTGCCCTCGGCGTGCTCGTGCGCCCGGCGGCGGTGCGCGTGCGCGTTCCCACCGCGCCAACCGCCGCGGTCCCGGACACCACGTCCACGGCACGGGCCGGGACCGCACGCGGAGGACGCTGACCGCATGCGCGTGCTCGGCATCGAGACGTCGTGCGACGAAACATCGGCGGCCGTGCTCGACGGCGCGGGGGACGCCGTGCGCCAGCGGTCGCTCGTCGTGCTGTCGCAGGACGTCCACCGCGTGTTCGGCGGCGTCGTTCCCGAGATCGCCTCGCGCGCGCACGTGACGGCCATCGTGCCGGTGGTGGAGCGCGCGCTGGCCGATGCGAGCGTCGGCGATGGCGAGCTGGATGCGGTGGCGGTCACGCACGCGCCGGGACTCGTGGGCGCGCTGCTCGTGGGCGTGAGCTTCGCCAAGGCGTACGCGTTCGCGCGCGGCGTGCCGTGCGTGGGCGTGCACCACATGGAAGGGCACCTCTTCGCCGCCACGCTCGATCACCCGTCCGTCCACCCGCCATTCACGGCGCTGCTCGTGTCCGGGGGACACACGCTGCTGCTGGACGTGGAAGCGTGGGGGCGTTACCGCCTCCTCGGCGCCACGCGCGACGACGCGGCGGGCGAGGCGTTCGACAAGGTGGCCAAGCTGCTCGGTCTTCCCTATCCGGGCGGACCGGCCATCGAGCGGCTCGCACACGACGGTGATCCCGCGCGCTACCGCTTCGCGCGCCCCATGGTGCGGAGCGATCAGCGTGCGGGCGATGCCGACTACTACGACGTGTCGTTCAGCGGTCTCAAGACGGCGGTGATGAACGCCGCGCGCGGCGTGGACGTGGAAACCGAGCGTGCGCACCTGGCGCGCGGGTTCCAGGACGCACTCATCGACACGCTCGTCGAGAAGACCGCCCGCGCGGCCGCGGCGCATGCGCGCACGTGCGTGGTGCTGGGCGGCGGCGTGGCGTGCAACCGCACGCTCGTCCAGGCCATGCGCGCGCGATTCGACGCCGCCGGCGTCGAGGTGTTCGCGCCATCCCCGCGGCTGGCCACGGACAATGCGGCGATGATCGCCCGTGCCGGACTCTTCCACCTCGAGCGCGGCACGCACAGCCCCCTCGACCTGAACGCCTACGCCACCCTCCCACTCCCCGGACTGCTCCCATCATGATCGTCCACCACCCGTTCGCGTACCGCGTCGGTCCGCTCGAGATCACGGGCTTCGGCGTGGCCGTGTTGCTCGCCTTCGTGATCGCGCAGATCATCTCCCAGCGCGAGCTGGCGCGCCGCGGCTACGACCCCACGCCGATCGGCGATCTCATCTTCGCCGCGGTCATCGGCGGCCTGCTCGGCGCCAAGCTGTACTACGTGGTGCTCACCGGAGACATCCACATGCTGTGGAGCCGGGCAGGATTCGTGTTCTGGGGCGGGCTCATCGGCGGTACGGTCGCCGTGCTGGCCACCGCGCGCGTGAAGCGGATCCCGCTCATGCGTGTGATGGACGTGGGCGGCATTGCCGTGGCCGCCGCGTACGCGATCGGCCGCACGGGATGCTGGGCGGTGGGCGACGACTACGGCCGCCCCTGGTCGTCGGCGTTGGCCGTGCAGTTTCCGCAAGGGGCGCCACCGTCCACCGCCGGCAACCTGCAGGTGCTGTTCGGCATCCCCGTGCCGCCAGGCACGTCTCCCGATACCGTGCTCAGCGTCTACCCCACCCAGCTCATGGAAGTGACGTTGGGCATCGTGATGTTCCTCATCCTCTGGCGGCTGCGCAAACACGTGCACGCGGAAGGGTGGCTCTTCGGCGTCTACATGATCCTCGCCGGGATCGAGCGCTTCCTCATCGAGTTCCTCCGCGCCAAGGATGACCGATTCATCGGCGGTCTCACGGTGGCACAGCTCATCGCGCTCCTGGTCGTAGTGGGGGGGATCGTGCTCATCCAGGCGCGGCGGACGGTGACCGAGCGCGCGCGCGGGATCTACGCGTCGGCGTGACGACGGCGCGACATCGACCCGGCATGACGACGGCGCGGCATCCGGCACACCGGCGCGATGACGCCGTGCCTGCGCGCTAGACGCGCTGTCGCCCGAAGCGCTCCGAGCGCCACGGCACGTTGAGCCGGCGCCGCTTCGCGATCGAGCCGCCGCGCAAGATCTTCGGCTCCTCCACCGTGGCGAACGCGCTGGGGTCCCACGCGTCCACCAGCGCCATCACATCGTCCAAGTGCTGCCGCTGCACCACGCAGGTGACGATCTCCACGGCGCCGTCCCGACCGTAGCCCGCCATCTCCGTCACGCCGTACCCCTGCGCGCGGAGCGCTTCCGCGATCTCCACGCCGCCATGCGTGGAGACGATCCGCACGGTGGAGAGACCGTACGCGAGCACCCGCTCGATCGTCACGCCTACCAGCGTGCCGAGCCCGAAGCCCGCAGCGTAGCCGAGGATGTGCCACACGCTGTCCAGGTGCTTCACCGCGTTGCCGACGGCGAAGATCCAGATGAGCGCCTGGAAGAATCCCAGCCCCGCAGCCGCGCCGCGCTGACCGCGCACCACGGCGAGCACGCGCATGGTGTCCAGTGACACGTCGCAGACACGCAGCATGAGGATGATCAGCGGTCCCCATGGAAGCGCGAACAGCGTATCGAGATGAGTGAGCATTCGTGCCGGAGCTCAGGGGCGATGCGTCGCGCTCACGACTCGTCGGCGCCGGAGTGGCGGGTCACCTGCGGGTCCACCGTCTCGCGCTCGAGCGCCGTGAGCCGCGTCTCCACGCGCGTGACCGTATCCTGCAGATTCGCCACGCGATGCGACAGATCCGCCACGTCCACCACCACCGGTCCGGCGGTGGGGAGTGCCACCGATCGCTTGGGCCAGAACGTCTTCGCGACGGCAAAGACGAACAGGGCGAGCAGGATCACCTGCGCCAGCACGCTTTCCACCGTGTTGTAGATCCCCAGTGCTTCGATGCGCGGGAAGCCGGGAATGAGCGTCATGGAGATGGCGTTCCCTTCCTGCAGCTCGCGGATGCCCTTCCCCATGAACACGAACGCCAGATAGTACAACAGCAGACTGGTGGTGGTGAAGAAGGGACGGAGCGGAATGCGCACGCCGAAGCGGTAGAACAGCGTGAAGACGATCGCCAGCAGCACGAAGCCGACGATGATGCCGAGCGAGAGCGGCAGGACGAGATGCGTTCCCTCGGCGAAGAGCGCCTGGTAGAACAGCGCGGTCTCCGCGCCCTCGCGGTAGACGGCGAGGAACGCGACGAAGGCAAGCGCGCGCGAGCCGCCGTGCGTGAGCGCCGCGTCCACCTTCTCCCGAATGAACTGCTGCCACCGCGCCGCCTCGGCGCGCGAGATGAGCCAGTAGCTCACCGAGAAGAGCACCACCACCGCCACGAGCAGCGTGACGCCCTCGATGATCTCGCGGCTGGCCGGCATGGCGGCCAGCGCGGTCTTGAGCACCACCGCGGTGGCGGCGCTCGCGGCGAGTCCCAGCCCGGCGCCGGTCCAGATGGAGGACAGCCGTTCGCGATGCCCGGTCTTGAGCAGGAACGCGACCACCGCGCCCAGCACGAGGATCGCCTCGAATCCTTCGCGCAGGATGATGAGGAGCGACTGAAGGAACGCCGCCATCGGTCCCGCGGTGGGGCGCGTCAGGTCGACGATGGCCGGGAGACCCGCCTCGATTGCGTCACGCGACTGCGTGGCGCTGCGCAGGTCGCCCCGCCGGATGGCCGCCTTGAAGTCGGCGAAGTGACGCTCCATGGTCGCCACCAGACCGGGACTGCGCGCGCGGGCGCGCGTCTCGAGCGGCTCGAAGGCGATGTACGAGTCGAACGCACGATCGCCCGCGTCGCTCAACCGTCCACTCCGCGCGGCGGCCAACGCGCCATCGAGCTGCCCCAGCACCCTGTGTGCGGTGCCCTCCGGCGTGCTGTCGTTCGCCGCGCTGCTCGCCACCGCGCCGGTCAACTGTCCCGCACGGAGAGGGAGCGATCGCACGAACGCCACCACCTTCGCTACCTCGGCGTCGTTCAGATCAGCGGACGGAGGCATGGCGGTGCCGGGGAGACCGTGCCGCACCACCTCGGCGAGCTGCGCGTCGCTCCGCTCCGCCTGCCAGGCCAGAGATGCAATGTCCGGCGGAAGGTGCGTGAGGGCGTCGGCCACCCCGCCACCGCCACCGCCCAGAGCGCCGTGGCACCCGGCGCAGCGCTGCAGAAAGAGACCCTCGCCCTCCAGGCGCGCCTGGGGAGTGGAGTGCAGCGACTGCAGATATGCCACGATGTTCCAGCGCTGCTCCGGCGTGAGCGTGCCCGCCCACGCGGGCATGGGCGTGCCGGAGACACCCACGGAAATCACGCGATAGAGCAGCGCGGGAGAGGCATCGCGCATCGTGTCTGCGTCGCCGATGGCCGGGGGTCGCGGATCCATGGACGCGGCCATCGGTCCGTCACCCTTGCCGGTGGCGCCGTGGCAGCTCGCGCAGCGTGCAGCGTAGAGCACGCGGCCGGCCGTGGTGTCCAGCGCGTGGCGCGGGAGCTCGAGCGCGCCCTCGGCACCCAGTGCGGCGAGCAATCGGTCGCGGATCGGGCGCAGCTCGGAGGGTGGCTGCCGCGCCGCGACTGCTGCGATGAGGGTGTCGAGCACCGCGCGGACGGTGGCTGCCCGGTCCGACGAGAGACGCCGCGCCACGTCGCGCGCGTCCACCAGGAAGTCCCTCGCCTCGCCGTATTCGTCGGCCGAGGTGAGACGCCCGGACTCGTCCACTCCCTTTGCGTATTCCTCAACCGCGACGCCGACGATGCTGGACAGCCGACGCGCGGGAAGCTCCTGAGCCTGCGCGAACGCCGGGTGTGCCCCCTCCCCGATCGCGACCGCCGCGAGGCAGATGAGAACTGTTCTCAAGTGCATGTCGACACAAATCTATCCCAACGCGGCAGCGCTCGCCATTGCCCGCCACGCGGGAGCGCTGCACCACCGAACGAGCGTACGAAGCGGCGGAGTAGCGCTCACGCTGCTCACCGTTCGAGCACTACCACTGCCGCTGCCGTGGTGTGGCTGTGCGTGAGCGTCACCCAGATGCGTCGCACGCACAGCTCCGCCGCGCGCGCTGCTGCGCGCCCGTGCAGGCGGAGCGTGGGGGCACGGTGCAGCGAGGAGATCACCTCGATCTCGCGCCAGCCGATCGCGCGCGCGTCCTCGCTCCCCGACAGCGCCTTGAACGCCGCTTCCTTGGCGGCGAGACGCGCGGCCAGGTGTTGATACGGCTCCGTGCGCTCACGCGCATACGCTGCCTCCGCAGGCGTGAAGAGACGTACGAGCGCACGCTCGCCATGATGCTCCAGCAATCGGCGCGCGCGCGCGATGTCCACCACGTCCATTCCCATGCCGGCGATCACCGCGCGCGCCCTCCGCGACGCCCTCCGGCGCGGCCACGCGCACCCCGTGCGCGGTGCGCCGTCTCCTGAGCGCGCATGGCGTCGGCGGCGGCGAGCACTGCCGCCACTTCGGGCCAACATTCATCGGCCACCTGGAAGAGATGCTGCACGCGCGCCGTCCACGGCTCCCACCATTCGGCGCGGCGCGGCGGAGACACCTCGCGCCACGCGCGCTCCGCGTCATCGAGCGCCGCGAGTGCCGCGTGCACGGGGGCGATCGCCTCATCGAGCGCAACGGTGAGCGCGCGCTCTTCGCGCACATCGCCCCCGCCCCGCGCGCGGGCGAGCTGCTCGAGCGTGCGCCGCACCGCGGTCGCCAGCGCACCCGCGTGGAAGGCGGCGATCATCTCCTCCGCGTCGCCCGCGCTCTGCGCGCGGCGCCGCGCCTCCAGCAACGGGGAGAAGTAGCGCGTCTGCTCTTCCGCAAAGCGCGTCCGCGCCTCGCCGAGTGACCGCAGCGATCGGACGACCTCGGGGAGCGCAGGCACATCCGACGCATCATCGCCGTGCGCGTGCTCCCGATCGTCCGCTCCCGTGCGCGGCGCATCGCCGCGCTCAGCCATCGTCCGTCCCCGCTGCCGGGGCCGCACGCGTGGCCAGCGCGCGGGCATCGGCAAGCACGGCGCGCCGCCCGGTGCGCTGCTCGAAGCGGAGGGCGAAGTCGAGCAGCCGGTCGCTGCTGAACGCGTCGCGCGGAATCTCCATCAGCGCGATCGCGCGCTCGATGGCCTCGCGGCTCCCCTCCACCTCGACCAGGTCATCCATGCACGGGTAGCGCTCCAGTCGCACCACCGCATCGGCGAGCTCGTACTGCACGATGTCGCGATCGATGGCGTGGGTGACCACGTACCCCAACCGCTCCAGCATCGTCATCACGACTTCCGACTCGCCGACGGCCGTCTGCTGCTCCTCGCGCTCCTTGAACCCCGCCACGCGGCGCGTCGGTCCCTTCCACGCCAGCTCCGCCCGCTCGCCGGACGCATCGCGATAGACGCGCACGCGCAGCACGTGATCGCGCGCGGCGAGCGCGCCCTCCGGCGTGTCGAACCGGCGATCTTCCAGCCGCCCCGCGAAGACGAGCTGCGCGCCGCTCCGCTCGAGCCGCGCACGGCACGCATCCCACGCGTCCACCACGGCCTTGAGCTCGATCTCCGTGTGGCTCATGACCCGAGAATCGCGCCCAGCCCTGCGTCGAGATCGGCGAACGAGGGGACGACGGCAGCCGGCGCGTGCGCCGCGAGCTCCTCCACCGAATAGCGCCCCGTGGCGACCCCGACCGCACGCGCGCCGACCGCGCGGGCGCAGGCGATGTCCGCCGGCGTGTCGCCGATCACGACGAGCGCGCCGGCGTGCAGCGTGAGGCCCAAGAGCTCGCGCGCGCGACGTTGCGCCACCACGGGAAGCGCGGGGCGCTCGTGATGATCGGAGCCGTACGCGCCCACGCGGAATCGCCCCGGATCGATCCCCGCGGCGCGCAGCTTGAGCTCGGCGCCGCGGCGCACGTTCCCGGTGAGCAGTCCCAGCACGACGTCGTCGCGTGCCTCGAGCGTGTCGAGCATCTCGACGATGCCGTGACACGGGCGCGGTGCGTCGCCGTTCACCAGCTCGCGCTCCAGACCGCGCACATATTCCGAGAGCACCTCCGTCATCCGCGTGTCCGCCGCCGCATCGTCGTGGCCGGCCAGGCGCAACAGGTCCCGCACGATCTGCGGGTCGGTCTTGCCATCGTAGCGATAGCTGTCGGGATCGAGGACGCCCAGCCGCGCGAGCGCGGCGGCCATGGCGCGCCGTCCCGCGCCGCGCGTATCGAGCAGCGTCCCGTCCACGTCGAACAGGACGAGCCGCACCGCCGTGCTCTGTGTCATCTGCCCACCCGGAGCCGCGGCACCCGGAGCGACTGCTTCGGCGAAATCGTCATCGACGGTAAGCTAGAGCCGCGGCACGCCGGGGAACAGCGCACGCCGCTCGCACCTGGCAGCATGCCGGATGCGTGCGTAACGTTCGGCCATGCACGTCTCTTTCGCGCTCTTCGCCGATGCGGCCAACCTGTCGCAGGAAGGGAAGCTCAACATCCTGGGCGTGTTCGACGCCCTCCAGGTCGCGAGCCTCCCGGCCGTGCACCCGCGCGCGCACCTGGTGCTCCGCCTGAAAGGCGGGGCGACGGACTCGGGAGCGCACACGGTGGGCCTCCGGTGGCTCGCGCCCAGCGGCCGGGAGCTCTGGTCGTCGGATGGCGAGCTGAACATCGCCACGCCCCCACTCGGCGTGGGAGAAATGGACGTCCCGCTCATCGCCGCGGTGGACCTGCCACTCGATGCCGTGGGGACGTACACCATGTCGATCGAGCTCGACGACGAGCCGCACGCCGAGGTATCGCTGCACGTCCGCACCGGGGCGATGACGATGGCCGGCTCCCCCGGGCAGCTATTGAGCTGACGCGTTCTGCGACGCGCCGTCGATGCGTCGCGTGGCGCACCACGTGTCGGCGAGCGCACGGACGTAGGGATCGCCCACGGCGGCCAGGTCGTCCACCGCGAATCCGCCGCGGCCGAGCGCCACGTGGATCATCCGCGTGGCAGAGGCGGCAATGCCGACGTGCGTCACGCGTCCATCTCCCCGCTCGGCGAAGAACAGCAGATCGCCAGGGCGGAGCGTCGCGCGTCCCAGCGGCACGGCCGTTCCCGCGAGCGCCTGCTGCGATGCGTCGCGCGGGAGCGCGATGCCGTGCATGGCGAACACCGTCTGGACCATGCCGGAACAATCGGCGCCCCACGGCGTCGTGCCACCCCACTCGTACGTCGTGCCCTCGAACAACACGGCCGCGGTGGCCGCCACACGCATGGCGTTCGCGGGAAAGCGAGTGCGCATCTGTACCGGAGTGAGCGCGACACCAGCCTCCACCAGATCGTCGTTGGCGACCCTCGCGCCCACCGGCAGCGCCATCCGCGTCCCGTCCGCGCGGCGCACCGTGCACCCCAGCGATGTGCGCGCGTTGTCGTAACGCCGTGCGACGTCGGCGCGGCTGAGCCACGTCGCGTAGCCCTCGTGCATCCACCCTTCGTAGCCATCCGGGGTGCGCGCGCGATGCCAGCGGCCGTCGTGCTCCACGCTCTCGAGTGCCGTTCCGGCGAGCGCCTGGGATACCTGCTCGCTGCTGACGCGTGGCGCGGCGAGGAGCGGCGCCACCGACGCGCGGACCACGAGCACGTGATCCGTCACGCGGGTGCGCCGCCGCGCGCGTCGGCCAGCCCAGGGATGCCCTCGCGCCCCACCGCATGGCGCACCGCGCGCTCCACCGCGACTTCCAGTGCCTCAGCGGCCATGACCTCGAGCTGCAGCAGGCGCCGCGGGGCGAGCGCCAGATCGGTGTCGCGCTCGGGAAGCGGCGTGACGGCGAAGATCGCGTCGCCATCGAAGCTCGTTCCGGCCGGCGTGATCCGGCGCGTGAGCGCGGCGCCCGCCGCGGCGGCGAGCTGCGCGAGCGCGAGCCGCGACAGCGGGGCCGACGTGCCGATCACGGCGAGCGTCGTGTTGCGCGCCGCGGGCTCCGCCGGCAGCGCCAGCTCGCCGCGCGCGAGCGCGCGTGCCACGTCCACGAATCTGCCATCATCGGCGCGCGCGCCGGCGATGATGCGTCCGCTCGCGTCGCGCACGTCGCCCAGCGCGTTGACCACCGCCACGGCGCCCACCGCCGCGTCGGGTGCGTGCTCGACCCAGCATCCCACGCCGCCTTTCATGGCGCGTTCGATGCCGGCGCCCTTCCCCACGGTCGCGCCGGTGCCGGCGCCCACGCTCCCTTCCGCCACCGGCGTGGCGCGCGCGTCATCACACGCTGCGTACGCCATGGCCGCGGTGGGGCGCGCGGAGAATGCACCGAGCGGCCCGAGATCGAAGATCACCGCGGCCGGAACGATCGGTACCACGCCGCCGCCGATCGCGAAACCGCGTCCGCGCTCCTCCATCCAGCGCATCACGCCGTCGGCGCACCCCAGGCCGTACGCGGATCCTCCGGTGAGCACGATCGCGTCCACGCGCCCCACCACGTGCTGGGGCGCGAGCGCATCCAGCTCTCTCGTGCCGGTGGCGCGGCCGAGCACGGCGGCTGCGCCGCGCAAGGCGCCCGTCGGAGCGCGCACGACGGTCACGCCGGTGGCGCCCGCGGAATCACTCGCGTGCCCCACGACGAGGCCGAGGGGTGAGAGATCCACCTGCGTGGTCGTGGAGGGCATCGCGTGCGATCAGCGCGCGCGCGTGCGGCGCGCGTCGGTGGTCAGCACGGCGCGCGCGCTCCGCAGCAGTACGGTGTCCTTCACGCTGGCAATGCGACGCTCGAGCTCATCGCGCCGCGCATGCCGGAGCACCGGCCCGGTGGACACCGGCCGCGGATGCGACCGGTCGAGCGCCAGAAAGACGAAGCGCGCGAGCCAGGCGCCCACGGCCGCGTCGAACCACGGCTCGGCCACGACCGTGAACGTGCGGTCGTCCAGCACGAACCGGTCGCGGAGGACGATGGGCGATGTCATGCGGCCGGCGCAGCCGGAGGGCCTGCGGGGAGGCCGCCGCCGCACGCGCGACATCGCGTGACGCCGCGCATGGTGCACAGCACGCAGATGAACGTGCCGCAACCATCGCACGGGTACCCCTCGGACGCGCGCTCCTCGTTGCCGCACGCGCGGCAGGTCATCGCATCACGTTCGTTGAGCTCGGTCATCACTCCTCCTCCGCGTCGGGGGGCACGCCGGCCGGGTGGCGGCGCCGCGGCGCGGCGCCGGATGCGGCCGACCCGTCCAGCGAATACTGCTTGATCTTGTTGATGAGCGTGGCGCGGGAGATCCCCAGCGCCTTCGCCGTCCGCGTACGATTGTCGTTGTTGGCGCGCAGCGTCCGCTCGATGTGCGCCCGCTCGACGGCGGCGAGCGAAGTGGGGGTGGGTCCTCGCACTCCCACCGCCGGCCGCGTGAGCTCCGCCGGCAGGTGCTCCACGCCGATCTGCTGCGCGCCACGCCCCACGATCATCGCGCGCTCCAGTACGTTGCGCAACTCGCGCACGTTGCCCGGCCACGGATACGCGAGCAGCACCTGGAGCGCGGGCTCCGTGAGCTGCGAGGCGGAGTCGGGAAGCTGACCGTGCAGCTCGTGCAGGCACCGCGCGATGAGGTCGAGCAGGTCCTCGCGCGCACGCGCGCGCAGCGGTGGAAGGTGCAGCGGCATCACGCTCAGGCGATAGTACAGGTCCTCGCGGAACCGTCCCTCGCGCACCTCGCCCACGAGATCGCGGTTGGTGGCGGCGATGAGCCGCACGTTCACGGAGATCTCCTGCGTTCCGCCCATGCGACGGAAGCTCTTCCCCTCGAGCACCTTGAGCAGCTTCGGCTGTAGCTGCGGGTCGAGGTCCCCGATCTCATCCAGGAAGAGCGTGCCGCCGTCGGCCACTTCGAACAGGCCGAGTTTGCGGTCCTTCGCGTCGGTGAACGCGCCGCGCTCGTGCCCGAACAGCTCGGAGTCGAGAAACGTCGCCGTGAGCCCGGCGCAGTTCACCTCCACGAACGGCCGCGCCGCACGGGGACTGAGCGCGTGGATCGCTTCGGCCACGCGCCCCTTGCCGGTGCCACTCTCACCCAGCAGGAGCACCGTAGTGCGCTCGGCGGCGGCCAGCAGCTCCACCTGATGGGTGAGATCACGCAGTGCGGGGGAGATGCCCAGGAGCGCGCCATCGGGGCCGGCGCCATGGCGGCCGCTCAGGTAGCGGTTCATCTGCCGCAGCCTGGAGTGCTCGATCGCACGCGCGGCGGCCACGCCCAGCACGTCGAGGTCCACCGGCTTGGTGAGGAAGTTCTCCGCGCCGCGACGCATGGCCTCGACGGCCAGTTGCACATCGCCGTGGCCGGTGATGATGACGATGGCCGCGTCGAGCTCCCGGAGGCTCGACAGGACATCGAAGCCATCCATGTCCGGCAAGCGCAGGTCGAGCAGGATGAGATCCGGGCGCAGCGTGCGTGCGCATTCCACTCCGTCGTCGCCGGTGGAAGCGGACGCCACCTGATGCTCGGCGCGCTGGAAGAACGTCGTGAGCGCGCGCGTGACGTCCGGATCGTCGTCGATGATGAGCACGGAGGCCATCAGGCGTCCTCCACCGCGGCCAGCATGGCCGCGACCTCCTCGAGGGCGAACGGCTTGCGCAGGCAGGGCCGCCCCGCCTGGCGCAGGAATGCACGCGTCACCTGCCCTTCGGCATCACCGGTGACGAACACCACGCGCCGCGCTTGTGCAGCGTCGCGGCTGAGGAGCGCCGCGTACACCTCGTGCCCGCCCATGTCCGGCATGCGGAGGTCGAGCAGAATCGCGTCGTAGCGTCGTTCGCGCATGCGGGCGAGCGCCTCGGCGCCGCTACCCACGACATCCACGTCGTGACCCGCGTTGCCGAGGTACAGGGCGAGCGCCGACCGCGCCGATGGCTCGTCGTCCACCAGGAGCACGCGGCGCGGCACCGCCGGCAGCGGCGCGCGCGGCGTGCCCGGCTCCCGCGTTTCCGGCGCGGGGACGAGCGGCACCTGCATGGTGAACGTCGCACCGCGACCCGGCTCGGAGCGCACCACGATGCGTCCGCCGTGCTCGCGCACGATGCCGTCCGAGATGGACAGTCCCAACCCGGTCCCCTCGCCCACGGGTTTGGTGGAGTAGAAGGGATTGAAGATGCGCTCCATGGCATCGGGGGCGATCCCCACACCCGTGTCGGTGACGCTGGCGTGCAGCCACGCGCCGGAGCGCCGCGTCCGCAGGAGGATCTTCCGCTCGCCGGACACGCCGCCCACCGCGTGCTCCGCGTTGGTGAGCAGGTTGAGCATCACCTGCTGGAGCTGGAACGGATCCGCCCACGTGATGGGCAGCTCCGGCTCGAGGTCCAGATCGACG
This sequence comes from Gemmatimonadaceae bacterium, assembly GCA_035701265.1. Lineage (GTDB taxonomy): Bacteria > Gemmatimonadota > Gemmatimonadetes > Gemmatimonadales > Gemmatimonadaceae > DASSNU01. The sequence goes on along the minus strand of DASSNU010000020.1, from coordinate 327,068 downwards.
GTGATCTGCTGCGTGCGCAGCGCGTAGCGCCGCAGCTCGAGGGTATCCATCAGCACCTGGTTCAGATCGGTCTCGGCGCGCTCCGGCGGCCGCTGCCGCGCGAAGAGCAGGAGGTTGGAGACGATGCGCGCGGCGCGCTTGGCTTCCTTCTGGATCGTCGTCACCGCGTTCACCTGCTCCGGGCCCATGCCGGGGGCCGCCATCAGCAACTGGGAGAACGCCACGATCCCGGCCAGCGGGTTGTTCAGCTCGTGCGCCACGCCGCTCACGAGCTGTCCCACCGCGGCGAGCTTCTCCTGCTGCATCAGATGCGCGGCCATCTGCCGCTCGTCCGTGACATCGCGCACGATGCCGAGCCCGCCCGTCACCTGCCCGTCTTCCAGAATGGGCGTGGTGGTGATCGAGCCGATGCGCAGCGATCCGTCGCCGCCGCGGAAGCGGATCTCTCCGCGCTGGCGCGCGCCCGCCATCGTCTGATCGAACATCTCCTGCATGGCCGCGCAGCAGTCGGGATCCAGCAGCTCGAGCACCCTCTGTCCGATGAGCTCGCCGCGCCCGCGTCCCACCGAGCGCTCGAGCGAGCGGTTCACCGAGATGAAGCGCGCATCGCGATCCACCGTGAAGATGCCGTCGGTGGCCGACTCGACGAGCCGCAGGTAGCGCGCTTCGGAGCGAATGAGCGCCGCATCGCGCGCGCGTTCCTCGGTGACGTCGCGCGCCACGCCGAGGATGCCGACCACCGCGCCGCGCTCGAAGATGGGTGTGGTGGTGACGGACAGGAGTCGCGCATTGCCGGAGCGGTGGAACAGCCGACACTCGAAGCGATGCGGCGTGCCGGCGAGGGTGTCGAGCATGTGCTCGCGCACGGGCTCGAACTCCTGCGTGTCGATCAGCGTCGCGACGGGGCGGCCGATCAGCTCCTCGCGCGCGAGCCCGGTGATGCGGCAGGTGGCCAGATTGGCCGACGTGCAGATACCGCGCGTGTCGAGCGTGAAGATCGCGTCGCTCGCCGTCTCGACCAGATTGCGGTAGCGCGCCTCGGAGCGCACCACGGCGTCGCGCGCCAGCCGCTCCTCCGTGATGTCGCGCAGCGACGCCAGCACACCGGTGATCTCTCCCAGCTCGTCGAGCGGCGCCGTGCTCACCGATACGATCCGGCGCGAGCCGTCGGGGCGCGCGATTACCGTCTCGTACCGTTGCGGCTCGCCGGCGATCGCGTACTCGTGCCGGTGCCGCACCTCCTCTTCCTGCTCGGGGGCCACGAGCTCCGCGACGGCCATCCCGAGGAGCGCGTCGTGGGCGTGGCCGAGCAGTGCGCACGCGGCCGGGTTGGCGAAGACGATCCGTCGCTCGGTGTTGGTGATGACGATGGCGTCGCGCGTGGTCTCGATCACCCGCCGGTGCCGTTCGGCCAGGAGATGGTAGGACGTCACGTCGTCGAAGGTGACCACGGCGCCCCCCGCCGGGTGCGGCGCGGCGAGGACGTCGAAGATGCGCCCGCGCGCCGACGAGCGGATGGTCACGCGCACCTGCCCGCGCGGCGCGAGCACGCGCTGTACCAGCTCGGCGTCGCCGGGCTCGTGCAGCACCGCTTCGGCGAACGGACGCCCGATGAGCTGGTCGCGGCGCTGCACGCCAGCCAGCCGCGCCGCGCGTGAGTTGCTCCGGCGAATGGTCCCGTCCACGTCCAGCACGACCATCCCCGCGCCGATCGCGTCGAACGCCACCTGCCACTCCAGCGTGGCCGTCTCCACTTCCTCGAAGAGGCGCGCGTTCACCACGGCGACCGCGATCTGATCGGCCAGCCGCTGGAGCACACGGGCGTCTTCGTCGTCGAACGGCGTGGCGCGATTGACCACGGAGAGCGTCCCGATGGCGCCGCGCGCGTTGTACATCGGCACGACCATCGTGCGCTCCACGCCGGCGCGCTCGACCGCGGGCGCGAAGCCCGCGTCGTCCCCGCCTACCGTGTTCACGATGAGCGGCTGTCCACGGCGGATCGCGCGCCCGGTGAGACTTCCGTCGAGCGGCAGGCGCATCCCTTCGAGTGCGCGCGCCACGCCGGTGCCGGAGACGACATCCAACACGTCGCCGTCGCGCAGCGTCATGCACGCGCCTTCCACGCGCAAGAGCGCGGTGGCGTAGCGCATGATGAGGTCGAGCACTTCCTGCAGGCGGAGCGACTCGCTCACGGCGCGCGTGATGTCGGCCAGTGCCTCGCTCTGGCGGCGCTCGCGCTGGCTCGACTCGTAGAGGCGCGCGTTGTCGATCGCGATCGCCGCCTGCGCGGCCAGCGCGGCCAGCGCATCCAGCTCCTGTGAGTCGCGCCCGCCGGGGACGCGCTCGGTGGCGAGCACGCCCAACAGTCCGTTCCCCGAGCGCATGGGCGCGACGAGGAGCTCGGTGTGCCGGTCGCGCTCCGCGCGATCTTCCTGCGCCTCCTCTCCATCGCCCGCGTCGGGCAAGGAGCCTGCATTCCAGTCGTCGTCCGCAGGCACGATGCGCGGACGCCCCTGGCGCACCGCCTCGGCGAGCGGGTGGGGCGCGGTGAGCGCGATCTCCGGGCCGCCGGCGACCGCTCCCTGCACGACGCGCAGCACGGGCTCCCGTCCGTGGCGCCGATCGACGAGCGCCACGATGATCCCGGTGGCGTCGAGCAATCGCGGCGCGTGCGCAGCCAGCGCATCGATGATCTCGTGCTCGTCGAGCGAGCGCGTGAGCAGCGCCGCGAGCTGCTGCAGCGCGCGGAACCGGTCGGCGCGGTGCGAGGCGGCGCTCGTGGCCGCGGCGGCCGTGCGCGACCGGACGACCTGCGCCGCGACGAGCGCGAGCAGGCGCACCACGGCGTCCGACAGTGCGCCCGAGGGATCCACGGGGCGCGCCGCCACGAGCAGCGGGCTCGCCCAGGGACGGACGAGTCCGCTCCCCACCGCGGCGAGCAGCACCTCGTGCTCGCGCGCGTCGCCGGACCAGAGCGCGGCGCACTGCCTGGCGATCCACGCGTACAGCGAATCGGGGGACGCGTCCGGGGACAGCAGAATCGGCGCCGCCCCGGTCAGGCGCTCATCCCACGGCGGAGGCTCGTGTGCCGGCGGCGCCGAGCCTTCCCCCCACGCGGAGCGCGACTCGCTGAGCTGGAGAATGCACGCCCAGGAGAAACCCGCCAGCCGCGCCGCCTCGTCCAGCTCGGGCGCGCGCAGCACTTCGGCGCTCCACGGCGGCGCCTGCGACGACAGCGTCTCGGTCACGGGGCGACGGACGCGGCGCGCACGCACGCCACCACGCGCCGTGCGCTACGCGCGCAACGGCGCACGGCGCCCGACCGCTCCAGGTACGAGCAGCCGCGCCGCATGCGGCATGACGTCGACGTCGAATGGTGTGATGCCCAGTATCTCGCCATCGGCCTGGAAGTGCTGCGCCGGTACGCAGTCCACGCGGAGCCGCGCTCCGCGCGCGAACAGGAAGCCGGGATGGGGGCGGAAGTCCCGCCGAAACAGGCGCCACCCGAGACGGGCAGCGGTGGCCACCCCACCCGGTGAGAAGACGCACAAGTCGAGCAATCCGTCATCTTCCCGAATCCCCGGTCCCAGGGCGAGCAGCCCGCTCAGCACGGTGCCGAAATTGGCCACCATTACCGACACGGCCTCACGCTCGATTGCCACGTCATCCAGCTCAACGCGCACGGTGAACGGGCGGTGCCTGAGGACGGCCGCGATCCCCGCCCCGGTATACGCCAGCACCCCCGTACGCGCCTTGAGGGCGGGGGAGGTTCCCTGGAGCATCCGCACGTCCACACCCACTCCGGCGGCGAACATGAAGAGTCGCCCGCCATTCAATCGCCCAAGATCGATCTCGCGCGCGCTCCCGGAGAGGAGCGCCGGCACGGCACGCTCGATCCGCAAGGGGATGCCGAGCGCGCGCGCCACGAGATTTCCCGTTCCCCCCGGCAGGACTCCCACCGGCACTCCCGTGCCGGCCGCCGCGCCGACGACTTCCATGGCGGTGCCGTCGCCGCCCAACGAATAGATCGCGTCGTACTCCCGCGCCGGCGCCGCGCAGGCGGCTCCCACGACGATCGCCCCGTGCCCGGGATGCTCCGTGCGCACGATCTCACACGAGACACCGGCCGCGGCGAAGGCAGCGACGGCCCGGCGCTCCAGCCGCGCCGCCCGCCGGGCGGCAGGGTTCACCACCAGAAGGACGCGCGCGGCTAGAAACTCCACTCGCGGAAGAGGTCCACGCCGAACTGCGCCGGCGTGGCGAAATCCGCCTGCCCTGCCCTGCACAGGAGCGCCTGCGTGGCCGGCTCCACCGAGAGCTGCACCGAGTAGCCGTGGTTGAGGCGATGCTCCACCGTGAGGCCAAGCGCGGAGGTGAACGACTGGTTCGAGTTGGAGGCGAGCGAGCACAGCCCGGCGTTGGCGGTCACGAAGGTGCGGTCGCCCAATTGCTTCCCCACTCCGATCCGCGATCCGGAAAGCACACTCCGCCCTCGCTGTCCCGTCGTGAGGTCCTGCTCGCTGTCGTAGGCTCCGGTAGTGATCTGGAAGATGTCGAAGAAGCTGAGCTGGTCGGCCAGCGCCTTCTCCAGCACCCCACCCAGCGTGGGGAGCAGCGCGGTCGCGACCGGGCGGAGCGCGCTCTCGTTCTGCTGCCCCACGGCGAACGTGGGCGCGCCGAAGACGAGGTAGCTGAGAATCTCGGTGGTGGAGAGCGGAATTCGCTCGTCGCTGGACAGCGAGAGCTGGATGTTGTTCAGCGTGCCCCCCAGGTGCGCGCGAATGCGCACATCCTGCCGGCTGGCCTGCCGGACGGTGTACGACGCCCAGATGTCGAGCCCCGGATTGATCTCCGGCTCGCCGAAGAACGTCACCGACCCGCTGTCCACCTGGAAGGTGCGCTGCACCAGCCCCAGATCGAGGCGGTACGTTCCGCGGTTCGCTTCCAGCGTGCCGCTCAGCGCCAGCCGGTCTCCGCTCCGCGTGACGTCCACGCGCCCGCCGAGGCGGACGTTGGCCTCCGAGGAGCGAAGCCACACCTCATCGCCGATCGCGATCGTGACGTTGTCGACCACGACGTTTCTGAGCAGCGCGAAGCCGCTGTCGGGCGGGGTGGACTCGCCCACCCCCGCATCCAGCCAGTCCTCTCCAGTGTCGAGCTGGAAGCGCAGCGTGTCACCCACGTCGAGCAAGTCCTTCTGGATGCGCTCGGGCAGGTAGATCGTTCCGCGGTCCACCGCCATCGCGCCTTCCAGGTGCGCGCCGGGGGAGGAGCCGAACAGGTGCAGTCGCCCGGAGAGCGTGGCGTCGGCAATCCGCCGCGAGCGCACGGCCTGGAACTGCCGCGCCACGAGCGTGAGATCGACGCCGCGCGGATCGAACCACGTCCCGCCGGAGCGTTCACCACCAAGCGCGATGGCGCCAGTGAGGGCGAGCGTGTCGTCCACCTCGTCGCCGCTCGCCGCGGACAGGCGGCGCACGATGAGGCTGTCGTCGCGGAGCACCAGATCGGCAGCGATGCGACGCAGCCGGATGCCCAACCGCGGGATCCCCGCCTCGCCATCGTCCACGCTCAGCCGTCCCACGACGCGTGGCGCATCCCAGGTTCCCGTGACGCGCAGGTCCGCGGCCAGCGCGCCGGTGGCACGCTCGATCTGCGGCGTGAGTGCCTCCAGCAGGGCCAGGCTCACGCTGTCGGTGCGCACCTCCGCATCGAGCGAGTCTCCCACCAGTCGCTCCGGCACGGACGCGAGCGCGAGATCCACCGGGAGCCGCCCACGCATGGTGAGCGCAGGTCGTCCCTCGCGCATGAGGACCGCATCGACATCGAGCGCGCGCGATGCATAGCGCCCCTCGAGTTGCGTGAGCGGGAAGTGCATGTCGTTCACCTGGCCGTCGGCGAGCGTGGCGCCAAGGTGCATGATCGGCTCCAGACGCGTCCCCGCGACGTCGAGCCGCAACTGCACGCGGCCGCCCAGTTGCTCTCCGGTCTGCACGAGCGCGCCCAGGTCGGCGAGTTGGACGCTGTCCATGCGCACCGCCGCGCTGATGGCTCCGGAGTCCGGAAGCGAGGCCGCCAGCGCGAAGCGCGCGCCGTCGCCATCGTGGAGAAGCAGCGAGTCGATCTCCGTGGATCCGGGGCGCAGCAGAATCGTGGCGATCCGCTCGAGCGACCACGGATGCCCGTCGAGCGTCGCATCGAGCGTGTCGACGCGCACGGCGATGGTGTCCGCCACACGCGCGAAGGAGAACGACGTCCGGGCGGTGCCGCCGTCCGGGCTCGCCGTCTCGGCGTGCACGCGCCCCGACGACCGATCGGGCATGCGGAGCTCCGCGCCGATGGACGTGAAGCGCGCCCCACCCACGCGCGCGGTATCGATCTCGACGTTGGCATCGCCATGCAGCGCGCTCGGCGGGCCGACGAACGCGAAGTCGCCGGTGGCGCCACGCGCGCTGAAGCGCTGTACGGCGACGCCGCGCGCGCGTAGCGTCCCATCGAGGGCGAGCGAGTCGAGCGAGCCGCTCACCGTCCCGCCAACGCTCAGCGTGCCCGCCAGTGAATCTCCCCCCGCGTCCTCCGCATCGAGGGCGAGCCGCGTCGTGTCGGACGCTGCACGGACGCCCGCGACGGTGCCCTTCCCACCGGTCGCGCCGCGCGCCGCGAGGTGCGCGGTGTCGGCGTGCACGGCGGCGATCGAATCGCCACGAGGATGCTCGCGTGCGTCGTCCACGGCGCGCGCGGAGTCGGTAGCCGCGGTGCTCGCCGAGCGAAACCCGTGCATCCACGGAGCGAGCACGGCCACGTCGGGAACCGCCACCAGATAGTGCAGCGTGTCGGCGGTGCCGGCGTGGCGCACGAGACCCAGCGAGCCCGTGGCGGTGAGCGTGGCAGCCGCCGTTTCCAGACGCAGAGAATCCACCACCGCGCGCCCGTTCTCGACCGACAGTCCCGCTGTCGATGGATAGATGAGCAGCGAGTCGACGTACGACCGGTCGAGCACCACCGCGAGCTGCCCCGCCAGATCGCCGAGCGAGTCGCCGCGGAGCACGCCGGCCACGTCGCCGGTGATGCGCGTCCCGGGGAGAGTCGGACGATCGAGCAGCGCGGCCACGTTCAGATTGCGCACGCTCCCCGTGCCACGCCCCGCCAGCCCCGGGGCGAGAAAGTCGAACGTCCCATCCACCGTCATCGTCCCCGCCGGTCCGGTGAGCGTTCCTCCCAGGAAGAGATCGTCGGTGGTGCCGCGGATGCGCATCGTTCCTGCGTACGCGCCGCGGAGCGGAAGCACGGGATACGACCGCGCGAGCGTGGTGAAGGAGAGCGGCTGCGCGGCGAGATCGACGTCGAACGCCATCCGGTCTCCGTACGTGATGCGGCCGGCGCCGGTGATGCGCGTGGGCGTGCCGGGACCGTCCTGGTGCGTGACGTCCGCGTTCCGGAAGCGGACGTCCGTCCACACCGAGTCGAGCGTGGCGGACCCGGAGAGCGTGCCTCCCAGTCGGGGGAAGTCGGAGAACAGATACTCGATGGTTCGCAGGTCGAGCCGATCCATCTGCACATCGAAGCCGCGAAAGACCGTCAGGCCGGGATCCAGGATGTCGAGCTGGCCATGCGCGGTGGCGCGGCTCACCGCCCCAGGCACGTGCGCATCGCGGAAGGCAAAGCGCGCGGCATCCACCTGCCAGCGAGTGAGCGGCCCTCCCGGTCCCTTTACCGTACCCACGAGATCTCCCTGCCAGTCCACCGGAAAGGGACCGCCGTTCAGCACGCGCAGCAGGTCGAAGTTCACCGGATCACCGGCGAGCGACACATCCTTCACGATGAGCACGGGAGCGCCCACCGCGAACGTCATGTCGCCGGTGAGATGCGAGCGCGTGGAGCGCACATCCATATCGTGAATGGCGTACTCCAGGATGTGCGGGTCCCGTGGATCGTTGCCGATGTGCAGGTGCATGCTCCCGCCGCCCGTCCGCGGCAGCGTGGGATAGACCCACGCCACATCGCGCAGCGACACCGAGTCGCCCGTCACGCTCACGTCGTAGCGCACCGGGCCCTCCATCCCCCACATGATCCGCCCATCCCCCGAGCCCGTGGAGCCGGGGAGATCGAAGTGCGAGAAGCGGAACCAGAGCGTGTCGCCGAGGATGCGCACCGGCCCGGTGATGTTCCGGAAGGCGAACGGAGGGTTGGACTCCACCACGTCCATGCGTCCGACGGCGATGAGCCGCCCCGCGCTGTCCGGATCGGCAAAGCGGACGTACGGCGAGCGGAGCTCGAGCCCGGACCACCGGTACGTACGCTTGAGCCCCTCGGCGGTGCGGCGCACGTCGATGGTCGTGTCGCCCAGTGCGGCGGCGATCGCGCTGTCGCGCCGCGCGCCGTGCAGCGAATCGGGAGGCGACCACGGGAGCGTGAGCATCACGCGGCCGTCGCGCAGGATGACGCTGTCCGCCACGATGAAGTCGCCGAAGCGCAGCTCGCGCGTGGCGCGCGGTCCGCCCGAGGGAAAGAGCCGCTTGAAGTTCCAGCTCCCGTCCGCGTGCCGCCGCAGATTGACGACCGGGTGCTCCACCTCGAGCTCCGACAGCAGGATGCGCTTGTCGACGAGGTCGCGCGGGTCGTATCGCACGCGCACGCGCGAGGCGCTCAGGAAGAGCGAATCTTCCTCATCGCGAATGGCGAGCGAGTCGATGATGACGCCGCCCAGCAGGTCCCCGCGGATGGGACCGATGTACATGGAGCCGCGCCCCTTGATGGACGAGGCGATGCGCGAGACGAGATAGCGCCGCACCCGCTCGCGCCCGAAGTCCGTCTGCGTGACGCCGATCACCACGGCCGCAACCAGCACACCGATCCCGAAGATCAGTGCGGCGCTGGCGAGGGCGACGGTGCGGCGGCGGATCATGAGCGGCGACTGGAGGCGGTAGCGGGAGCGCAGCGCGTTCGCCGCGGCCTGCGCGCCGCGGCGTCCGGGTCACGCGTCGCGTGCAGACGTCAGAAAGCCTGGCCGATGCTGAAGTGAAAGGTCAACCGCGAAAAGAAGTTGTTCGGAGCGGGCGGTGCGAACGTCGCGGGACAGTCGGCGCTGGAGGCGTCGGGAGGAGGCGGCGCCGATCGAGGGCTCACGCACACGAGCTGCCGCTCCCCGTCCACCGTGACCTCCTTGAACGCTGCGCCACGCCGCCCCTGATACGGGTTGTACGCCACGTCCACCCGGACCGGACCCACCGGCGAGGACACGCGCAACCCCACCCCTGGCGTCCACCGCAGATCCGCCACGCTCACCGACTGCTGATCGCGATTCCAGACCTGTCCTACATCCATGAAGAGCGCCCACTCCACCAGGTCACGCAGCACGGGACCGCGTGAGCGCAGCTCCAGGTTGGCCACCGCCAGGAGATCCCCGCCGGTGGCCGAGACGCGCGGATTCGGATCGTCGGCGACCTCGATGGAGTCGGTCGTCGTCCCCACCTGCACCTTGCGAACGCTGTCGACTACGTACACCACCGGACCGAGCTGGTTCTGATTGAATCCGCGCACGGAGTTGGGGCCGCCGGCGTACAACCGCTCCTGCGGTGGCACGAAGCGCTCTCCTGCCGCGCCTGCCGCGCCACCCAATGAGCCGCGCGCGAACACCGCCCCCAGCTGCAGCCGCATCGCCAGCACCGACGCGTCGCCCACCGGGCGGTAGACCGCCACGGCGCCCCCGGCCTTGTTGAATTGCAGGTCGCTCTCCGACCCGATCGCCTTGGACGCGTGGCGCACATCCACCGTGGCCTGGTAGCCACCGCGTGGATCGAACACGTTCGTCACTTTCTGCCAGCCAACCGTTGCGCTCAGGACGGCCAACCGGTTGGTCTGTCCGTTGAGCGCGTCGATGTCCTGCAGATTGCAGACGTTGAACGCCGAGCAGAAGACGGCCGGATCAGCCACCGTCTTCCCGAACTCGATCGAGTACGCGAGCGTGATGGGGGTAGTGGGATTCTGCTCGCGGGTGACCGAGAGCGCTCCGCCGAAGGGCGTGGAGCGCAAATAGGCGTCCAGCTCGGAGCGGCGCTCGCTGTACAGCGTGAGCGACGGCACGTTCCGCGGACCGAAGAGCGTGGGCGTCCGCAGCGAGGCTCCCACGTAGTAGTTGAGCGTGTCGCTGAAGCGATCGTGCCGGACGCGATCCGCGCAGAGTACCTCCGCGCCGCCCAGCGGATGCCCGACCCCCACCTTGGACACGCGCGAAGTGAGCTCCAACCGCCGCGCATCGCCAAGAAAGTTGCGGTGCGTCAGCCGCGCCTGCGCGCGGATGCAGTCGAGCGTCGCCCACCCAATCCCGAGCCGCACCGAGCGCATGGGCGCCTCGCTCAGTCGCACCTGAATGTCGAGGAGCGAGTCTCCTGGCGGTTGGAGCGAATCCGGCGCGATGGCGATGTCCACGTGCTGGAAGGTCTCGAGCTGGTACAGGGTGCGCCGGCTACGATCCAGCTCGCGTTCCCGATAGAGATCGCCCGGCGAGAAGGACAGGAGCTGCCGCACCACATCGGGGGTGATCTGCGGGCCACTCGTGCTGTCGAGCGGAAGGATGTCCACCAGAACCCGGCCAATGTGGTACCGATGGCCGGGGAGAAACTCGAAGGTGACGGATGCGCTGTTCGTGGCCTCGTGCGCCTGATAGCCTCGCAGCGGACGCTGCGCCAGCGCGTAGCCGGAGTTGCGCAGACGCAACTCCACCGTGTCGCCGAGCGCGACCATGCGCGGGATGTCGAGCGGCGCCCCCTGCATCTGTCCGATCAGACGCTTGAGCCGCTCTCCTCCGGGAATGGTGTCCAGGCCAAGCACGGTGAGCGTGTCGATGCGCATCGGCACCCCTTCGCGCACGCGAAAGGTGACGCGCACCACGCCGGGGCTCAGCACCTGGAGCGCCGTATCCACCTCGGCGTTCCGGTAGCCACGCTGATAGTAGTAGCTGCGCAGGCGAAGGCGGTCGCGCTGGAACTCGAGTGAATCGAGGCACCGGCGTTCGCCGAACGGCAGCCCGTGCCGACGCGACCAGGTGGACGACGTCGTCGCGATCTGCCGCTCCAGCGTGCCGTCGTCGAAGGTGCGATTCCCCTCGAATCGCACGCTCCGCACTTCGGTGTCGCCGGGATCGCAGATCAGGTCCTGCGCAGCGGCGGCGCGTGCGGCGCCGAGCGCGGCGGCGATAACGATGGCGCAGTGGGCGGCGATGCGGAGTCGAGAGCCCGTCACCCGCGGAGCGCCCTCCCGCCCCTCAACCCCGCGTCCGGCGAGGCGAGCGCGCGCGATCGCTCCGCGGCACCCCGCGGCGCCGCTGCTCCCGTGGATGCGGACGCCGTGGCGATGACGCGCCGCTGCATCAGGATGCGCGAGAGATAGAACGCAGCGAGCCCCGCGCCAACGGCGATCGCCGCCGCGCGCGCGTGCTCCGTGCCCGACAGGCGGCGGCCCCGGTAGACATATTTCTCAACGGGCGCCGCGGCACCCCGAGCATTCTCGCGCATGACCGTGTGTGGTTCAGGATGTTCGTCCAGGCAGGCGCACGAGAGAGCGCGTGACGGCTCCGTTCCCTCGCGCTTGACTACACCGACTCGACGAGGATGGTGCCCGGCCCGCGCTGCTTCGCGCGCCGCTTCACCTCCGCCGCCAGCGCTCCCACCTGTCCCGTCGTGACCGGGCGGGCACCGTCGATCACCAGCACGGCCGTCGACAGTCGCGCGATGGGGAACTCGCGCGAGCGCCCCTCGCGGTCCACCCCCGTGAAACTGCCGCGGCGCACCGCCTCCGCCCCCACCGCGCGCTCCGCCACGACGACGAAGCGGCGCGCGCACTCGCGCGCTACGTCTTCCGCGCGCGCGGGCTCGGTGACCACCAGGAAGTCATCCCCCCCGATGTGCCCCACGAAGTCCCGCGTGCCCCCCACCGTCTCCACCGCGCCGAGGATCGCCGCTCCCATCCCCCGGATCACCAGATCCGCCGCCGTGAACCCGAACGTGTCGGCGAACGCCTTGAAGTTGTCCAGGTCGATGTAGCACACGGCGAACGGATCGCGAAGCGACGCGCGGTAGGCGATGTGATCCTCGATCGCCTTCCCTCCGGGAAGCCCGCTCGTCGGATTGCGGTCTCCCTCGCGCCGAACGAGGCGGAGGAGGGCGATGATCCGCGAGCGCAGCTCGCGCGGATCGAACGGCTTGGCGAGGTAGTCGTCCGCGCCTGCATCGAAGCCTGCGACTTTGTGCTGGATCTCCCCGCGCGCGGTGAGCATGAGCACGGGGATGCGTGCCGTGAAGGGATTGCGCTTGATGGTCCGGCACACGTCGATGCCGGACATCCCCGGCATGACGAGATCGAGCACGAGCAGGTCCGGCTCGCGCTGCTGAATCGAGTTCAGCGCCGACGCGCCATCCGGTGCGAGAGACACCTCGTGGCCCGCTGCCACGAGAACCTCGCGCAACATCCGACGCATGTCCTCATTGTCGTCGGCGCACAGGACGTAACTCACGATTGACGCTTCACTTGTGGCCCGATAAGTTCACTCGTTTCACGGCATGTGTCAACAGAGCGCGCCCGCGCGCCGTCCGGCTGTGCGCCGCGCGCGCGAGGGCACCTCTCGCGGCGCCCTCGCGCCGCCCGCTCCGCCCCCCCACCCCCCCGCCCCCTCACGCCGGCCTTCGACGTCTTCCGTGTCAACGCGCTCCCGCCTCCGGGTCATGCTCCTCGCACGCCGCGCTGCGCCCCGCGTGGTCCGGCATTACGCGCCAGCCGTTCGCAGAGCACACGCGCTGCGCACCACCGCGCTGCTTCCCTTCGCGCTGCTCACGCTCCTCGGCGCCTGCCGCGGCAGCGCCACGCTCCCCGAGCGGCACACGCTCATCGACTCGCGCGATCGCTACGATCCGCGCACGCTCGACCCGGCGCGCGCCTCCGATGTGCCGAGCGGGCGCGCCGTGTCGTACCTCTTCGACGGCCTCACGCGCGTGACGGCCAACGGCTCCATCGTGCCGGGGCTCGCGCTCCGCTGGGAGGTGTCGCCCGACGGGCGCGTCTACACGTTCCATCTGCGACAGGGCGTCACCTTTCACGACGGCACGCCGTTCCGCGCACGACAGGTGAAGACGACGTTCGAGCGCGTGCTCGCGCCGGCGACACGCTCGGGCACGGTCTGGCCGCTCTACCCGATTGCCGGCGCGCGCGCGGTGGTCGACGGACACGCCACGACACTCGACGGCGTCACCGTGGTGGACGACTCCACCCTCCGCATCCGTCTCGAGCGGCCGCTCGCCGTCTTCCCCAAGCTGCTGGCGATGCCCGTGGCCTCGATCGTTCCGGACTCCGTGCCCGCAAACTTCTCCGAGCATCCGGTGGGCACCGGCCCCTGGAAGCTCGTGCAGTGGCAGCACGACGATTACCTCCTCTTCGCCCGCAACGATCACTACTTCGGCGATGTGCCGCTCGAAGATTCACTGCGCGCGCGCATCATCCCCGATCCCAGCACCGCGGTGGCGGAGTTCGAGCGCGGGAACGTGGACCTGCTCTACATCCCCGAAGCCGAAACGCAGCAGTGGGAGAACACCGACGAGAAGCAGGCCTTTCTCACCTCCGGTCCGGCGCTCCGCCTCTGGTACGTCGCCATCAACACGCATCGCGGTCCGCTGGCCGACGCGCGCGTGCGGCAGGCGCTCAACCTGGCGGTGGATGTCCCCACCATCCTGAACCGCTTGATGGGGGGACGCGGCCGCCTCGCCGCGGGGGTGATCCCGCCCACGTTGCCGGGGAGCGACACCACGCGCGCGCCGTACGGCCACGACGTGCAGCGCGCCCGCGCGCTCCTGGCGCAGGCGGGATATCCGAACGGGATCGACGTCGACCTCTGGCACTCGCAGGACGAGACGTTCGCGCGCGTGGCGCTGTCGATCCAGGCGTACCTCAGCGAGGCCGGCATCCGCGCGCGCATCGTCCAGCGCGATGCCAACGCGGTCCGCCAGGCGGCGCGCAACGGCGAAGCCGACCTCGTCCTCAAGGACTGGTACGCCGACTACCCGGACGCGGAAGATTTTCTCTATCCGCTGCTCGCCAGCGCGAACCGCGGCGCGGGAGGGAATGTCTCGTTCTACAGCAACCCGGCCTACGACCGGATCGTGGACAGCGCGCGCATCGAGCAGAACGATTCGCTGCGCACCGCCCTCTACCGCCGCGCGGACGCCATGCAGTTCCGCGACGCGCCGATGATCTACCTCTTCTTCTACAACGAGCTGTTCGCCGTGCAGCCGTGGATCAGCGGATTCGAGGTGCCGGTCATCTTCAACGGACAGCGGTGGACGCACGTGCGCATCGGTACGCCGAGCCAGTAGCGCGACCCCGGAGAGCGACCCACCGCACATGACGACCTACATCCTGCGGCGTCTGCTGCTCGCCATCCCGACGCTGGCCGGGGTGCTGGTCGTCGTCTTTCTGCTCCTGTACGTGGCTCCCGGCGACCCGGTGGCCGAGATGGTTGGTGAACGCGCCGACTCCGCCACCATCGCCCGCCTTCGCGGAGAGCTGCGCCTCGACGAGCCGTTGCCCTCGCAGTTCATGCACTACGCGGGCGGCGTGATCCGCGGCGACCTGGGGCGCTCGTTCACCACCGGTCGCCCCATCGCACGCGACATCGTGGAGCGCTTTCCGCGCACGCTCGAGCTCGCCCTCACCGCCATGGTCCTCGCCGCCACGTTCGGCATCGCGCTCGGCGTGCTCACCGCGCGGCACCCCGATGGCTGGCTCGATCGCGCCGCGCTCTTCGTGGCGTACCTCGGCGTCTCGTTCCCGGTCTACTGGGTGGGACTCATCCTCATCGTGATCTTCGCCGTCGAGCTGCGCTGGCTCCCGCCATCGGGGTACGGCGGCCTGGCGTATCTCGCGCTCCCGGCCATCGCGCTCGGCTCCCGCTCGGTGGCGATCCTCACGCGGATGACCCGCTCCGCCATGCTCGACGTGTTGGGGAGCGACTACGTGCGTACCGCGCGCGCGAAGGGGCTGTCGGAGCGCACGGTGCTCATCCGCCACGCGCTGCGCAACGCTCTCATCCCGGTCATCACCGTGCTCGGGCTCGATTTCGGCTACTACCTCACCGGCAGCATTCTCACCGAGACGGTGTTCAGTTGGCCGGGCCTGGGGCGCTACATCGTCAACGCCATCGCGCGCCGCGATCTCCCCGCCATTCAGGGCGCGGTCCTCTTCATGAGCCTCGTCTTCGTGCTCGTGAACCTGGCCACCGATCTCGTCTACGCCAAGACGGACCCGCGCGTCGAGTACTCCTGAGTCTCGCGCACCCACCACGGCGTACAGGGAGACGCCGCGCCGACGGGTGAGCGCGCACCGCCCGGCCTCCCGTGACCAGAACGAATTTCCCCCCGTCCTCTTCCGGGGTGCGATCGCGCGCGCCCTCCTTCTTACTCCGGGAGCGCGACAGGGCATGGAAGGGGACGATCGGTTTCTCGACTACGGCGGCCAGTTCCGACTCGTGCAGAAGATCGCCACGGGTGGGATGGCGACCGTCTACGAGGCGCAGCACCTGGGCCCCGACGGCTTCGCCAAGCGCGTGGCCATGAAGGTCATCCACCCGCGCTACGCTCGCGAGAAACACTGGCTGCAGCTCTTCATCAACGAAGCGAAGCTCTCCGCCGACCTGGTGCACGGCAACATCGTGCAGATCTATCAACTGGGCGAAGTGGACGGTCAGTACTACATCACGATGGAGTACATTCGCGGCCCCACCCTCCGCTCGATGATCGATCGGCACCGCGAGCTCGACTGGCCCATGCCGACGAGCATCGCGGCCTACATCGCCAGCCGCGTCTGCCGCGCGCTGGACTACGCGCACAACTTCACCACGCCGCCCCCTGACAGCCGGCGCCTGGACATCGTCCATCGTGATGTGTCTCCGCGCAACGTCATGGCCTCATGGGACGGACACATCAAGCTCGCCGACTTCGGCATCGCGAAAGCCAACACCTCCTTCGATCCTGCCGCCTCGCGCACGATGGCGCTCGGCAAGAAGCACTACATGAGCCCGGAGCAGATTCTCGGTCTCGAGGTGGACGCGCGAAGTGATGTCTTTGCGGTGGGGCTCGTGTTGTTCGAGATGCTCTCGCTCGACCAGGTCTTTGCCGAGGACATGACCGAGCTGGCGATCGACGAGGTGACGACGCGTCCCATCCCGCTGCTGCGCAGCCGCGTCCCCGGCGCGCCGCCCGCCATCGAGCAGATCATTGCTGCCGCACTCGACCGCGACCCCGCGCGCCGCCCCTCCGCGGCCACGATGGGTGCCGTGCTCGACCGGTGGTGCGAGGAGCAGCCGGTGGTGGCATCGCCGGATCGGTTGCAGGAGCATCTCGTCGCGCTCTTCCCCTCCGCATCACCGTGGAGCGGGCCGCACCAGCCGCCGGGCGAGCACGAGGTCACGCGCTTCTCCGCGTTTCGCCGCGGCCTCCGGACGGCGCCGGCACCGCGCCGCACACTGTTGCATCGTCTGCTGCGACGCTGAGTGCCGCCCAAGGGCGCGCGCCCTGCCGCGCGCTCCGCCGTGGAGTAGATTCGTCGCCATGCGCATCTACACCCGCACCGGCGACCGGGGGGACACGGGACTCTTCGGCGGCGGCCGCGTCCCCAAGGACGATCCCCGCGTAACCGCCTACGGCACCGTGGACGAGTTGAACGCCGTGATCGGCACCGCGCGCGCGGCCGCGGTCATCGCGCGCATCGACGAGGTGCTCGTTGCGGTGCAGCGCGACCTGCTGGCGATCGGCGCGTTGCTCGCCACGCCCAATCTGGAGAAGATGCACGAGCATCTCGCCAAGGCGCGCGTGGACGATGCGCGCATCGCCGATCTCGAGCGCGCCATCGACGACGCGGAGCGCGATCTCACGCCGCTCCGCGCCTTCGTGCTCCCGGGTGGCACCCCCAAAGCCGCCGCGCTGCACGTCGCGCGCACCGTGTGCCGCCGCGCGGAACGGCACATCGTCACCCTCGCACGCGACACCGACATTCCCGGCATCGTGCTGGTGTACCTCAACCGGCTCTCCGATCTGCTCTTCGTTCTCGCGCGGCTGGCGAACCACGAGGCGGGCACGGCAGAGGTGACGTGGTGACCGACGTCGCCGGCGGGAGGCCGGCCCGTTCGTGATCTCCGGACAGCCGCGCACGATCGTGCTCCCCGGTTACGATGTACGCATCGCGCCGGGCGCGCTCGACCAGGTGGCCGCGTGCGCGGCGCGGTGCACGAGCGCCCACCGATACGTGATCGTCAGCGACGACATCGTGGCGCCGCTGTACGCCCAGCGTCTCCGTGCCGCGTTCGGCGCTCGCGCGGAGCTGGTGACCATCCCGAGCGGCGAGGAGCACAAGACGCGCGAGACGTGGGGCGCCGTCACCGACCGTCTGCTCGCGCTCGGTGCCGGGCGCGACTCGGCGATCATCGCCTTGGGCGGCGGCGTGGTGGGCGATCTCGCCGGGTTCGTCGCGGCCACCTACATGCGCGGCGTCCCCTACGTGCAGGTGCCGACCACGCTCCTCGCCATGGTCGACGCCGCCATCGGCGGAAAGACGGGCGTCGATACCCCCGCCGGAAAGAACCTGGTGGGCGCCTTCCACCGTCCGGCGGCGGTGATCATCGACCCGACCACGCTCGCCACGCTCCCCGTGCATCACCGGCGCAACGGCGCCGCGGAAGCGATCAAGCACGGCGTCATTGCCGACGCGGAGTACTTCGAGCGCGTGTGCACCTTCCTCCCGACACTGGACACGCTCGACGGGCGCGAGCCGGAGCTGATCGCGCTCATCGCGCGGAGCGTGGAGATCAAGGCGGAGGTCGTGCGTGAGGACGAGCGCGAGCAGGGGGGCGGGCGGCGGCGGATCCTCAATTTCGGGCACACCCTGGCGCACGCCATCGAGCGCGAGACTCGCTACGCCATCGCCCACGGACAGGCGGTGGCGATCGGCATGGTGATCGAAGCACGGCTGGGGGAAGCGCTCGGCGTGACCGAGCGCGGTACGAGCGAGCGCATCGCCGGTGCCGTTCGGTCCGCCGGATTGGCGGATGCGTTGCCGGCGGGACTCGATCCCCTGGCCGTCGTGCGCGCCACGCGCGAGGACAAGAAAGCGCGCGCGGGACGGGTGGAATACGCGCTGCCCGCGCGCGTGGGCGCCATGGCCAGCGGCGCTGGCGGGTGGAGCGTGCCGGTGTCCGACGACGACGTTCTTGCCGCGCTGGGCACTCCGCTTGCACGGAGTGGTCGCGACCCTTCACACGGATGATCCGCATGTCGGCCTTCGGCACCTACATCATCGGGTACGTGGTGGTGATCGTCGGGCTCGCGGTCGCGGCATACCTGCTCAATGTGTCCGCGACGTGGATCGCGGTCGGCGCACTGGTCCTGCTCGGCATCGGGATCGTGACGGCGACGAGCCGGACCAGGCAGAAGGACCCGCCCGGCACCTGAGACGGGGGCCGCTTGGGGGCGCTGGCCCAGGGAGCACCGGTGCGGGGGCGCCGCGGCAGGCTCAATGTGTAACCACCATAGGGTACTTTGATGGTTACCTACATGCCCGGATCGTGCATGCGGCGCGACTAGCGCTGTAACTCCCGAACAGACAACGACTTCCGTTGCAACAACATGCTGTTGCTTGCAATGGCACGGTTCGTGGCTGTTGACACTCGCGCGCTCGTTGGGTTATCCTGCGCGTCCCTACTGGGTTTTGCTCGGCCGGGCACACCGCTGCCCGCCGCAGCACGTCTTCTTCCTGCCACCGCGAGGGGCGTGTATGGAACACGCGACCGAGAGCAGGTCCAAAGGGTTCTTTCGCTCGTCTCCCTCCACTGCTTTCGATCAGTACCTACAGGACATACAGAAGCTTCCCCTGATCAACGACCCCGAAGAGGAGCGACGCCTCGCCCGCCGGGCACAGAAAGGGGATGAAAAAGCCGCCGAGCGGCTCGTGACGGCCAACCTCCGGTTCGTCATCTCGTACGTCAAGAAATACCAGGGCCACGGTCTCGATCTGAGCGAGCTCGTGGCGATCGGAAATGAAGGCCTCCTGAAAGCGGTCAAGAAGTTCGACCCCGATCAGGGGGTCAAATTCATTTCGTACGCGGTGTGGTGGGTCCGTCAGGCCGTGCTCAAGGCGCTCGCCGAGCAGACGCGTTCCGTCCGCATCCCGCTCAATCAGAACTCGCAGCTCATCAAGCTCGCCCGCGCCGAAACGGTGCTCGCGCAGGTGCTCAAGCGCGACCCCACCGACTCCGAGATCGGACGCCTCATCGAAGAGACCCCGGATGCGGTGCGCGCGGCGCGGCAGATGTCGGCCACGGAGATCTCTCTCGACGCCCCCATCGACCGCTCCGATCGCGAAGCCGCCACACTCGGCGAGCGCTTCGTGGGCGTGGATGGCGCGGAGATCGAGGAATCCACCGACTACAAGCTCATGCGCGCGTTCATCGACCGGCTCTTCCGCAAGTACCTCACGCCGCGCGAGCGCAAGATCCTCTACCTGTACTACGGTCTGGAAGAAGGCTCCGAGGCCATGACGCTCGAGAAGATCGGCGCCCTGATGGGCGTCACCCGCGAGCGCATCCGGCAGATTCGCGAGCGTGCGTTCGAGAAGCTGCGCGAGTCGCCCGACGGCGCCGCGCTGCAGGGGTTCTGGAACGCAGCCTGACGCGGCACCGTCGCCGCCGGAACGCCAGGCACAACGCACGAGGGGCGGTGGTCCGAAACGGATCACCGCCCTTCGCGCATCGGCCGTCCGTCCTCCTCTCCCCGTCCATGAGAGCGTTGTAATCTTCGCAACGGAGACACGGCCCACTCGTCATCATCGCGCGAGTCCACGGTCGCCGGCCCGGCGCCGTGCTCCCGAGCCTCGGTCTCCGTGACAACCCACGCCCTCCTCATCAGCAGTGTCCCCGCGGACGCGGACTGGCTGCGCGGCGCCTTGCAGACCGCTCCGCCGGACTCCGCGTCGCGCGCGCAGATCGAGATCGAGGCGGCGGCCAGCATCGACGCCGCGGCGGCACGGCTCGCTGCCCACGGCGTGGACGTGATCCTCCTCATCCTCCCGCAGTTGCACGAACGGGCGCTGGAGCGCATTCGCGACGTCCGCGCGCACGCCCCCGACGTGCCGGTCATCGTGCTCAGCGATGATGCCAGCGAGGAGCAGGGGCTGCGCGCCGTGGCCGCCGGCGCCCACGATTGCCTCGTCCGCGGCCTCATCCACGGCGGGGTGATCACGCGCGTGCTGCGCGCCGCGGTGGAGCGACACCGCGCCGAGATGCGCTACGACACGGTCGTCCGCTCCACCCTCGATGGCTTCTGGCTCGTCGATGGCACCGGGCGCATCCTCGATGTGAACGACGCGTACTGCGAGATGACCGGCTTCGCGCGCGACGCGCTGGTCGGGATGCGTGTCTCCGATGTCGAGGCGCGGGAAACGCCGCAACAGGTGGCCGAGCACATCGCGCTCGTCGTCGCCAAGGGCGCCCAGCGCTTCGAGACGGTCCACCGTCGGCGCGACGGCGGCACGGTGGAGCTCGAGGCGAGCGTCACGCGCCTGCCGGCGGAGGAAATCCTCCTCTGCGCCTTCTTCCGGGACATCTCCGCCCGCAAACGCGCGGAACACGCGCTGGTGGAATCGGCGCGTCTCTTGAACGGCACGCTGGACGCGCTCTCCGCGCAGATCGCCATTCTCGATGCGCAGGGCACCGTGTTGTCGGTGAACGAGAGCTGGCGGCGCGCCGTGCGGACGGGGCGTGCCCCGGCGCCCGAGTGCACGGTGGGTATGAACCTGGTGGAGGTCTGCGCGGCGGCCGCGACCGCAGGGAGCGCCGGCGCGGAGCAGCTCCTGCAAGGCGTGCGCGACGTGCTCGCGCGACGATGCGAGCTGTTCGCCATGGAGCAGCGGGACACCACCGGCGGTGTGGAACGCTGGTATCAACTGCGCGTCACGCACTTCACCACGGCGGGCGAGGAACGGGTGGTCGTCGAGCGCGAGGACATCTCCACGCGCCGGCGCGCGGAGGACGCGCTCCAGCGCACCGCCGAGAGCCTGCGTTCGTTCGTCGAGAACTCCCCCTACGGCATCTATCGCAGCGCCGGCGACCGGTTCCTCACCGTCAACCGGGCACTGGTGCAGATGCTCGGCTACGAGTCGGAAGAGCAGCTCCTGGCCGCCGACATCCGCCACATCTACCAGGATCCCGCCGAGCGCGACCAGCTCATTGCACAGCATCGGAGCGCCTCGCTCGTCCATTCGGCCGACGTGGTCTGGAAGCGCCGCGACGGCACGCCGATCACCGTCCGGCTGCGCGTCGCACAGATCCACGGCCCCGACGGCACCTGGCGCTACTGGGAAGGCTTCGTCGAAGACGTCACCCCGCTGCGTGCCGCGGAGCGCGCCCTTCGCGAATCCGAGAAGCTCGCCGCCGTCGGCCAGCTCGTGAGCGGCGTCGCGCATGAGCTGAACAACCCGCTGGCCGCGATCCTCCATTTCGTGGAGGACCTGCTCACCGACCAACGCAGTACCTCCGACGCGGAAGCGCTCACCGTCATTCGCGACCAGGCACAGCGCTCACGCGCGATCGTGCGCGATCTGCTCGCGTTCGCGCGCAACAGGGAAGAACAGCGCGAGCAGCTGAACGCGCTGGGCGTCCTGGAGCGGTGCGCGCGCGCGCTCCAACCGGTCGTCGAGGCACACGGAGCCACGCTCCACGTCCTGCTGGCCAACGACCTGCCGGTGGTGGAGATCGACCGCGCCGGCATTGAACAGGTCATCACCAACCTGGTGGCCAACGCGGCGCACGCCGCCGGCCAGGGGGGCACCGTCACGCTCCGCGCCCACCGTCAGGGCACGGTTTGCGAGGTGCTGGTCGAGGATACCGGCCCTGGACTCTCCGATGACCTCCTGCCGCGCATCTTCGAGCCGTTCTTCACCACCAAGCCCACCGGCGAGGGAACCGGGCTCGGACTCTCCGTATCGCTCGGCATCGTACAGCAGCACGGCGGGACGATATCCGCGGAAAACATCTCACACACCTCCGGTCACGGCGCGCGCTTCGTGGTGCGCTTGCCTGCCGCCGAGGTCGACGCAGCGGCGGCCCCCGCCAGCGCGCCAGCCAGCACGCGCACGCCGGAGCGCGACGAGCCGCGCGGCAGCGAGTCGGAACGCCCACGCGTGCTCCTGGTGGACGATGAGGACAGCATCCGCTCCGCGCTGCGCCGCTACTTCACGCGCCGCGGCTGGGACGTGATGGAAGCCTCCGACGGTGAAGCCGCGCTCGCCATTCTCTCCACCCCCGGCGCCGCACGCGACTTCGCGGTGATCATCGCGGATCTGCGCATGCCTGGTGTCTCGGGTATCGAGCTGCACGATCGTCTGCTGGCCGCGTCGCCGGAGATCCTCGATCGCGTGATTCTCTCCACAGGCGACGTGGCGTCCGCCGAAGCACGGACGTTCATCGCGCGCACGCGCTGCACGGTGCTCGAGAAGCCCTTCGCGCTCTCCACCCTCGACGAGACGGTCTCCCGCCTGCGCGCTCGCGACGCGTCCCCCCGCGCCACCGCGCCAGCCGCCTGACGCCTGCCGCTGGCCCGGCGCGCGTGATCGCGAGTAGATTGCGGTCGTGTCCGCGTCGATGTTTCCGGCCGCCGCGCAGCCGGCCCGGGCGTCCGCAGGCGATGCAACGCTGTCGCGCGAGCTCGCTGGCATCGTCGGTCCCGCCAACGTCCTCTCCCGCTCCGCCGAGCTCCTGGCGTACAGCGCCGACGGCCTCCCCACCTATCGGATGCTGCCGCGGCTCGTCGTCTTCCCCACCAGCAGGGACGAGCTGGTCGCGGTCGTCCGCGCCCTTGCGCGCGCCGGCGTGCCCTTCGTTCCGCGCGGCGCAGGGACGGGGCTCTCCGGCGGTGCGCTCGGCGATCCGGACACGGTCGTCGTCGCGCTCAACCGGCTGACGCGCATTCTCACCATCGATCCCGAGAACCGCCTGGCCGTCGTGCAGCCTGGCGCGGTGAACGTGCACCTGTCGCGCGCCGCGGCGCGCCACGGGCTGCACTACGCGCCCGATCCATCCAGCCAGACAGCGTGCACGATCGGCGGCAACGTGGCCGAGAACTCCGGCGGACCGCACTGCCTCAAGTACGGCGTGACGCTCAATCACATCGTCGCACTCACCGTCGTGCTCCCCGATGGAGAGCTCGTGCAGCTGGGAAGCGCCGACGGCGAGTGTGACGGATACGACCTGCTCGGTGCGTTCATCGGCTCCGAAGGATGCTTCGGGATTGCCGTCGAGATCACCGTGCGGCTGGTCCCGCTTCCGCCTGCGGTGCGGACGCTCCTTGCCGATTTCACGTCCATCACCGACGGCGCACACGCGGTGTCCGCGATCATTGCGCGCGGCCTCCTCCCCGCGGCCATGGAGATGATGGATGGCCCCACCGTCCGTGCCGTCGAAGCCTCGGTGTACGCTGCCGGCTACCCTGCGGACGCGGAAGCGGTGCTGCTCATCGAGCTCGATGGTCTGGAAGACGGGATGGACGCCGACGTGCGCGTGGTCGAATCGCTCTGCCGCGACGCGGGAGCGCGAAGCGTGCGCGTGGCACGCGAGGAAGCGGAACGTGCGCGCCTCTGGCAGGGGCGCAAGAAGGCGTTCGGCGCGATGGGGCGCGTCGCACCCGATCTCATGGTGCAGGATGCGGTGATCCCACGCACCCGGCTGCCCGATGTGCTCGCCACCATCGCCGGCATCGCCGACCGTCACGGCATCCAGGTCTGCAACGTCTTCCACGCGGGCGACGGCAACCTGCATCCGAACATTGGATTCGATGGGCGCGACCCAGCACAGCGCGAGCGCGTGGAGCGTGCCATGACCGAGATCATGCGCGCCTGTCTGGATGCGGGAGGAAGCGTGACCGGCGAGCACGGGATCGGGCTCGACAAGCTGCGCTACATGCCGCTGGCCTTCGATGCCGCATCGCTGGACGCCATGTGCCGGCTGCGCGCGGTGTTCGATCCCGCGCAGCGCGCCAACCCCGCCAAGGTGGTGCCGGTGCACAGCTGTCGTGAATGGCGCATGGCACCGGCCGCGCGCTCACGCGCCGCGGGCGATGACGGCCTTTCTCCACTCACCGCGCCAACCGCGTGACGTCGCTCGCCGCGCACCACCCGGCCACGGTCGCGGAGCTCGGCCAGATCGTCGCCGCCGCGTACGCGTCGGCGCGACCGCTGCGCATCGTCGGGAGTGGCACGTGGCTGGATGCCGGCCGCGCCGTGCCCCCCGCCGAACGGCTCACCGTGGCCGCGCTCTCCGGCGTCGTGGACTACGTGCCCGGCGACCTCACCATCACCGTGCGTGCCGGCACCTCGCTCGCCCACGTGGCGGACGTCGTCGCGCGCGAGCGACAACTGCTGCGCCTCGATCCGTACGGCTCCGCGAACGGCACCGTGGGGGCGACGGTGGCCACCGCGTCGTGCGGACCGCTCGCTCACGCACGTGGCACGCCGCGCGACATCGTGCTCGGCCTCCAGGCCGTGACCGGCACCGGTGAGACGATCCGCGCGGGCGGGCGCGTGGTGAAGAACGTCGCCGGTTTCGATCTCACGCGACTCTTCACCGGATCGTGGGGGACGCTGGGCGTCATTGCGGAGCTTTCGCTCCGCCTGCATGCGATGCCGGAGGTGGACGCCACCTGGGCGCTTCGCGTCCCCACCGCGCCTGACGCGCTCCGCGACGCGCTGCGCGCCCTGCGCGCGGCACCGCTCGCGGCACTGGCGCTCGAACTGGTGAATGCACCGCTCGCGCACCGCCTCGGTCTGGAAGCACATCCGTGCGTGCTCGTGCGGTGCGCGGGCAATGCGGACGCGGTGCGCGCTCAGCGACGCACGCTCGCGCACATGGGAGCGCTGGTGGACGCGCCGGCATCGGTGTGGAGCGCGCTCCGCGGCGTGGAGCCGACCGCGGCGTGGGTGCTGCGGCTCTCCGCGCGACCATCGGAGCTTGCGCGCATCTGGGACGCTGCGCATCGCGCGCTGCCGGCGGCCGGCACGGCGTGGTGTCATGCCGGCGTGGACCTCGGTGTGGTGCGCGCGATCGTCCCGCACGCCGAAGCGGACGCGGCAGCCGCCCTGGCCGCAGCACGCAACGACGCGGCGCGCGACGATCCCGATGCGGCGGTAACCGCCATGATCGACGTGGCGCGCCGCGAGCGGGCGGCGTGCATTGGCGAGCGGCTCCCGCGCCGGTGCTGGGAGCACCTTGGCGGCGGCGCGATGTCGCACCCGCTCGGCGCGCGCGTGCGCGCGGCATTCGATCCGCGTGGCATTCTCAACCCTGGAATCCTGGGCACGGTGTCGCACCACACGGCTGCATTCGCGGAGCAGCATGTCGGATCTCGCGCGGGCACGCAGGGCGGCGGCTTCGCCCCCGCCGCGGCGGAGCCCACCGGATGAGCGAGCCCACGCCCACACACGCCACGTCGCCGCTGGCCGCGCTGCGCGATGCCATCGGGTTGTGCGTGCACTGCGGCTTCTGCCTGCAGGCGTGTCCCACGTATCTGGCGGCCGGCGAGGAGAACGACAGCCCGCGCGGGCGCATCCTGCTCATGCGCGCGATGGCGGATGCCGAGCTGGCGATCGACGATCCGGTGGCGGCGGCGCACCTGGACCGTTGTCTGGGATGCCGTGCGTGCGAGACGGCATGTCCATCCGGCGTTCCGTACGGCATGCTGTTGGAGGGCGCACGTGCGGCGCAGCACGCGCACCGCCCCCCACCACGTCTGGCGCGGTGGATCCTGCGCGCGTTCGCGCGTCCGCGGCTGCTCGCGCTGCTCCTCGCGCTGGCACGCGCCGCGCGCGCGCTCGGTGTCGCCTCGCTGGCTGCACGCCTGCCCGGACGCACGGGATTCGGCGCCGCCATGCTCGCCGCCACCGCTGTGCGGAGGTCGGCGCCCGAGGAGCCGGCGCGACATGTGGGCACGAGCAGCACCGCGCGCACCGACGCACACAGCGCCGCGGCGCGCGGGCGCGCGGTCATTCTCCGCGGGTGCGTCATGCGTGGGCTCTACGCCGGCACCAACCACGCCACCACCCGCGTGCTCGCCGCCAACGGATACGCTCTGTGCACGGCGCCCGGCCAGCGCTGCTGTGGCGCGCTGCACGCCCACGCCGGCGACATGGACACCGCGCGCCGCCTCGCGCGCTGGAACATCGCCGCCTTCGAGCGCGTCGGCGCGGACGTGATCGTGGTGAACGCCTCGGGGTGCGGCGCCGCGATGAAGGAGTATGGCCACCTGCTGCGCGACGATCCCGCGTGGAGTGCGCGCGCGGCTGCCATCTCCGCGCGTGTGCGGGATGTGAGCGAGGTGCTCGCAGCCGCCGGCCCGCGCCCGGGCGCGCTCCCCCCGCGCGTGCGTCCGCTGCGCATTGCGTACGATGCACCCTGCCACCTCCACCACGCGCAACGCGTGACGGGCGCGCCGCTGCAGGTGCTGCACGCCATCGCGGGCGCGGAGCTCGTGCCGCTCGCCGATGCCGATCAGTGCTGTGGCAGCGCCGGGATCTACAATCTCGTACAGCCCGCGCTGGCCGATGCCGTGCTCGCACGCAAGCTCGACGCGATCGCCGCCGCGGGCGCGGACATCATCGTGACCGGAAATCCCGGGTGTCTCATGCAGATCGGTGCCGGCCTGCTCCGCGCCGGCCAGCGCACGCGCGTGATGCACCTGGTGGACCTGCTCGACGCCGCATACGCGGGACGCGAGCCGTAGCGCGTTCGCGCTCGGTACCGTTAGCTTCAACGTATGCCGCGCGTCGACCGTGTATGTCCGATGCCAGAGACGCGCGCGCGCCGCGCGCGCGCCGGTGGCGTGCGCCGGTCCCTCCGCACCACGCCGCCCTCTCCCCCGCTGCGGGACCAGCCATGAGCTCCGAGCCCGCACGTTCGGTCGGTGCCGCGATCGGCGATGTGGCCGGGCGTCCCACCATCCTGCACTACGGCGACGTGAGCGCCGAGTACGATGCGTTGCGGACGGGCGCGATGATGGTGGACCGCTCGGGCTACACCATCCTGCGGTTCGAAGGCGCGCGCGCGGCGGAGACGCTCTCCGGACTCGTCACGAGCGACGTCGCCGCGCTCACCCCCGGGTGCGGGCAGATCGCTGTCGCCCTCACCCCCAAGGGGAAGGTCCTGGCCGACGTGCAGATCCTGTCACTCGACGGCGCGCTGCTCACGCTCACCTCCGCGCCGGCAGCGCCGGGGTGGATGGGCGCGATCAGGAAGTTCGTCAATCCGCGCTTCGCGCGCGTGACCGACCAGTCCGAGCAGTGGCGCGTGCTGGCGATCGTCGGCGTGCGCGCGGCACGGCTCCTCGCCACCGCGCTGGACGTGGATGCGGCGTCGCTGGCTGCACTTCCTCGATGGGGGCACCGGCAGTTCGAGGCGAGCGGCACGGCGGGACACCTGGTGCGGTGGCCATCGCTGGGACTCGACGGGGTTCTGGTGCTCCTGGCGCCTGCGGCATTCGCCGACACGTGGCGCCGGGTCGTCAGCGCGGGCGCAACGCCTGCGGGGCATCTCGCGTGGGAGATCGCGCGCATCGAGGCGGGAACGCCGGCGTGGGGATTCGACATGGACGACACGACCATCCCGCAGGAGGTCAATCTCGACGACATCGGTGCCATCTCGTATACCAAAGGGTGCTACATCGGACAGGAAGTCGTGGCGCGCGTGCACTTTCGCGGGCACGTGAACCGCCAGTTGCGCGGCCTCCTCTGCGGCGACGACATGCCGCCCCCTGCGGGCGCGACGCTCGTGAGCGATGGCGGCAAGATCGTGGGAGACGTGCGGAGCTCGGCGCTCTCGCCGCGATTGGGCGCGGTGGCGCTCGCCATGGTGCGCCGGGAGATCGAACCCGGCACCACGCTCGTCGTCCGCTGGGAGGGTGAGGAGTCTCGCGGCGACGTGACCATGCTTCCCTTCCCGCTCTGAATGCCGCGCGCCCTGGTGACGGGCGCCACCGGGCTCGTCGGCTCGCACGTGGCGAGCCGGTATCTGCACGACGGGTGGGAGGTGCGCGCGCTCGTCCGCGACCCGCGCGCAGCGGCATGGCTTGCCGCGACAGGCACGGAGCTCGTGGCCGGCGACCTGGCCGATCCGGATGCGATGCAGCGCGCGGCGCGCGCGTGCGACGTGCTCGTGCACGCGGCCGCGCTCCTCACTCCCCGTGCGTCGTGGGAGGCGTTCCACCGAGCGAACGTCGTCGGAACGCAGCACGCCCTGCTCGCGGCCGCGGCATCGGGTGCGCGCCTGGTGCTGGTGAGCAGCGTGGCCGTCTACGGCGCCCGCAGTCGATATCGCGATGGCGCGACGGACGAATCGGTGCCGGCCACCGCCGGAGCGGACGACAGCTACTACGCGCGCTCGAAGCGTGCCGCCGAGGCGTTGGTGCTCGAGGCGCACGCGGAAGGACGCGTCTGGAGCACCGCGGTGCGCCCTGCCGTGGTCTACGGGGCACGCGACCGCCAGTTCATTCCGCGCGCCGCACGGATCCTCCAGCGCGGCATCATGCTGCTCCCGGACGGCGGACGGCACACGCTCGCCATCGTGCACGCGGCCAACGTGGCCGATGGCATCGTGCGCGCCGCCCGCACCGACGCGGCCGGTGGACAGGCATACAATCTGGCCAACGATGATGAGGTGACGCTCGCGCGCTTCGTTCAGTTGGCGGCGCTCGGGTTGGAGCGCGCCATCACCACGCGGTCGATCGCTGCGAGCGTGATGACCGGCGCTGCACGCGCGGCGGCGCTCCCCGTCCGCCTGGCGGGCGCGCGTGAGCTCGCCGGCTCGCTGCGCACCACGGCGACCTTTCTCACGCGCGACAACCCGTTCTCCTCTGCGCGCGCACACCGCGAGTTGGGGTGGACGCCTCCCGTGCACGCCGCGGACGCCATCCCCGACGCGTTCCGCTGGTGGCGAACGCACCACGGCAGCTGAAACGCATCGCGCGATGCGGCCGGGCGGAGCTCACGTGCAGCATGCCGGAGCGGGTCGCCGCACTCAGTGGCCGATGCACACGGGGCGCGTTCCGCAGTGCGGAACGCGCCCCGTTTCGTGCATGGCAGATCGACGACTAGTGCGCTTGAGACGTGTCCGTCGTGTCGTGCATCATCGTCGTATCGTGCATCGCGGTGTCCGTGGTCGCGGGCGCGGGGGCCATCGCGGGCGCGGCCGTATCCATCGCCGCGTTCTCGTCCTTCGGCTTGCACGCAATCGCGACCGTCAGGATGACAGCAGCAAGAGCCAGGCGCTTCATCAATTCGCTCCTTGTGGGAAGATGAAATCCGAACCGCTCTGCCATGCACGCGCTCCAGGCAACACGGCGTGGTGGCCTAGGCGGTCTATTATGCCGCACGGCGAGGCAGTGTCAAGGGCAACCCCCTCGCGGCCACAGCGCCGCTCGGGCGTCCCCCTCGAGACCCATCGCACCGGCAACACACCGACAGCACCGGCACGGCGAGCCTTGCCTCCACTCCGCTGCACCAACCGTGGGCATGTCCTCCATGTGCGAGCGCCACTGCACATTGTGTGCGCGTCGGCGTTCGAGCCACAGCCGCGGTACGCGCTGTGGAGCGAGCCGCACGCTGTTGCGGCGCCGCACCGGTGCGCGCCCGGCGCACAAGTGGTTGCGTCACGGTCGTTTGTAGCTCGGTGGTCCCGGCGGCCGGCGGCTGGGTGCCCGCACGCCAACGCGCTGCATGGCACGCCTGCCGCATCGGCTCGTCCCACTGGCGCGCGAGGCGCCCCACGGTGTAGGCTGACGGAGGTGCCCCGCTCCGTGCCGGATGCACCTCTCCCTCGTTGCTGGAGTCGTTCGTGCCGTCTACGCTCCCTCAGACGTTGGGCGCCCTCAAGCGCTCCCCCTACGCCACACGCCACGATCCGCGGCGTTCGGTAAAAGATGAGATCCGCGCGAACCTGCTCTCCCGGCTGTGCACGGGCGAGCCGGTCTTTCCGGGCATCGTCGGGTACGAAGACACCGTCGTCCCGCAGGTGCTCAACGCCCTGCTCTCGCGCCACAACTTCATCCTCCTCGGCCTGCGCGGGCAGGCCAAGTCCCGCATCCTGCGCTCGCTCGTGGCGCTGCTCGATGACGTGATGCCGATCGTCGCGGGGAGCGAGGTGAACGACAATCCGTTCGCCCCCATCTCCAAGTTCGCGCGCTCACTGCTGGCCGATGCCGGCGACGACACGCCGATCGCGTGGATCACGCGCGAGGACCGCTACGTCGAGAAGCTCGCCACGCCCGATGTCACGATCGCCGACATCATCGGCGACGTCGATCCCATCAAGGCGGCCCGCGGCGGGCACCTGCTGTCGGACGAGCTGACCATTCACTACGGCATGCTGCCGCGCGCACACCGCGGCATCTTCGCGTTGAACGAGCTCCCCGATCTGGCGGGAAAGATTCAGGTGGGGCTGTTCAACATCATGCAGGAGGGGGACGTCCAGATCAAAGGCTACCCGGTACGCCTCCCGCTCGACGTGCTGCTGTGCTTCACCGCCAATCCGGAGGACTACACCGCGCGCGGCAAGATCATCACGCCGCTCAAGGATCGCATCGGGAGCGAGATCGTCACGCACTACCCCGCGGCGGTCGAGCTCGGCATGACCATCACGCAGAGCGAATCGTGGGTGCAGCGCGATGGGGCGCCGGTGCGCGTGCCCGAGATCGTCGCCGAGGTGATCGAGCGCGTGGCCTTCGAGGCACGCACCGACAAGCGCATCGACAAACGGTCGGGCGTGTCGCAGCGCATGCCGATCGCCGTGCTGGAGGACGCCATCTCGAGCGCCGAGCAGCGCGCCCTGCGCACCGGCGCCGCGGAGGTCGTGCCGCGCATTGCCGATGTGTACGCCGCCATTCCGGCCATCACCGGCAAGATCGAGCTCGAGTACGAGGGAGAGCTGGTGGGATCGCATGCGATCGCGCAGGAGCTCATTCGCCGGGCGGCCGACGCGACCCTTCGCGAGCGCGCCGGTCCGCTGGACACCGACGACATGGTGATCTGGTTCGATGGCGGCAATGCGCTGCAGATCACCGATGACGTGGCGGCGCCTGCGGTGCTCGAGGGATTCTCGCGCGTGCCCGGGTTGGTGCCCCTGGTGCACCACGTGGGGCTGGCGCCGCAGGACGATGCGGAAGGCACCGTGGCCGCGTGCGAGCTGATACTCGAGGCGCTGGTCGCGCGGCGCAAGCTGTCGCGCTCCGACGCGGGCGAGTACGCCCGTGCCGCCGCGCCCGAACGCCGCCGCCCCGGGCAGGATCTCTTCGGCGGCGGACTGACCGCGTGATGCCGGCACACACGCACTCCGCGACCGCGCGCATCGAGCGCGCGCCGCACGCCGCCGGCGCGTCCACGCGCACCGGAAGCGCTGCACCCACCAGCGCGCTCCCTCCGGTCATGGTGCGCGCCGCCACGCAGGCGGACATCGACACGATCACCGCGCTCCGTCTCGCGCTGCTGGAGGAGCATCGCGAGAATCCGCTGTACGCGCGGCCGCGCGCGGCGCTCCGTGCGAGAGCCCGGAGTCTCTTCGCACGGCAGCTTGCCTCGCCGCGGGAGATCACTTTGCTCGCGTTCCGAAACGGCACGCCGGTCGGCATGCTCCGGTGTCTGGAGAGCGAGGGATATCCCCTCATGCTCCCGGCACGGTACGGGTATCTCACGTCCGCCTACGTCTGCCCCGAGGCGCGGCGCACGGGCGTGCTGCGCCACCTCGTGGACGACGCCGTGGCGTGGTGCCGCTCGCGCGGGCTGACGCAGATGCGATTGCACAGCGTGGTGCACGCCGCCGATGCCAACGGCGCCTGGGATGCACTGGGCTTCGCCATCGCCGAGCATCTCCGCGTCCGCAGCATCGCGTAACGTGCACGCGCTGCGCTGAGGAAGAGAAAGAAAAGAACGACGGCGCCCGTTCGACGGCGCCGGACCGGGAGCGCCGGCTGGAAGCGTGTCGGGGAGCGACACGCGGCATTCGTGGAGGTCGGACGTGCGTCACCACACGTACACGAGATTCAACGAAGCAGCGGCCGATGCGGTCGACCTTCAGGCATTGCTCGACCGCCTGGCGGATTTTCTACTGCAGTCCGGCTTCGCCGGCGAGGGCCGCCATCCGTACTGGGGGGACCCCGGCGACGACGGCGACCGGTCGCTCGACGCCTTGCGACAGGCCATCCTCGATGCCCTGCTGGAGAGCGGACAGTTCACCCCGGAGATGTTGAACGCCCTGCGCGGCGATGCCGATGATGCCGACGGGAGCGCGCAACTGGCGCGACTCCTCGATCAGCTCATCGAGCGCCTGGTGCAGGAGGGATATCTCACCGTGGATGCTCCTCCGCAGATGCCTGCCGGACATCAACCGGTCACCGGGCCGGGAGGGCTGGCGCGCGCCGCGTCGCGCGACGTGCAGTTCCAGCTCACCGAGAAGGGGATCGACTTCCTGGGCTTCAAGACGCTCCGTCACCTGCTCGGCTCCCTGGGCAAGTCGAGTCTCGGCAGCCACGACACCCCCTACCTCGCCACCGGCATCGAGGCGGACGCCGTCAGCAAGCCGTACGAGTTCGGCGACACGCTCAATCTCGACGTCAGCGCGACGCTGCGGAACACGCTCGCGCGCACCGGGCGGGTGTCGGACATCGACTATCCCGATCTCATGGTGCACCAGGCGGAATTCCGCTCGTCGTGCGCCACGGTGCTCATGCTCGACACGTCGCACTCCATGGTCCTCTACGGCGAGGATCGCTTCACCCCCGCCAAGAAGGTGGCGCTCGCCCTCACGCATCTCATCCGCACGCAGTTTCCGGGTGACAGTCTGCGCGTCGTGCTCTTTCACGACTCGGCGGAGGAAATCCCGCTGGCGCGCCTCGCGCAGGCGCAGGTGGGCCCGTACCACACGAACACCGCCGAAGGGCTCGTCCTCGCCCGGCGCATTCTCCTGGCACAGAAGAAGGACATGCGCCAGATCGTGATGATCACCGATGGCAAGCCCAGCGCGCTGACGATGCCCAACGGGGCGATCTACAAGAACTCGATGGGGCTGGACGCGATGATCACGGCGCGCACGCTGCGCGAGGTGGCCGAGTGCCGCCGCGCGGGCATCATGATCAACACGTTCATGCTGGCGCGCGACCGGGCCCTGGTGGAGTTCGTCAAGCGCGTGACGGCGATCAGCCGCGGGAAGGCGTACTTCACCAACACGATGACGCTCGGCCAGTTCATCCTCATGGACTTCCTCCGCCGGAAGACGCGTCGCGTGTCCTGACCTGTCCGCGCCCGCGGGAACGGGTCGTGCACGGCATGCCCTCCGCTCACACCATGGATCGCGGCACGGGAGGAATGCACGTGGACAAGCGAGAGGTCGCCTTCACCGCCGCACGGCAGGAGCTGCTTCACGAGCTGCTGCGCGCCGGCGCCTTCGACATGGACGCCGGCACCCGGCGCGATTTCGTGGCGTCCACGGTCCGGCAGATCGCCGCCCGACACCCGGAGCTGGACGACCACCTCACGCGGCAGCTCACCGGCGAGGGGATGCGCGCCCGCTACGGCGACGCGACCGTGTCCGAGGCGGCACGTCACGAGCGCGGCATCGAGCGCTGACGCCGCCCGGCACCCAGGCGAACGCGCTCGACCACCGCGGTCCGCCAGGGACGGGATCGACCGCCTTCGCTGGCGTCGCGATGTGATGTCGCTCACGGTTGGCCGGCGCCTCCGTCGCCGCTAGATTTCCGGTGAAGGTGTGGGGCGCACGGAAAGGCATCGCGCCGTTCCGCCTCGCACACGAGTTGGAGCCGGCGCGCTTCTCGAGCGCACCGGTTACGTTCCTCTCCCGAGCGGAGTCTTCACTACGCGAGCGCTTGCGGTGGCCGCCGCTCGGCACGCACACCGGATGCACGCAGCGCCGGCACGCCACACCTCCCTCCGCACGTTCGCACAAATCGGATTCCGTACGGCAACCGCCGCCAAGCATTCCGCGCGCGGCATGCCGTCCAGTCGTAGATCGCATCGCTGGTGACCCCGTCGTGTCGTCCCCTCCTACGCCGTCCTCGCCCGCACCCCGCATCAACAACGATGTCCGCCCAGCGCGCCGCGAGCGGCGCAACTGGCGGGTGCGGAACCTCTTCGCCATCTCGCAACGGCGCGGGCCGGTTCGCTACTGGCCGCTCGCGCTCGTCCTCGCGACGCTCCTCACCGTCGCGATCGTGCTGTGGGCCGTTCTCCGTCCCACGCCGGCCGCGCTGGTGGAGGTCCCCTACTCCACCGTGGCGGAGGCGATCGAGAGCCACCGCGTGGCCCAACTCATCGTGCAGGACGGCGGCGCTCACCTGGTCGTGACGCTCCGCGCACCGGTCGCGATCGCCGGCACTCCCCACCGCCAGATCGCCACCACCGTCCCGTCGCGTGGCGTCTCGCTGGCCGACCTCGAGCGCTGGAGCCGTTCCGGCGCGCAGGTGCGCGTGGCCGACGACCACGCCACGCCATCGGCACAGCTTGCGATTCAACTCCTGGGCGTGCTCGTCGTCACCGGTCTCCTGGGGTTCGTCATCGTCCGTCACCAGCGTGGCGGGTTGGCGGCCAGCCGGTTCATCGCGACGCCCCCCGACCGCCAGATCACCATGGCGCAGGTGGGAGGCGCACGAGAAGCGCAGGCGGATCTGCGGGACGTCATCGCGTACCTCCGTGATCCGGAGCGCTTCCGCGCGCTCGGCGCCCGCTGCCCGAAGGGCGTCCTCCTCATCGGCCCGCCGGGCACGGGCAAGACGCTCCTCGCCCGCGCCGTAGCAGGCGAAGCCGGCTGCCCGGTGATCACCGCCGCCGGCTCCGACTTCAACGAGATCTACGTGGGTGTGGGCTCGCGCCGCATCCGCGCGCTCGCGAAGCAGGCACGCGAGATGGCGCCGTGCATCGTCTTCATCGACGAATTCGATTCCCTCGGCGGCCGGCGCGGCAGGCCCAACCGCTCGGGAGAGGAAGAAGTCACGCTCAACCAGCTCCTGGTAGAGATGGACGGCATGGCGGCGAGCGAGGGTGTGATCTGGATGGCCGCCACCAACCGCGAGGACATGCTCGACCCCGCCGTACGGCGCCCGGGGCGCTTCGATCGCGTGGTGGAAGTGCCTCTACCCACCGCCGCCGATCGCCTCGAGATCCTGCGCATCCAGGCGGCACATGCCCCGTTGGCGGAGGACGTGAACCTGGAGCGACTGGCGCAGCTCACTGTGGGGCATTCCGGTGCCGAGCTCGCCAACTTGCTCAACGAGGCGGCGATCATCGCCGTGACGCAGGACAGCCATGTCATCCGCAACGCGCACATCGAGCAGGCACGCGACAAGGTGCTGCTCGGCCGCGTCCGGTCGGGCGTGGTGATCGAGGAAGGCGAGCGTCGCCTGATCGCCGTGCACGAGGCGGGGCACGCCATCGTGGGGCTCGTGACCTGCCCCGAGGACAAGCTGCACAAGGTGACGATCGAGCCTCGCGGGCGCTCCCTCGGCGCAGCGCACTTCGCACCCGAGGCGGACCGCCACCTGCATCCGCGTCGTTACCTGGAAGGTGTCATCGCCAAGGCACTCGGCGGGCGCGCCGCGGAGTTGGTGTTCTTCGGCCCGGAGTCGGTGACGTCGGGCGCGGGGAGCGATCTCGTGCACGCCACGAGCATCGCGCGGCGCATGGTGGGTGAATTCGGGATGAGCGACGAGGTGGGCCTCATCAGTGCGGATCCCAACGCGCAGGGAGGCTCGGTGAGCGCGCAGCTACAGTCGCAGATCGACGCGGCCGTCCGCACGCTGCTCGCCGCGCAGGGCGCGCGTGCCGAGCGCATTATCCGACGCTATCGCACCGCCGTGCAGGCGGTGGCCGACGCGCTCGTGGAGCACAACGTGCTGCCGGCCGCGGACGTCACGGAACTGGCCGTGGCGCACGGCGTGGAGATCGGCAGTCGGGAGTAGCGCCGACACGACCAGCGGCGCCACGCGATCGCAGCGCACCGTACGCTCGCGCGAACATGCGCGTCGGCGGACGCGCGGTGATCAGACGCGCGACGTGAGCGGCAGGTCGAGCACGAAGTGGAAGCGCGTGCCGTAATCCGGCGCCGTCTCCACCGCCAGCTCACCGCCCATCGCGGCCACGAGTTTGCGGCAGATCACGAGCCCCAGCCCGGCGCTCGAGAATGCGTAGTCCCCTGGCTTGGCGCGCCGGCGAAAGGTTTCGAAGAGCGACGCGATCACGTCCGGCGGAATGCCGCGTCCGGTGTCGCGCACGGCGAACTGCACGCGCGTCCGCGAGACCTGCTCCCCCGTCACCTCGACGAACCCCTCCGCGGTAAACTTCAGCGCGTTGGTGGTGAGATTGAGCAGCACGCGGTGCAGCGCGGCGGGATGCCCGATGCGGAAATCCGCATCGGGACCGCTCAGCCGCACGGTGATTCCCTTCTCTTCCGCCATCGGCTGCACGATGTCGTGCACCGCGCGCAGGATGCTCGACACGGCGAACGGCACCGGGTTGCGCTCCACCAGCCGGTCGCCGCCGCGGGCGAGCTCGATGACATCGCTCGCCAGCGCGCTCAGTCCGAACGCCGCGCTGTAGATCAAGCCGAGTTGCCGCTCCTGCACCGGAGACACCGGGCCGCTCTGCCCCTTGCGCAGCGTTTCCGCCAGGAAGAGCACCGATGCCAGCGGCGAGCGGAGATCGTGCGCGACTTCCACCAGCAGCTCGAGTCCCTGCGGACCCTCCAGTCGTCCGGCGAAGCGGTGCGCCGGATCGCGATCGAGCTCCGTCGCCACGCGTTCGAGCGACCGCAGCACTCGCAGCAGCGCGCCGCCATCCGGAGGCGCGGGCAGCGATTCCATGCGCGCCAGGAACGCGCTGCGAGCGCGATCGAGCAGCACGCGCGCCGGCGATCCCGGCGGGAGACGCACTGGACACGGCGCGTGCTCGGTGAGCGCCGTCCACACCGCCGCCAGGACGGCGTCGAACTGCTCCGCGACATCGGGGCTGTCCGTATTCTCCGGCTCGGCGCCCCACTCCGCGTAGGCAGCGAGTGCCGCCGCGCGCAGTGCGTCGAGCAGCGACGGCGGAACGTCCGCGCGCTGCGCCGCGTGCACGTCCCACGCCGCCATGCGGGGGAGCGCGACTGCAGGTGGCGGCGCTGGCGATGCGAGAGCGTCCTCCCGACTGCGCTGCTGCGCCTCCGGGAGTGAGAGTGCGGGGCGCGTCACGCGCCGCTCCGCCTCACTCGCTGCCTCCGTCGAACTCCGCGCGCCGGACGTTGTGCTTCTCCATCAGCCGGTACAGCGTGGTACGGTCGATGTTCGCCAGCCGCGCCGCCTTGGACATGTTCCCACCCGCACGAACGACCAGGCGGCTCAGATATTCCTTCTCGAACTGCGCCAGTAGCCGGTCCTTGGCCGGATGGTACGGCTCCTCGAGCAGGCCGGCGGTGAGGGAGCTCCCCGCGGCGCGCGGCGGTGCTTCGTCGTACACCGGAATGTCCTCCGGCTTGATCGGCTGCCCCGCCTCGGAGAGCACGGCCACGTGCTCGATCACGTTCTGCAGCTCACGCACGTTGCCGCGCCATGGACGCGACCGGAGGAAATCCATCGCGTCGTCGGTCAGCTTGGGTTGCGCGTCGGTCGCCACGCGATGCCGCTCCCAGTAGTGCGACAGGAAGTGATTCGCGAGGAGCGGGATGTCTTCCAACCGCTGGCGCAGAGGTGGCAGCTTGATGGGCACCACACGCAATCGGTAGAAGAGATCCTCGCGCAGGATGCCCCCGTTCACCGCCTCCTGCGGATCGCGGTTGGTGGCCGAGATGAAGCGGATGTCCACGATGGCGTCCTGCTGCTCGCTCCCCACGCGGCGCACCACGCCATCCTGCAGCACGCGCAGGAGCTTGGCCTGGATGGGGTGCGACATCTCGGTCAGCTCATCCAGAAAGAGCGTGCCGCCGTTCGCCGTCTCCAGGAGGCCGGGCTTGTCGCGGTCCGCGCCGGTGAACGCGCCCTTCCGGTGCCCGAACATCTCCGACTCGAGCAGCGGCTCCGGGAGCGCGGCGCAATTGATCGGGACCATCGGCCGGCTCGCCCGCCGGCTGTGGTGATGAATGAATTGTGCGATGACTTCCTTGCCCGTCCCGCTCTCGCCGGTGATCATGACCGACGCATCGGTGGACGCCACCTTGCGCGCCAGCTCCACGGCCTTGCGAAACGCGGGCGCGATTCCGAGCAGCGTGATCTTGTCGCTGTTGCCGCTCTGCTGGACCAGTTGCAGTCGCAGGTCGTTCGTTTCACGCGCCACCATCACCGCGTGCGATGCGCGGCCGATGAGCACCTGCAGATGCGTCGCGGAGAACGGCTTGGGCAGGTAGTCCCACGCGCCCACGCGCAGCGCCTCGATGCTCGACGTCACGCTCGGGTTGCCCGTCATGACGACGACGATCGTGTCGCGGTGCACCTCCAGCGCCTCGCGCAGGATGTCCATCCCCGAGACCGGCGTCATGTACAGATCCACGAGGATGATGTCGAACTTGCGGCGACGCACGAGGTCGAGCGCTTCGTCGCCGCGCCCCGTGGAGGTGACGCTGAAACCTTCGAGTTGGAGTACGCTCGCGCACCCTTCGCGCAGCGTGCGATCGTCGTCGACCAGCAACACGCGAATGCTCGACTTGACGTCGGGCGGGATGGACAGCGGATCGCGTGTGACCGGCGTGAGCGCGGACGGGTCCGGGCTGTCGACGGCGGAGGGTGTGAACATCCAGTCGATCTCCTAGGTAGCGGGGGAGGCGCCCTCGTGTGCAGGACGCCCCGGTAGCCGTGGCTCGCCAGCAGTGCCCCACCACCCGGATCTCCGCCCGGAGACGGGCCACTGTTCTCTAGCACCACATGTTGCGGCTGTCAAGAACGAACGTTGCACTGTCACAACAGTTGCCAGCGATGGGTCCGGGGAATCTGTCGGTCCGGCTCAACACTCCCCCGCAATTGCGGGGAGAAACCTGGCGCGGGTGCGGCAAAGTGCTGCGCTGCTCCAGCGATTTGGGGACCTCGTCATGGGCCCATTATTGCATAGAGACGACGGCCCATACCACTGCGCCACATCCGGAAGTCGCCGGCTTTCGCGCACCCGGACCTGTCCTCATCTTTCGAGGGCTGGTTCCCGTACCTCAGGCAACGAGACCGACTTACCCATATGTCAGGCCACCTCACACCAGCCAAGCTCAACGCAGACACTGCGGTCGACCGGCCAGCCGCTCCGGCCGCGCCCGCTGTGGCGCAGGAATGGCCTGGGTTGGCGTCCACCGAGGGAAGCGACAAGGGCGTTCACTGGGCCCGCTACATCGCCGCCGTCAAGCGCTACAAGTGGCTGATCCTGGTGTTGACCGCCATCGGTACGGCGGTGGGGATCATCCTCATGCGCTTCTACACGCCGGAGTTCACGGCGAGCGCGGCGGTCATGATCACCGCCGACCAGCGCGCACAGCGCAGCGGGCCTATCGAGTACGAGGATCCCCTCGAGATCGGGGACTGGGTCATGCTGCTCACCAGTCGTGCCATGATCGACCAGATCGTGCACGAGCGGCACCTGTACATCATTCCCAACTCGCACGTCGATTCGTCCACGTTCGACAGCTTCACGCCAACGCCCGGGATGGCCACGGGGAGCTTCGTGCTGCGTGTCGCGCCCGGCGGGGACACGTTCACGCTCGCGACCGACGACGGCACGGTGGTGGACCGCGGGCAGGTGGGCGACACCATTGGGCGCCCGCTCGGATGGCAGTGGGTCCCTTCCCCGTCCGTGCTGCCGGCTGGCGGACAGATCGCCTTCCAGATCATCCCGCCCGACCGGGCGACGTCGGCGCTCAAGGACTGGCTCCAGGTCGCGCCGCCCCCGCGCGGGAGCAACACGCTGCAGCTACGGCTCACGGCGCTCGATCCACAACTCGCCGCGTCCAACCTCAACGCGCTCTTGCGCGCCTTCGAGCGCAAGTCGCTGGAGCTCAAGACGGCGCAGTTCGACACGCAGATGACGGCGCTGCAGAAGCAAGTCTCGCAGGCCGAGGCACAGCTGCACGCCAAGGAGCAGGAGTATCAGCAGTACCTGACGCAGATCATCACGCTTCCCACGCGCGATCAGACCCCGGTGCCGGCGGGGCTCCCGACCACCACCGGGTCCGTGATGGGAGAGTACTTCGCCATGAAGCAGCAGGCGGGCACGCTGAGCCAGGATGCGTCGCAACTGGAGAAGCTGGCGCAGCAGGCGCGCGCCGGACAGACCACGCCGATAGATGCGTTCCGGTTGGTGCCTTCGGCCCAGAACACCGAGCTGATGCCCGTTCTCGACCAGATCGCGACGGCGCAGGATTCGCTCCGCCGGCTGCTCTTGATCTACACGCCGCAGCATCCGGCGGTACAGACGCTGCAGCGCGACCTGCACCGCCTCCAGTCGGAGACGCTCCCGCAGGTGGCGGAACAGACGGCCGCGCAGCTCCGCTCCCGGGTGAATCTGCTCCAGAGTCAAGTGGCGGAAACCGACCAGGAACTCCGCCAGATTCCCGCGCGCTCCACGCGTGAGCGACAGCTCGAGCGCGACCGCAATCTGCTCGAGCAACAGTACCTGGACGCGCGCAGCCGTTACAATCAGGCGTTGCTTGCGAAGCTGAGCACCACCTCCGACGTGCAGGTGGTGGATCCGGCGGTCCCGCCGCGTATGCCGAGCAATCTCAATCAGACGTGGCGGCTCCTCGTCATGGCGATCATGGCAAGCCTGGCCGGCGGGGTGGGACTCGCGATCCTGCTCGATCACATGGACCCGCGCGTCCGCTACCCGGAGCAGGTCACCGGTGAGCTGGGGCTCGCGGTACTCGGCGCGGTGCCCACCATTCGCAGCCGCCGCAACGGAGAGACGGATCCGGAGGAGGCGGCACAGGTGATCGAGGCGTTCCGCACGATTCGTCTCAACGTGACGCACGCCTTCGCCGGCGTGGGCCCGATCACGCTCACCATCTCCAGTCCGGGCGCCGGTGACGGAAAGTCCATGATCTCGGCCAACCTGGCGCTCTCCTTCGCCGAGGCCGGGTACCGCACACTGCTGGTGGACGGCGACACACGTCGCGGCGAGCTGCACGCGATGTTCGGACTGAATCGCCGTCCCGGACTCACCGATCACCTGAGCGGTGAAGTTCCGCTGGACGTCGTGCTGCGCGAGACGACGTACCAGAACCTGACCGTCATTCCATGCGGCACGCGTCGTCACAGCGGCCCCGAGCTGCTCGTGTCCGAGGCGTTGGTGCAGTTGCTCGACCTGC
Organism: Gemmatimonadaceae bacterium; assembly: GCA_035701265.1. Lineage (GTDB taxonomy): Bacteria > Gemmatimonadota > Gemmatimonadetes > Gemmatimonadales > Gemmatimonadaceae > DASSNU01. Next base: position 285,685 of record DASSNU010000020.1, on the reverse strand, counting down.
TCAGGACGCGCTACGACACGATCATCGTCGACAGTCCGCCGCTCGGCGCCGGCGTCGATCCTTTCCTCCTCGGCACGGCGACGAAGAACATGATGCTCGTCTTCCGCACCGGTGTGAGCGATCGGAAGATGGCCGACAGCAAGCTGCAGCTCGTCGACCGGCTCCCGGTGCGTGTGGTGGGCGCCGTGCTCAACGACGTGCGCGCCGAGGGCGTGTACCGGTATTACTCGTACCTGTACGGATACACCTCGGCAGACGAGGACTCCCCGCGCATCGGCTCCGGCGTGGGGGAGCTCACGCGCACACCGTGAGTGTCCTGCGCGCCGGGCGATTCCGGCGCGCCGGCCACCGCCGCGCGGTGCGTAACGAGTGAGGTTCGAAAAGAGACCGCCGCGCATCCCGGGAGGATGCGCGGCGGTCTCTTTGGGTGCGGGGTGGTGCGCGGCGGTCGCGAGCGTTAGCTCAGCGGCCGGACGGCGACGGCGTCGAACGCGCGCACGCGTGAGTCGGGCGTGTCGGTGGGCGCATGGTGCAGCGCCACCGTCGCCCGGAGCAAGATCTCCTCGCCATCCACCGAGGAATCGGCGAAGTCCGCCACGGCGCAGTAGCCGGCGCGCAGGCGCAGCCGACGCTCCAGACCGCCGATGGTGAACGATCCGGCCTCCACGCGATTTCGCAGTCGCTCCACCATGCGCAGCGCACCCTCGGCGGTGGTGGCGGGAGCGATGATCGCGAACTCGGATTGTCCCATGCGTCCCACCGCATCCGACGAACGGCTGCTCTGACGCATCAGCGCGGCCAATTGCGCCGCGAGCGCCGCCGCGCTGTCATCGTCCAGATCGCGCTGGCCGTCGACGGCTTCCGGCTCCGGCGAGAGCGCCACGCACGAGAGCGCACTGTGCGTACGTTGCGCTTGCGCGCCGATCTCGCGCGCTCGGCGCGCCAGTCCGCGCATGTTGTACAGGCCGGTCAGTCCGTCGAGCAGGCATTCATCGCGGAGCGCATCCGACTCCCGCTTCGCGCGGACGAACGTGGCCATCTTGGCGAGAAGCACCTCCACATCCAGCGGATAGCCGAACAGCTCCCAGACGCCAGCCTGATACGCCGCGATCCGCTCGGTGCGGTCCGCCGCGCCGGAGGAGGTCATGATCACCGGCGTCGTGGCTCCGGTGCGCGCGGGCGATCGCAGCGCCTCGCACACCGCTACACCGGCCATGTCGGGGAGGTGGACGTCGACGATGATCAGGTCGGGCTGGGTACTGCGGGCCATGTCGATCCCCTGCCGCCCGGTGAACGCACGGAGCACTGCGTAGCCGTTGGGACCGAGAACGCTCTCGAGCGAGCGCGCGGCCCACTCCTGATCGTTGACAAGGAGGACCAGTGCCGGTCGAGACGGCGAATCGGTGTCGGACATGCGTGCCGGTGGCAGTGTGGATTAGCCGGGCGAGCGCGAGATGAACCAATCGCCCCGCGGCCATCAGAGCGCATCGGGGAACGTCGCGATGCGCACGGTGGGGACCATGCAGAACTCATGCAGCGGGCCGTATCTGCGGTAAGTCGTTGTGCCTTCACAGAGTACGGCAGATGGACCCGCCGAAGCACCGGTCCGGGTTGCAGCGGGGGCGCAACATCTTCGATGCGCCGGCGTTACGTGGCTGTCCCGAACTGTCACTATTTTGATCGCGGTTTCTCCGCCAAATAGCTCCCATCTCGTTGTACGATCGCGGCCATCGACTGTCACGCGGATGGCCATGTGGGGCGCCGATCTTGCTTATCCTGGGCACCGCGCCGGCTGGGGCCGCGCCTCCGACCGGAGCGGTCTCGCGGTGCGAGTGCGGGCAACCGCCCACGCCTTTGCCGCGCCGGCGCTACACGTCAAAGCGATCGTCAAGAAATCGAACAGGGCGCCAGAAGCGAAAGTTCATGTGCTGTATCGTTTTATCATCACGAGACCATGCCAGCGACGTTAGCACGCGTACTGCATCCGGGCCGGGCATGATTTCATCGCAAAATTCCGCGGCCTGGTGCGGTTGGGGCGCTACGGTGTTGTGCGCGCTCCTCATCTGGGCCTGGTCGCCCGCTACTGCAGCCGCACAGACCACCGATTCCGTGGCGGCAGCGACCGGCGACTACGCCACCAGGGCAGAGCTGGAGGCGGAGGCCGCTGCCCACCCGGATCGTGCTGCAGCCATCCAGCGGAGACTGAGCGAGGGTGATCTGCAGGTGGGCGATCGGCTGCTGCTCCAGGTGCGCGGTATTCAGGGGTTGTCCGACACGGTGGTTGTCCGCGCGGGGCGCATGCTGGAGATCCCCGGACTGCCACCCATTCCGGTGGCCGGGGTGCTTCGCTCGGAGCTCAAGGACCACCTCACCAAGCAGCTCAGCCAGTACGTCCGTGATCCTCAGGTGGTGGAAGTCACGCCGCTCGTTCGCGTCCAGATCAGCGGCTCGGTGGGGCGGCCCGGGTTCTATGCCCTCCCGGCGGATGTCCTGCTCAGCGACGCGCTCATGTATGCGGGGGGTCCGGACAAGGACGCAGACATGGGACGCTCCTTCGTGCAGCGCGGTACGGAGCGGATCGTGGCGCCGGAAGCGTTCCGGACTGCGGTGGCTGCAGGGAGCACGCTCGACAAGCTCGACCTGCGCGCTGGCGACGTGATTCAGATCGAGCAGAGACGCGGTACGAACTGGAACACCATTGCTCGGGTGGCGGGTCTCGGACTGGCCCTCACCGGTACCATCGTGGCACTCACACGATGACGACGAGACCACAGATTCACCTGGCGTAACGACGATATGAGCGAGCCTGTTGGCGGCTTCAACGACATGATGGACAGCACGGTAGGCGACGCACGCATGCTGGGCGTGCGCCCGGCACGCGAGCGGCGGCGGCGCAGCACCGACGACGCGGCGCACGTGGGGGGTGGGCGCGACGCTGTCCGGCAGATCGCGCTCGTGCGGGACGCCGACGTCGTCGCTCCCCAGCGGGTGGCGGGTATCCACGTGGTTCCGCGTCCGCGTGCCGAGGTGTTGAACCGGCTGGTGAACGTGATGCTCGCGTCGCTGGCGCTCCTGGTGCTCTCGCCGCTCATGCTGCTCATCGCGGCGGCGATCAAGTTGACCTCGCGCGGCCCCGTGCTCTACACGCAGACGCGCGTGGGTCTCGACCGGCGCGGCGAGCCGGTCACCGCGCTGTACGACCGCCGGCAGCACGACCACGGCGGGCGGATGTTCACGATTTACAAGTTCCGGTCGATGTACGTGGACGCGGAGGATCGGACGGGGCCGGTGTGGGCGTGCAAGGACGATCCCCGGGTGACGCCCATGGGGCGCGTGCTCCGCACCTATCGGCTGGACGAGCTGCCACAGCTGCTCAACGTGCTGCGCGGCGACATGAACATCGTCGGCCCGCGGCCGGAGCGTCCGAGCATCTTCGCGCGGCTGTGCGAGAACATCTCGGAGTACCCGCTGCGCCAGCGCGCGCGCCCCGGGATCACCGGCTGGGCGCAGGTGAACAACAGCTACGACGCCTCGCTCGACGATGTGCGCGTCAAGGTCCGTTACGACCTGGACTACATTGCCCGGCAGAGTCTGGCTGAGGACTTCAAGATCATGCTGCGCACCGTGCCGGTCATGCTCTTCCGCCGCGGCGGCTGGTAGCGGCGACGGCGCTCACGCCGCGGCGGCTCCCGGCCGCCGCGTGGGCTCCCACTTCACATCGCGCTGGCGGCGGAAGACCCGCACCCAGGCCATCACCCCGGCGAGCGCCGAGACTGCCGCAAAGCCCACGAGTGCAAGGAGCCGCGGCATGCGGCGCTCCTCCGGCCAGCGCAGCGCCACGATCCCGGCCCCCCACGCAGCCACCCCTGCGGCGAGAAGGAACAACGCGGGCGTCCAGCGCGTGGCCAGCACGGCGATCGCCAGCGCGGCGGGAGGAATGGCGAGGTAGACCAGCCACCGGCACAGCTTGTGGCTCACGAGCATGAACGCGAACACGCCGTAGCGGAACGGGTTCATGAGGTGCCGCTTGTACCAGAGCGTCTGGATGCCGCGCGCCATCGTGCGGATCTTCCGCCGGTACTCCGCCTGGAGCGATGTGGTGCGCGGCACGATGACGAGCGCGTCGTCCACCGACACGGCACGGTAGCCGCGCTCACGCGCCAGGAGCGCGCTCGCGAAGTCGCGACTCAATCCCTCGGGAAAGTCGGTGTCGTTCACCGCGCGGCGGAAACCGAAGAAGCACCCGCTTGCGCCGACGATCGAACCGACGCGCGTCTCGAGATCGCGAATGCGCATCTCGTAACCCACGTACCCCGATTCGGCGCGGTTCGCCTCGCGCGCCTCGTCTCCCACGCTCACATCGCGCCCCGATGCCACGCCCACGGTGGGATCGGCAAACGCACGCACGAGCGGCTTGAGCGAGGTGGGGGGAATCCGCACGCTGGCGTCCGTGTTCACGATGAGGTCGTAGCGCACGGTGCGCCCCGCAGCGTTCTCCGCCGCCGTCTTCCCCGCGCGCTGCGGAATGCGGAGCAACTCCACCCCGCGCGCGTGGAATTCGCGAACGATGTCGTCGGTGCGATCCGTGGATCCGTCGGAGATCACCAGGATCTGGCGCCGATCCGCTGGGTAGTCCACCCGGAGTAGCTCCTCCAGCGTGCGCCGGATGGAGCGCTCCTCGTTGTACGCGGGAACGGTGATGCTGATGTACGGCCACTCGCCGTCGGTGGGTACGCTCGGCGCAGCCGGCGCAGGACGACGGGCGGCCAGCACCCGAAGGATGACGGGATAGCCGACGTAGGCGTACGCGAAGAACGCAGCGGGCGCAACGATCACGATGGCGGCAAACCAGATCACCTGAACCTCTTTAGCTCCGCGGCGCCGTGGCTGTCAGCGCGGAGCGGTACACTCGCTCGTACGCATCCAACCAGGGCTCCATTCCAAACGCTTCGGACAAGCGGCGCGCCGCTGCGGCGACCCTCCGCTCGCGCTCCGCCGGCGACGACAGCGCGCGCTCGATGGCCGCTGCCAGCGCGGCCGGCTGCACCGGGGGCACCAGAAAGGCTTCCTCCTCCCCCACCACATCCGGCACCCCGCCCACCGTGGTGGCGACGATCGGTACCCCTGCGGCCATCGCCTCCAGGAGCACGATCGGCGTCCCCTCGGTCCGCGAGCTGAGGACGAACAGATCGAACGCGCGGAACAGGCTCCCCGCCTGGAAGACGTTTCCATGCCACGAGATGTGCGGCGCGAGCCCGAGCTCCGCGGCTCGCTGGCGTAGTGAGGGCTCGTCGCTCCCGGTTCCGATCACCGAGAGCTGTACTGACCCGAGAGGCAGCAATGTCAGGGCATCGAGCAGGACGTCCAGACCTTTTTCCGCACTCAGGCGGCCGACCCACCCGATCCGCATCTCAGCGTCGGAACTGCTGAGCCGCAGAACATCACGCGCCTCCATGCGGTCCAGGATGGGTGCTGCCGGCGAGAACGCATTGGGAAGCAGGTGCAGCCGTTCTCCGGGCACCCCCTCCATGCGCAACTCGCGCTCCAGGGGACGGGACACCGCCACGACGGCATCCATGGAACGGAACGCGCGACCCTGCAGCCGCTCGTAGAGGCGGTTTCGCCACCCCCCGCCTGTGCGGCCATGCACCGTGGTCACTCGCGCCACACCAATGGCGCGCGCCACACCGGAATCGACCACGTCGGCTCTGTAGCCATGTGAGTGCAGGATCCGCGCGTGGCGCTCGACGCACAGCGACCGGACGCGCGAGCGCTCCGCCAGATAGGCTCGAGAGCGCACTCTGACCTCGTCCACAGGCACGCCGTTGGCGCGAAGCTCCTCGCACCAGGGGTGCCTATCGTCTTCCGGAGCGATGATCGCCGCTACGCGGGCATCGTGGCCGCGCCCTCGAAGTCCCGCCACCAGACTGCGCACCACCGACTCCAACCCACCCACCCTGGCGGGAGCGACGGCGTGCAGCACCGATAGGCGACCGGGAATGGCGTCGCTGGAGTTGGACGGTGAAGGACGAGGGGATGGCATCGCATGGACGCACGGGAATCGCCACGAATCGACGCCAGCCGGTGGCCAGGGAGGTCGTGACGTACCCCGCCAGAACCGGCGCCCACGCGGGGTGGGCGGAAGCTCGGACCGCGCCGATCTGCGGGGGGCCAAGGGTTGTATAATTACGCACGCGGAGCGAGGATAGCGCAACGGAGCGCTTCCCCTTTCCCCGTCTCGCACGCGCTCACAGGCTCCCGGCGGCACCGTGCCGCACCGCGCGCACACCTGTTGCCTCCGTACATCATAGCACCGGACCCGGTCGGCATTCTGCGCACCATCCGGAGCGGTTACGGCGACCGGTAGTTGGCATGGATTCTGTACTTGCGTGCCCTTGCCAGGCGCGCTCGGGTCCGTGCGACCGGCCCGGTCAGAGATTGCGAACGAGCCACAGGGAGCTGGAGCGCGGGAGCATGCTCACCGTATCCGGTCCCATCATGACATCCATCTGCGCCATCGATACCGCGTGACCTCTTCTCCCCCAACCGTTGGCCTGTCGGTCGTGGTGCCGCTCTACAACGAGGTGGAGAACGTGCGCCCGCTGGTGACGGCAGTCCGCGACGCGCTCACGGACTGGGGCTCGCCGTGGGAGCTGGTGCTGGTGGACGATGGGAGCACCGACGCCACGGTCGACGCGGTGCGCGAGGCGGCTCGCGGCGACGCCCGAATCCGGCTCGTCCAGCTTGCGCGAAACTACGGCCAGACGCAGGCCATGCAGGCGGGGTTCGATGCGGCGCGCGGCAGCGTGGTCGTGAGCATGGACGGCGACCTGCAGAACGATCCGCGGGACATCCCGCGGCTCGTGGCCGAGCTGGATCAGGGGTACGACCTGGTGGCAGGCTACCGCGTGCGCCGTCAGGACCGTGTGCTTACACGCAAGGTCCCGTCGTGGGTCGCCAACCGCATCATCGCCTGGCTCACCGGCGTGCGTATCCGCGACAACGGCTGCTCGCTCAAGGCGTATCGCCGGTGGCTGTTGCAGGAGATGCGCCTCTACTCGGACATGCACCGCTTCCTCCCGGCGCTGGCGGCGGCCACCGCGCGCTCGCGCATCACGGAGATTCCGGTGCGGCATCACCCGCGCCGGTTCGGCACGAGCAAGTACGGACTGTCGAGAATCGCAAAGCTCCTGGCGGATCTCATCACGATCAAGATGATCAGCTCGTTCCGCGACCGTCCGCTGGCGCTGTTCGGGACGGCGGCGCTCGGCGCAATGCTGGTGGCTGCCGGCGTGGGCGCGTACTGGGCGACGGCGTTGTACCGATACGGTGTGGCCGTCGCGGGGACGTACGTCCTTCCGGCAGCGGCGCTCCTGTGGTTGTTGCTCGCCGCGTACCTCGTGATGTTGGGTCTCGTCGGCGAGGTTATCTTGCGAAAGTCGAACGAGGATCGGGGCGCCAGGCTGGCGCGGGCGTGAGTCCATGTCGCACACGATGGAAAGTGATCTGATCGCCGGAACGGCCGTCCGCACCACGGACACCTCGGCCACGCTCGCTACGGGGAACGACGTCGACCTGTCGGTCATCGTTCCCGTCATCGAGCGCCCCGAGCCGCTCCTGCCGCTGTACGAGGAGTACGCCGCGCCGCTCCGCGCCGCCGGCTATCGCGTGGAGTTTCTCTTCGTCTCGCATCCGTACTTCGACCACGTGCTCGCGCCGGTGCGCGCGCTGGCGGCGAGCGACCCGACCGTGCGGGTGATCCAGACGCCCACGGCCGTGGGGGAGACGACGCTGCTTCGCGTGGGGCAGAGTGAGAGCCGGGGGCGCATGATCCTCACGCTCCCCGCGTATCATCAAGTCGATGCCGCGGCGATTCCCACGCTGGTGGCCCGGCTGCAGGCGGGTGCGGATCTGGTCGTGGCGCATCGCTGGCCGCGCCGTCACGACTCGCTGATCAATCGGCTACAGAACCGGGCACTGCACGTGATGATCGGTCAGCTCGGCGGAAAGCGCATGCACGACGCCGCCTGTGGAGTGCGGGTGATGCGACGGGAGTTCCTGGAGGAGATCCCGCTATACGGCGACTTCGCGCGCTTCCTCCCGTTGCTGGCACTGTACAACGGATATCGCGTCGAGGAGCTCGCCAGCACGCAGCATCCGCTCAATCGGCGGGCGCGCGTGTACGGTCCCGGCGTGTACGTCCGGCGGCTGATGGACGTGCTCGGCTTGTTCTTCCTGCTCCGCTTCACCGACAAGCCGCTCCGGTTCTTCGGCCTGGTGGGCGCATCACTGTCCGGTGTGGGAGCGTTGCTCCTGGTCCTGCTCTTTTTCGAGCGGGTGACCGGGAGCCCCATCAGCCAGCGCCCACTCCTCCTGCTCGGCGTGCTCTTCCTCACACTCGGAATGCAGGCGATCGCGCTCGGGCTCATCGGCGAGATCGTCGTGCACTTCAACGCCTCGCGGCGCCCGGGCTACCGGTTGCGTCCCGCGGATCGCGAGGGCGACTGAGAGGCATCCCCACGGTCGCCCCCGGCCCGTGCGGCCCGATCGGGTGCTCTACGGCGCGCGAGGCGTTCCTGGATGGCGTCCGGCGGCCGGACGGTGGACGCTATCGTTTGCTCCGCGCGCGCCACGCGTGGACGAGCCGATCCTGACGGCGCTCGACGACATCGAGCGCCCATCGCGCGGCGGTGAGCGCCGCCATGCGCGCCGGACCGAACGACACGGTGGCGTCGAAGCGCATCGTCCGCCCGCGATTGGTGAATCGTCCCGCCTTGAGCTCGGCCAGGACGTCCGCGCTGTCGGTGGCGACCATGACGCGTGTCTCCCGATCGTTCCGGCTGTCGTGCTGATCGAGGCCGACGGTCCCGACCACCTCGGGGCGCCGCTCGCGCAACGCGTGCAGGATGCGCACGGCGCGCGGGTCGGGGAGATAGCGCGTGTTGTAGGCGGCGTTCCAGACTTCGATGGCATCGATCCCGTCGAGTACCTCCGGCGGGATGCGGTAACCGGCCAGCACCGGGTGCGCCACGATCGTGAACTGGGCCGCCTCGCGCGCGCCGGCGATGAACGCCGCCGGGGAGGCAGGTGCGATCCACTGGCGCAGGCCGAGCGCCAGGAGATGCAAGCCGGTGTAGCCGGCGAATCGAAATTCCAAACCGGGGATGAGCGCGACGCGCTCGCCGGAGAGCGCCGCGCACTCGCGGCGGAACTCCTCGAAACGCGAGGCGTCCAGATCTTCCGCGTGGTCGGTGAGCGCCACGAACTGGATGCCGCGCCGGAGCGCGGCGTCGCGCAACTCCTCGAGCGTGTCACGTCCGTCGTGCGAGTAGTTGCTGTGGACGTGCAGGACGCCGGTGCGTGTCATCGTCATCACCGTCTCCGGAACCAGTCGAGCGTTTCACGCAGCGCGGGGCGAGGATCGCTCCACCGGAACACCTCGTTGCGCGAGTGCCCTCCCGGCATGCCGGCCGCGAGAAAATCACGCACCGCGCGCCAGCGCGCGCCGTCGGCACCGCGCAACTGCCAGCGCGCGGGCGGATGACGGAGGCGCAAGAGCAGGTGGTCCACGTCCCCCCACCACCAGCGGAGGCGCGTGCCGATACGGTAGTCGAGCACAGGCGCCGGGTGCTCGCCGCACGCTGCCGCGACGAGCAGCGCGGGAAAGTCCACGCCCGCGTCGATCGCCAGTTGGAGCGAGCCCCAGAAGCGGCCGTTGATTTCCATGAGATACGGCACGCCCGTGGCGCTGTCGCGCTTGAACTCGACCATCGCCACGCCGTTCCATGCGAAGCGCTCCAGGAGCGCAGCGGCTTGCTCGAGCATCGCGTCGTCCATGCGGACGCTTTCGCTGTAGACGCTCACCCCGCCCGACGGTGGCTTTTCCCGAAGACGACGGTGCGCGAAGCGCGCGAGCAACTGGCCGTGCCATCGCAGGAGAAAGACGCCCACGCCGGGCCCGCGGATCTGCTGCTGCAGCAGCACGGGGAACGCGCGTGCGTCGAGCGACCCGAGCAGTGCCTCCAACGCTCGGCGGTCCGCCGCGTAGCTTACGCTCATCTTCAGTCCGCCGTCGCGACCATCCACCACGGATCGCGAGGGTTTCACGACGACCGGGGTGCCCAGCGCATCGAGGTCGAGCGCGGCGAGCTCTGCGGGGTGCGACACGGCCACCTGCGCAGGGACCGCGATCCCCAGCGCGCGCGCCGCGTCGAGCACCAGGCGCTTGTTCGAGATATCACGGAAGTGTGCGGCATCCGGGAACGGGACCACCGCCCCGGCGAGCGTGCCTCCGGCCTCGGGCAACAGCGCCAGGAGCGACGCCTCCGTGACGGGGAGGACGCAGGCGATTTCTCGCTCGCGCACCAGCGCTTCGACGCTCCGGCGAAACTGCTCTGGCGCCTGGAGCGGGTCGGGGACTACGTGTGCGGCGCGGCAGAAGCGCGACGTCGCCGCGAGCCCGTGCGGCCGACTCGCGCAGACGGTCACGCGATGTCCGGCGCGCCCCAGCGAGCGCACGACCGCCAGCGCGGGTCGCTGCTCTCCATCAGTGACGAGGATCGAATGCGGCATGCCGTGCACGCTCACTCGAACGCCACGTACGACACGCACCGGCGCCGCGCGGTGCCCGACGCGCTTGCGCCGGGGCACGCTCGCGCCGCTATTTTGACGGCACCCGGAGATCGTCGCGTCTCGCGCTCGGACGTATCACGGATCATGTCACTCCACGGCCGCATCGCCATTCCCCGTATCGCCATGTCCGCACCCGACGTCGTGAAGCCGGTACCGAGGTGGAGCACGGGCACGCCGGCGTACGTGGGGGTCCCGTGAGCGCACCGCAACCGCACTATGCGGCGCCCGAGCGGCGGACGCCGTGCCGTCTGCTGCTCCTCTCGTTCCACTTTCCACCCGATCCGGCCGTGGGTGCGCTGCGATGGCAGAAGCTCGCCACGCATCTGGCCGAGCTCGGGTGCGCGGTGGATGTGATCGCGTTGCACCCGGATGAGCTCGCGTCGCAGGATCGGCGGCAGCTCGAGGCGCTGCCGCCGGGCACTCGCGTGTTCGGCGTCCGCCGCGTGCGTGCGATTGCGGAACGCGTGGAGCACGCGCTGTGGCAGGCGACGCGCACGCTGCGTCGGCTGGCGGTGCGGCGCCCGCTCCGCGGCGGCGGAGGCGGTGATCCGTCGCTCGACCATTCCACAGCGATCACGAACCGCAGCGGCGACTCTCGCATCCCGAGCGCTCCGCCCGCCACGCCGCGCGTCAGCTCGCTGTCGCGGGCCGAGGCGCGGGCAAGCAGGCGCGACCGGCGAGCAGCCGCGCGCGCGCTTCAGGCGTGGGTGGCGTTCGCTCGCGACGGCGCGTGGGCGCGCGCCGCTGCCGCGCTCGCGTTGCGCCTGGTGCGCTCCGGCGCGCGATACGACGCGATCGTCACGTGCGGGCCGCCGCACATGGTCCACGAAGGAGGTCGCCGCGTGGCCCGGCGCACCGGGCTGCCGCTCGTGGTGGACCTGCGCGATCCGTGGAGCCTGGTGGAGCGGCTGCCCGAGTATCTGGCCAGCCCACTCTGCTGGTCGCTCGCCGCTCGACACGAGCGCCGCGTCTTCCGCGCGGCGTCGCTCATCGTCGCCAACACCGATGCTGCCGCCGCTGCGCTGCGCGAGCGATACCCGGCGCTCGCCGCGCGTGTCATCACCATCACGAACGGCTACGACGACGACGAGCCGATTCCCGCCGCGCGCGCCGAGCGCCAGTTCCGTCTGGTGTATGCGGGGTCCATCTACATCGATCGCGACCCGCGCCTCGTCTTTCGCGCACTCGAGCGAGTGATTCGCGCCCTGTCGCTCACGCCGCCCGACATCGGCTTCGAGCTGGTGGGCAACGTCGACCGGTACGGCGGAGTGCCAGTCCAGCGGATTGCGGAAGAGGAAGGGATCGCGCCGTTCGTGCGCACCGGCGCGCCGCGTCCCCGTCACGAGGTGATGGAGCTCATGGCGGGTGGGACGATGCTCGTGAGCCTCAAGCAGGACAGCGTGACGGCGATCCCCTCGAAGGTCTTCGAGTACATGCGGTTCCCCGCGTGGCTGCTGATTCTGGCGGCGCGTGGCAGTGCCACCGAGATGCTCCTGCGCGGCTCCGACGCGGACGTGGTGGATCCGGACGATGTGGACGCCATCGCGAGCGCGATCGCGCACCGTGTCCGCCAATTCCGCGACGGCATCCGTCCCGAGCCGATCGCACGCGATGTCCGCTTCAGCCGCAGATCCCAGGCTGAACGGCTGTGGCAGGCGATCCGGCACTATTGCGGCGTCACCGAAGCACATTCCACCACGCCGGACGTGCCGCCGCGCGCATCCGCGCACGCGACCTCGCGGTAGAGCGCATCGTAAGCGCGCACCATCTGCTCCACCCCGAAGACGGGCACCACGCGTGCGCGGGCCGCCGCCGCGTCGTGCTGTCGCGCCTCGCCATGCTGCAGCGCGTCGCGCCATGCACGGGCCAACGCGTCGGGCGCGTTGGCCGGCACCAGCCGGTGGCGCAGCTCCGCACCGAGCACGCCCGGGTTGCCGCCCACATCCGTCACGACGGGACAGAGCCCGGCGCTCATCGCTTCGAGCAGACCGATGGACGTGCCCTCGCTCCGCGAGGCGAGCGTGAAGATGTCGAATGTCGCGTGCAGTGCCTCGATGTCGTTGCGCCATCCCAGGAAGTGGATCGCGTCGGCCACCCCCGAGCGCGCTGCCTGTCGCTCCAGCGCCGCGCGCTCGGCGCCTTCACCACACAACAGCAGCACCGGCGGGGGGCCGCTCGCCGCATCGTCTGCCGGCCACATCCGCCGCAGCACGGCGAACGCCTCCACCATCACGTCGTACCCCTTGATGTGCTCGAGCCGGCCGATGCTCCCGATGATCGGGACCTCGGACGCAATCCCCAGCTCCTGGCGCACCGTACGTTCCGCCGATCGCGGCTGGTAGCGGTCGGTGTCCACGCCGTTCGCGATGACCTCGATGCGCGTCCCGCGGCGCACCACCGTGCGCGCAAGCTGCGCGGCCAGCGGCTCCGAGACGGCCACCACGACGTCCGTTCGCCGCGAAGCGATCCCGTCTACCAGACGCATGTCCCACGGGTCCGGTCGGCGCCGTCCGTGCTCGGTATGCACGATCGCCCGAACCCCCGCCTGCCGCGCGGCGAGCGATGCCTTGTACCAGACGCCACTGTGCGTGTGCACCACGTCGGGGGCGATGGCGCGCAGCTGTCGGATGAGCGGCGCGGGCCAGAGCAGCGTCCACTTGGGGAGCGGCGGTGCCGTGTGCAGCTGTGCGTACGCGTCCAACCCCTCGGAAAAGACGCCCAGATACTGCAGCGCCAGCACGTGCAGCTCCTGCCGGTCGGGATCACCGCGCCGCACCAGATCGTGGATCACGCGCTCGAGCCCGCCGTAGTTCAGGTTGTTGACGATGTGCACGACGCGGAGCCGGCGCTCGTGCGCGCAGCGCTGCCAGTGAGAGCCTGTGGTCACGACCACACTCCGGAAATGCGCAACGCCAGACCGTCCACCGAGAGTCCTGCCGGCACGTTGAGACGCGGAAGGGTGTGACACCCGCCGCGATCGGCGGTGCGGCCGGCCCATCCGCCGTCGATGCGGAATGCCAGAGCATAGCCACACTCCGCCGCCCGCGACGCCACCGGTGGCGACCAGCAGCCGTAGGGGTACGCCAGTGCGGGAACGGTGTGTGGAACGCGCTCCCGCAGCCAGTGCAGCGGCCGCGCGAGCTCCTCGTCCAGCCGCTCGCCACCGGTCCGCGCGAGGTTGGGGTGGCTCCAACTGTGCGAGCCCGCGGCGATGCCGGGTTGTGTCGCGGCCGCGATCAGCTCCGCCTCGGACGCACAGCGCGCATGCGCGGGCGGCACGCGCGAAGGAATGCCGAGTTGGCCCGCTGCACATCGAACGCGCGCGTCGTCGCCGCCCCACTCGTCCAGTGCGCGCCGGCGGAACGTCTCGCGCGCTCCCGGCGGGAGCGCGGGGAGAATGGCGTCCCACCAGAAATCGCCGTCGCCGATGAACGCCGGCGACACGAAGAACGTGGCTGGCAGCGCTCGTGCGCGCAGCTCCTCCACCCCCGCGGTGAGCGCTCCGCGGTACGCGTCGTCGAACGTGATCGCCACGCGCGGCCGGCGTGAGTCCCGGGGCGATGAATCGTGCACGCCAGTCGTGACCACATCGTGCAGCGACACCACGTCACAACACGCCTGCAGGCAGTCGAGCTGCGCGGCAAAGGCGCGCTGGGAGAGGTGCAGCGAGCTGTCGCCCGCGGCACACTCTCCATGCGGCACGATGTTGTGGTAGGCGAGGACCAGCAGCTCGCCAGCACGCCGGCGGCGTGCAACGCGTGCGACGCCGGAGAGCACCATGCCCCGCTCCGCGGTGCGCTTCACCATGCGCCGGGCATGTCCAAGGAGCATCGACATGGTGGCAGGGCTACGCCTGCTTGCGCCAGACCGTCTGCACGATGGCGGCACCGCCTCGCATGCCGGGGATCCGCGTGGGCGTCGGCTGCACAGGCCCGACGTCCATCGGGCCGGCGGAGCCGGCCACCTCCTGCGCCGCCGCTGCCTCCCGGACGCGCGTCACCTTCAACAACCCGGCGGCGAATGCCAACAGCACGTACGGATACGCGAAGTAGTTGGCCGACACGAAGAAGCCCGAGACGCAGAAGGCGATGAGAGCGACCGCGATGGTCTGGGCCAGCGCCGCCTCGCGCGGGCCGACCGGCGAGCCGGGAGGGCCGCGCTTTCGGTTGAGGCGCGCCATCGCGCGAATGGTATACACGAACAGGGACGTGAACAGGATCAGGCCGAAGATGCCCGTTTCCGCACCGATCTCGACGAACGAATTGTGCGCGGCCGACCACTTGAAGCCCGCCCCGCCCGCCAGGTTCGCCTGTCCCCGGTCGGAGAGCACACCCTCGGCACGCGGGAAGGCACGCGCACCGACACCCAGGAACGGATGGTGGGCCATGTATCCCATCCCACGCTTCCAGATGGCCATCCGCCCCTCGCCCATGTCGCCACCCGTCCAGTTCGGATCCTCGGTGGGATGCAGGAGCGTCTTCATGAGCGCCCAGTACTGATCCGATCCGCGCAGCGACAGGATCGCAAAACCACCGGCGATCACCAACATCATGTGCGATCGGGGAATGCCGCGATACCAGGTGATGAGCGCGACCATCACCGCGATCAGCCCCAGGAAGCCGCCGCGCGATCCGGCCTTGATGAGCGTGAGGATGAGAAGGCAGAACGCCCCCGCGGCCAGCGCGCGATCCCACGCGCGCATCCCCGGACGGAGGAAGTACACGATGAGTGGCAGCGTGCAGACGATGAGCAGAGAGACATCATTCGCGTCGTAGTACACGAGGCCGCCCAACCGCCCGTTCGCCCCCACATGAAAGCGGAAGAAGATGTATCCGCAATAGAGCGTCGCGCCGATGATGGTCGTCCGCAGGAGCCACTCGAGGTCGCGACCGTGGCGGATGCCGGCCGCCACCATCATCGCCAACAGCAGCGTGGGGAGGTAATCCTTCAGGAAGAACGACAGGCTGCCGCCACGGATCAGGCTGAACGGCACGCCGATCACGATCAGGATGGCGATCCCGATGACCATGCGCGCCATCGGCGTGTCGTTCTCGCGGAGCCGGCGCAGGCCGCTGTTGGTGGCGAAGAACACGGCCAGCGCCCCGAGGCCAAGGAGCAACGGGAACTTGATGGCGCCCAGCACGCTCACGAGGTCCTGCACGCGCCAGACGTACGTCGCGATGACGAACGGGAGGACCATCATCAGGGCATCCGGGCCGGACTCCACCACCCGTGCCTGGAGGCTTCCCCTCGGGGAAACACCGCGAGAGGCACGAGCTGCAGCTCTGCCGGGCAGGGCCTGCGCCCCGTTGGAAGCGGTCCGAGTCATCACGAGAGAAGGTTCGAAATCAGCACGCTGGGCACCGTGCGCCTGGCCACCACGCCTCCGGCGCCACGCGGGGGCTCCACGCCACCCAGGCCGCGGCCATCGGCATCCCCGGCACGACGCACCGGCAGCAATTCCATGATACTACCGCGCCGACCGCGGTGCGATGCGGCGCCCCCTCTCCAACCCGCGCCGATACGCTTCCCTCCCCGCCCCGCCAGGGACGAGCCAGCCAGCTCGGCGCACAGCGGTCGATACCATGTCTCGATCCACGATCCACGGGACACGGGGTTGGGGCTCCGAGGTGCCATGAAGTATGTTGACGTCCGGCAACAGTTTGTGGTGGGGTACCCGCATTTCCCTGTGGGAGCCGCCACGCCACTCGCTTCCGGGGCGGCTCGCGACACTGCTCATGCGAGTCTCATGCCCCGGCCTGAGCCTCCGGTGCAGCGTCGTGGCGGCCCGTGGCAGGGCTTTCGAGCGCCTCCGGCGGCGGCGTCCCTCCCGGGACGGTGCCGCAACCGCCAAGACCGCTGCGCTCGCGGCGCCGCGCCTGGCAGTCGAGAGCGGCGACGGCGACGGAGGCCCAAGGCGTGCGTTACACCTGGCCGTTCCACAAGCCGGTTTCCCACACGGATGCGGCCTTTGTTCGGTCTCGGCGCCACGAACGTTTCGCGCTGCTCGCGCAGGGTGCGCGCTCGTGAAGCGTCCCAGGGACTCTTGCACGACGAGGTGCGGCGACTGCCATGCGTGATCGACTCAAGAGTGCCCTGCTGCTACTGATCTCGTTGCCCCTCGCTGTCGCGGCCGGCGAATGGCTGGTGCGCACGTTCGATCCACAAGTCACCTTCTATCCGCGATTCATCGAGTCCAGCGACTATCCGATCGCGTTTCCGCCCGACACGCACCTCGTCGAGTCGCGCGGGAAGCAGTGGCGATTCGTCTACACCACCAACCACATCGGCCACCGCGGCCCGTATGTGCCGATCGGCAAGGCCGACAGCACGGAAAACGTCGTCGTGCTCGGCGACTCCTTCACCTTCGGCATCGGCGTGAACGATGGCGAGGTCTACACGGATGCGCTGGCGGCGGCCCTTGGCCCGCGCTACACGGTGATCAACGGCGGTGTGGGAGGGTGGGGGCTGGACTCGGAGATCAAGTGGTATTTCGCGGAAGGTCGCCAGTACAAACCGAGATTCGTCATCGTGCAATTCTGCGCGAACGATCCGACGGATTTCGTCGGCGTGACCGAGGTCGTGAACGGCGCGCTGGTCTTCCATCCCTACGCGCACCCCAAGCCGCGGTGGCAGGGCTTTCTGTCGCGGTCCGCGCTGATTCAGCGGAGCAACCTGTACGCCCTCGCCCGCAGCGCGTTCGACGGAATCGCCGTGCGTCACACGCACGCGGTCGCCGTCGGATCCTCATCACACGCCGCCCCGGACCGTGGCCAGGAGGAGTACGTGGACATGCTGCGGGCCTTCGCCAAGCGCGTGCACGACGACGGAGCCACGCTCCTCTTCATCAGCGTGACGTCGACCAATCCATCGACGCACACGTACGGCTACGACGTCGACCTGTTCCCCGAGATCCGCGCGGGGCTGCGACAGCTCGACAGCGCAGGGATGGTGCACTTCGTGGACCTGCCGCTCTCTTCGATGTCGAAGTACGCCGGAAGTCCGCAGGGGCATCAATGGGGCCCGGAGCATCATCACCTCGTGGGCGCTCACCTCGCGGAGGTCGTTGATTCCATCAATGGATCGTGAGTCATTGTCGGGTGCCCTTCACGACCAGCATCGGGCGCAGCGCGACACGGTGCGAGTTGCCGCGCAGAGCACGACCACGTAGACTCCGCCGCCGATGACGTCTTCTGCCCCTTCCGCGGGCGACGCGGTGGCAGGCGAGCCGTACGCGCGCGAGAGCGCCGTTGCGGCCTCGGCCGCGCGCGCGGCCGGCCGCGCGGTGCTCCGGTGGTACGGACGCGCCACCGAGATGGTGAAGGAGGGCGGGTCGCCCGTGAGCGAGGCTGATCACGCCGCCAACGGCGCGCTGCTCGCGGCGCTCCAAGAGCATTTCCCGCAGGACGCGGTGCTCTCGGAGGAGTCGCGCGATCGTCCGGAGCGGCTCGCGGCGGAACGGGTGTGGATCGTCGATCCGCTGGATGGCACGCGGGAGTTTCTCTCGGGGATCGCCGAGTTCTCGGTGATGATCGCCCTGGCGGTGTCGGGACGTCCCGTGCTCGGTGTGGTGTACGAGCCGGTGAGCGGCCGGATGTTCCGCGCCCAGCGCGGCCGCGGCGCCTGGCTCGAGGAGGACGGAGCGGTCAGGCGCCTCCGTCCACCGCCGGCGCAGCGCCCGCCGCGCCTGGTGGGCTCCCGATCGCACGCCGATCCGCTGGTGGCGCGCATTCGCGATGCGCTCGGAATCACGGACGAGCAGCCCTCGGGCTCGGTGGGCGTGAAGTGTGCGCGCATCGCGCTGGGCGAGCGCGACCTGTACGTGCATCCGGTGCCGTACCTCAAGGAGTGGGACACGTGCGCGCCGGAAGTCATATTGCAGGAGGCCGGCGGCACGGTGACGGACTGTCGTGGCCGACCGCTCGAGTACAACAAGCCACACCCCGTCCAGCCGGACGGCATTCTTGCCGCCGCGCCTGGTACGGACGCATCGATCCTGGAGATGGTTCGTCGAATCTATGCAGAACGGTGAAGTGACCGCGGAGAGCGGTGAGCCCACGGCGCGCCCGGGCGAGCGGACGCATCCGCATCGCAGCAGCCACCTGGACCAGCTCGAGTCCGAAGCGATCTACGTGATGCGCGAGGTCGCGGCGCAATTCGAGCGGCCGGTGCTGCTGTTCAGCGGCGGCAAGGACTCCATCACGATGGTCCATCTGGCGCGCAAAGCCTTCTGGCCTGGACGCATTCCGTTCCCGCTGCTGCACATCGACACGGGGCACAATTTTCCGGAAGCCCTGGAGTTCCGGGACGCACTCGTGCAGCAGGTGGGCGTCGAGCTCATCGTCCGCTACGTGCAGGATTCGATCGACCAGGGTCGCGCCGTGGAGGAGACGGGGCCGAACGCGAGTCGCAACGTGCTGCAGATCGTGACGTTGCTGGACGCGATCCGCGAGCTGCGGGTCGACGCCGCGTTCGGCGGCGGCCGGCGCGATGAGGAGAAGGCGCGGGCCAAAGAGCGCTTCTTCTCGCATCGCGATGTGCACGGGCAGTGGGATCCGCGCAACCAGCGCCCGGAGTTGTGGAACCTGTTCAACGGCCGGAAGAACCCGGGTGAGCACTTTCGCGTCTTCCCGCTCAGCAACTGGACCGAGCTCGACGTGTGGCACTACATCGCCCGCGAAGGGATGGCGCTGCCGAGCCTGTACTTCTCGCACGAGCGGAACGTCTTCCGGCGGGGCGGCGTGTTGCTGGCGCAGACGGACTTCGTGCCGCTGTTGCCCGGCGAGACGGTGGAGCGGAGACGGATCCGGTTTCGCACGGTTGGGGACGCGACCTGTACCGGTGCGGTGGAGTCGGAGGCGTCGACCCTCGACGAGGTCATTCGCGAGGTAGCGGCGGCGCGCGTCACGGAGCGCGGCGGGCGGAGCGACGACCAGCGGTCCGAGGCGGCAATGGAAGACCGCAAGAAGCAGGGGTACTTCTGATGGCCGCCGATCGCACGACGCACGGCTACGGCATGGACCTGCTCCGCCTGACCACTGCCGGCAGCGTGGACGACGGAAAGAGCACGCTCATCGGCCGGCTGTTGTACGACACCAAGTCCATCTTCGAGGATCAACTCGAAGCGGTGGAGTTGGCGAGCAAGCGCCGCGGCGAGGCCGGGGTGAATCTGGCGCTCCTGACGGACGGGCTGCGCGCGGAGCGCGAGCAGAACATCACCATCGATGTGGCGTACCGCTACTTCGCGACGCCCAAGCGCAAGTTCATCATCGCGGATACGCCCGGGCACATCCAGTACACACGCAACATGGTGACGGGCGCGTCGACCGCGGAGCTGGCGATCGTGTTGATCGACGCGCGGCGTGGCGTCCTGACCCAGTCGAAGCGGCACGGCTTCATCGCGTCGCTGCTCGGCATTCCGCATATCGTCGTCACGGTCAACAAGATGGATCTGGTCGACTACGACCAGGCGACGTTCGAGCAGATCGCCGACGACTACCGCGAGTTCGCCGCGAAGTTGGAGGTCGAGGACCTGACGTTCATCCCGATCTCCGCGCTGCAGGGGGACAACGTCGTCGAGCAGAGCGCGCGGATGCCGTGGTATCGCGGGAGTACGCTGCTGCACCACCTGGAGAGCGTGAAGGTGGGCGCGAGCCGGAACGTGATCGACTTTCGCTTCCCCGTGCAGTACGTGTTGCGTCCCCACCAGGATTTCCGGGGCTTCGCGGGACGCGTTGCGTCCGGCACCATCCGGCCGGGCGAAGAGGTCACGGTGCTCCCGTCGATGCAGCAGACGCGGATTCGCGCCGTCCAGACCGCTGACGGCGCGCTGGACGAGGCCGTCGCGCAGGACTCCATCGTTCTCACGACCGAAGACGAGATCGACATCAGCCGCGGCGACATGATCGTGCGGCGGATGAACCTGCCAAGCGTGGGGACGCGGTTCGACGCGGTGCTGTGCTGGTTGAACGAAGCTCCGCTCAACCGGGCGACGCCGTACGTGCTCATGCACACGACGCGCACCACCCGTGCCTACATCGAGCGGATCGTCTACCGCATCGACGTCGACACGATGCATCGCGAAGCCGCCGAGTCGTTCGCCCTGAACGACATCGGCCGGGTGGAGATCGTCACGACGGCGCCGATCTTCTTCGATCCGTACCGGGTGAACCAGGCGACGGGCAGCTTCATTCTCGTGGACCCCGCCACGAACGTGACCGTCGCGGCCGGGATGATCCGCGGTGAAGTGAAGACGGCGGAGCGGGGTGGCGGCCTGTCGGCGGAGCTCGAGCGCTCGCGGGATATCGTCTGGGAGGGGTGGAACGTGCCGCGCGAGGAGCGCGAGAAGGCACACGGCCACTCCGCGGCCGTCGTCTGGCTCACCGGACTGTCCGGATCGGGGAAGTCCACGATCGGGCGGACACTGGAACGCCGGCTGTTCCGGCAGGGACGACGCACCATGCTGCTCGATGGGGACACGCTCCGGCACGGCCTGAACGCCGACCTGGGCTTCGGCCTTCAGGATCGGCAGGAAAACATCCGGCGTGTCGGCGAGGTGGCCCGACTGTTTTTCGAGCAGGGCTCGATCGTGGTCTGCACATTCGTCTCTCCATTGCGCGCGGATCGGGCGCGCGTGCGCGGTCTCGTGCCGGAGGGCCGGTTCGTCGAGGTATACGTGGCGTGTCCGATCGACGTCTGCAAGGAGCGTGATCCGAAGGGGCTGTACGCGCGTGCGGAACGTGGCGAGATCCCGGACTTCACCGGCGTGTCCTCGCCGTACGAGGAGCCGGAATCGCCGGAGCTCGTGGTGCATACCGAGCACGAGGACCCCGAGGCTGCCGTCGACCGGATCGTCGCCCGGCTGACGGACGCCGGAATCCTGCCGCCAGAGTGACGCACCGGCACCGAGTGGTGACGCACCGATGAGCTGGCAGGCGTGGCTCACGCTTGCCGTCGTCGCCGTCATGGTCTTCACCATGGTGCGCGATCTGCTCGCGCCCGCCGTCGCCGTTGTCGGCGCCGTGGTCGTGTTGCTCGTCACCGGGGTGATCGGCCCTCAGGACGCGTTCGGCGGTTTCTCGAATGCGGCGCCGCTGACCGTCGCGGCGTTATTTGTGCTCGCGGCGGCGGTCGAGCGGACCGGGACGCTCCAACCGCTCATGGAGATGATTCTCGGACGCGCCCGCGGGCGCGTGGCGCTCGGAAGACTGTTGTTCCCGACGGCGGGGGTGTCCGCGTTCCTGAACAACACGCCGATCGTGGCGATGCTCGCGCCGGAAGTGTCCGCATGGGCGGAGCGCCGAGACCAGTCGCCCTCCCGGTTCCTCATGCCGCTGTCGTTCGCGACGATCCTGGGCGGTGTGGTCACGCTGATCGGCACGTCGACGAACCTGTTGGTGTCGGGACTGCTCGAGGCCGGAGGCCGCGAGCCGATCGGCATGTTCGAGCTCACGCGCGTCGGTGCCCCGGTCGCGGTCGCGGGACTCGTGTACCTCGTGCTGTTCACCGATCTCCTGCTTCCCGAGCGTCGCGCGGCAGCCCGGCAGGCACAGGAGGAACTGCGGGCGTTCACGGTGCACATGGAGGTCAGTACCAACGGCCCGTTGGATGGCGCGACGGTGGAAGCGGGGGGACTGCGTCACCTGCAGGGCGTTTTCCTCGTGCAGGTGCAGCGGGGGCGCGAGGTGATCGCGCCGGTGACGCCGAACACGCAACTGCAGGGCGGCGACGTGCTGACGTTTGCCGGCAAGGTCGACCTGGTCATCGATCTGCAGCGCACGCGCGGGCTCGTGTCCGCGGAGCGCGAGCACATCATCTCGTTCAACAGCCCGGGGCGCACGTTCTTCGAGGCCGTGCTCGGTGAGTCCTCGCCGCTCATCGGCAAGACGCTGAAGGAAGCCGAGTTTCGCGGCCGGTACCAGGCCGCCGTCGTCGCCATTCACCGCGCCGGACAGCGCGTACCGGCGAAACTCGGGGCGGTGCATCTCAAAGTCGGCGACACGCTGCTCATCCTCGCTGATCCCGGTTTTCGCGACCGCTGGCGCGACCGGCCCGATTTCCTGCTCGTCTCGCGCGTCGGCGGGTCCCCGCCGATGGCCACCCGGCGCGCCGCGATCGTCGGTGCGATCACGATGGCCGTCGTGCTGCTCGCAGGGGCCGGCATCCTCCCGATCCTGCAGGCCTCCATGCTGGGAGCGCTGGCGATCGTAGCGACGGGCGTCCTCACCCCCGCGGAGGCACGTGCCGCCGTCGATCTCGATGTGATCCTCGTCATCGCCGGCTCGTTCGGACTCGGCGCGGCGATCGAGCGCTCCGGGCTGGCCGCGGTGCTGGCATCCGGCATCGCGAGCGCCGGCGGTCGCTTCGGGATGGTCGGGGCGATCGGTGCGGTCTCGCTCGGCACCGTGGTCCTCACCGAGTTCATCACGAACAACGCCGCGGCCGCGCTGATGTTTCCGATCGGCATTGCCGTGGCGCTCAACATGCACGGTGATCCGCGCGCATTCGCGATCGCGGTCGCGGTCTCCGCCTCCGCATCGTTCCTCACCCCCATCGGATACCAGACGAACACGATGGTCTACGGCATGGGGGGGTATCGGTTTGCGGACTTCACCCGACTGGGCGTCGGCCTGACGGCGATCGTGCTCGTGGCCGTTACGACGACCATCGGATGGTTCGGCTGGTATTGAGGTCGTGCATCGTCCCTCGACGACGCACGACGACGACGCACGTCGCAGCAATCATCAACGTGATCGCCGGCGTCGGTTACGACATCGCGGGTCGACCAACCACCATGTCACCGCGCAACGGCGCACACGCCGCTCGCGCCCTGACGCTGGCAACGCTAGCTTTGAGCCTTCCATCAGGTATCGCGCGGTTGCAGGACGTGTGGATGAGGGACGCGCGGTGCGCTTCGCTCCCGCACGCGCTCTGACCACCGCAACCTTCGGCGGAATGCATTGACGCAGACGATGAGCGCTACCAGTCCCCTCTTTCTGGTCGGCACCGGCCGATGTGGCTCCACCATCCTGTACTCCTGCCTCTCGGCACATCCGGATCTGGCGTGGGTGTCGAGCTGGATGACGGTGGCACCACGATGGCCTTCGATCGCGATGGCGCATCGCTTCTGGGATCTCCCAGGAACGACCCGGTTCCGCGAAACCCGGTTCTTCCCCCGCCCGTCGGAGCCAGAGCGAATCTTCCCGTCATGGCTCGAGACGTACGCGGAGGAACGCGTTACCGCGGAAAGCCTCGAGGATGCCAGGAGAGTGTTGCCGCATTTCGTCGAGCTGGTGAAGCGGTATCACGGCAAGCCGCGGTTCCTCACGAAAATGGTCGGGCGGCCGGTCAAGACCGCGATCCTGGCCGCCGTATTCCCGGATGCGCTCTTCGTGCACGTGACGCGGGACCTCTTCCCCACGGTGAGCTCGCTCATGCGCGTCGAGTTCTACGATCCGTCGAGTGGGCTCGATCCCTGGCCGTGGGGGACCATCCCGCACGACTATCGGGAGTACTACGAGCACACGGGCCGAACGCCGGAAGTTGCCGCGGCAATCAAGGTGCGCCTGAACCGGATCGAGCAGGAACGCCAGCTCTCGACGCTCAATCCATCGCAGCGGCTCGAGGTCCCCTATGCCGATTTCGTGGCAGCTCCGGAGGAGGGGATCAGGACGATCGCCCAGGCCGCACGCTTGCCGCTCAGCCCGACCTTCCTGCGGCGCATGAAGCACTGGAACGTTTACGGCGGCGCGGACGCACAGTGGCGGAAGCACTTCGACGCCGACCAGGTGCGACGTCTGGAAGGGTTCGCCGAGCTTCCCGAGAGAGATCCTGCTGCGCCACAGGGGTGATCGGGCTTCGCGTTCCGACGACACACATCGACGAGTGTCGCGGAGCGTCCGTGCGGGGGTCCGCTCCCCCGGACGCGGCGACGCGTGGTATTGAGCGATCCTGCCGATGAACGTGCTGTACATCTGGGATGCAGACTATCCCTGGGACGTACGGACGGAGAAGATCGCCGCGGCGATCACGGCCGCCGGTGATCACGTGCACATCGCGTGTCGCAACGTCGCCCAGGCCGACCGGCTCGAGGTCCGCCCGGAGGGGACCGTGCGGCGGCTCCCTCCGTGGCGCGTGCTTGGCCGGCGTCTGGACGCGTGGCTCAGCTTCCCCGCGTTCTTCAATCCGCGTTGGATAGCGCACCTCTGGCGCTCTGCTCGCGAGGCGCGTGCAGAGGTCATCGTGGTCCGGGATCTCCCGCTCTGTCCTACGGCGTTGCTCGTGGGACGACTGCTGTCGGTGCCGGTCGTGCTCGACATGGCGGAGAACTATCCAGCCATGATGCAGGACGTGTGGAACGCCGGTCGCCAGCGCCCGCTGGACATCCTGGTCCGCAATCCCGCGCTGGTCCGCGCGGTGGAGCGCGTCTGCGTCCATCGGGTGGATCACATCCTGGTGGTCGTGGAGGAATCGGCGGCGCGGCTGCGCTCGCTGTCCGTGTCGCCCTCGCGTCTAACAGTGGTGTCGAATACTCCACCGTCTGCGCGCGTGTCGCCGCCACGCGCTCCACGAGCGGATGCGGATGCTCCGCTGGAGCTCGTGTATCTGGGGATCATGGAGATCCCGCGCGGAGTGGGAGATCTCGTGCAGGCCGCCGCGCTACTGCGCGACCGTGGCGAGGAAATTCACGTCACGCTGGTGGGTGATGGCCGCGACCTGGATCATTTTCGCGACCTCGCGAACGAGCTGCATCTCGGACCCGACGTGGTGACGTTCCTGGGTCGGTTGGCGCACGCCGACGCGCTCGACGTCCTGCGCCGCGCGGAGGTTGGCGTCGTGCCGCACCACGCCGATGAGGCGTGGAACACGACCATCCCCAACAAGCTGTTCGACTACATGGCGGCGGGGCTCGCCGTGCTCAGCTCCGACGCGGAGCCGTGCGCGCGCGTGTTGAAGGAGACGGGTGCGGGGCTCGTCTTCCGCTCCGGAGATCCAGCACATCTCGCGGAATCGATCGTCCGCCTGCGCGACGCGCCTTCGCGTGTCGCCATGGCTCGCGCCGGACAGGCAGCCGTTCGCGACCGATTCAACTGGGAGGCCGACGCGGCCCGCCTGCGGCAGGCACTGGAGCGCGTGGTGTGCGCGCCTGATGCGCGCCGTGCCGGGCGCGCTGACACGCGCTCGCCAGCCCCGCGCGACGAGCCGGCAACGCGAAACCGGGCCCCGTAGTCGGAGCCCGGTTCCGCGATCGTCCCCCGCCCGGACGACCGTGAGGCCGCCCGGACGGGGAGCGCGTACTTACTGCACGCCGAACGGGTTCGGGTGCTGCGCGCCGTCGACCACTTCCCACTGCCCCAGCCACAACGACTGCGTCTGATCCGGGTAGCGCGTGTCGTTGAAGTTCATCCCCAACATGATCCGGTCCATCGCTGGCACCGTACGCCCGTCGCTCGTCGTCGCGCGGACGCTCTGGTGCTTCACCACGGTTCCATTCGCATCGAGGAGCCACGCTTCCATGGTCGCCGTGCTTCCCTGCGCGACCGCATGCACCACGAGCGTGTACCACCCGCCGTTCCACATGAAGCTGGCATCGCTCGACATCTGCGCCTTGCTCGCGAAGAGCGTCTTCCCGTCCTGCGCGAGCGCAGCCCCGACCTCGATGTCGTCGGTGTTGGTGAACACGATGTCCTGACGGAGGCTGGCGCCACCCGACCAACCGATGGCGAACCACTTGTACGCCTCGGCGGTCTCCGAGGGCGGCCGGGAGCCCTTCGTACTCCACCCCGGCGAGAACCGGTAGCTCCCCCGGAACCAGAGATCCCTCACCGCATGGGGCAACGAGCGGTGCACCTGCGGCGTGGCCGACGAGCCGCCGGGCTGGTCATAGCGCATCGTCGCATGCCCATTCCACTGCACCGAGCGGTCCAGATGCAGCAACTCCGGGTTGTGCGCGATGAGATAGGCGGAGAGCAGCTCCGCGTCTCCGGCGTAGTTGGCGAACCGGTCGAAGCTGAGCGCGTCTGACACGGTGGAGCCGGAACCAGTTCGCGGCGGCGGTGGCTCCTCCGGTGGGTTGTTGACGGTGATCGTCGCGCTGCCGGACACGCTCCCCGCGCGAGCGGTGATACGCGCCTGCCCCGCGCCGGCGGCCGTCACCAGTCCGGATCCGGACACGGTAGCGACTGCCGAGTTCGAGCTCGACCAGGTAATCGTCTGGCCGCTGAGCAGCGCGCCGGACGAATTCATCACCTTGGCGCTCAGACGCCCCTGCGCACCCTTGTCGAGTGTGATAGAAGAGGGAGACACCGTCACCGACGCCGGAATCGTCGCGTCATCGGGCGCGTTCGACGTCGTCGTATCGGGCGGTGTGTTGGTGGTCGTGTCGGGCGGCGCCTTGGTGGTATCGGTCGGCGCATCCGCCGTGGAATCCGGCTTCGACACGCTGCTGGTGTCCGGCGGCGTGACCGTGCTGCCGGTGTCGGGCAGCGTGGGCGGCGGGGCGTCCTGCGTGGGGAGTACGACCGTGGCGCGCGCCCTGGCCGTCGCGCCGTGCCAGCGCGCGACAACGAACGCCGAGCCCTTCTTCTTTGCCACGACCGTTCCGTCGCCTTCGACGTCCAGGATCGTGGTGTTGGTGCTCATCCACTTGATCCCGCGCTCCACGGGAACGGAGCCGCCGCTGTTGACGAACAGCGCTACGGCAGCCGCCGTGTCGCCCACTGTCATGGACAGCGAGCTCGGCGCGATGCGGAACGATGCGCCGTCGGGTGTTGAATCTTGTGCCGTACCCGCACCGACTCGTCGCGCGCGGACTGCCGCCGCGGCCAACTGCGTGCCGGTGATCTGTGAGGCCTGATCGTTACACCCCGATACGACTGCCGCGCTCGCGACGAGGGTGAGCACAACCCGGGTGCGGAAGGTGCGAAGCATGTGCCCTCCAGAGACTTCCGTTCGGCGGCTCGACTGGCTTGGCTCCCTGGAGGGAGCGGTAGCCTCGTAGCTTTGCGTCGCCGTCTTTCGACGGGTTTGCCGTTATCGCGGCCCCTGATGGGCCTTCCGGAGCGCGGTACGTCACTCTGACATCCGAGTTCGGTCGCACCGACTCCGTTCATGCTGCACGACGACCGTCCCGAAGGGCGGTCACGTCTCTAAGAATTACGTAACGTAAGTTATCACAATGATTTGGAGTGTTCTAATGTTTGGCTGGCAGAGTGCCAAACAGTGGCTCAGATTGGTACAAGAACGGTCTGAATGACCGGGCGGGACGGCTATGCTTTCGACAGCAGCGCGCGCCTCTCTGTATATACCGATTCGGCCAAAAGGACTGTGACGGACCGCACGAATTTTGGTCCATAAGAGCGGATACCGCGCGCGGCCAGGGCCCCATTCCTTTGACCTTCCGCCGACGCTCCTCCGCAGGCCGCCCACGCAGTGCGCGCATACACCGCATGTACAGCGGAAAGCCACACCCTCGCACAGCAGGAGTGTGATAGCTTTGGCAGTTTCCTGATGTATTGCGACGGGACATTCTCCAAGCTCTTGTGAGGGAGCACGCATGTGCGGAATCGTGGGCATCATGACGGCGCAAGGCGGACCGCAGGAGGAGCTGTGTCACTCCCTCGAGCGGATGCGCGACACGATCGCCCACCGCGGCCCGGATGACGCCGGCACGTGGACCACGACATCCGCTCACGGCGCGGTTGCTCTGGGATTTCGCCGCCTGGCCATCATCGATCTCTCGGAGCTGGGACATCAACCGATGACGTCCCCCTCCGGACGATTCACGATGGTGTTCAATGGAGAGGTCTACAATTTCGCCTCGTTGCGGCGCGAGCTCGAAGCGCTGGGGATCCGCTTCCGTGGCCACTCGGACTCGGAGGTCATGCTCGGCGCCTTCGACGCGTGGGGAGTAGAGACCGCGGTCGGCCGTTTCGTCGGGATGTTCGCGGTGGCCGTGTGGGACGCGGAGCGGCACAGGTTGTATCTCATGCGCGACCGGATGGGGATCAAGCCGCTCTTCGTTTCCGCGCGCAACGGGACGGTGTTGTTCGGCTCGGAGATGAAGGCACTCCGCGCGGGGCCAGGGTACGAGCAGCGCGTGGACCGGTCGGCGCTGGTGGCATACCTCCGATTCCTCTACGTGCCCGCACCCCGATGCATCGATGCGGACGTGATCAAGCTCCCGCCAGGGCATCTGCTGGAGATCGAAGATCCATCCCTGCCCCTCCCAGCATCACGCCCGTACTGGTCGCTGGCGGATGTGGTCGACCACGCGCTGGCGACGCCGTACGCCGGGAGCGAAAGCGACGCGATCGACGCGCTGGAGCGACTTCTCCGCGATGCGGTGGGATTGCGGCTGCAGGCCGACGTGCCGTTGGGCGCGCTCCTGTCTGGCGGTGTGGATTCCTCGCTGGTCATCGCGCTGATGCAAGCGCAGGCCTCCGGCAGAGTGAAGACGTTCACCATCGGCTTCGACATCGCGGCGCACGACGAGTCGCAGCATGCGGCCGCCGTCGCGCAGCACCTCGGCACGGATCACACCGCGCTGCACCTCACCGGGGCCGACGCTCTGGGGGTGGTGCCGCGCCTGCCACAGATGTTCGACGAGCCGCTGGCCGACCCTTCGCAGATCCCCACGTACCTGGTCTGTGAATTGGCTCGCCGATCCGTCACGGTGGCGCTCACCGGAGACGGCGGCGACGAGCTGTTCGGCGGCTACAATCGCTACACCTACGGCAGCAGACTCATCCCACGCCTGTTGCGCATTCCGGCGCTCCTGCGGAGCGTGGGGGCAGCCGCCCTCAGCGCGACGAACCCGGGCGACTGGGACATGGCGCTCAACATGTTGGAGCGCCGAGGCGTCCGGCTGCCGGGGCAGAAGGCGGTGAAGCTCGGCGGATTGCTGCGGGAGCCGACCGCGAGCGCGATGTACAAGTCGCTCGTCTCCGCGTGGAACCGGCCGGCGGAGTTCGTCAACGACGGGATCGAGGAACTGGATGGGTGGGACCGCACCATGACAGGGGCGGTGCCGTCCTCGCTGTTGGATCGGATGATGCTCACCGATCAGCAGTCCTACCTGGCGGATGATCTGCTGGCGAAGGTGGATCGCTGCAGCATGGCCGTGAGTCTGGAGGCGCGAGTCCCCCTCCTCGATCACCGTGTGGTGGAATTTTCCTGGACGCTGCCCGACGCGTGGAAGATCCGGGACGGGCAGGGTAAGTGGATCCTTCGCCAGGTGCTTTACCGTCATGTCCCACGCGAGCTGGTGGATCGCCCCAAGGTCGGCTTTTCCGTTCCCATCGACGACTGGCTGCGCGGGCCGCTCCGCACGTGGGCGGAGGATCTCCTCGCAACCGATCAGTTGAAGCGCGCGGGAACGCTGGACCATGTGCGCGTGCGCCGGGAGTGGTCACGCTTCCTGGATGGACAGCGGACGCTGGGACTCGGGATCTGGGCGCTGGTGATGTATCAAGCCTGGGAGGAGAGTCTGCGATCCGAGCGGTAAGCGCCCCTGGCCATCGTTCGTCCTCGCGCGAGGTGGCGCGCGCGAATCGCGGTCGCGGCGAGCGCGAACGGGGCCAGGATGCCACGCGTCCGCGAGAGGGTCAGTGACCCTCTCGCGGACGCGTGCATATCCATGCTGGGCCTGCGAAGACGTCTCCGCGTCCGGGCGACATCGTGCCGCCCGGACGCGGAGCGCGTTCTTACCGCACGCCGAACGGGTTCGGGTGCCGAGCGCCGTCGACCACTTCCCACTCGCCGAGCCACAGCGACTGCGACTGCCCGGGGTAGCGCGTGTCGTTGAAGTTCATCCCCAATGCCACGCGATTCATCGCCGGCACCGGACGCCCGTTGCTCGTCGTTCCGCTCACGGTCTCGTGCAGCCGTACGCGGCCGCTCTGGTCCTGGAGCCACATCTCCATCGTGACCGTGCTCCCTTGCGCGATCGCATGCACCACGAGCGTGTACCACCCGCCATCCCACATGAAGCTGGCGTCACTCGTCACCTGAGCCTTCTGCGCGAAGAGCGTCTTCCCGTGCTCGGCGAGCCCAGCCGACATGTAGATGTCGTCGGTGTTCGTGAAGACCACGTCCAGCCGCTGGCTGGCTCCCCCCGCCCAGCCGATGGCGAACCACTTGTACGCCTCGGCGGTCTCCGAGGGCGGCCGGGAGCCCTTCGTGCTCCATCCCGGCGAGAACCGGTAGCTCCCGCGGAACCAGAGGTCCCGGAGCGAGTGCGGCAGGCTCCGGTGCACCTGCGGCGAGGCGGACGTCCCGCCCGGCTGGTCATAGCGCATCGTCGCATGTCCGTTCCACTGCACCGAGCGATCCAGATGCAGCAACTCCGGGTTGTGCGCGATGAGATAGGCCAGGCGCAGATCGCCATCGCTCCGGTACTGCGAGAAGATGTCGGAGAGCAACCCGCCGCCACTGTGCGCATTCCCGGTCGGTCCGTCCGGCGCCTTTGGCGCGCTGGCCTGAGAATCCGGCGGAGCGATGCGGTTGCCCTGCACCTCCACGCGCGAGGAGCCGCTGTGCCCATCGCACTGGGCGGTGACCGTGGCAGTGCCTCCGGCCAGCGCAGTCACCAGCCCAACCGCTGTCACCTTCGCGACTGTGCTATCGGAGATCGACCAGGTCATCCTGCAGTCCGAGATGTGGAATCCCCACCGGCTCAACACGGTCGGCGTGAGGGTGGCGGTATCTCCCGGCGCCAGGGTCAGCTGTTCAGGCTCGAGAGACACCACCGCCACGGGCGCGTGCTGCGGCAGATCGAGTCCAATCACGACCGTCATGGAGTCGATGCCGCCCAGGCCGAATGCTTTAACTATCGCTGTTCCATTGCTGCGCGCAACTGCCGCGCCCGGGGCGGTGAAGGCAATGACGCTCGTGTCGCTGCTGGACCACTGTACGTCGCGCGCGCCGGAGATGTCGCCACCACGGTTCGTCGCGACGGAGAAATGAATGGTTTCGCCGACCCGATGCGCCCCGCTATCCGCGATGATCGCGAAGTCACGCACGTTCGGCGAGGCGACGAGGGCGTCGGAGTGGGAGGAAACGTCTGGTCCGAGGGGGTTTGTTGCGTCCTGGGTGCAGGCTGAGACAGCCAGCACGAGAGCAGTGGCTACGAAGGCCGGAAGTCGCACGATGCGGCTCACTCTGGGGCGTCCGGTTCGGCGGCCCGACGAGCGTGGCTCCTCGGAAGGAGCGGTAGCCTCGTAGCTTTGCGTCACCGTCTTTCGACGGCTTTGCCTTTGTCGCAGCCCGGAGCGGGCGAGCGATCATGCCTCTGTTGTGACGCGCGGGTTATGCTGGGAAGAGCTTCCCAACGAGGTGGTGCGTGCCGTCCGGAGCTGCGGAGGCGGGTCCTGCAACTGTACACAGGCGTCCGCGTTGGACGACGGGCGGGAAACTACTGGCCGCCTGGCCTGGATGCAATACCGTTTCGCAACTTTTTTGCGCGACGTGTTTGACCAAACGGTCAGCGACTTTCTCCGGCGATCGTGGATCCATTCCAACCGCCGAGCGCACAACCAGATGGATCAATCACTCGCGACGCGATCGACGGCGCAGCTACTGAGCTCGACGTCGTACTGACGGTAATCCAGTCTTGGCCGCCCGGTCAGCAGTACGGGACGGCAGTGCGCCAGCATCCAGGCATCCACGCCATTGCCAGACATGATGCGCCCGTCGCGGTGCGCCGAGGTGACGAGCCAGATGCCCGAGGCGCCTTCCTGCGCGAGCACGCGGTTGAGCCAAACCGTGTCTGCCCGAAGCTCGGCAAAGCGCGCGTGTGGGGCATAATGCTGGTGTACGATGACCGGCCACCCAACCGTCAGCCTACCGGGGGCGCGGCTCGCGGCGTAGCGATAGGCCGGGCGATAGTCGAAGCGAGTCCCGTCGATCAGGTGCGACACCGTACCCGGCAGCGACGTCGCCACGAGGAGTAGTGTCACTCCCCACACAAGCGCGGCGCTCTCCTGCCCGGCTCGCGATGCAATGGACGCCACTCCGAGCCCCACGGCCACGTATGCCAGCGGCAGGAGCGCCATACCGTAGTCGGCGTAGATGGCCGAGCGCGTACCAGCCGCCAGCAGTGCCACCAGTCCAGTCACGCCGCCGAGCAGCGTCATCCGCCCCCACGCGGCGCGACGCTCGTCGCGCTCACGCACGGCCAACCAGAGCGCACAGAGGACGGCGGCGACGGCGACCGCCGGTGCAATCCATTGGATCATTCCTGGAATGATCCGGAACGATTCCGTCATCCCGCGCTGAGTGGCCTCGTTCAACGCACGGCCGTGGTCCGTGAACCGCAGGAGTACCGCGCCACCGATCGCGAACGTGGCGAGCGGGCCCCAGAGCCACCTCCAGGCATTCGCGCTGGGCCAGCGCCACCGCCATCGCTCCCGATCGCGCACGAGGCAGAGTGCGATCACCACGCCCGGTAGAGGAAACAGGAACGTCGGATGCGTGAGCGCACCGAGCGCCAGCAACAGTGCCGTGGCCACCAGCGTGCGCGGCCGGTCGGACGCCAGAGCGGCCGGAAGCAGCCAGTATGCGCCGAGGGCCAGCACGTAGACCAACGTCCAGTAGCGGGCGAACTGACTGGCGTACAGGTGCCAGGGAGAGATGGCCACGAGCAGCGATGCCACCGCAGCCGCAGCAACCCCGCTCAGCGAGCGGGCAACGCGCCAGGTGAGCCACACACCCAGCACACCGAACACCATCGCAGGAATGCGGAGTGCCAGCGGCGTGGCGGGGAAGATGGCGAGCAGCACGTGCTGCAGCACATAGTACACTGGGCGCGCCGTGATCCCCGGTCCGGAGGAGCTTGCGCCGAAATCCGTGGCGTCGCGAAGCGTGTAGAGCTCATCCTGCTCGAGTGACCACCCACCCAGGTGGTGGATGCGGAGCACGGTCGCGAGAATGAGAATGCCCGCGAGCACCCATCCGGCCCACGCGTGCGCGTCGCGCTCCGCGGTGGCGGGAGCGCGATCGTTCACGCGGTGAGACGACGGCTCAGCTTGCAGCGTCCGCACGGGGCATGGCGCCCACCCTCCCACGCGCGCTCGCGCGCCGAAGAGGGGACACGCCGGATGGCTGCACGCGCAGCGGTGGCCTGGGCTCGCTCCGCCGCGTGCGTCGGACGATCAGCTCGCCGATGAGTCCCACGGACAGCAGTTGCACCCCGGTGAGAAAGAGCACGATCCCGAGGAACAGCAGCGGGCGGCGTCCGATGACCTGATCGAGCACGAGCCGCAGGTAGCTCATGTACAGGAGCACGCCGAAGCCGAGCGCGCCCAGCACCGCTCCGATGCTGCCGAAGAAGTGCAGCGGCCGCGTCTCGAAGCGCGTGAGCAGCACGACCGTGAGGAGATCGTACGCCCCCTTGAAGAGTCGGGACCATCCGTACTTGCTCTTTCCCCACACGCGCGGTGCGTGCTCGACGGGTACTTCCCTGGTCCGGAACCCGCGGAAGGCCGCGAGCACGGGGATGAAGCGGTGCAGCTCCCCGTAGAGATCCAGCTCCTGCACCACCTCGCGGCGGTACGCCTTGAAACCGCAGTTGAAGTCGTTCAACGACACGCCGGAAACGGTGCGTGTCACCCAATTGAAGAACTTGCTCGGGAGCGTCTTGCCGAGCGGGTCGTGCCGCTGCCGCTTCCATCCGGACGCGAGATCCACGCCGTCCAATCCGGCAAGCAGTTTGGAGATTTCGCTCGGCTTGTCCTGCAGGTCGGCGTCCATGGTGATGACCACATCGCCCTCGGCCTGCCGGAAGCCCCAGTTCAGCGCGGCGGCCTTCCCCTGATTGGAGCGGAACACATAGAGCCGGACCCTCGGATCGCGCGCGGCGATGGCGGCAAGGACGTCGGTGCTGCCATCCGACGATCCATCATCGATGATGATGATCTCGAAGGCACCCACGAGCTGCTCCAGCTCCTCGGTCACCTCGCGATACAACTGCTCGAGCGTGCCACGCTCGTTGAACACCGGAACGATCACCGACACGGTGAGTTCGCGTAGCGTGAGAGGCGGGAGCGATCCCGGAGCCGCGATCGCAGTGACGTCCGCCGCATCGCGCATCGTGGACTCGGTCGTCTGCATGGTCACTCCGCGCCCGGTACCCGGGAAGGGGGTGGATAGGATACGAGCTCGACAGGTGTGGTGAGCCCCTGAGGCGAGCCGCCGGCGCCGCGGTGTGCGGTGGTGCCGCGCCACATGAAGATGAGGCCCCCTATCCCACCGACGATCGTGTAACAGAGAAAATACAGGACGCCGAAGGCCACCGCGTCCGCTCCGCTCACGCCGAGCGGCGCGAGGAGCACGACCCACGCGCCCTCACGCACGCCGATTCCGGAAAAGGTGATCGGGAGCATGGCGACCACGTTCACGAGTGGCACGGCGAAGAGCAGATACTGCAGTCCGACGCCGAGATGCAAGCCGATGTCCAGCGCCCACCAGGTCAGGATGTAGATCCCCTGCACCAGGAGTCCGATGCCGATCCACCGGGCCACCACGAGCGGCGGCTGCCGCACCATACGCAGCACGCGCATCTTGCCCCCGACGATCCGCCGCACGCGCTCGGAGCGCCGCAGAACCAGGAAGGCCGCGACCGTCGCACCCAGCACACCGATGGCACCGACGATCCACCAGAGGGGTGCGATGTGGGGCCAGGACATCCGCAAACTCGGAATGGTGCGTGTCGGTACCAGGGCCAGTCCCAGCACGAGGTACAGGACGAGCGCCACCATCCCGACAATGCGGTCGACCAGCACGCTGGCGACGCTTCGCGACGCATCGTGAATCTCACGGCTCAGCGCGACGGCACGCACGGCGTCGCCCCCCACCAGGCTCGGGAGAAACAGTCCGAAGAACTGGCCTATGAGGTACAACCGCCAGAGGTACGCGGTGCCGACTTCCTGCGTGCCGAGGATCGCATGCCAACGCACCGCGCTCAACACCTGCGCGACGAGCAGCAGCACCACGGCCGCGCCAGCAGCAGCGAGGAGCGCGGGCCAGGAGTGCAGGCTGAACTGGCCGAGGTCCACTCGCCACACGATGAGCGCGAGGAGCACCGCGCCTGCCGTGAGGCGGAGCAGAATCGGAATCCGCGAGCGGGCGCGCGTGCTCACGAGTCCCCCGTCGCTTCACTGCCCAGACCGGGCACGCACCCGATCCGTCTCGTGCTCACCACGACGTTGTCGATGTAGCGCTCCTGCCGGGCAGGTGCACCACCGTTCCAGTAATTCTCCACGAACAGAGCGTTGAGACCATACTCCGTGAAGCTCCCCCGCCAATCGAGCCGATCTCGTCTCGCTTCCGGGGCTCCGTCGATCCACAGTTCGAACACGCCGTTCTGCCGCGCAGGATCATTCAGGCGGACGTGTGCCTCGATGCAGTGCCAGGCTCCCGCAGCGGCGTCGGCGAAGATGGCGGAGTGGCTGGCCGCGAGCCCGAGATAGCGCAGGTGCGGGTTGTCATTGTACCGCGTGCTCCGCAGACCGCCACCGGGCGCGGTGCCGGAGGCAGGATCGATCACCAGGTAGTCGCGCCCCTTTCCGGAGCCCGACCAGACGGGTGCCACAGCGGCCTCCCCCCACTGCGGCGTGGCCAGGATGAGCGCACGACTCAGCTTGTGTCCGCCGCCGCCGGTCCATCCCGGCTGCAGCCGCAGGTAGACGCGCCAGTACAGATCGTCGTACCTCGCGGTGCCGGCGTCCACCGGACGCATGTACGCGCTCGGCGTGATGCCGAAGGCGAGATGCAGCGAGCCTGCGGACACGCGACCCACATCGAACCGTGCACGCATCGCGATCGACCCATCCACGCCGACGTGCTCCGCACGCGTGAAGGCGCCGTGTGCGTCGTCGTACTCGAAGTAGCTGCGCAGGCGATCGCGCTCGAAGTCATCGCACCAGATCCAGCCCGGGTGCGGCGTATCGCACTCCGCCGCGGCGCGGCGACCGGGCGCGCCACCGCGCGCACGCCCTGCGGCCGGCGCGCTGCGCCCGCACTCGGGGGTGACCGCCATCGTCATGACGACGAGCAGGAGCGTGCGCGATCGCGCCCACGGCCGCGGGCGCGACGGCGCCAGCCGGGTGCGGCGCCACGCGCGCCGGGCGCGATGCCGAGCGTGAACGACGGTCATCGGTCGCGAAGCCAGGCCTCGATCTGCTGCACGTCGCGCTCCGCCACGCGCTCGTGCACGGGCAGGGTGACGAGGCGGTCGCGCAGCTCCGTGGCGCCGCGCAATTCACCCTGCTCGCGATGCAGACAGTTGCGCGCCTCCGGGTGCTCCCACAGTCCGATGGGATACGGGCGCAGGATACCGAGCCAGGACGCGGCGGCGCGCGGCTGACGCAACAGCACGGGGAGCCGCAGATATCCAGGCTCGGCGCCGGTGATTGGGCGTATCGGCTCGACGGTGTCAGCGGAGGCGACGGCGGCGAGCAGGCGTTCCGCGAGCGCCCGGCGCGCAGCGGCGTCGGCAGCGGCGCGGGCCAGCGCGTTGCGCGCGAGCATGGCGACCGCCGTGGAGATGGGACGCGGCTCGTGCGCTTCGTGATAGACCATCTCGCCCAGGTGCAGGCTGGGAATGCGCGCCGGCAGGCCGTAGACCGCCGGGCGCGCGAGGAGCCACTGCGCGCCGACTGCAGCGAGCGCGCGCACGCCCACCGACGGGCGCACGGGAAGCGTCCGCTGCGCAGGCGCTCGTGCCGGCGCGCGCCGCAGAAACGCGCCCCCGCCGCCTCCGGTGATCCCCTTCCCGCGTCCGAAGCTCAGCACCGACATGGGGCCGAAGCCACCGAGCGGTGTCTGCAGGAATCGGCCGGCGGCGCCCTGGGCGGCATCCTCGATCACGCTCGCGCCGAACTCCGCACACAGCGCGACGACGGCGGGGACATCCACGGGATAGCCGAAGAGGTGCACGACGACCACCGCGTCGACGCCGCGATGCAGCACGCGCTTGAGCGAGTCGCGATCGGGGGCGAGGGTGAGTGGATCCAGATCGTACAGCCGCACACGCACGCCGGCGTGTCGCGCAGCAGCGATGATGTCGATGCACGCGTAGGCCGGCATGGCGACCGTGCCGTGGACACCTCCGGCGGTGGCGGCCCGCAACGCGAGCACCAGCGCGGACGTCCCGCTATCGGTGAGGTCCACGTGGTCGGCAGCGAAGTCGCGGGCGAGCACGGCGCGCAGATCGTCGGCCGCGCGCGTGCCGTCGGCCAGCGACTGCCAGAGCGCCCGCGCCACCGCACCGGGCTCCACCGTGGAGTACACGGGGGGTACGACGCGCACACCGCGCAGCGGATGCGATTCCACGTGCTCGCTCACGGGATGCACCGTACAATGGAAGGACCGAGCGCGCGGGCGGCAGCGACCGGCAGACGGCGCCACAGCCGCGCGCCGAGTGCGTACGGACCGGCGTCGGGCGACGGGGTGGTGGCCACGCCGCCGCGTGCGTGCGTGTACCACCACAGCGGCTCGTCGCTCCCTCCCCACTGCTGCTTGAAGCGGTGCGTGCCGCCCCCGGGCGTGCACCGGCCAAAGTTGAACGTGCGAACGCCTGCTTCGATGGCGCGCTCCATCAGGCTCCAGTAGACGAGCATGTTCGCCGCGACCTGCTTGTGCGCGCGGAGCGCCGACGCCCACGTCATCTCCAGCTCGTCCCCCCAGCGGATGCCGAAGCCGCACGCGATCGGACGCCCGTGGAGATACGCGCACCCGACGTGCACATCGTCCGGAAAGGTCTCGACGATCGCCTCGAACAACCGCCGCGGCTGCGCCGGCGTACCGAGGTCGCGCATGTGCACGGAGAACACATCGTGGAAGGGCGCCACCTGATCGGCACCGAAGCGCACCGTCACCCCTTCTTTCTGCGGACGGCGAATCTGGCTGCGCACTTTGGCGGGGAGCGAGCGCCAGAGTGCCTCCGACTCGGTGGGGAGCGGCAGGGTGACGGTGATCTTCCGATGCGACGCGGCGAGCGGCACGGGGAGCGCGCATCGGCTGCGCAGCTCCAACAGCTTCACGTCGCTCGCATCCGCCACCTGCACCGCCCACGCGGCGAGCGCGCGCACACCGTCGTCGTCACCCAGCGGCCCGCCGTAGTTCACGAACGGCATGGAGACCAGGTAGTGCCCGAAGAGCACGCTGCGTACGCGCACGAGCGGCAGCACGGCGCGCAGCGCACCCGACTGCGCATCGCGCGCGGCCGCGTACAGGCACTCGTGGCCGAACACGTTCTCGACCACCTGCCGCCATCCGGCCAGGTGGAAGTGGGACCAGCCTCGCTGCGATTGCACGAAGCCGTCCCACTCGCGCGCCGAGCCGTCGAACGGAGCGACGCGCAACGTCATTCGGGGAAGACGGACACCGGCGTCTCGCGCCGCGGACCGCTGCGCGACGCGACGACGCGACGCCCGAGGCGGGATGCCGCTGAGGTAAAGTGAAATTCGGCCAGCAGACGCTGGAGGCGTCGCCTGGTGCGCCGGAGTCCCCCGTAGTGGCGCATGCGCGTCACGGGCGAGGTGCCGAGCCGCGGCTGTCCGGGGTCCAGCTCCCACGGGTGCAGGTAGAAGACGGCGGGAATGCCGTTGTCGCTATGCTGGCGGAAGGCGCGCCGCGTCAGCGCGTACGGCAGATGGCGGAAGTACGCACCCCCAGCCGCCGGCAGGCGCATGCCGCACCAGAGGGCCGTGGCGAGAGGGAACTCGCACAGCGTCCCCGAGGGGCGCGAGATGATGTGCGGGAGCGGGGGGCAGGAGGGATAGCCGTACCCGGGGCGACGGATCGGGAAGAGACTGGAATCGTACTGGTATCCCTCCTCGCACAGCACGTCGAACGCCCACTCGCTCCCCGGCGTGATGGAGAAGTTCGGCGCGCGAAAGCCGATCACCGGGTGGCCGGCCACGTCCTCGAGGATCGCCTTGGACGAACGTACTTCGCGGCGGAACTCGTCCGGGCTGAGCGCGTAGACGGGGCGGTGCGACCATCCGTGCGAGCCGAGCTCGTGCCCACCCTCGGCGATGGCGCGCACCACCTCCGGGTGCCGCTCGGCCACCCAGCCAAGGGTAAAGAACGTGCCGCGCGCGCCGTGCTGCGCCAGAAGGGCGAGCAGCTCGTCCACGCTCGCCTGAACGCGACTCGGGAGGGACTCCCACCGCTCCCGGGGCACATCATGCTCCAGGGCGCGGACCTGAAAGTACTCCTCCACG
Organism: Gemmatimonadaceae bacterium; assembly: GCA_035701265.1. Lineage (GTDB taxonomy): Bacteria > Gemmatimonadota > Gemmatimonadetes > Gemmatimonadales > Gemmatimonadaceae > DASSNU01. Next base: position 245,828 of record DASSNU010000020.1, on the reverse strand, counting down.
TCGACTGTAAAGATATGTGACGTCGCGGTGGACGGTCCTGTCATTCGCTGCCGTTGTAGATTGATCACCCCGAGGGACGGTTCACCGCGGGGGCGTGCGGCGCAACGGTTTGCACTTCCGGTGCCACGGGTGCCGCCTTTCGATTCCATGATACACCCCCGCGATATGCGCCACGCCGCAGCGGGAAACGCGTGGCGCCCCGTCGATCCATCAGGCAGCGAATCCATGCACCAGCGCGTGTAGCGACCGTGCAACAGAAACAAATTGGTGCCTGGCTCGCCAGTGGCGGGGCGGTTCTGATCCTGGCGATGACGCTGTGGCCGGCTACGCCGGGGGCGGTGCCGCCGCTCATGGTGTGCGTGCTCTGCGGCAGCTTTGGACTGCGCGACGCCGTGCTGAACGTGCTCCTGTTCGCACCGTTCGGCGCAGGGCTCCGGCTGGCGGGCGTGCATGGGCGGCGGGCGCTCCTCCTGGCTGCCGGGGTGAGTGTCGCCGTGGAGCTGGCGCAGCTCGCGTTCGTCCCCGGGCGGAGCGCGACGCCCGGAGATCTCCTGTTCAACGTTTCCGGCACACTCCTGGGGATGGTGCTGGCGGCGAGGTGGCGCCTGTGGGCGATTCCAAGCCCTCGGAGCGCGCTGCGTCTTGCGTGGGTCGCCGCGGTGCTGTGGATCGGGCTAACCACCTTCACCGTGTGGGCACTCGAGCCGTCGCTACCTCCGGATGCTTACTACGGGCAGTGGGCGCCACGGTTGGGCGGGTTCGATCAGTTCGAGGGGGACGTGCTCGCGGCACGCGTGGGGAAGGAGCCGCTTGCGGATGGGCCGCTCTCCAACGCGGATCGCGTTCGCCAAGCGCTCTCTCGCGGCGCGCCGGTGCGCGTGGTGGCGATGCCCGACGCCAGCCAGCCGCGACGAGGGGGCACGGCACCGATCGTGGCGGTGGCGGACGCCGCACAGCGGCACGTATTCATCCTCGCTCAGCGCGGTGACGATCTCCTCTTCGATGAGTGGACGCGTGCGCGCGCGTTGGGGCTCAACGCACCGGCCGCGCGGCTGCACGGTGCGTTCGTGCTCTCGCGTGAGACGCACGGTGCACCGCGCTGGTGTGACATCGATGCGGCGTCGCGCGCAGCCCCGGGAGGCGTGACGCTGTGCGCCGCGCGATCGGCGGGGCGCGTACGCCTGGCCGTGGGCGCTCACGCGGGAGCGGTACCGCTCGGCGCGCATCTCGGCTGGACGTTGTTCATTCCCTTCCCGTACGCGCTGGACGACGGCGCGCCGCAAGTACTACTGAGCGCGTTGTGGCTGGCATGTCTCGTCGTTCCCGCGGCGTACTGGCTGGCGCGCGGTGCCACTGGCGGAGCGGCGAGCACGCCCCGCCGCGTACCGCGCGTGCCGGCGGCGCACACGAGTGGCCGCGCTGACGGTGGGCGCCTGCCGCGCGGTGCATGGTGGGCGTTCGCGATCGCGGCGATGACCGTCCAGATCGCGATCGGGCTCGTGGCGGTGCCGGCGGCATTCGGCTATCCACGCGTGCCGTGGATCGCGGCGGCGGGCGCGCTGGTGGGGAGCGTGGTGGGGATCGCCGCCGGCGCGTGGACGCGGCGCTTCCCCGCCCGCTACATTGCCGGCGGGCTCTCGCCGGAGCGCGAGCGCCAGACTCCCCTCACATCCGACGTGTCGCAGCCATGAGTCCAGTGCCGGAACGGTGCGCGTTCCATCGATCGATCATCGCATCCGGCGCGCGTGTCTGTGCGGGCGCGCTGCTTCTCTGGGGCGCGGCGTTCGGCACGCCGCGAGCGAGCGCGCAGTCCGCCGGCGCGCCGGACAGCGGCGCACGGCAACTGGCGTATCCCGCCGCGCGCCGATCCGATCAGGTGAATGACTACTTCGGCGTTCAGATCGCGGATCCCTATCGCTGGCTCGAGGATACGGACTCTCCTGAAACGCGCGCCTGGATCGCGGCGGAGAATCGGCTGACATCATCGTACCTCTCGGCCATCCCGCAGCGCGCGCGCATTCGGGAGCGGCTCACCGCGCTCTGGAACTACCCGAAGTACGGGCTCCCGTTCAGGCGCGGGCACGCGCTCTTCTTCACCGAGAACACCGGATTGCAGCAGCAACCGGTGCTCTACGTGCAGGAGTCGGAGAAGAGCGCGCCGCACGTGCTGCTCGACCCGAACACACTGTCGTCGGACGGCACGGTGGCGCTCTCGGTGTTCGCGGTGTCGGAGCGCGGCCGCTACCTGGGATACGGCACACAGGTGAGCGGCTCCGACTGGGAGGAGCTACACGTGCGCGATGTCCGGCATGGCAGCGATCTCCCGGACACGCTGCGGTGGGTCAAGTTCTCCCAGATCGCGTGGACGCACGACGAGAAGGGCTTCTTCTACTCGCGCTACGATGCGCCCGCGTCCGACAGCGCACTGCGCGGAGCGAATCGCAATCAGAAGGTCTACTACCATCGGGTGGGCACGCCGCAGGAGCGCGACGTGCTCATCTACGAGAGTCCCGGCCATCCCGACTGGCTGGTCACGGCGGAGACGAGCGACGACGGTGAGTACGTGCTCCTCACCGTGCGCGACGGCACCGACCGGCGCAACCGGCTCTACTACATCGATCTCGGCAGCGCGCGGTCGCCGAAGGTGAACAACCCGGTGGTGCGGCTGCTGGATGAGGGGAACGCGTCGTACCGGTTCGTCGACAATGGCGGCCAGGTGTTCTACGTCCAGACGGATCTGGACGCACCGAACGGGCGGCTGGTCGCGATCGACATCAATCGGCGCGAGCGCCGCTTCTGGCGGACGGTCATTCCGGAAGACACGGACGTGCTCGAGCAGGTGCACGTGATCGACAATCGCCTGATCGCCACGTATCTGCACGACGCGCACTCGCTGGTGCGCTTCTTCGAGGTCGGCGGCGCGCCGTCGGGAGAGCTCCCGCTCCCCGGCATGGGCACGGTGGGCGGGCCGAGCGGGCGCCCTACCGATACGGAGATGTATTACTCGTTCACGTCGTTCCTGCAGCCGCCCGCCGTGTACCGGTACGATCTGGAGCACGACAGCGCGACGCTCTGGCGCGCGCCGCAGCTCGCCTTCGATACCAGCCGGTACGAGACGCGCCAGCTGTTCTTCACGAGTAAAGACGGCACGCGCGTGCCCATGTTCATCACCGCGCGGAAGAACCTCGCGCTCGACGGCACGCATCCCACGCTGCTCTCGGCGTACGGCGGGTTCGGCGTGTCGGTCACGCCGACGTTCTCGCCGGCGCAGCTCGTGTGGCTCGAGATGGGCGGCATCTACGCGGTGGCGAACGTTCGCGGCGGGGGCGAGTACGGGGAGGAATGGCACCACGCCGGCATGCTCGACAGGAAGCAGAACGTCTTCGACGATTTCATTGCGGCGGCGGAGTATCTGGTGCGCGAGAAATACACGTCTCCGTCGCACCTGGCGATGCAGGGTGCGTCGAACGGCGGCTTGCTCGTGGGCGCGGTGATGACGCAGCGTCCCGACCTGTTCGCCGCGGCGCTCCCCGCGGTGGGGGTGATGGACATGCTGCGCTTCCAGAAGTTCACCATCGGGTGGGCCTGGGTGTCGGAGTATGGCTCGTCGGATGACTCCGCGCAGTTCGAGGTGCTGCGTCGCTATTCGCCGCTGCACAACATCCACGCCGGTACGCGCTACCCGGCCACGCTCGTGACCACCGCCGATCACGACGATCGCGTGGTACCGGGGCATTCGTTCAAGTTCGCGGCGGCGCTGCAGGCGGCGCAGAGCGGTTCCGCGCCCGTCCTCATCCGCATCGAGAGCAAGGCGGGACACGGCGGCGGAACGCCCACGGACAAGCGGATCGACGAGAGCACCGACGCGCTCGCGTTCCTGGTGCGCGTCCTCGGCATGCCGTAGTCGCCCGCGGCATCCGTCGCGCGCGATGCACGGCGCCGTGCAGCATTTCGCGCGCGCTCCCTCTTCCCTCACGCGCCGCAGCGGGCGAGTTTACCGGCGTGACGAGTGCTGTGGGTGGATTCGTGGTCTTTCTCGCGATCATGCGCCTCGTGGTGCTGGCGGCCGCGGTGCTGGCGGGCATCGTCGCGCTCGTCGATTGGCTGGTGCGCACGCGACGCGTGAGTCCCTTCGGCGCCGTGGGACGCCTGCACCGCCGTGTCATCCAGCCGCTCCTTGCGCCGATGGAACGGCGCATCGTCCGCGCCGGGGGTCTCCCGTCGAGCGCGGCGCTGTGGCTCGTGGGGCTCGTCGTCGTGGGCGGGATCCTGCTGCTCATGTTGCTCGGGTTCCTGCATGGCCAGCTCGCGGCACTCGCATACGCCGGCGCCGCGGGGCCGGGCGGCATCGTCCTGCTCCTGGCCGGCTGGGCGCTCCAGGTGTTGCAGCTCGCGCTCCTGGTACGCGTGGTGGCGTCGTGGCTCCGGCTCTCGGAGTGGTCGCCGTGGATCCGCTGGTCGGTGGTGCTCACCGAGTGGCTGCTCCGCCCGCTGCGACGCGTGATCCCGCCGTTCGGCATGCTCGACATCACGCCGCTCGTCGCCTGGCTCGTTCTCTGGCTCGTCGGAGGGTTTCTCCTCTCGCTGCTCGCGAGCGTCGTGCGAGGCATGGGGGGGCCGTGAGCGACGGCCGGATTGCGGAGCCCGTGCGGTGAGCGCGCACGCCAGGCGCACGCTCCTGGATCCTGCGGCGCGCGCGCTCGTCGTGCAGACGCACGGTGACGGCGTCCGGTTCAGCGTGCGCGTGCAGCCGCGCGCCGCGCGGGCCGGCGTGTCGGGCGTGCACGCGGGCGCGCTCACCGTGCGGCTCACCGCGCCGCCAGTGGATGGCGCCGCGAACGCCGCGCTCGTTGCCCTGCTGGCCGAGCTCTTGCAGGTTCCGCGCGGCGCCGTCCAGATCCGGTCGGGAACGACCGCCCGCACCAAACTGATCGATGTGCGCGGCGTGGACGCGGCGCGCGTGCATGCGCTGCTCTCCACCACCTCCACCTAGGGCCGACGTTTATGGCACACGTCCTCCTCATCGGCCGTGAGGGTGCGCTCCTGGAGGGGCTCGCCCGGTCGCTCGCCGGAGCGGGACACGTCCCGCACGTGGCTGCGGACGCGCACGATGCGGTGCCGCCGTCTCCGCGTGCGCTCCCGCTGGTGATCGTGGCGGAGCGCGGCGTGGCAACGGAGGACACGCTCGCGCTGCTGCGCCTGCCGATCGCCACGGGTGGCGCGCTGCTGCTCTATCACACCGGAGACGCGCCCGACGTGCCGCCGCCGGCGTCGCTGCAACGGGCCGTGATGGCGGAGCTGACGCTCCCACTCGAGCGGCACCGCCTGCTCGCGCTGGTGAACCGGATCGAGGAACGTGCGCGCCTGACGGGGCGAGGCGATCGTCGCGACACACCGGAGCCGCGGGCGCCGTAGATGGTCCGTTGCCCGCACGCGCGGTGAATCGTAGATTCTGAGACAGCGCGCCGCGCGCGCTTCACGCGGGCACCAGCGTACGGCATCGAGTCCGGTGCACGCGGCACCGCGGCGCGCAGACAATCGATCGTGGCGATTTCAGGCAACTTGCGGCCACGTTAAACATTCCGCTAAAGCGCCGGCCCCGTGTCCGACGCGTGGGCCACTTTTCGTTTGCATGGCATCATGACGCAGAAGCTCCAACGCACACCACACCGCTCGCCCTACCTGGCCGCCCTCGAGCAGCGCGTGCTCATCTTCGATGGCGCCATGGGGACGAACATCCAGCGCCACGCACTCACCGCCGCGGATTTCGGCGGCGCGGCCACGGAGGGGTGCAACGACTACCTCGTGATGACGCGCCCGGACGTGATTCGCGGGATCCACGAGTCGTTTCTCGCCGTCGGGTGCGACGTGGTGGAGACGTGCACCTTCCAGAGCACGCCGCGCCGGCTGGCCGAGTGGGGGCTGAAGGACATCACGCACGAGTTGAACGTTCGCGCCGCACGACTCGCGCGCGACGCCTGCGCGCGCTACGCCACCCCGGACCGCCCGCGCTTCGTAGCCGGCTCCATCGGTCCCACCGGCATGCTCCCGTCGAGCGATGACCCGGTGCTGTCGGCCATCTCGTTCGACGAGCTGAGTGAGAACTTCTACCAGCAGGCACGCGCGCTGGTGGAGGGAGGCGTGGATGTCCTCCTGGTCGAGACGTCGCAGGACATCCTGGAGGTGAAAGCGGCGCTCGCCGGCTTCGAGCGGCTGTTCGCCGAGCTGGGGCATCGCGTCCCCGTGCAAGCACAGGTCACGCTGGACACGAGCGGCCGGATGCTTCTCGGCACCGACATCGCGAGCGCGATGACCACGCTGGACGCACTGGGTGCCGACGTGATCGGGCTCAACTGCTCCACCGGCCCCGAGCACATGCGCGAGCCGGTGCGCTTCCTGAGCGCGCACGCGCGGAGACCGGTGTCGTGCATCCCGAACGCGGGGCTCCCCATCAACACGGGGGAAGGCGAAGCGGTGTATCCGCTCGAGCCGGCGCCCATGGCGGCCGCGCTTGCCGAGTTCGTGCGCGACTTCGGCGTCCGCGTGGTGGGGGGATGCTGCGGCACCACCCCCGCGCACCTGGCCGCGGTCGTCGAAGCGGTGCGGCAGGTGGAGGAGACGAGCTCGGCCGCCGGAACGCGGAGTGATGGCGTCGGCACCGCGCACCGCCGCGCCACGGCGCACGCTCCGCGCGTGTCGTCGGCCATGCGCGCCATCACGCTGCACCAGGACCCGCCCCCGCTGCTGGTCGGAGAGCGTGTGAACGCGCAGGGCTCGCGCCGCGTGAAGCGCCTCCTGCTCGATGAGGACTACGACGGCATCGTGGAGGTGGCGCGCGAGCAGGTGGACTCGGGCGCGCACGTGCTGGACGTGTGCGTGGCGCTCACGGAGCGGAGCGATGAGGCCGAGCAGATGGCGCGCGTGGCGAAGCTCCTCTCGATGAGCGTCGAGGCGCCGCTCATGATCGACTCCACCGAGCCGGCCGTGATCGCGCGCGCGCTCGAGCACGTGCCCGGGCGCGCGATCGTGAATTCGATCAACATGGAGAACGGGCGCGAGCGGATGGCCGCGGTGCTCCCACTCGTCAAGCGACACGGCGCGGCGGTAGTGGCGCTCACCATCGACGAGCAGGGGATGGCCAAGACGTGCGAGCGCAAGCTCGAGGTGGCGCGCCGCATCCACGACATCGCCGTGCGCGAGTACGGCCTGGCGCCGGAGGATCTGATCTTCGACGCGCTCACCTTCACGCTCGCTACCGGCGAGCGCGAGTGGGTGGACTCCGCGCACGAGACCATCGAGGGGATCCGCGCGATCAAGCGCGAGCTCCCCGGCGTCTTCACCATCCTGGGCGTCTCGAACGTGAGCTTCGGGCTCACGCCGACGGCGCGCGCAGTGCTCAACTCCGTCTTCCTGCATCACTGCGTTCAGGCCGGGCTGGATCTCGCGATCGTCAACCCCGCGCACGTGCGCCCATACGGCGAGCTCGCCGACCGCGAGCGTGCGCTGGCGGACGATCTGGTGTTCAACCGGCATCCGGACGCGCTGCAGCGGTTCATCGAGGGCGTCGGCGTGAGCGCGGGCAGCGCAGCGGGCGCGGACGAGAGCGCGGTGGATGCCACCGCTGGCATGACCGCCGAGGAGCGCATCCACTGGCAGATCGTGCACCGCAAGAAGGAGGGGATCGAGGAGCTGCTCGACGCGGCGGGAGTGCGCACCGAACCGGTGCGGCTGCTCAACGACGTGTTGCTCCCGGCCATGAAGGAGGTGGGCGACCGCTTCGGTGCCGGCGAGCTCATCCTGCCCTTCGTGCTCCAGTCGGCCGAGGTGATGAAGCGCGCGGTCCGTCATCTGGAACAGTTTCTCGAGCGCACCGAGGGACACACCAAGGGGACGGTCGTGCTGGCCACCGTCTACGGTGACGTGCACGACATCGGGAAGTCGCTCGTCAACACCATCCTCTCGAACAACGGCTACACGGTTCACGACCTGGGGAAGCAGGTGCCGGTGAACACGATCATCGACCGCGCGGTGGAGGTGGGCGCGGATGCGATCGGGCTGTCGGCGCTGCTGGTGAGCACCTCCAAGCAGATGCCGATCTGCGTGCAGGAGCTCGATCGGCGTGGGCTGTCCGTCCCGGTGCTCATCGGCGGGGCGGCGATCAACCGGCGCTTCGGGCGGCGCGCGCTGTTCGTGGATGGCGAGCGTCCGTACGCGCCCGGCGTCTTCTACTGCAAGGATGCGTTCGAGGGACTGGAGACGATCGAGGCGCTGGTGGACGACGCGCGCCGTGCGGCGCTCACCGAGCGCGTGCTGCACGAAGCGCGCGAGGATGTCTTTCTCCGAAGCGCCGTGGGGAAGGACATGGCCGCCGGCGCGGAGGCGGGTGACAGCGTCCGCAGCGCGGTGGCGTCGGACAACCCCGTTCCGGTTCCACCGTTCTGGGGGACGCGCGTGCTGCGCGACATCCCGCTCGACGACGTGCTGGAGCTCCTCGATCTGGATGAGCTGTTCCGGCTGCAGTGGGGCGCACGCGGATCGGGGGCACAGTACGAGGCCACCGTGCAATCGGAGTTCCGTCCCGTGCTGGAGCGGTTGTGCGCGAGCGCCAAGCGCGACGGGTGGCTCGCGCCGCGGGCGGTGTACGGCTACTTCCCCGTGCAGTCGTCGGGCAACGCACTGGTGGTGTACGACCCCGCGGCGTACAGCAGCGACGGCGGCTCGCTGCGCGAGATCGCGCGCTTCGTCTTTCCGCGGCAGGCTGGTCGCGAGCATCTCTGCCTGGCCGACTACTTTCGCAGCGTGGAGAGCGAGGAGGTGGACGTGGCCGCGTTCCAGATCGTGACGGTCGGCGACGAGGCCACGCGGCGGTTCGACGCGCTGCAGCAGCGCGGCGAGTACAGCGAGGCGTACTACCTGCACGGGCTGGGCGTGGAAGCGGCGGAGGCGGTGGCCGAGTGGATGCACCGTCGTGTGCGTCGCGAGCTGGGCGTGCCGCTCGCGCAGGGGGGGGGCAAGCGCTACTCGTGGGGATATCCCGCGTGTCCGGAGCTGGACGGTCATGCGACGCTCTTCCGGTTGCTCCCGGCGGCGGAGGCGCTCGGGATGGAATTCAGCGCCGCGTATCAGCTCATTCCGGAACAATCGACGGCCGCGCTCGTGGTGCACCATCCGGCCGCGAAGTACTTCGCGGTGCGCGACGGCGCGCCGCGCGCCGCGGCGGTGGACGGACGTGATGACGTGGCACGCGCGAACACCGGGGCTGCGGTAGACGCGACGGAGCCGGCCGTGCAGCAGAAAGCGGCACGCGTGGGAGGGCGCACCGGGTGACGCCGCGCGATGTGAGCGCGGTGCTCGATCCCGAACGCGTCATCCTGTTCGACGGCGCGATGGGGACCATGCTCTACGCGCGCGGTGTGTTCATCAATCAGTGCTACGATGAGCTGAACCTGCGCGCGCCCGATCTCGTGCGCGACGTGCACCGCGCGTACGTGAACGCCGGCGCCATGGTGCTGGAGACGAACAGCTTCGGCGCGAATCGGGCGAAGCTCGCGCAGTACGGGCTGGAGTCGCAGGTGGCGGAGATCAATCGCCGCGCCGCCGAGCTGGCGCGCGAGATGGCCGGCGACCGCGTGCTCGTGGCGGGCGCGGCGGGTCCGCTGGGGATGCGCATCGAGCCGTTCGGCCCGACCAGCCGCGAGGAGGCGCGCGCCACGTTCCGCGCGCAACTCGCCGCGCTCCTGGACGGCGGCGCGGACCTCTTCATTCTCGAGACGTTCGGCGACCTGGAGGAGATCCACCAGGCGCTGCTCGCCGCGCGCGAGGTGGATGGCACCGTGCCGGTAATCGCGCAGATGACGATCGGCCCCGACGGCGTGACGCCCTTCGGCGCGACGCCGGAGGACGTGGCCCGGTCGCTCGACGCATGGGGCGCGGACGTGATCGGGCTCAACTGCTCCGTGGGCCCGCAGACCATCCTCGAGGCGATCGAGCGCATGGCGGCGGTGACGGAGCGCAAGCTCAGCGCGCAGCCGAACGCGGGGATGCCGCGCGACGTGAGTGGCCGCACGATGTACATGGCCAGCGCCGACTACATGAGCGCCTACGCGCGGCACCTGCTGCAAGCGGGCGCCAGGATCGTGGGCGGATGCTGCGGGACGACGCCCGAGCACATTGCCGCGATGAGCGCCGGCGTCCGCCCGCTCGCCCCTCGGCACGCGCACTGGCGCGGAGGGGGGGGCGCCCCGCACGACGGAACGCCGGTTGGGCGCGGCGATGGTGCCGCGCACCAGGACGCCGACCGCACGCCGGCACCTGCGCGCGAGGCGCGGACGATCGCCGAGCTCCCTCCACGCCGTGCGCCCGGGGAGCCGGACCAGGTGCAGCCGGTGCCCTTCGCTGCGCGCTCGCGGTGGGCGGCGGGGATCGCCGCAGGCCGGTTCGTCACGTCGGTCGAGATCGTTCCGCCGCGCGGCGTGGACGCGTCGGCCATGCTCGCCGGCATCCACGTGCTCAAGCAGGCGGGAGTGGACGCCGTCAACGTTCCCGACGGTCCGCGCGCGCAGAGCCGCATGGGCGCGCTCATGACGAGCTTGCTCATCGAGCAGCAGGTCGGGATCGAGACGGTCACCCACTACTGCTGCCGCGACCGCAATCTGCTGGGGATGTTGAGCGATCTCCTGGGCGCCGCAGCCATGGGATTGCGCAATCTGCTCATCATCACCGGCGACCCGCCCAAGATGGGACCGTATCCCGATGCGACCGCGGTATTCGACATCGACTCCATCGGACTCACCAATCTGGTGAATCGGCTGAACCACGGGCTCGACCCCGGCGGGCACCGGATCGGGCAGCCCACGTCATTCGCGATCGGCGTGGGGGTGAACCCGGCGGCGATCGACCCGGCGCAGGAGATCCGGCGCTTCGAGTGGAAGGTCGATGCCGGTGCCGAGTTCGCGATCACGCAGCCGGTCTTCGATGCGGACCAGCTCGAGCGGTTCCTGCAGCGCATCGCGCACGTGCGGATTCCGATCGTCGCCGGGATCTGGCCGCTGGTCTCCGCGCGCAACGCAGAATTCCTGGCGAACGAAGTTCCGGGCGTGGTGGTCCCGCCCGCGGTGATCGAGCGCATGCGTGCGGCGAGCTGCCGCTCCAAGGAGCACGCGGTGGCGGAAGGCGTTGCGATCGCTCGCGAGCTGCTCGCCCGCGTGCGTGGCGCGGTGCAGGGCGTGCAGGTCTCGGCGCCATTCGGGAAGGTGGAGATGGCGGTCGAGGTGTTCGCCGAGCTCCCCTCCGCCGCGAGCGGTTCTCATCCGGGCGACACACCGGCATATTCCGGGTCATGATGCGTCATCACCGCCACGCGACACGTGTTTCGGGCTCGGCGCGTACGCGTGCTCCGGACTTCACGCCGGCGCGTGCTCAATGCTCGGCGCGCGCCACGGCGCACGGGCGCCCGGCGGTGCGCGCCGTGGAGCGCGCGCCATGAAGGCGATTCTCATCATCGACCATGGCTCGGTGCGCGACGAGGCCAACCGGATGTTGGAATGCGTCGGCACGCTGGTGCAGGCCATGGCGGGCCCGACCGTGCTGGTGCGCGTGGCGCACATGGAGCTCGCGGCGCCGTCGATCGCCGAAGGATTCGCCGCGTGCGTGGAGGGGGGCGCGACCGACGTGATCGCGTTCCCGTACATGCTCTCACCGGGCAAGCACTCCACGCGCGACATCCCGCGCATGGTGAGCGAGGCGGCCGCGCGCTACCCCGGCGTGCGCTTTCGGGTGACGAGCGCGTTCGGCGTGAGCGACAAGTTGGCGGAGGTCATCCTGGAACGCGCGGACGTGGCGGTGGCGTGCCCGGCGCCCGCGGGGGAGTGCGGCTGCACGCGACCGGCCGGCGCGCCGCACGACTACTGCGGCGCAGGCTGCCGCGCCAGAGGAGACGACGCGACGACGCCGGAGCTCACGCGCGTCAGCGCGGACGCGGATCGCGAAGGTGACGAACGGCGATGACGGATGAGACGCTCATCCGGATGATCCACCCGACCCCGGCGCCATAGACGATCCCGGTGAGCCCCCAGCGGGCCGCCCACGCCGCTGCCGCCACACCGCTCGCGATCGCCACCCACCCGACACCGTTCAGCCACGCCAGCTCCCGCGGCGACGCGAGCGCATTCACGACGCCGCGCGGGAACGCCTCTCCTGCCTTGAGCACGCCGGTCACGATGGCGGCGAAGAGGAGCACACCGGGAATGACGTACTTTCCCGGCACGATGACGTCCAGCAGCACCGGCGTGAGAAACCAGACCGCCACCGATCCGACGGCCACCACCGAGGCCACCGTGATGAGCTCGCGGCGCACCAGCCGGCGACGGTCGCGCGCGGACGCCGCGGCACGCAAGCGCGGGAGCAGCGTGTAGCCGATCCCCATGCGCAGCATGCGGAATGGTGACGTGCCGATGGCGGCGAGCACGCTGTAGGTCGCGAGCTCCGCCAACCCCAGCGCACGCCCCGCGACCAACCGCTCGAGCTGGCTCAGGAGCGCCGCGCTCGCCTGGAGTCCGACGAACGACAGCGACTCCCCCCACAGGTACCGATCGCGCCGCTCGCGCGGCACGCGATGCTGCCGGCGCAGACGTCCCCACCCGTACGCGGCGGAGAACAGGAACGCCACGCCAATGAACGCCACCGCCACGTCCGCGCGCCGCAAGCCGGTGGCGGCGGTGACGACGGCCGCCGTCGCGACGGCCAGGTTCACCGTCTGCAGAAGCACGAGGGAGACGCGAAAGCGGTGGAGGCTCTGAAAGAGCGCGGCCGATACGACGTTCAAACCACCGAAGGCGATGGCCACCCACAGGAGCGGGAGCAGCGCGCGATCGAGGGAGGGATAGATCCAGCGCGCGATCGCGGCCGTCACGCCTCCCACCAGTACCGAGCTCACCGCGACACGCCGGAAGAGCCGGAAGCCGGGATCGATGGTCCGGCGGTTCACGGCCCCGTCGGCACCGAGTGGAGCGAGGCCTACGGTGACGTTGAGCAGCGCCACGACCAGCGAGAAGCTCCCGTACTCCGCGGGAGCCAGCACGCGCGCGAGCAGCAGGTTACCGAGCGCGAACGCCGCCCCCGACGCGGCGTGCACGGCAGCGACACGCAGCGCGGGGGAGGTCCAGAGCTGGCGCGCCGCGTGCCGCGCTCGCGCGCCGGCGGCGACCACGAGCGATGGTGACGTCATCCGCGCGGTGCGCCCGGATGGGGCGGCCACGACACCGCGTCATCGTGGCGGGGCATCGTGCCGCGGCCGTGGCGGGCTGCGTCGCCCGGGGTGAGCTGGCGTGTTATCTTCGGTGGCATGTCGACCGAACTTACAGTCAGCCGCCCCGCGCTGACCATGCTCTCCGACGAGGAGATCATGTTCCGCGACGCCGTGGCCGGCTTTGCCGAGGAAGAGGTGCGCCCGCGCGTGCAGGAGATGGAGCGCGCGTCCAGGCTCGATCCCGCGCTCTTCCCGGCCATGTTCGAGTTGGGGCTCATGGGGATCGAGGTACCGGAGCGGTACGGGGGCGCTGAAGGCTCGCTGCTCATGGTCACCCTTGCCGTCGAGGCGTTGAGCCGCGTGGATGCCTCCGCGGCCATCCTGGTGGACGTGCAGAACACGCTCGTCAACTACCCGCTGTACCGGTACGGCAGCGACGCGCAGCGGGAGAAGTATCTCACCAGACTGACGAGCGGGACGGTCGGCGCGTACGCGCTGTCGGAGCCGGGCTCCGGCTCGGACGCCTTCGGGATGGCCGCGCGCGCGGAGAAGCGCAGCGACCGGTGGATCCTCAACGGGCGCAAGCTGTGGATCACGAACGGTGCGGAGGCGGGGGTCTACATCATCTTCGCCAACGCCAACCCCGAGGCCGGCTACAAGGGGATCACGGCGTTCATCGTGGAGCGCGACTTCCCCGGCTTCGCGGTGGGGAAGAAGGAAGACAAGCTCGGCATCCGCGCCTCGAGCACCACGGAGCTCATCCTGGACGGGTGCGAGGTACCGGAGGACAACGTCCTCGGTCCCGTGGGACAGGGATACAAGGTGGCGATCGAGACGCTGAACGAGGGGCGGATCGGGATCGGCGCGCAGATGATCGGCGTTGCCGGAGGCGCGCTGCAGGCGGCGGTGAGCTACGTGAAGGAGCGCCAGCAGTTCGGGAAGCCGATCGCCGATTTCCAGGCGGTGCAGTTCCAGTTGGCACAAGCGGCCACCGAGCTGGAGGCGGCACGGCTCATGGTGTACAACGCGTCGCGGCTCAAGGACGCCGGCCAGCCGTTCACGCAGGAAGCGGCGATGGCCAAGCTGTTCGCCTCACAGGTGGCGGAGCGCGTGACGTCGCTGTGCGTGGAGCTGTACGGCGGCTACGGGTACACCAAGGACTACCCCGTGGAGAAGTTCTACCGCGACGCGAAGATCGGCGCGATCTACGAGGGGACGTCCAACATGCAGTTGCAGACGATCGCGAAGTTGCTGTTGAAGTAGGGGGAAGCGCCTGCCGCGCGGGCGGTGAGGCGATGACAGCTCCGTCGTGAACCGACGGAGCGCGCGCCATTCCAAGCGTGCCGAGCTCGCCGCGGCGACGAGGCCGATCTCCCACTCATGCGGTGGCAAACGTCGCCTCCGAGTAACGAGAACGAGCCGCGCGGACCATATCCCGCGCGGCTCGTTTCGTTGCCCGCCATCTCTTCAGCGGATCTCACACCCACGCGCGCCGGCATGATCGGGCGCGGCGGGCCGAGATCACATGGGCGACCTGCCGGAGAGCGCCGTGAACATCGGTGGTATCGCGCCCAACAGCCAGACGACGATCGCCGCGATCGCCGCACGTCCACGCGAGATGCGTCCGGTGATGGACAGCCCGATGGCGAGCAGGATGGTGGTCCAGATGATGAAAAGATCGACGCGGCTCAGAAGTGCGAGGACCACCGGTGACGTTCCCGTGCCGGCGAAACGGGCCGCACTGAATCCGATCGAGATCAAGGTCGCGTGCGAGATGTCCATGAGCACGCCTTCGATCCCCAGGGCCACCCAAGACAGCAGACGTGGGAAGAAGGCGAACGCACAAACCATGATCGCGGCGCCGAGTGACTCCCTGGCATCCACCAGCTTGCCGACGATCCAGAGGACGAAGCCGGTGATGGCGATAGTGATCGGAATCACCACCAACTGAGAGGCGGCGGCGATCCACGTGCCGATGGTGCGGCCGCGCTCCATTTGCTCCGGCGTCACCTGCCGGCCGGCCTGCTGCGCCGCAGCCATCATCTTGTCGCCCATCACGTCGTAGATGGGCTGCAAGAGCGGCCGCGTGGCGAGGAACAGTGCGAACGACACGACTGCGGCCACGATGAGCGGGAACCACGGGCTGCTGTTCTTCCGCCGCTCGAACAGCTCGGCCGGTGACACGAAGATGTCGACCAGATCCTCCCACCGGCTCACCGGCTTCTCCGCCGGCGCTCCCTCTGCACTCGGGGTCGGAGGGGTGGATGACGTCACGGAGACCTCCCGGATAGACGGTGCGCGGCACACGTGAGGATGAGATGGCGCCGCATGGTGTGCTCACCCCCGCGTAGGGCGCCCGCGCAAGGGCGCGGACAGCGGGAAGGCGCGACAATATAGGACCATCCCGCCACCGGGCGCGAGTCGGTTGCGCACGCACTGGCCTCCGGATGCGCACCGCGAGAGCAGCCAAATGTCACATTGCCGGCCACGCGCACGGGCCCGCGCCATCACCCACCCGCGCCGTCCACGTGCCCGTGGAGGATGCCGGCGCGAATACGCGCGGCGCGCTCCGACGCGTTCGCATCGACCTCCACACGATACGCGAACCGGTTCTCGATGCGCAGCCGGCCGGCCAGCATCACGTCGCGTCCGTCGCGGCGCACGCGGATGGCCAGCGGAGCACCGTTCTTTCCGTCGAACGCCGCGCGGAAGCGGGCGGCGAACCGCTCGTCCACCGGAATGTCGCCGATCGACACGAGATAGTCTCCCGGTTGCACGCCCGCCTCGGCCGCCGAGCCGTCGGGCTCCACGGCGATCACACGCACTCCCTCCGAATCGGGAAGGGTGCTCACGCCGAAGCGCGGCTCGGGGATGGTGTCCACCGCCAGACGCATCCCCGCACGGGGCAGGATGCTGTCCCACGGAATGGGAACGCGCCCGTCGATGTAGCGCGCGTCGAAATCGGCGAACGACTTTCCCCCCGCCGCCGCGCTCACCGCGCTCCACCACTGCGCCTCCGTGAACCCCTGCCCCGACTGGTACGCGCTGCGGTAGAGCTGCCGCAGCACGTCGTCCAGCGACCGGCGATCATCGCTCGCGTCGCGAATGAGAATGTCCAGCGCCAACCCGGCGAGCGATCCCTGCGGGTAGTAGATGTACGCGCTGCCATCGAGCGGATGGATCCACGTGGAGAGCGACGCATCCTCGAGCGCGACGGGCGGTACCTGCGCCACTTCCTGGATCTTCCCGGCGGTGGCGCGGAAGAACCCGGCGGAGTCGGTCACTCCCCCGCGCACGAGCGCGAGGTCGGCATAGTAGTCGGTGATCCCCTCGCACTCCCACAGCCAGGGTGTGGGCTGCTCGTGCGCGTACTGGTACGGCCAGAGATCGGCGGGACGCAGCCGCTTCACGTTCCACGCGTGAAAGATCTCGTGCGCGTACAGCGTCGGCATGAAGGGATCGCCGATGGCGAGTGGCGAGATGACATCCACGTGCGAGCTCTGGTGCTCGAGTCCGCTCGCGCCGCCGAAGGTGGAATCGGCGATCTGCATCACCGTGTAATCGTCGAACGGCACGTCCCCCCACACGGCTACCATGGGCGGGATCATGCGGATCAGGTCGCGCCACACCGCCTGCCGGTCCGGGCCGGCAACGCTCCCCTCCGGATACGTGGCCAGCCGGATCCAGCGATCGGCCACGCGCGCACTGTCCAGATCGAAACGGCCGATGAACGCCGGCATGTCCACCAGATCGTGGTACGTGGCCGCGCTGTAGGTGGCCGGTGCTCCCGCGGGGTGCATTCCCGTCGCCACGCGCCAGTCGGGCTCGGTGCGGATCGCGACGGTGGAAGGAAAGTCGAAGCCGCGCCCCTCGGGATAGAGAAAGAGATTCGTCCCGTTGAACAGGAGAAATTCCTTCCCCGCCCACGTCATGGCATTGTCGAGCGAATCGGCCAGATAACGAAAGCTCACGGTGACCGATCGCGCTCCCGCCGGGTCCACGCGCCAACTGTCGTAGTCCAGCTTCTCCCAGTGCAGCGATTTCCCGTCCCCCCTCGATGCGGAGAACTCGGTGACCCAGCGCGCGAAGTAGCTCAGCTCGTACGCGCCAGGGGTCCACGCGGGGAGCGAGAGCACCACCGGCGCATTGCCGGCCGTCGTGAA
Organism: Gemmatimonadaceae bacterium; assembly: GCA_035701265.1. Lineage (GTDB taxonomy): Bacteria > Gemmatimonadota > Gemmatimonadetes > Gemmatimonadales > Gemmatimonadaceae > DASSNU01. The sequence continues at coordinate 228,419 of DASSNU010000020.1, read as the reverse complement.
GGCCATCGCGACGCGCACGCTCCGGCGGCGCGCGTCCGATCGGTCGAAGGTGATCGTGTAGCGCACGTCGCTGATGGGCGCGGAGGCGGACGGCGCGGTGGGCGACGCGACCGCGGGCGCTTGCGGCGGGCGCTGCGCGGGTGCCGGAGCTGGAGCGAGCGCCGCCAGGCCGATGGACAGGGAGAGCGCGATCCGCAGGGGTGCGAGCATGAACGCCTCGGAGAGTGTGCGCGAAGGGGCCACCAAAGATAGGGACGCGTCGTGCGGGGAGCGACCGTCGGCAAGCGACTTGCACCCCAGAGCGGCGAAGCGGGGGACGGGCGGACGGCGGGGGAGTGGCAGCCGGCAGCACCGAGCAGCATGTGGTCATGACAACACCAGCAGACGCACCCACTGGGGAGAGCGACCCCTCGAATGGCAGCAGCGGAGGGCGGGAGGTCGCCCCAGCCGGCGCCGATCCGGCCGACCTCGGCGCGGCGCTACTGGATGCCCGGACCGAGTTGGCACGCCGCTCCGAGGAGCTGGCGGAGGTCATGGACGCACGCACGCACGTGCTGGCAACCATGTCGCACGAGCTGCGCACGCCACTCAACGCCGTGCTGGGCTACGCCGGACTCCTGCGCGATGGCGTGTACGGAGCGCTCGCCCCTGAACAGTCGCGGGCGGTGCAGGCGATCATCCGCCGCACGCACGACCTTCAACAGCTCATCGACGACGTCCTGGACCTCGCCAGCCTCGACGCTGGACGCGCCGAGTTGCGGCTCGGCACCTTCGATCCGACCGATGTGGTGAACGAGGCCCGACATTCGATCGCCGCCCGGGCCGCGGAGAAGTCGCTCTCGGTGATCGTGCGTTACGAGCTGCGCCGCCCGGTGTACGGCGATCGCGCGCGGTACCGACGAATCCTCACGAACCTCGCCTCGAACGCGGTGAAGTTCACGCCGCCCGGAGGCGAGGTGGAGATCACACTGGCCGACGGCGGGAACGGCACCTTCATCACGCGCCTGCGCGACACGGGGATCGGCATTCCGCCGGAGCAGCTCGGCCGCATCTTCGATGGTTTTCGCCAACTCGAGCGCGGCCCGACGCGCCGCTTCGCCGGCATCGGCGTCGGGCTCGCCCTCGCCAGACGGAGCGCCGAGCTCATGGGCGGAACGCTGGCCGTCGAGAGCACCGTGGACCACGGCACGACGGTCGTGCTGCGCCTTCCGATCTCCGCCGATGCGCGCGTGCAGGGCGCAGCGGTGGACGAACCCGTGGCCGGCGTATCGACCGACGCGCCGGTGGTGCTCGCCATCGACGATGATCCCGAGGTCATCGCGCTCCTCCGCGACTCGCTCGCTCCGGCGGGCTTCCGCGTGGTGGGCGCGCTGAATGGCGATCGCGGCATCGAGCTCGCGCGGATCCTCAATCCCGTCGTCATCCTCCTCGACATCATGATGCCCCGCAAGGATGGCTGGCAGGTGCTGCGCGAGATCAAGGCCGATCGTACGCTGCACCACGTGCCCGTGGTGGTGATGTCCATCGTGGCCGAGCGCGCTCTGGGGCTGTCGATGGGCGTGGCGGACTATCTGGTGAAGCCCGTGGATCGCCGCGTTCTGCTGGACGTGCTGCGCCGAGTACGCGAGCGGCGCGCCGCGCACCGCGCCGTGGTGCTGGAGGAGGACGACGACAGCCGCACGTTGCTCTGCGATCTCCTCGAATCGCTCGGCTACACCGTCCGCGTGGCGCAGAGCGCGAGCGGCGCGCTCGCGCTGCTCCGCACGGAGGCGCCCGATGTGCTCTTCCTCGACACGGCGCTCCGCGGCGATGCGGTGCGGCGCGTACTGGATGCCCTGGCCGCAGAGGAGACGCTGCGCGGTGTGAGCGTCGTGTTGCTCACGCACGGCGGACGGCGGCAGCCGCCGCTGCCGGACAGCGTGGACGGCACACTGCTCGACACGCGAGGGGAGCATCCGGACCAACTGCTCCGCAAGTTGCGCGCGGCACTGGACGAGCTGGCCGTTCGACCGTAGGGTCGGCCGGATCCGCAGCGCGGATCCGCAGCGCGGATCCGCAGCGCGGATGTGCGGAGCGGCGACGTCCGGAGCGGGGATATTCCGGGCGCGGGTGTTCGTGGCGCCGACGTCCGCAGCACGAGGAGCCGCAGCACGCGCGTCCGGGGCGCGGGAGCCCTGCGCGCCGTTCGCCCAGTGGGACCCGGCACACACGTCGGTGTACCATGTGTCGGCCGGCCGGGGTTGCGACGTCCCTGGAGAGGCTCCGCCCGGCGGCACGTCCGCGACGGCGTCGTCAGCCGCATGTCCGCATTCACGTCCCCAGGAGGTCGCCATGGTGCGCGTCCGTGCAGTGCCGTTGCTGCTTGTCGTTGCCATCGCCGCAGCGTGCGGCTCGAGACCCGACGCGAACTTTGACGGGCGGAATGCGGCGTCGGTGGGCGCCGAGGCGACGCCCCCTGCGCCGGCGCGCGGAGCCGCGATCGCGTACAACATGGCGCCGGGACCCGACACCCGCAGCGACGATCTCCTGCCCCAGGGCGCCGACACCGCGAGCGCCACCGCGCCGATGCTCATCCGGAACGGATCAGCCACGCTCGAGGTCGACTCGCTGGAGCGCGCGATGGCCCAACTGCAACAGCTCGCGCACGCCTCCGGTGGATACGTGACCGGGACCGCAATGCAGACGGGCCCACACGAGGTGCGGCGCGCCACGCTCGATCTGCGCGTGCCGAGTGCGCGCTTCGACCAGGCACGGTCCGGATTGGATTCAGTGGGCGAGGTGGAATCGGTGCAGGTCACGGCGCAGGACGTCGGAGAGGAATACGTGGACGTGGGAGCGCGGCTGGCCAACGCGCGCCGCCTGGAGACACGGTTGGTGGACCTCCTGGCGCATCGCACGGGAAAGCTGGACGACGTGCTCTCGGTGGAACGCGAGCTGGCGCGCGTCCGCGAGGAGATCGAGCGGTACGAGGGACGAATGCGCTATCTCCGCAGCCAGGTGGCGATGAGCACGCTGAGCGTCACGGTGCACGAGCCGTATCCCGTGGTGGCCGGCGGCCCCGGCGGCAGCGTGCTCGGCGAGGCGTTTCGCGATGCGTGGCGCAACTTCGTCCACTTCATCGCCGGCTTCATCGCCCTGCTCGGCATACTCGTGCCCTTGGGCGCGCTCGCGGCGCTGGTGCTGTTGGTCGCCATCGCGGTGCGCCGGCGGCTGCCGCGCACGCCGCCACCCGCACCGGTGCACGCTCCGGCGGCTGGCGAACGGACGACGTGAGGGAACATATTGCGACGTTCTCCTTCCCCTCGTCCCCAACACCATGTCCGTGCACTCTTCCGTCGCCGCCATGGCGGCCACGCTGCTCCTGCTCGCCCCAGCGGCGAGCGCACAGCGTGCCGCCTCCGACTCCGCGCGCGCCGATCTGATCGTCACCGGCGCGCGCATCTACACGGTGGACCCCGTGCGCCCGATCGCCTCCGCCCTTGCGGTGCGCGACGGGCGCGTGCTCTACGTGGGCTCCACGCGCGGCGCGCTCGCGCTGCGCGGCCCGTCCACGCGAATGCTCGATGCCAGCGGCCGCACCATCATCCCGGGCATCATCGACGCGCACGGCCACATTGCCGGCCTCGGCGAGTACTTGCAGGAAGTCGATCTCGTGGGCACGCGCTCGTACGACGAGGTCGTCTCACGCGTCGCGGCACGCGTCAAGGAGCGCCCCGCCGGAAGCTGGATCACCGGGCGTGGGTGGGACCAGAACGACTGGGGGGACACGCACTTCCCCACGCACGAGCGGCTCTCGCGCGCGGTGCCCGACCATCCGGTGGTGCTCACGCGCATTGATGGACACGCGCTCCTCGCCAACGCGAAGGCCATGCAACTGGCCGGCGTCACCGCACGCACGCCAGATCCGGCGGGGGGACGCATTCTGCGTCTTCCCGACGGCTCCCCGTCCGGCGTGTTCGTGGACAGGGCGCAGGCACTCATCGAGCGCGTGGTTCCCGCCCCCACGCGCGACGAGCGGCGCCAGGAGCTCCTTGCGGCCGTGGCCGAGGCGAACCGGTGGGGGCTCACCGGCGTGGACGATCCCGGCGCCACGCGCCAGACGATCGATCTGTACGAGGAGCTTGGGCGCGCCGGCAAGCTCAATCTGCGCATCTACGTCATGATCGCCGACGATTCCGCGGCGATCGCGCACTACTTCGACATCGGTCCACGGAGCGCGCTGTACGACGGGCACCTCTGGGTGCGCGCCATCAAGCTCTACGCGGACGGCGCGCTCGGCTCGCGCGGTGCCGCCCTCCTCGATCCGTACAGCGACGACCCCGGGAACTCCGGGTTGCTCGTGTCCACGCCAGAGCATCTCCGGCAGGTGGCCGTCGAGGCGCTGCGGCACGGATTCCAGGTGAACACGCACGCCATCGGCGACCGCGGGAATCGCGTGGTGCTGGACGCGTACGAGGCGGCGTTCAAGGAAGTGCCGGTGGCCGATCCGCGCTTTCGCGTCGAGCACGCTCAGGTGCTGGCGCACGAGGACATCCCGCGCTTCGCGCAACTGGGAGTGATTCCGTCCATGCAGACGAGCCATCAGACGAGCGACATGTACTGGGCCGTGAGCCGGATCGGCCCCACCCGCGCGCGTGGCGCCTACGCCTGGCGCTCGCTGCTCGAGACGGGGGTGATCATCCCCAACGGCACCGATTTCCCGGTCGAAGCGGTGAACCCGATGATCACCTTCCACTCCGCCGTCACGCGGCAGGATGCGGACGACTGGCCCGTGGGCGGATGGTACCCGGAGCAGCGGATGACGCGACAGGAGGCACTGCAATCCATCACGCTCTGGCCCGCGTACGCCGCGTTCCAGGAAGACGTGATGGGCTCCCTCACTCCGGGGAAGTACGCCGATTTCGTCATCCTGGACCGGGACATCATGACCGTCCCGGCCGAGGAGATCCTCGGTACGCAGGTGGTGGCGACGTACGTGGGAGGCGCACCCGTCTACGAGCGCAAATGACGCGTCGCTGACGCACTCCGCTATCGTGGAGCGGCATTCCGCGCGTCCCATAACCCGTGACCGTCACCATGCTCAGCGAATCGGCCATCTCCTTCCTCAAGCGATTGCTCGACGCCCCCGGGCCGTCGGGCTTCGAGTCCCGCCCGGCACGCGTCTGGCGCCAGGAGGCCGCGGACTTCGCCGCGGACGTACGCGGCGATGTGGCCGGGAACTCACTGGCGGCCGCGGGCCCCGCGGACGGGCCCGTCATCCTGCTCGCCGGACACATCGACGAGATCGGCGTCATCATCACGTACATCGACGATGACGGCTTCGTGTACGTGCAGCCCATCGGCGGGTGGGACGCGCAGGTGCTCGTCGGGCAGCGCATCCGCTTCGCCAGCGAACGGGGAGACGTGATCGGTGTCGTGGGAAAGCGCCCGATCCACGTCATGACGAAATCGGATCGTGAGACGGCCAGCAAGATCTCGGACCTGTGGGTGGACATCGGCGCGCGCACACGCCAGGAGGCGGAGGACCGCCTGACGGTGGGGGACGCGGGAGTGATCGATGCCGCTGCGGTCGATCTCCCCAACGCGCGCATCGTCTCGCGCTCCATCGACAACCGGATCGGCGCGTTTGTGGTGCTCGAGGCGCTGCGGCGCTACGCGACGCGTCCCGGCGCGGCACGCGTCGTGGCCGTGGCGACCACGCAGGAGGAGATCGCCTCGCTCGGTGGCGGCGCGCACGTGAGCGCGGCGTCGGTGAACGCGCGGATGGCCATCGTGGTGGATGTCACCGTCGCCACCGATCATCCGGGAATGGACAAGAAGGAGATCGGCGATCACCGGCTCGGGGGGGGGCCCGTGCTGGCGCGGGGCGCGATCATCTCCCCCGTGGTCTTCCGCCTGCTGCGCGACGCCGCCGTTGCGGCGGACATCCCCTACACCGTGCACGGGGTGGGACGCCACACGGGGACGGATGCCGACTCCATCCACGTGGCGCGAGAAGGCGTGGCGACGGGGCTCGTGTCCGTCCCCAATCGCTACATGCACTCGCCCAACGAGATGGTGAGCCTGGAGGACCTGGACCGTGCCGCCGAGTTGATCGCCGCCGCGTGCCGGAGCGTGACGCACCAGACGGACTTCACCGCACGCTGATGGCTGCGCGCGGCTCGCGCGTTACGGCGTGGGTTCCGGGATCTCCAACCGGTGGTGCCGCTCGCCGAGCATGACCCACGCCGCGGCGCCGCGCACTTCGCGCTGCTTGTCGCGCGTGAGCCCCTGAATGGCGACCAGCGCCGTCGTGCTGGACGTCGCCGCCAGGGCATGCACCGCCGCCACGCGGAGCGCGGTGGGTGTGCGGCGGAAGCGTCCGCTCCGCCCGCTCGCCAGATCGATCAGCTTCTCGATGGCGGACGGCGTTCCGATCTGCCCGAGGGCCGTGATGATCGCGAGCTGCGCCTGGGGATCCTGCTCCCGGGCGAGCGCGCGGATCAACGCGTCGGCCGTGCCCGGTGCATCGGCAGTCGCCGCATCGCCCACCGCGGCGCTCACCGCGCTGTGGCGCAGCGCGCTGGAGTGGATGTCGCGCAGCACGGCACGCAGCCCGCGCGCGCCCGCGCTCGAGCCAAGCTTGACCAGCGCGCCGGCAGCCGCCGAGCGTACGCGGTCGTCGGAGTGATCGAGCAGGCGCAACAGCTCGGGCTCCGCTTCCTCCATGCGCAGATCGCCGAGCAGCTCGGCGGCATTGCGCACCACGTACCACCGCTTGTCACTCAACATGAAGAGCAACGCGCGCACCCCGGTCTGCAGCGTGCGCAGCGCGTCGTAGTACGTGCGCCGGTCGGCAATGGCGGACGCGGACACGAGCGCGTCGACCAGCACCTCGATCCCCGCCTCCTCGGCGCGGCGGATCGACCGCATGTGGCGGTCGTAGTCCTCGCGCCGCCGCGGCAGGAGCACGGCAATGGACTTGAGCACATCGGGCTTCATGAGGCGTCGCAGCGTGATCCCCAGCGCACGCCGCTCCGCGGGATCGGACGCGGTCGTCTCGCGATCCACGAGCCGCGAGAGGATCTCGGCGACCACGTCGTGCCGCTCGAGCGCCACCGACTCGGTGGCGAGCTTGACGAGCGCGTCGAGGTGTCGCACGCGATCGGCCTCGGTGCGCGCGGTGTCGAGTTGCGTGAGCAGCGATATCGCCGAGCCTCGCGGCGTCTCCGCGCTCGAGAAGGCGTGATACATCGCCTGCGGATCCTGCTCGCGCAACAAGCTTGACGGCGCATCGGCCCGCATGACGCCGGGCGATGCCACACGCGCGCTGGGCAACGCGTCGTCACGCTCCACGCGCCGATCGGCCGGCGGCGCGTCGCCGCGCAGCACGAGCGCGCCCGCGCCGCTCGCGCCCGCGCCACTCGTGTCCGCGCCAATCGCGTCCACGTACGCGGGCTCGTACGGTGCCTCGACGGTCACGTCCGTGAGCCCTTCCGCTGTGCACGTTACGGTTGTGGCGCGTGTGGCGCGGAGCACGTCGCGGAGCGCGTGCGCGCCGCCCGGCACCGGATCGTTCGCGAGCATCCGCGCACAGAGGATGAGGTCAGCCGGCGCGGCGCCCGCGTCGATGCTCAGCTCCGCTATTCCGTGCCGCACCAACTGCGTCGCCAGATCCTTGGCTCCCATCACGCCATCGGTGACGGCAGCCCCGTTCACGAGGAGCTCGCCGTCATCGTGGCCCAGCGTCACTGCGCCCTCGCGCGATGCGCCGACCACCACCCGAAGAGTCGCCATCTGCCCGTCGTAGGCTTCCGGCTCGTAGAGGAACAACCACACCAATCGGGAGAAGTGTCGGACGAACGAGAGCGAATGTGTCATCGTGACCGTGGAAATGGCCGCGTTCCGGCGTGCTTCGGTCAGCGCGCCGGACGGCGGTCGATACGACGGATCCGTTTGTAGTGGATACACTTGGCCCCGTCTGATTAGACACTCGTAACCGATCGCAACGTAACGCGCACGCTGCCGCCGACTATCACGCGGTGGCCGCAAATCGTGTCGTCTTTGCACGCCGTCCGCGCCGCGCGTAACATTGGCCTGTTTGCCGCACTCCCCGCGGTGCGCGGCGTCCGACCCCCATCTCCCGAGGCCTGTCATGTCCAGAGTGCACGCACTTGCCGGAGCGGCCTGCGCGCTGCTCGTCGTCGCGACATCGGCTGCCGCGCAATCGCCCCCGCCCGACAGCGGCACCGTGGTGCTCCACGCCGCGCGACTCATCGACGGCACCGGCGCGCCGCCGGTGCGCAACGCGGTTGTCGTGATCACCGGCAATCACATCGTCGCGGTGGGAGCGCAGGGGAGCGTCCGCGTACCGGCGGGCGCGCGGATGATCGAGTTGGGCGATGCGACGCTGCTGCCCGGCTTCATCGACGCACACACCCATCTCATCGGCCGCGTGCTCGGCGATCCTGGGTGGGACGACGCAGTCGTGCGCGACTTCGCGTCATACGGCGCCATCCTCGGCGTCGCCAACGCCGAGAAGACGCTCCTGGCCGGCTTCACGACCGTGCGCAATCTGGGCGCACCGAACTTCGACGATCTCGCGCTGCGCAAGGCGATCGACGAGGGACGCGTGCCGGGGCCGCGCATGGAGAGCGCGGGACACGCCATCGGCATCACCGGCGGACACTGCGACGAGAATGGATTTCGTCCCGGCGTGCTGAACGATGGCCCGATGGAGGGCATCGCGAACGGTCCCGACGAAGTGCGTGCCGCGGTCCGGTATCAGGCCAAGTACGGCGCCGACGTGATCAAGACGTGCGCGACGGGGGGCGTGCTGTCGGAGGGCGACGCCGTGGGCGCAACGCAGTACACCCTGGAGGAGCTGCAGGCGCTCGTGCAGGAAGCCAACAAGCTCGGCCGCAAGGTGGCGGCGCACGCGCATGGCACGGAAGGGATCAAGATCGCCGTACGCGCGGGCGTCTCGTCCATCGAGCACGGCTCCTTTCTGGATGAAGAGGGAGCGCGGATGATGGCCGAGCGCGGCACGTATCTCGTACCGACGCTCGTGGCCGGGGAGGCGGTGGAGCGGATGGCGCAGACCGGCGTGCTCACCGGACTCCGCGCGGAGAAAGCGCGCGCCGCCGCGCAGGCGATGCGGCACGCGATCCGGCTCGCCATCGCGCACAAGGTGCCGATCGCACTGGGCACCGACGCGGGCGTCATCCCGCACGGCACGAACGCGCACGAGTTCGTGCTGATGGTCGAGTGGGGCGGGATGTCTCCCATGGACGCGCTGGTGGCCGGGACGTCGAGCGGGGCGAAGCTGCTCGGGTGGGACGCCCGGATCGGCTCGCTGGAGGCCGGTAAGCTGGCCGACGTGGTGGCCGTGCCGGGCGACCCGCTCAAGGACATCCACGTCACCGAGCATCCTGTGTTCGTGATGAAGGACGGCGTGGTGTACCGATCGCCGCGCACCGAGCTCACCCCCTGACCGGGGCGCGCAAGGCTGCGGATGCGCGCGTGGAGCTCGGCTCGCTACGTCATCCCGCTTCCGTCCGGGCATCGCTTCCCGATCGAGAAGTACGCGATCGTCCGCGACCGCGTGCTGGAGGAGCGGCTCGTAACGCCGGCGTCGTTGCACGAGCCGGCGCGCGTCTCGCCCGAGGCGCTCCGGCTCGTGCACACGCCCGACTACATCGAGCGCTTCACCGCGGGAACGTTGAGCGATGACGAGATGCGGCGCATCGGATTTCCCTGGTCGCCGCATCTGGTGGAGCGGTCGTATCGCTCGGTGGGGGGAACGATCGCTGCCGCGCGCGCCGCGCTGGAAGACGGCGTGGCGATGAATCTCGCGGGGGGGACGCACCACGCGTTCCCCGATCACGGCGAGGGGTTCTGCGTCTTCAACGACGTCGCCGTGGCCATCCGCGTGCTGCAATCCGAGGGACGCGTGGAACGTGCCGCCGTGGTGGACCTCGACGTGCACCAGGGCAATGGCACGCACGCCGTCTTCGCCGGCGATCCCACCGTCTTCACCTTCAGCATGCACGGACGCCGCAACTATCCGTTCCGTGCTCCCCCGGCGCCTCTTGACGACGCGCCGAGTCCGGCACCGGACGGAGTACTCCCCGCGCGCGTGCGTCCCGACTTCGGCTATCGCGTGGCCGGCGACCTGGACATCGCGCTCGAGGACGGCACGAGCGACGAGGCGTATCTCGACGCGTTGCGCGGCGCGCTGCCGCAGGTCCTGCGCGCCGCGGCGCCGGATCTCGTGGTCTACATCGCCGGCGCGGACCCGCACGAGAGCGATCGGCTCGGCCGGCTCCGCCTCACACTGGACGGACTCGCACGCCGCGACGCTATGGTGCTGTCAGCCTGCCGGGAGGTGGGCATTCCCGTTGCGATCGTCGTGGGCGGCGGCTATGGTCGCGATGTGCACGTCACCGTGGACGCACACGTCGCCACCGTCCGGGTGGCGGCGTCGTTCGCGCACCGCGCGCCGCTGCCCCCTGCCCCGCACGCTCCGGCGTGACGCGGGAGCCACGCGCACGCATCACTCTCACGATCGTTCTCGATCTCGGATTCCGTGCCACCTCACATCCCCGCCCCGCGCGCGTCCGGCGCCACGTCCAGCACCGTGGTGCCGCTGCACTGGGCCGTCTACGGACCGGCCGGCGCCCCGCAATTGCTGGTGCTGCACGGCGGCCCCGGCGCGCAGCACGACTACCTCCTGCCGCAGATGCTCCGGTTGGCGGAGCGGCACGAGCTCATCTTCTACGATCAACGCGGCGGCGGACGCTCGCGCACCGATGACCGCACGCCGATCACGTGGCGCACACAGGTGGATGACCTCGCGGCCGTGATCCGCGAGATGCAGCTCGGCCAGCCATCCATCGTCGGCTACTCGTGGGGCGGTTTGCTGGCCATGCTGTACGCCCTCGTCGCCGCCGGCGCGCTGGACGCCGGTGCGGAGGGAGCTCCCCGTCCCCCCGCGCCCGCGCGTCTCGTGCTGATCGACCCGGCCCCGCCCACGCGCGCCATGCGCCACGTGTTCGAGGAGGAATTCGACCGGCGCCAGCGCGCACCGCGGGTGCAGGCGATGCGCGCGGAGCTCGCCGCGTCCGGACTCCGCGAGCGCGATCCCGACGCGTACCGGCAGCGACAGTTCGAGTTGAGCGTGGCCGGCTACTTTGCCGATCCGGAGCGCGCGCACGATCTCACGCCCTTCCGCGTCACCTCACGCGTGCAACAGTCGGTGTGGAACAGTCTGGGCGACTACGATCTGCTGTCGTCGCTGCATGCGATCACCTGCCCCACGCTCATCGCGCACGGACGCGAGGACCCGATTCCACTCTCCGCGTCGGAGGCGATCGCCGCGCGTCTCCCGCGCGCGGAGCTCGTGCCGATCGCGGGGAGCGGCCACGTCCCCTACGTGGAAGCGCCGGAACCACTCTTCGCGGCCATCGATCGCTTCCTGGCTGCCACCGATCCTCCCGCGCGCGAGACGACCGGCACGAGCGAGCATGCGAGCGAGCACCGGAGCGAGCACGCCGACGAGCACGCCAGCGAGCGCAGCAGCCGGTGAATCTCACGCCGACGCCGTACGAGCTGGTCATCGCGCCGCTGGAGGAGAGCGTCTTCCCTGCCATCCGCAGCGAAGCGGAGCAGCGCGGCACCGATCCGCGCCGGCGCGACCAGTTCATCCTCCTCGGCCACGTGGGCGCAACGCTCGCCGCCATGGAGCCTGAGGACGCGCCCCCCGACGCGCTGCAGGAATACGCCGAAGTGCTGTATCAGGGCTTCCAGTTCTGGAGGTGGGGACGACGCCTGTACGTCTTCGACGAGACGGTGACGGCGGCGCTCCTCGCACCGCGCGTGGAGCTGCGCGACTGGGAGCTGGCCGCGCCCCCCGCCTGCTATCTGCGCTTCCCGTATCAACGGCTGTGGGCGCGCGTGGCCGACGAGGCGCTGTTCGAGCCGCTCGATGGATGCTTCGTCACCTGCGACGATCGCGACGCGCAGGGGGGAGGACCTACCCATCTGCGCGTGCTCGCCGTACTCGGCGCGCGCAGCGAGCGTGCGGGACTCTCCCTGGTGACGCACACGCTGGACCTCGCGCCCGCCGACGTATCGCGCTCCGCCGATGCACCGTGGCGCGATGGCGCGCCGCCCTTCGCCAACGCCCTTCCCGGCGGAGAGCGCAACGGGTATCGCGCCGTGGTCACCATCTCGGAGCTCGAAGCGCTCGTGCTGCGCGCGCTGCATCACCTGGACCGGCACAGCGAGACGCTCACCGCCGAGCCGCCGCCTGCTGGAGAACGACACACACATCTCGCCTACACCGCGGTCCACGCCGCCGGGTGAGATCACGCCGGCCATCGTCTGCCGGTGCGCGCCGCGTGGGGGTATCTTTCAGGCATGGATCCGCGCACCGCCGCTCACACGCTCTCTCGCATTGCCGATCTGCAGGAGCTTCGGGGGGAAACCCGCTTCAAGGTCCTCGCCTACCGGAACGCGGCACGCGCCATCTCTGCTCTCACCGTCGACGATATTGGCCCGCTCTACCGGAGCGGGGCGCTCGAGCGCATGCACGGACTCGGGCCCGCCACGCTGGCCGTGCTGCGAGACCTCGTCGAGACGGGAGAGTCGGAGTATCTCGAGCAGCTTCGCGAGGACACGCCCGAAGGGCTGTTCGACATGATGCGCGTCCCGGGGCTTGGGGCGGCCAAGATCCACCGCATCCACACGGGGTTGGGAATCGAGACGCTGCACGAGCTGGAAGAGGCAGCGCGCGACGGCAGGCTGGCCGCGCTTCCCACCTTCGGTCCCACCACCGCCGCCAAGGTACTGAAGGGGATCGCCTATCTGCGCGACACGTGCGAGTACGTTCTGTACCCGCACGCCGCGGCCGAAGCGGCGCGGCTGCTCGCGATGGTCCGTGGACATCCCGGCGTGGTGCGCGCCGAGGTCGCCGGAAGCGTGCGGCGCCGGCGCGAGATCGTGCGCGACATCGACATCGTTGCCGCCTGCAGCGAGCCGCCCGCGCAGGTGGCCACCGTGCTCGCGCGCGCACCGGGCGTGCGCGACATCATCGGCAAGGGCGGCGCTTCGGTGACCATCCGCTTCGTGGACGGCACGCTGCTCGATCTGCATTGCGTGACGCCGGAGCGCTTTGCCGTGGCCTTCTGGCGCGCGACGGGGAGCGCGGCGCACGAGCGCGAGGTCGTCGCGCGCGCCGCCGCCCGCGGCATCACGATCGCGGACGATCAGCTCGTGAGCGCGGATGGCGCGGCGCTCGACGTCCCCGACGAAGCGGCGCTCTACCGTGCGGCCGGGCTTCCGTACATCGAGCCGGAGCTGCGCGAAGGGCGCGGCGAGGTGGACGCGGCATTGGCGGGATCGCTCCCGTCGCTCATCACAGCACGGGACATTCGCGGCGTGCTGCACTGCCACTCGCGCTACTCCGATGGCAAGGCGAGCATCGCCGAGCTCGCCGCGGCCGCTCGCGAGCGCGGGTGGAGCTACGTGGGCATCTCCGACCACTCGCAGTCGGCGTTCTACGCGGGCGGGCTCTCGCGCGAGGCGGTGCGAGAGCAGCACGTCGAGATCGACCGGGTGAACGCGGACATGGAGGGGGTGCGTGTCCTCAAGGGAATCGAGGCGGACATTCTGGCGTGCGGGCGGCTGGACTACGAGCCGGAGCTGCTGGATGAGTTCGACTTCGTCATCGGCTCGGTACACTCCCGCTTCGGGATGGAGCGCGGCGCGATGACGGCGCGCATCCTCCGCGCGCTCGAGGATCCGCATCTCACCATTCTGGGGCATCCCACCGGACGGCTGCTGCTCACGCGCGAGCCGTACGCCGTGGACGTGGACGCGGTGCTGGAGAAGGCAGCGGCGATGGGCGTGGCGGTGGAGCTGAACGCCGACCCGCATCGGCTGGATCTGGACTGGACGTACTGCCAGCGCGCGCGCGCACTCGGCGTGACGGTGGAGATCGGGCCGGATGCGCACTCGGTGCACGGCCTGGACAACGTCGAGCTCGGCGTCGGGATCGCGCGCAAGGGATGGCTCTCGGCGGACGACGTGCTGAACACGCAGCCGGCGGAGGCCATCGTGGAGCGCGCGCGACGGCGGCGCGCGGGAGCGGGCGCGTGAAGCGTCCGGCACGGACGGTCGCCACCGCACGCCGCTCCGCACCCAGGCCGCGCGCGCGCCGGCGCGAATCGCGCGAGGCGAGAGCGGCGCGCACGGCGGAGATCATCGCGCGACTGGAGGCGGAGTATCCGGACGCGCAGTGTTCGCTCACGCACGCCGATCCGTACCAACTGCTCGTGGCCACGATCCTGAGCGCGCAGTGCACCGACGCGCGCGTGAACATGGTGACGCCGGCGCTCTTCGCCCGCTACCCGGATGCGCACGCGCTCGCCGACGCCGATCAGGAGGAGCTGGAGCGCATCATCCAGAGTACCGGCTTCTTCCGCAGCAAGGCGCGCAATCTCATCGGGATGGCGCGTGCCGTCACCGAGCGTCACGGCGGAAGCATCCCTGCCACCATGGAGGAGCTGGTGGCGCTTCCGGGCGTGGGACGGAAGACAGCGAACGTGCTGCTCGGAAACGCGTTCGGCATCGACGAAGGGATCGTCGTCGACACACACGTCACCCGGCTCAGCCAGCGCCTGGGGCTCACGCAGCACACCGACGCGATCCGGATCGAGCAGGATCTCATCGCGCTCGTCCCGCGCTCGCGCTGGACGCTCGTCCCGCACCTCTTCATCGACCACGGGCGCGCGGTGTGCATCGCTCGCGCGCCGCGCTGCACGCAGTGCGTGGTCGCCGACCTCTGTCCATCCGCACGTCTCACGTCATGACCGCCAAGCGCTCCCGCACGTCCACCGCCAATCGCGCCCACACATCGACCGCCACACGCTCCCGCACCGCGCCTCCGGCACCGTCCAACGGCGAGCGGCGGTACTGGCTGGTGAAGTCGGAGCCGGACTGCTTCTCGTTTGACGACCTGTGGCGCGCGCCGCATCGCACCACGTTCTGGGATGGCGTGCGGAATTATCAGGCGCGCAACTTCCTGCGCGATGCGATGCGGCGCGGCGACCTGGTGTTCTACTACCACTCGAGCGCGGAGCCGCCGGCGATCGTCGGCATCGCCGAGGTGGTGCACGAGGGACGCCCCGACCCGACGGCCTTCGATCCGAAGGAAGATCACTTCGATCCGGACAGCGATCCCGCACAGCCGCGCTGGTTCGGCGTGGACATCCGCGCCGTGCGCCCTCTCGCCCGCCCGATCGCGCTGGCCGAGCTGCGCCGGGCACAGGGGCTGGATGGCATGGTGCTGCTGCAGCGCGGAAGTCGGTTGTCCGTGCAGCCGGTGACCGCCGCAGAGTGGGACGCGGTGCTCGCGCTGGAGGATGGGGCGACCGGGTAGTCCGCCCCGTACGCACCGGCGCGACCGCGCCGCGCGCCCGCGCGGTGGCACGCCGATCCGTGCACGGTCGGAGCGGATCGAGTAGTTTCCGCATGCGCGACGGGCGCGCCCACGCGAGCGGGCGCCGTGGAGCACCGCGCACATCATCCGAGAGAGGGATCGTGACCAAACGCGCAACCATCGAAACCAACCGTGGCACCATGGTCGCCGAGCTGTACGAGAAGGAAGCGCCGAACACGGTGGCCAACTTCGAGAAGCTGGCGAACAGCGGATTCTACGACGGCGTCCGCTTTCACCGCGTCATTGCGGACTTCGTGGTGCAGGGCGGCGATCCGCTGTCGCGCGACCTGGCGCCCGACGACCCGCGCATCGGCACGGGCGGGCCGGGCTATCGCATCAAGTGCGAGACGAAGGGCAACCCGCACACGCACCAGGTGGGCGCGTTGTCCATGGCGCACGCGGGGAAGGACACCGGCGGCAGCCAGTTCTTCATCGTGCTGAGCGAGGCGAACACGCGTCACCTGAACGGGGTGCACACGGTGTTCGGGAAGGTGACGGACGGGCTGGATGTGGTGCAGCAGATCCGGAAGAACGACACGATGACGAGCGTGCGAGTCGCGTGAGACGACGCGCGGCGGCAACGACACGCCAGGCACTCAGGACCACATGGAGAGGGCGGTATGACGGCACCGGAGCGTGAGGACAGGTCGGCCGGATTCATCGGGCTCGTCGTGGCGATCATCTTCCTGCTCGCCATGGCGACGACGATCGTGAAGTTGACGAACGCGAAGTACGCGCACGGCGGCGAGTCGGGCGCGGCGCAGGAGAGCGCGCACTAGCTCCCGAGGGGCGCGCGGCGGGGGCCGCGCGCCGGATTGACGGCGGGGGGCGGGACGGGGTATATTACTGACTGGTCGGTCATTTATGAACGCCGCCGCGTGGGTGACCCGGGCGGCGTTCTCTGTGTCCGTACCGGTACCGACCAGTCAGTTACTTGCCAGGAGCCACCGTGCCGGTCCAGCACCCGCGCCCACGACAGAACAAGCGCCGCCCGCGCGGCCCGCGCTGGCGGCGCCTCCCCGAGGAGCGCCCCCGCCAGATTCTCGACGCTGCCTTCGACGCCTTTCGCGAGAAGGGGCTCGCCCACGCGCGCCTCGACGACATCGCCCGCCGGGCCGGCGTCTCCAAGGGGACCATCTACCTCTACTTCCCCAACAAGGAGGAACTCTTCGGCGCCGTTATCAGACACCTGGTGGCCGAGAACATCGACGCCGAGCGCGAATCGCACGCGGGCCCGGCGAGCGCGGAGCTCCGCGCCTACGCGGGACGCATCTGGGCCTTTCTCCGCTCCCCGAATTTCGAGGCGGTCTACCGCCTCACCATCGCCGAGTTGCACACGCTCCCCGCGCTCAGCCGCTTCTTCGCGCAGGAGATCGCGCTGCGCTCCATGCGCGGTATCGCCCGGATCGTCCAGCGCGGGATCTCCGAAGGGGAGTTCGGCGCGGCGGACCCGGACGACGCGGCGCGCATGCTCTACGCCCTCCTCGTGAAGCACGGCGTCTGGTGCAACCAGGAGGTGCGAAACCTGCTACTCCCCGGGCTCGACGACGACACGGTGTTCGATCACGTCATGACTTTCTGCCTCGATGCGCTGCGCCCCGCCGCGGCATCCACGCCGCTCGCGCGGCACCGGAGCGCACGCCGATGAACGCTTCCGCACTCGTCCACGCGCACACCGCACGCGCGCGCCGCGCCACCGCGACGCTCCTGGCAACCGCTCTTCTTGCGGCGCCCGGCGTCGCTCGCGCACAGGAACGCGCGGCCGGCACGGCCGATACCACCTCGCACATCGCGCTCAGCCTGGGGGACGCGGCACGGCTCGCGGCCAGGAGGAGCGCAGGCCCGGAGGCGGCGCGCTACGTGGCCGCGCAGGCCTCGGCGCGCGTGCGTCAGGAGCGCGCGGACCTCTTCCCGAGCTTCAGCGCACTGCTCGACGAGGGACAACGCACGTTCAACACCGCGACCTTCGGCTTCGACATCCCCCCGGCACCGGGGCAGCAGCCGCTCTTCGACCCGAACGGCGAGGTGCTCGGCCCGGTGCACATCGTGGATGCGCGCGCGCGCGTGTCGCAGACGATTTTCGATTTCTCCACCCTCGAGCGCGTCCGGAGCGCGCGCGCGGGCGCACGCGCGGGAGACGCCGCGGCGATCGCCGCGGCGGAGGCTGCGGCGTCCGACGCCGCGCTCGCCTACGTCCGCGTCCAGCAGGCAGCGGCCACGCTGCAGGCGCGCCAGGCGGATTCGCTCCTGGCCGACTCGCTCGTCATGATCGCGCGCGAGCAGTTGCAGGCGGGGGTGGGCGTGGCGCTCGACGTCACGCGCGCCCAGTCGCAGGCCGCCAGCGTGCACGCGCAGCTCATCGCCGCGCGGAGCGACGTGGCGCGCTCGCGGCTCACCTTGCTCCGCGTGCTCGGGCTCCCGCTCGATGCCGACGTCCAGCTGACCGATTCGCTGGGCGCGCCATCCGGCGTCGCGGTCCCCGCGGAGCAAGCCGCACTCGACACGGCGCTCGCCGGACGCGCCGATCTTCGCGCGCTCTCCGCCCAGCGCGACGCCGCCGCCAGTGCGGTGACGGCCGTGCGCGCCGAGCGGTTGCCGCGGCTCGGTCTCACCGCGGACGCGGGCGGGATTGGCACCGGCTACGACAACCTGCTCCGGACGTACACCTGGGGGCTGGAAGTCTCGGTGCCGATCTTCGATGGATTGCGTCGCAGCGCGCGCACCGAGGAGCAGCAGGCGCGTGTCAACGAGCTGGATGTGCGGCTGCACGACCTGGAACGGCAGGTTGCGGTGGACGTGCGCACCGCGCTGCTCGATCTCGATGCCGCGCAGGAGCAGGTGGATGCCGCGCGCGAGCGACTGCGGCTGGCGGAACAGGAGCTGGCGCAAGCCAACGAGCGATTCCGCGCGGGCGTGGCGGGGAACGCCGACGTGATCACCGCCTCGCTCGCGCTGAACGATTCGCGCACGCTGCTGGTGGATGCGCTCACCAGCTACCGGCAGGCGGAGATCGAACTGGCCCGCGCGCAGGGCACCGTGGAGGAACTGCCGTGACGCCGGCGGGCGTTCGTCGCACGCCGGCATCGCGACGGGAACGGGGCATCGCGAGGGCGAAGGAATGAGCCGGCCAGTCGCACACGAAGGGCGCCGGACGCTGCCCCGAGGGTGCGGCACCGCTGGTGAAGGAGAACACGGGGCGAGCGGGCGGGGGGAGGAGGCTATACACTCGAGGACAATTAACGATGGCAACAGTGCTGGATCGTGATGTCGAGCAGGGCGCGGATGCAGAACGCGAGCGGACGCCGGCGGCGGAGCGTCCACGTCGCCGCCGCATCGTCTGGGCAGTGGTGGCGGTCGTCGCGCTCGCGCTGGCCGTGTGGGGCGTGCGCGTGTGGCTGTACGCGCGAGCGCACGAATCCACGGATGATGCGCAGGTCGACGGGCGGATCGTCCCGGTGCTCGCCAAGATCGGTGGGTACGTGACGAGCGTTCCGGTGGAGGACAACGCGCACGTGTCCGCCGGCCAGCCGTTGGTGCAACTGGACGACGCCGAGTATCGCGTGCGGCTCGAGCAGGCGGAGGCCGACCTGCGCGCGGCGCAGGCCACCGCCGGCGCCGGAGAGCAGACCGGCCAGGCGGAGTCGCAGGTGCAGAGCGCGGCGAGCGAGCGGTCGTCGCTCGAGGCGCGGATCGCGGCGGCGCGCGCCGACTCCGGGCGCGCGGCCGCGGACCTCGCCCGGATGCGCACGCTGGCCGACAAGCAGATCGTCTCGCGCCAGCAGCTCGACGCGGCGGAAGCCGCGGCCGCGGCGGCCACGGCGAATCTGCAGGCCGTCGAGCGGCAGGCGGCGGCCGCGGGCGCGGCGGTGACCACGGCGCGCGCGGGGGTGCGGCTGGCGGAGGCGAAACTCCAGGCGGCACGCGCCGCGCGCGACAACGCCGCGCTCCAGCTCTCCTACACGCACATCACCGCTCCCGAAGCGGGCACCGTGGCGCGGAAGAGCGTGGAGGTGGGGCAGCTCGTCCAGCCGGGGCAACCGCTCATGAGCATCGTCGCGGATTCGGGCGTCTGGATCACGGCGAACTTCAAGGAGACGCAGCTCGGCGATCTGCATCGCGGCGCCGCCGCCACGATCGACGTGGATGCGTACCCCGGGTGTGAGGCCACGGGATACGTGGAGAGCCTGAGTCCCGCCACCGGGGCAACCTTCGCGCTCATTCCCCCTGACAATGCCACGGGGAACTTCACGAAGGTCGTGCAGCGCGTGCCCGTGCGCATCCTCGTGCGCCAGGGGTGCGGCGCGCAGCGGCCGTTGCGCCCCGGGATGTCGGTGGAAGTGCACGTCGCGACGCAATGAGGCATCATACGGGTGACCATGCCGATCCGCGCACGGGGCGCGGATCCGTCCACCCCACTGCATTCACCGGTTCGATGACCGCACCGCTTCCCTCGCGCGACGACGCCCTGGAGTTGCTGCACGAGTACACGTCCAGCGAATCGCTGCGACGGCACATGTACGCGGTGGAGGCAGCGATGCGCGAGTACGCCCGGCGTTTCGGCGAGGAGGAGCATCGGTGGGCGCTGGCCGGGCTCATGCACGACTTCGACTACGAGCGCTACCCCAACGCAGCGCAGTCGCCCACCGACGAGCACCCGAGCACGGGCGTGGGCGTGCTGCGCGAGCGCGGGTACCCGGAGGACGTCTGCGAGGCGATCCTCGGCCACGCCACGTACACGGGCGTGCCGCGTCGCACGCGGATGGCCATGGCGCTCTTCGCGGTGGACGAGCTGACCGGACTGATCACGGCCACGGCGCTGGTCAAGCCATCGCGCAATCTGGCCGACGTGGATGCGAGATCGGTCCGGAAGAAGATGAAGGACAAGGCGTTCGCGCGCGGTGTGAGCCGGGACGACATCGTGCAGGGCGCCGCCGAGCTGGGCGTGGAGCTCGACGAGCACATCGGCGTCGTGATCGGCGCCATGCGTGGCTGCGCCGACGCACTCGGTCTTGCCGGCGACTCCGGCCACGACTGACCGCCCGCCATCACGCTCCTGCCCGGCAGCCGCTCGCCCCACCTTCCACGGTTCAACGCTGGACAGGGACCGCGCGTTATGAAACGAGGCACAACTCGTGATATCAACGGCCGCGGTGTCCCGACCCTTGCGCGCGCCGCACGTGGCCACCGCAGAGCCTGACACGCTGGCGCGGGATCGCGAGCGGGAGCTCGTGCTCGCCGCGCAGCGCGGGAATCGCGAGGCGTTCGCGATGCTGGTGCACGCGCACCAGCGGCGGGCGTACGCGGTAGCGCGGGCGATCGCGCTGACGCACGAGGACGCGGAAGACGCGGTGCAGGACGGGTTCCTGAATGCGTTTCGCGCGCTCGGGCGGTTCCGGCCGGAGCAGCCGTTCGGAGCGTGGCTGCACCGGATCGTGGCCAACGCGGCGCTGGACGTGCGGCGGCGGCGGCGCGTGCGGGCAGCGGAAGCGCTGCCCGAGGCGTTGTCGGCACCGTTTCGCGATCCCGCGGAGCACGACGAGCTCCGGCGGCGGTTGCGTGAGGCACTCGAGGAGTTGCCCGACCGGCAGCGGTCGGTGTTGGTGATGCACGATGTGGAGGGGTTCACGCACGCGGAGATCGGCGCGATGCTCGACATGCCGGAAGGCACGGCGCGCTCGGATCTGCATCATGCTCGACTCGCGCTGCGTGCGGCACTGCGGGATCTGAGGAACGCACCATGACCAGAGACGGTAGGAACCCCGGTGGGGGACGGGATCGCATGAGCGCGGAGATCGCGCGCACGCTGCGGGAGCTGTACGCGCCGCCGGCGGACGCGGGCTACTGGCGCGGGCTCGAGCAGCGCATCATGGCGCGGATCGCCGGCGAGGGACCTGCGTGGTGGGAACCGTTCGGCGGCTGGGTGCGCGCAGGGATCGTCGCGGCGTGCGCGGCCGGGCTCATCATCGGCATCGCCCTGGCGCGCGCGCGGCAGGAAGAGGCGCAGCTCGCCTACGAGACGGTCATCGAGACCCCGCGGACGCTGCCGCAGCAGATCGCCACCGGAACCAGCTCGCTGCCGGTGCGCGAGGTCACGCTGCAGTACGTCCTGTCACCCTGAACGGAGTTCGGTCATGCAACGCTCGAAGAGCGTGGCGCTCGCGTTTCTGCTCGGCGCGCTGGTGGTCGGGGGCGGTCTGGGGTTCACCGTGGACCGCGCCCTCCTGCGCCAGAGCATCTGTAAGGAGTACAACGACCGGCCGTCCGCGCGGCGCCGCCTGGCCGACGAGCTGCAGCTCACGGCGTCGCAGCGCGCCACGCTGGACAGCGTGCTCGACCGCCGGCACGAGCAGATGAGCACCGTGGTCCGGCAAATTCGCCCACAGATGGATTCGGTGCGCGATCGCACGCGGCAGGAGATCGCGCGCATGCTGAATCCCCAGCAACGTGCCCGCTTCGAGGCGCTCATCCGCGAGGCGCACGAGCACGATCAGAAGGAGAGGCAGTGATGCGGCTCGTCCACGCGGCGCTCCTCGTGCCGCTGTTGATCCCCACGGCGGTACGCGGGCAGACCCCCGCGTCCGGCGGCCCGAGCGACTCCGGCGCGCATCCCATTCGCCTGGCGGATGCGGTGGCGCTCGCGCAGCGCAACGCGCCGGCGGCCGTCCAGGCACGCGGGCAGATGGAGACCAGCACGGCCGCGCTGCGCTCGGCGTATGGCGCGTTCATCCCGTCGTTCTCCGTCTCCGCGTCCAACTCGCAGAACTCGCCGGTGAGCACGCGCACGACGCCCACGGGCGAGCTGGTGAGCGGCCGGTGGGTGGCGTCGCAGAGCATGTCGTTGGACCTCGACCTGTTCAACGGCGGGCGGCGGTTCTTCAACCTGAGCTCCGCCAAAGCCAATCAGGGCGCGGCCGCGGCCAGCGAGCTGTCGCAGCGCTTCCAGATCGCCTTCCAGGTGGAGCAGCAGTTCTACGCCGTCCTCGCCGCGCAGGAGAGCGAGACGGCCGCGCGCGCGCAGCTCGAGCAGGCGCAGCGGCAGCTCAGCGATGCGATCGTGAAGGTGCACGCGCAGACGGCCACGAAGTCCGACTCGCTCCGCGCGCTCATCCAGGTGGGCAACGCGCAACTGGCGCTCCTCACGGCGCAGAACGATCGCGCCACCGCGGAAGCCGCGCTCACGCGGCTCGTCGCGACGCCGTACCTGGTCACCGCCAGTCCGGCCGACACGGTCGGTGAGGGCGCGATCGCGGTGGACAGCACGGAGCTCGCGCAACTGGTGGAGCAGGGTCCCGGCGTGCGCCAGGCATCGGCGGCGCTCTCCGCGGCACGCGCTGCCGCTCGCTCGGCGCGCGCGCCCTATCTGCCCACGCTGTCGCTCCGCTTCTCGCGGACGCGCAACGGGAGCAGCCCGGACTTCACGGTCAATCCGGATGACTTCGGCTACAGCGGGCAGCTCCGCTTCTCGCTCAGCTATCCTATCTTCGACGGCTTCTCCCGCGAGGAGAACGTCATCCGCCAGGACGTGGCGCGCGAGAACGCCGAGGCGTCGCTGCGCGATGCACGTCTGGCCGCGCAGGAAACGTTCGTGCAGAGCTACGGCGCGCTCCGCACGGCGCAACAACAGATCAGCATCCAGGTCACGTCCGTGGCGGCGGCGGAGGAGGACCTCCGCGTGCAACAGCAGCGCTACAACCTTGGCATGTCCACGCTGCTCGACGTACTCACCTCGCAGACGCAGCTCAATCAGGCGCGCGCCGCGCTGATTCAGGCCCGCTTCAATTACCGCGTGGCCAAAGCACAACTCGAAGCGCTCATCGGGCGCAGCCTCTAGTCATGACCTCCACCAAGGGTTTTCCCGTGCGCATTACTCCCGGCACCGCGGCCCACCTGATCCCGCTCGCGCTGCTCGGTGTCTCGCTCGCCGGCTGCCAGAAAAAGGAAGCGCAGGCCGCCGAGGTGCAGACCGTCCCCATCACGCGCCAGAACATCGTCGTCGACGTCGAGGCGACGGGAGTCATCGCGCCGATCAACGCCGTCGAGGTGCGCTCCAAGGCCTCCGGACTCATCACCGACATGCGGGTGGAGACCGGCTCGCACGTGAAGCCAGGCGATCTGCTGGTGCAGATCGACCCGCGCGATGCGCAGAACCGCTATGACCAGTCGGTCGCCGCGCTCAAGGCGGCCCAGGCCAACCTCGAGGTCACCAAGGCGCAGGACGAGCGGTCCGAAGCGCTGGCCAAGCAGGGCGTCATCACCGCCCCCGAGCTGGAGAGCGCGCGGATCGCGCGCGCGAACGCGGAATCGCAGGTCGCCAGTGCACGTACGAACCTCGAGCTGGCGCGCGTCGCACTGGAAGACGTGACCATCCGGGCGCCCATCACCGGCACGGTGATCGCCAAGAACGTCTCCAAGGGGCAGGTGATCAGCTCGGCCATCAACTCGCCGAGCGGCGGAACGATCCTGCTCACCATGGCCAACCTGGGCAGCGTGGTGGATAGCACGCTGGTGAACGAGAGCGACATCGGGAACGTGCACCCGGGGCAGACGGCCACGGTGCACGTGGACGCGTACCCGAACCGGACGTTCACCGGCGTGGTGGAGAAGATCGAGCCGCAGGCGACCATCCAGCAGAGCGTCACCATGTTCCCGGTCATCGTCCGCCTGGCCAACGAGGACGGCGCGCTCATGCCGGGGATGAACAGCGACGTGTCGATCCTCGTGGAGCGGCGCGACGACGTGCTGGCCATCCCGAACGACGCCGTTCGCTCGCCGCGCGACATGATGACGGCGGCGCTCGCGCTGCACCTCGATCCGGACTCGGTGCGCAGCAAACTGCAGGCGCAGCGCGGCGGCCGGAACGGACGCGGTCCCGGCGCACGCCCTGGGGCAGCGGGCGATCCGCCGGCCGGCGGGGCGAGCGGCAGCGCGTCGCAGGGACGGACCGCGCAGGCCGCCGCCACGCCGGAGCAGTGCGACTCGGTGCGCGCGATCATGGCCAAGCACCCCGAGGTGCAGGCGCGTCTCGCCGCGATCCGGCAGCAGATGCAGAGCGGCAGCGCGGACTTCGCGCAGATCCGCCAGCAGATGCAGGCGGTCTACGATTCGGCGGGGATCGACGCGGCCACCGCGCGCGCGTGCCTGCGCCGTGGCCAGAGCCAGGGCGGCGCGGC
The DNA here is from genome assembly GCA_035701265.1 of Gemmatimonadaceae bacterium. Classification (GTDB taxonomy): domain Bacteria; phylum Gemmatimonadota; class Gemmatimonadetes; order Gemmatimonadales; family Gemmatimonadaceae; genus DASSNU01. The sequence continues at coordinate 203,768 of DASSNU010000020.1, read as the reverse complement.
GCCCGGCGGTGCCGGGCCGACCTTCGCCGAGGGGGGCGAAGAGACGACCGCGTTCGGCAACACGCGCCCGCACCCGGGGCTCGTGTTCGTCAAGCAGAACGAGACCTTCGAGCCGCGCATCGTGATGCTTGGCGTCGGCAACTACGACGTCACCCAGGTCCTGTCCGGATTGAAGGAGGGAGATCAGGTGGCGTTGATCAGCGCGGCCATGCTCCAGCAGGCGCGCCAGGAATTCCAGCAACGCATCCAGAGCCGTGTGGGCCTCCCCGGCGTGCAACAGGACCGCTCGCGCAACAACACCCAGCGGCAGGGCGCGCAGCGCGGCGGCGGAGCGGGGCGGTAGTATGCTCTTTCTCGAGATCATCCGCGTCGCGCTCGCGGCGCTCCGCGCCAACAAGCTGCGCTCCGTGCTCACCATGCTCGGCATCGTGATCGGCGTGGCCGCCGTGATCGCGATGGTCGCGCTCGGCCGCGGCGCGCAGAACGCGGTGAACGAGCGCCTGTCCTCGCTCGGGACCACGCTGCTGGCGGTGGTGCCGCGACGCCAATTTTCCGGCGGCATTGCCTCCGCCACCGACCGCGCCCGGCTGGAGGTGTCCGACGCGGAAGCGCTGGAGTTGCAGGGAACGATGTTCGCCGCCGTCGAGCCGGAGATGACGCGGCAGCTTCAGGTGCAGTACCTGAACAAGAACACCAACACACAGATCATCGGGACCACGCCCAACTACCCGTCGGTCGCCAAGTACACCATCGGTGTGGGACGGATGTTCACCGAGGCGGAGAACCGGGGACGCCAGCGCGTGGCGGTGCTCGGGTGGGCCACCGCGGAGAATCTGGCCGGAGATGCCAACGCGATCGTCGGCCAGACCATTCGCATTCGCGGTGTGCCGCATCAGGTCGTGGGCGTGTTCGCGACCAAGGGGGGCGCCACGGGATTCTCCGACCCCGACGATCAGATCGTCATCCCGCTCAACACGGCGCGCTTCCGCGTGATGGACACCAAGGACCTCCGCACCATCAACGTGCTGGCGCCCTCGGAGCAGCTCATCCCGCAAACCATGTCGGAGATCGAGCGCATCCTCCGCCGCGAGCATCGCATTCCCACGGGGCAGGATGATGACTTCGAGATCCGCAACCGCGCCGACTTCCTGAACGCTTTCCAGGAGACCACACAGGTGTTCGGTCTGCTCCTGGCCGGCATCGCCACGGTGAGTCTCCTGGTGGGCGGCATCGGCATCATGAACATCATGCTGGTGTCGGTCACCGAGCGCACGCGAGAGGTGGGGATTCGCAAGGCACTCGGCGCGTCGCGCATCAACATCCTGCTGCAGTTTCTGATCGAGGCCGTGGTGCTGTGCGTGCTGGGGGGCGCCATCGGGATCCTGCTCGGCGCGGGGGGCGCGATGGTGCTGCGCGACGGACTCCACTGGAACACCGACGTCTCGCCGGGCTCCATCCTGCTCGCATTCGTCTTCTCGGGGCTGGTCGGCGTGATCTTCGGCGTGTGGCCCGCGCGCCGCGCCGCACTCCTCGACCCGATCGTCGCGCTCCGCTACGAGTAACACGCAACAGGCGGTTCGACGATCTCGGAACGATCACCGCCCGGCACGTAGCTCACGTGCCGGGCGGTCGTGCATCGACTCTACCGATGACGGCGCGTCGGTCTACAGCTCGTCCTCCTCGAGGTCGCGGTCGCGATCGATGTCCCGGTCGCGCTCGGTCCGATCGTCGAGATCATCTTCGGCCTCACCGAACTTCCGTTGCGCCTTGCCCTGCATCTCCTTCGCCTTGCCCTTCAGTTGCTCGCTCGTATCCCCCACCACGTCACCCGCTGCGTTGCGCACACGACCTTCGACCTCCTTCCCCGCTCCCTTGACCTGATTCTCCAGCCCGCGCTGCGACAGGTCCTTGTCTCGGTCACTCATGGCGCTTCCCTCCGATACGGATGAGCACTCCGCGGTTCCATGCGCGAAGCGTGCTCGGTAGCGGGCAAGGGACGTGCCGGACGGGGTATCAGGGCAAGGACACCCCGGCACTCGCCACGCGACACGCGTGGGGTGCCGCTCCGGCCGCGAGTACCCAGCGCGAGCCGCGAGCGCCCGGTGCAGGCGCCGCGGGCACGGCGTACAGCCGCGCGCGGCGAGCGCTTTGCGCGGGGTCCCACCTCACGGCGTTCCTCTGCGCTTCGCACTCGGCGCGTTCCCGCGCGCTCCGCATGAGAGGCGAGTACGTAGGACGGTCGCGCCAACGCCTTGCGTGAGCGTGTCGCAGTGACGCATCGTGAAGAATGCGCCGCCGTGAGGCCGCTGCGCTGCGCGCGAGTGCCTCCGCGCCTCGTACAGGCGGCACTGCTGCGGCCACATCCGCGCACGGCAGCGCTCTCACTCCGCATCGAGGTCGCGTGTCCCCTCCTCCCGCGCACTCCGGCACCGCTCCAGCGCCGGTCGCCATCGACCCACCCGAGCGGCGCACCACACACGCGCGGTTCGTCGTGAACGGCGAGCCGCGGGACGTGTCGTTCGCGCCGAACAAGACGCTGCTCGAGGTGCTGCGCGAAGAGCTCGCGCTCCCCGGTACCAAGCACGGCTGCGAGCTGGGGGAGTGCGGCACGTGCACCGTCGTGATCGATGGGATGCCGGCGCTCTCCTGCCTGGCGCTCGCGGCGGCGCACGACGGCGCGCGGATCGAGACGGTGGAAGGGATGTCGGCCGGCGCGCGGCTGCACCCGCTGCAGGAAGCCTTCGCCGACCTGGGAGCCGCGCAGTGCGGCTACTGCACGCCGGGTTTTCTCCTTACCGCACGCGCGCTGCTGGACGAGAACCCGCACCCCACGCGTGCCGAGATCGTCGACGCGTTGAGCGGAAACCTCTGCCGGTGCACCGGCTACCTCAAGATCTACGAGGCGGTGGAGCGCGCCGCGGCCGTGATGCGCGATGCGATGCGCGGTGAGGGCGACGCGCCGCGCACGGCGGACGAAGGCCGCGCACGCGACAACACACCGAACGGCGCGGCGCGACATGGCTGAGCGCGCGGGAACACATGGCGTGGTCGGCACGTCGCCTCGCAAGGTGGACGCCGCCGCCAAGGTGACGGGAGAGCTGCGCTACGCGGACGACCTCTCCCTCCCGCGCATGCTGCACTGCAAGCTGCTCCGCTCGCGTCTGCCGCACGCGCGCATCGTGCGCATCGATACCGCTCGCGCGGCGGCGCTCCCCGGGGTGGCGGCGGTGATCACGGGTGACGCGCTCCCCATCCCGTTCGGCATTCTCCCCATCTCGCAGGACGAGCACGCGCTCTGCCGCGATGTCGTGCGGTTCGTGGGCGATCCGGTGGCCGCCGTCGCGGCGCTCGATGAGGAGACGGCCGCCGAAGCGTGCGATCTCATCGACGTCGAGTACGAGCCGCTCGCGCCGGTGGACAGCATCGAGGGAGCCATCGCGCTCCGCGACCCGCTCATCCACCCCTACGGCGACGACGGCAACGTGCACAAGGTGGTCTCGCTCGAGTTCGGGAGCGTGGACGACGCGATGGCGACGGCGGACATCGTGCAGGAGGACGTGTTCTTCTACGAGGGGAACACGCACCTCCCCATGGAGCAGCACGCGGCGCTCGCGCACTGGTCCCCCGATGGGCGGCTCACGCTCTGGTCGAGCACGCAGACGCCGCACTACGTGCATCGCGCGCTGGCGAAGGTGCTGGAGATCCCGGCCGGACACATCCGCGTGATCGCCACGCCCAATGGCGGCGGCTTCGGCGGCAAGTCGGATCCCTTTGCGCACGAGATCGTCGTCGCGCATCTGGCGCGCGTCACGGGGCGCCCGGTCAAGATCGCGCTCACGCGCGAGGAGGTGTTCTACTGCCACCGCGGGCGCCACCCGGTGCTCATGCGCTCGCGCATGGGCGTGAAGCGCGACGGCTCGATCGTCGCGCTCGACTTCGAGTCGTATCTGGACGGCGGTGCGTACGGCTCGTACGGCGTCGCGAGCACGTACTACACGGGCGCGCTGCAGACGGTGACGTACGAGGTGCCGCACTATCGCTTCCGCGGATTGCGCGCCTTCACCAACAAGCCACCCTGCGGTCCCAAGCGCGGACACGGCACGCCGCAACCGCGCTTCGCGCTCGAGGTGCAGCTCGACAAGGTGGCCGACCGCCTGCAGCTCGACCCGGCGGAGATGCGGAAGCGCATCCTGCAGCCCGCGCACTCGGTCACCGCCAACTGGCTGCGCATCGGGAGCATGGGGCTGGGCGCGTGCATCGACGCGGTGGTCGAGGCGAGCGCGTGGCGCGAGAAGTTCCGCAAACTCTCCTTCGGGCGCGGCGTGGGGATCGCCTGCTCGTCGTACATCTCCGGCGCAGGGCTCCCGATCTACTGGAACCAGATGCCGCACTCGGGAGTGCAGCTCAAGCTCGACCGCTCGGGTGGCGTCACTGCGTTCTGCGGATCGACCGACATCGGGCAGGGCTCCGACACGATGCTCGCCGCCTTCGTGGCCGACGTGCTGGGATTGGAGCAGGTGGACGTCCACGTGGTGACAGGGGACACGAGTCTCACTCCGGTGGACCTGGGCTCCTACTCCAGCCGCGTGACGATGATGACCGGTCACGCCGCGATCCAGGCGGCCGAGCGCGCGCGCGAGCTCGTGGCGCAGGGCGCGGCGAAGAAGCTCGGCGTGCCCGCGGAGCGGCTGGTGTTCGCGGGCGGCCGTGTGTTCGATGGCGAGAACGCCGAGACGGGGATGACGTTCGCCGAAGCGGTGCAGCACGCGGAGACGATGCACGGCACCATCGGCACGGTGGGCTCGTACACGCCGCCGCGCTCGCCGGGGCGCTACAAGGGCGCGGGGGTGGGTCCGTCTCCCGCCTACTCGTACTCGTGCGCGGTGGCGGAAGTGGAGGTGGAGCCGGAGACAGGGATCGTGCGCGTGCCCAAGGTATGGATTGCACACGATGTGGGGCGCGCCATCAACCCGCTCCTCGTGGTCGGCCAGGTGGAAGGCTCCGTGTACATGGGGCTCGGCGAAGCGCTCATGGAGGAGATGACGTATCGCGATGCGGAGCGGCACGTGGTGCATCACCATCCGAGCATGCTCGAGTACAAGAGTCCCACCACCTTCGAGATGTGCGACGTGGAGACGTTCCTCATCGAGGACGCTGATCCGAACGGACCGTTCGGCGCCAAGGAGGCGGGACAGGGGCCGCTGCTCCCGATCCCGCCGGCCGTGGTGAATGCAGTGTATGACGCCGTGGGAGTCCGCGTGGACGAGGTGCCGTGCTCGCCACACAAGGTGTTGAAGACGCTGAAGGAGAAGATGAAGGGGAAGGAGGGACGCTACGGCCCAACGAAGGTACCGGAGTACGCGTTCCCCGAGCCGGCGCGCGTGCTCACGCCGGCGCAGGGCGGGAATGGGCGCGAGGTGGATGGACGCGCGCACAGCGAGGTGGGCGGACCGTCGAGCGTACCGATCGCGGCATCGGTGCCTGGATCGGGGACTGGTGGTGAAGGAAGAGCGCGCGCTGCGAGCGGTGGTGAAGAGACTGCACGGGAAGCGGGAGACGGCGCAGGCACGACTGCCGGCCGGGTGCGAACGGCCCGGGGCGGCGGTGGAGGAGATCCTCGCTGATGCTTCGCCTCCCACGATTCCGTTTCGTGCAGGCGTCCAGTGCGAGCGACGCCATCCGACTGCGCCACGACGCCGGTCCCGACGCCGCGTACGTGGCCGGGGGCACCGATCTCTACCCGAACATGAAGCGGCGGCAGCAGACGCCCGCCACGGTGATCTCGCTCGCGCGCGTGAGCGAGCTGCGCGAGATCCGCGGCGCGCCCGAGAGCGGGATGACGATCGGCGCCGGCGTGACGCTCACGGAACTCGCGTCGCATCCGGTCATCGTGCACCACTACCCGGCGGTGGCGCACGCGGCGCGCGTGGTCTCCACACCGCTCCTTCGCAACATGGGGACGATCGGCGGCAACCTGCTGCTCGACACGCGGTGCAACTACTACGACCAGACGTACGAGTGGCGGAAGGCGATCGAATTCTGCATGAAGAAGGACGGCGCCATCTGCTGGGTGGCGCCGTCGAGCCCGCGCTGCTGGGCGGTGCAGTCGTCGGACGGCGTACCGGTGGCGGTGGCGCTCGGCGCCGAGGTGACGCTCGCGAGCGCGCGTGGAGAGCGGCGCATCCCGGCGGCCGCACTGTACCGGAACGACGGGATGGCGTACCTCACCAAGGAGCCGGACGAGCTGCTCCTGTCGTATCACCTGCCGGTGGTGAACGGGTGGCGCGCGTCGTACGAGAAACTCCGCCGGCGCGGCTCGTTCGACTTCCCCGTACTGGGTGTGGCAGCGTACGTCGACCGCGTGGATGATGGCACCGTGCGCGACGCGCGCATCGTGCTCGGCGCGGTAGCGTCGTATCCGCAGGCGGTGCCGGAGGCGGCAGCGGTGATCGTCGGATCGCGTCTGGACGACAACGCCATCGACGCTGCGGCGGACGCCGCGTTCCGCCCCGCCAAGCCGATGGACAACACGGACTTCACGCTCGCGTGGCGGAAGGAGATGGTGCGCGTGTACGTGGGGCGGGCGCTGCGCGCGGTGCGGGGGGAGAAGTCGCGCGCGTAGAGGGCGCGGTGGAGGGCTGAGCGCAACGCGCGCAGCCACGCGTATCGATCCCGTGGAGGCGCTGCGGCACGAGTAGGCGGACGCGTCTCCCCCGAAGCACCCCCTTCCACCCTCCCGCTCCCCTCCCCTACCTTTCGCGGTCACCCACTAGCCGCGAGACATCCGCATGCCGCACGACGACCAGCAACAGACTGTCGATCCCACGGAGCACTCGGAGCTCCTCACCAGCCGGCTCCTCCGCGCGCGCGTGATCGTGATCAGTGGAGAGATCACGCAGAAGCTCGCGGCAAGTGTCACCGCGCAGCTCCTCGCGCTGGCCGCGGAATCCGATGACCCGATCACCGTCTACGTGAACTCGCAGGGCGGACACGTGGAGGCAGGCGACACGATCCACGACATGATCCGGTTCATCCACCCGCCGGTGCGCATGGTCGGCACGGGGTGGGTGGCGAGCGCCGGCGCGCTCATCTACTGCGCTGCCCCGCGCGAGCGCCGCTTCTGTCTCCCCAACACGCGCTTCCTCCTGCACCAGCCGCAGGGAGGCATGGGAGGCTCCGCCAGCGACATCGAGATCGAAGCGCGCGAGATCCTGCGCATGCGCGAGCGGCTCAACCGGATCTTCTCCAAGGCCACCGGGCAGCCGCTCGAGCGCATCGAGGAAGACACGCACCGCAATTTCTGGCTCGACGCGGAAGCCTCCGTGCGCTACGGGCTCACCGGAAAGGTGATCGAGCGCGCGGACGATCTGCCGTCGGCGTAACGGGACGGCTCCGAGGTCCAGCGCGGGAGCGGAGCGTCTGTCGCCCCACATGCCCGCGCCCCGCGGCCGAGCGATCGGCGCAGCGAAGGCGCGGTGCCCGGTGTCGTGCGCGGCACCATCCTTACGCGCTACACCGGCACCACGGCGGCAGCACTGGAGAACAGCCGTAAAGCTCGGGGCATCCACGTGTCGTTGTCGCGCGCACCCCTACTCCCCGCACACCTCCGCGAAGTACTCGTCCAGCGCGATCTCGATCGGCGGATAGGCCGCGTCCGGCTGCCAGCCGAGGCGCTCCGTCAGGATCTCCGGGCGGGCGTCAGTCGGCCGCCAGCGCTCGATGAGCCGCGCGTCCACGTCCACGATCCAGTATTCGGGGACGTTCTCCTGCTGATACAGCCGGCGCTTCACCTGCCGGTCCGCGCGCGCGGTGCTGGGAGAGAGAACTTCCACGGCCAGTAGGAGACGCCCGACTTCCTCCCACGTGCGCGGCTCGCGCCCGCTGACGAGCGGGACCACGAAGAGGTCCGGCTCCACCATGCGCGTTGTGCTGAAGGTGACGTCGGCGGGAGCCCAGATGACCTGGCCGAGTCGGTGCGCGGTGATGTACGGATGCAGTCGCAGGAACAGCTCCCGGATGGCGCGCTGGTGATCCCAGGTGGGCGCGGGGGCCACGAGAAGCTCCCCGTCCACCACCTCGTAGCGCTTCCCGTCGTCCGGGAGCGCGCGCACCATGTCGGCAGTCCAGTGAGTCGTGGCGGCGGGCATGCCCATAAGGTAGGTCTCGCTGAGAGGGGCGGGCAACGGAGCATGGGTGAACCTGCAGGCTCCGCAGCATCGAAGCGGCATCGGTCGAACGGGGCGTGAGGCGTGAGACCGCCGGTTCGTGGCCATGGCCGGCGGGAACGGACTTTTCCGCGGCAGGAGAGCGCCGGCCACCATCAACCAGCGAGCGGCCGCCGTATTTTCGATACATCTAAGTAATATCTTGACTCCGACGTATCGCGATATATCTTACAGCGTCGAATCCGGGAAAACGGTGGCGCTTCTCTGGGGGCGCGCCAGTTCCGAGAGCGTTAGCAAGACGGTAGGCCGTGCGCGAGACGCCTGGGCATTGGGGACGACGCGGGCGTTCGCGACACACATGGGCGCTCACTACACGAGATCGTTCGCGACACATGGGAGGTGCACGATGTGCGGATCGTACTGGTACGGCGGCGCCGGACATCGGCGCGGATGGGCCGGCGGGGGGCGGCGGGGATGGGGATTCGACCCGGCCTACATGGCCGCCTTCTGGGGCGCGCCCGGCGCGCGACGCGGCGGCGCCTATCGCGGCAGCAGGATGTTCGGCCATGGCGACCTCAAGTACGTCATCCTGCAGCTCCTCGACGAGAAGCCGCGCCACGGCTACGAGATCATCAAGGAGCTGGAGGATCGCTTCGGCGGTGCGTACTCCCCCAGCCCGGGCACGGTCTACCCCACCCTCACGATGCTCGAGGACCTGGGCTACGCACGCTCGGTGGCCGAGGACGGCGGCAAGCGCATCTACGAGATCACGACGGAGGGGAAGGCCTACCTCGAGCAGAACAAGTCCACGGTGGAAGGGATCTTCGACCGCATCGCGGAGTTCGGCGCGACCTTCTTCAGCGCGCCGATGGGACGGGTGAACGGCGCCGTGCGCGACCTGGCGCGCTCGGTCTACGGCGCGGCCGCTCGTGGAGGGGGGGCGCGCGACGCCGAACGGCTCGAGAAGATCGCGGACATTCTCGAGCGCGCGCGGCGGGAGATCGACGAGCTATCGCGCTGAGCGTTCGCTGCTCCGTCGCACCGCTGGACGCGTGCGCGGGCACAGCTAACTTTCGGACGGGGCGCGACGGAGCTCGCGCCCCGTTTCACGTTTCGCCGCCGGACCTCACCGCCCGGCACTCCGCAGGGCCGCCCTGGGCCCTTCCCTCCTCCGCGTGGACATGAGCCACGACCCCAACGCCTCCAAGCAGGACACCACGCACGACACGTCTCGTTCGGCAGACCCGGCGGAGGAGCCTGCCCCATCGGTTGTCCAGCCTGCGTCCGGCACGGAGCCGGAGGCGGTAGTGAAGGAGAGTCCCCTCGCCGCGGCGGCTGGCCAATCCGCGACGCAATCGACTACAGGGCGGGCCACCCCATCGCAGGAGCGCGCGATCCCGGCGCCGCGGCTGGCCGAGCATCATGCGCCGGCACACCCGACCGGGCGGCGACTGGCGCTCCTGGGGCTTACCGCGCTGGGCGTGGTCTACGGCGACATCGGAACGAGTCCGCTGTACGCCATGAAGGAGTCGTTCAGCAGCGTGGGCGGACTGTCCGCCACCATCCCGCACGTCTACGGCGTGCTCTCGCTCATCGTGTGGGCGCTCACGCTGGTGGTGAGCGTCAAGTACATCGTCTTCGTGCTGCGCGCCGACAACCGCGGCGAAGGGGGGACGCTCGCGCTCCTCGCGCTCATTCAGCAGCGCGTGGCGGAGCGGCCGGAGCGATGGCGCCGCGGTCTGCTCGTGGGACTCGGACTCTTCGGCACGTCGCTGCTCTTCGGCGAGGGGATCATCACGCCGGCCATCTCCGTGCTCGGCGCCATGGAGGGGTTGCACGTGGCCACGCCCGCGCTGCAGCCGTACGTCGTCCCCCTCACGGTGGCGATCCTGTTCGCGCTCTTCATGGTGCAGCGGCGCGGCACGGCCGGGGTGGGGCGGGTCTTCGGCCCGGTGATGATGCTCTGGTTCAGCACGATCGCGCTGTTCGGGATCATCGAGATCGCGCGCGAGCCGCAGATCCTGCTCGCCGTCAACCCGCTCTACGCAGTGCGCTTCTTCGCGAACAATGGTACCGTCGGCTTCTTCATTCTGGGCGCGGTGGTGCTGGTCATCACCGGCACGGAAGCGCTGTACGCCGACCTGGGGCACTTCGGCACGCGCCCCATTCGCGTGGCCTGGTTCGCGATCGTCTTCCCCGCGCTGCTGCTCAACTACTTCGGGCAGGGCGCGTTGCTGCTGCGCGACGCGAGCGCGTCGGCCAATCCGTTCTTCCTGCTCGTCCCCAAGCCGCTGCTCTATCCCATGGTGCTGCTCGCGATGATGGCGGCGATCGTGGCATCGCAGGCGCTCATCTCCGGCGCCTTCTCGCTGGCGCGGCAGGCGATGCAGCTCGGCTACCTGCCGCGCGTGACGGTGCTGCACACGTCGGCCAGTCTGTCGGGACAGATCTACGTTCCGGAGGTGAACGCGCTGCTCATGGTGTCGTGCATCGCGCTCGTGATCGCCTTTGGATCGGTGTCGGCGCTGGCGGCGGCATACGGGATCGCGGTCACCGGCACGATGTCCATCACCACGCTCCTGTTCGCGGTGGTGGCGCGGTCGCGCTTCAAGTGGCCGGTGTGGCGCTCCGTGCTCTTCGTGGCGCTCTTTCTCACCATCGATCTCTCCTTCTTCAGCGCCAATGTGGTGAAGATCGCCAGCGGCGGGTGGTTCCCGCTGGCCGTGGCGATCATCGTCTACGTCATGATGAGCACATGGAAGGAAGGACGTGCGGTGCTGTACGACATCCTGGCCAGCGGCGGCATGCCGCTCGATCTCTTTCTGGCCGATGTGGCGCGCCGTCAGCCGCTGCGCGTGCCGGGCACCGCCGTCTTCATGACCTCCGGACCGCAGAGCACGCCGGTGGTGCTCCTCCACCACCTGAAGCACAACAAGGTACTGCACGAGCAGGTGGTCCTCCTCTCGGTGCACACGGCCGAAGTGCCCTTCCTGGCGAACGAGGAGCGTCTGCACGTCTCGGCGCTCGGGCAGGGATTCTACCGCATCGATGCGCACTACGGCTTCATGGAATCGCCGAACGTGCCGGACATCATGGAGCAGGCGCGCGCCACCGGGCTCGATGCGCGTCCCATGGCGACGACGTTCTACCTGGGACGCGAGCGGCTCATCGCCACCGGCGCGTCGCCCATGCACCGCTGGCGCAAGGCGCTGTTCGCGTTCATGTCCCGCAACGCGCGCGGCGCGACGCAGTTCTTCGGCATACCGCCCAACCGCGTCGTGGAGCTTGGAGCACAGATCGAGTTCTGATCGTTCGCCATCGCCTTCCGACCGCTCGCGCGCGCCCGCGCGCACCGTCCATCCACCTCCTGCGCACGGAACGTCATGTCCCTCTCCCTCCGGCCGGTCGTTCCCGTCCTGCTCGTCGCGACGATGTTCGCCGGCGCCGCGGCGTCCACCGCCGCGCAGCAGGACACCGTCGCCGCGCGCGATGCAGGCGCGTACGGGTTCTACGATCGTGGTCCGTACCGCGCCGACGTGCCGCGCCCCGACGCGCTCCTGGGCTACGCCATTGGCGAGCGCAACACGCAGTACGCCGAGCAGCAGGAGGTGCTGCGCGCCATCGCCACGGCGGCGCACGATCGCGTGCGGGTGGAGACGTTCGGCGCCACCAACGAGCGGCGCCCCATGCGCGTGTACATCGTCTCCGCGCCGGAGAACATCGCGCGGCTCGATGCCATCCGCGCCGATCTGGATCGGCTGGCCGATCCGCGCGGCGTGAGCGCGGCGGAGCTCTCGCAGCTCGCGGAGCGCACGCCGGCCGTGGTCTGGTTCTCCTGCTCCATCCACGGCAACGAGAGCCCGGGGTTCGAGGCGGCCATGCCGCTGCTCTACCAGTTGGCGGCGAGCGAGGAGCCCGCCACGCTCGAGATGCTCCGCAACACCATCGTGATCATCAACGCCAGCGCCAATCCCGACGGGCACGAGCGGTTCGCCGTCTGGTACAACTCGCTCGGCGTGCGCAATCCGGACCCCGACGCGATGGAGCACGACGAGCCGTGGAGCATCCAGGGACGGTTCAATCACTATCGCTTCGATATGAACCGCGACGTGCTGGCGAGCACGCAGCGCGAGGTACAGGCGATGATGCGCGAGATGCTGCGCTGGCATCCGCAGGTGTCCGCCGATCTGCACGGGATGACGGAGCAGTTCTACTTTCCGCCCGCGGCGCGTCCAGTGAACGCGAACATCGGCGCGCAGTCGGCCAAGTGGATCGACCTCATCGGCGGCGCGAACGCGGCGGCATTCGACGCGCACGGCTGGCTCTACTACGTACGCGACGTGTTCGATCTCTACTACCCGGGCTACTGGGACACGTGGCCCTCGCTCACCGGCGCGACGGGGATGACGTACGAGACCGACGGCGGCGGGTGGAAGGGCATCCGCTGGCGCCGTGACGACGGCACGATCCTCACCTTTCGCGACGGCATCTCGAAGCACGTGGTCGCCGCGCTCGCCACGGTGGCCGCCACGGCGTCGCACCGTACCGAGCGGCTCCGCGACTACGTGAGCTTTCGCCAGCGCGCCGTGGACGAGGGACGCACGCGCCCCATGAAGCGCGTGGTCCTCGTTCCGGGCACCGATCCCGCGCGCGCGGAGGAGCTCGCCGCCTCGCTGCTCCGCGCAGGTATCGAGGTGCGGCGTGCCAGCGCGCCATTCGGATCGACGCGCGCGCACGGCTACCTGGACGGGAGCGTCGGCCCGCACCGCTTCGACGCGGGTGCGTATGTGGTGGACCTGGCGCAACCACAGGGTCGCGTGGCGCGTGCGGTGCTCGAGCTCGATCCCGAAGACGACTCCCTCTTTCTCCGCACGCAGCTCGCGAAGTTCCGCCGCAATCTCCTGCGCGGCGAGAGCGGCACGCGGGAAGGCTATGAGTTCTACGATGTCACGGCGTGGGCGCTCCCGGTCACCTTCGGCGTGGAGTCGTACTGGACGGAAGACGCGCCCGCGGTGTCCGGCGAGCTGCTGCACCTCCCCCCCGCCGATACGCTCGCGCCCCCCATCGTGCCGCGCGCACCGGCTGCCGGCGCCGACCTGGGGATCGCCGTGGATGGCGGCGTGCAGGGCGAGGGGCCCGCGCGCTCGGCCTATCTCTTCTCTCCCGAGCGGAGCGGCGCGCGCCGGCTCGTCTACGACCTGCTGGCCGCCGGGTATCGCGTGAGCGTCGCCACAGTGCCCATCGAGGCCGCCGGGCGCAGTTGGCCGCGCGGGACGTTCGTGGTGCGCGTGATCCGGAATCCCGGCACGCTGCACCACGCGCTGGATTCGCTCGCGCGCGTGAGCGGCGTGGTGGTGACACCGGTGAACACCGCCTTCACGCGCGAGGGGCAGTACGGCGTGGGCTCCGAGCCGATCGTCGCGCTCGAGCGTCCCACCATCGCGCTGATCGGAGACGACGGCATCTCACAGCCCGGGTATGGCGACGTGTGGTGGAGCCTGGAGCAGCGCTACGGAATTCCCTTCACGCCGCTCTCCCTCGGCACGCTCGCGCGTGCCGATCTGTCCGACTTCAATGTGATCATTCTTCCCGATGCATCGCCCGGCGCGCTCGCCGCGCGGCTCGGGTCTGGGGGCGCGGACCATATCCGCGACTGGGTGGCGCGCGGCGGGACGCTCATCACGATGGGAGGATCGAGCGCGTGGGCGGCGCGGGGTGACGTACACCTCACGAGCGCGCGCGTGGTAGGGAACGGCGACCAGCGCGACACGACGGGATTGGCGGAGGCCGAGCGTGCGGCGGCGGACAGCGTCAACGGCGCGCCTTTCCGGAGTCCGTCGGCGAACAACGGACGTCCGGCGCCCATTCCGGGTTCGTCCTTCGAGGTGGCGCTCGACCGCACGCACTGGCTGACGTACGGCACCACCCGTTCGCGTCTCACCGTGATGATGGACGGGTCCACCTTCTACACGCTCTCGCAGTCCGGCGCGAACGTGGCCGTCTTTCCCGACACGGGGACGCTCCTCCGCGCGGGGTTCGAGTGGCCTGGAAACACGGAGCGGCTCCTCCACGGAACGGCGTTCCTGATCGAGGAGTCGGAAGGGGACGGACACGTCGTACTCTTCGCCAACGAGCCGATGTTCCGCGGCTGGTGGCGCGCGCTCGATCCGCTGGTGCTGAACGCGATCCTGCTCGGCCCGGCGTTCTAAGGCGCCGCGTCGCGCGCGGCGAGTGGCCGTACGCGCGGCAAGACGCGGTACGCCCGGCGTGAGCCGGTACGTGCAGCGCGAGGCGCCGCGCGCGCTGCGGTGCGCGCGCTCAGAAGCGGTAGTGGTACGTGGCGCCGCGCGCGCGGAGCTCGGCCTCCAGCTCCGACGCGCGCTGCGAAAGCCGCCCCTGCATGTCAGCCAGGTTGGCTGCCATCCGCGCCTGGAGAGCGCGGCTCCGCTCTGCCTGCTGCGCCTGCTGCGCCTGCTGCGAGGCCAGCCGTGCGGTGACCGCGGCCATCCGCTCCTGCGCGGCCTGGAGGGCCTGCTCGCGCGCAGCCATCGTGCGCGCGAGCACCTCCGACGTTTCCGGCTGCACATCGCTCCGCATGCGGAACTGCAGCTGGTTCAACCGCTCCACCATCGGCGCAATGTTGATCCGCGGGATGCGGACCGTCCCTCCATCGTACCGGAAGCTGGGGACCACGATCGCGTTCCCGTTCCCGAAGAACTGGAAGCCGCCCGCGTCGCCGTACACGTCCTCGTACTTCTTCGGCTGCACGCGCACCGTGTGGAACTGGCCGTTGGAGTAGACGCGGAGCTCCACGGACTGCCCCGCTCCGACCTTCCGCATCTCGCGCTGCAGGCGCTGCGCCTTGGCGGACGCAACTTCCGGATCGCCGGCGTCCTCCTTGCCGATGCGCAGGTCCACGCCATTGATCGCCGCGATGCGGTCCCCCTCGAAGATCCCTGCCTGCTCCGCCGGGCCGTCCGGCGTCACGCTCTCCACGAACAACCCGAGCGTATCGCGCGCGCTCGCGCCACCCACGCTGATCCCCAGCACCGGGCGCGCACGCGCGGAGTCGCGCATTTCATCCATGTCCATCTTGGGGTGCAGGTCTTCGGCACTCACGGGCTTCACGCGTACGGTGCGCGTCCGTCCCCCGTTCCACACTTCGAGCGAGACCTCGTCGCCCGGCTTGACCTTGTGCATCTCGCGCGTGAGGCGGCGCGACAGGATGCCGCGCATGTCCGACTCGCCGGCGTCCATGGGGGAGAGCTTGAGCGACGTGCCGTTGATGGAGACGATGCGGTTGCCTTCCTCGAGACCGGCCTGTTCCGCCGGGCTACCCGGCTCGATGCTGACGATGAGGAGCCCCAGAGTGTCGCGCTCGCCGCCGGAGCTGGTGCTGATGCCCAGGACCGCGCGCGCATCGTCGTCCGTGCGCCAGACGGAGACGACGCTTCGCTGATCGCGATTGCTGCGGGGCGCCCGCCCTTGAGCCGCCGCGGACGACACGACGAGCCCCATGGCAAGCGCGGCGATGCACAGTGACCGACGCATGACAACCTCGCTTCACGTGGTGAATGAGTGGGGAGATTCACCCCGTCAGTCACCCCGCCACGGGAGGAGGGTTGCCGGTCCACGGCGGGCGGCTGGGGAGCGCCCCCCGCCGTGGACCGGACCCGCGCAGCGCAGCGTTACGGCGCGCCCACGGGATCGGGCAGGCGGTCGATCGCGAGGTCATCCCACCCCACGATCTGCGCATCGATCCCGACGAGCTCCACGCTGATGGCCCCCAGGTCCGCCGCCGCAGCGAGGAACGGCTTGGCGCCGAGTGGCTGCCCGTTGGCGCGCGTCACCGGTTGGCCGTCGATGCTCACCAGGCGAACGGTGCGGGCGTTGAGATCGACCTCGAACTCGAAGCGTTGCGACACGTTCTGCGTCCACCCCACGTTCAGCGTGTCACCGTCGAAGGTGAGAAGCCCGGCATGCGCGCCAGTACGCGGGGGGATGTAGGCGAGCTGCGCGATGGCGGCGCCGTTCGACGCCCTCACGAAGAAGGTCGCCAGCTTCACCGTCGGCGTGGCGATGAGCGAGCGCCAGCGCACGCGGAAGATCCCGGTGGTTTGCGGTACGGAAAGCCGTCCGCGCAGGAAGAGGCCGCCGCTGTTGGCGCTCGCCCCACCCTTCTGATCGAGCACCACGAGGCGTGTATTGTCATCGCCCAACGCGTTCTGCACGGTGATGCTCCCCGGATCCGTGATCGAGAGCAGCCACGCCAGTCCCACATCGGGCGTCTGCGGCGGTGCGCCGACGGCGTCGTGCTCGAAATCCGCAGAGAAGGTCAGCGGATCGACGAGCCCCCAGATGCTGAAGCCTTTGGAGAGCGATCCCTGGCCGAGATGCCCCGCCTCCAACGTGCGCGGCGTCAGGATGGCCGACGCCCAATTCGAGAGGCGGTCCAGGAACGAGTCATTCGCGCCGAACGTGGCGGCGACGTCCTCGCAGTGGAATGCGACGTTATCGTCGGGAGGCGCCACCAGCACCTGGTCGCTCCCTGGAGCCGACGGGTGAGCGCCCAGCGCGCGTGCCTGCACCGTGGGATCGACGTTGATGGCCGGACAATTGATCACGGTGACCGGCACGGCGAACGGGATCGCATCCGTCGGATAGACGAAGAAGTCGAAGCAGTGCGGTCGCACGTTGAGCGTGGTGCTGAAGCACGTCGCGGGGGAGAACCCGAAGAGGTGCGGGCCATCCACCGATCCGGCATGCACCACGAGACCGGCCAGACCATTGACGGCGCGCAGGATGCCGGAGCATCCGTCGGAGCCGCACACGGCCGCGGTCCCCTGCGTGAGCACGGTGCCAGTGGCCGAGATGGGTGTGTCGGGGGTGACGAAGAGCGACAGCAAGCGCCAGAGCGTCACCACATCGTCCGCACGACTCTGCGACGGGCCCGGCGGAAAGGCGTCGAGCGAGAAATCGATGAGCTCGACCGTGAGCGTGATCGCCTTGTCGAGCTTGGATGGGCACGCGCTCTTGATCGCTCGGAACTGTCGCTGCGCATTGGAGCGCGCGCCGCCGGTGAACAGGAGATCGATCTGCGCCGATACCTGATCGGCGACGGTGGCGCTGCACGCGGTGGTCGTCGTGGTGACGGGAGTGGATCCCTTGTGTGCCTCCAGCGGCGGTTCAGTGGGAGCAGGAGAGGACGCGTCGCGCGCACACGCGGCAAGCGCGCCAGCGGCGAGGAGGGAAAGCAAGGGGAGCATGCGCATGCGTGACACTCCGTGTGAATAACGTGAGCGCCCGTCGCGCCAGAGAGGCTGCACGGGCGATGTCGTCGCGTGATGTCCGTCCTGCATGGTGTTCCACCCGCGCCGCTGCGTCGCGGCGCGAGCACTCAGCGCTGTATTCCGACCAGCGCGATGTAGCGCGGATCCTCCCGGAGCGGCTGCCACCACCAGTAGTTCTGCGTGGCGAACCCCTCGCGGTGCTCCGGGTTCGCCGCCAGGTAGCGGGTGAGGAGGTTGATCGCTTCGTCCTTGTCACCAATCATGGTGCGCACGGCAGCCTCGATGGCCACCAGGTCCAGCGTGGGATCGACGGCCGGCGTGGTGCGCGCGTGCACCAGCACGTGCCTGGCGCTGTCCACGAGATTGACACGCCAGAGCACCGCGGCCACGAGCATCTGCGCTTCGCTGCGCCGGTACTCGCGCTCGCGCTGCGGCGTGAGGGCAACGAGCGTATCGGCCAGCCACCAGGCGCGGTCTGGCGCCGCCGGCACCGCGTTGGTTCCCATCACCCAGAGCTGACACTCCACGAAGCGCGGATTGGCGGGGAACCGTTCGTGCCCCACGTCGCACCAGTGCGCCGCCTGCGTGAAGTTCTGGAGGTCGTACGAGGTCTGCTGCAGCCGCCAGAGTACATCGGCGGCGGCCGATAGATAGGCGTCCTGCTCGTACGCGCGCTGCGCCGCGATGTTGGCACGCGCCACGTCGTTCGTGCGGTAATAGAGATGGCTGAGCACGCTCCACGCGCTCGCGCGCGTGGGATCGAGCTGCGTGGCCTGCTCCAGGTCGCGCTGGGCTGACGTCAGGAGCCGCTGCTGCGCTGCCGGATCCGGCTCCAGCCCGCTCACCAGCTTCCAGTAGTCGAGTGTGCCGCGCACTTCGCGCGCGGCGGCGTCCATCGAATCGATGGCCAGCGCGCGCGTGGCATGTCCGAGCCCCACCCCGACCCAGTGCAGGATCTCGGGAGGCTCCTCGGCGAGCCGCGAGCGATGGTAGGCCAGCTCCGCGCGCGCCACGATGGGCGCCGCCCAGTGTGCATCCGCCGCTTCGCCGGCGGCGAGCAGCGAGTCGGCTTGCGCGAACGCCGCCGCCGCGCCGTCGGAATCGTCGGCAGCCATTCGTGCGTCGCCATCCTTCCACGCGCGCCGGGCCTGCTGGAGCAGTGTCCACGCTGCCACGTTCCTCGTGCCGGCGCGCTCCTCGCGCACCTGGATCTGTGCGCCCAACTGTTCGCGAATCAATCGCGCCACCTGCTGCGCCAGACTGTCGCGTGCGGCCAGCGGGTCGCCGACGGGCATGTCGAAGCTGCCATCGGCAAAATCGGCCCCGCTCGCGCCGCTCATCAGATGATAGGAGACGTGCAGCTGATCGCCCACGCACTCCACCGCGCCGCGCACGAGCGCGCCGGCATCGAGCGCGCGCGCCACGCTGTCGGGGCGGACGTTGTCGCCGCGGAAAGGGGCGACACCGTTGGCGGAGATGACGTGGAGCGACGGCACGCGCTCGAGCGTGGCAATGAGCGACTCGGTGAGCCCGTCGGCCAGATAGCCCAGGGAGTGGTCGCTGCTCGCATCGCGGAAGTAGAGCACCGCGATCGGCTTCGAGGCGAGCGCCACGGCGCCGTTCGACACCGACTGCGTGCTCCGTTCGCCGAATCGGCGCCATCCGACCCAGCCGGCGGCGCCGAGCACGGGGAGGAGCGCTGCGGCCGCCACCGTGACGTAGAGCCGCCGCCGGCGAGATGCCTGTCCGCGCCGCGGACGCGCGCGACGGTCGCGCCGCCCCAGCGAGCGCCCTCCGCTCGCCATCGACGCCTGCAGCGCGTCCGCGAACTCGGCAGCGGTGGCGAACCGGTCGGCCGGAACCTTGGACAGTGCGCGGAGCACTGCGTCTTCCACCTCATCGGGAATGGAGCCGCGCACCACCGTGAGGCTGGGCACCTCGTCGAGCATCTGTCGCGCGATGATCGCCTGCGCCGTCGGCCCGACGAACGGAGGCTGACCGGCGAGCATCTCGTACAGCACGCACCCCAGGCTGTACACATCGCTTCGTCCGTCGAGCTGGCGCTCCGCCAACGCCTGCTCCGGACTCATGTACGTCGGCGTGCCGAGCGTGAGTCCGGTCTGCGTGAGCTTCTCGTCGCCGGACTCGGAAATCGCGCGCGCGATGCCGAAGTCCGCGACGATCGCCATCCCGTCCTGCAGAAGGATGTTGTCCGGCTTGATGTCGCGATGGATGAAACCCTGGCGATGCGCGTGCTCCAGCGCCTGCGCCGCCTCGCACGTGATGCGCACGGCCTCCGCCACGCTCAACTGGCGCTCGCGCTTGAGCCGCGCAGCAAGAGATTCCCCCGCCACGAACGGCATCACGTAGTAGAGCGAGCCGTTCGCTTCTCCCCAGTCGTACAGCGGCAGGATGTTCGGGTGGCTCAGCCGGCTGGCGAGCTGGATCTCACGGCGAAACCGCTCCGGGCCGAGCGCCATGGAGAGATCCTGGAGGAGCACCTTGATGGCCACCTGGCGCTCCTCGTCCAGGTCCGTGGCCAGGAACACGGTGGCCATACCACCGCGTCCGATCTCCCGCTCGATCCGGTAGCGCGTACCGATGCCCGTCTGGAGCGTCGCGACGGTATCGTTCACCAGAACTCCCGAAATACGGCAGCCGGGTCGTGCGGCACGAGGCGCGGGGCCGGCCGAGCGGCGCCCGGTGCATGGTGGAGAGGAACAAAGCTACCGGAAAGTCAAGGCACGCCGCAAGAGATCGGCGTCGCGGCGTGAGTGTGCAGGCACACCAACGTGACGTTCCGCGCGCACCCCCTTGCTGCCCCCCTCGTGGGAAGCCGCGGGTGGCTGGACGTTCCCACGGCGTCCCGCCCAGTCGATATTGAGGACATGACCAGCACCGGGACACACACCACCCCCCCGTCCGCACCGGACGTCGAGAAGTTCGCCGAGCACTGGCAGGACGAGGCGGACGCCGCCTTCCTCTACCGGCAGCTCGCCGAGCGCGAGGGGGACAGCAAGCGCGCGGAGCTCTACCGGCGGCTGGCGGCGGTGGAGGACCGTCACGTCCAGATCTGGGGGAACCTCCTGGCAGAGAACGGCCGCGCACCGGGAGCGTTCCAGCCGAGCACGCGTGCGCGGCTGCTCGCCTTCCTGGGGCGCACCTTCGGCTCGCGCTTCCTGCTGCCGCTGCTCCTGGCCGAGGAGGGGCGCGAGGTGAAGGGCTACATCGCCATGCACGAGGGCACCCCGGCCGGGGTGGCGGGGCGCAACGAGGCGCTGGTGCTGGCGCGCGAGTCGGCGGAGCACGCCTCCACCCTGGCGCGGATCGCCGGCCAGGGGCCGGAGCCCTGGCATCGCACCGAGTCGGGCGGCTTCCTCCGCAACGTCGTGTACGGGTTCAACGATGGGCTCACCGCCAACTTCGGTCTGGTGGCCGGGGTCATCGGCGCCGCCGCGACGCAGCAGCACGAGTTCGTGATCGTGGCGGGCGTGGCCGGCATCATCGCCGACTCGCTCTCCATGGGCGCGAGCGGCTATCTGGCCGCGCAGAGCGAGCGCGAGGTGTACCAGCACGAGATCGCGATGGAGCGGCAGGAGATCGAGCTCATGCCGGAGGTGGAGCGCGACGAGCTGGCGCTCATCTACGAGGCGAAGGGAATGGATCCCCGCGCCGCGCACCAGCTCGCCACCGACGTCATGCAGGATCCCTCACGCATGCTGCAGGAGCAGGTGCAGGAGGAGCTCGGCATCGGGGAGATGGGGACGTCACCGCTCCGCGAAGGGTGGATCACCGGTCTCGCTACCGCGGTGGGCGCGTTGATTCCGGTCTTCCCCTTCATCGTGCTCGACGGACGCGCGGCGATCGTCGCGGCGTTCGCGATCGCCATGCTCTCGCACTTCCTGGTGGGCGCGGCGCGCTCCGTGTTCACCGGGCGCGGCGTGTGGCGCTCCGGGCTCGACATGTTCGTCGTCGGGCTCGGCGTGGCCGTGGTGGGCTACTATGCCGGGGAGTGGGTGGCGAAGCTGTTGTAGGACGACGACGGGCGCGCATCGCCGGAGGATGGCAAGCGCGGCCGCGGACACGATATACAGTCGTTCACGACACCGATGCGCACGGCGGCTCACGAAGCCCTGCGCGGACGCGCGCCGCGTCAGTGCACGATGTTCAGCAGCCGCCCCGGCACGAACACCACGCGCTTGGGCTCGCCGTCCAGGAATCGCGCAATGCCGGGCGCGGCGTACGCGGCCGCGAGCGCTCCCTCCTGCGTCACGTCGCGCGCGACGCGCACCGTGCCGCGTGTCTTGCCGTTCACCTGCACAACCAGGTCGATCTCCTCCTCGCGCGCGAGCTCCGGATCGAAACTCGGCCACGCGGCATCGAACACGGTGCTCGCGTTGCCGAGCGACTCCCACAGCTCCTCGCCAACGTGCGGCGCGTACGGCGCCACGAGGCGGATGAGCGGCTCCGTCTCCAGCCGGTGCGGCGTCCGCTCGCCGGCCCGGAGCGCGTTCATGTACTCCATCATCGCGGCGATGGCCGTGTTGTAGCTCAGGCGGAGCGTGTCCTCCCCCACCTTGCGAATCGTCTGGTGCAGACGGCGCATGATCTGCGGATCGGGCGCTCCCGCGTCCGTCATCTCCTGCACCGTCGTCCACAGCCGGTCGAGAAAGCGGCGCGTGCCGGAGATCGCCTGATCGCGGAAGTCTCCGCCTTCCTCGTACGGCCCGAGGTACATGAGATACATGCGGAACGCGTCGGCGCCCCACCGCTCGATGTACTCGTCCGGGTTCACCACGTTGCCGCGGCTCTTGGACATCTTCGCGCCATCGCGGATGATCATCCCGTGCGCGCGGAACTTCCTGAACGGGCTCTCGAACGTGATGAAGCCCATGTCGTGCAGCACCATCGTGATGAACCGGCAGTAGAGCAGGTGCAGCACCGCGTGCTCGTTCCCGCCGATGTACGAATCCACCGGGAGCCAGGTGGCCGTGCGCGCCGGATCGAAGGGGCGGTCGTCCACGTCCGCACTCGGATAGCGCAGGAAGTACCATGCGCTGTCGAGGAAGGTGTCCGACACGTCCGTTTCACGCCGGGCCAGCGCGCCACATTCCGGGCAGGGGACGCGATACCACTCCTCGTGCCGCGCGAGCGGTGACACACCGGTGTCGTCGGGGCGGAAATCCTCGATGTACGGGAGCACCACCGGGAGCTGATCGTCCGGCACCTGCTGCACGCCGCACGCGTCGCAGTAGATGATCGGGATCGGCGGACCCCAGTAGCGCTGGCGCGAGATGCACCAGTCGTGGAGGCGGTAGTTCACCACCGGCTTCCCTGCCCCGCGCGCCTCGAGCCAGGTGGTGATCCGCTTCGCACCCTCCGGCACCGTGAGCCCGTCGAATTCCGCGGAGTTCACGAGCCGAACTTGGTCGGTGGCGGTGAACGCCGCATCGAGCGGAGTGGAGGCGTCGTCTCCCTGTCCCGCCACCACGCGCACCACCGGCAGGCCGAACGCGCGTGCGAAGGCGAAGTCCCGCTCATCGTGCCCGGGGACGGCCATGATCGCGCCCGTGCCGTAGTCCATGAGCACGTAGTCGGCGATCCAGACCGGAATGGGCTGGAGCGTGGCCGGGTTGATGGCGTACGCGCCGGTGGCGACCCCGGTCCTCTCTTTTTCACCGACCTTGCGCGTGACGAGATCGCGTTTGGCCGTGCGTTCCCGATACGCGTTCACCGCGGCGCGCTGCTCGGGTGCGGTGAGCGCATCCACCAGAGGGTGCTCGGGGGCGAGCACCAGATACGTGGCCCCGAAGATCGTGTCCGGGCGCG
Source organism: Gemmatimonadaceae bacterium (assembly GCA_035701265.1). Classification (GTDB taxonomy): domain Bacteria; phylum Gemmatimonadota; class Gemmatimonadetes; order Gemmatimonadales; family Gemmatimonadaceae; genus DASSNU01. The sequence goes on along the minus strand of DASSNU010000020.1, from coordinate 180,484 downwards.
TGGTGAAGACAGGGATGCACTGCGCATCCACCCGGCGCGAGCGGTCCGGCTGGCGCACCAGCTCCGCGAGCGCGCGCACGTCCCCCGGCGCCGCCATGAACTCGATCTCCGCCCCCTCGGAGCGCCCGATCCAGTTGCGCTGCAGCGCCTTGGTGGACTCCGACCAGTCCATCGTGTCCAGCTCGTCCAGCAGCCGCTCGGCGTAGTCGGTGATCCGGAAGAACCACTGCTCCAGGAAGCGCTGCTCGACGCGCACCCCGCGGTGGCGCTCGCACTCGCCGTTGATCACCTGTTCGTTGGCGAGGACGGTCTTGCACTCCGGACACCAGTTCACCGCGCCCCGCTTCCGGTAGGCGAGCCCCCGGTCGAGCAGCTTGAGGAAGATCCACTGCGTCCACCGGTAGTACGCCGGATCGGTGGTGGCGAGCTGGTGCGTCCAGTCCACCATGAGCCCCGCGCGCCGGAGCTGTCGCCGGAAATTCTCGATGTTCCGCGGGATCAGCTCCATGGGGTGGACCCCTACCTTCAGCGCGTAGTTCTCGGAGTGGATGCCGAAGGCGTCGAAGCCGATGGGCTCGAAGACGGTGTGCCCTTGGAGCCGGTGGAATCGTCCTTGGATGTCGTTCCCCGTGAACGCGTAGAGGTTGCCGATGTGCAGCCCCTCCGCCGATGGGTAGGGGAACATCATGAGCTGGTAGAAAGGACGCGTGGGGTGGTCGAGGTCCGGGGAGTTGGTCCCCGCCTCCTCCCAGCGCGCCTGCCACTTCCGCTCGATGGCCTGCGGATCGTACGCCGCCGTGCCGCCGGCGGGGTGGTGTGCTGTCGACACTGTCATGCCGAGGAGAAGAGGAGGGGCTGAGCGTCCGGTGGCCTGATCGGCGCGCCCGTCGCGCCCGGCGGAGCTCACACTGGCCCCTGTCTCGTAAATGTAGCAGTCACACCAGGGCACACAACCGCGCGCGAGAGCGCCGCGACCGCCATTCACTCTTCCTCACCGATCGCTCTTCGATCGTCTCAACACGCCCGCCGTGACATACTCCGCCCGCTCCACCGAACGCTCGTCCTCCGACGGTCAGAAACAGAAGCGCATCCAGGAGCGCCTGGTCCTCTACACCGGCGGCATCGCGCTGGTCATCGTGGCCATCGCGGCCTACGTCAGTCTGCGCTGGATCTCGGGCTCGGTGGAGAACCAGGTCAACTCCCAGTTGCTCGACGCGGCGAATCGCTCGGCGGCGCTGGTGGACGCGTACGTGCACTATCGCGAGCACCTCGTGCGCGCGCTCGCGATGGACCCGACCGTGGTGGATGCGAGCCTGGCCGGCGATGCGCGGGCCCGCACGCTGGGGCTTCCCGGCAAGTCGATGGCCGAGCTGGAACAGCAGTTCCGCGTCACGCGGTCGCTGGACGTGGATCCGCGCGCCAAGTCGTACCTGCGGCGGCTGCTCAGCGATGGGGACATGGTGGAAGTCCTCCTCACCGACGCGGCCGGACGCAACGCGGTGACCACCGAGCTGTCCTCCGACTTCGTGCAGAGCGATGAAGACTGGTGGACGGACGCGGCGCGCAACGGATTTGGCGCGGTGACGCCCGCCTACGACGAGTCGGCGGGTGTGGTGTCGGTGGCCATGGCGGCGACCGTGCGGGAGGACACGCTGGGAACGCCGCAAGGGGTCATCAAGGTGGTGTTTGACGTGGATGACCTGGATGGCCAGCTCCAGCGCGCGGCGTCCACATCCGGCGTGGCGGTACAGCTCGTGGATCAGTCGGGCGCCATCATCGCCGGGTCGGGCACGTTGCCCCGCCTCCGTCCCATTCCGGATTTCCCGCTCTCGTATCTCGCCGGCGGCGACAGCGTCGTGCGCTTCGGTCCCGCGGACGGCATGCAGCTCGCCGCCCTGGCCAGCGCCTACGGCGGAAAGTGGCACCTGGTGGCGCACATGCCGGAGCAGACCGCGCTCGCTCCGCTGCGGGCGGCGCGCTACATGATCCTCGGCGTCACCCTGTTCGCGCTGATCGTGCTGGGCGTGCTGCTCATGCTCATCGCGCGGTTCGTCGCCCGGCGCGTGAGTCAGCCGGCGGAGCGCCTCGCGGTGCTGGCCGAGCGCGTGAGCGGCGGCGATCTCACCGTCGAGGTGGTGGGGAGCGAGTCGAACGACGAGCTCGGACGACTGAGCCGCGCGACGCGCGCCATGGTGCACGAGCTGCGGCGGCTGGTGTCGGCCATCAACGATGCGTCCACGGAAACCTCGGCCATGGCGGCGGAGATCACGGCGGCCACGGAAGAGATGTCCGCCGCGGCATCGGAGATGGCGTCCACCTCGAACGAGCTGAGTCATCAGTCGAGCGGGATGGCGGAGACGATCCAGCACACCGCGGCGGACGCTTCGCGGCTGATGGAGATCGCGGGCCGCCTGGCGGACGGGTCGCGCGAGGGTGTGGAGCGCAACGCGCAACTTCGCGTCGTGGCGCAGGAGAACCGGCAGCGGCTGGATGAGAGCGCGCACGGGCTGGCGGTGCTCGCCGAGGACGCGAAGCTGGGCACGGAGTCGGCCGAGGCACTGGTCGTGGCGTCCGAGGAGATCCGCGCCTTCGTGACGCTGGTCCGCAAGATGGCGCGTCAGTCCAAGCTGCTCTCGCTCAACGCGTCCATGGAAGCGGCACGCGCGGGGGAGCGCGGCGAAGGGTTCGCCGTGGTGGCGAGCGAGATTCGGAAGCTCGCCGCGGGCGCATCCGATGCAGCGGACCGCACGGAGAAGACGGTGCAGGAGGTGCTCTCGCGCGTGGACGCCGCGCGTGCCTCGAGCCAGCGCACCGCGCAGACGGTGGGCTCGGTGCAGCGGGCAACGCAGCTCGCGCTCGAATCGTTCACGCAGGTGGAACAGGCGGTGGTGGAGCTGGAACGGTGGACGACATCGATCGACGAGTCCGCGCGCGATTCGCGCTCGCTCATCGCCTCCACGTCGGAGCGGTTGGAGACGCTGGCGCGCGGCACCGAGTCGTTCGCCGCGGCCATGGAGCAGGTGGCCGCCTCCGCCGAGGAGCAGAGCGCGAGCACGCAGCAGATCGCGGCCACGGCGGCGCAGCTCGCCGACGCCGCGGAGCGCCTCACGACCATCGTCGCCACGTTCAACGTGGGCGAGAGCGCCAAGTCGGACGAGCCTGAGGACGGTGCGGAGCACGCGGACGCGAACGCCCAGAGCGGCGGCGCGTCCGAGCGGCGCGAGCTGGTGGGGGTGTAGCGCTCTCCAGGTCAGGCGTGTAGCGCGCGCTGCGCTACCCCGCGCGCGTCGTCGTCACCTGCTCCGTGGTCGCCAGCCGCACCCCGCGCGACCGCCACTGCTCCAGCAGCGCGTCCACTTCCTCCGCGTGGATGGCGCGCGTGGCGTCCACCACCGCCGTGATGCGCGGGATTCCCCGCGCGAGAAAGCCCTCGATCGCGTAGCGGTTACACACGTCCAGCGCCACACCGTAGACCACGATGTGCTCCGGCGCGAGTGCCTGGAGCACGACCTCCGTGTTGGGATTGCTGAAGACGTCGAACCAGTGCTTGCGGATGAGCACGTCGTCGTCGCGCGTGCGCAGCAGGCGGATGAGCTCCGGAGCGGGAGTGGGGTCCGGCTCGATCACGATCGGATGCGCGAGCGCCGTCTCCGGGATCTTTTCCGCGCCCCGCGTGCCGCGCATGCAGTGCTCGGGAAAGGTCTCGCGCCAGTCGGGGGTGTCCGACAGCTCGCGATGTCCGGGGACGTGATCGTCCGCCGAGGCCACGATGCGGATCCCGTGCGCGTGCGCGTGATCGGTGAGACGGCGCAGGTTGGGCTTGATGGATTCGGCGTCCGGCACGTAGAGGCGACCGTCGGCGTCCATGAAGTCGTGCTGCGTGTCGACATCCCAGAAGATCGTCAGGTGCGCCATGCTGGACCATACACGATCTCCCCCGGCGCGGACCAGGGGTCTGGCGTGGTACGGAGCGCTCCGACGCGGGGCGCCGCGGTCTGGTGGGGCGTCGCTGCGGAGCGCGCTGTAGCGCGGCGGGTGTCGCAGAGCGCAGCCGCGCCACGGTGAATGTCCGCACGATGCCTCGCGCCCCGCGCGGCGGGGGCGTAGTTTCCCCTCGCCCCATGCGCACCGACGACGTGCTGCGCACCGCGCAGCATTCCCTCTTCCTGGCCGGCCTCGCGGCGGCGGATCTCGCGCATCTCGCGTCGCTCATGGAGACGCGAGCGCTGGACGCGGACGCGTATCTCTTTCACGAAGGCGAGGCGCGCCGCGTCCTGGCCGTGCTCGCGCGCGGGAGCATGGCCATCGAGAAGGGCGATGCGCCGCGCACCGTACGCCTCGCCACGCTCGGCGCGGGGGACGTGCTCGGCGAGGGGATCCTGCTCGAGGGCTCGTCGGTCCACGGCACCGCGGCGCGCGCGATGGAGCGGTGCGAGCTGCTCGTGATGAGCGCGGACGTGGTGCGCGCGCTGCTCGCCGAGCGGCCGGCGCTCTACGCGCAGCTCGTCTCGCGCGCCGCGCAAGCGATCTCGCGCCGCCTGCGCGCCGCGGACGCCACGCTGGTGGGACGCGGGCGCACGCTCGGCTTCAGCGAAGGGCGCCGCCGCGAGGAGCACGATCTGCTCGGCACGCGCGAGGTGCCGGAGGAAGCTCTCTACGGCGTGCAGACGCTGCGCGCGCTGGAGAACTTCCCCATCACCGGCGTGCCGTTGCGCGAGTTCCCGCAGCTCGTGAGCGCGCTGGCGGTGGTGAAGGAGGCCGCCGCGCGCGCCAACGCCGACCTGGGGCTGCTGGAGCCGCGCGTGGCGGAGGCGATCGTGGCCGCCGCGCGCGAGATCCGGAATGGGCGGCACCACGAGCACTTCATCGTGGACATGATCCAGGGGGGCGCCGGGACCTCGACCAACATGAACGCCAACGAGGTGATCGCCAACCGCGCCCTGGAGCTGCTGGGAGAGCCGCGCGGGCGATACGAGGTCGTCCACCCCAACAGTCACGTCAACCTCTCGCAGTCCACGAACGACGTGTATCCCACCGCGGTAAAGCTCTCGCTGCACGCGTCCATCGACGGTCTCATGCAGGAGATGCAGGCGCTGGCCGCGAGCTTCGTGCGGAAGGGAGACGAGTTCGCATCCCTCCTCAAGATGGGGCGCACGCAGTTGCAGGACGCCGTGCCCATGACGCTCGGGCAGGAGATGGCCGCGTTCGGGCACACCATGCTCGAGGACGTGGAGCGGCTGCGCGAGGCGCAGGCGCTGCTGCGCGAGACGAACATGGGCGCGACGGCGATCGGCACCGGCATCACCGCGCCCCCCGGCTACACGGAGCGCGTCCGTGCGCACTTGGCCGAGCTCACCGGGCTCGCGCTCATCACGGCGCCGGACCTGGTGGAGGCCACCTCCGACACCGGGGTATTCGTGCAGCTCTCCGGCGTGCTCAAGCGGTGCGCCGTGAAGCTCTCCAAGATCTGCAACGATCTTCGCCTTCTGAGCTCCGGCCCGCGCGCGGGATTGAACGAGATCAACCTCCCCCCCATGCAGCCGGGGAGCTCGATCATGCCCGGCAAGGTGAACCCGGTGATCCCCGAGGTGGTGAACCAGGTGTGCTTCGACGTGATCGGCGGCGACGTCACGGTCACGATGGCCGCCGAGGCGGGGCAGCTGCAGCTCAACGTGTTCGAGCCGGTGATCGCGTTCCGGCTGCTGCGCGGCATGGAGTCGCTGCGCAACGCGTGCGCGGTGCTGCGCGAGCGGTGCGTGGATGGGATCACCGCCAACGCCGACCGGCTGCGGTGGTACGTGGAGCATTCGATCGGGATCGTGACCGCGCTCGTCCCCGCGTTGGGCTACGAGGTGGCGACGTCGGTGGCGAAGGCGGCGCTGGAGAGCGGCCGGAGCGTGTACGACGTGGTGAGCGAGCGCGGGCTCATGACGCGTTCGGCGCTCGACGAGCTGCTCAATCCGGCGCGCATGGTCTGACCGGCGTGCGATGACCGGCGCTCGCCGCGAGCGGCTGGACCCCGCCGTCTTCAACCTCCCCGTGCAGCGGATGCGCGAGGGATACTACTCCGACAAGTACTTCGTGCGCGCGCGGGAGATCCTCAAGCGCGACCAGCACGACGCCCCCGTCCTCATGCAGGTGTTCGGCAAGGCGCAGGCGTATCTCGGAGGGATGGACGAGGCGATCGCCATCCTCACGCTGTGCGCCGACGACTGGCAGGCGCTCACCGTACACGCGCTGTACGATGGCGACGAGATCGCCCCCTGGGAGACGGTGCTCACCATCGAGGGACCGTACCACACGTTCGCGCATCTGGAGACGTTGTATCTCGGCGTGCTGGCGCGGCGCACGCGCGTGGGAACGAACACGCGGCTCGTGGTGGACGCCGCGCGTCCCAAGCCGGTGATGTTCTTCCCGGCGCGCCACGACCACTGGCTCGTGCAGACGGGCGATGGCTACGCGGCCCACATCGCCGGCGCGATCGGCGTGTCCACCGATGCACAGGCCAGTTGGTGGGGCTCGAGCGGCATCGGCACGGTGCCGCACGCACTCATTGCCGCCTACGGCGGCGACACCGTGCTCGCCACGGAGCGCTTCGCCCGATACGTGGACCCGTCGGTGCAGATCATCACGCTGGTGGACTACGACAACGATTGTGTCGGGACCAGCCTGGCGGTGGCGGCCGCGCTGGGCGATCGGCTGTGGGGAGTGCGGCTGGACACGTCGGAAAACCTCGTGGACCGCTCGATCGTCCCCCAGATGGGCGCGTTCCGGCCGACGGGGGTGAATCCGCAGCTCGTCTGGAACGTGCGCCGCGCGCTGGACGCGGCCGGGTACCGGCACGTGCGGATCGTCGTCTCCGGCGGCTTCACCGTGGAGAAGATCCGCATGTTCGAGGCGGCCGGCGTTCCCGTCGACTCGTACGGTGTGGGCTCGTCGCTCTTCGCGGGGAGCTTCGACTTCACGGCGGACGTCGTGATGGTGAACGGCTCTCCGGAGGCGAAGGTGGGGCGCGTCTACCGTCCCAACCCTCGGCTGGAGCGCGTCGACTAGGCACGCGTGCTGCGACGTCGCGCGTGTCGGTGGTCCGGCCGCGCGCGGGGGCTCGGCGCAGTGCGCACGTCGTGCTGCGCGCTTGATTTAGCTCGCCGGGCGCCATAGCTTCCGCCGCGAAAACGTGTTCCGGGAGCGCCCGTCCGCCCACCATTGGAGCGCTTCGCCTACGAACGTATCTCAGGACTCGGGATGACAGCTCACCGCTCGCGACGGCGCCGCGCTGCCGTACTGACGGCCGTGGTCTCGCTGGCAGCCGCCGCCTGCTCTCATCAGGCCCCGAACAGCATCTTCAACGCCCATTCCGATTTCGGTCAGGTCCTGGATGGGCTCACGAACCGGCTCCTCTTCCTCGCCGCGATCGTCTTCGTGCTCGTCGAAGGGCTCCTGCTCTTCGTCATCTGGCGCTACCGGGCACGGCCGGGAAACACCGAAGCGAAGCAGTTGCACGGCAATACGCGGCTGGAGATCGCCTGGACGCTGGTGCCGGCGATCCTCCTGGCGCTGATCGCCGTGCCGACGGTGCGCACGATCTTCCGCACGGAGGCGCCCGCACCGGCCAACTCGCTCCGGGTGGAGGTGATCGGTCACCAGTGGTGGTGGGAGTTCCGCTATCCTGACCTGGGCGTCGTGACGGCCAACGAGCTCTACCTGCCGGTGGGGCGGACGGCGGCCTTCGACCTCAAGACGCAGGACGTGCTGCACTCCTTCTGGATCCCGCAGCTGGCCGGTGGGAAGCGCGACCTGATCACCAACCACACGAACCACCTCTGGTTCACCCCGGAATCGACATTCGTGTGGAACGGGTTCTGCGCGGAGTACTGCGGCGCGTCGCATGCCAACATGCGCTTCCGCGTCTTCACCGTCTCGCCGGCGCAGTTCGACCAGTGGGTGGCACACCAGAAGAGCGGGCCCGTGACCGTGGCCGCTGCAACTCCTCCGGCGGGCGGCGCCTCCGCGCCAGCGCCGGCAGCGCAGCCGGCGCCCGACACGGCAACGGGGACCTTCCCCGTGGCCGATCTGCCCGGGTACATCGTCCCCAACACGCCGCTCCCGCCGGGCGCGGAGGTGCCGGTCACGCAGGGAGACGCGCAGCGTGGAGCGCAGCTCTTCCGCACCAACGCCTGCATTGCCTGCCACACCATCCAGGGCGTGTCTCCTGGAGTGGTCGGGCCCAATCTCACGCACGTGGGCTCGCGCACCACGATCGGCGCCGGACTCTACCCGAACGACATGCGGCACCTGGAAGCCTGGATCAAGCACTCCGAGGCACTCAAGCCAGGAAGCAAGATGCCCCCCATGGGAAAGGGGCTCCCCGGCGCCATGGGGCAGCTCGACGATCAACAGATCGCCGACATTGCCGCCTATCTCTCGTCCTTGAAGTAACCGGAGCGCACGATGGCTACCACCGTTGCGGTTCCCTCCCACGCCGAGGCGCACGAAGCGGCGCCGGGTGGGATTTGGGGATGGCTGACCACCGTCGACCACAAGCGGATCGGCCAGCTCTACCTCTATAGCGCACTCTTCCTGTTCCTCGTGGGCGGCGTCGAGGCGCTGCTCATCCGGATCCAGCTCTGGCATCCGAACGGCACGTTCGTCACCGCGCAGACGTACAACGAGCTGTTCACGATGCACGGCACGACGATGATCTTCATGGTCATCATGCCGTTGTCGGCGGCGTTCTTCAACTATCTCATCCCGCTGCAGATCGGTGCGCGCGACGTGGCGTTCCCCCGGCTGAACGCGTTCAGCTACTGGGTGTTCATCATGGGCGCGCTGTTCATGAACGCGGGGTGGTTCATCCACGCCGCGCCCGATGGCGGATGGTTCGGCTACGCGCCGCTCACCACGCGTCCCTTCTCCCCCACGCTGCACATCGATTTCTGGGTGATCGGGCTGCAGATCCTCGGCGTGTCGTCGCTGGCTGCGGCGTTCAACTTCCTGACGACGATCATCAACATGCGGGCGCCCGGCATGCACTTCATGCGCATGCCGATCTTCACGTGGATGGCGTTCATCACGCAGTTCCTGCTCGCGCTCGCCTTCCCGATCATCACCGTGGCGGTCACGTTCCTCATGCTCGACCGCTTCTTCGGAACGCAGTTCTACGAGATCGCCGCCGGTGCCGATCCGCTGCTCTGGCAGCACCTCTTCTGGCTGTTCGGGCACCCCGAGGTCTACATCCTGATTCTCCCGGCCTTCGGGCTCGTGTCCGAGGTGCTCCCCATCTTCTCCCGGAAACCGCTGTTCGGGTATCCGGTAATGGTGTACTCGGGAATTCTCATCGCCTTCCTGGGCTACGGCGTGTGGGCGCACCACATGTTCGCGGTGGGGATGGGGCCGATCGCCGACTCGATCTTCGGGATCACGACCATGCTGATCGCGATTCCCACCGGGGTGAAGATCTTCAACTGGCTCGGCACCATGTGGGGCGGGACGTTGCGCTTCTCCACGGCGTGTCTCTTCGCCATCGGCCTGGTGGCACTGTTCACCATCGGCGGACTGTCCGGCGTGATGCACTCCTCGCCGCCGTCGGACCTGGCGCAGACGGACTCGTACTTCATCGTCGCGCACTTCCACTACGTGCTCTTCGGCGGCTCGATGATGGGGCTGTTCGCCGGGCTGTACTTCTTCTACCCGAAGATCACCGGCCGGCTGATGAGCGAGACACTGGGCAAGTGGCACTTCTGGCTGACGTTCATCGGGATGAACCTGACGTTCTTCCCCATGCACTTCGCCGGACTGGAAGGAATGCCGCGCCGCATCTATCGCTACGATGCGAACCAGGGGTGGGACATCTGGAACAATCTCTCCACCTGGGGCGCGTTCATCCTGGCGGTGTCGGTGATCATCTTCGTGGTGAACTTCCTCTGGAGCCGTCGGCGCGGTGCGATTGCCGGGAACGATCCGTGGGGAGGGGCGACGCTCGAGTGGACGATTCCGTCTCCGCCGCCGGACTACAACTTCGCCACCATTCCGACGGTGACGTCGCGCTATCCGCTGTGGGACGCGCGGTCTCCGCGGCTCACCAGCGATGTGCCGCACACGGCAGCCGGAGAGCAGGCGGTGGAGGTCGACGTGGCCGGCAAGCACGTGGGCGACACCAGGTTCCCCGCCGACACCGAGCGCAACGCGCCGTCGGTGCCACTCACCGCGGCGCAACTCGGCATCCACATGCCGTCCCCCACGATCAAGCCGTTCACCACGGCGCTGGGGCTCACGGTCATGTTCATCGGACTCATCCACCACAAATCGCTCCCCATCATGTTCCTGGGCGTGGCGATCTTCCTCGTGTCGCTCTACAGCTGGGTGCTGAGCCCGGTGGAGCCCGAACACTAGATCCGACCAGGAGAGCTCTCTCGTGGCAACCGCGATTCCTGCCGGTTCGCATCCGGCAGCCCAGCACCACTACTCGAGTACCGGACTCGACAACATCAAGATCGCCATCTGGGCCTTCATCGGCTCGGAGTGCTTCTTCTTCGGATCGCTGATCTCCACGTACCTGGTCTACAAGGGGCGCAGCGTGGTCGGCCCCTTCCCGCACACGGCGTGGACGAATCCGGCCACCGGACAGACGCTGCACGCGATCCTCAACATCCCGGTCACGTCGGTCTCGACCTTCGTGCTCCTCATGTCGTCGCTCGCCATGGTGCTCGCCCATGGCGCCGTGGTGCGTGGCGACCGCAAGTACTCCAGGATCTGGCTCCTCGCCACCGCGCTCCTGGGCGCCACGTTCCTGGGCTTCCAGTGCTACGAGTTCACCTCGTTCGTGCACGAGGGGCTGACCATCAAGACGAACCTGTTCGGCTCGTCCTTCTTCATTCTCACCGGCTTCCATGGCGCGCACGTCACGGCTGGCGTCATCTGGCTGCTCACGCTCTTCTTCGTGGACATGAAGCGCGGCCTCCAGCCGCGCGACGCGGTGAACGTGGACATCTGCGCACTGTACTGGCACTTCGTGGACGTGGTCTGGATCGCGATCTTCACGCTGGTCTATCTCATCAAGTGACTCCCACCGCCACCCAGCTCACGCGCGCGCGTCGCTCCGCGGCATTCGGCAGAGAGCGGCCGGCCGCGCAGGAGAGCGTGCGGCGCTCCATGCGCCGCGCAGGGTGGCCCCGTACCCGCCGGAGCACGCTCCGGCGTTCGATGCGAGGCATGGCATGACGGCGGATCACACGCACGCGGCGACGGCGGACGACGCCGCCGCAGAAATCAAGGCGCACGAGTACGCGCACACGCACCCCACCTGGAAGACGTACCGGTGGGTGGCGCTCATCCTCACCCTCATCACGGTGGGCGAGGTGTGGGTGTACTACGTGCCGGCGATCACCAACTCCCCGTACTTCGTCCCGCTGCTGCTCGTGCTGTCCGCGGCGAAGTTCGCGATCGTCGTGCTCTTCTACATGCACCTCAAGTACGACAGCAAGGTGTTCCGCGCCCTCTTCACCGGGCCGCTCGTGGTCGCGATCACCGTCGTGATCTCTCTCCTCTTCCTCTTCGGCCAACTGGCGATCCGCTTGCACGGATCGTGATGCTGCAGGCAGGGCATGATGGTGCAGGGTGACATCCTGGGTGTGATGGCCGCGCTCCTGCACGATGATGCCGCGTTCTCGCTGACGCACTTCAGCATCCACTGGAGCACGGTGATCGGGATCGCCGCGCTCGCGGGACTCTACCACTGGCGCGCGCGCGTCGGACCCACCGCGCCCCCGCCATCCTCGGATGCTCCGGGCGCCACGCCCGCCGCCACCGACACGCCGACCGCGCACGCGCCCTCCGCGGCACAACGGCTCGCCTTCGCCGCAGGGCTCGCCGTGCTCTTCCTCTCGCTCAACGGTCCCCTGCACGACCTGAGCGACGGCTACCTGTTCAGCGCGCACATGACGCAGCACATGCTGCTGGCCATGGCCGTCACCCCGCTCCTCATTGCCGGCACGCCGGGCTGGATGCTGCGCCCCGCCCTCCGCATCCGCGCCGTGGCCGCCGCGGCACGATGGGTCACGCATCCGCCGCACGCGTTCGCGATCTTCAGCGTCACGCTCATCGCCTGGCACCTGCCGGTGCTCTACAACACGGCCATGGCGCATCACGGCGTGCACATCGTACAGCATCTCTGCTTCCTGGTCGCCTCCACGCTGCTCTGGTGGCCGCTCATGAGCTCCATGCCCGAGCTGCCACGGTTGAGCCACCCCAAGCAGATGCTCTATGCACTGCTGATGATGGTCCCGATGACGGCGGTGAGCATCTTCGTCACCTACGCCGACACGGTGCTCTATACCGCCTACGCGGCCGCGCCGCGCGTGACCGGACTCTCACCGCTCCAGGACCAGCGGCTGGGTGGACTCATCATGTGGATCCCCGGAAGCTTCATCGTCGTGGGCGTCGTGACGGTGATCTTCTTCCACTGGGCCGGCGCCGAGGAGCGGCGCGACGCGGCGGAGCGCGATGCCACCGAGCAGGCTGCCGCCCACGGTGCCACGGCGAGCGGCAATCGGTGACGGCGCCAGCGGGGCTTTGACAAAGCGGCCGGAGGGTGACACCTTGGCTGCCATGCGCCGACACTCGTGGCTTCTCCTCTGCGCGGCGTGGCTTGCAGCGGCGGCGTGCGCCGAAGGCGGACGCCAACGTTCGCTCGTCGCGTGCAACGACCCCCGAGACTCGGTATTCCACCTTGCCGCTTCGGACTACCTCGACTCGGTGAACCCGAAACCCAGGCGGTTCCTCGAGGCCACCAACGCGGACTCGACCCTTCCGGCCGGCGCGCGGCAGGCCATGCAGGACATCGGGCCCACGTACCTCTACCCGCCGGATTCGGCACAGCGTGCGCTCGTGCTGACGCGGCTCAAGTCGTACGGCAGCGTCCCCACGCTCCTGCTCAGCTACCGCGGCTCCCAACGCCCGGCGCGCGACAGCCTGGTGGTGAGCTTCGAGGGGATGTGGGTGGGTGGCGCGGATGACGGCAAGAAAGTGCCCCCCTCCACCGCTCGCTTCCACTGCAACGACGGCGTCTGGGAGAGGGACGCAGCGGCCGCGCCCGCGGGGACGTGAGCACATCGGTGCAGGGGACGGCGCAGCTCGCCTCCACCCCTGCACTGGCCGCACCGCCCCTCTCGGGACACCCGCCGCGCGAACGACTCCTCTCGCTCGACGTCTTCCGCGGCGCCACCATCGCGGGGATGCTCCTGGTCAACACGCCGGGGACGTGGAGCGCCATCTATCCGCCCCTCGAGCACGCCACGTGGAACGGGTGGACGCCCACCGATCTCATCTTCCCGTTCTTCCTCTTCATCGTCGGCATCACGACGCACCTGTCGCGCGAGTCGCGCCGCGCGCGGGGAGACGACGAACGCGCGATCGTGGTGCAGACGCTCCGGCGCGGTGCGGTGATCGTCCTGCTCGGGCTCGCGCTTGCCGCCGTTCCGATGTCGTACGACCTGGCCCGCTACCCGGACCAGCTCCACGCACTGCGCATCCCCGGCGTCCTGCAGCGGATCGGCGTCGCGTACATTGCCGCCGCGCTGCTCACCCGGCGCACGTCGCTTCGCACACAGATCGCGATCATCGCCGCCATCCTGCTCGGCTACTGGGCGGTGATGACGCTCGTGCCGGTTCCGGGAAGCGGTCTTCTGGGATGGCAGACGCTGGGCACGCCGAGCGCGACGCTGTCCGCGTGGCTCGATCGCACTCTGCTCGGCGGCCATCTCTGGCGCGACTCGCGCACGTGGGATCCTGAGGGGATTCTCACCACCGTGCCCGCGGTCGCGACCACCATGCTCGGCGTCCTCGCCGGGCGGGCGATCGCCTCGCGCGCGGCGCTGGCCGAGCGCATCGCAGGGATCTTCGCGGTCGGGTGCATGGCGATGGTGGCCGGGCTCGTGTGGAACTGGGTCTTCCCGATCAACAAGAATCTCTGGACCAGCTCGTACGTGCTCTTCACGGCAGGCGCCGCTGCCGCTACGGTGGCCACGTGCCTCTGGCTGGTGGACGCACGCGGGTGGCGCCGATGGACCACGCCGTTCGTGGTGTTCGGCGTCAATCCGATCGCCGCGTATGTCGGGTCCGAGGCAATGGCCCGCCTCATCTACACGACCACGCGCGTGAACGTGGACGGGCACGCCGTCCCGCTGCAGACGGTCATCTTCGAGCGAGCGTTCGCATCCTGGCTCCCCCTGCGCATGGCCTCGCTGCTCTTTGCCGTCGCCTTCGTGTTCCTCTGGTTCGGGATCATGTGGGTGCTCTACCGCCGCCGGATCTTCCTCAAGGTATGACGCGCTCGCAATGCGGGACCCATGGCGAGAACCGCGCGGCACTGCGCTCCGCATGCGCTCGCGATGCGCGCGCACACCGGGGCAAGCCGCCGCCATCGTTCTTGTGACCACATCGCGCGCCCGCCGTCCTCGATGTGAGGAGCGCGCGCAGGTCCTGTTGCGGCGCCACCACGCACAACCACCGGCACTGTCGCGTCCGTCCTGAGGCGGCGCGCGCGAGCGGCAACGAGGCACGCCAGCCGTTGCCGTCGCCAGCGCCCCGGCGGGCGTTCATCGTCCCGCGCCTTTCGTTCGTAGTACTGGAACACGAGTTGCCCTTTCGACTGTCGTCATGCCTTCACCTCTCTCCCCTCTTCGCACGCTCGCCCTGAGCGCCACGGTCATCGCCGCCGGCTGGGGTGTCCCCGCTACGGCACTGGCTCCCTCCGCGCGGAGCACAACGCTCACTGTGGCAGCGGCCGCCGGCCCCTGGAGCGCGGAGCGCTCGACGCCGGTGATCGTGACGACACCGGTGATCGTGACGACGCCCTCGCCTCGCGGTGCACGTGCCACGCGTGTGACACCGGCTCGCAGCGCGCGGCGGCGGCGGGCGTTCGTGACGCCGGCCAGCAGCGCGGCGCTCACCAGCGCGCTGGGCTCCATGCTGGACGAGCGGGTGCGCAGCGGAACGTGGGGCGCCATCGTCGTATCGCTCTCGCGAGGCGATACGCTCTTCTCGGTGAACGCCGATGCGGCGCTGCAGCCGGCGTCGAACATGAAGCTCTTCACCAGCGCGCTCGCGCTCGAGACGCTGGGACCACTGCACCGCTTTCACACGCAGGTGCTGCGCGACGGGCCAATGGATGCGCAGGGCGTGGTGCACGGGAATCTCATCCTGCGCGGCGACGGCGACCCGTCGCTCTCCAGCCGCTTCATGGGCGGTGGGCCGGACGCGCCCATGGATTTCCTGGCGCAACTGGTGGAGGGAGCGGGTGTGCGGCGCGTGACGGGTGCGCTCATTGCCGACGCATCGGCGTTCGATGACGCCCAGGTGCCGGAGGGATGGCTCGATCGCTATCTGCAGTCGAGTTACGCCGCGCGCGTCTCCGCGCTCTCGCTGGATGAGAATCTGCTGTGGATCGTCGTGCACCCGGGACCTGACGGGCGTGGCGCGGTGGTCTCGCTCGACCCGGCCACCGAGGTGCCGATCGAGTCGTCGGTGCGGACCGTAGCGGGGAGTGCGTCCGCGCGGATCTATGCACAGAGCCGCGACGATGGAACGGTCGAGGTGCGCGGGTGGATCGGCTCGCGTTCGCGCGAGCGCCGTTATCAGGTGGTGGTGGAGAATCCGCCGATCTTCGCCGCCGGCGCGATGCGCCGCGCGCTCGCCGAGCGCGGCATCGTGATCGCGGGGCGCACGCGCACGGGGCGCACACCAGTCGGCGCCGAGCCGGTCACGACGCTCGCCTCACCGCCGCTGGACCGGCTGCTCGCCGCAATGAACCGCGAGAGCATCAATCACTACGCCGAGCTCCTCTTCCGCGACGCGGCGCGCGCGGCGGGGCAGCAGGGATCGGCGGAGGAAGGGAACGCGCTCCTGCAGCGCTTCCTGCGCGAGCGCGTGGGCACGGCGCCCGACGCCGTCTACACCACGGATGGCAGCGGGCTCTCGGTGCTCGACCGCACCACGCCGCGCGCGCTGGTGCAGCTCCTCGCCTACGCGCACCGCGCGCCGTGGGGCGACGCGCTGCACGCATCGCTCCCCGTGGCGGGAGAATCGGAGCTGCTGCGCACGCGCATGCGGCACACCCCCGCGCAGGGGAACCTGCACGCCAAGACCGGCACCACCAACGACATCATCTCGCTCGCCGGCTACGTGACGGCACACGATGGCGAGCTGATCGCCTTCGCGTTCATCTACAACGGGCACGATCGCTGGAACGCGCGCTCCACGATGGACGAAATGGGCGCGACGCTGGCTGCGCTCACGCGGTAGACCGGACGGCGAGGGAAGTGCGCGGGCGGGCGCCGTGCCGTGCACGCCGCCCCCCACCTCCGCTCACGCCGCGTGCTCGACGATCTCCCGGATGTGGATGCCGCGCCGGTCCAGCTCGGCAATGTAGTGCGCGGCGGGCATGCACTCATCCGGGGTCCACACGCCGGGAGGGCCGATCTCTCCGCGCGCCTGCATCTGCGCGGTGATGGAGAGCGAGTATCCCGTGGTCCGCATCATCGCGCTGATCCCGCGCGCGGCGTCGTAGTAATCCAGCAGCTCCCACTCCAGCCGCGTGGGCGTCCCCCCCTTCACGCCATCCACGATCACGCGCAGCGCGACGAGGTCCCGCCCATCGGGCTTGGTGAGGCGCGGCCCCACGACGGAGACGAACACGTCGCGCGGGACGACCTTCGTTCCCTTCACGTCCACCGGCGCCAGCTCGAGCAACCCCATCTCGCGCACCGCCTCCATGATGTGCGCGTGCCCGGGATAGCGGAGCGTCTTGTACTCCATGGTGGGGATGCGTCCCTCATAGCGGAACGCCATCGTCGACAATCCGCCCGCGGTGTGGAACGCCTCGAGCGTTCCGACCGGCTTGGCGAACTCGATGCTCTCGCGCTCCGACAGTGCCGCTACCTGCGCGCGCTGCTTCCCGCGCAGCACCCAGGAGCGCGTGGTGTAGTAGTCGAGCACCCCCTCCAGCGAGTACACGATCTGGTAGTTGAGCGGCGGTTCCGGCTGTTGCGGGAGACCGCCCACGTAGATGCGCACCGACGTCGTCTCGTCGAGCTGCTGGATGCCGTGCTGCGCCAGGATGTTCACCATCCCCGGCGCCAGGCCGCAGTCCGGGATCACGGTAATTCCCTTGGCCACCGCGCGGTCGTGCAGGCGCTTCTGCTGGAAGACGATCTCCGTATTCCCGCCCAGGTCGCAGAAGTGCGTGCCCGCCTCGACGGCCAGCTTGGCCATCTCGAAATTGAAGTAGTACGGGATGGCGCTCAGCACCGCGTCGCTCTCGCGCATGAGCGCCAGCGTGGCGTCGTGGTCCCGCACGTCGAGCGGCGTGGGGACGAGCCTGGTGCCCGACCAGGGGGCCAGGAACGCGGGAAGGTGGCCGACGTGCAGATCGGCCAACCGGACTTCCGTGACGTCGCGATTCTGCAGTAGATCGTACGCCGCCGCCGACCCCTGCAACCCCGCACCGAGTACCAGCATTCGCATCCGGGAGCTCTCCGTTCGTTGTGTGAAGGTGCTACAATGTTAGCCGATGCGGGCGGCCGGCGTGAGGGCGCAGCATGTGCACAGGAGGAACGCATGGCGGATACCGACACGCGCGCGGACGGGTGGCAGCGCCACCTGGTGGACGACGAGCAGGGGATCACGCGCATCCTCCGTGCAGCGAAGCGCATCGCGGTGCTGGGGATCAAAGCGGAGCCGTGGCAGCCGGCGTTCTTCGTTCCCGCCTACGCCGCGAGCGCGGGATACGAGATCATCCCGGTGCCGGTGTACTATCCGGACGTCACCGAGATGATGGGACGTCCGGTCTATCGCTCGCTCGCGGCGATCCCGGGGCCGATCGACCTCGTGGACGTCTTCCGCCGCCCGCATCGCATTCCGGACCACGTGGACGACATGCTCGCCGCGCACCCCGCGTGCGTCTGGTTCCAGTTGGGCATCCGCAACGACGAGGCGGCGGAGACGCTCGCGCGCGCCGGGATCGACGTAGTGCAGGACCACTGCCTGATGTCCGAGCTCGAGCGTCGCGGCATGGGCGACTGACCGCTCGCGGCGCACGTCACGGTGCGCCGACAATGACCACGCCGTGCCGCTCGTCCAGCGTCCACGTGCTGGAGAGCACCGCCGCGGCCGCGGTGCTGCCCAGCGGGAGAAGCGCGCCCCGGTGCGCGATCCACGCCGCGTCGGGGAGAAGCACGTACGGCGTGCGCGTCCCAGGCAGATCGCGCGGCAGGTGCCCGCGCCGGCGGAGCATCACCTCGCCCAGCTCTGCGTGAAACGTCGGCGCCAGTCGCGCAAGGAAGTCGAGTCCGACGGCGGCATGCCACGGCGCACCGTCCGTGGTCGGCGCGCCGCGCACGACCATCGCGGGGACGTTGCGCAAGGTGACCGCACCCAGGCGCACTGCGCTCGCCACCGCCGGCCATGTGCCGGACGGATCGCCTTCCCCGAAGACGCGAACGCGCGCGTGTTCGGCGAGCGTCGTGTCGAGCACGAGTCCGATCGCGGCGGGAACGATGGCGGCGCGAACGGTGTCGCGACCGAGCACGAGGAGGATCGAGCCAAGCTCGTCCTCGCTCGCGGCGGGAGCGTACGGGACGAATGCGGAATCCGCCCCGGCGGTAGAGGGCGCGTGCCGCTCGAGCCACCGTGCGCGCGCGCGGCGCGCGGAGTCCACGGCGGTGGGCGGCAGCGCGGCCACGGCGCCGAAGGTCCCGAGCCGCTCGTACAGCGGGGCCAGCTCCGCTCCCACGCGCGCGGTGTCGCCGCCAAAGAAGAGCGCCTCCTCCATGAGCACCGCGCCCACCTTGAGCGCGCCGCGCGCGGCCAGGTAGCGCCCCAGCGCGAAGCGCACGGCCGGATCGCGCGGCGCGCGGCGCCAGCCATACCAGTACAGCGAATCGGCCGCGCGCAGCCGCCCCGCGCGGAGCAGCGTGTCGGCGCGCGCCATCGCCGAGCGTTGCGCGGCAGCGGGTACCGCACAGAGAGCGGCCAGGAGCGCGACGCCGCAGCGGAGCGCCGCACGTCGCCAGCGCGGCATGGTCAACACGACCGACGCACGCAGGCTACCGGGTGTGCAGTGCGGCCAGCAACTGCACGTCGGGATCCACCACCACGTCGCGCGGCGCGCTGTCCAGCGCCGCAGGGAGCACGAGCCGCGTGCGCTCCTGCGCAGGTACCGTGACCGTCACACGCTGTTCCGTCCCCGAACCATCGCGCATGACGATGGTGAGCGGAAAGCGATAGGGCCGGAAGCGCGTCCCCTGCTCGACGTCCAGCGTGACGCGGCGCGTGCGCGCGTCGTAGCGCCACGACGTCGTCACCTCCGCATACCCCGGACGGCGCAACCACTGATCGAAGAACCAGCCGAGCGACTCCCCGCTCGCCGCCTCCATGGCGCGGCGCAGATCATCGGTGAGCGCGGTGCCGTGGCGATGCGCGCCGTAGTAGCGGCGGATGCCGGCAAAGAACGCCGAATCCCCCACGAGCGCGCGGAGCATGTGCAGCGTCCAGGCGCCCTTCTGGTAGCTGTTGGTGTTCAGGAGCTGGAGGTATTCGGTCTGCGCGGTGTCGATCACCGGGCGCGTGGCGGTGACCGGCGATGCGATCACGCGCTGGCGTATCTCCGCCATCTCGGCGCGGAAGGCGCTGTCCCCCGCGTGGTGCTCCGTCCAGAGCGCGGAGAAGTACGTCGCGAACCCCTCCGACAACCAGAGATGCCCCCACGCGCGCTCCGTCACGGCATCGCCGAACCACTGATGCGCCATCTCGTGCGCCACCGTTCCCTCCGACAGCCGCCCGCTCTTCACCGCCGAGCTGTCGTAGAAGATCGCGGTCGCGTTCTCCATACCGCCGAAGCGCGTGGACGACTGCACGTGGGCGAGCTTGTCGTACGGAAATGGCGCCACGAGCGTCGCGAAGAAGCGCATGATCTCCGCCACGTTGGCGAACGGACCGGGGAGCGAGTCCACCGCATCGGGAAAGACGTAGACCGATTGCGGCACGCACCCTGCACGCTCGGCCAGCCCGCACGCCGTGCGCCCCATGTCCATGTAGGCGAGCGGCGCGGCGGTGATGACCATGAGGTACGGCGGGATGGGCCGGTCCAGCCGCCAGCGCGTGAGCGTGCGCGGGGCGGCGCCCGGCTCGCGCGGAGCGAGCGGCACCTGCTCCATCAGCGCACCGTTCGCCACCACGCGCCGGTCCGCGGGGGCGATCACCACCCACGTCACCGTGGCCTTGTCGCTCGGGTGATCGACGCTCGGAATCCAGTGGCGCGCGCGATCCGGCCAGTTGTCGCCGAACGCCGTCCACCCCGCGACCCCGTTGTCGTGAATCACCAGCCCGTCACGCACCGCACCGTGGTAGCGCACCACCACCTCGAGCGTATCGCCGTCCGCCGCGCCGTCGTGCGATGGCGACGGAAGGGGGATCCACACTGCCGCGCTGTCGCGTCGGAAGCGCACGCTCCGACCCTGCACGAGCACGCTGTCCACCACCGGGTCGATGAGATCGAGCCGCAGCGTGTCGCGCCCGCCGAATCGCCGCACGGTGAGCGTGGCGCGCGCCGCGATCACCGTGCCCGTGTCGGGGAGATCGAGCAGGAGCGCGTAGTCGAGCACGTCGATCCCTGGCTCGTAGACGAGCAGACTGTCCGGCTGCGCCGCGGGGAATCGGGGAGCGCGCGCACTGTCGGACGGCGACACGCGCTGCGCCACACCGGCGCTCGCGCCCGACGCGGCGGCGATCGCCGCGAGTGCCGCGAACGCGAAGCTCCTCGCCGCGCGGCGGCACAGCGTGAGGCGAGGGATCATCGCGCCGCCCCGACGTCCGCGTACACGCCCACGGCGGCGCCCTCGGCAACGGGCATCGCACCGTCTCGACTGGCGAGCGCTTCCGCCTCCGCGCGCTCCACCTCACCCTCCACCGCGCGCTCGATCTCCTCCAGCCGCTCGCGCGCGATCCCCTCCCCCACGAGATACTCCTCGTACAGCGCGATCGGGTCGCGCTTCCCCCAGTACTCGAACAGCTCCGCGGGAAAAGTCCGGCGCGCTTCGGCCTCGTCGTGCGTGGCGTGTCCGCCCATCCGGAACGTCTCGGCCGCGAGAATCGCCGGCCCCGCTCCGTCGCGACACCGCTCCGCCGCGAGTGCGGTGAGCGCGTACGTGTCGAGCACGTTGTTGCCGTCGCACACTCCACCCCACGCTCCGTACGCGCGCGGCCAGTCGGCAAAGCTCGTCCCATTGCCCGCCGCCGCATGGTGCTGCTCCAGTCGTGTGCCCAGCGCCACCTGGTTGTTCTGGATGATGAAGATCGCGCTCGCGCGCTGCACCGCGGCAAAGTTGAGCCCTTCGTGCGCGACGCCGGCCTTGGTGCTCCCGTCGCCGATCCAGGTGAGCGCCACGCGATCCTCGCCGCGCAATCGGAAGGAGAGCGCGATCCCCGTCACGACCGGGACGACGTCCCCCACGTGGCTGATCGGCGGGAGCACGCCATGCGCCATGTCGCCGTAGTGTCCGTCGCGCCCGCGCGAGGGGCCGTCCTGCGTTCCCATGTACGCGCGGAAGATGTCGGCCAGCGGCATCCCCATCTCGTGGCAGGCGCCGCTGTTCCGGATCATCGGCGCGACCACGTCTCCCATCCACTGCCCATCGCTCGCCGGCCCGCGGCGAAGTGCGTGTACCGGTCCGATCGTGACCGCCTCCTCGCCGGTGCCGAGCCACGCCTTGGAGATCACCCCCTGCCGGACCATCCGCTTGAGCCCCACGTCCACCAGACGGTTGCGCACCATCCCGGCGTAGAGATCGAGCAGCGCGCTCTCGCCGAGCGCACGCACGCGTGCGGCGCGGTCGCGATGCGCTCTGAGCGTGGCGCGGTACTCCTTGAGCACCGCGGGATCCGGCGTCCACGCGACGTACTCCGGCGGGTCGTAAGCGGGGAAGCGCTTCATGACGGGAATCTCGCGCGCCGCGACGCGCGCGGCAATTACCTCTGGTCGAGCGACGGATTCAGGGTGTCCGGCTGCGCGCCACGATGCGCGCGGCCATCACCCACGCGCGGCCATCACCCGCTTGCGGCCGCCTGCGCGAGCGCGTCGGCGAACTCCGGTGCGGAGCCCCAGCGGTCGCCGGCCGCGCGCGACAGGCTCTTCGCCACCGCCGCCTCCACCGCAGGGGAAAAGCGCCCTCCAGGATGCAATGCGCCAAGGGACGACGGCGTGCCGCGCAGCCGCGCGATCATCACGTCCTGCTTGCTCCGTCCGGAGAAGGGCAGTTTGCCGGTGAGCATCTCGCACGTCATGAGCCCGAGCGCGTACACGTCGCTCCGCGCATCCAGCGGCTGGCCGCGGAGCTGCTCCGGGCTCATGAATTCCGGCGTGCCGAGCACGATGCCCGTGGCGGTGAGCTTCTCCACCGCGGCGCCCACGCGCCGCTCCTTGGCCAGCCCAAAATCCATCACCACCGCGCGCTCCGCGCCCGCGGCGTCGCGCGCGATCATCACGTTCTCCGGCTTGAGATCGCGATGCACGATGCCGAGCCGGTGCGCGCTGTCCAGGCCGGCGGCGACATCCCGCACGATCGCCACCGTCTCATCGAGTGGAAGGCGGACGCGCCGGTGCGTGCGATCCACCAGCACCTCGCCTTCCACGAAGGGCATCACCACGTAGATCATTCCGTCCGGCGTTTCGCCGAGCGTGATGATGTGGCAGACGTTCGGGTGGCGGAGGCGGCCGGCAAGCGCGGCTTCGCGTCGCAGGCGCGCCATGGCGGTGTGATCGCCGGCGAGTGATGGGAGGAGCGCCTTGATGGCCACGCGCGCGTTCGTCTGCCGGTCGCACGCGGCGAACACGACGCCCATCCCGCCTTCTCCCACCTCGCGCTCCACCGCGTAGCGGCCGTCGAGCACGCTGCCGGGGAGCGCAGCCAGTCGCTCACGCGCGGAGGGCGGCGCCGCGACGGGCGGTGCGTCGTCCAGCAGTGCGCCATCCTGCGCACAGAAGCGCGCCTCCGCGCCGTACATCGCGCCGCACAGCGGGCAGCGGCGCGCGCTCACGTGCACACCCGGTCGCGCCCCTCCCGCTTGGCGCGATAGAGCGCCGCGTCCGCCAAGGCGATGAGATCGTCGGTGCTCTCCACCTGCGGCGACGGCACGGTGGCCACGCCGATGCTCACCGTCACGTGGAGCGGAGTGGCCGCGTGCGGCGTCTCGATCGGCTCCTCGCGCACACGCGCGCAGATGCGCTCGGCCAGCGCGAACGCGCCCTCCGCCGACGTCTCGGGGAGCACGACCACGAACTCCTCGCCGCCATAGCGCGCCACGAAGTCCACCGAGCGCGCCTCGCGCTGGAGCACGCGCACCACGCAGCGCAGCACCTCGTCCCCCGCCAGGTGGCCGTAGCGGTCGTTCACATCCTTGAAGTGGTCGATGTCCACCATGAGGATCGACAGCACGAGCGCGTAGCGCCGCGCGCGCTCCAGCTCCGCGCTCAGGCCGTCCATGAGCGCGCGCCGGTTGAGCGCCAGGGTGAGCGGATCGGTGAGCGCCAGCATCTCCAGGCGCGCGTTGTCGGCGCGGGAGAGCTCGATCGCGCGCGCGCGCCGGATGGCCGACACCGCCGCGCGCACCACCTCGTCGGCGAACTCGACGTCGTCCGGGGTGAGCGCCGGCTCGGTGGTCGTGGTGCGCAGCACGAACACGCCCGACTGCCGCCCATCGATCACGAACGGGAGCGCCACCACGGAGCGCACGGGTGCCGCGGTGCCGTTGCGCTCCCACTCCGCACGCACGTGCTCGTAGAGCGGACTCTCGCGCACGTCGCTGATGAGCACCGGCTCGTTCCGATCGAGCGCGGCGCGAATCTCCGGATACCGGTCCAGTCCGATCTCGAGGTTGCGGAGCGTCGGGTTCTCGTACGAGGTGGCCACGATGCCGCGGCGGTCACCTGGATGCGCCAGCACGAGCGAGCAGTGCGTGATGTTGAGCGCGCGCGCCACGCGCCGCACCAGGAGGTGCGACAGCTCGTCCGGGGTGAAGTCCCCAGAGACCTCGTGCAGGATGTCCACCAGCTTGCGCCGGCTCTCCGCTTCCGCGCGCACGCGGTGCAGCTCCGCCTCCGCGTGACGCAGCTCCTCCCGCGCACGGCGCAGCTCCGCGCGGATCTTGAGCTGCACGTGCAGCCGCGCCAGGAGTTCGCGCATGTGGAAGGGCTTGCGGAGCAGGTCGTGCGCGCCCAGCAGCAGGAACCGGTTCGCCATCCGGTCGTCGGGCACGCTGGACATCACGAGGATGCGGCGCTCGCCATCCTCGTTGTCGCGAGCGAGCCGCTCGATCACCGCCGTCCCCTCCACGCCCGGCATCATCGCGTCGATGAGCACGACGTCGGGGGCGAAGCGGTCCACGCGCTCGAAGAAGCGCGCGCCGCACGGCGACACGTCCACCTCGTATCCCTCGGAGCGGAGGAGCCAGGCGACGGTGCGAAGGAGCACCTCGTCGCCGTCGGCGATCAGCACGCGGCTGCGCTCCGCCGCGGGAGCCGCGCTCCCGCCCCCCTGCACGCCGGGATCGCCCTCCCCTGTCACGACCGGTCCCTGTCGCCCAGCAACGCCGAGAGGCCATCCCAGTCGATGTTCCCGCCGCTCAGGAACGCGACCGTCCGTGTGCCGGGCGCCGGATGCACCGCGCCGCTCAGCAGCGCGGCCACCGTGATCGCGCCGCTCGGCTCGGCCACCAGCTTCATGCGATCGAGCAGGAAGCGCATGGCCGGCGGAATCGCGCCGTCGTCCACGCAGACCACGTCGTCCAGAAACGCGCGATGGTGCGCGAACGGCAGCGCGCCGATGCGCACGGCCAGCAGCCCGTCCGCCAGACCGGAGGTGGCGCCGAGCGTGACCGGCTCCCCCGCCGCGCGCGCGCGGGAGAGCTTGGGCGCGCTGGACGGCTCCACGCCGATCACGCGCGTGCGCGGGGAGAGCAGCTTCACCGCCGCTGACACCCCCGCGCTGAGCCCGCCGCCCCCCACCGGCACGAGCACCGTGCTCACCTCCGGCAGATCCTCCACGATCTCGAGACCCGCAGTCCCCTGCCCCGCGATGATCGTCGGGTCATCGTAGGGCGGGACGATCGTGCTCCCCTCGCGCGCGGCGATCTCGCGCGCGCGATTCATCCGGTCATCGGTCGTGGTACCCGCCAGCTCCACGCGACCGCCCAGTCGCTCGACTCCCGCGCGTTTGGGCGCGGTGACCGTCGTCGGCATCACCGCCGTGGCGGGGACGCCGAAGAGCCTGGCCGCGAGCACCACCGCCTGCGCGTGATTTCCCGACGACGGCGCGATCACGCCGCGCGCGCGCGTCTCGGCGTCCAGATGGGAGAGATAGGTGTACGCGCCGCGAAACTTGAACGCGCCCGCGCGCTGCAGCATCTCGGGCTTCACCCAGAGTGCATCGTCGGGCACGCCGTCGCCCCCTGGAACCGGAAGGAGCGGTGTGCGCACCGCCACGCCGGCGATGACGGCGGCGGCCGCCCGGATGTCCTGAAGGGTGACGAGCGCTTGAGGCGCGGAACTGGTGGTCACGAGTGCCGGGGGATGAGGCCGTCGCGGGCGGAGAGCACGCGCTCCGCGCCCGGGACGGCTCCGAGTGGGGGCGCGGCGCGTGTACCGGTAGCAGGGGGCGGGCCACCCCATCCGCTCCGGCGGCCATCGCCGATCGTCTCACGCAAACGTTTGTGTCTCATGATCTTGAGACGGGAGACTCGGCCCCGCAGCATCGCGGCGCCGCCCATGTTGACGCCAAGCGTGGCGCCGGTCCGGCAGTAGCGCCGCACCGCTGTCGCGCTCGCT
This sequence comes from Gemmatimonadaceae bacterium, assembly GCA_035701265.1. Lineage (GTDB taxonomy): Bacteria > Gemmatimonadota > Gemmatimonadetes > Gemmatimonadales > Gemmatimonadaceae > DASSNU01. The sequence continues at coordinate 154,611 of DASSNU010000020.1, read as the reverse complement.
CGGCAGTGGCTGATGCGCGAGCGGCCGGCCTCCGTGTGGGAGCCAGCCGCTCGCGTGTCGCTGTCCTGCTGGCCCTCCCCCGCCGCCGCCTGTATCCGCCGCGCCCTTCGCTCCCCTCCCGGCTCCCCCTCCCCCTCCCCCTCCCACGGCGTCACTCCTCCTCGTCGCCCTCCGGTGCCACGAGCGCCGGCTCGTCGCCATCTTCCGCGCCAGCCTGCTCGTCGTCCTCCGTCACCACGCGCGCCACGTCGCACACGTAGTCGCCGCCATCCAGGTTCACCAGCTTCACCCCCTGGGTGTTGCGGCCGCTCACGCGAATCCCCTTCACCGGCATGCGGATCACGACGCCGTGCTTGGTGATGAGCATCAGCTCGTCGTCGGGGAGCACTTCCTTGATCGCCACCGCGTGCCCCGTCTTGTCGGTGAGCTTGAGCGTGATGATCCCCTTCCCGCCACGCCGCTGCACGCGGTACTCATCGATCGGGGAGCACTTCCCCATCCCCCGTTCGGTGACGACGAGCAGGTGCGCCTCGCGCTTCAGCACCACCATGCCGATCAGGTGATCGCTGTCGTTCAGCTCGATCCCCTTCACGCCGGTGGTGTCGCGCCCCATCTCGCGCACGTCCGACTCGTGGAACCGGATCGAGAGCCCGTTGCGCGTGGCGAGCACCACGTCGTTCGTCCCATTCGTGATCTGGACGTCGATCAGCTCGTCCCCCGTCTCGATCTTGATCGCCTTGATGCCGGTGGAGCGCGGGTTGGCGTACTGCGCCAGCGACGTCTTCTTCACCGTGCCGTTCTTGGTGGCGAAGAGCAGGTACGACGACTCGCTGAACTCGCGCACCGGCAGCATGGCCGAGAGCGTGGTGTCCGGGGTGACGTTGATCAGGTTGACGATCGGCTTCCCCTTGGCGGCGCGCCCCGCTTGCGGGATCTCGTGCACCTTGAGCCAGAAGCAGCGGCCGTCGCCGGTGAAGAAGAGCAGGTAGTCGTGCGTGGACGCGATGAACAGGTGCTCGATGAAGTCCTCGTCCTTGAGCCCCTGCCCATTGAGCCCGCGCCCGCCGCGGCGCTGCCGCTTGTACGTGGTGACCGCCGTCCGCTTGATGTACCCCGAGTGCGACACGGTGACCACCATGTCCTCCTCGGCGATCAGGTCCTCGATGGTGAACTCACCCTGATCGCTGGTGATCTCGGTGCGACGCTCATCGCCGTACTTGGTGGCCGCCGCCTGCATCTCGTCCTTGAGGATCTGCATGCGCCGCTCGCGCGACGCGAGGATGGCGCGCAGCTCCTTGATGAGCGCGCGGATCTCCTTCAGCTCGGCCTCGAGCTTCTCGATCTCCAGCCCGGTGAGCTTGGCGAGGCGCATGTTGAGGATCGCCTCCGCCTGCCGCTCGCTCAGCTTGAACCGCTTCTGCAACTGCGCGCTGGCCTGCGGCGTGTCCTCCGCCTTGCGGATGAGCTTGATCACCTCGTCGATGTTGTCGACGGCGATCTTGAGCCCTTCCAGGATGTGCTCGCGCTCGAGCGCCTTGTCGAGATCGAACTGCGTGCGGCGGGTGATCACCTCGTGGCGGTGATCGATGTAGTGCTGCAGGATCTCGCGCAACGGCATGACCTTCGGCACGAGCTGGCGCGTGGCCGGATCGGGCACCAGCGCGAGCATGATCACGCCGAAGGTGGACTGCATCTGCGTGTGCTTGTAGAGCTGGTTCAGCACCACGCGCGGGATCGCATCGCGCTTGAGCTCGATCACCACGCGGATCCCTTCGCGATCGGATTCGTTGCGCAGGTCGGAGATCCCCTGGAGCTTGCCGTCGCGCACGAGATGCGCGATGTCCTCCACCAGCTTGGCCGGATTCACCTGGTACGGCACTTCGGAGACGACGATCTGCGCCTTGCCGCTGCTCTCCTTCTCCTCGATGACCGCGCGCGCGCGCATGACCACGCGTCCGCGACCCGTCTCCTGGTAATCCTTGATGCCCTGCTTGCCGTAGATGTATCCGCCGGTGGGAAAGTCGGGCCCTTTGATGTACTTCCGCAGCTCCCCCGGCGTGGCCTCGGGATTGTCGATCAGGTGCGTGATGGCGGCGACCACTTCGCGCAGGTTGTGCGGCGGGATGTTCGTCGCCATGCCGACGGCGATTCCCGCCGACCCGTTCACGACCAGATTCGGAATTCCCGAGGGAAGAACCGTGGGCTCCTGCAACCGGTCGTCGAAGTTGGGGGCGAAATCGACCGTGTTCTTGTCGATGTCCGCCAGCAGCTCCATGGCGACCGGCGTGAGGCGCGCCTCGGTGTAGCGGTACGCCGCCGCGGGATCGCCATCGACGGAGCCGAAGTTTCCCTGTCCGTCCACCAGCGGATAGCGCAGCGAGAAGTCCTGCACCATGCGCACGAGCGCGTCGTACACGCTCGCATCGCCGTGCGGGTGGTACTTGCCGAGCACGTCTCCCACCACCGTCGCCGACTTCTTGTATGGCCGCCCGGGAACGAGCCCCAGATCGTTGAGCATCGAGTAGAGCACGCGCCGGTGTACCGGCTTGAGCCCGTCGCGCACATCCGGGAGCGCGCGCGACACGATGACGCTCATCGAGTAGTTGATGAACGACTCTTTGATTTCCTCGTCGATGAGGCGCGAGAGAATGCGTTCCCGGTTGTTGGGAGCGGTCATGAAGCCCTGCGGTGGGAGGATCGATTTGGGGGGCTGTACAGCCTATGAAATATACCCATGTGGCAGGGCGCAATCAACCGGGGTACGGTAGCCTAAGCGATTTATCGCCAAAGGCTTAGGGGGTGGCGGACCGCGCCGTGCAGGGGATGCGCCGGCGCTGTGTTACGCGGTGCGCCGAGGCAGTCGTCGACCGCTCATCCGCGTGGCCGACGCCATATGTTTCCGGGTGCTCGCGACTACCAGTCCGCGGGCCGGAATCGGCTGAATTTCACGCTACCAGGTGCCACGCTCCGCGCGCCGGACGCCCCGCCCGGCTCCAGCTCGTTCGCGTCCTATCGCGCGAGCTTCTCCAGGTGCGCCTTCCGCACCTTCGCCACCTTCGGCGCGATCACGATCTGGCAGTACCCCTGGCTCGGATTGAGCGCGTAGTAGTCCTGGTGGTCCTCCTCGGCCGCGTAGAACGCCCCCGCCGGCTCGATCTGCGTCACGATCGGCCGATCCCACAGATGCGCCGCCTCGAGCCCGGCAATGACATCGCGCGCCGTGCGCTCCTGCTCGGGGGAGTGGTAGAAGATGGCGGAGCGGTACTGCGTCCCAACGTCAGCACCCTGACGATTGAGCGTGGTGGGATCGTGGATGGTGAAGAACACGTCGAGCAGGTCGCGGTAGCTGATCACATCGGGGTCGAAGGTGATCTGCACCACCTCGGCGTGTCCCGTGCGCCCCGAGCAGACGTCGCGGTAGCTCGGATTGGCCACGGTACCGCCGGCGTAGCCGGAGACGACTTTCTCGACGCCGCGGAGTTGGCGGTAGACGGCGTCGAGACACCAGAAGCAGCCGCCGGCGAGCGTGGCGATCTCGCTGTGCGCCTGCTGCTGCGGGGCGTTCGTGGATGCGTCGGTCATGCATGCACGAACGCCGCGCCGGCGGGGAAAGGCAAGGGGGGTAAGCGGCCGCTCCTACTTGGGACAGCGAAGGGCGTACACAGCCTCCGGGCCACTGGCGAAGACCAGCGTGTCGCCAAGCGTCGCAAAGCCGGAGGTTATGAAGTCGCTATCCACGTTCAGGATTGTGCCCTTCCACGTGCCAGTGTGACGATCGAAGATCTCGATGGCCTCTTCCTCGGCCAGGACGCTCGAACCGCATACCGTTACATGGTCGATCGATCCGTCTGCGTGCGTCGACTTCCAAAGGAGCTGGCCGGTTTGCACATCCGCGGCGTAGACGAACGTGTCACCCGAGCCGCGATAGACGGTGTCTCCGCGCACAACCGGAACCCCAAGCGGCCCCCCGAAACCTGGCACCCCGGGCACGCGCCAGATCTCGGAATGAACGAAGCGATCCACGGCGAAGATCGCGTTGTCCAACCAGTCGTCGGCGATCAGTAAACGACCCGCCACCACCGGTGCGCTGAGTAGTGCCCGTCGCTCGTCCCCTTCGCCGCTAACAAAGCTCCAGAGGATGCTGCCTGTGGCGCGGTCAAGGGCAAACAACCAGGCCGAGACAAGGAAACCATTCTGCGAGCGATCCTGGTTCGCCGCCACATAGAGTGTGTCTCCAGAGAGGGCCACACCCGTGATCCGGCCGTCGAACTCCCAATCCGGGCCGAGGCGCGTGGACCACAGCTCATGTCCGTTCTCCACATTCAATGCGTAGACGATGTGCTGTGGTCCCGTTGTGCCAAAGTAGAGGGCGCGGTCATCAGCGGCGGGGATGCACAGAGCAGCGTCCTCAACGAGCTGAACCCGCCATAGCTCGCGCCCGGTCGCGGCGTCGAATGCATGGGCGGCGGCCTCAGCCACGTACACGCGCCCGTCGCGCTCTACAATGCCAAGCGCCCCCAACGCAAATGTGCCGGGCGGGGTACCCCAGATCTGCGTACCGTCGGACACACGTAGCGCCGTAATGCCACGGTACTGGATGAACACCCGCTCGCCATCGGTGGCGGGATCACCAAGTGGGAGAGCGCTCGGCGCCAACGCCGTCCGCCAGACAATTTGTGGCATCGCGGTCTCGCGCGAGCCAGTTCCTGGGCCATCCGCGTCGGTACAGGAGCCAAACGCCGCGACCGTGACCGCGGCCATCACCGCGATCAGTCCTGTAGCAATGGCTCGCTTTGATTTAGGCGTAGCTACTTGGGACAGCGGAGGGCGTACACAGCCGACGTCCCATGAGCGAAGATCAGGCTGTCGCCCAGCGTGGCAAATCCGGACGTGATGAAATCGTCGTCGGCATTCAGAAGCGTCTGCCTCCACGCGCCAGTGTTCAGATCAAAGACTTCGACGCCTTCCTCCTGAGCAAAAATTGCGGAACCACACACGGCCAGATACAGGATCGAGCTTCGTTCGTGTGAGGACTGCCACAACAGCCGACCGCTTCGGATATCGGCCGCATACACGAACGTATCGCCAGACCCCACGTATACCCGATCGTTCTTGACGACCGGGCTGGCAGTCGGACCTTCCAGGTTGGGGCGGCCAGGGATACGCCATGCCTCGCGACCCGAGAAGCGGTTCACCGCGTAGAACGAGTTGCCGAATGCATCGCTCGCTATCACAAAATCTCCGTGCACAACAGGTGCGCCATTTACGCTACGAATTGTATCTCCCGCGCCGCTCGCATGACGCCACAGAATTCGACCGGATTCACGATCCAGAGCGACGATCCATCCAGATGTCAGATGTCCGTTCTGTGTCCGGTCCTCGGTAGCGCCCACGTACACCGTGTCGCCAGAGACTGCAACGCCTGAGATCCAGCCGGCAAACGGCCACTCCGGACCGATGTCCCGCTGCCACAACGGCTGCCCGTTCACGAGGGATATCGCGTAAACCAAATGTGAGAGCCCACCCGTTCCGAAATACATCGCCTCATCATCGGCGGCGGGCTGGCAGAGTGATGCGGTTTCCGCCGGCCGAAAGCGCCACAATTCCTCCCCGGTACGACTGTCGAACGCGTGCACGGACTGCTCAGCGATCAAGATGCGGCCTGCTCGCTCGATGATCTTGGACGGCGCGGACTGCACCAGACCTGTCGGCGTCTGCCAAGAGAGGTGGCCATCGCGAACCCGGTAAGCAGTAATACCATGTGCCACGGTAAACAGGAGTTCATCGTCCACCGCGGGCACCATCCCGATGTCCCGACCGGCGATTGGTACACGCCACACGACCTCCACTGCCCCGGGCGGCCCATCCGAAGGCTGTTGTCCGCCAGCGCCAGTAGACTCGGTACACGATCCGCCCGCGAGCAGCCCCGCGAGGAGCAATGGGATCACTGCCGGTTGCCACCGCATCTGTGCTAGGACCCAGCGGACACATGGAAATCTTGCAGAAAAGCATTTCGCAACTGGACCCGAACCTTATCGCTCTTCAGTTCTCCGACGTGGGAATCCGAGCCGGTGATCAGACGCTCCCGCGTCGAGCGGGGATACACCTGTGATGCATTCTGCACGATACCGTCGGATCCGTCCTTCTTCCTGGTCGTCATGTCTCGCCAAAAGCTGTCAATGTTGTCCATCATGTTTGCAAGGAAGAAACAGTCGAGAGCGACCTCTCGATCCTCAAAGATGAATGACACCACAGCGCAGACTTCGAGCGCGCGATATAGCTTGTCCATCACGCGCACGACCTGGCGACCACCGCAGATGTGATCCTCAGGGTTACATCCAAAATCGCCCACCAACCGGCCCCATACCCAGCGCTGGCGCGCTTGGTTCTCGATCCCGATACGCGTGAACGTCTCCGGCACGGAATTGAGTTGATTCAGAAATGGGCTCGCTCCGAAGGCTTGCACATCGGTCACTGCGGGGAAGGTATTGTCGAAGGCGTAATCGGCGAATGCGTTCGCCAGGAAGCGCACCACTGCTGCCGGGAGCAGGCATCCGGTACCCGGACCCGCTTGACAATCGCGCACCAACTGGTCCGCCAATACGGTCGTCATGTCTTCGAGGAATTGCTTGGAGGTGGAGGAAAGAATGGCGCCCTGATGCGGAGAGCTGATCGTGATGACGCCCTTCACGAGTGAGGGAAAGTCCTGCGCGACCTTTCTCGATACAAGCCCGCCGTTGCTGTGCCCGACGAGGATCCAGTCGGTCTTGCCGGTACCGGTGAGCGTAGCGGCCAACACAGTCGCTTGATCTGCCAGATGCGATGTCGAATTCAACGTCGGCGACAGCGCATCCTCAATTTGAATATCGGCCTGCATCCAAGGGATCATCCGATTCCACGTGGTGGAATCGCTGAACAGCCCGTGCTGAAAGACCACGTCCGCACCCGGCCCGGTAGGTGGAGGTGGCGGCTCGTCCGGATCCGGGGGGAGCCCCGGATCGCACGGGTTTCCAAACTCATCCACGACACACGGGTCGCCCAGCCCGAGCAACGGTTTCCCGGACCAGGACGAAGGCGGAATTGCTTGCCGGCGCTGAGCCAGCCCGGCCGCCTCCCTCTCGTGCTTGGCCCGGCGCCGCGCTTCGCGATCTTTGTCTATGTGCCACTTCGAGTTGTTCAGCCGCAGCGTTCGCGCCATATGGATCGATCCCTCCGGCCCGTCAACATCCAGCGTAGACGTAAGTTCCGCCAGGACGTACTTGCCGTGGTTGAGCCGGTAAGCCTTTTTCAGCTGCCCCCGGCCCGGCGATGCTGCCGCCGACTTCAGCCCTCCCAAGGGCGCACCAATACTCTGAGTAATGATCAGCAACCCTGGCGCAGGTTGCTCCCACGTCTCTCCGTCTGGAGCGACACTGCTACTGCTTGCCGTTGTACTGCCGAGCGACGGGATGACGGCAACGCCAGGTGCGCTGTCGAGAACGAACTCATCAAATGTGGCCCCGGTAAGACCGGCGAGCGGTGACAGCGGATTCCCATACGGGATCTCTTGGCTCGTGGCCGGAGGCAATACGGCGCCTGTCGCATCGACCAGGGTCACCGAGGTATCCACGGCCAAGATATCCCGTATGCCATCCTCTGGGCCTGTGAGTGAGTCCCCAAGAGCATCCACACGGTACAGGTTGGCGTGGAGCCGCTCGAACTGGTCGAATCCAGTCTCCAGCCGGAAAGTAAATGTCGGCGACGTGAGCGTGTCGCTAGTGATGGTCCGGCCAGTAACGGGATCAACCACAGGCTCTGGCAATTGAATCGTGGTACTCCCCGACATCGTCAGGTCAGCCTGCAGGTAGGAGTTCGTCGTGTCGATCGCCTGGTCTACGGGCGCGACGACAAAGCTGGGGCTACCCCCAGGCGGGCTGCCGGCATCCGGTGCCGTCGGGCCTTCGTCGCGACAACCGGCAATCAACGCGGTGAGAAGCAGGGGCAACACGACGCCAGCACGTCCGACCTGAGGCATGATCGTCTCCGCGCGGTGGGTGGCGAAGCACGCGCCCGCTCCTCATGCGGGAGTGCGGCCAATCCCGGTGGTGTGCCACACTGGGACCGCGCAACAGAGTGTGCTATCACCGGGTGTAACCCCAACTGCACACCACGAAACCCGAGGACTATACCTCGCCGCGCGCTGCCGCCGCGCGGTATTCTGCCGCCACATGTTTCCGCGCCCGCTCCCGCTCCGTCACGCCACTCGACTCTGATTCACGCGATTCGCATTGCCGGCAGGGCATGAGCCGGCAATACGCTCGGAACGCTTCCAGAGCAACGTCCAGCCCGCCCGGCGCGCGCAGTTCAGTCGGACACCGGCCAAGCCGCCGCCGCAGGAGATTGCGCATGGCGGGCCCCGACGCGAATGCCAGCTCCATTGCGATGTGATCTGCGGGACGAGTCGAGGTGGAGAGCGCAGCAGCCGCGCGAATCACGCGCGACCACGCGATGAGCTCCGCCGGAGGCGGTGCCCCTTCGCGACGTAACCAGGATGCGAGGGTCTTGCGGTGGACGCCGAGTGCGCTGGCCACCATCGCCACCGTAGGCTCTCGTCCACCCTCTGCCAGGCAGAATTCCAGGAGCTCGAGTGCGTGCGGAGCAAGGGTGCCGGACAGGCAATCGCGCACTCGCACTGCCAGAACGCGGTCCTCGGCATTCACGATCGCGTGTCGCACGTGCGATCGCACATCATCCGCCTCTTCGAACGCGAAGGCGGAAACGCCAGCCCGCAGGAGCGCGAGCAATTCGTGTGTGGACGAGAGCCCTGCCGACAGGTAGCCAATGACAGGGAGCCACGGCCAGCGCCGGCCGACCAGTCGCACAGTCGCAAGCGCGGCTTGGCGGAGCCCGTCAGTCCAGCCACACACAAGCGCGCGCGGTCGGCGCGAGCTGACCAGCGTCGGCACGGCTGCCGAATCGCTGGTGACGACAACGTCGTAGTCGCTGCCGAGCTGATCGCGCAGGCGCGCGGCTGCCACTCTCCCCGCTAACAGTGCGAGGACGACGGGCGGCCGCTCCTCCGGAGCATGCGTTGCTCTCCTGCCACTCCGAGCACCGACGATACGCCCCGGTGCGACCGCCGAGCGCGGCTCGCGCGCATCGAACGGCTTCCGGAACATCTCCAGCACCCTCAGGCGAAGTAGGCCGAGTGTAACGGGCGGTACACCACCCCGCAAGGCATGATGTATTGGTGCCCATAGCTACCGGATTCGCCGTGCTGTCAGGTGGGCCGCCGCCACTACGCGTGCTTCGTTTCGGGTGCCGGCGAGCCTGCTACTCCTCCCCCCACATCTCACCCAGCGCATCGCTCCGGTACGACATCCCTTCCAGCACACCGCCCCCCTGCACCTCCCATCCCTCGCGCCGCGTGCCGGATGTTGCCGTCAACGTGGCACCGTCGCCGAAATCGCACGCCAGCTCGCCGCGCCGCCCGATGGTGAGCGCGCGGAGCGGACGACGGACGAGCGAGAGGAGCGGAGCGAGTGATTCGCTCACGTGCGGATCCATCTCCCGCCGCACGCCGGACGGAAGCACGAGCGCGAACGGCGCCGCGAGCCTCACCTCCACCGAGCCGTCCACCCCCCAACTCTGGATGCGCACCGACGCGGGGTCCACGCTCACCTGCACCACGCGATGCTCCAGCAGCACCCAGTGATGCTCGTCCTCCGAGCGGATGAGCGATGCTTTCACGCGTCGCCGCGCGTCTCGCCGGCGCGCGATTCGCTCGCGGGAGGCTCCGCGTCAGGCTGGTGGCCGCCGGACGAAGAGCGCGAACCGCGCGCCGCGGCGACGATCGCTTCGGTTTCCTCGCGCGCGCGCCGCGCTTCCACCTCGCGCGCGATCGCCTCGCGCTGCTCGCGCACGCGCTCGTACCACGCACGCGTGATCTCGCCGGCCAGCTCGCGGTTCCCCAACCCGAACGCGAGCGCCGCACCGAACGCTACCGCGCCGAAGATGATCGCGAACGCGGTGGTCACGATGTCGGTGGCCACGCCGAGCGTCTGCAACGCCATGAAGATCGCGAGGATGACCACCCCCGCGCGCCCCACGCGCGCGAGCGTCGGCCCGCCCGGAATCCCCCCGGCGGACGCCATGATGAGCCCGTCCACGAACTCGCCGAGCACGATCCCCACGAGCACGATCACCAGCGCGGCGATCACGCTCGGTACGTAGCTCACCAGTTGCTGGAACACCTCGGCCAGCGCGCTCAGGCCGAGCGCGTTGGCGGCGACGAGGATCACCACGAACATCACGAGCCAGAAGACGATCGCGGCGAAGATGCGCGATGGCGCCTGTCGCCAGCCGGTGCGCTCCACCGCCTCGAGCACGCCGCCGCGCTCCAGCCAGCGGTTGAGCCCCAGGCGGGCGAGCACACGGTCGGTGGCGCGCTCGATCAGCTTGGCCAGCAGGTAGCCGGCAAAGACGATGACGAGCGCACCGATGAGCGCGGGGAGATACTGCAAGAGCTGGAGGAAGCTCTCGCGAAGACGGATGGCGAAGTCCACGATGAGAACCCTGCCGGGATGCGCGACGCGCACGGTGCGCGGATCGCGAACGACGGCGTGCCGCCCGATGCGGCGCACCGTCGTGAACGTTAGGAGCCGCCGGCCACGCGCGCGAGGGGGATGTCCGGAACGGCGCGGCGCGTCCGGCCGACGTCACCCGTGTCGCCGCGCCACGGTCTGCAGGGCGTCGTCCACCACACTCTGTGGGTAGTGCATCACGCGAAGGAGCTCGATCGCGTTCCGCGTGGACGAGGGGCCGGCGCGGAGCTGGTAATCGAAGGTGAGCTCGCCCTGAACGACCTGCTCCCGGAAGTGCGCCGCGGCGTAGCGCGATTCGAGGAGCGGCAGGAGCTCCAGATCGTGCGTGGCCACCGCCACCAGGTCCTGACCGACGTCCAGCTCCGCGAGCACCGCCTTCCCCGCAGCCACGCGCTCATCCGTGTTGGTACCACGGAAAATCTCATCCAGCAGGAAGAGGTGCTGCACCCCGCCGCTCCTGCTCGCCAACAACTGTCCGATGCGCTCCACCTCCGCCAGGTAGTAGCTCTTCCCTTCGCGCAGATCATCCGACCGCCCGATGGACGACATCACGCGGAACGCCGGCGCGTGCCACGCGCGCGCCGCGACGGTGCGGATGCCGCGCGCCATGATGGCCGCCACTCCCAGCGTGCGGACGAACGTCGTCTTCCCCGACATGTTCGAGCCCGTGATGAGCAGGCTCTGGTCCAGCGTGACGCTGTTCGCCACCGCTCGCGCGAGGAGCGGATGTCGCACCTCCTCCGCCTGGAGATACTTGCGTCCCGGTGTGCGCTCGGGAATGCACCACGGGCCGGCGCTGTCGTGCAGGGACGCGACCGCCTGGTAGACGTCCAGCATGCCCACGCCCTCGAAGACCGCCAGCAGCTCGCCCCGCCGCGTGCGGATCTGCTCCACGCACCGCGTGTACGCGATGACGTTGAGGAGCAGCACGGTGTTGATGAGCGAGTACAGCAGCGCGAACAGCCCCACCAACGGGTCTGCCGAGGCTTCCGGATCGAACAGGAGCCATCGAGCGCCGCTGCGGACGGGCGACAGCGTATGGATGTTGTGACGCATGGCGCCGACATCGGCGGCCAGCTCGTCGGCATCGAGCGACGCCAGGCGGTGCGCGGCTCGTGTGAAGCGCGGCACCGCCCGCAGCGCGGGGAGAATGGCGTCCATCCGCCCCTTGTGCGCCAGCGTGATGCCGTGATTGACGATGGCGAGCGCGAGCACCACGAAGAATGCCCTCGGCACCACGGTCATGGCCGCGATGGCCGCCACCATGGCGACCGGCAGCAGGGGGTACAGCCACCGCGCGCGGGAGCGCCGTGGCTGTGGACCGAGCAGCAGCACCGGCAGCGCTTCGGCACCGCGCTGGCGGAGCGGTGCGAGCGTGCGGCGAATGCGTAGCGCGAGGGCATTGTCGCGGCGCAGGAGCGCGACGGCCGCATCGAAGCGGGCGTCCTCTTCAGCCGTGTCGGGTGGCGCGCGGAGCCGGTCGTACAGGCACTGCACTCCGGGCGTGCTCGCCGTGCGATCGATCGCGCGCACCACCGCGTCCATGTCGAGGTCGGCCCACGTGCGGTCGTCCACCGTCCCGTCGGCGGATGCGCGCTGCCGGAGATCGAAGAGGGCGCTCACGTCCTCCGGTGCGATCTCCGGAGGAGGGCGGTCGCCGCTCAGGCGTCGGATCGCGTCGCGGAGCGTTCGTGCCATTCGTCCTCGAGCATGGCGTACATCGCCACGTCCTCGAACGTGTCCCACTTCTTCATCGCGCCGCGGAGAATCCCCTCGAAGCGCATCCCGAGCTTCTGCATCACGCGCCCGGAGGCGGGATTGCGCGTGAGATGCCGCGCCTGCACCCGATGCACGCCCAGCGTGTCGAAGGCGACGCCGAGCACGGCACGCGCCGCCTCCGTGCCGTAGCCCTTCCCCCACTGCGGCACCGCGATCCAGTAGCCGAGCTCCGCGCGCGCGTGCTCCGGTACCAGGCTCACCCCCACCGCGCCCAGCAACTCGCCCGTGCGCCGATCGGTGACGGCATACGACACCCCGGTGCCGCTCTCCCGCGCCGCCGTGTGACTCTCGATCCACGCGGCAGCCATCCCGGGGGGGTAGGGGTGCGGGATGCTCAACGTGGTGTCGGCCACCTCGAACGCACCGCAGAGCGCTTCGACGGCGGGCGCGTCATCGGGCGCGAACGGGCGGAGCAGCAGCCGCTCCGTCTGGAGCACCGGCTGCGCGATCGCGTTCACGACCTATCGGGCGCCGGCGGGGTCCGCGCCGAGCGCGGCCGCGGCGTCGGCGCACGACGCGATCTCGTCTTCCCCCATCACGCACACGCCAAGGTCGCGCAGCAGCCCGTCGGCGATGTCGTAGATCCATCCGTGCACGGCGAGCGATTGCCCGCGCGCCCACGCGTCGCGCACCACGGTGGTCTGGCTCACGTTCGCCACCTGCTCGATGACGTTCAGCTCGCACAGCCGCCGGTGCCGCGCCGGCTCGCCATCGAGCGCGTCGAGTTGCGCCTGATGCTTGCGCCGGACGTCCTGCACGTGGCAGAGCCAGTTGTCGGCCAGCCCCAAGCGGTCGTCGCGCAGCGCCGCCAGCACGCCGCCGCACCCGTAGTGCCCGCAGACGATCACGTGCCCCACGTGCAGCGCATCCACCGCGAACTGGATGGTGGAGAGACAGTTGAGATCGCTGTGCACGGCGACGTTCGCGATGTTGCGATGGACGAACATCTCCCCGGGCAGGAGCCCCACGATCTGATTCGCCGGCACGCGACTGTCCGAGCAGCCGATCCAGAGATAGGGGGGCGATTGCTGGCGCGCGAGCCGCGCGAAGAACTCGGGATCCTGGCGCGTGACGCCGGCGGCCCAGGCGCGGTTGTTGTCGAAGAGATGACGGAGCGTGCGCACGATGATCGGCGGGTGCTGGGGACGGATGACGGTGGAATACCGCGCGAGCGAGGCGCCCGCACCCGGACGATGCACCCGGAGCGCGCCGGGGGCAACGATGCGCCGCGCGCGACGTGGTCGGGCGGGCTCCGTGGGGCGCGCCTGCGTCCCCCGGTTATTCCTCGCGCAGGGTCATGGCTGGATCGGCGCGGCTCGCGCGCACGGCGGGGATCCAGCTCGCCACGAGCGCGGCGCCGGCCAGGAGAATAATGACGACCGCAAAGGTGAGCGGGTCGGCCGGCTGTACGCCGTAGAGCACGCTCCGCAGCGCGCGCGTGGCGAGGAGCGCCACACCGCCGCCGATCACGACGGCGATGACAACGAGACGGAGCGCGTGTCCCACCACCAGCCATCGCACCCGGTGCGCCATCGCGCCGAGCGCGATGCGAATGCCCATCTCGCGCTGGCGGCGGCGTGCGAGCTGCGCCAGCACGCCGTAGATCCCCACGAGCGCGAGCAGGAGCCCCACGCCCGCAAAGCCGAACATCAGCGTCATGAGGAATCGCTCGCGGTCGAGCGACGCACGCACCACCTCGGTCATCGGTGTGATGCTGGAGATGGCGAGCGCCGGGTCGATCTCGCGTACGGCCGCGCGGAGCGCGGGAGCGAGCGCGGCCGGATCGCCGCGCGTGCGCGCCACGAGCGACATGGCGGATTGCGGCTCCTGCGCTTCGGGCACGTAGCACTGCATCTCCGTCGGCACCCCGAGCGCACGCTGCTGCGCATCCGCCACCACACCCACGACGGTGTACCAGGTGGTGGTGGAGTCCGGAATGCGGTCGAAGGCCACTCGCTGCCCCACCGGATCGCGGCCGCGGAAGTACGTCCGTGCCACCGCGTCGTTGACGATCACCACGCGCGGCGCACTGGCGCCGTCCTGCGCCGTGAACGCGCGCCCGCGCAGCAGCGTCACGCGCATCGCACGGAAGTAGTCCGGCGACACCTGCTGATGTCTGATCTCCGGAATGAAATCTTCCGTGGAGCGCCCCTCCGCGGTGAACGAGCTGCTGTAGTTCAGGGTGGAGAGCGGCAGCGCTCCGACGGTCGCCACATCGGTCACGCCGGGAAGGGTGCGCACGCGCCGGCGCAGCGCGTCCCAGAACGCGTTCACCTCGTCTCCCGTATCGTAGCGATCCCCGCCCGCCGGAAGATCGATGGTGAGCGTCTCCACCCCCGCCGCCTCGAAGCCCGGAGGCGTCTGCTGCAGCGCGCGCATGCTGCGCACGCACAGCCCGGCGCCGATGGTCAACACGAGCGAGAGCGCCAACTCCGCGACGGCCAGCGTGTCGCCCCAGCGGCGCATGCGCCGCGTCTCGCCGCCACTCCGCACACCGGCGCGCAACGCATCCGCCGGATCGCGCTCCGCCGCACCGAGCGCGGGGAGCGTGCCGAGAAGCAGCCCGCTCCCGACGGCCGCCGCCGCCACGAAGAGCAGCACGCGCCAGTCGACGCCCACGTGCGCCACCGCGCGCAGTCCCGGCGGACGCATGGCCACCAGCGCGTGCGTCCCCCACACGCCCAGCGCAACGCCCACCCCCGCGCCGATCATCGCGACGAGCAGACTCTCGGTGAACGCGGTGCGCACCAGTCGCGCGCGCCCGGCGCCGAGTGCCAGGCGGAGCGCCCCTTCCCGTTCGCGCCCGAGCGCGTGCACGAGCAGCAGGTTCCCGACGTTGGCGCACGCGATGAGCAGCAGCACGCCCACCGCCACGAGCAGCACGAGCAGTGGGGTGCGCGTGTCACCGACCAGGAAGCGATGCAGCGGAGAGAGCCCCGCATCCATGTTCCGGTCCAGCTCCGGATAATCGTGCTGCAGCCGCTTGGCCACGGTGGCGAGTTGCGCTCTGGCCTGTTCCACCGTGGCGCCCGGACGCAGGCGCGCAATCGGTCGCACCCAGTGTGCGCGCCGGAAGAACGACTGGCCCTTGAAGCTCGACGGCCACGACATCGGCCGCCATCCATCCACCTCGGCGTCCGGATACGCGAAGCCGGGGGGCATCACCCCCACGATCCTGGCTGGCGCGCCCGCGACGTCCACCACGCGACCGACCACGCTCGCGTCGCCGCCGAAGCGTGACCGGAACAACCGGTCGCTGATCACCAGCGCCTGGCTGGTGCTGTCCCACGTTTCCTCCGCCCGCAGCACGCGTCCGTGCGCGGCGCGCACGCCGAGGACGTCGAAGAAGTTGCCGGTGACGCGCAGGATGTTCACCATGCGCGGCTCGTCGCCCGCGGCGAGCGACACGCGTCCAGCGGCGTTGTTCGCCATCGCGACGTCGCGGAACGCCGCCACGCCGGCGGTCCAGTCGAGCACGTTCGCCGGAGAGGATGCTTGCTGATACCACCCCTTCTCCGGGTTCACGTCCCAGAGCATCACGAGGCGGTCGGGATTCGCGTACGGGAGCGGACGGAGCAGCACCGCGCTCACCGCGGAGAAGATGGCGGTGTTCGCGCCGATGCCGAGCGCGAGCGTGAGCACCGCGGCGGCGGTCATGGCCGGCGCCCGGCGGAGCACGCGCGCGGCGTGCCGCACATCGGCTACGATGCGCTCCAGTCGCGGCAGGCCGCGCACCTCGCGATGCGATTCCCGCGCGCGCTGCACCCCGCCGAACGCCACCAGGGCACGGCGGCGCGCCTCGGCCGGTGGGGCGCCCGAGGCGATCAGCCGCTCCGTCTCGCGCTCCAGGTGGAACGCGATCTCCTCGTCGAGCTCCGCGTCATCCGCGCGCCGCGAGACGAGCGCGCGCAGGCGACGCACCATCCCGCCGATGGTGCGCATACGTCCCTCCGTCAGCCGGTGCCGAGGATGAGCTCCACCGCCTGGACGTAGCGGCGCCAGCTCGCCGTCTCCGCGCCCAGCGCCTTCCGGCCGGCGCCGGTGAGGGCGTAGTACCTGGCGCGCCGGTTGTTCTCGCTCGTGCGCCATTCGCTCCGGATCCAGCCGTACTGCACCAGCCGCTGCAGCGCCGGGTAGAGCGAGCCCTGGTTCACGTCCAGCACGCCGCGCGACATCTGCTGGATGCGCTGGCTGATCCCCCACCCGTGCATCGGTTCGAGGGCGAGGGTGCGGAGCACGAGGAGGTCGAGCGTTCCGCGGAGGACGTCGGCGGACTGGTCGGGCATGGGTGTCCTTTAGGAGTTCTACAGGAGGATGGCGAGGCTTCTGTAGGAAGTCAAGAGGAGTGGAGGAGCGTCAGGGGTGGACGTGCGGCGGTCGTGCTCTTACCGCGCTACGGCGAGGTGGGCTGGGGCGCGCCAGGAGCGCTCGCCGTGGTAGCCCTCCAGGAGTTGGCAAGCAGCAGATAGCCGTGCCAATCGAGGGACCGCACCGAGTCTCCCGCGAGCCAGATGCCTACGGAAAAGAGCTGCAGCGCACCGTCTTTACCGTGCGCGGGTGCGATTCGGAGGGCAGACGGGTCCCGCTGGCGCTGCCCCTCTCCCGTATCCGGGGCCGCCCTGAGCGAATCCACAAGCGGTTGGAGATCGAACATGAGTTGCGGATGGCCGCCGGATCGGATGGTGACGCGGCGTCTCGTGCTGTCCGTGATCACGTGCAGCGTGTCGGCGCCGATCGTGAGCAGCGTGTCGTCCGAGTCGATGGACACGAGCCACCGGAAGCCTGTCACATCGACCCCGCTCCACGCCGCGTCGTATTCGACGCGCCGCGAGTCGCGGGCGCCCTGCGGCGGGTTGTAGTCGAACCCTGCTGCCGTCATGATACCCCGGCTCAACGAATCCGTCGTCCCGTAACCGAACGCGTCGGGCCACTTGGGATTGCCCGGTATCCGTCCTCCGAAGACTCTGGCGATCGCCCCCTGGGCGCGCCGCTGCACCAGGAATTCGAGCGCACCGCTCGCGCGGCTTACCGCATCGGGTAACTGAAGCGACGGCCCCGCACGCGCAATTCGCACCGCCCGCTCCAGCCTTCCTGCCTGATTCGCCACCGCGCGGTGCGTCGCGCCGAGCGGGCCGCCCAGGGTCACGAGCAACACGAGCGCGAGGGAGATGGGGATGACGCGGATGCCGTGCTCCCGCCGGACGATGAACAGCAGCGCGATGGCGATCAACCACACACCGAGCACGACGCCAAGGTAGCGTAGCTCGGTGACTCCGTACGCCGCGATGCGCTTGGCCACGGCGAGGAGCAACATCACCACCGCAGGAATGAGCGGAACGAACAGCCATCGCTGATACAACCGGATCCACCCCTCGTCCGGATCGTTGCGCAGCGGATGCACGAGCAGAAACCCGAGAATGCCGGCCACCGACACGCTGCTCACTAGCCATCCGATCCATCCGCGCGGCCACTGGCCGGTGATGAGGATCTTCCCCAGGTAGGCGAGCAGGATCGCGAGATACACCGCCACCAGCGGCGTGAGCACGTACTGCGTGAACAGCTTGAGCCCGCGCGGATAAACCTCTTGCGGCGAACGGAGCTCCTCCAGGCGTGGCGCGCTCGACACGAACACCCAGGTCGTCACCACGATGGCCATGACCAACCAGAGACGGAAATATCCCTTGTCCGAGATCTCGAGGCCCATCAGATGGTCCACCGCGCCGAACGCGATGCAGAGTCCCACGAAGAGCACCACCGCATAGACGGCGGCACGAAGGAACCCGAGAAACAACCGCCGATTGTACTGCCAGAATGCGTCCTCGTCGCGCACGCCGACGAGCGGAAGCACTGCGGCGGCGAGGTGGAGCACCGCGCTGAGCTGGAAGTACTGGAGCGCACCGTAGTCGTCCATCCCGCGCCACGTCAGGTAGAACCCGGCCAGCACCGCTGCCCCGCCCGCCACGAGGAGCAGCCACCAGCGCACGGCCCAGCGACGGTACTCGGCCACGAGCCGGATGCCGAAAAAGAGCGGAAGGCCGAGGGCGGCCACGAATGCACCGCGAGTCCAGGCCTCGCTCGCGCCGTTGGTCGTCGCGACGATGCCGAGCGTGGTCGCGGCGACGGCGAATGCGATGGTGATGGGGAAGCGGGCGAACACACGCCACGCTCGCCGCGCGAGAGCCGACGCCGGGGGAAGTGCCATGGGAGTGAGGGAGGATGGGGAGAGGCGGGGGGGGGGGACGGCGGGTCGGGAGAACGCGCGCTCGAAGAGTCCGCGGCACCCGGCGCCGCGCAAGGCCGTTCAGCGCGCTCGAGCGCGACGCAGTGCTATGGATCGTGTCTCCACCGCGCCAGGAGATCGCGCACGGCATTCTGCCATCACGGCGACCTCACGATGATGCCACGCGCACGCGTGGCTCGCAGCGCACCGGAAAGTTGACCGAGCGCGCCACGAAGCACATCGCGTGTGCCTGATCGTGCAGCGTCACGGCGCGTGCCGGGTCGCTGCCCGGGGCGACGATGACATCCGGCGCGAGCACGACTTCGCTGAAGCGCCCACTGCCGTCGGCGGCCTCCTCCATGGTGCCGCGCGCCTGGTCGTCATACGACGTCACGACGACGCCTGCGTCGGCGCACAGGTGGAGATACCAGAGCATGTGGCACGTGGAGAGCGAGCTGACGAGTAGCTCTTCCGGATTGTAGCGCGCCGCATCGCCCCGGAACAACGGATCGGACGAGCCGGGGATGCGGCCCTTGCCGTCGGCGGAGATCTCGTGGTCGCGCGAGTAGCCGAGGTAGCGACGGGTACCTTCCCCCAGATTCCCCGTCCATCGGATCCGGACGGTGTAGGCGTGCGTGTGCGGTGCCATTACCAGCTACCTGACGTGTCCCAGGTCGTCCCACTCGAGTGGGAGGACGACCGTTCCACGACGATCGCCGGCACGCACGGAGAGCGTGGCCGTGAGCCGCTCGAGATCGCCATTGCGGTGGCCGAGCGCGATCAATAAGGGATAGCCCGGATTCACCTCGAATTGCGCGGAGACCTGGCAGCTCTGGACCGGCGCGAGCACTCGAGGGGGGCGCGTCTCCCCTTCCGTACACGAGTACGTGCTGCTGGGCACGAGCACGCGACCGCGCGCATCGCGCACCACCATGCTGACCGAGTCGAGAGCGATTGGTGCGCCCGCTTGATTGAACAGATAGACGTCTACGCCGAGGCCGATGGAGAAGACGCTGGCGTTCATGACGTAGATGGACATCGCCGTCGCGGAATCGTCCTGCGGCGCGGAGGATGCGCGCAGCGGGATCGTCGTCGGTGCGCCAGGGGCCTGGTGATACGTCCACCCCTGATCGCACGCAGCGATCGCCGCTGCGGCAAGCAGTGTGACGGAGCGAATGCGCCGACGGAGCGCGCGCATCTCAGCCCGGCGTGGTGCCCGCCGTGCGCCGCGCGATCTCCTCGCGATCCTGCAGCTTCGTGCCGCAGAAGGGGCAGAAGAGTACCGCCTGGTCGAACCACGCGGTGCCATCCGCCGTCGCCATCGCGCCGACGGCCATCACGAGCACGCCGTTATCCTCCACCCGGATGAGCGGCATGACCCCGGGCGCGAGGGCGAGGCGCAGATCGGTGCAGCAGCCACCGAAGTTGCCGTGGGAGTACAGTCTGTCGTCACCGGTGCGGTGCATCGCCATAGTCAACGCCTCACTGCATGATGTGGCACGAGGACGCCCCGCGTTCCCGCATGCGTCGCGCGACGGGCATTCGCCACGCCGCGGACCGTGGCAGTGCTCATACTGCTAGCGAACAACGCGCCAGGGGGACGGCGGCCCAGGGCGGCCCCGCGCATCCACTGCACGCACGCGCCAGCGGATGGTGTTTCGAATCGAACGCTCGAAGTGAAATTCCGTTCCGCTCGTCACGACGCTGTCCCCCATCGCATCCAAGCTCGGCAGGAAATCGCTCTGTGCGGGCATGAAGGCCTCGACCTCCGCCACGTAGGTCGCCGCGCCCGGCACAGGCTGCCACCGCAGAGCGATCATCGACCCGACGCCGGCAGCGGCGCTGTCGGCCGGTGCGAGCAGCCGCGGAGCGTCGTGAGCATCACTGGCGCCCAGGTGCCGGATCACCTTGTCGACCGCCACCGTGTCGAGGAGCGTGCGGTACGCCGTGGGCGACAGGGCGCGCGTCGACTCGATCGCCCGGAGCCCGAGATAGTACTCCGGGAAGGTGGTCGCGTTCATCGCGAGACAGTTCCCTTTGACGTCGGTCGGGAGATCGCTCCGGGCGATGGTCTCGAGTGCCTCGAACACGGACCGTGCCGATATCGGACAGCGCCATGCATTGACGCCGTTGCCGGATGCGGACTCCGGAGCGTCGCCGCCCGATGCGGACGACGCCGGCGGCTGCGCGAGAACTGGAACGTCTGCTCCACCAACTGCCGGATCTTGTGCACGTGCAGGTGCCCGCTCGTCCGGCACCTGGGCGGATCGTCGCCACGAGGCGCGCACTCCACGTGTCCACCCGAGTCCGACTCTGCCGGGAAGTACTTCCACTGGGGCAGCACATCGAGCACGGCGGATGTGAACAGGGAATCGCTGGAGCGCACGACGTGCACGGTGGACATGTCCACCCGCCCCTTCTCCGTGACGACGTACTGGAGCGTCACCTCGCCGGTGCCGCGCGTGCTGTCCCGGAGCAGTTCGCGCGGGTAGCGCGGCGCCGGGTTCCCGACGCGTTGTGCGGCGACCTTCTCCACCGCGAGTTGTACCGGTTGCGGCGCGGGCTGCTCGGTGTGCGTCTGGTGCGAGCATGCGCCGAGCACCGCTGCTGCAACCGCGAAGGTGGCGAAGGACTGGTACCCTCGGGCTCGCATCGGCATGGGCGGACGAGGATGGGGTGGGAGCAGGGGAAGAACGGTACTGCGTGCTCACCATGGGGTGCGCATGTCATAATATGCGCGCGTCCCTCCCTCCGCCACGATCAACGTCCGTTCACTGGGGCGATCGCTCTCAGCGGCAACGCCTCTCCCGCGAGACGGACGGGCGGGTGGAGGTGGGAGAGGGCGCGTGCCGGACCACGTGATCGACCGTCCAGGATGTATCCGTGAGGCGCGTCGAGTGCCTACGCCGCTGCCGCGCCGACGACGGTGTTCACGGCCGCCGTGAGCTCCGGCCGAAGCGATGCGCCATGATCGGGAGATCGTTCGATCACGATCTGGCGAAACTGCCGGTCCTCCACCAGGCTCAGCGCCCGCTTGGGGATCGTCTGCCCGTCGCCCGCGTGCGAGGTGAACAGGAAGAAGCGGGAATCCTCCACCACGCGCACGATGGCGCTCCACGAGAAGTGCATGTCGACGCCGGCGCTCGTGAATCGCAGGCCGTCCTGGGAAACATCGACTGTCGTGGGCTGTGGCGTGAGCTCCGGTCCGGTGAGCGCTTCGATGACCCGCTTGTACTGCATCCTGGCTCGCAACAGCTCGCGAAGGGCAGCAGCCATGCCGAATGCCACCACGCCCGCATACCACATGTGGCGATCGACGACGTACACGACGGCGGCGACGAACACGTACGGCACCATGCTCAGCGCGGCCTGCGATCGCTTGGGCATGACGACCTTCGAGTACGCAGCAGAAGCGTGGGCGGCTTCCCCGGGCGTCATCGTGAAGGTGATGGTCATGATGTTCGGGGAGGGACAGGGTGGAGGAGATGTCGCTCCGTGGTCCGGGCACGGCATCCAAGATCGACGCCTGAGTTTCCACGGGGTCACGCTGCGACCGCGTCGGAACCAGATCGGCCCATCCAGGGGAGCGCGCACAGGTTCTGGATCGTGTCACGCGCCGCTGTCGTCCGCTCTCAGACGACATGCGCCAACGGAGTGGACGATGTCAACCGCGTCAGGAGGGAGTGCGACCGGGCGCGACCTCAGCTACCCTGCGCCCTCTCGGCTCCATTCACGAGATCCAGATCATCTGTGTGCCGGCCACGCGCCACGTGCCATCCCGGTCCCGGCGCACTACCACCACGACGCCGTACGAGCAGTGCCCCACCGGAAGACTACGGCCGAGCGTGAGGAGCGCCTCCGTGCCGTCATCGCTCACCCCCGCACGTGACATGCGGACGAATCCCACGCTTCCGGGGAAGCGCGCCCTCAACGCCGAATCGTCCAGCATGCCCGTGACCGGATCGCGCAACTCGTCCAGGGCGCGCCACGACACGCCGTCGACGGCGACGCGTTGTGCCTCGCCGGGCACGCAGACGCGGCTGGGGCCGCTGTTCCGTGCGCGGAAGCTGGCGATCGTGCTCTCGGAGACTCGCATGCTGTCGCGCAGCAACTGGATCCATCCGGCGTTCAGCTCTCCGTTGTTGTCTCCCAGATGCCACGTGCCCGGATCGGCGAATGCCAGCGGCGACGTTTCCGCGTCTTCCACAACCACCACGCGTCGCTCCGTCCTCACCGCCAGACTGTCCAGCACCGCGGCGACGACGGCGCATTCCACAAGCCGCGCACCCTGAGACGCGCCGTCAGCAACACGCCTGGCTTGCGCCGTGGCTTGCGCCTCCGGGATTCCCAACGGGCCGTCATTGCACGCCACCACGGCCGCACTCACGACCATCGCACCGGCCATGCCCCACGACAGCTTCTGCATCGCACGCATCGCACCCTCCGGAACGGTGTGCGCCACGATAGCACAGCATGCTGAAGGTCCCGTGGTAGCCGGATTACAATCCGGCCCACCACGCGATTACGAATGGATTACTTCGCCCTACGCCGCGCCGGCACCGCCGCGCGCGCACTCGGGTTCGCACGCGCGTAGGCACAGTCGTCCGCCAGGGGGCAGACGCTGCATCGCGGCGCGGTGCGCTTGCACACCGTGCGGCCGTGCTCCTGCAGGAGCAGATGGGCGCGCTGCATGAAGGGCGGGGTGGTACGCGTGCCGACCGGGACATCGCGGCACGCAGCGTACGTGCGCGCGTAGCTCCCGCCGTCGCGCGCGAGGCCGAGCCGGACGAGCACGCGCACGCCGTTGGACTCCGGCGCGAGCAGCGCGTGCTGGCCAGTGAAGAGGAGGATCTTCTCCGCCCCGGGCTCGCCGATGCCGGGGAACTTGCGCAGCGCACGCTTCGCTTGGGAGAGCGGTGCGCGCACCGCTGCATCCAGGTCGCCGTCGAGCTCGTCGATCGCGATCGTCGCACACTCGCGCAGCTTGGCGGCAAAGAGCCCCTTGAGGATCCCCCGCGATGTGACGCGCTCCAGCGTGTCACGCGACGCCTCGAGGATTGCGCTCGGCGTCGTCCCCACCGACCGTGCGAGCTCGGCGAACGCTTCGCGTCGCCGCGCGGGAGAGGCGAGATACGCCACGTTCTCCCACAACACCAGACCGAACGGATCGGACGTGGGAGGCGGCTCGGGCGTTCCATGGTGCGCCGCGAGCTTCGTGACCACTGTCTGCAGCGTCAGCGATTCGGGCATCACTTCTCCCACTCGTACGCGATCCTCACGATCCGCCCGCGCCAGTAGGGCAACTCACCCTCCGGGAGCATCCACGCCACCTCCCCCTCGAGCGGGATACGCATCCCCTCCCGCTCGGCGTATGACCGGAACCGTCCCTCCCACGGCGTGGGCACCGTCGCGCCACGCACCGTGCGCGGTCGTGCGGGCGCGCTGACGCGCTCGACCGTCCCGTCCGCACCGAAGTGGAAGTCGAGCGACACACTCGTGTGTCCGTCGCGGAGCGTGGCGCGCGCCGACTGCTCGTCGATGGCGTCCCATCGCACGAGCGCGCTCGGCAGGAGCGCGGTGGGATACCAGACGGCCTCCGCCAGGTAGCGCATGAGCTCTCCCTCCGCTGCCTCGCGCGTGCCGCGCATCGACGCGACGGTCACGAGACCGAGCACTTCGGCGTGGAGAATTCCCTCGCCGCCAACATAGGCGTCGTGCACGCGGACGCTCACCCCCGGCGCCATCGCGACGCGCGCATCCCAGACGAAGCCAGGCGGTTGGATGGTCACGAGCTGCGAGGAGCGAAATGGGCGCCACGCCTCGGCCGTCTCCCGTGCATTGAACGTCCCTGCGTGCGCAATGCGTACGCTCGCGATGAGCGGTTGTCCGTCGCGCAGCGCCGCACGGAAGTACCGCTGCACCGGCGCGGGGAGCGCCGCGATCGCGCGCGCGTCGTATGTGCTGGGGACGACGCCTGGAGCTGCGGCATGCGCGCTCGCCCGCGCCGCGGCATGCTGCGCATCGCGCAGGCGGGCGTGCAGCGCGTCGGTGCGCGCGTGCCAGCGTGCGTGGCCGAAGGCAAGGGTGCCTGCGGCGGCAACGATCAATGCGGCGATAATCAGAGCGAGCACGGTGGCACGGTCGTCAGTACGCGGTGTGCGTGCGGCGTATCGCCGTAGGCGCACGCCTCACATCCTGTGCCGCTAGGAATGCGCGCTGTGCTCCGTTGCCGAGCGCAATGAAGCCGGTAGTTTCCCGCGTCGATCGGCCGGCACTGCCGAGCGCGGATCAGGGATCGCTCACCCGTCCCTGACACGGGGTGTGTCTGGGATCGCTGAGCGCTACCGCCCACCGGCCATCTCCCACCCGTCGCACTTCGCCATCGAACACGCGGCCGTCCTGCAAACAGACGAGCCAGACGAACGCGGATCGAGTGAACAAGGTGCGTAGTGAGGAAGAATCGAAGGGATATGAATCGACGAACGACAGCCTGTAATACTGCCGGAACGTGGTGCCCGGCAACGCGGCCGAGTCCCCGCTCACCGTGACGATTACACTCGTGTCCCGCTGGTTGTATGCTGCTAGAAGGATCCCGTGCCGGAGCGCAGCCTCGGCAGCGTCGTAGTTGTTTTCGGAGGCGGTGCCGATCACCCAGCCCGTTCCGAGGATGGCCAGCACTACGACGAGCGCGCACAGCAGAGCGCCTCGGAGAGACGGCCTCTTCACGTCGTCCCCACCGGGCGGGTGAGTGCGGCGCGGACGTCCGCACTCCGTAGAGCCACCAAGCTGGTCATTGGCAGTTGCGAGGAGAGGCCATGGTGGAGCGACAACCGAGGATCGCCACTTCTGTGAAACGCGAGGCAGAAAATACCGTCGCGGTCGGCTGCAGCACTACGATGCGTCACTGGAGAATGCGATGCCAGTTCCGACCGGGGCGCCGGTACTGTATCGGGCCCCTTAGCGTGCGTCGGCGCACGTTGACGCGTGCACGTCCTATCTCGCCTCCGCCCTATGCCCACCGTCACGGGCATCCCCGGTCCGTACCGCTTCTTCTTCTACAGCCTCGACTGCGCCGAACCCGTGCATGTTCACGCGGAGCGAGAACGGGCGACGTGCAAGTTCTGCCTCGAGCCCATCGCCCTGGCGAGTAATCACGGCCTGGGGTCGCGAGACCTCGCAGCAGTGCGACGCATTATCTTTGAGCACAGGCACCGTATCCTGGAGGCTTGGCGTGCACACTGCGGCGGAGTCGGGTAGCCACGATCCTCGCGTGCAATCCGTGGAGGTGACAGCGGAACTCATTACCGCTCATCTCTCGGACGGCCGCACGATCACCGTTCCCCTAGCGTGGTCATGGCGACTCGCCCAGGCCACGTCCGAACAGCGCGCCCGCTACGAGATCATCGGAAACGGTACCGGGGTGCGCTGGCCGGATATCGACGAAGATCTCAGCGTGCACGGGATGCTGACAGGGAAGCCAGCCATCCGGCGGCCGGCCCCGTAACCCGCGCGCGGCGCCGACTGGCCCCTACTCCCCACCAAACGTGTCGCACGCCTCCAACCGTCCCGACTCCAGCCCGCGCCGGAGCCACGCCGCGCGCTGGGCGGCGCTGCCGTGCGTGAACGACTCGGGATGCACCGTGCCTTCCGTCTGCCGCTGGATGCGATCGTCGCCCACCGACGCGGCCGCACCGAGCCCTTCGTCCACGTCGCCAGGCTCGAGGATGTCGCGGCGCGCGGTGGTGTTCCCCCACACGCCCGCGTAGCAATCGGCCTGCAGCTCCAGGCGCACCGAGTACTCGTTGGCGTTCTGCGGATCGCGCTCCTGCGCCTCGCGCACCTGCGCGTCGGTACCGAGCAGGTGCTGCACGTGGTGCCCCAGCTCGTGCGCGATCACGTACGCCTCGGCAAAGTCCCCCGGCGCGCCGAAGCGGTCGCGCAGCTCGTCAAAGAAGCCGAGATCCAGGTAGACCTTCTCGTCCAGCGGACAGTAGAAGGGTCCCATGGCCGACTGCGCCATGCCGCACCCCGACTGCACCGCGCCGCGGAAGAGCACGAGATCCGCGTCGTGATACTCGCCCCCCGCCTCGTTCACCAGCCGCGCGTACGACTGCTGCGCATCATCGAGCACGAAGGAGACGAACTGCACCGTCGGCTCCTCGCGCGCGGAGTCCTGCGCGGAGAGCCCGGACGTGCCACCGGCGACGTCGCCCGTGTCCGTCTCCTCGAACAGGTTGCGTCCGGTGAGCAGGCTCAGTACGAGCAGGATGACGACGCCGACGCCGCCGAGCTTGATTCCCATCCCGCTTCCGCGCCGGTCTTCGAGGTTGCGGCTCCGGCCGCCAGGGGTCCAGCGCATCGGTCGCTCCGGGTAGGGTTTGAAGCGAGGGAGGGCAAGAAGGGGGCCGGGGAATATTGGTCGTCGTCAGCTTCGCGCGCGTCGGGCGGCGATCCTCCGCCAGAACGGTACCTCTCGCAGCGAGCGGATGACATGTCGCACGCCACGGCGCGCCATGCTGCTGCATGCGCCGTTGCACCACCGCGAGGGGAGACGTAGGTATATGGGCATGCCCGCCGCCATCGATCGTTGGACCGCCGACATGGTGCGCTCGCTCCCGGACGACGGGAACCGCTACGAGGTGGTGGACGGAGCGCTGCTCGTGACGCCCGCGCCCACGTGGAGCCACCAGGATGCCGTGGTCGAGCTGGCGGTGCGACTGCGCGAGTACCTGCGTGCAACCGGAGCCGGTCACGTCATCATCGCGCCTGCCGATGTGCAGTTTGCCCCGAACACGCTCGTGCAACCGGACCTGTTCGTTGTGCCACTGCGTGCCGGGCTCAAGCCACACAACTGGGCAGAGGCGGGCCGCTTACTGCTCGCGGTCGAGATCCTCTCGCCGAGCACCGCGCGCGCGGACCGGCACGTAAAGCGGCGGTTGTATCAGCGCGAAGAGGTTCCCGAGTACTGGATCGTGGACGTGGACGCGCGGCTCATCGAGCGGTGGCGCGCGGCCGACGAGCGTCCGGAGATCGTGAGCGAGCGATTGCGCTGGCAGCCGGACTCGGGGCACGCCGCACTGGAGATCGACCTCGCGACGTATTTCGCGGAGGTGGTGGGCGGGTAGGTCGTCAGCGGCGCGGGCGGAGTCACGCGCAGCAAGATCCGCATGTGATGGCGCCCGGCATCCCCCTCACGTCCGCGTCCCCCGCCGCACGTCGAAGATCACGCTCCGATTGCACTCACCGCACAACAGCCACGTCCGCCGCCGCGCGTAACCCAGCCCGAACGACCCGCCGCCGATCCCGCGCGCGGTCATGAGCACGTTGCACCGCGGGCACGACACCGCCTCGCCGCGCGCGAACGCCTCGCGCAGCGCCTGCTCTTCCTCCAGCTCGTAGCGCGCACGCTCCGCCATCGCGCGCTACCCTTCGTCCACCGGGAACCCGGGACCCGCGCTCCCCGTCTCCGCAGCACCGGGCGACTCACGCTCCACGCCACCGAGCGACTCGCGCTCCACACCGGCCGAGCTCTCGCGCTCACGCGGCACATCATCGGCGGTCCCACGCTGCGCCCGACGCGGCACTTCGCGCTCCGGCTCCTGCGCTGGAGCCGTCTCCGCTGCACCGCTCGCAGCCTCCGCGCTCGCCTGCCGCCCCGCGCTCGACTCGATCTCCCCGCGCACGCCGGGCTCCTTCTCCACCACGCGACGGAACCGCCCCATCTCCCACGTGAAGTGCGCGGTCACGATCGGCATCCCCACCAGCCGCCAGGTGAGCTCCTGCACGAGATCCGCGTAGCGCGCCTCGTGCACGCGGCGCACGATGGTCTCCTCACCATCGGCAATGAAGCTCCACCGCTCGCGCCCATCCCACGGGCCGGTGAAGGTGAACACCACCTCGCGGTCGGTCACCGCTTCAACCTCGTACTCGAGCCCGATCCCACCTGGCACTTCCATGCGAAAGCGATCGCCAGGCTTGAGCGTGGTCGCGCCGCCCCGCACGCGCATCCGGAGCTCCGGTGAGATCCACCGGTCGAAGTACGCCACCGTGAGGAGCACGTCCCTGGCCCGCTGCGGTGTGCTCCGCACCGCCGTCATCGCGCTCACGTTGCTCATGGTGCCTCCTCTGCTGACATCCACCCGCCACGTGCCGTCTCTGGAAGTCGGAGCGCAACCGCCGCGCCAGGCGGGGGGGTGGGCAATGTTTGCCCTCCACGCGCGAGCTTCGCGACTCCGCTACTACGCTCCGGAGCGCGCCGCCGCACCCCTCACACGCGCGCGAGCTTCTCCTTCACGTCCGCAGGAATCGCGATCGTCTTCCCCTCCCCGTAGTCGTACATCACCTGCACGGTCTTCCCACGCGCCACCTCGCGCGCGCCGGGCGTCGTACGGATCACGTACTCCCACACCCATGCCTTCGTGCGCACTTCGCTGGTGGTGATCTCGATCTCCAGCTCCTCCCCGATCTTCGCCTCGCTCACGTACGTGACCGTCGCTTCCGCCAGGATGAACGGGAAATCCGCGTCGCCTTCCACCACCTCCAGCCACGCGCGCGATCTCGCCATCTCGAAATACGTGAGGAACACGGCGTTGTTCACGTGCCCTTTCGTGTCGTAGTCGGGGTAGCGCGTCTCGAGCCGGAATCGCATCAGCGGCCCTCCCCCTGCCGAGCGCGGGTGGCGCACTCGTGATCCAGAGTCATCGGTGACGGCATCGCTCAGTCGTCGCTCACGCGCACGATCACCTTCCCGAACTGCTCGGCCGCGGCGAGTCGCTCGAACGCCTTCCGTCCCTCCGTGATGTCCCACACCGAATCCACCGGCGGATACAACTTCCCTCTCCGCAATTCCTCCGTGATGGCCGCGAACTCGGCGTCGTTCCCCATGGTGGAGCCCATGATGGTCCACTGATTCCAGAAGAGCCGCCGCACGTCGGTGGTCACCATCGGCCCGCTCGTCCCACCGCACGTCACCAGCCTCCCAGCCTTCCCCAGTGCGCCGAGCGATTGTTGCCAGGTGGCTTCCCCCACGTTGTCGATCACCACGTCCACGCCGCGCTTCCCCGTGCGCGCGCGGATCTCCTTCGCAACGTCCTGCGTGCGGTGGTTGAGCGTCTCATCCGCACCGAGCGTGCGCGCGCGTGCGAGCTTCTCATCGCTCCCCGACGTCACCCACACGCGCGCGCCGAGCATCTTCGCGATCTGCAGCGCCGCCACCGCCACACCGCCGCCGATCCCCCAGATGAGCACCTCCTCCCCCGCGCGCACCGCGGCGCGCGTCACAACCATCCGCCACGCGGTGAGCGTCGCGAGCCCGAACCCACCCGCCACTTCCCACGGGACCGTCTCCGGAATCGCCAGCACGTTCGCGCCGGGCACCACCACGTAGTCGGCGATCGTGCCGGGAAGGTGCTCGCCCAGGAGCGCGTAGCGCACGCAGAGCGACTGCTCTCCGGCACGGCAGTACTCGCACGTGCGATCGCTGATCCCCGGATTGATGATCACGCGGTCGCCGGGCTTCACGTGCGTCACGTCCTTCCCCACGGCGTCGACGATCCCCGCCCCGTCTCCCCCCATTACCCACGGCGGCGTGATCTCCACTTTCGGGAGGCCGGGGAGCACGAAGAGGTCAAGGTGATTGAGTCCGGCAGCGCGCATGCGCACGCGCACATCGCCAGCACGCGTGAGCTGGGGCTCGCTCAGGTCGTCGCGGAATTCCAGTCGTTCCAGTCCGCCGTGGGCGGAGATGGTGAGTGCTCGCACGGTCTCTCTGGCAGGTTTTTCGCACCCGTTACGCCGGGCGTCGCACCAGTTGCGCGACGCCTCATACCGGCCATGTGGCGAGCCGCACAGCGACGTGGTGCGCCGTACAGCAACGCGACGCGTCGTACGGGCTACGTAGCGTGTCGCACCGGTTACGCGGCGCGTATATATTTCGACGCTGAACGTACAGGCGGACGGCGCCCCGAGCAACGCGCCCCGCCCTCCTCTGCACCACGCGCGCATCCATGATCTCGATCAAGGTGCCACCGCTCGGCGAATCGATCGTCGAGGCCACTGTCGGGCGCTGGCTCACGGAAGAGGGACAGGCGGTCGCCGCGGGCGATCCGCTGTTGGAGCTGGAGACGGACAAGATCAACGTCGAGGTCCCCGCTCCCACCGCCGGCGTGCTCACGCGCCGCCTGGTGAACGAGGGAGACACCGTCACCCTCGACCAGCCGCTGGCCGAATTCGACGACACCGCCGCCGGCGCCACTGCAGGAGCTGCCGCAGCCCGCGCCTCGGCGCCGAGCACTGCCGCGGCATCGAGCGCATCGCCGGCCAGCTCCGGCGCGGCGAGTGCGCCCGCCGTGGCACACGAAACGACCCCTGCTCCGCGTGCGGCTGCATCAGGCGCACAGGGCGCCGCTGCGCCACCCGCCGCGCCCGCAGCCAAGCGCGCCGCCGCCGAGCGTGGCGTGGACCTCTCGCAGGTCACCGGCACCGGACGCGACGGACGCATCACCAAGGGCGATGTGCTCGATCACGCCGCGCGCGCCGGTTCGGGCGGAGCGCAAGGCGCGGCTCAGGGCGCCACGCCGCCCGCACCGGCTACGCCGAGCGCGACGTCGCCGGCAGGAGCGCCCTCGCGCCCCGCGCCCGCGTTCCCCGCGCCCGTTCCCGGCGCGCAGCGCGCCGCCAGCGGAGAGCGCGAGACGCGCGAGAAGATGTCCACGCGGCGCAAGCGCATTGCCGAGAATCTGCTCCAGTCGGCCAACGCCACCGCACGCCTCACCACGTTCAACGAGATCGACATGAGCGCGGTGTCGGCGCTCCGTGCGCGCTGGCGCGAGCGCGTGGAGAAGGAGCACGGCGTGAAGCTCACCTTCATGCCCTTCTTCGTGCGCGCAGCCACCATGGCGCTGCAGTCGTATCCGGTGGTGAACGCGCAGGTGGATGGCGACAGCATCCTGTACCACCACTACGTGAACATGGGAATCGCGGTCGCCTCCGATCAGGGGCTGGTGGTCCCCGTCATCAAGGATGCCGACCGGAAGGGGATGCTCGAGGTGAGCGGCGAGATGGCCGCGCTGGCCAAGCGCGCGCGCGATGGCAAGCTCACCATGGATGATCTCACCGGCGGAACGTTCACCATCACGAACGGCGGCGTGTTCGGCTCGCTCGTCTCCACGCCCATTCTCAACTATCCGCAAGTCGGGATCCTCGGCCTCCACGCCATCCAGGATCGTCCGGTGGCAGTGGATGGCAAGGTCGAGATCCGCCCGATGATGTACGTCGCGCTCACGTATGACCATCGCATTGTGGACGGCCAGCAGGCGGTGCTCTTCCTGGTGCGCGTGAAGCAGTTGATGGAAGACCCCGCATCCATGTTGATCGCGTGAGCGCGTCGCCTCCTTCCGAGAACGCGTCCACATCTCCCGACGTCGTCATCATCGGCGGCGGTCCGGGGGGCTACGTGGCCGCCATCCGCGCGGGACAGCTCGGCCTCGCCACCACGTGCGTCGAGATGGACGCCACGCTCGGCGGCACCTGCGTGAACGTCGGGTGCATCCCTTCCAAGGCGCTGCTCGAGTCGTCGGAGCACTACGAGTTCGCGAAGCTTCACGCGGCGGAGCACGGTGTAATGCTCGGCGACGTGTCGCTCGATCTCACGCGCATGATGGCGCGGAAGGACACGGTGGTCGGGCAGAACACCAAGGGGATCGAGTTTCTCTTCAAGAAGAACAAGGTCACCTGGGCACGGGGACGCGGCACGCTCCGCCGCGAGGGCGAGCAGCTGCTCGTGGACGTGGCGGCGTCGGATGGCACGACCACCACGCTCCGCCCGCGCGCGGTGATCATCGCCACGGGATCGGTTCCCATCGAGCTCCCCTTCCTCAAGTTCGACGAGGAGCGCGTGCTCTCGAACGTGGGCGCGCTCAAGATCCCGAAGGTGCCCAAGCACCTGCTGGTGATCGGCGGCGGCGTGATCGGGCTCGAGCTCGGCTCCGTGTGGCGCCGTCTGGGCGCAAAGGTGACGGTGGTCGAGATGCTCCCCACCATCCTGGCGGGGAACGACGCCGACGTGGTGCGCGAGGCGGAGCGCGTCTTCAAGAAGCAGGGGCTCGAGCTCCGCACCGGCACGCGCGTCACCGGCGCGCGCCGCAAGATGGACCGCGTGCTGGTGGACATCGAGAAGAACGGCGCGAGCGAGACGATCGATGCCGACTACGTGCTCGTCTCCGTGGGACGTCGCCCCGCCCTCACCGGCATCGACGCCACAGCGCTTGGCCTCACGCTCGGCACACGCGGCGAGATCGCGGTGGACGATCGCATGCGCACGAACATCCCGAACGTGTACGCGATCGGCGATTGCGTGGGGGGCGCGCTCCTGGCGCACAAGGCGGAGGAAGAGGGCGTGGTGGCGGTGGAGGCGATCGCCGGAATGGACGTGCACATGCACTACAACACGATCCCGGCGGTGGTCTACACCTGGCCGGAGATCGCCGCGCTCGGGCTCACCGAGCAGCAGGCGCGCGATGCAGGGCGCGAGGTGCGCGTGGGGAAGTTCCCCTTCTCCGCCAACGGACGCGCACGCACCGCGGGGGAGACGACCGGCTTCATCAAAGTCATTGCCGACGCGCGCACCGACGAGCTGCTCGGCGCGCACCTCATCGGCCCGCACGTCTCCGAGCTGGTGAGCGAGCTCGTGCTCGGCATGGAGTTCCGCGCGTCCGCGGAGGATGTCGGCATCACCGTGCACGCGCACCCCACGCTCTCCGAGACTACCAAGGAAGCCGCGCTCGGCGTGCTGGGACGCGCGCTGCACATCTAGCGCGGGCGCGTCGCGATGGAGACGCGCTACCGCGAGCTGCGCCCCCACGATGCGGGAGCCGTGCGCACGCTGCTCATGGCCGAGCTCGGCAGCACGCCCTGGCAGGCGGCGCCGCTCGACGCGCTGGACGAGGCGCTACGCGCGACGGGCGACGTCGCGCCGAACGAAGCGCAAGGGATCGTGGCCGAGCGTGGGGAGGGGACCGCGGAGTCCATCGTCGGCGCGATCCTGTTCGGGATGTACGCCGGCACACAGGGCAGCGCGCGCATCCGCGCGCTCGTGGTCGACCGCGCCGTGGCGCGCGAAGAGAACGAGCACTTCGTGGAGCACCAGGCCACCGTGGCGGGACAGTTGCTCGAGCATGCCGCCCGTGCCCTCCGCGCCGCCGGCGCGCGACTGGTCATCGCCGAGCTCCCGGGAGACGCCACGCTCGCGGCCATGCTCGACGCACTCTCGCACGGCGGATTCCAGCGAGAGGGAGAGATCCCCGACTTCTACCGCGAGGGCGTGCCGATGCTGATCCTGCGAGAGGAGTTGGACGCGTAGCGGTGGACGCGCCTCATGCTGGACGCTCGGCGCTACCGCTACGCGCGCTGATGTGGCTCGCGTAACGGTTGATCCACGGGCGGCCAGGACCCCCAGCCATCTCCGTAGGGCGTGGCATGCTGGACTCTGGCGAGGACACGGTCGATCGCACCACGATCCGCACGCTCGGCCCGTGCCTTCAGGTAGTCCACCGCGAGCAACGCGGCCACCTTCTCGGCAACTGCCGTCGTGATGAACTGATTGATGGAGACATCATCGCGCTCGGCGAGCTGGCGTACCGTGTGGTGCAGTGAGATCGGCAGGCGAAGACGCAGCGCGGTCATGCTACCGGCGCCTCGTGCGTAACCGCCACTCGTGGAGAAAGTGCCCGGGGCGGAGAGAGCGAATGCCGAAGCGGGCGGGCGCAACAAGCGGCTGCGGGTATTGCGCGACGATGTGCGAGGCCCGGGTCGCGACCGCGAGGCGGAGCAGCAGATCGCACTGCGGATCCCGGAGCACTGGGCGCCAGAGAAAGTGCGGCGCCGGTTGCACGGCGATTGCGCAGAGAAAGTCGAGCACCGTGCCGACATCGTCGCTGTGCAGCCCGTGAAGCTGGCGAGCGGTTTCGAGCGCAATGCCGTACTCGATCACGATGAGCGGTTCGAGCGCGAGCTGAACATGCTCGTGCCGCACGAGCTGGAGGAGCTGAAAGGAAGCGCCCCGGCGAGAGGCGAGTGCGAGCACGAGCACTTCGGGGTCTATGACCACGCGCGGCGGTCGAGACGGTATGGCGAGCGGTGTCATACGCTGGCGCTCCGCTGTCTCCTCCACCTGATTCTCGTCTCCACGCCACTCTCCCTCCGGCCGGCTCTCTGATCCACCTTACTCTCTCGACGGCCCTACAATAATCTCCTCCGCCCTGCTCTCCCTCCCCCGTCTTACCCTCTCTTCCAGCCGCCTGTAATGAAGTGATATCGCCTGTGATACCACTTCTGGAGCTGGTGACAGCGTGCGAAAGAAGACGGTACGCCCGCCCAGCGCAGCACGCTGGGTGCTGAGGGAGGAACGGTTCAAGAAGTTGGCGAGCGGTCTCCTTCCCGCGCGGGGCGTAGGCGGTACTGCTTGCCAGCGGCACTACGCAGGAATGGACGAGAGGTACTGCGCACTACTGGGCAGGGCTGCACAGTGGTGAGTGGCGGCATGGCGCTCCAGTGGCAGGTGATACTGATACGTCGACACCGGAGCGCGCGACCATCCACACCGCGCGACCATCCAAAACGCGCGACCATCCAAAACGCGCGACCATCCGCACCGCCCATGCCAAGCCCCCACGCCAGTTGGTATCACCGGCGATATCACTTGATTACAGGTGGCTCGCCGGACATGTGTGTCGCCGCACGTGCTCGCTCCGTCCAACCCGGTGTCGTGTGCGCTCACGCCCCCAACTCTGTGTCGCGGGCCTGCACCCTCCACCATCGAACGACCGCGCGCAGAACGGTACCGTTGCCCGTACCACGCCACGGAACGCGCCTCACACCAGGTAGCCGAACGCCGCGCACTCGGTGTACGCACCCTCAGGATGCACATTGGCGCCGGCACCGCGGGACATCCCGAGGTACCGGCGCCAGGAGTACGCCGTCCATCGTATTCAGCGCGCTGCGCGACCGGAGTGGCCGCCGCAACACACCGACCGGCGCCTGCCGAAGCGGACGCCGGAGCGCGAACGTGCTCTAGCCGCGGATGATCGCGCCGATCACCAGGCCGGCCGCGAGAATCGCGGCGCCCAGGATGAGCGCGTTCATCGGCGTGAGCTCGAGCGGCCGCCTCCACCACGGGGTGATCACCTGCGGCGTGGTCTGCGGCAGCGCGTTCATGATCTCGTCGTACACGTGCACGGGCGTGCGCATGTGCCGGCGCTGATCGACCTCACGCCCGATCTGCTTCCAGAAATCGACGTCGCGCGCGGTCTCCCCGCTGCGAACGGCGGCTTCCGGCAGATCTCCGTCGAGCCAGGCGTGGACAGAGGCCGGGGTATGGCGCCGCCGGAGCGGGACCTCACGGTCCGCCAGCGGGCGGGGACGGGACACGGGCGTTTCGCGGCTGTGCTCGCGGCCGACGTCCGGCCGGTGCTCGCGCGCGTCATGATTCTCGTACATCAGGCGTACTTTTCCTCGAGCAGTGCCTGGAGCGCCTCACGCGCGCGGTGTACGCGCATCTTCAGTGCCCCGACAGTGGTGGACAACAGGTCTGCCATCTCCTCGTACGACCGTCCTTCGACGTGCTTCATCACGAACGCCTCGCGGAGCGAGGGCGCCAGTTGCGCGAGCGCGTGGTCCAGATCGCTGCGCAGCTCCGTACGGTCGAGCTCCTCCTCCGGCGTGGCGAACCCCGACGGCTGGTCGTCCTCCTCGTAGCTCAGGTGCGTCCGGCGAATGTTCTTCAGCCAGTCCTTGCACCCGTTGGCGACGATTCGGAAGATCCACGCGTCGAAACGACCGTGGACCTCGGCCAGATGCTGGTAGGCCTTGATGAACGAGGCCTGGAGGATGTCCTCCGCCACGTCGGGGCTTCCGGTCATCCCCAGCGCGTGACGGTAGAGCGGATCGCTGTATCGCTTGATCAGGATCCCGAACGCATTGCGGTCCCCCGCCAGCACGCGGGAGATGATGTCGTGGTCGGCCGCCTGTTGATCGGCGATCTCGACCGGGGCCGTTGTCTTCACGGCGCCAGTGTAATGCTTTTCACGCTCCTGGAACAGCCCTGGCAGGCTGGGAAGCGGCCGAACGAGGGTGGCCATGCCTACTGGACGACGCACCCTCCCACGAGGTAACAGGATTCTCATGCCGCCCGCCGCCAGCGCTCGCCGGGCAGTAAATCCCCCGACAAACACCGCCCGCCCGAAGGACCCTTCCGGGGGTGGGGACGACGACCACTCCCCCGACGGTGGATGGTCGGCTCGCTCGGCGGCAAGCTCCATCGGCGGTTGGCTCCGTCGGCGGTGAGCTCGGTTGGCGATCAGCTCCGCCGCCGGTCAGCTCCGTCCAGCGCGTGACCGCGAGCGACCGGCCGCGCGCACCCCGTAGACCAGCAGCTCGCGAACGCCGTCGGCACGGTAGCGACGCCGCTCGTGATCACGGTCCGCCCGATAGCGGCGATAGCTCCGCTCGATGATCCGCGCCTTCGACCGCGTGGCCTCGCTCACCAACTGCTGGATGTCGCGCGCGTCGAGAAGCCCCTCGGAGTTGTAGCTCACCACCACCGCCCGCGCGCGCGACGCGGCGAGCAACTCCTCCATCGCGCGCGAGACCTCCGACGCGGAACACCACGCGCTGCGCTGCGACGGCACGCCCAGACGCTCGTCCGCAGCGCGGCCGGAAGCACCGCGCTCGCCGCCGCCCCCCCCGCCCCCCCCGCCCCCTCGTTCCGCCCCTAGCAGTCCCGTCTTCCCCCGCAACTCCAGCGCGCCATCGAACCAGCCGCGCGCGATGATCTCGGGCACGTGATAGTAGCTGGCGTATTGCCGCGCGTTGTACGGCGGATCCACGTACAGCAGATCCACATCCTCCACCGATGCGGCCACGCGAGCGGCATCATCGCGGAAGGCGGCGCTCCCCGGCACGCCCCGCACCGGGCGCACGGGAGAGAGCGCGAGCGCTCGGAGCGCGTTGGGCTGCCATTCCTTTATGTAGGCGGCGTAGACGCCCGCGGTGTTCGCCACGCGGTCCGCCCCCTCGATGAGCGCGGCGAGGAAGAGCCAGTACGCAGCGTCCCCGATCAGCCCACACGAGCGCCACTCGTGCAACCGGCGTCGCACCGCGTCGATCCGGCGGGCGTTCTCGCGTGTGAAGTAGCGCCGGCCGCCCTCGCCATCCTCACGCGGAGAAAAGTGCTCGCTCACGAACCCGCACTCCCCCTCCAACCACCGCTCCAGAAACTCCGCACACTCGGCAAGCGCTCCGCCACCGCGCTGCTGCACGGCGGCACGAAAGCGCGCGGAGCGGAGTGCGCGGCGGAAGCCGGCATCCTCCGCACGCACGGCAGCGAACGACGGAACGCGTTGCGCCACGACGTACGCCTGCTGGAACACGTACGAGTACGTCATGAGATCGCTCGAGATCACACGCCAGCCGTCCACCTTGAGCGCGCGCCCCACGGCCGCCGTCCCCGCGAACGCATCATGCGCAACCCCGGGCACCGGCGACACACGGCGCACCGCGTGCATGAGGAACTCCAGGAGGCGCGTCTTGTTGCCGATGTACCTCACGGCGCGGCGTCCGCCTGCACGGGCAACTGCGCGAAGGCGTTCCAGCCGTGCGCGCGCACCAGCGCGCCATGCTCGTCCAGGCGAGGGGGCGGATAGCGCACACGTCCCGGCACCGCCGGTGGAATGCCGGTGAGCGGCGATCCGCCCTCTTCGCGCACCGCTTCGAGGACGGTCTTCACCAGACCGCAGGGGACGCCGGCTCGGTCGAGCGCGCGCAGCCACTCCTCTGCAGGACGCTCGCGCAACCGCGTCTGGATGGCGCCCACCACGCGCTCGCGCTCGCGCACTCGCCCGGCATTCGTTGCGAGCACGGGATCGGCAGCCAGCTCGGCGAGACCGAGCGCGAGCGCACACGCGCGCCACTGCGCATCGCTCCCCACCGCCACGACCATGTCGCGATCGGCGGCGGCGAACGCCTGATACGGCACGAGACTCGGGTGGGCATTTCCCCAACGCACGGCGTCGCGCCCGGTGACGAGCGCGCTCTGCGCCACGTTCACCAGCGCCGCCGCCGCGCTCCGCGCGAGGGAGACGACGATGTGCCGGTCGCGCGCGGTGAGCGGGGTCGGCTGCCGGTCGCGCGCGACGAGGGCGGCGAGGATGCCGATGGCCGCGTCCTTCCCGGCAATCACGTCCGCCAGTGCGACCCCCACCTTGGTGGGCGGGCCGTCCGCGTGACCCGTGATGGACATCCATCCGCGCTCCGCCTGGACCACGGCATCGTATCCGGGACGCGTGCTCTCCACGCCGAAGCCGGTGATGGTGCACCAGACGAGCCGCGGATACCGGTCGAGCATCTGCCGAGCGCCAAGGTCGGACCGCTCGAGCGTTCCTGGCCGGAAGTTCTCCACCACGACATCGGCGCCATCGAGGAGCTGGAGCAGGAGGGCACGGTCATCCTGGAGGTGCGCAGTGACGCTGAGCTTGTTCCGGTTGACGCTCAGGAAGTACGCACTCTCCCCCCTGGCGTCGAAGGGCGGCCCCCAACCTCGCGTTTCATCTCCGCCACCGGGCCGCTCGATCTTGACCACGTTGGCGCCCATGTCTCCCAGCGCCATCGTGCAGACTGGACCGGCCAGCACCCTTGTGAGATCGAGGACGTTGATGCCGTGAAGCATATCTATGTCGCGTTAGACACGTTATACTGTCGCCATAATGTTGTTATCCATGGCGCAGAGTGCCTCCGAAAAACCTGCCCAGAGGCTCGTTCTGCCTCACTTGCATAGCTGCTGACAATTCATATACTTAGCGTCGCCCGAGGCGGGCGCCGAGCGCCGCGCGAAGCTACTCGATCCACCGCACCCCATCAACGGCACCAACAGCGCTCCACCCGAGTGGCGGCGTGCGGGTGCGGCGCGCTGGGCACCCGCTCTTCCTTACTCCTCCGCACAGGAGCATGCGCACCAGATGATGCCGGACACGTCGACAGCGCCAGGCACCAACCAGGAAGCGGGCACCCCGGTGGCAACGCCGCCCAAGCGCACTTCGGGGCACCGGCACACCGATGTCCGCGACGCGGTGGCCGAGATGGCCGCGCGCGCGCAGGAGATCAGCCAGGAAGCCGGGAGCCGGATTGCACAGGCAATGAAAGACGTCATCAGCGCAGGCGCGGGGCTGGCCGTCTTTGCCGTGGAGAGCGCGCGCGACCTGGTACAGTACATGGTGCGCCGCGGGCAGATGACGCAGGAAGAGGCGGACAAGCTGATGCGTGAAGTGGAGGCGGCCGGCGGCAAGCGCGCGGCGCCCCGTCCTGCGTCGCGCCCGAGCGCGTCGACCACGGCTCCGTCCGCTCCCGCAGCACCCGTACGGCCGAGCGCTCCGGCCGCGGCGGCGAACGGCGGGAAGGAGAAGGCGCGGGCAGCGCGGAACGGTGCGCGCACTCCCGCGAGTGCTGCCGCCAAGCGTGCGAGCAAGAGTGGATCGAGCACGAGTAGCTCGAAGCGTACGTCGCCCGCGGCCAAGCGGTCGGCCACCCGGAGCGGCGGAAGCCGCGCGACGGGGAAAGCGCCGAGCAGAAAGAAGAAGCGTTGAGGCTCACGGCCGCGCTGCGGCCAGCCACTCGAGAAAGACCCGCACGTCCTCCGGCGATTCCACCACGAACTCCGCCGCCGTAGCGGCCGGCGGAGCGCCGGCGTCTTCCTGCACGCGCACCGTCACCGCGCTCGCGCTCCACGCACGCAGCGCGCGGAAGGCGTCTTCATCCGTGCGGTCGTCGCCGATGAACACCGCGGCGCCACGCTCGCGGCGCAATCCCAGACGAGCGGCGAGCGTGAGCACGGCCGTTCCCTTGTCGATCGTGGCCGGCGGGCGGACTTCCAGCACGCCCTTCCCTTCGGTCGTCCTCAGGCCGAGCGACAGCGCCGCCTCTTCCACGATCCCTCGCACGCGCGGCACCACGGCGGCATCGGCAAGACGATAGTGCACGCTCAGCGTCCATCCCTTGTCTTCGAAAAAGATCCCGGGCACGGAGCGGAGGCGAGGCTCCAGCCGGCGCGCGGCCGCCGCCACCGCGGCGCGATAGGGCACGAGCTGCGCGTCCACGCATTCCTCCCCCGCCGGGCCGAGGATCTCGTAGCCGTGGTTCCCGATCACCCACACGTTGCCCACGGAGACCAGGCGACGCGCGTCGGCGGCGGCGCGCCCCGAGACGAGCGCCACGTGCACGCCGCTGCGCACGGTGAGCGCGGCCACGGCGCGGCGTGTCTCGGGGGGGACCACCGCCTGGTCCGGGCGGCCTGCGATCGGCGCCAGCGTGCCGTCCACATCCAGGAGCACCACCAGCGGCGACGCGGCCAGCCGGCGCGCGGTCTCGCCGTCGAGCGGTAGGAGCGGCTCCGTCACGACACCGGCGCCTGCCCCTGCTCCCGCGCGGCGATCAGCGCGCCCACGCGCGAGAGGATCGCCTCGAGCCAGTCGAAGATCGTGCGCGCGCGCAGTTGTGCGCGCATGCGGTGCATGCGCACGCGCCGCTCCGCCTCCCCCATCTCGAGCGCGCGCCGGATGCCGGCCACGAATCCATCAATGTTGAACGGATTGATGAGGATCGCGCCGTCGATCTCCTCCGCCGCTCCGGTGAACCGGCTCAGCACCAGCACGCCGCGCTCCTCCACCTGGCAGGCCACGAATTCCTTGGCCACGAGATTCATCCCATCCTGCAGCGACGAGACGAGGCAGATGTCCGCTGCACGGAACACGCCGGCCAGCACCTCGGAGCTGATGTTCTCGTGGATGAGCACGATCGGCGTCCACGTCTCGGTGCGGAACCGGTCGTTGATCTGCACCACGAGGCTCAGCATCTCCTCTTCGAGCGCGCGGTAGGCGGGAAGATCGGAGCGCGACGGGGTCGCGACGAGCAGGAAGGTGAACTTCTGTCGGAGCTCCGGATTCTGTTGCCAGAGCTGTCGCAGTGCGCGGAGCCGCTCGGGAATTCCTTTGGTGTAATCCAGGCGATCCACGCCGAGCCCGAGCTGGCACCCGTTCCCCGTGTAGCGATCGCGCAATCGCTGAGCCAGGTCGGCGGCGGCGCCGGCGCTCGCCAGTTGCTCATAGTGCTCGACATCGATGCTGATCGGGAAGGGCGCGATCTCCACGGTGCGCCCCTGGTAGTAGATGCGGAGCGTGTCGGCATCGATGTCCGCGTCGGGGATCAGCTCGGCCACGCATCCCAGAAAGTTCAGCGCGTACCGCTCCGTCTGGAAACCGATCAGGTCGTTGCCGAGCATGCCGCGGAGCAGCGCGTCGTGCACACCGGTGGGGAGAAAGCTCAGGATGTCGACCGGTGGAAAGGGGATGTGCCAGAACTGATGCAGCAGAAGCGGCGGGTTGATGGCGCGGATCATCTCGGCCGCCAGCCCGAAGTGATAGTCCTGGATCCAGACCACCGCGCGCTGTTGTGCGCGCGCGATCTCCTCGGCCACCGCTTCGGCGAACTTGAGGTTCACGCTGCGGTAGCGCTCCCACTGATCGCCGCGATACTCGAAGTGCTGCACGAGCATGTGGCAGAGCGGCCAGAGGGAGCGGTTCGCGAAGCCCAGGTAGTAGCCGTCGATCTCCTCCTCGGTGAGGAAGACGCGGTGCAGCGTGTACGCCGGATCGCCGGGCGCGGGCGGCACCTGCACGCGACCGTGCTCATCCGACGTGCGCCGGTCCGCGTTCCCCGAGCCCCATGCCACCCACACGCCGTGCGTGGCCTGCATGGTGGGATCGAGCGCGGACACGAGCCCGCCGGGCGGCTGGCGCACCTCGAT
Source organism: Gemmatimonadaceae bacterium (assembly GCA_035701265.1). Classification (GTDB taxonomy): domain Bacteria; phylum Gemmatimonadota; class Gemmatimonadetes; order Gemmatimonadales; family Gemmatimonadaceae; genus DASSNU01. The sequence goes on along the minus strand of DASSNU010000020.1, from coordinate 112,181 downwards.
CGCGCCGTCCGTGCTGCGATGCTCGTACGGCTCGCGGTTGGAGAGGAGAATGAGCGTGCGCTCCTCCAGATGTCGCGTGAGGCTGGGCATCCTGTTCTAGATGGGCAGAACGCGTGCCGGGTGCAAGTCGCGCGTTGCGAAGCGCCGCGCCCGTGCTAGGTTCGGGGGATGGCGATCGAGCGTGGCGACGCGGTGGCACTGACGCGCGAGCTGATCCGGTTGGATTCGCGCAATCCGTCGCTCGTGCCCGGCGCGCCGGGAGAAGGTGCGGTGGCGCGTGTGCTGGCATCGGTGCTCGAGGCATGGGGCGCGCGCGTGGACGTCCGCGAGGCGGCCCCCGGGCGTCCGAACGTGATCGCGCGGTTCGGGAGCGCGCTGCCGGGTGCGCCCACGCTCCTCTTCAACGGCCACATGGACGTGGTGGGGATCGACGGGATGGTGCACCCGCCGTTCGACGGGGTGGAGGAGGGGGGGCGCATCTACGCGCGCGGCGCCACGGACATGAAAGGCGGCGTGGCGGCCATGTGCGCGGCGGCGGTGCGCGCGGCCGACGCCGGCGTGGCGGGCGAGATCATCGTGGCCGCGGTGATCGACGAGGAGTACGAGAGCCTCGGCACGCGCGCGCTCCTCGCGCAGGGCGTGCGCGCGGACGCGGCGGTGGTGACGGAGCCCACGCGGCTCGCCATCGCCCCCGCGCATCGCGGCTTCGCGTGGATCGACGTTACCGTGCACGGCCGCGCGGCGCATGGCAGCCGGTACGACATCGGCGTGGACGCCATCCGGCTGGCGGGACTCATTCTCACGGAGCTGGACGGGCTGGACGCCGAAGTGCTCACGCGCCGCACGCATCCGCTGCTGGGGCGTGCATCGGTCCATGCGTCGCTCATCGAAGGTGGCACGGGGATGTCCACCTATCCCGATCGGTGCGTGCTGCGGCTCGAACGCCGCACGCTGCCGGGGGAGCGTGCCGAGGATGCGCTCGCGGAGGTGCGCGACTGCTGCGCGCGCGTGATGGAGCGCCGCCCCGCGCTGCGCGCGGAGGCCGTGCTCAGCTTCCATCAGGGACCGAGCGACGTGGCGACCAACCATCCGATCGTGCGCGCGGTGGCCGACGCGGCGCATGCGTGCGGGGAGCGGGTGACCATCGAAGGGCTGAGCGCGTGGACGGATGCCGCGCTGCTGAACGATGCCGGGATCCCCGCCATCTGTTACGGCCCGGGGGACATCGCGTTGGCGCACGCGGCGGAGGAGTGGGTGGAGGTGAACGAGATTCGCCGCGCTGCCCACGTGCTCACCGCGCTGGCGCAGGAGTGGTGCTCGGCGCGCGGCGCGGGCGATGCGCGCGCGGCGGGGGGAGGGCCCGGCGTTGCGGCGGGTGAATCGCCGGGTACGGACGCAGCGCGCGTGGCAGCCGCTGCGCGCGCGCCGGCGCCGTCGCCGGATGAAGCGCCGCACGCGCCGGGAGCGTGATGGCGCACTTCTCACCTGAAGAGCTGGACCGGATCGAACGCGCCGTGGCAGCGGGATCGCGCGTGGCGGTCTTCCGTCGCGGCAGCGAGTTCGTCGTCATCCCCACCGCGCTCGAGATGGTGCAGGGACGCGACGTGCTCGCCTGCGCGCACCCGACTACGGGCGAGCCGATGCGCTTCGATCTGGCGGAAGTGGACGCCATCGAGGTGATCCGGTGAAGGGCGGCCAGCCTGCATCCGCTGCCAACGGTGCGTCGTCCGACACGCTGCCCATCGTGGCCGTGTACGCTGACGAGTCGTGTCTGGGCAATGGGCGCGAGGGAGAAAATCCCGGGGGCGCAGGTGGCGTGATCGAGTATCGTGCGCCGCGGAGCGGCGAGGTGCAGCGCCGCGACTACTGGATTTCCGAGCCGGCGACGACGAACAACCGGATGGCGCTGCGTTCGGCGATCGAGGCGTTTCGCGTGCTCTCCGGAAAGGGGCGCCGGTTGCGCGTGTATTTCACGAGCGATTCGCGCTACCTGGTGGACGGCATGACCGCGTGGACGTTCGACTGGGTGCGCCGCAACTGGCGGCGGAAGGCGGGGCCGATCGAGAATCTCGAGCTCTGGCAGGAGTTGCTCGATGTCGCCGGGGCACACGATCACTACTGGCGCTGGGTCCGCGGCCACGCGGGGCACGCGCAGAACGAGTACGCGAACATGCTCGCCACGCGCGCCGCGGCCACACAGACACACTCCGCGGGGGCACAGCCGTCGGAGTTCGAGGCGTGGCTCGCCGCGGAGCGGGCGCGTGGGGGGGGGGCGCGCGTGGGGGACGCGGAGGGTGCACCCGTTCCCCAGCGCTTTGCGCGCGGGTGTACGTTACGCGCCCACGCAACGGGGCGTCTGCTCTGAAGACTTCTGCGGAGTCCAGAGCCATGATGAAGACGATTCTCCTGATTCTCCTCTGCCTGTGCCTGGGATACTTCGTGGGCTTCAGCGACGGGCGCACCCACAAGGAGAACGCCGTGACGCGGTTGGTGAATCGCGTGGGCGGATCGCATCGCGCGGCAATGAGCAACGATGTCGACGGAGAGTACGACTCGATCGCCGGTCACTAGCCGGACGGTCAGCCGCACGGACGGCTCGCGCGTTGGAATCTCCGCTCCCCCCTTGCGCCCCTCGCTCCCGACGCGCACCTAATTAGGGTCCGCGCCGGCGTCCGCCGGCCCTGGCACATCACGCCGTCCCGGCAGCGAGCACACATCATGGACGATCTCGACCGGCTCTACCGCCGGCTCGTGCAGAACATCCGCAACGGGTTTCCCGACTACGTGGCCCGCCCGTTCGAGGTGGCCGAAGTCTATCAGAGCATCGTGCCGTACCGTCACAACCGGCGCGAGTTGGGGATCGAGACGAATCAGGACTACGAGCTCGCGCTCTGCCGTCTCATCTCCGGCGAGCGCGCGTACGTCACCGGCGACGAGCACATGCAGGAGAGCGTGCGTCGAGAGCTGGCGTCGCCCAATCCGAACACCGCGGTCTTCCGCGATTTCGCCGCGACGCGCGTCGCGCTGGCGCCCGAGGCGTTGCGCCGCGTGTCCACGGAGAGCGGAAGCGAGGCGGAGAGTGTAGCGATGAACGCCGGCCCCGCGCGCGCACGTGTTGCCGATGGCGCCGTGGCCGCGGCGAGCGCTGGGGGAGGCGTGCGCGACGTGCAGCCGCTTCCACCAAGCCCGCCCCCGCCGCGCCCACCCACGCCACCGCTGCCCGCATCGCTGCGCGCGGCGGTACGCGGCGGCACACCCGGCGCGCAGCCGGCGGCGCCCACCCCCGCTGCAGGCGTGCGCGCCGCACCCGCGGGAGTGCGCGGCGGCGAGTGTCGCTTCTGCAACGGCGCACTGCCAGACGACCGGCGTGTGCTGTACTGTCCGCACTGCGGGCAGAATCTCGCCGTGCGCCACTGCCCCGCCTGCGGCTCGGAGGTGGACGCGAGCTGGCGATTCTGCATTACCTGCGGACGCGAGGTCGGCGCGGAGTGAGCGAGGAGCGCACGCGACGCGCGATCACGGGCGTCGCTCTCACGCTGCTCGCGCTCGGCGCGGTGGCGTGCGGCTCGAATCGTGACGCGCCGCGCACCGGCACCCCCGGTGACACGGCCATCGCGTATTCCCTTCCCGAGAGCGTACGCGCGCACGACACGACGGCGCTCGACAGCGGCGCCGTGCCCGGCGCGGTGCCGGACAGCGCGATGGCAGAGAGCGGCGTGGTGCTGCGCACCGACAGTGCGGCGGGCGCGCTCATCTTTCATCGCACCGGACGCTGCTTCACCTGTCACGGACGCGATGGCGCGGGCCTGGAGGGGTTGGGCTCCAACCTGCGCGACAGCACGTGGTCCAACACGGGAGGCCGCCTTTCGGGGATCATCTCCGTGATTCGCGACGGAATTCTCCCCGGAGGCGCGACGGCGCCCATGCCTGCCTTCGGCTCGCAGCTCTCCCCCGAAGCGATCCAGCAGGTGGCCGCGTACGTCTACGCCATCTCGCACCCCGATTCGGTGGTGGCCGACACGACCGCGGCTGACTCGCTCTCCGCCGACAGTGCACGTGCGGACACATTGAACCCGTTCGCCGTGCCCACCCCTGCCATGCTGCCGCCGAGCTCGGCACCAGCGATCCCTGCGGTCAGCGCGCCCGGATCGAGCGCGCCCGGGGGGCGCGACTCCGCGCGGGATGGAGCGCGCCACGTCCGTGCACAGCGCACCGGGTGATCGCATGCCGAAACTCGCGGTGATCGCCGGAGACGGGATCGGGCCCGAGGTGGTGGAGGAAGCGCTCAAGGTGCTCGACGCGGCGTCGCGAGCGCATGGCGTGCACGTCGACGTCGAGCGCCTTCCGTACGGCGCCGATCACTACCTCGCCACCGGCGTGTCGCTCCCTCCCGGCGAGATGCAGCGACTGGGGCGCGACTTCGACGCGATTCTCGTCGGCGCGCTCGGCGATCCGCGCGTTCCCGGGAACGAGCACGCGCGCGACATTCTCCTCGGCATGCGCTTCCAGTTGGACCTGTACGTGAACGAACGGCCGGCGCGCCTCATGGCCGACCGTCTCACCCCGCTCAAGGGGAAGACGACGCGCGACATCGACCTGGTCATCTTCCGCGAGAACACCGAGGGGGTCTACGTGTCGGTGGGCGGTTCGTTCAAGCGCGGCACGACGGACGAGATCGCGATCGCCGAGGAGCTGAACAGTTGGAAGGGAGTGGAGCGGATCATCCGTCATGCGTTCGCGTGGGCGGCGGCGCACGGCAAGGATCACGTGACGATGGTGGACAAGGCGAACGCGGTCCCCGCGCACGCGCTCTGGCGGCGCGTGTTCGACGACGTGGGCGCGGAGTACGCCGGGATCCGTCGCGACACGCGCTACGTGGACGCGATGGCGATGGACCTGGTGCGCACGCCGGAGTCGTTCCAGGTGATCGTGACCGGGAATCTGTTCGGGGACATCCTCTCGGACCTGGCGTCAATGCTGGTGGGGGGACTGGGCGTGGCGCCGAGCGCGAACCGGCACCCCGGGCGCGTCACGATGTTCGAGCCGGTGCACGGGAGCGCCCCTCCGCTGGCCGGACGCGACGTGGCCAACCCGATGGCGGCGATCTTGACCGTCGCCATGCTGCTCGATACGGTGGGGCATCGCGAGGCCGGCGCGGCGGTGGAGCAGGCGGTGCGGGACGCGGTGGTGGCGGGGATCGGGACGGCGGACATCGGCGGCACGATGGGAACGCGCGCGGTGGGTGACTGGATCGCCGCCCGCGTGGCGGAGCGACCGTCCGCCGCAGCGGGCTGAGATCAGGCGCCGCGCGAGCGCCTTCGCGGGGCGGGCGGGGCGCGCGCTGGGGAGTCGTTCGCGCAGCGGACTCGAGCCGTCTCCATGCCGCGCCGTACTCACGGAACTGCGAACCCGATCGGGTGTGCAAGACAGGACACTATGCGACGTCTTTCTCTCTGGCTGGCGGTAGCCATCCTCGGCGCGTGCGCGCACGCGCCTCCCACACCGCCTCCCGCGCCGATGGCGCCCCCCACACCGGTGGACGTGATCACGCGCGATGAAATCGAGACCATCACCGGCGCAACGGCATTCGACGCGGTAGCGAAGCTCCGGCCGCGGTATCTGCTCAAGCCGCCATCGAGCGACGGCCACGACGTGTCGCTCATCGTGTACGTGAATAGCGTTCTTGTCGGCGGAGTGAGCGCGCTACGCGACGTGCCGCTCGCCACCGTCAAGCGCATCGAGTACTTCGACGGCCCGCACGCCACCTCCCGGTGGGGGCCAGGACACGAGCAGGGCGCGTTGCTCGTCATCACCGAGCGGAGCGGGTAAGGCGGGAACGGGAGCACTGACGTCCCGATCCGTTTCGACATTGCCGTACGCCGCTTGGCGTAGCGGGCTCGCTGTTCGGCGAGAACTACAGGGGTGGCATCATCTGGTCACGACACGACGCTGGAGCCGTACGCACACATCAATGGGAGGTCCCGATGCTTCGTCACACACTGATGGCTGCGCTGATCGCGACTGCCGGCGCGATGCTCGCCGCCCCGCATGCCGTGCGCGCGCAGGAGCAGGACAGCACGGCCGCACTCGCCCAGAGCGCGGCCAAGCCCCCGAAGGTCAAACATGACCCCAACGCAATCAGCAGCGACGAGATCGACGGCGTGCGCGCGCAGCTGTCGAATGCGTACCAGTTGGTGCAGCGGCTTCGTCCACGGTGGCTTCGCGACCGCGGGGCGGATGAGCTGCTCCCGGTGGCGGCTGTCGGGCAGGATGGCCGCCCCACCACCAAACCCGCCCCGCCCGCCAGAGCCCGTGTATTCGTGGATGGCAGTGAATTCGGCGACCTGAATTCCATGAAGGACATCGACATCCATCAGGTGGGAGAGCTCCGCTACATCGACGCCCGCGCCGCCACCACGCGCTATGGCGCGGGCTACCCGGGCGGCATCATCTGGATCACGACGCGCCACTAGTAGGTCGCGCTGGCGCCCGAGACGCCAGCCTTCGCTCTGGCACGCGCTCCGGACGGAGCGATCATCGCGCTTGAACGGTCGTTCACGGCCGCGCATCTTTCGAGGATGCGCGGCCGTGTCGCATCGCGGCTGCCACAACCCGAACCGGATCGCATCGTGACCACGCAGCGCTCGGGCACCGATATCGTCTTTCTTTCGGGGGTCCGCACCCCCTTTGGAACCTTCGGCGGCTCACTCAAGGACTTCTCCGCCATCGACCTCGCCGCCCGCGCGGCAAGCTGCGCGCTGGAGCGCGCCGGGGTCGACGCCGCGGACATCGACCACGCCATCTTCGGCAACGCCCTCCAGACCTCGGCCGACGCGATCTACTTCGCGCGGCACGTGGCGCTCAAGGCAGGCGTGCCGATCGAGAAGCCATCGCTCACCGTGAACCGGCTGTGCGGCTCGGGGTTCCAGGCCATCGTGAGCGGCGCGCAGGAGATCATGCTCGGCGAGGCGCGCACCGCGCTGGTGGGCGGCGGCGAGTCGATGTCGCAGGCGCCGCACGTTGCCCGTGGCCTCCGCTGGGGGACGCCGCTCGGCAAGGCGCCGGTACTGGAGGACCTGCTCTGGGAGTCGCTCAAGGATCCCATGTGCGGATTCACCATGGCCGAGACGGCGGAGAACCTGGCGGAGAAGTACAAGCTCGATCGCCGCGAGGTGGACGAGCTGGCACTGCGCTCGCAGCAGACCGCCAAGGCGGCATGGGACAGCGGAGTCTTTGCCGATGAAGTGATCCCCGTGCCGGTCAAGAATCCGAAGACGCGCGAGATGGAGGAGTTCCGGCGCGACGAGCACATGCGTCCGAACACCACGCTCGATGTGCTGCTCTCGCTCAAGCCGTACTTCAAGAAGGACGGGCTGGTGACCGCGGGAAACGCATCGGGGATCGGCGACGGAGCCGCCGCGCTGGTGATCTCGAGCGCGGAATTCGCCAGAGAGCACGGGGTGAAGCCGCTGGGGCGGCTCGTCAGTTGGGGGATCGCCGGCGTGGAACCGAAGTACATGGGGATCGGACCGGTGCCCGCCGCACGCATGGCGCTCGAGCGTGCGCAGCTCACGCTCGATCAGATGGATCTGGTGGAGGTGAACGAGGCGTTCGCCCCGCAGGCGTGCGCGGTGGTGAAGGAACTCGAGATCCCGGTGGAGAAGCTCAACGTGCACGGCGGCGCGATCGCGCTCAGCCACCCGCTGGCGGCCTCCGGCGCGCGGATCACCGCGCACTTGCTGCACGCACTGCGCGCCGCCGGCAAGCGGTACGGTCTGGGCTCAGCGTGCATTGGCGGCGGACAGGGGATTGCCGTGATCGTGGAGTCGATGTGAGAACGTGCGGCGCCGCCGCGCGCGGTGTGATGGCGACGGCCGCCGTCGCGGCGATCACCGTCTCCTGCACCATGGGCTCCGCGGTGGAGACGATGCCGGCCACCCCGGCACCCGCGTCCGCCGCGCCGTCCAGCACGAACGCAGAGATCGCCTGGCCGATCAAGACGCGCGACCATCTGGACGTGTGGCTGCACGGCTTCGCCATGCTGCAGGGCGATACGGTCACCGCCCTCGTGCCACTCTACCGCCGCGGCTATCACGACGACCTGGCGGTGCGCAAGAACCGGAGCAACGTCACCACGCAGCTCGACCTCAATCGCGCGACGCTGGCCGCGCGGCTGCGCGCCAATCCGGGGCTGCAGGCGGCGCAGTTCCTCCCGCTCTACTTCGCATCGTGGGCGGAGTTCAACGGAGGGATCGACACCTTCCTGCAGGTGGACGGTGACGCGCGGCGGGTGAACGACCCGGAGACACGCACCATGATCGCGACGCTCGCCGGAGTGTTCCGCACCCCGGCGGACCGCGACTGGCTGCGCATGTTCGCCGTCTCGCTGCGCGACGAGTACGACCACTTCTATCACGCCTACTGGGTGCAGCGCCAGCAGGAGCTCGCGCCCGTGCTTGCGCGCCTCGACTCGCTCTGGACGCGCACCTACTACCCCAAGTTCATCCCGTACCTGCGGAACACGCAGCTCCTGAGCGGCGATTTCTACGTCTCGCTCCCGATCGATGCAGAGGGGCGCACGCTCACCGAAGGGCCACACTCCAACGGCGTGGCGGTGGGTTTCCCCCAGACGGTCGATTCGGCGGTGACCGCCATCTACGTCTTCGCGCACGAGGTGAGCTCGCCGGTGGTGAACAGCGCGGTGAGCGACAACACGACGCCGGTGGAGAAGCGCGAGGGGGTGGCGGACCGGTACACCGCCAACGGACTCGTGCGCGGCGGCGCGCTGTTGCTGCAGCGCGTGGCACCGGAGCTGGTGGACGGGTACGAGCGTTACTACGTGCAGGCCGCGGGCGCACGGATCGAGACAAACGTGGACAGCACGTTCGCGCGCGTCTTCGCCCTTCCCGAGCCTATCGTCACGGCGATCGGCCGGCAGATGGACGTGGTGATGGGAGGGATCTGAGCAGCATGGTCGACACGCCGCAGCCGCATCCGGCGCGCGCTCCCGGCACGCAGGTGAGCGCGCCGCGCACGCTCGACCGGAGCGCGCTGGAGCGGGTGCTCGCGCGCGCGGCGGAGCTGCAGGCGTCCACCGCGGAGCCGGACGAGCCCGGGCTATCCGAGGAGCAGCTCGTCGCGATCGCGCGCGAAGTGGGCATCGCACCGGAGCACGTGCGGCAGGCGCTGGCCGAGGAGCGCACGCGACCGAGCGCGATCCAGACGGAAGGCGCGCTGAGCGAGCTGGTGGGCGCCACGCGCGTGGCGGCGCGGCGCGTGATTCGCGGCACGGCGGAGTCGGTGCTTGCCGCGCTCGACCAGTGGATGCAGCGCGAGGAGCTGCTGCAGGTCAAGCGGCAGTTCCCCGATCGCATCCTCTGGGAGCGCCGCCCCGGACTGGCCACCGAATTCCGGCGCGTGCTGAACGTGGGCGGACGCGGATACCACCTGTCGCGCGCCGCGGAAGTGGGCGCCACGGTGGTGCCGGTGGATGCGGGACGCGTGATGGTATCGCTCGAAGCGGATCTCACACCGACGCGGCAGGCCTATCTCATTGGCGCGGGAGTGTCCGCCGGCGGAGGCGCCGCGGCCACCGCGGTGCTGGCGGCGTTGGGGTTCGTGGCCTATCTCGCCGCGGTGCCAGTCGCGGGAGGGATCACGTTGGGCTACTTCATCGCGCGCAGACATCTTCCCGTCGTCTCACGCATGCAGCTCGCGCTGGAGCAGGTGCTGGACCGCATCGAGCGCGGCGAGACGCCCCGTCCATCGCTCCTTGCCGGATACGCGGCGGGGCGGTTCCTGCCGTGAGCGGCTCGCCCTGCGCGGCGCCACGCACGTTTGCCGCGCCGCACATCGGGCGCCTGTCACGACGGCGGGCCCACTCTCACACGAACAGGAATCATGGCTGACATCACATCGGTTGGCGTTCTCGGTGCCGGACTCATGGGGAGCGGCATTGCCCAGGTGGCCGCACAGAGCGGATTCAAGACCACGGTGCGCGAGGTATCCGACACGCTCTGCCAGAAGGGACGCGCCGCCATCGACAGGCAGCTCGCCAAGGCGGTGGAGAAGGGGAAACTGACCGCCGATCAGCGCGACGCCGCGCTGGGACGTCTCACGTTCACCACCAAGGTGAGCGACCTCGCGTCCTGCGACATCGTGATCGAAGCGGTCGTCGAGGACGTGGAAGCGAAGAACGCCATGTGGAAGGAGCTGGACGGGCTCTGCCCCCCCGCGACGATCTTCGCGTCGAACACGTCCAGCCTCACCATCGCCGCGATGGCGGCCGCCACCGCACGCCCCGACCGGATGGTCGGCCTCCACTTCTTCAATCCGGTGCCGGTGATGAAGCTCGTGGAGGTGGTCCGCACCGTGACCACGAGTGCCGAGACGTTCGACTCGGCGTTCCGCTTCGCCAAGCGGCTGGGGAAGGAGCCCATTGCCGCCAAGGACAACTCCGGCTTCGTGGTGAACCTGTTGCTCGTCCCCTACCTCATCGATGCCATCCGCGCGCTCGAGCAGGGTGTGGCGTCGGTGGAGGACATCGACAAGGGGATGGTGCTCGGCACGGGCTACCCGATGGGCCCGTTCACCCTGCTCGACTTCGTGGGGCTCGACACCACGTACAAGATCGCCGAGATCATGTTCGACGAGTACCGCGAGAAGCGCTACGCTCCGCCCCCGCTGCTCAAGCGCATGGTGCTGGCCGGGATGTACGGTCGGAAGTCGGGGAAGGGATTCTACGACTACACCGTCGATCCGCCACGCGTGAATCAGTTGGGGCTCTGACGCGCCCGAGCCCGGAACGACCCGCCATCCGTGGGACCGTGCGCGACGATCTTCCGGCGCGCGCGGTGTACGCGGAGGGAGCAGGGATCGCGCGGGCGATCCCGCGCGGGGTGGCGGTGTGCGCCGACGCGGACGACGCGTCGGCGCTCGTGCGCTGGGCACGGGAGACGCGCACACCCCTCGTGCCGCGCGGATCGGGGAGCGGGATGGCGGGAGGCGCGGTGGGACAGGGCACCATCGTGGACCTGTCGCGTCTCACACACGTCGAGCCGGTGGACACCGCGCGCGGGCGCGTGCACGCGCAGGCGGGCGCGGTGCGCGACGACGTGGATCGTGCCGCGCGTGCGCACGGGCTGCGACTTCCGGTGGATCCCTCCAGCGGAGCGTTCTGCACGGTCGGAGGGATGGCGTCCACGAACGCCGCCGGCGCGCGCACGCTGCGCTACGGCTCCACGCGCGCGTGGGTGGAAGCGCTCGACTGCGTATTCGACGACGGCACACGCGCCACGGTGCGGCGCGGCGCCGCACCACCCGCAACAGTGCCGGCGATCGCGCGCTTCCTGCGCGAGGCGGACCGTCTGCGCGCCGCAGAGCGGGCGGCGCCGAGCACGCCCCCCGTGCGGAAGTGCTCGTCCGGGTACGCGCTCGCGGAGTGGGCGCGGTCGGGGGAGCTGGTGGATCTGCTGGTGGGGAGCGAGGGGACGCTCGCGCTGTTCGTGGCGGTGGAGCTCTCGCTCGCGCCCGTCCCTGGTGCGACGAGCACGCTGCTCGCGGCGTTCCCGTCACTCGAAGCGGCGGTGGAGGGCGCAGCGCGTGCGCGGGAGCAGGGAGCGGCCGCCTGTGAGTTGCTGGACCGGACCTTTCTCGAGTTCGTGGCCGAGCGTTCTCCGCTCGCCGTGCGCGAGGGAAGCGAGGCGGTGCTCATCGCGGAGGTGGAAGGAGATTCTCGCCGCGACGCTGCCGCCGCCGCGACCGCGCTCGGCGACGCGGTCGGCGCTGTGGGAGGGGCGGTGACGCTCGCGCTGGATGTGGCGACGGAGCGCGCCATCTGGGCGCTCCGTCACGCCGCGAGTCCGCTCCTCGCCACACTCGATCCCGCGCTCCGGTCGATGCAGTTCATCGAGGATGCGTGCGTCCCCCCCGAGCGGCTGCCGGCGTACGTACGCGGTGTGCGCACCGCGCTGGCGCGGCAGGACATGCGCGGCGTGATCTTCGGGCACGCGGGGGACGGCAACGTGCACGTGAACCCGCTGGTGGATCTCAGCCGCCCCGATTGGCGCGAGCGCGTTCAGCGCGTGCTGGACGAGGTCACGGCGCTGGTGGCGACTCTCGATGGCACGTTGAGCGGCGAGCACGGGGACGGGCGGCTGCGCACGCCGCTGCTCGAGCGCGTGTGGGACGGCCGGCCGGCGGATGCGCTCGCGCGCTTTGCCCTGGTGAAGCGGGCCTTCGATCCGGAGGGGATCTTCAACCCCGGGGTGAAGGTCTCGCTCCGCGGGCAGGAGCCGCTGGGGGAGATTCGCTACGACCCCGCGCTCCCGCCGTTGCCGGCGGCGGCGCGCACGGCGCTCTCGCACATCGAGCGCGTGCGCGCGTGGAACGCGTTCCGGTTGGACGCGCTCGCCGCCGCGGAGCGGGAGCTGGCCGCCGCGGATCGCGACGCTGAGGCGGATGGCGCGTGAGAGCGTCTTCGAGCACCTGAACGGTCAGCTACAGGGTCCACCGGCGCGCGTGGCGCGGGCGGCGCGGCGGGTGCACATTTCCGGCCGGCGCGCTGCCAGGCCAGCGCGGCCGGATGCGCCGGTGCAGTTCACCACACGCGCTCATGCGCGAAGTCGACTCTCCTCCCTTCCCTGCCTCATGCCCACGCCGTCCACCGCCGAGACCGAGTTCTTCCATGCGCCGCGGATCACGCTGCTTGCCCGGCCACAGTTCACCGAGCCCGAGCACCTGCGCGTGAGCTGGATGGGAGAGAGCAGCGACGGGGAGCGACTGGCGGAGTTCGCCGGCCGGCTCTGCTACATGAGCCAGCGCAACCCGGCCAGCCGGAACACGCGCGACTACATCGACAACATCAAGAAGCAGGGGCACGGGAGCGTGCTGGAGCACGCGTATTACAGTCTTCTGCTGGAAGGCGTGAGCCGCTCGCTCACGCACGAGCTGGTGCGGCACCGCGCGGGGTTCGCCTACTCGCAGCTCTCGCAGCGCTACGTGGACGAGTCGGCGGCGGCGTTCGTCGTCCCCCCGGCGATCATCGGCGACGCGGAGCTGGAAGGGCGCTGGAAGACGCAGATGCAGGACGCGCTCTCCGCCTACATCGCGCTGGTGGAGCAGCTCATGGAGCGCTACGGCTGGGTGGCGGACAAGGTCCACCGCCGGAAGATGGCGCGTGAGGCGGCGCGCGCGGTGCTCCCCAACGCCACCGAGACGAAGATCGTCGTGACCGCGAACGCGCGCGCCTGGCGCACGATGCTCGAGCTGCGCGCGAGCGAGGCGGCCGAGCTGGAGATCCGCCGCGCCGCTGTGATGATCCTCCGCCTGCTGCAGCGCGAGGCGCCGGCCTTCTTCGACGACTTCGAGATCTATCAGGCGGCCGACCGGCTCGAGGCGGCGCGGGTGAGCTACCACAAGGTGTAGGGCGCGCGCGGCCGCCACGCCGCGCGCGAGGCGAGTCCGCACCCGCGCGTGTCGCCTTCACCCCTCGGGGCCGCCACCATCTCGAGCCGTATCGCGAGCCGATTGCTCCGCCGATCTCGGCGCGCGAGCGGCGGAAAAGAAATGGCGCGGCGATGTGCGCCGAGATCATTGCGTGATCTCCCCACCCACATGTATTTTGCGCGGCGATGATCGAGGCATCTCACTTGCAGGTGTCTGTGAGCGAACCTCGACGGCTCCGCGCGAGTGGCGCGCAGCGGAGACCTGTATCGGAGCCACACCGTGGGCGGAGGGACTCGGCATCGGATGATGCGCATCGGTCTCGCCTACAACCGGAAGCCGGACGCGGCACCGCTGCTCCTGTCGGAGGACTCCGATGGGGGAGGACGGGCCGACGACGAGCCTCCCAGTAAGCGCCGGGACACCGCGTCCCGGACCTCTCACTCGCCGGCGCTCGCAGGCGAGGACGCTCCCGCCTCCGCTCTTCCCACCTCCGCTTCACCGCACCCGATCCATCGCTCCGGACCACATGCCGCACGCAGCGCTCCCGCTGCGCGCGCAGAGCGTGATGCGCCCAATGCAGGCGCGGTCGGCGCATCGCTCGCTCCCCTCCCCCTCCCCCTCCCCGTCCCCGACGACGCGTACGCCGAATGGGACGAGGAGGAGACGATCGCCGCGGTGGAGCACGCGCTCTCCGCGCTCGGCCAGGTGGTTCGCCTCGAGGCGGACGCCGACTTCCCGATGCGGCTCGCCGCGTCCCGCCCCGCCATCGTCTTCAACATGGCCGAGGGATGGAACGGACCCAACCGCGAGGCGCACGTCCCGGCCATCTGCGAGTTCTACGGGATCCCGTATACGGCGAGCGACCCGTTCACGCTCTCGCTCTGCCTCGACAAGGCGCACACCAAGACGTGGCTCGTGGCGCACGGCGTGCCGACAGCGCCGTTCATGCTGGTGCGCTCCACGGAGGAGCTCGCGGCTCTGCGAAAGCGCATCGCGCCGACGCCGCACGGCGAGAACGGGCGGCGTGAGGACGCGTTCATGGAGCACGACACGCGCGCACGCGCGTTGCTTCGGCTCCCCGCGTTCGTCAAGCCGGTGCATGAGGGATCATCCAAAGGAATCACCGAGCGCAACTTCTGCCGCACGGCTGCGGAGTGCGAATCGCAAGTGGCGGAGTTGCTCGAGCGGTATCGACAACCGGTGCTCGTGGAGGAGTACCTTCCCGGCGCGGAGTTCACGTGCGCGATCCTCGGCAACGAGCCGACAGCGCGGGTGCTCCCGATCGTCGGCATGAACTTCTCCGCGCTCCCCGAGGGAGCGTTGCCGGTGTACGGATTCGAAGCCAAGTGGCTGTGGGACACGCCGGAGCACCCGTTGCACATGTTCGAGTGCCCGGCCCGGATCGACGAGGAGACGTATCGGCGCATCGAGCGCGTGGCACTGCACGCGTACCGCGTGCTGGGCTGCCGGGATTGGGCGCGGGTGGACGTGCGGCTCGATGCGGCCGGAACGCCGAACGTGGTGGAGGTGAATCCCCTGCCGGGGATCCTCCCCGATCCGGACAACAACTCCTGCTTCCCCAAGGCCGCTCGGGCCGCGGGGATGTCCTACGATGAGCTCATCCGGGCGTGCCTCATGGGCGCGGCCACCCGGTTGGGGATCGAGATGCCTCCTCCATCGGTGGAGCGCGCGATGCACGACGGCGAGATGCCGGCGCGCGCGCGTCGCGCCGCCGCACTGGGGTGAGACACCGACGTTCGATGGTCGGCAGACGGACAGTGCAGCGCCGCGGAGCGATGAATGCCCGCGTGCGCGACCGCGACGTCGCCGTCCCCATGCTCCACCAGAGCGGGAGTTGCCCATGAAGATCAGTGTGCTGTTCGATGGCGCGTCGGCGCTGGGCGCCAGCCCGGACCTCCAGATCCTCGAAACGGTCGAGGCGATCGAGGAGGTGCTGCGCGCCGAGGGGCACCGCATGTCGCGCATCCCGGTGTACCTCGACGGGAAGTGGATCGAGCGCGTACGCCGCGCCGCGCCCGATCTGGTCTTCAACCTCTGCGAGGGGATCGACGGCCTGGCAATGCTCGAGCCCGCCGTGATCGGCGTGCTGGAGCTGCTCGGCATCCCGTACACCGGGAGCTCGAGCTGGACGACGGCGCTCTGTTTGCGGAAGGCGCACACCAACTCCCTCCTGCACCGCGCGGGGCTTCCGGTTCCGCCGTGGGGCGTTGCCATGCGTGGCGGCCCGCTGCCGAGCGTGGGATTTCCCGCCATCTGCAAGCCGGCGGCGGAGGATGCCTCGATCGGCGTGGAGCAGAGCTCGGTGGTGCGGACCGTACGCGAGCTGGCCGCGCGCGTGGAGGCGATGCACGCACGCTGGGATGAGGTGCTCGTGCAGCGCTTCGTGGACGGACGCGAGGTGAACGTGGGACTGCTGGGGGATGAGGTGCTCCCGCTCGCGGAGATCGACTTCAGCGATCTCCCCAAGGAGTGCTGGCGCATCGTCTCCTATCGGTCCAAGTGGATCGAGGGAAGCGACGAGGATCTCGGCACGCGGCCGCGCTGCCCGGCGCGTCTACCGCCCGGCGTTGGCCGGCAGGTGAAGCGCATCGCGCAGCGCGCGTGGGCCGTGGTGGGCGGAGCCGGCTACGGGCGCGTGGACATGCGCGTGGATGCCTCCGGGACGCCGTGGATTCTCGAGGTCAACGCCAATCCGGACATCGCGCCCGACGCGGGACTCGCGCGGATGGCGCGCGCGTCCGGCCGCGACTACGCCGATCTGATCCGCCGCGTCTGCGACCTGGCCGCCGAGCGCCGCACCGTGGAGCCCGACGAGGCGTGGGCGCTGGCCGCGCAGCTCTCCGGCGCGGGCGCGGCAGCCGTCGCGGCCGCGGACGACGACGAGCGTCTCGCCGTCAACCAGAGCTGACGTGGCGCGCGCAGTGCGCACCGGCCCGCTCACGCGGGCGCACCGTGGCCGCGTTGCGGCCATTCTCCAGGCGACCGGCGTCTTCCGCACGGACGAGGTCGACGTCGCGCTGGAGCTGTTCGACGAGGCGTCGAGCGATGACGAACCCGGAGCGGGGGACGTGCAGCCGTCGTCCCCCCACGCTCCGTCGTCTCCCGCAACGCGCTCCATTCCTTCCTACGTCTTCCTCGGCGCCTTCACCCCGGACGACGCATTGATCGGCTTCGCCTGCCATGGCCCGACGCCGGGCACCGACCGGACCCACGATCTGTACTGGATCGCTGTCGATCCGTCGCGGCAGAGCGCAGGCGTTGGAACCACCCTTCTACACGAGGTCGAAGGACACCTCCAGGGACAGCACGCCCGCTTGCTGGTGGTCGAAACATCGTCCCGATCCGACTACGAGCCGACGCGCCGCTTCTACGGCCGCCGGGGGTTCACCGAAGCTGCCCGCGTGCGCGGCTTCTACGCCCCCGATGATGATCGGATCATCCTCACCAAACGGTTCCAACCGCCCGCCCGGGCGGGGAGTGTCACGCCATGAGTGAATGGCAGCAGATCCTGAGGGAGCAGAGCATCGCCACGCTGGATGCGCTGGCCGACCGCTTCGGCCGCGACGTGATCGACGTGGAGGCGTTGCAACCCGCGTTCGACAACTTCCAGATGCGCATCACGCCGGCGGCCCTCGAGCAGATAAGAGAAGTGGGCGATCCCATGTGGAATCAGTACGTGCCCACCGTGCAGGAGCTCGACATCGTCGACGGCATCATCGACTCGCTGGACGAGGATGCCGACAGTCCGGTGCCGAACATCACGCACCGCTATCCGGACCGCGCGCTCTTCCTGGTGAGTCCGGTGTGCGCCAGCTACTGCCGCTTCTGCACGCGACGGCGCAAGGTGGGCGATCCGGAGAAGATTCCGCTCAACCAGTACGACTCGGCGTTCGAGTATCTCCGGCAGCACACGGAGATTCGCGACGTGATCATGTCCGGGGGCGACCCGATGATGCTCTCCGACCGGCGGCTGGAGTATCTCTTCCAGAAGCTGCGCGAGTTTCCGCACATCGAGATCATCCGGCTGGGCAGCCGCATCACGTCGCACCTGCCGGAGCGGATCACGCCGGAGTTCTGCGAGATGGTGCAGAAGTACCACCCCATCTACATGAACACGCACTTCAATCATCCGGACGAGCTGACACCCCGGGTGCGCGTGGCGCTCGACCGGTTGGCGCAGGCGGGAGTCCCGCTCGGCTGCCAGACGGTGCTGCTGCGCGGAGTGAACGACGATCCGGAGGTGATGAAACGGCTGATGCAGGAGCTGTTGAAAGCGCGTGTGCGGCCGTATTACATCTACATGTGCGACCCCGTGGCCGGCGGCGAGCACTTTCGCACGACGGTGCAGAAGGGGTTGGAGATCATCAAGGCGCTGCGTGGCTGGACGTCGGGGCTGGCGGTGCCGCACTTCGTGATCGACGCGCCAGGAGGCGGCGGGAAGGTGCCGCTGCTGCCGGAGTACGTGGAGGAGATCACGGACGACGAGGTGGTCTTCCGGAACTACGCGGGGGAGCGGTTCGTCTACAAGCAGCCCGCGCAACCGGTGGAGGTGTCGGCGTGCGGTTCCGGCGCCGAGGTCGACGTGGTACCGATCCGCAAGGCGACCAAGCGCCGCGGAGGACAGCGGCGGCGGAAGTCGGCGAGCGGATGAGTTGAGCCGATGTACGGATCGCGCGCTCGATGCACGGAGCGACCGCGATCCGCGAGATGCCCCGGTGCGCGCCCCGAGTGGCGCCGCCGATCGTCGGGCGGTGGGAGTCCGGGCTCCTGCCGCCCGGCGTGCATCTGCGTGCCGGGCTACTGGCGCGCCGCAGCGCGCGTCACGCCTCGGCCAGCGCTTCCTCCTTGTGCGACTCGGCCGCCACGCGCGCCGCCACCTCGGACGGTACTTCCTCGTATCCCTTGAAGCGGCGCGTGAAGGTGCCGCGGCCGTGCGTGATGGAGTGCAGGTGCGTGGCGTACAGGTGCGTCTCCGCCTGCGGCACGATGGCGCGCACGACGGTCATGCCGGTGCCGCCGTCCATCATGTCGGTGCCGAGGATCTGCCCGCGGCGCGAGGAGAGATCGCCCATCACGTCCCCCAGATACTCACTGGGCGTGGTGATCTCCATCTCGTCCAGCGGCTCGAGCAGCACCGGCCTGCACTTGGAGGCCACGGCCTTGAACGCCAGGATGCCCGCCATCTTGAACGACATCTCGTTCGAGTCCACCGAGTGGTACGAGCCGTCGAACAGCTCCACCTTGAAATCGACCATGGGACATCCGGCGATCACGCCACGCTGCGCCGCCTCCTGGATCCCCTTGTCCACCGCCGGAATGAACTTCCCGGGGATCACGCCGCCGACGATCTGATCCTCGAACAGATAGCCCTCGCCGCGCGGGAGCGGCGCCATGCGGACCCAGCAGTCGCCGAACTGGCCGCGTCCGCCCGTCTGCTTCTTGTGCCGTCCCTGCCCCTCGCCGCGGCCGCGGATCGTCTCGCGATAGGCGATGCGCGGGCGCGTGAGCTCCGCCTGCACGCCGTACTTGCGCGCGAGCTTGGCCATGTTCACCTCGATGTGCCGCTCGCCCAGCCCGGAGACCACCGTCTCGTGCGTCTCGGTGTTGTACGAGATCTCGAAGGTGGGGTCCTCATCGTGCAGGCGGTGCAGTCCGGCCTGCACCTTCTCTTCATCGCCGCGCGCGGTGGCGTGCACGGCGAACACCACCAGCGGCTCCGGAAAGTGGATCTGCGGGAGACGCACCGGATGCTCGCGCGTGGAGAGCGTGTCGTTGGTGTGCGTGTTCTTGAGCTTGGCCACCACGCCGATGTCCCCCGCGTGCAGCCGCGGAATCTCCACGCGGTCGCGCCCCAGCGGGATGGACAGATGGCCGAGCTTCTCGGCCACGCCGCGGGTGGCGTTCCACACTTCGTGACCGTTCTCCACCATGCCGGAGAAGATGCGGAAGAAGGACACCTCTCCCACGTGCGGCTCCGACTGCGTCTTGAAGACGAGCGCGCTGAACGGGCGGTCGTCCTTGGCGTGGATCTCCACCGTCTCCGTCCCCTCGGCGCCGGTGAAGGCGTGGAGCTCCTCCATCTCGTAGGCGGACGGCATGAGCTCCACGAGCTTGGTGAGGAGCGCGCGCGTGCCATAGGTGAGCTCGGCGGAGACGCAGAAGAGCGGGAAGAGCTCGGCGCGCTTCATCCCTTCCTTCATGGCGGCCACCGCCTCGTCGCGGCTGATCTCGCCCCCTTCGAGATAGCGCTCGAGGAGGGTGTCGTCGGTGGCGGCGATCGTCTCGATCAGCTCCTGGTAATAGCGGTCGAACTGCTCGCGGTGCGCATCGGGAATGTCCGTCTCCTCGTACTCGCCCGTCTTGGTGCCCGGCGTGTACATGTGCGCCTTGCGCGAGAAGAGATTCATGATCCCGCGAAAGTCGGGACCCTCGCCGATCGGGATCTCGATCGGGATGACGTTGCTCGTGAGGCGCGTCTTGATGTCCTGGTAGATGCGGTCGAAGCTGGCGGTTTCCTTGTCGAGCATGGAGACGACGAAGAGCACCGGATCGCGCCGTGCGATCGCCTCGCGGAACATCTTCTCCGTGCCCACCTCCACGCCCGCCGTGGCGCCGACAACGACCAGCGCGCCGTCGGCCGCCTGCAGCCCGCTGATCGCGTCTCCCTGGAAGTCGAGGTAGCCCGGGGTGTCGAGGAGGTTGATCTTCGTGTCCATCCACTCGGCGTGCGCGCAGGCGAGGTTGATGGAGTACTGGCGCTCGATCTCTTCGGGGCCGTAGTCGGTGAGCGCCGTGCCGTCGCGCACGGAGCCGTGGCGCTTGCTGGCCCCGGACACGAAGGCGAGCGCATCGACCAGTGTGGTCTTGCCGCTCGCCCCGTGTCCCACGACCGCGACGTTGCGAATGTCCGCGCTGGAGTATTCCCGCATAGCCAGGCCCTCGAGATACAGCGGCGACGTGCGCTGTCGTGTCGTGGTCGCCGCGAAACCGCGTGACGGCACTCCCCGGCAGCACGGACACCACGTGCTCCGGGGAGGGGCTCTCTTCCGCTATGCTATCCCCGGGCCACGGGGAGGGGCAAGGCGCAAGGGAAAGGACGGGCGATTGGCCGGTTGCAGGGTGCTGGTACTCGCCCTATAGTGGCCGGGCGCAGGCTGCTCCCGTGAAGCCCCGGTCGAGCGGACCTGCGCCCCGATCCCGGAATGGACCCGGGCTATCCGCCCGTCATGCCGCGCCAGGGGCTCGCGCGTAGAGTTCCTGTGAGTCGATGCCCCGAGATGTCGCTCCGCCATGAACGCGCGCGCCGCGCCTGACGTGGCGGCGCGCCACCCCGTTTCGGCACCACATGATCCATCCGGGAAGCCGCAGGATCGTACAGCGCATGGCACAGCGCATGGCGTGCATCGGGGCCGAGGAGGCTCTCTGCATGTGCCTCGCGATCGCCGCAGCGCTCGCGGCCGCTCCGGTGCAGGCACAACAACCGGTGCGCACGGTGCATGGCAGCGTGAGCGACAGCACCGGCACCCCCGTGGCGCAGGCGGATGTCAGTGTGCTCCACGCGTACTGGTCCGCTGAGACGGACGCGGACGGTACGTTCCTCCTTCGCGTGCCCGACGGACGGTGGACGCTGGTGGTGCGCCGACTAGGGTTCGCGAGCGACACGTTGCAGGTGACCGTGTGCGACACGTGCGCCAACACGGTGCACGCCCTCGTGTCACACAGACCGATCGCGCTCAAGGGCGTGACGGTAGAGGCGCGGAGCGATCGTCCGTTCTCGCAGACCGTGACGCCGGAAACGATCCGACAGATGCCGGCGCTGGTGGAACCGGACCTGTTCCGCGCGATCGTCGTGCTCCCAGGGGTGTCGCAACCCAACGACCTTAACGGCCGCATCCACCTGGCAGGAGGCTCCAGCGACGAGACGGGAATACGCCTGGACGGACATCCGCTCCAGGATCCCTTTCACCTGCTGGGCATCTTCGGGGCGTTCAACGTCGAGGCGCTCGAGAAAGCCGACGTGCGCATCCACCATCTGAGCCCGGACCTCGGCGACGCGCTGAGCGGCGTGGTGGACATGGAATCGCTGCAGCCGCAGCACACGCGCTCCGGCAATCTCGGCGCGAGCCTCCTCTCTAGCCACGCCGTGCTGAGCTGGCCGCAGCTCCCCGGCCACGTGGATGGATTGGCTGCCGGCCGGATCACGTACATCAGCACGGTGGTGGACCAGGCATCGACGAGAGCGACGGACATCCTCCCCAACTACTACGACGGCATCCTAAGGGTCGGCAGGGACCTCGGCGCCTCGACACGTCTGGCGCTGCTCGGCTACACCACGCGTGACTGGGCGCGAATACACGGTAAAGGTGGAGATCGACTCCAGGACCTGACCATCGGCGAGTCGCTCCTAGGGGCGCGCCTCACGACGCTCCTCGGTCGCTACGAGCTCCGAGCACGGGCGAGCTTCGACTATTACAATCACGGAATCGAGGACATCGGTGCCGATCCGGACGTGATAGTGTTCGGCTCATCGACCGATACCACCGGAGACGTCATCCGCCTCCGCCGCGACTGGATTTCGGCTGCGGCACAGCTTGCACGAATGGAAGAGCGCTGGCGCCTGGAGGGCGGGATCGGGCTCGATGTACGGACCATCAACGATCGCTGGCGCTTCGTGAGCACCGACCCAGAGTTACTGTCCTCGCCGGGGGTATCGGTGTTCGCGCACCGCGAGCGGCTGACGGAGCTCTCTGCGTTCGGGAGTGGAAGCGTGCAGCTCGCTCGTTCCGTCACCGCGACGATCGGGGCGCGCTCCACCATGGTGGAGGGGAAAGCGAACGTCGCGCCGCGGATCGCGCTGTCGTACCGGCCCGGCGGTACGTGGGGAGTGGACCTGGCATACGACCGCCGGTACCAGTACACGGCGCAGTCCGAGGATCCAATCGTCGGCAGCATCGCGGCTCCGATATTCCTCCTGCACCGGCCGCGCCAGGTAGACGTGCTCGGGCTTGCCGCGCACTGGAGCGCACATCCCGGGCGTTCATCGATCCTGTCACTTCAGGCGCAAGCGTTTGGCAAGGTCTATCACGACCAGACGAGGCCCGACACGTCGCTCTTCGCGCCCGTGACCGACGAGGATGCGCGATTCACTCGCGTGCGCGCACGTAGCGGCGGGATCTCGTTGTCCGGACGCCTGGCGCTCTGGGGCGACTGGCTCTTCCAGGGAAGTTACACCTTCCAGAGAACGTTCGATTACTTGCCGATTGGGCGCATTCCCGGGCAGTTCGATGTGCCGCACACGCTGGTGCTCTTCACCAGCCTGCCGTTGGGCGGCCGGTGGAGCATGACGGCGCTGTTGCAGGCGCACAGCGGGCGGCTCGTCACGCCGTTCCTGAGCATTCCTGTTGGCGTATCCAGCGACAGCCTTCAGTTCACGCCACGGCTCGTGCATGATTTTGAGCATCCGGTTCGGCTTGGTGGATATCAGCGGGTGGACGTGGGTGTGCAGAGAAGGTGGCAATCCCATGGCGCGGAGTGGGCGCTGTCGTTTCAGGTGCTCAACGTGACCGCGCGCAGCAACCCTATCGACCTGGACTTCGAAAAGCTGGCGTGCGTCCAACAGGGAGTGTGTTTGCCCGGTTCGGGGCTGACAACGTCTGGTTTGCCGATCTTGCCCAGCATTGGGTTGGAGATCCGATGGTAATTCCGATCCGTAAACGTGGCGCGTCGCGGACCACTGTGCGCCGCACCATCCCGAATCGCGGGCTCCTGTGCTGCGTACTCGCACTTGGCCTGGCCGCGTGCGGACAGGACCTTCCAACACTTCCCTTCAACCCCGATCCCCTCGTCTACCTGGCGCTCTCGCCCGCGCCGGATCCGTCGCGCCCCATGCACGCGCTGCTCGCCACCATGGGGACGCCGGTTCACTCGGAGTACCGTGACGCCGAGCTGTTCGAGATGAAGCGAGCCTCCGACGGCGCTATGTTCGCATGGCGCACGCTCCCAGTGTCCGGGACGGTTCCCATCTCATTCCTGGGGACGCTCGCCGACAGCATCCCGGCGAACTTCGTGCTCGACGACGAGCACGATCCGGGGTTGCTGGGGCGCGGAGATATCGTTCCGGGCAAGACGTACACGCTCGACATCACCACGGACGGGGTCACCATCCACGGGGAGACCACGGTGCCAGCTCAGGTCGTCCCGGCAATCGACACGGCGGCCGGCGACACGGTGGTGCACTGGGGCGCGGCGGCCGGTGCAGCAGGGTATGAGGTCACCGGCAGCGTGCCCGCCGGAATCGGCGTAAGTGAGATCTTCGCCATCACCACCGACACGATCGTCACCATTCACGCACCCTTCATCCTGGGGGGCGCGACCGTTCCCCCCGATGCCGTGGAAACCATTCGCGTCGTGGCGCTGGACGCGAATCTCTTCAGGTATGTCTCCGACCAGACCGTCACGCGCGCGGGGATCGACGCGGGGTTCGGTGCCTTCGGCTCCTTCACCGAGGCGCTGCTCACGCGGCCGATCGCGGCAGACCCCGCGCCGGAGCGGATCGGCACGCGATAGGGATCGCACAGCTGGGTGGCGTAGGTTCCCCGCCAGTCCTCCGCGGTGAGAGTGAAAGAGTCAGGATGAATCGATCGTCGACGAAGCGGTCCTAGCGTTCCTGCTGGAGCTGACCGATGGCGTCGGGACGGATAGACTGACCGGAGCCGGGACGTTCCAGGCCAACGCAGACGTACCCGGTCGCGTCATCTTGGATGAAATCAGAACCTGTCACCTGACGACGTCGGCAGAGGGCCCACTTCACAGTGGAGCCGAGGTTCGTCACCTCTGGCGGGTGAATCTTTACGGGCTCGCGCCCTCGTTCGTTACGTTCAGGGAAGCAGCGGTCTGATTGCACCGAGCGACCGATGCCACGATGCGATCGTGGCGTCCCCGCAGTGCACGGCATCGGAGACCTGCCATGATCCACGCCAGGTGCGCGGCACAGCGACGGAATCTCTGTGCGACCTCCCTTCTATTGTGGTTGATAGCTTCCACGGTCGGCGCTTGCGCCGGCCGTGGAAGTGCAACGACACCGGCGCTACGGTCCAAGCCGTCATCCGCTGACACGCTCCCCGTAGCGCGCGTGAGAGCGGACGTTAGCTTTCGTTGCCTAATGACCTCACCGCGTTGTCCGCCGATCGGTGATACACTGATCGCGTGGGTCCGTCTACGTGGCACCGGTATTGACATCTACTTCCGAGGCGACACCCTAGACCGGCACCGCCATGCGACAAGAGATACCGGATGGATCGACCTTGAGACGACGGGTCCGGTTGCGCTCTCGGTGACTGTGAAGACGCGCGCGGGAGAGGTCGTTGCCACCGCATCGGCTCGCTTCCTGCTGGCGTTCGACATGGCTCGACAGATCAATATCCAGGTGGGCGGGTCGAGTCCAATTCCGAGAAAGTGCTGTGGCTGGGACGGCATTCTCTCTTCGCCCTTCTTGACCGAAGGACCATCGCCGCCGGATTCGTTGCACGTTCTGTGGGCGTCCAACTCCGTTCGTCGCCCGCACTCGAGATTCTGATCGCGTGAGCCGTTCCCCACCCCTACTCCAGCACCCCTATCGGGGGAGCCGCGTCGAGCCACGCGCGCAGCTCGTCCTCCGACACGTCGCCCACGTCGGTGCTGGCGCTCACCGAAAGCGCCCTCGTCTCGGCGCGCGAGTCGCTCAGACAGACGAAGACGAGCGCGTCCTCCGCGCCGCTCCACGAGGCGACGCTCCAGAGCCGTTGGTCGTGATCCTGAAAGACGCGCTCACCGCCGGAGCGGCGACGACGATGCGAGGTACCGGGGGTCGGCATGGGTGCTCTCCTTGCCGCCACATTCGCGCGCGAATGTGGCGGCGTCAAGAGAGTGCGTTCCGCCAGGGCGGCCGGCGAATGGAGGGACGGCGTGGTGACGCTGCGCGTCCGCCTGATGCATCGCGGCCGGGCATCCTGGTGCACTCGCGGCAGCCGGAGGTTACGGAACCCGACCGTTCGTGCCACGTCCGTCGTCCCCGAAAACACGAAGGGCCGCCCGCATGGGACGGCCCGTGTTGGCGCTCAGGGCGCCGGTCTGACGAGAAAGAAGTCGGTCAGTCCCCCTCGAATTCGTAGGTGAGCGCGTCCGCCTCGCGGACGGTGTCCAGCAATCCTTCCAGCCGCGAGGCCGAGATGCGCCCCGGCAGAACGACGGAATCGAGCGACAGGTTGATCGCGCGCCAGGTGCCTTCCGGCCAGTCGGGCATGGCGAGTCCGGCCACCAGCCGCTGGAGCAGAGACCCACACTCGCTCAGGAGCACGCGCGCGGTGCGCATGAGGACGTCGAAGGGGATGTCGAGGTCGCGGGTGACGAGCTCCCCGGTGCCTTCATCGCGCCACGCGGCATCCCCTACCGCGCCGCGCTCGGGCCAGACGCCGAGGTGTCGGAACGCTCCGGAACCGTTCCCCGCCGTGCGGTGGCTTTCCACGGCCGCCGCGAGGGCGAGCGCCAGTGACTCCGAGTCCGGGGTTCCGTAGAGCGTCACGACGTCGCGGGCACGCCGCTCGGACGCGAGCTCCGCGGGGACCGAGTCCACACGGGCCAGCACGGGCGAGGTCTCGGAGCTTTCCTCGAGCATGACGAGGAAGTCCATCTCACCTCCCACTTGGAAGTACACGTTCGCGGCGCCGGACGGCGTCCGCGTGGTGAGCGCCTGCACTGCGTACAGGCAAAAGCAGGGCCGCGGACCGCACGGGCTCACTGCCCCGATTCAACCCAATGCCGCGAGGAAAGTTCCGCATCCGGATGACGAGCGGCCGAGTTGTGACGGCACAGCCACACGCTGGTGTGGATGCAATGCATCGTGCGAATTGCACGATCACGACACGTCTCCCGCCGCGCGGCGCTCGCCGACGGGCAGCGCCACGGCGAGGGCAAGCGCGAGCACCAGGTAGAGGAAGGCGAGCTGGGGACCGGAGAGCACCTCGTCGAACCCCGGATGCAGGCGGCGCGGCAGGAGGAGGAGATCGAACAGCGCCACGGCTCCGGTGAAGAGGACGGCGATCCCGACGAGGGAGAGACCGCGCGCCGAGCGGGCGACGAAGGAGAAGATCACTCCCCACACCACGACCGTGATGACGTGGAGCGCCACACCGAGGGGAGTGGCGACGGGATCGAACTGGTATGTGATGAGCGTTCCCGGACCGAGGAGGAGGTGTGCGATTGCATTGAAGGGACGGAAGAGCGCGCCGCTCTCGCGGCCGAACTCGAGGAGGACTCCGCCCGTGGCGGCAGCGGCCACGACGCCAGCCCACACCCCGCTCTGCACTCGCCCCGCACGTCGCACGCGCCAAAAGAAAACCAATTGGTGCTCGCGGCTCAAGTGGTGATGATGCGTGCGCCGCGTGATGCGATCACGCCGGCGATTTGCAGCGCGCCATGCGGAGCGGTCCGTGCCGCGATGAATGCGTCGCGTCGAAGCGCGCTCCGAACGGCGCGCGGTCACGGATGGCGGTGGCGCGCGGCGACCCGCGCCGGTCGTGCCGGTGCGCGGGCGGCTTTGCCTCCCCGCCACGACGATGGTATTTTGGCCCCATGACAGCCTCCCCCTCCGCGGAGTCCGGGACGACGGTGCTGGTGGTGGAGGACGACGAGGACCTCCTCGCAGTCCTCCAACGGATCCTTTCGGGGCAGGGATTCACGGTGCACACGGCCAAGGACGGCGATGCCGGGCTCGCACGCGCGCTCGACATCCAGCCGGACCTGGTCATCATCGACATCGGCCTCCCCCAGCGGAACGGGATGGAGGTGACGCGCGAGCTGCGGAGCCGCGGGTTCGGGGCACCGATGCTCATGTTGACGGCGCGTACCTCGGTGACCGACAAGGTGAGCGGCCTCGATGCCGGCGCCGACGACTACCTGCCCAAACCGTTCGAGTATCCCGAGCTGCTCGCGCGCGTGAAGGCGCTCCTGCGCCGCGCGTCGATCACCGCCACCAACGCCGTGCTCAAGGTGCGCGACCTGTCGCTCGACCCGCTCTCGCGGCGGGTGGAGCGCGGCGGGCGCGAGATCGAGCTGACGCAGAAAGAGTACGCGCTCCTCGAGCACCTGATGCGTCACGCCGGGCGCCCGGTGTCGCGCCAGGCGATCGCCGAGCACGTGTGGAAGTACCAGGTAGACCCACTCACCAACGTGGTGGATGTCTACATCAACTACCTGCGCAAGAAGATCGGGGATGAGAAGACGGACCCGCTCATCCACACGGTGCGCGGCGTGGGGTACATGATCCGCGAATAGTAGCGGCGCTGGGTCGCGTGGCTCGCAGACCGCGGCGGGGGCACCAGGCCTCCGCCGCGTCGCCGTTCCGGGGCGCTGCGTGGGAGCGGCGCTGATGCGCGAGCAGTGCAGCGGAGCTACCGGCGGAGGAGCGGCTGCCGGCGCACCGCGACTATCGGTATCCGGCCGCCTGCAGCGAGAAGAGCTCGGCGTAGAGACCGCCGGCGGCCACCAGCTCGTCGTGCGACCCCTCTTCCACCACGCGTCCGTGCTGGAGCACGATGATGCGATCCGCCATGCGTACGGTGGAGAATCGGTGCGAGATGAGCACCGCCATCCGGCCGGCAACGAGCTCGGAGAATCGGAGGAACACCTCGTACTCCGCGCGTGCATCCAGCGCGGCGGTGGGCTCGTCGAGAATGAGCACCTGTGCGTCGCGCATGTAGGCGCGTGCGAGGGCGACCTTCTGCCACTCTCCGCCAGAGAGGTCCACGCCCCCCTCGAACCGCCGGCCGAGCATCTGGCGGTACCCACCCTCCATGCGCGGAAGGAGCGACGCCGCCAGCGACTGCTCGGCGGCCGTCACGATCGGCGGAGGAACGGGGCGCTCGCCATTGCCCGCGCCGTTCCCGTTGTCCGCTCCGGGGGCGCGACGCTGGCGGCGCGCTGCACTTCCCCGCCGCCGCCAGGTCACGGGTGCCGCCGGCTCCGTGGCGTCCGTCAGATAGTCGCGCACCGATTCGATCTCGCCCACGCCGATGTTCTCGTCGAAGCGCATATCGAAGCGGACGAAGTCCTGGAAGATGACGCCGATCGCGCGGCGGAGCGACGCGATGTCGTACTCGCGCAGGTCGCGTCCATCGAGCAGGATGCGCCCCTCCGTGGGATCGTAGAGCCTGGCCAGGAGCTTGGTGAGCGTGGTCTTCCCCGCGCCGTTCTCTCCCACGAACGCGATGCGCTCTCCAGGGCGGAGGGCGAACGACACGTGGCGCACGGCCCACTGCTCGCTTCCCGGATAGCGGAACCCCACATCGTCGAACACGAACCCCTCGCGCACCGGCACCGGTACCGCGCGCGCACCGGGCGGTGACGCGATGGACGGCCGCATGGCGAAGAAGTCGAACAGGTCCTTGAGGTAGAGGCTCTGCTCGAAGATGTCGCTGGCCGAGAGGAGCAGCCGCTGGATGAGATCGCGGCTCCGCGCGAACGATCCCGCCAGGAAGGTGAGGGAGCCGATGGTGATCGCCCCGCCCGCCGCCCGCAGCAGGATGATCACGTAGGCCGCGTAGTAGCCGAGCGTGCCGATGACCGAGAGCCCGCTCCCCACGATCCCCTTCCGGATGGAGAGCCGCTTGTTCTCGCGGTAGAAGCGGTCGGAGAGAACGCGGTACCGCTCCACCAGCCAGGGGGCGAGCCCGAACATCTGGACTTCCTTGGCCGTCCGGTCGCTCGCGCCAAGGAAGCGGAGATAGTCGAGCTGCCGGCGCTCCGGTGTCCAGCGGAAGATGAGCGAGTACTCGAGCGAGGCGAAGTGCGTCTCCCCCAGAAAGGCGGGGAGCACGGCGACGACGAGCAGCAGGAGCAGCACGGGCGAATACACGAACAGCGCGGCGCCGAGGGAGGCGAGCGTGATGGCGTCCTGTCCCATCCCCACGAGGAGCGCCAGGAGCCCGATGCGCCCCACCGTCTGCCGGCGTGCGCGCTCGAGTTGATCGTAGAAGTCGGGGTTCTCGAACTTCTCCAGATCGAGCGTGGCCGCATGCTCCATGAGCCGCACGCTCGTGTGATTGGAGAAGAGATCGCCGAGGAGGCTCTCGAGCAGCGTGGATCCGCGCGAGAGGAGATCGCTCGCGACGACGATGGCGATCTCGAGCGCCACCAGCGGCCACAGGTCGGCCAACTGCGCGCTGCCCCCGCGGATGGCGATCACGCGATCGATGATGAGCTTTCCCACCCAGAGGGTGGCCACGGGGACGAAGGCGCGAACGAGGCGGAGCGCCACCATCCCGACCGAGAGCGCGCGGCTGGTCTGCCAGACCATGCGCAGGAGGGGCGGGACGTATCGGAGCGCGGCCAGCCGCTCGCGCCAGGTGGGCTCGCGCTCCTCGGCGGCCGGCGTGGCCCGGCGGGGGGGGAGCGGGGGGTGCGTCATGCGAGAAAGCTAACGCCGCGCGCGCGCTCGTTGACACCACGCATCAATGCGCGCGCTCGACCACGCGACTGCTTATCCCCGCTCCACGTCCTTGAGGCGCGACAGCCTGCGCTTCACATCGGCCACCTGCGGTTGCAGATCGGGGTCCGCGTTCCGCCAGAGGGTCACGAACTTCTGGTAGTACGCCGCCGCTCTGGCGCGGTCACCCTTCTCCTCGTACAGCTCGCCCAACCGTCGCGACACGTAGGCGAGCCATGCGCCGTCGATTTCGTGCGAGCTGCGGGCGTAGAAGGGCGCCTGCACGTACCGCTCGTAACGCGCGATGGCCGAGTCCGCCTGGTGCGCGCGGTCGAACGCCGTCGCCATCGCGACGTCCACGCAGATGCCGCACGGGCCGCTGGGCCCGTCGGGCATGGTGTCGCTCAGGCGAAACTCGCGGAGCGCCTCGCTGGGTGCACCGTCCGCGATCGCGATGAATCCGCGGAGCCCGTGCACGGCCGCCTCGGTTTCGGCGCGGCCGGCCGAGTCCTTGATCTGCGTCTCGAATCGCGCGAGCATCTCGCGCGCACGGTCGGCGCGCCCGGCCATGGCGTAGAGTTGCGAGAACGCAGCGTATGGGCGCTGATCGCTCGGCATCCGCGCGAACGCGTCGGAGGCGCGGAGAGAGTCGAGGCGCCGCACCCCCTGCGCGCCCTCGCCGCGCAGCAGGATGTCGTCCTGGGCCATCAGGTAGTCTCTGAGCCACGACACTGCGGGGATTCCACGCGCGGCGTTGGCCGCCTGGGCCGCCTCGATGAGTCGGATGCCGTCGCGGAGCTGCCCCTGCACGGCGTCGAGATCGGCCAGGATGTTCATCGCGGCGATCCGCGTGATCAGATCGCTCGACCCCTGCGCCCGCACCAACAGCGCTCGCGCGGAATCCACCTTCCCGCGCGCATACAGGATCCGCACGTCGTCGAACGCGTGCGTCCGCAGCGACGGGTAGCGCTCCTGCTCCAGCCGCGCCACGGAATCCGCGGCGTCGAGCTTGCCGGCACTCATCAGCACGCGCATCAGATTGTCGTACGCCACGCTGCCGGCGCCGGGAAGCGAGATCGCGTGGCGGTACACGCGCTCGGCGTTCACGAGATCGCGCCGGCTGATGTAGATGGTGCCCAGGTTGTTGAGCGCGATCTGGTTGTCGGGATCGATCTCGAGCAGCGCCTCGTACGCGGCCGCTCCCTTCTGGCGGTCCGCCCCCGGTCCGTTGCCGTAGTACGTGCCGATGGTGGCCAGCCGCTCGCGCTCCGGCAGGCGGTCGCGGAACCGGAAGGCGCGTGTGAGTGCCGAGTCCATCTTGTCCGACTCGTACCCACCGTTCCCATAGGCGACACCGAGCTTCCGGTAGGCCATGGCGAAGGCGGTGTCCAGCTCGACGGCCCGCTGCAAGCGCGTGATGGCCTTCGCGTAGTCGGCTTCCATGTCGATCGCGCGCACACCGGCCGCGTACTGCCGGAGCGCTTCCAGCGATCCGGTGGTGACGTCGGCCAGCGGCGGCGTGGCGCGCACGGTGCGCAGCGATTCCCCCACCCGCTCGCGCACGTCGCGCGAGAGCTTGTCCAGCGTGCGAATCAGCTCGGAGGGTCCATCCGCCGTTTCGCGGAACGCCGCCAGCTCGTTGCCCGACTCCGCCGCCACCAGCCGCACGACGACCAGATACCCGTTCCCGAGCGGACGCACCTCGCCATCCAGCACTGCCTTGGCGCCTTCGCGAATGGCGATGTCGCGAGCGAGCGAGAGATCGACCGTCGTGTCTCTGGGACGCTGCATGCGCTGCAGCGCGGCGGCCACCGCGCTGGTGGGGACGACTACGATGGTGCGCGACTGTCCCAGCTCCGTGCGCAGCGCTTCGGCCGCGATCCGTCCGAGGGAGCTGTCTGCGCCCTGCGCGCGAAAGTCGGTCACGATCACGCGATCGTTGTCGGCGAGCTTCCCTTCGCCCACGAGCGACGCGGCCGGTCCGACGCCGAATGCGCGGAGCACCATGATGGCGCCCACCGCGAGCGCGAACGTGCCGAGCGCGCCCGCGCCGCCCTTGGCGACCCGATCCCACGTCACCACCGGCGCGGCGCGGACGGCAAGCCGCTGCAGCGTACCCCCAGGAACGCCGGGCTCATCCGCGCGCATGCTCGACGATGCGCCATGCACTCCGGAGTAGCCCGCAGCGGTACGCACCGCGGAGCGGCCGGCCGCCGATGCGGGTGTGGTGAGCTGGCCGCCTGCCGCGCTACGCATGGCCGCTCGCTGCGAGAGCCCGGCGATGAGCACGAGCGGTAGTCCGAGCGCGGCCACGACGAGCGCGCCGGTGAACACCCAGTCTGGCAGTCCGCCGGCGATCACCGCCGCGCGCGCCAGCACCGCGATCAGAACGAATACCGCGGCGTAGATGGCGAGCGCGCGGCCGAGGGTGAGCGGACGCCGCGCGGACGACAGCGCCGGCAGGCTGTCCGAGCTGACCACCGCGTCGAGCGTGTGCACGATGTCGCGCGCGCTCTGTGGTCGCTCCGCCGGCTCCTTGGCCAGACAGTGCATGGTGAGCTCGGCCAGCGCAGGTGGCGCATCGGGGCGCAGCTCCGCCACGTTGCGCGGCGGCTCCGCAAGATGGGCGGCGAGCATCCGCTGCGGCGTGCGGTTCGCGAACGGCGTCTCGCCGGTGAGCAGCTCGTACGCCATGCACCCCAGCGCGTAGATGTCGGCGCGATGATCCACGTCGGGGTCCCCCGCCGCCTGCTCGGGCGCCATGTACGCCGGCGTGCCGATGGACGTCCCCATCTGCGTGAGGGCGGTGCCCTGTGCGGCCGCGCGCGAGGCGGAGAGCGCCTTGGCGATGCCGAAGTCGGTGACCACCGCCGCGCCGCCGGAGAGAAGCACGTTGTCCGGCTTGATGTCGCGGTGCACCACGCCGCGCTCGTGCGCGTATGCGAGCGCCCGCGCCACGTCGCGCAGGATGCCGACCACGTCGGCCAGCGGGAGCGCGCCGTCGCGAGCGAGCCGCGTGCGCAACGACTCGCCCTCAACGAGCGGCATCGTGTAATACGGCAGCCCGTCGGAGCCGCCCGCGGAGAGGACAGGGACGATGTTCGCCTGCTGCAGCGACGCGGCGAGCTGGATCTCGCGCTCGAAGCGCTCGGCGCTGATCCCCGCGGCGAGGTCGGGGGAGAGCACCTTCACCACGACCTTGCGCCTGAGCCGCGCCTCCTCGGCCACGAACACGCGCGACATCCCTCCCCCGCCGAGCTCGTGCTCGATGGTGTACGCCGTGCCGAGACTCGCCTGAAGCTGCTGCTCGAAGGAGGGGGCCACGCGGTCCACCGGGAGGGTCCTCGCTCAATGTAGACGGGGTCGCGCCATTGCCGCCAGGCTGCGATCATGGCGCGCCGGTGGCAGCGCGCTCGCTCGATCGTCATATTCGAAGCACATCCCGCTCACTTCAGCCCCCATCGCCATGCGCACTGCCCGCCGCGCCGCGTTCCTCGCGGCCCTGCTCGCCTTTGCCGCGGCGCCGCTCGCCGCGCAGCAGCTCCCACCGCTCCGCACGGAAAAGCCGCCGCTGCACGCCAAGCACTGGATCGCGATCACCGGCAAACCGCTCAGCGCGACCGCGGGCGCACTGATGTTCGCGAAGGGTGGGAACGCGGTGGACGCCGCGGTCGCCATGCTCGCGGCCGGGTGCACCATGTGGGACACGCTGTCGTGCGGCGGCGAGACGCAGGCGCTCATCTACGATCCGCACACGCACAAGGTGATCGGCATCGACGCGCTGGGCGTGGCGCCCACCGGGGCGACGGCCGAGTACTACCGCTCGCACGGCTACCGGTATCCACCGGAGTACGGCCCGCTGGCGGCGGTCACTCCGGGCACTCCCGGCGGCCTCATGGTCATGCTCGCGCGCTACGGCACGCTGTCGCTCAAGGACGTGCTCGGTCCGGCCATCCAGATGGCCGACGGCTACGCCATGGAGGGACAGCTCTCGCGCACCATCGAGTACTACAAGGACTGGATCAAGAAGTGGCCGTACTCGCGCTCCCTCATGCTCACGCATCCGGGAGAGGCGCGTGAGGCACCGGCGCCCGGAGAGGTGTTCGTGCAGAAGGACCTGGCCGACACCTGGCGCAAGCTGGTGGAAGCGGAGCAGCAGGCGCTCGCGGCAGGAAAGAGTCGCGAGGAGGCGATCATGGCCGCCTACGACCGCTTCTACAAGGGCGACATCGCGCAGGAGCTCGTGCGCGGCGTGCGCGAGCAGGGCGGCCTCTTCACGATGAAAGATCTGGCCAACTGGCAGGTCCGCATCGAGGAGCCGCTCTCCACCACGTACAAGGGGATCACCGTCTACAAGCTCCCCATCTGGCAGCAGGGACCGGTGATGCTCCAGGCGCTCAACATGCTCGAGCACGTGGACGTGAAAGCGATGGGCTACAACACGCCGCAGTACATGCACACGCTGTATCAGATCATGAACCTGGCGTACGCCGACCGCGACTTCTATTACGGCGATCCGTACTTCCCCCCCGAGGAGCCGGTGCGCGGGCTGTTGTCCAAGGAGTACGCCGCCGCGCGCGTGAAGCTGCTCAACCCCACGCGGAACGACTCCACCGTGAAGCCGGGTGATCCGTACCCGTACCAGAACGGCACCAACCCGTTCGCCAATCTCCTGGCCAAGTGGACCGTGCT
Source organism: Gemmatimonadaceae bacterium (assembly GCA_035701265.1). Classification (GTDB taxonomy): domain Bacteria; phylum Gemmatimonadota; class Gemmatimonadetes; order Gemmatimonadales; family Gemmatimonadaceae; genus DASSNU01. The sequence continues at coordinate 77,563 of DASSNU010000020.1, read as the reverse complement.
CCCCGCGCCGGACTCGCTCACGCCGAGCGGACAGCAGGACAGGGTCGGGATGACGGGAGCCAGCCGCAGCGATCACCGCGCGCGTGAGTTGGCGGCGGCGGAAACCGATTCGGCGTTCATGGCGCAGTTCTATCAGGGGACGACGTCGATCGAGGCGGCGGACGAGGAGGGATGGGTGGTGTCGGTGACGCCGAGCGGCGGTTGGGTGCCGGCCGTCATCGGGGGGCACACGGGGATCGGCTTGAGCCAGCGCGCGCAGAGCTTCGTCACCACGGCGCAGGACGGACCGTACAACGTGATCGAGCCGGGAAAGAAGCCGCGCGTGACGCTCACGCCGACGCTGGCGCTCAAGGATGGTCAGCCGTTCCTCGCGTTCGCCGTGCAGGGCGGTGACTCGCAGGACCAGAACCTCCTGCAGTTCTTCCTGAACATCGTGGAATTCGGGATGACGCCGCAGCAAGCGGCGGAAGCGCCGAACATCAACAGCTACCAGATGCGCTCGTCGTTCGGGGTCCACGAGGTGCGTCCCGGACGGATGCTCATCGCGTCGTCCACCCCCGACTCGGTGCGCGCCGCGCTGCAGCGGATGGGATACACGCTGGAGGTGGAGGAGCGCACCTCGGGGCCGATCAACGCCATCATGTTCGACCGCGCGCACGGCACCATGTGGGGTGCATCGAGCAATCACGGCGAGGACTACGGCATCGCCTGGTAGCGCACGGCGCAGGATCGAGCTCGACACATTGCCGCCGCGCTCTGCGGAGTGCGGCGGCATTTTATTGCACGGGCACGAGGGTCCGTACCTGAGCGCGATGGTGCGGTGATGCTTGGCTGGCGCCACGGCGTAGTGTGTGTCGCATGCCGAGTAGACAGACACCCCTCGCCGAGCGTACGATATGGGCATGGTCCTCCCTCTCCCGCGTTACACGCTGCGTGATCTGGAGCAGTTCCCGGAGGACGGGAACCGCTACGAGCTGGTGGACGGCGTTCTCCTCGTGACGCCGGCACCGGCACTCACGCACCAGGTCGTCGCCAACAGGCTCCAACTGCAACTGTCGCGTGTGCTCGTGTCCGCTGGCCATGCGCACGTGGCGGGCCCCGGAGCGGTCACGGTCGAGCCGGCCACGCAGCTCCAGCCGGACATCCTCGTCTTCCCAGCCCGCTTCAGTCCCATGCTGAAGTGGATGGACATCACCGAGCACTGGCTGGCAGTGGAGGTGCTGAGCCGCTCCTCGCGCATGTACGACCGCGAGGTGAAGCGTGCGGCGTACTTCGCGCTCGGCGTTCGTCAATTGTGGCTCGTGGACTGGCGCGACCGGAGCGTGGAGGTGTGGCGGTCGCCGCACGCGCGTCGCGCTGTGCGCGACGTGATTCGCTGGCGCGTGCCCACGCTGGACCTGGTGGTCCCGATCGACCTGCACGAGCTGTTCGCCGCGATCGAATAGCTCCCGTGGCGCCACGTCTGGGCGGCGCGCCGTGACGGCGTGGCGCGTCGCCCCTGGCCCCGGCGCGCCGCCCCTCGTATCGTCTCCGGAGCAGCCTGGCGCGCGCGCTCAATTCCTGATCGAACATCGCGATGTCGTGCGCCGGGCGGAGGACCCTCCATCCCGGAGAGCACGATGCGTTCATCTGTGCACGCTCGCCCCCTGCTCATCGCCATCGCGGCCACGATGGCGTCCGTCGCCGCTGCGCGAGCGCAGGAGCCGTACAAGGAGCCGCCGCAGCCGATCGCGCGCATGCTCGACGCACGTCCGCTTCCCTTCGCGCGCACCAGTCCGGACCACCAGTGGCTGCTCCTCCTCGACCGGCCGTCGCTGGAACCGATCGCCGAGGTGGCGGCCCCGATGCTGCGCCTGGCCGGCGACCGGATCGATCCGGCCACCAACGGCCCATCGCGCTCGCTGGATCTCGACGGGCTGGCACTGCGCAGCATGGACGGGAAGACGGAGCGGAGCATCGAGCTTCCGCCTTCGCCGCGCGTCTCCAGCGTCATGTGGTCGCCGGACGGAAAGTGGATCGCGTTCACCAATACCGGTGACGACGGGATCGCGCTCTGGATCGCCGATCCCGCCACGGGCGAGTCACGTCGCATCACCGCGCCGACGCTCAACGCCACCACCGGCGCGCCGTGCTCGTGGGTGGATGCGGCGCGGCTGGTGTGCACGATGATCGTCGCCGACCGCGGCGCGCCGCCGCCGACACCGCGCGTGCCGGTGGGGCCGATCGTGCAGGAGGCGCGCGGGCGCGCGGCGCCCAACCGCACGTATGAAGATCTCCTGGCCAGTCCGCACGACGAAGCGCTCTTCGACTACTACTTCACGAGCCAGCTTGCGTTCGTGAGCCTCGATGGCACCATCACGCGAATCGGCACGCCTGCGGTATTCGACGACGTGCGCCCCTCGCCCGACGGGCGGTACCTGTACGTGGCCATCACGCACCGTCCGTACTCGTACGTCGTCCCCCGCGGCCGCTTCCCGGTGCGCATGGAGGTGTGGGACGCCAGCGGAACGCTGGTGAAGCGGCTCGCCGATCGCGGCGTGCAGGAGTTTCTCCCCGTGGCGTTCGATGCGGTGGTGGCCGGCCCGCGCGACGTGCAGTGGCGCGCCGATGCGCCGGCGACGCTCGTGTGGCTGGAGGCGCTGGACCGCGGCGACCCGCGCGTGGACGCGACCAAGCGCGACCGTGCGGTCCAACTGGCCGCACCGTTCACCGGCGATCCCACGCCCCTCATCGAGACGGAGCTCCGCGTGCGCGACATCGTCTGGGGCCCGGGGAGCACGGCGCTCGTCACCACCTCGTGGTGGAAGACGCGGCACACGCGCACCTGGCTCGTACGCGCGGACGCGCGCGGGGTGGCGCCACGCGTGCTGTTCGACCGCTCGTCGGAAGATCGCTACGCCGACCCGGGCGACTTCGTCACCGTGCAGAACGATCGGGGGCGCGACGTGCTGCTCACCACGCGCGACGGACGGTTCGCGTATCTCACCGGCGCCGGTGCGTCGCCCGAAGGCGACCGCCCATTCCTCGACCGGATCGAGCTGGCCACCGGGAAGACACGCCGTCTCTGGCGCTCCGAGGCACCGTACTACGAGGACGTCGCCGACGTGCTCGATGCGGACGCACGGCGCGTGCTCACCCGGCGCGAGTCGGTGACCGATGTCCCCAACTACTTCGTGCGCGACCTGCGCGCGAAGTCGCTCGCCCAACTCACGCACTTCACCGATCCCGCTCCCGAGTTCGCCGGCGTGACATCGAGGCTCATCCACTACACGCGCGCCGACGGCGTGGAGCTTTCCGCCAAGCTGTACCTCCCGGCAGGATACGACTCCACCCAGGGTCCGCTGCCGTTCTTCTTCTGGGCGTATCCGCGCGAGTTCAAGTCGGCCGCCGCCGCGGCGCAGACCGTGGGCTCGCCGTACCGCTTCGTGCGCCCCAGCGGCCCGTCGCATCTCTTCCTGCTCACGCAGGGGTACGGCGTGCTCGACGGACCCACCATGCCCATCGTGGGGGAAGGCAACACGGAGCCGAACGACCACTACGTGCAGCAGCTCGTGGCGAGCGCCAAGGCGGCGGTGGACAAGGTGGTGGCGATGGGCGTGGCCGATCGCGACCGCATTGCCATCGGCGGGCACTCGTACGGCGCGTTCATGACGGCCAACCTGCTCGCGCACTCACACCTGTTCCGCGCGGGGATCGCGCGGAGCGGCGCGTACAACCGTACGCTCACGCCCTTCGGCTTCCAGTCGGAGGAGCGCACGTTCTGGAAAGCGCCGGACGTCTACGCGCGCATGTCTCCCTTCTGGTACGCCGACAGCGTGTCCGCGCCCATCCTGCTCATCCACGGGATGGCCGACGACAACTCCGGCACCTTCCCCGTTCAATCCGAGCGCTTCTACCAGGCGCTCAAGGGGAACGGGAAGATCGTGCGCTACGTGCAGCTCCCGGCGGAAGCGCACGGCTACCGCGCGCGCGAATCGATCGGCCACGTGCTGTGGGAGATGGTGACGTGGCTGGACACGTACGTGAAGCCGGCAGCCGGGGAAAAGGCGGCCAGCGCGGCGGGAGGGGACGATCGCTGAGAGGAGGCGGCGGCGCGCGCTCGTGCTCGCCGCCGCCCTTGCGGTCGTTCTCGTCGCCGCGGCCGCGTGGTGGACGACCATCGCTCCGCGCGCGGATCGCGTGTGGGCGCCGGAGCACGCGGTCATGCCGGTGGTGGACATCGATGGACACGTGGCGCGCATCCACAACGTCCGCCATTTCCGCTGGTCGTCGAGTACGCAGTTCACCCCCGCCTACGATGACCGGGTGGTGGATCTCGATTCCATCCGCAGCGCATGGTTGATCGTCACGCCCTTCTCGCAGCGGTGGCGCGGGCCGGCGCACACGTTCGTGAGCTTCGGCTTCGCCGACTCGCAGTATGTGGCGATCTCCGTGGAAGCACGGCGCGAGCCGCAGGAGCACTACGCCATGCTCACCGGATTCCTGAAACGCTTCGAGCTGATCTACGTGATCGGCGACGAGCGTGACCTCATCGGCTCGCGCGCACGCTTTGGCGGCTACGACGTGTACGTGTATCCCATCCGGGCGGAGCCCGCGCGCATCCGCGAGGTGTTCGTGGAGATGCTGCGGCGCGCGGACGGGCTGCGCACGCACCCGGAGTTCTACAACACGTTCACCAACAACTGCACCACCAACCTGCTCCGCCACGTGGATCACGTCGCGCCGCATCTCGTTCCCCGCGGGATCAGAACGATCTTCCCGGGCTACGTGGACGAGGTGGCGTACGGACTGGGCCTGATCGACGACAGCGTCTCGCTCTCCGACGCGCGGCGGCGATTTCGCGTGAACGCGCGCGCGCTCTCCGCGGGGGAAGCGGACGACTTCTCGCAGAGGATCAGGGAGTCGAACTGAGCGGCAGTGGGGCGAGCGTTGCGTCGCTCAGAAGTGGAAGATCCGTTTGAACGCGTCGCCCAGGCGGCGGCCGATCTCCTCGCCCCACCAGACGTCCGGCTCGGTGTGCACGGGACAGTACTCCGTGGGGGCGGTCCCCGCCTTGAACCACTCGCGCCGCGGCGAGGGACACCACTCGTTCGCCAGGTATCCCGTCTCGTCGTCGATCACGGCGGACACCATTCCCGAGGGTGGAGTCCAGTCGTCCTCCGAGCCCGTCTCGTCCCACCCGCGCACGTAGAAGCGCACCCACGCGGGCGCGGCCAGGCTCCCTCCCGCCGCGCCCGCGCCGAGCGACTGCGGCGTGTCGTACCCGAACCAGACGCCCGCCACCAACGAGGGAGTGTAGCCCACGAACCAGACGTCGTTGCCGTCGTTGGTGGTCCCCGTCTTCCCGGCAATGGGGCCGTCCACGCCGTAGTCGCGGACCACGTGCCCCGTCCCCTCATCCACCACCGAGCGCAGCATCGAGGTGAGCTGGAACACATCGCGCGCATCGAGCACGCGCACGGCACTGGCCGGCGGCGCGTGCCAGAGCACGCGTCCATCGCGCGTCTCGATCCGATCCACGATGCGCGGTCGCACGCGATAGCCGCCGTTGGCGAAAGCAGCGTACGCCGTCACCAGCTCCATCGGCGTCACCTCCTCCGCGCCGAGGGCGATGGACGGAACCGGAGTGAGCGGGCTGGCGATCCCTGCACGGTGCGCGACGTCCACCACGCGCGCTTCCCCCACGCTGCGCGACAGCCGCACGGCGGCGACGTTGGACGACCGCGCCAGCGCGTGTCGGAGCGTGATGCGGCCGGTATAGTCGTCGCCGTAGTTGGCCGGTGTCCAGACGCGCCCATCCTGCTCCACCTCCACCGGCAGGTCGTCCACCATGGTGGCGGGGGTGAAGCCGGCGCCGAGCGCGGCGGCGTAGACGAAGGGTTTGAAGGCGGACCCCGGCTGCCGCCGGGCGTCGAGCGCGCGGTCGAAGCCGCCCGGCTCGTACTCGCGCCCGCCCACCAGCGCGAGCACGTCGCCCGTGTGCGGGTCGAGCGCCACGAGCGCTCCCTGCACGCGACTGCTGCGTCGCGCGCCGCTCCGCGCCCTGCGGTCGATCGCTGCCGCCTGGTCGCGCACGGCGCGCTCGGCGGCGCGCTGCGCTCGCGCGTCGAGCGTGGTCGCGACCACCACGTCCATCGCGTCCAGCGCGTCCGCACCGAGCACCGAGTCCACCACGCTCCGCACCTCGTCGAGCGCGTAGGAGTGACCGAGCGTGGGACGCCACACGGACCGCGCCACGCGGAGCGGCTGTCGCGCAGCGGCGGCCGCGCGCGCGGGCGTGATGTACCCCTCGCGCGCCATGAGGGAGAGCACGAGGTCGCGCCGCGCGCGCGCCAGTCGCGGATGGCGGCGCGGCGTGTACACCGAAGGCGCCTTGGGCAACGCGGCCAGCGCGGCCGCCTCCGCCAGGGTGAGCTCCCCCACGTGCTTGCCGAACAGATCGCGGCTGGCCGCCTCTACCCCGTACGTACCGTTCCCCAGGTAGATGACGTTCAGGTAGAGCTGGAGAATCTGATCCTTGGTGAGCGACCGCTCGAGCAGTCGAGAGAGGCGTAGCTCGAGGAACTTGCGGCGCAGCGAGCGCTCTCCCATGTAGCGCGCGGCAAAGGTGTTCCGCGCCACCTGCATGGTGATGGTGCTGAACCCTTCGCGCACGTCCATGGACGTGACGTTGTGCACCAGCGCGCGCGCCGCGCCGTGCCAGTCCACGCCATCGTGCGACCGGAATCGACGGTCCTCGGTGGCCACGAAGGCGTGTCGCACGTCGGCCGGAACGTCGTCCAGCTTCACGTTGATCCGCCGCACCAGCGTGAGTTGTCCGAGCAGCCGCCCATGGCGGTCGTACACCTGGCTCCCCTCCACCGGGTGGAAGCTCCGGATCTCGGCGGGGCTGGGACAGCCGTCGAAGCCGCAGGTGTACAGCCAGAGGTCCGCCGCGAGGACGGCAACCACGGCGGCGCCGAGGAGCGCCAGGGAGCGCCACCGCTCCCGCATCCAGACGCGCGCGGGGCGGCCAGGGTCCGCCCGCAGCCGGCTCCCCAGGAGCTTCATTCGTTGCGCCGTGGCGGACGTGACCGTCTTCAAATACATGTGCGTGCCATCCACCTCGTGGCCTCCGAGAGTACTACGCCGGGGGAAGCGGCAGGTTTCCGGCCACGACATCTCCCTGGTGCGAGGAAGGGGGTGCGCATAGCTTGCGTCGGCCGTTTCGAATCGGCCGGAGAACTTCAGGTCGTAGCAGGTATCGCGATGTCGCGACGGATTTCCGTAGTCGTTCCTGCGCCGCTCGCGGCGCTGATGCTTTGTGTTGTCCCTGCCGTTCAGTCACCATCGCGCTCGCCGGCCGTTGCCCCATCGGACATGGGGGACCGACCGGCGATAGCGTACGCGCAGGTCATCCGCAGAGCCGCGCCGGCGGGCCCGTCGGCGCGCGCCGACTCGTCTCGGCCGCGGCTGGAGCCGAACGAGCTGGGGCGCATACCGATTCTCCAGTACCATCTGGTGGGAGCGCCCGATGGCCGGTGGGTGCGCTCGCCGGAGTCGCTTCGCGCCGATCTGGAGCTGCTCTACGCGCGTGGCTACCGGCCGATCACGATCTCGGAGCTGGTGGACCGCAAGATCGATCTCCCCGCGGGGACATCGCCGGTGGTCATCACGTTCGACGATGCGTCGCCGTCGCAATTCCGCTACGTGGAGCGGAACGGCACGCTCGTGGTGGATTCGACGAGCGCCGTCGGGATCTGGCTGCGCTTCCGGCAGACGCACCCCGACTGGCGCAATGCGGCCGTCTTCTGCCTGCTCTCGGGCGCGGCCGCGGGGCGGTCGTTCTTCGGGGACAAGGACATCGAGGGACAGCGCACGGAGTGGCGGTTCCGCAAGGTGCGCTTCCTGGCGGAGCAGGGGTTCGAGCTGTGCGATCACACGCTCTGGCACGCCACGCTGTCACGCTACCCGGACAGCGTGGTGCAGGAGCAGATCGCGCGCGGCGCGATGGCCATCGATTCGGCGGTGCCGGGCTATCGCGTGCGGACGCTCGCGCTCCCGCTGGGGGTGTGGCCGAAGAACCGCGCGCTGGCGCTCTCCGGCGCGTGGCGTGATCCGCGCACCGGACGCACGGTGACATACGCGTTCGATGCGGTGCTCGAGGTGGCCGGGGGAGCGGCGCGGAGTCCGTTCGATCCGCGCTTCGACCCGCACGCGCTTCCCCGGGTGCAGGTATTCGGCGACGAGCTGGTCCGCCTGCTCGATCAGTTGGATCGGAGTCGCGAGCGGTACGTGTCGGATGGCGATCCGCGCACGGTCGCGCGGCCGCGTGCGGTGGCGCTCCAGGGAGCGCGGGGCGCGACGCCGCACTGAGCAGCGTGGTCGAGGTGCAGAACGGAGCAGTCTGTCAGCGCCGGTCGGCGCGGGGATGATCGATGTCGGAGGATTCGGGAGTGCCGCGGTCGGGAACACGGTTGTGCTTGCTGCGGCAGGAGGGACATCCCAAGTTGAAGAGGTCCGAGGAGGGGAAGCGCTCGATGATCCCGCTGGGAGACCGGCTGCGTGTACTCGTCGTGGATGACGAACCGACCATCTGTCGGGCGCTGACGGTTGCCCTGGGGCGAGCGGGCTACCACGTCACGACGGCCGAGACGGGGAGCCGTGCCGAGGTGCTCGTGAAGCAGGAGCACTTCGACATGCTCATCCTGGACCTCCGTATTCCCGACACGCGCGGCGACGTGTTGTTCCAGATGGCGATCGGCGAGCAGCCTCACCTGCGCGGCGCCACGCTGTTCACCACCGGGGATGCGAGCGAGGAGGCGTTGAAGCTCATCCGCGCCTGCGAGTGTCCGCTGCTCACCAAGCCGTTCGATCTGGGCGAGCTGATCATGACCGTGGGGCGGCTCACGCGCCACTCGCGCGACGCCACCGCCTGAGCATCACTCGCGCGAGACGCCGTGCGTCTCGCGGGTACCGGCTGCTCCCCTCCCCCACCGCGCGGCGACACGGCCCGTCAGGCCGAACCGCCGAGTCAGCGCGCCGTCTGGTCCCCCGCCCCGCCGTCCGTCGACCCCTCGATCTCCGACCATCGGTGTACAGCGCGGCGCAGATGCGGGATGACGATGGAGCCTCCCACCACGAGCCCCACCGACAGCGCTTCGAGCAGCTCGCTTCTGGCGACCCCCTCGTCGTGACAGCGCACCAGGTGGTAGGTGACGCAGTCGTCGCAGCGCAGGACGAGCGACGCCACGAGGCCGAGCAGCTCCTTGGTGCGTGCGTCGAGCGCGCCCGGCTCGTAGGTGCGGCCGTCGAGCGCGAAGAAGCGATTGATGACCAGGTTCCCGGCGCCGAGGATGTCGGCGTTCATCTCCTCGCGAAAGCGGTTGAAGTCCGCCAGGCTGCCGGACGCGTGTTCGTGTGTCAGAGGCGCCATCCCTTGAGGGTGGTGATCGCGCGGGTCAGCGCGGTGCGCTGTTCCTGGTGCTCCGCGGTGCCGAGGAGCATCTCGTAGCTCCGGATTGCCTCGGCCAGGGCTTGTTCGTCCTGCTCGGTAGCGGCGAGGCTGGTGGCGTTGTCGGCGTAGGTGGCGCGCGCCAGCTCGTCGGCGGGAAACCGCTCGGTGATGTGCTTCCACCGGGCGACCCGTGCTCGGAGATCGCTCTCGCTCAGCGCCCACAGGTGCCAGGCGGCGCGATCGTCCGGGTCGGCGGCAATGGCGCGGGAGGCGAGCTCACCGACCACCTCGGGCCCGCGTCCACTCAGCCAGTACGCGTTGGCGAGACGGACGAGCGCGCGCGCATCGTCGGGGCATGCGGCCACCACGCGCTCGTAGATGGGCCCGGCGATTTCCGGGACGTCGCGATATGGCTCGACGGCGAGCCGGAGCGACTCGACGTCCGTGTTCCGGGCAATGTCGTCCAGCGACTGCAGGAGCTGGCCGATGTTCCCTCCGGCACGATAGCTTTCAGCCGCCTGGGCGAGTTGAGCGGCGGGGTCGATTCGGGGCGCGTCCATGGCTATATTTTAACGATACACGCCGCCGGGAGGCGACGTCATCCAGTGACAGACTCGTCCAACGGGCCGGAGGCGCCGATCGGCGACGCTCCGAACGAGATGCAGCAGCTCACCGCGCGCGTTCAGCATCAGTTGAACAACCCTCTCGCGGCGCTGCTGGCGGAAGCCCAGATGTTGAGCATGGATGAGCACCTCGACGGAGAGCATCGCGTGGCCGTGGACCGGATCATCGAGCTCACCCGTCGCGTGATCCGTCTCGTCCGAGAGCTGGATCCCAGCACCGTCGGCGCGCACCGATAGGGCGCGCGGCGTGCCGGCACGAGTGCCAGGCGCGATGGCCGGCGGTGGTGCGAAGGTTGCGCAGAAGGGCCTCGGTGGTGATAATCAGGGTGGCCGCGCCCGGGATGGACAGGGCGGACCGGCCATGCCGCCGTGACGACCGAGCCCGAGCAGACGGGAGGAGCGGGGAGCATCACCACCCGCGAGGTCACGGACGAAGGGTGCGGCAGCGCACGTCGCGCCGACCGCCAACATTGAACTCGCCAGCCGCGAGTATCTCGCCGAAGCAGGCGTCGCGACCGTGCCGACCGGCACGTGCGTGGGCACGCGCTCGGCGAATCTGAGACGAGGTCTCTCCACGCCGGCGTGAAGCGCCACCGCGTGCGACCGGCCACCACTCCCTGAGTACACGATTCACATTGCACGTTGGGAAGCAGCGCATGATGCGCCCTCCTTCCGATCTCCCGTGACGCATTCACCCATCACACATCTGGTTGCATGAACGATCGCCGACGCTCGTCCCGTCGCGGCCGCGGTCCGCGGCCGCCGCACCATCATCATCCCGCCGAAGGCACGGACCCTTCGAGTCCCTACCGAGAGGAGACGGGCACCGCTACGACGGATGACGCCGGCGCGGGGAGCGCTCCGCAGAACCGTCAGGGCGGCCCCCCGCCGCACTCCTCCCACAACCGTCCGCGAGACCAGCGATTTGCCGGCAACGGCCGGCGGCGGCGCGGGCGGTCCGGGCGCGGAGGTCAGCGCTTCGAGCACGGTGGGGGCGGTGGGGGAGGTGGCGCACCGGCTGTCCCGCTCACCGTAGAGGGAACCGAGACGGGGTGGTTCGACCCCTCCCGCGACGGCGGCTTCATTCGCCGCGCCGATGCCAGCTATCTCCCGACGCCCAGCGATGCGTACGTCCCGCCGCAGCTCGTGCGGCAGCTCTCGCTGCGCCGCGGCGATCTCGTCACCTCCACCGTTGGCCGCGACCATCGGGGACGGCTGACCGCCGTCGAGGTGCAGCAGCTCAATGGCACCGAGCCCAACGCCGCGCTGCGCCGCCCGGATTTCAGCTCCCTCGTGGCATCGTATCCGGAGCGAAAGCTGGTACTGGAGACCGGGCGCCCGTCCAAGGGCGGCCCGGAGCTCACGCGCCGCGCCATCGACCTCATCGCCCCGATCGGCTACGGGCAGCGCGCGCTCATCGTCGCTCCGGCGCGCGCGGGGAAAACCATGCTCCTGCAGGCGATCACCGAAGGGATCGCGATCAATCACCCGGAAGCTACCCTGCTCGTGCTCCTGGTGGATGAGCGCCCCGAGGAAGTGAGCGAGATGATCTCGTGGGGGCGTGGCGAAGTCGTGGCGTCGAGCTTCGATCAGCCCGCCGAACGGCACGTCGAGGTCGCCGAGATGGTGCTCGAGCGCGCGCGCCGGCTGGTGGAGGGAGGCAAGGACGTCGTGATCGTGCTCGACTCGCTCACGCGTCTCGCGCGTGCACACAACACCGTGGAGCGCGGCACCGGACGCACGCTCTCCGGCGGACTGGACGCCACCGCGATGGCCAAGCCCAAGGCGTTCTTCGGCTCGGCGCGCTCGGTGGCGCCGGAGCATGGCGGCGGATCGCTGACCATCATCGCCACCGCGCTCGTCGAGACCGGTTCCCGCATGGACGATGTGATCTTCGAGGAGTTCAAGGGAACGGGGAACTGCGAGATCAAGCTCGATCGCTCGCTGGCCGACAAGCGCATCTATCCCGCCATCGACGTGGCGACGAGCGGCACGCGGCGCGAGGACAAGCTCTTCCGCCCCGATCAGATGGACGCCGTCTTCACGCTGCGCCGCGGGCTCCAACAGATGCCGCCGCAGGCGGCCATGGAGTGGCTGATCAAGCGGATCGCCAACACACCGAACAACGACGCGCTGCTCTCCGGGTTGTAGCCCCCGCACGGGGTTGTAGCCCCGGAACGCCCGTCTGCGGCGGGCCTGCACCTTGCTATACCCCATGCCATGCGGCAATGGCGCTGGCATGCCCGATTGTGCTGGCTCGTCGGGATCGGGGTCGTCGTACACGTCGTCCCGCTCCGCGCCCTTCGTGCGCAAGAGGAGCGGGGAGACGACGAGCACCCGCGCATCACGGCCGTCTCCTTCGATGGCGTCACCGCGGTCAATACAGCCGGGCTCCGCGCGAGCATCGCGACGCAGGGCTCGCACTGCCGCAGCCCGATCGTGCAGCCGGTGTGCCTGTTCACCGATGCGTCGCTGTTCGTCGAGCACCACTACCTCGATCGGCTGGAGCTGGCGCGCGATCTCCTCCGCATCCGCGTCTACTACTGGCTGCGCGGCTATCGCGAGGCGTCGGTGGACACCACCGTCACGCCCGATGGCGACGAGGTGGCGGTCACCTTTCACGTCACGGAAGGACCGCCCACGCGCATCTCGTCCATCCGCGTCCTGCACCCCGACTCGGTCGTCACCACCCGGCTGATCGAGAGTGCCATGGAGCTGCACGCGGGCGAACCGCTCAACCTGCTGCTGCTCGACTCCACGCGCGTTCATCTGCGCGACGCGCTCTGGCAGATGGGGTACGCGGATGCGGTGATCGACGACAGCACGGCGGTGGACGACTCGCTGCGCAGCGCGGCCATCCGGCTGACGGTAGCTCCCGGGAAGCGCGCGATCGTGGACACCATCGTCGTGCGCGGCAACGAGCGGGTGAGCGACCGCGTCATCCGCAACTCGCTCGCGCTCCGGCAGGGGCAGCCGTTCCGGCTGAGCGACGTGTTCGAGAGCCAGCGCAATCTGTACACGTCGGGCCTGTTCACGCGCGTACACATCCCGGCTCCGCAGGGGATGGACAGTCTCAAGCGCATCCTGGTGGAGGTACGCGAGGCGCCGCTGCACCAGGTGCACACGAGCGCGGGGTTCAACACCGCCGACTTCGTGCAGGTGGAGGGACGCTACACCGACTTCAACTGGCTGGGCGGCGCGCGGGAGCTGGACCTGCGCGCGGTGGTGGGCAATCTGCTGGCGCCGGCGCTCAACGGGCACGGGATCTTTCAGGACGTCACGCCGGGCACGCTCGACTCCGACGCAGCGGCGCCCTTTCTCGATCCCAACTGGGAAGCGTCGGCGAACGTCACGCAGCGGTGGTTCCATTCGTCACGCAACACGCTCTCCTACGGCGTGTTCGCACACCGGCGCAGCGCTCCGGCCATCTTCATCGACCGCGGCTTCGGCGGCGACGTGACCTTCACGCGCGAAGTGCGGATGGGATTGCCGGTCAGCCTGGACTACCATCTGGAGTCATCCAGGGTCGAGGCCGACGGCGTGTACTTCTGCGTGAGCTTCGGCATCTGCCAGCAGGCGACGATCGGCGCACTGCGCGCGTCCAACATGCTCTCCCCGCTCACGCTCACGGCGTCGAGCGACCGGAGCGACGATCCGCTCGATCCGCGCTCCGGCTACCGGTTCCGCATCGACGCCGAGCACGCGTCGGCGTTCACGCTCTCCGACTACCGGTACAACCGCGTGAGCGGTGATGGCTCGCGCTACACGCGCGTGGGAGGCGCGGTGCTGGCCCTGCACGTGCGCGCGGGGTGGGTGGGTGCACTGGCGAGCACGGTGGACGCGGTCGGATTGGGCAGTGCGTCGAGCGGCGTGAGCATCATCCATCCTCGCAAGCGCTTCTACGCCGGCGGCGCGAACTCCGTGCGCGGCTACGGCGAGAACCAGCTCGGCCCGCGCGTGCTCACCATCGATCCCGCCGTGCTGCGCCGCGAGCGCGTGGTGGCGGGCGACACGATCGCCGGATGCACCGACGCGTCGATCGCCGACGGCACGTGCGATCCCACGGGCATTCCCTCGGGGGAGTTCGAGCCGCGCCCGCTGGGTGGAACATCGATCCTCGAGGGGAGCGCGGAGCTCCGCTTCGCGCTCAGCGGTCCGCTGTGGGGCGCGGTGTTCATCGACGGCGCGATCGTGGGCGAAGGGAGCGCGTTCGCCAACCTCACCCAGGCCACCACCGCCATCACGCCCGGGTTTGGCATTCGCTACCGGTCGCCGGTGGGACCGATCCGCGTGGATTTCGGCTTCCGGCCACGGCTCACGGAGCGGCTGCCGGTGATCACGCAGAGCACCACGGCCACCGGAGCCACGCAGCTCGTCACGCTGCGTACGGAGAAGCTGTTCGATCCGCTGGAGGGCTCACAGAGCGGCATCCGCCGAGTCCTGAACCGCTTCACGCTGCACCTGTCCATCGGGCAGGCGTTCTGATGACACGCGCCGTCCGGATCGCCCGCGCCGTGGCGCTCACGCTCGCCGCGCTCGCCCTGCTCGTGATCGTCGCCTTCGGCATCCTCACGCAAACCGGCGTGGGGCGCGAGCGGCTGCGCCGCGCGCTGCTCTCGCGGCTGCAGGACGCGGCGCACGGCACGGTGCGACTGGGCGGCGTGGGGGGAAGCCTGCTGCGCGGCATCCGGCTCACCGACCTGGTCATCACCGACAGCACGGGCGCGCCCTTCCTGGCGGTGGACACGCTCACCGCCTCCTACGCGCCCTGGTCGTTCGTGCGCAAGCGCATCGATCTCGCCACCGTACGGATGGTGAACGCGGTGGTGGTGCTCGACCGCCGCCCGGGAGAGCGGTGGAACTACGAGCGCATCTTTCCGACCGACACCACCGCGCCGCGCGACACCACCTTCGGCTTCGGCGACTGGGTGGTGCTGCACGACGTGCAGCTCACCGGTACGCACGTGGTGGTGCGCACGCCGTGGCAGCCTGCGGATTCGCTGCACGGCGCAGCGCGCGACAGTGCGATCCGCGCCGCGCTCTCCGGCGCGACGCGCGAGCGCGTGGTCACGGTGCCGCAGGGGTACCAGCAGGTGATGGACTTCCGCTCGCTGGCCGGCCGGCTGCCGCTCGTGCGCGTGGCGCAGCCGGGAACGCGCGAGATGCTCGTGCGCGTGGACTCGCTCTCCGGCATCGCGGCGCCATTCACGCCCCCTGCCGCGGAGGTGCGCACGCTCGCCGGCGACTTCCGCATCACGTCGGACTCCGTGTGGTTCCGCGACGCGCGCGCGCGCCTGCCCGGGAGCCGACTCTCCGGGTCGGGCGCGTACGTGCTGGAGCCGGGCGACCTGTGGCTCGCGCTGCAAGGCGACACCGTCTCGCTCGCCGACCTGCGCTGGCTCTACCCGCCGCTCCCTGCGGAGGGCGGCGGACACCTGGCGCTGCGGCTGCGCATGGCGGGAGACACGAGCGTCTACCACGCCACCAACGCGCTGCTTCGCACGCGCGGCGCGGTGCTGTCCGGACGATTGGGACTCGCCCTTGGCGGCACGGTCCGCTTCAGCGATACCGATCTGCACTTCCAGGGCGTGGACACGCGGCTCATCGAGCAGCTCGCTCCGGTGGAGACCCCGCGCCGAGGCACGCTGGCCGGCCGGCTGGCGCTCGCCGGTCCGGTGACAGCGCTGCGCGTGGATGGCGACGTGACGTTCGACGACGCGCTGGCGGGTGAGCGGAGCCACGTGGCCGGCGCGGGTCTGGTCGGATTCACTGCGCGCGGCATTCGCGCGGAAGCGCTGCGCCTCCATCTCGATCCGGTGCAGCTCACCCTCGTGCGCGCGGTGCGTCCGACGTTCCCCATGGAAGGCGCAGTGACGGGTACCGCCACGCTCGACGGCGAGAGCTGGAGCGCCATGGGAGCGCGCGTGGATCTCGCCTATCGCGATCCGCGCGCGCGGGGCGAATCGCGCGTGTCGGGGAGCGCGCGCGTGGTGCTGGCCGGTGCGCGGAGCGCGCACGCCGACCTGCGTCTCCATCCACTGGCGCTCCGCACGCTGCGCGCGTTCGCGCCGGGGGTGCGATTCCGCGGACGCGCGCGCGGCACGATCACCGCCGACGGCCCGCTCAGCGACCTGCGGATCGCGTCGGACCTCCGGCTTCCGGCGGGCGGCACGATGACCGTGCGCGGCGCGCTGGACGTGGACCATCCCGAGCCGGGCTACGCCGCCACGGTGGCACTCGGCGTGGTGGACCTGAACAGCATCGTCGCCAACGCGCCCGCCACCCGCGTCACGGCGCACGCCACCGCGCAGGGGCGCGGCGTGCAGCCGTCCACCATGCACGCGGCGGTGGCGCTCGAGATGGCGGCGTCGATGGTGGACAGTCTCTCCCTCACCGGCGCCACGCTGCGCGCGGCGGTGGACGGCGGCATGCTGCACATGGACACGCTGGCGGTGCGCTCCCGTTTTGCGACCGTGGGTGTGGCGGGGACGCTCGGCGTGGTGGCCGGCCAGCGCGGCACGCTGCGCGTGCACGCGCTGGTGGACTCGCTCAGCGGACTGGCGAGGTACATTGCCGTCGTGGACACCGCGGTGGTGGCGCCACGTCCGGCCGCGCGCGCGCGGATGCTCGCGCGGGCGCGCCGCGATTCCACGCGCCGCGCCCGGCGGCTGGAGGTGGCACGCGCTGCGATGGCCTCGCGGGGGCGCGCCATGCCCGCGGCGCGCGTGGGGCTCGATACGACGAGCGCCGCCGTGCGCGCCGATTCGGTGTCCGGCGCGGCCGCGCTGGCGGCGACGATCACCGGGAGCGTACAGCGCTTCGACGCGCGCGGGCGCGTGGCCGCGTCGAACGTGGTGGTGCGCGGGAACGCGATGGCGAGCGCGCAGGCGGAGTTCGCATGGATGGGTGGACCGCGCACCTCCGGCGCGCGGCTGGTCGCGGGCGCTCGACTCGACCGCGTGCGCGCGGCGGGATTCGAGCTCGACACCGTGTCGCTCCGCGCGACGTACCAGGCGCCCAACGGCACGGTGTCGTTCCGCATCGCGCAGGACACGCTGCGCGACTACACGGGCGACGTGGCGGTCACCGTGCACCTGAACGAGCGCGAGCTGCACGTGCGCCAGATGGCGCTCCGCTTCGACACCACCACGTGGCGCGCCGCGCATCCCGGAACGATCCGCTGGGGGCCGCGCGGCGTGGCGATCGATTCGCTCGACCTGCGGAGCGGAGCGAACGGGCGGATCTTCGTGGACGGACGCCTGCCGACGGCGGGGAACGCCGCGCTCACGGTGGACGTGCGCGGATTGCAGGTGGCGCACGTCTTCGCCCTGCTGCAGAGCGACCTCGACGTGGCCGGCCTGCTCACGATGCGCGCGCGGCTGGAAGGCACCGAGGCCGCGCCACGCTTCACCGGCGCGGCGGCGCTCATGCGCGGATCGGTGGGCACCACGCGCATCCCCGACCTGCGCACCACGTTCGCCTACGACGCGCGGCACTTGCGCGCCGATGCGGTGGCCACGCGCGGTGTGGGAGAGCCGCTGCTCCTCGCGAACGCCGACATCCCGGTAGATCTCGCGCTGAGCGGGCACACGGGGGCGCGTCTCCTCGAACAGCCGCTGCGCGTGGACGTCCGGATGGACAGCCTCCCGCTCGATGCGGTGCCGCAATTCACCGACGTCATTACCGAGCTGCGCGGGCAGGCCTCGGGCGCCGTCGCCGTGCGCGGCACGCCGCACCGGATCGGCGTGGCCGGCGCGGTAGGGCTGCACCTCGCGTCGTTCCGACTCGCCGCCACGGGGAACCGCGTCACCAACCTGAACGGCATGGCGCGCATGCACGGCGACACGCTCGTCATCGACTCGCTCGTGGGGCGGAGCGGCGGCGGCGTGCTCCGCGTGACGGGTGGGCTGGATGTCTCGCGCCTCACGCACCCCGGCTTCGCGCTCACCATGACGGCTCGCAACGCGACGGTGATGGACAACGAGCGCGGGCGCGTGGTGGCGAACGCGGACATCGCGGTGAGCGGTCCGTTCGACAGCGTGCTCGTGCGCGGGCGCGCGACGATTCTCGAGGGCACCATCTACGCTCCCGAGCCGGGAGCGCAGGACGTGATGAACATCGACAACCCGGCGTTCTTCAGCGCGCTCGACACCGCGCGCGTGAGCGAGGACGTGCTCCCCAAGCCGAACCCGCTCCTGGAGCACCTGCGCGTGGAGGTCGCGCTCGATGTGCTGCGCGACACGTGGGTCCGGCGGAGCGACGCCAACGTGGAGATCAGCTCGAGCGGCGAGCTCACCATCCGGATGGACCGGCGACGGCAGTCGCTGGTGGTGGAGGGGATCGTGAACACCGAGCGCGGAGACTACACCTTCCTCACGCGCCGCTTCGACGTGCAGCACGGCACGATCACCTTCACCGGTGATCCGGAGGTGAACCCCACGCTCCAGCTCACCGCCACGCACGAGATTCGCCTGCCGGGACGAGAGCCGATCGATCTGCAGGTGATC
The DNA here is from genome assembly GCA_035701265.1 of Gemmatimonadaceae bacterium. Classification (GTDB taxonomy): domain Bacteria; phylum Gemmatimonadota; class Gemmatimonadetes; order Gemmatimonadales; family Gemmatimonadaceae; genus DASSNU01. The sequence continues at coordinate 58,997 of DASSNU010000020.1, read as the reverse complement.
GTGGGCGGAACGATGCTGGAGCCGCGCGTCACGCTGCAGAGCGATGCGCAGCCGCCCATCTCGCAGTCGGACCTGCTCAGCTATCTCGCGTTCGGCCGGTCGTCGTCATCGCTCCTGCAGTTCCGCGGATCGTCGCTCTCCGGACCGGGGTCGGCCAACGGGCCGGTGGTGGGACAGGTGGCCGCGCTCGCCACGCAGCAGCTCACCACCGTGGCGATCGGGCTCATGGCCGATGAGTTCGAGCGGAGCGCGGCGCAGTCGCTCAACGCCGACGTGCTCACGATCACTCCCACGGACATCCCCACCGAGCTCTCGGCCAGCGGGATCGGCGGCGTGCTGAAGGGCACGGAGGTGGAGGTAGGACGCTACCTCAACCGGCGCACCTTCGTGGCCGTGCAGGCGCGCCCCACGCTCGCCGCTCCCGGAGCGCGTCTCCAGTATCGCATGGGCGACGGTCTCCGCCTCGAGACGAGCTTCGAGCCGCGCTTCCAGCTCCGCGCGCCGTCGCTGGAGACGAACAGCGCCCCCGCTCGGACCACGACCGTCTTCGGCCTCTTCCTGGTGCGCGACTGGCGCTTCTGAGTCGCTCGCGCCTGGCAATGGACGCGCGCGTGTGAGCATCCACCTACGCACGCTGTCGCACCACGCCCGCGACGCTCCGACGCGCTACTTGCCGCCGCCGAGCCCGTCCCAGAGTGCCGCGATCGCGCGCATCCCGCGCACGAAGTTGTCGTCGCTCAGCCACTCGTCCGGCGCGTGCGCGTTCTCGCCCGGGAGCCCGAATCCCATGAGCAGCACCGGCGCGCCGAGGATGCGCTTGAAGTCGTCCACCACGGGGATGGATCCCCCTTCGCCGGTGAGCACGGGGTCGCACCCGAAGGCGGCGGAGAGCGCGCTCCGCGCCGCATCGAACAGCGCCCCACTCAGCTCGGCGCGCCAGGGGCGCCCGCCGTGGAGCTGCGTGACGCGCACGGTGACGCCGGGCGGGCTCACGCGACGGATGTGCGCGTCGAAGAGCCGGCCGATCTCGGCGGGATCCTGATCGGGAACCAGACGACAGCTCACCTTGGCCATCGCGCGCGCGGGGAGCACGGTCTTGGCGCCCTCGCCCGTGTAGCCGCTCAGCAGACCGTTCACCTCGCAGGTGGGACGCATCCACAACCGCTCGAGCGTGGTGTACCCACGCTCCCCACCGAGCGCCGGCGCGCCCGTTTCCTCGCGGAGCGTGTCGTCGCTGAACGGCAGCGCGCGCACGTCGCCGCGCACGCGGTCGTCCCAGTCGCGCACGCGGTCGTAGAACCCCGGGATGGCCACGCGCCCGTTGTCGTCGTGCAGCGTGGCCAGGATGCGCGCTAGCGCCATGGCGGGATTCACCACGGCACCGCCGTAGCTTCCGGAATGGAGATCCGTGGCCGGCCCCTGCACATCGATCTGGAAGTACGCCAGCCCGCGCAGCGAAAACAGAATGGACGGGAGCCCCGGCGCGAACATCGCCGAATCGGAGATGACGATCGCCTGCGCGCGGAGCCGCTCGGCGTGCTGCTCGATGAACGTGGCCAGGTGCTCGCTCCCGACTTCCTCCTCCCCTTCGGCGAGCACGATGAGATTCACCGGCAGCCGCCCGCGCGTTGCCAGGTGCGCCTCGATGGCCGTGAGGTGCATGAAGAGCTGCCCTTTGTCGTCCACCGCGCCGCGCGCGAAGATCTTCCCGTCGCGCATGGCCGGCTCGAACGGGGGAGACGTCCACAGCTCCAACGGTTCCACCGGCTGAACGTCGTAGTGCCCGTACACGAGCACGGTGGGCGCGCCATCGCCCGCCTTCCGCCACTCGCCGACCACGATCGGGTGTCCCGGCGTGGGGGCGATCTCCGCCTCCATCCCTACCCGGCGCATGGCATCCGCCACCCACTGTGCGGCGCGCGCCGTATCGTCGCGGTGCTCGCCGCGCGCGCTCACGCTCGGGATGCGGAGGAAGTCGTAGAGTTGCTGGTGAATGCGGTCGTTCTGCGCGGTAAGGAAGTTGTCGAGATCGCTGGACAGGGGGGGGGCCGTGGTCACGAAGACTCCAGGAAAGTGAGATCGCACACGTCGGGCATCGGGTGGAACGGTATGCGCTAACTTACCCGGGGTACGAAGCGGTGCAACCGCGGCGCGTCCGGACCGCTCCTTGCGACGCGCGACTGCGTCCCCATCACCCCGCCATCAGCGCTCCGGTAACGTGCCCAACCGTCTCGCGCGCGAAACGAGTCCGTACCTGCGCCAGCACGCGCACAACCCGGTGGACTGGTACCCCTGGGGGAGCGAGGCGCTGGAGCGCGCGCGCCGCGAGGACCGCCCGATCCTGCTCAGCATCGGGTACGCGGCCTGCCACTGGTGCCACGTGATGGAGCGCGAATCGTTCGAGGATCCGGACACCGCGCGTCTCATGAACGATCTGTTCGTGAACATCAAGGTGGATCGCGAGGAGCGCCCGGATCTCGACGCGATCTACATGAACGCGGTGCAGGCGATGACGGGTCACGGCGGGTGGCCCATGACGGTGTTCCTCACTCCGGATGGCGTGCCGTTCGTGGGCGGCACGTACTTTCCACCGGACGACCGGCGCGGCATGCCGTCGTTCCGCCGCGTGCTGCGTGCGGTGCACGACGCGTACACCAATCGGCGCGGGGACGTGGACCGTGCCGCGGAGGCGCTGCGCGAGCTGTATGACCGCGCGCGCGAGCCGGCCCGGGGCACCGGCACGCTCACGCCCGCCATGCTCGAGGACGCACGCCGCGCGCTCGTCGACCAGGCGGACGCCGAGCATGGCGGCTTTGGCGGCGCGCCGAAGTTCCCCAACGCCATGGCGCTCGACTTTCTCCTCCGCTGCTGGCGTCGCACGGGAGACGAGGAGGCGCGCGAGGTCGTCGTGCGCAGCATGCGGGCGATGGTGCGCGGCGGCATCTTCGATCAGGTCGGCGGAGGGTTCCATCGCTACGCCGTGGATGCGCGCTGGCTCGTGCCGCACTTCGAGAAGATGCTCTACGACAACGCTCTGCTCGCGCGTCTGGCGATCCACCTCTGGCAGGTGACGGGTGACGCCGAGATGCGCGCCGCCGCGGAGTCCACCGTCGCGTGGCTGCGGCGCGAGATGATGTCGCCCGACGGCGCCTTCGCCGCGTCGCTCGATGCGGACAGCGAGGGAGAAGAGGGACGCTTCTATCTCTGGACGGCCGACGAGATGCGTGACGTGCTCGGCGACGACGCGCCGCTCGTGGAGCGCTACTTCGGTGTCACGCAGGAGGGAAACTTCGAGGGGCGGAACATCCTGCACGTCCCCCTCGCGCCGGAGGCCGCCGCGGCACACGACGGGACCACGCCGGCCGCGCTGGCGGACACGATCGCGCGCGCATCACGGGCGCTGCGCGAAGCGCGCGACGCGCGGGTGCGTCCGCTCCGCGACGACAAGGTGCTCGCCGGATGGAACGCGCTCATGGTGCGCACGCTCGCGGAGATGGCGCGCATCCTCGGCGACGCGGAGCAGCGCGCGATGGCGCTGCGTGCCGGCGAGCTGCTCGTCGGGACGATGGTGCGCGACGGGCGCGTGGCGCGCCTGGTGCGCGCGGACGGGAGCGCGCTGCCGGGCTATCTGGAGGATCAGGCGGGGGTGGGGCTCGCCGCGCTGGCGCTCTACGAGCTGACGTTCGATGCGCGGTGGGTGGAGCACGCGCGCACGCTGGCCACACGCATGCTCGATCTCTTCTGGGACAATGGCGCGCGCGCGTTCTTCGACACGGCCAGCGATCACGAGCCGCTCATCGCCCGGCCGCGCGAGGTCACCGACAACGCGATCCCTTCGGGAACGTCGCTCGCCGCCGAGCTGCTGCTCCGCCTCGCCGAGCTGGGGCAGGATGACGAGCTCCGCCGTCGCGCCGAGTGGGTGCTCGCGACGCTGGCCGAGCCGATGGCGCGCTACCCGCTGGCCTTCGGACACCTGCTGGGCGTGGCGGACATGGCCGTGCACGGCGCCGTGGAGGTGGCACTCGCGGGGGACCCGCGCGCGGACGACTTCGTCGCTCTCGAGCGTGCGGTGGCGGCCACCTACGTGCCCGCGCTCGTGCTGGCCGGCACCGCCGTGCCAACGGCCGACGTCACATCGGCGCCGATCGCGTTGCTGGAGGGGCGCAGCACGCGCGATGGACGCGCGGCGGCGTATGTGTGCCGGCGCTACGTGTGCGACGCGCCGGCCACGAGCGCGGAGCAGCTCGTGGCGCAGCTGGAGAGCGCCGCCGCCAGCGGGTGATCACGCCGCCGGCGCGAGAAACGCCTCAGCGCGCACGGCAGGTCAGAGATCGCCGCAGGTGAGGAGGATCGCGCCGCAGCGCGTGCACACGAGCTTGCACTTCTGCCACACCACGCCGTGGAAGCCGCATACGTCGCAGAGCACCGGCTCGTCGGCCGCGCGAGGGGCGTCGCCGGCGTCGTGTGGCGCGTCGTGCGCGCTCGGGCGGGATGCGCTCATGCTCCCCCCACCGCCACCCACCAGAAGCCCACCGCGATGCTCGCCACCGCGGCACCCATGGCCAGCACGCGGTGCGCGCTCGGCGAGCGCTGCGCGGCGGCATGTACGACCGTCCCCGCGAGCGCGCTGAGGACGGCCATGGATGCGATGGTGCCGAGCCCGAACACGACGAGAAAGAGCAGCGCCGTGGCCGGAGCGTGCAGCGTCGCCACCGGCACGAGCACGACCACCGCTCCGGTGCCCGCCAGTCCGTGCAGCATGCCGATCCCGAAGAGCGCATGATGATCGTGCTCGTGCGTCGTGCGCTTGCGGTGCGAATGCAGATGCCAGTGCGCGCTGTCGCCGTGCGCGTGCCAGTGCCCGTGGATGCGCAGCGCGCGCATCACGCCCACCATCCCCAGCGCGATGAGCACCACGCCCACCATCCGCTCGGCCAGCGGGCCGAAGCGCTCCGGGAGGTGCACGTCGCTCAACGTCACCACGCCCCCCAGGAGCAGGAGCGAGAGCGAGTGCCCTGCTCCCCAGCGTGCGCCGAGCGCCATGGCACGGCGGCGCGAGGGGCGCTGGCTCACGAACACGCTCACCGCGGCCAGGTGATCGGGCCCGAAGGCGTGGAGCGCTCCGGCGGCGAGGGCGGTGGCGACGATGACGGCGGTCGGATGAATCACACGCGGAGAGTGGAAGGTGAAGCGCGGCGGCTCAGCGCGAGGGTGCGTCGTCGCTCGTGAGCAGGCCGAGCCGGAGCGCGAACTTCACGTAATCGGCGCGGTGCTGCAAGCCGAGCTTCTCGTTGATCCGCTGCTTGTACGTGTCCACGGTCTTGGGGCTGATGGAGAGCTGCTCGCCGATCTCCGGCGCGGTGTAGCCGGCGGCGGTGAGCCGCAGTACGTCGCGCTCGCGATCGGTGAGCTTCTCGAAGCGCGCGCGCTCGTCCGCGTGCTGGTCCTTTCTGGTGAGTCCCTTCGCCAGCACGCGCGCGGCTGCGGGGCGGACGTACAGTTCTCCGTGGGCCACCGTGCGCACCGCGTCCACCAGGTCGCGGTCGGCCGCGCTCTTCACGAGGTACCCCGACGCGCCCGCCTCGAGCAACGGCACAAGATACTCCTCCTCCGCGTGCATCGTCAGCACGAGCACCTGCGGCGGATGCTCGCGCGCGGCCAGCGCCTTCGTGGCGGCAATGCCGTCCATCTCCGCCATGGAGAGGTCCATCACCACCACGTCGGGGTTGAACCGCTCGACCAGCGCGATCGCCTCGCGCCCGTTCGACGCCTCACCCACCACGTCGATGTCGCGCGCCGTCCCGAGCACCGCCTTGAGCCCGGCGCGCACGATGGCATGATCGTCCGCCAGGACCACGCGAATGAGATCACTCATGGTGCTGTCCGTCCGTGTCCGTGAGAGGTACCGTCGCCTCGATCACCGTACCCTGCCCCGGCTCGCTCGTGATCGCCAGGGTGCCGTTCACCAGCGCGATGCGCTCGCGCATGGAGAAGAGCCCCATCCCCGGCCGGCGCGACTCCGCTTCCTGCACGTCGAACCCGCGGCCGTCGTCCGCAATGCGCAACCGGGCAGCGGTGGCGTCGGCCGACAGTGTCACTCGAACGGCGCGCGGACTGCCGTGGCGCACGGCGTTGCGCAACGCTTCCTGCGCCACGCGGTAGAGCGTGGACGCCGCGGCGCGCGGAATGGCCTCCGTCGCGCCGGAGGTCACGACGTCGAGCTCCACCGAATCGTCCTCCTGCGTCCGGCGCGCCAGCCACTCCAGCGCCGCCGGGAGACCCAGGTCGTCCAGCACACGGGGGTAGACCGTGTGCGAGAGCCTCCGCACCTCTTCCAGCACCTCGCCCGCCAGCTCGCGCACGATCGCGAGCCGCTCCAGTGCGTCGGCGTCCTGCACGATCCGCGTGGCCGCCGCCAGTTGCAGGTTGAGCGCGGCGAGCGACTGCGCGGTGGAGTCATGCAGCTCGCGCGCGATGCGCGAGCGCTCCTCATCCTGCGCCGAGATGACCTGCGTCGCCAGTTGCCGCATCCGCGTGCGCTCGCTCAGCAGGGAATCGAGCAGCAAGTTGAGCGTGCGTCCCACGCGCGCCATGTTCCGGTCGGCCAGCGGCGAGGGCGGGACGCGCGAGTCCAGGCCACCGCGCCAGACGCGCTCCGCGGCGTCCTCCAGCTCCTGCAGCGGGCGCAGCGCGATGTAGACGAGCACCAGATCCACCACCAAGCTGGCGGCGAGCGCGACGGTCATGAGCCCCACCATCACGCCCCCCGTCCCGCGCACGCCCTGCACGAAGAGCGAAACGGCGATGGCCGTGACCAGGATGATCGCGTTCGCCCCCGCCACCTTGCCGATGAGCGGCACGCGCAGAAACGCGCGCAGCCAGCGCGGCAGCGGCCGGCCGGCGTGCTGCCCCGGACGCGGCGCGGCGCGCGTGATGGTGGGGCGCGGCGGTAGCAGCTCGGTGGTCGTCGGTCCTCCCCGTTCGCTCGATCCGACAGCGTTGCAGGAGCCACGGCGCGCGCACCGCACCGTGGGCGCCGTGCACGCTAGAGCGGCGTCTCGAACTCCAGTGACAGATCCAGCGCGCGTGCGGAGTGCGTGAGCGCGCCCACGGAGATCCAGTCCACCCCCGTCTCGGCGATGGCGCGCACCGTCTCGAGCGTCACGCCTCCCGACGCCTCGACGAGTGCGCGCCCCGCGATGCGCTCCACGCACGCACGGAGGTCATCCACCGACATGTTGTCGAGGAGGATGGCGTCGGCGCGCGCGGAGAGTGCCGCGTCCGCCTGCTCCGCCGTGTCGCACTCCACTTCCACGCGCACGCCGCGCGGTGCGAACGCGCGCGAGCGCTGCACGGCCAGCGCCACGTCCCCGTCCACCGCCGCCAGATGGTTGTCCTTGATGAGGATGGCAGAGGCCAGGTGCGCACGATGGTTTCCGCCACCGCCTGCGCGCACGGCGTACTTCTCCAGCTGACGCCATCCGGGGGTCGTCTTGCGCGTATCCACGATCACCGCGCCGGTGCCGCGAATGGCCGCCACGTAGCGCGCGGTGAGCGTGGCGATCCCCGACAGGCGCTGCAGCCAGTTGAGCGCGACGCGCTCGGCGGAGAGAATCGCGCGCGCGGAGCCGGCAATGCGCAGCACCTGCGTTCCCGCGCTCACGGCCGTGCCGTCGTCGGCATCGACGCGGATGGTGACGTGCGGATCGAGCAGGCGGAACGCGGTGACGGCGAGCGGGATGCCCGCGATCGTGCCCGGCTGCCGTGCGACGATCCCCGCGTGCGCGCGGCGTTCGGAGCGAACGGTGGCGAGGGTGGTGAGGTCCTCGAACGCGTGGTCCTCATCGAGCGAGGCGCGGACCACGGCTTCCAGCGCGGCGTCGTCGAGCGGGAAGCGCAGTCGGTCGCCCCGCGCGACGGCGGTGCCCTGGTGCGGGGTGATGGTGCGGGCGCGCGGAAGATGCGGCGCGGTCACCGTGTGGCGACCGGCTCCGCGGCGGCGGCGTCCGTGCGCGAGCCGCCGGCGGGTGCGGCGGCATTGCGACCGCCGATCGCGACCATCCGCTCGATCGCCAGCAGCGCGCGCGAGGCGATGTCTGCGGGGACGGTGATGCGATGCTCCATCCGTTCGAGCGACGCGATCACCTTGGGAAGCGTGGTGAGCTTCATGAAGCCGCAGCTCGCGCGCTCGTTGGCGGCGAAGAACTGCTTGTCCGGATGCGCGCGGCGCAGCCGGTGCAGGATGCCGACCTCGGTGGCGACGATGAACTCGCGTGCCGCCGATTCGCCGGGGCGGCGCACCATCCCCTCGGTGGAGAGCACGTGCACCCCCTCCGCCGCCACGTCCCCCGCGGACATGGCTTCGAGCACGCTGGTGGTGCAGCCGCACTCGGGGTGGACCAGGAACTCCGCGTCGGGGTGCCGCGCGCGCTGCGCACCCAGATCGTGCGGGTCGATCCCCGCGTGCACGTGGCACTCCCCCATCCACACGTGCATGTTCGTGCGCCCGGTGACGCGGCGCACGTGCGCGCCGAGGAAGAGATCGGGGAGGAAGAGAATCTCGCGGTCTTCCGGAATCGCGCGCACCACGTCCACCGCGTTCCCCGACGTGCAACAGTAGTCGGACTCCGCCTTCACCGCCGCCGTGGTGTTCACGTAGGAGACGACCACCGCGCCCGGATGCTCGGCTTTCCACGCGCGGAGCTGATCGGCGTCGATGGTGTCGGCCAGCGAGCAGCCGGCGTCGAGATCGGGGAGGAGGACGGTGCGATCGGGCGCGAGGATGGCCGCCGTCTCCGCCATGAAGTGTACGCCGCAGAAGAGGATGACCGCGGCGTCCGTGCGTGCGGCCTCGCGCGAGAGGCCGAGCGAGTCGCCCACGTAGTCGGCCACGTCCTGCACTTCCGGGCGCTGGTAGTTGTGCGCCAGGATGACCGCGTCGCGCTCCCTGGCCAGCTCGCGGATGCGCCGCTGCAAGGCGCGCGTTTCGTCGTCAGTGGCCGAGGCTGTCGGCGGTGCGCCGGGAGCGCCGGAGGGGTCGTACGCGGCAGTGCTCATGCATCGAGTCTACACGGTCGCCGGGGCGGAGGAAAGGCGCGGCGTGCCCTCCCACACGATGTGACGGCCGAACCACGCCCGGCGCGGGCGGGGGAAGTCCGTCCGGTAGTGCCCGCCGCGCGACTCCTCGCGCATGAGGGCGGAGCAGACGATGAGGCGCGCGGTCTGCACCATGTTGCGCTCCTCGGTGGCGCCCGCGGGGAGACGGGCCTCGATCGCGCTCAGCTCGTCCAGGCACCGCTGGAGCCCCGCGCCGGAGCGCACGATGCCGCCGTGCTCCCACATGAGGTCGCGGATCGCGTTGGCGGCCACCTGCGCGGCGCCGCGATCCCGGAGCGGTGCGTGCGACCACCGCGCGCGGCGCGGCTCGCGCTCGAGCGGCGGGCTGGCCACCGCCTCGCGCGCCACGCGTTCGGCGAACACCAGTCCCTCCAGGAGCGAGTTCGACGCGAGACGGTTGGCGCCGTGCACACCGGTGCTCGCCGCCTCGCCGCAGGCGAGCAGGCGCGGCAGGTTGGTCTTCCCCGAGAGATCGGTGACGATACCGCCCATCATGTAGTGCGCGGCCGGCGTGACCGGAATGGGATCGGTGCGCGGGTCGATGCCGCGCGCGAGGCAGAGCGCGAGGATCCCCGGGAAGCGCTCGTCGAAGCGTGCGGCGAGCGCGGTGGCGTCGAGCCACACGCGCCGCCCGCGCGATTGCTGGCGGAAGATCTCGCGCGCCACCACATCGCGCGGGGCGAGCTCCGCCAGACGGTGCCGCCGCTCCATGAAGCGCTGTCCGCGATCGTTCACCAGCAGCGCGCCCTCGCCGCGCACGGCCTCCGAGATGAGCGCGAGCGGCGTCTCCGGAGTGTCGAGCGCGGTCGGGTGAAACTGCACGAACTCCATGTCCGCCAGACGGACGCCCGCGCGGTACGCCATGGCGTAGCCGTCGCCGGTGGCGACCATCGGATTGGTGGTGTGACGGTAGAGCTGCCCGCACCCGCCCGCGGCCACCACCGTCACGTCGGCCACGATGTCCACCGGGCGCCCTTCCATGGCCACGCGCACGCCACGACACTCGCCCTGCTCGACGATGAGCTCGAGGGCGCGCGTGCGCTCCAGCACGCGAATGCGCGCGCTGTCGTGGACACGCTCGATGAGGGTGGACGCGACTTCGGCGCCGGTGCGGTCGCCGTGCGCGTGCACGATGCGATCGCGCGAGTGCGCCGCCTCGCGCCCCAGCCGGAGCGCGCCACCGGGGTCGAGATCGAAGCGCGCGCCGGCGGCGGCCAGCTCGCGCACGCGCGCGGGGCCCTCGGTCACGAGCACGCTCACCGCGCGCGCATCGCACAGTGCGGCGCCGGCGGCCAGCGTGTCGCGGCGGTGCAGCGCGGGAGAGTCCCCCGCCCCCAGCGCGGCGGCAATCCCCCCCTGCGCGTACGCCGTGGCGCTGTCGAAGAGCGTGCGCTTGGTGAGGAGCAGGACATCCGACGATTCGGACGCGCGCCAGGCGGTATGGAGCCCGGCGACGCCACTGCCGATCACGACGATGCGCGTTCTCAAGCGGTCGGCCACGCTGGAATCAATACCCGGTGGACGGCCATGCGCCAGAGTTGCACGTGGAGTAGATTCCCGGCGTGCCGGCGCCCCTCTCCGACAGATTCCACGCATTCCGCTCCGGCGATTTCGGCAAGCTGGCGGTGCTGATGGCCACCGCGTTCATCGATATGGTGGGCGCGCTGATCATCATTCCCCTCCTCCCCTTCTACGCCACCGACCTGGGCGCCAGCGCTGCGCTCCTGGGCGTCCTGGTGGCGGCGTTCTCCGGCGCACAGCTCCTCAGCGCCCCGCTCTGGGGGCGCGTCTCCGACCGCTACGGTCGGCGTCCCGCGCTCCTCATCGGGCTCGGCGCGTCCGCCATTGCGTACGTCATCTTCGGCTTCGCCGACTCCGTCTGGATGCTGCTCATCTCGCGTCTGGTGCAGGGCGCCGGCGGGGGGACGACGGGCGTCATCCAGGCGTACGTGGCCGACTCGCTGGAGCCGCGCAACCGCGCCCGCGGGCTGGGGTGGCTGTCGGCGGCGACGAACGTGGGGGTGGTGCTCGGCCCGCTGGTCGGCTCGCGCGCGGCGGTGCTCGGTGGACAGCACGCGCCAGGGCTGGTGGCGGCGGGGCTGTGCATCCTCAACATCATCTTCGCCGCGCGCTTCCTCACCGAATCGCACGGCGCGGACGCGCGGAAGAAGGCGCGCGCATCCTCGCGCTCGCCGTACCGGCTGGTGTGGAGCACCGCCGTCGAGACGCCCGGCACACCCGCGGCGCGATGCATCTGGATCTACACCCTGGGCATCGGCGCCTTCTACGGCGTGACGTTCATCCTCACGCTCTTCCTCCAGCGCCGCTTCAACGTGGACGTGGGCTCGATCGGCTACTTCTACGCGTACATCGGGGCGTTGAACGTCATCTTCCGCGTGGGGCTGATCGGCGCGGTGGTGGACCGGCTGGGAGAGATCCGGACCTTCCGATTGGGCGCGGTGGCGCTCTCCCTCGGCCTCATCGCGCTCCCCTTCACCGCGCACATCGTCACGCTGGCGTTGGCGGTGGCACTGCTCCCTCTCGGGACGGCGCTCCTCTTCCCCAGTGTGACGGCGCTGCTCTCGCAGGTGGTGGGAGATCACGAGCGCGGCACGTACATGGGGGTGCAGCAGTTCTACGGTGGGACGGCGCGAACGTTCTACCCATCGCTCGCCGGCTTTGCCTGGGATCACCTGGGCGTGGGCGTCCCCTTCTGGGCGTCCGCCGCCGCGGTGGTCGCGACGCTCTTCGTGGGCGCCGGGATGGAGCGGCGCGTCGCGGCGCACCGCAGCGCAGCGGCCGAGCGCGCGGCCAAGGAAGAAGCGGCAAAGGAGCAGGCGGCAGTCATCGAGTAACGCGCGACGCCGCGCGCTCAGCGCTCGACCGGCTCCGCCGCGTGTGCGCGCGTCGTGCGTTCGCCCTGCGTCAGCGCCCCATGCGTGAGCGCCCCGTGCGTGAGCGCCGCGCGCTCCTCGCCAATGAGCCGCGCTCCGCGCCGGTAGGTGAGATACGAGTATCCCCACTCCAGCAGCACGCTCAGCCGGTTACGGAAGCCGGCGAGATACAGGATGTGCACGAACAGCCAGAACCACCACGCCAGCGGTCCGGCAAGGCGCAGCCGGCCGAACTCGGCCACTGCACGGTGTCGCCCGATCGTCGCGAGGTTCCCCTTGTCGCGGTAGTGGAAGGGAACGCCAGGCTCGCCGTGGATGGCACGCACGATATTGCGCGCCGCGCACACGCCCTCCTGCATTGCCGCCGGCGCCACCCCGGGGACGAGCGAGCCGTCCGCCTGCTGTATCGTGGCCAGATCGCCGGCGATGAACACCTCCGGCCGCCCCGGCACTGAGAGATCGGGATTCACCTGCACGCGTCCCACGCGGTCCACCGGCGCGCCGAGCATCTTGCCCAGGGGAGACGCCACGTTGCCGGCGGCCCAGAATACGGTGCGCGTGGGGATGCGCTCATCTCCCACGTACACGGCATCGCGCTCGATGCGCGTGACGAGCGATCCCGTCCGCACGTCCACGCCCAGCTCCTCGAGATCGCGATGCGCGCGCGCCGACAGATCGGGATCGAAGGTGGCGAGGATGCGCGGCCCCCCTTCGAGGAGGATGACGCGCGTGTGCCCGGTGTCCACCCGGCGAAAATCCGCGCGCATCGAGTGGCGCGCGATGTCGGGGATCATCCCGGCAAGCTCCACCCCCGTGGGTCCCCCGCCGACGATCACGAAGGTGAGATAGGGCTCGCGCTCCGCCGGATCGTCCAGCTTTTCCGCTTCCTCGAACGCCAGCAGGAAGCGCCGGCGGATGTCGCGCGCATCCTCCAGATCCTTGAGCCCCGGCGCGAGCGGCTCCCACTCCGGATGCCCGAAGTACGCGTGTCGCGATCCGGGCGCGAGCAGGAGATAGTCGTACGGAATGATCTCGCCGTCATCGAGCTGCAGCTCGCGGCGATCGGGATCGACGGCGACCACGTCGCCCAGGAGCACGCGCGTGTTCGGCGCGCGACGCAGGAGAAATCGGATGGGTGACGCGATGTCGCTCGGCGCGAGCACCGCCGTCGCCACCTGGTAGAGAAGCGGCTGGAAGAGGTGATGATTGGTGCGGTCGACGAGGGTGACGTCCACCTCCGCCCGCCGGAGCGCGCGCGCCGCCTGGAGACCGCCGAATCCGCCGCCCACGATCACCACGCGCGGGCGCGTGGCGTGCGACGCGGGTGGAGCTGCTGCCGTGGTGACGTCGCGTCCGGGTGCGCTCATGGGCCCATCACCTCCACCTTCATGCGTCCACCGCCATGCGCCGCGCTCCGGTTATCCCAGCGTGACCGCCTCGGAGCGCGCGAGCCGTCCCTCCGACCATCGCGCGAGCAGCGTGATCACCAGCACCAGCGCGATGAGCAGCACGCTGTACGCCGCCGCGGTGCCGAACGCCAGGTTACGTAGCTGCGCGAGAATCTCCATGGAGATCGGCCGGTTGGCGTGCGTGTAGAGCACGATGCTGGCCACGAACTCGCCCACCGCGGTGACCGACGCGAGCATGGCGCCAGCGACCAGCCCCGGGCGCGCGGCCGGAAGGATCACGCGGCGCATGGTGAGCCACCACGACGCGCCCAGGCCGCGGGCGGCGTCCTCGAGCGAGGGCTCCATCTGGCGCAGCGATCCTTCCACCGCCGTCGCCACGAGCGGGATCCCGCGAATGAAGTACGCGAGCGGAAGGATCCAGAACGTGCCCACGAGCAGCACGCGTCCCATGGCCGGTGCGTTGCGGTCGAAGGTGGAGGCAAGACCGATGGCAATGGCGGTGGCCGGGATGGCCCACGGCAGCGCGACGAGCAGCTCGAGCAGGCGGCGTCCGGCAAAGCGCCGGAAGACGATGAGGTACGCCGCCACGAGGCAGATCACCACGTCCGCGGCGGTGGCGAGCGCCGCCATCGCGACGCTGTTGCGGATCGGCACCCAGAGCTGCGCCTCCGCCGCGAGACGGCGGAAGTTGTCGAGCGTGTACTGGGGCGGCAGCACCTGCGTGGTCCACGCGCCATCGCGCGCGAACGCCACCAGGATCACCATCGCGTGCGGAAGCACGAGCACGGTGACGAGCAGCGCGGCCGCCGCAGGCCCCACCGTCCGGAGCAATCGTGAACGGACGGGGGTGCGGACGAGTTGCCCCTTCCCCACCATCGCATAGTTGCGCCGCCGCTCCAGCCGTCGGAAGAGCGCCAGCGCGGCGATCGCGCTCAGCGCGAGCACCGTGGTCTCCACGTACGCCAGCCCGGTCGCTCCGTTCAGCTTGGACGCGACGATCTGCGTGGAGAGCACGCGCAGTCCGCCACCGAAGATGTACGGCGCGGTGAAGGAGCCGAGCGCGCTCATGAACACGAGCAGCAGCGCGCCGGCGATCGACGGCGTCAGCAGGGGGAAGGTGACGCGCCGGATGCGATGCCAGCGCGATGCGCCGAGCCCGGCGGCGGCCTCCTCGAGACTCGTGTCGAGGCGCTCCAATCCCGCGGACACGAAGAGAAAGACGTACACGTACATCGTGTACGCGTGGACGAAGATGATCGCGCCCACGCCGGTGAGCGTCCACGGTGCGTGCGACAGGCCAAGCACCCGCTGCACCGCGCGCGTCACCACGCCGCTCTCGCCGTACAGAAAGAGGAACGCCACCACGCCAACCAGCGGCGGCAGCGCGGCCGGCAAGGTGGCGATGGCGCTCAGCGTGCGCCGCCCGCGGAACTCGAAGCGCGTGAGAAGAAAGGCGAGCGGAATTCCCACCAGACTGGCGGCCACGACGGAGCCCGCGGCGATGATGAGCGTGGTGGTGAGCGCCTCGCGGTCCGCAGGGCTGTGCACGAACGCGCGCCAGCTCGCCGCGCCATCGGCCACGCTCCCGGCCACCACCGACAGGTTGGGGAAGAACACCGTCCAGAGAAGGAGCAGCAGCACCGGGCCGGCCAACAGCCAGGTGGCGCGTGTGCGCGTTCCGCTCGCTGTGCTGTCCTCGCGCGGTGGTACGTCGCCCACCGTCTCCTCGGCGGCCGTGGCGAGCGCTTCGCCGCGGCGCAGCGCCGGTGCGCTCACCGGTCTTCAGTCCTCCAGCGGGACGACCGCCACCGGTTCGCGCGACACGCGCACCCCCACCTGCTCTCCCACGCGCACGTCGCGCTCGCCGCTGTAGAGCTCCACCTCCACCTCCGCGCTCAGCCGGACGCGATAGGCGAGCAGTGCCCCAGCGAAGCGGCGCTCCGTCACCTCGCCGCGCCACACATCCGTGCGATCGGGGGACGTGAATGCCAGCGCGTCCGGACGGAGCACCGCCAGCACCGTGCGCTCGCCGTTCGCGGTGGCGGAGCACGAGGTGCGCACCTGCTGCGTCACCCCGCCGATGGTGATGCGCACCGCCTGCTCCGTGTCCACGTCCGCATCGGCGTCCGTGGCGCCAGCCGCGCGCACGGCCAGCGTGGCCGCGGCGGCGCGCTCCGCACCGGCGGCGCCCGGCGACGTGTCGTCGTCGCGCGCGGCAGCGGGGAGCGGAGCGCCACCGTCCACGACGGATGCGCCGTCGCGCACGCGCTCGGCGCGGACGAGGGTGGCGTGCCCGATGAACTGCGCCACCGCGCGCGAGGCGGGGCAATCGTACAGCTCCTCCGCCGCGCCCACCTGCAGCAGCCGGCCGCGGCTGAGGAGCGCGACGCGGTCGGCGATGGCGAACGCGTCTTCCTGATCGTGCGTCACGAAGAGCGCGGTGACGCCCAGCCGGTGGAGCGTGGCGCGGAGCTCCGCGCGCATGGTGCGTCGCAGCGTGGGATCGAGGTTGGAGAGCGGCTCGTCCAGCAGCAGCACACGCGGCTCCACCACGAGTGCACGCGCGAGGGCGACGCGCTGCTGCTCCCCGCCGGAGAGCGACTGCACCGCGCGTCCCTCCGCGCCGGCGAGCCCCACCCCGGCGAGCGCACGCGCCGCGCGCTGCTCTCGCTCCGCGCGCCCCACCCCGCGCGCCTCCAGCCCGAACGCCACGTTCTGCCCCACGGTCATGTGCGGGAAGAGCGCGTAGTGCTGGAAGACCATGCCGAAGTCGCGGCGCTGCGGCGGGACGCGCGTGATGTCGCGCCCGTCGATCACCACGCGCCCCGCGTCCGGCGTCTCGTACCCCGCCACCATGCGGAGCGTGGTGGTCTTGCCGGAGCCCGACGCGCCGATCAGCGCGAGCAGCTCGCCGCGCGGCAGCTCGAGCGACAGCCCATCGACCGCCGTCGTCCGGCCGTAGCGGCGCGTGAGCTGCTGCAGCGAGAGGGCGCCCGCGCTCACCGGTCGCGGCTCTGGTTGCGGATGTTCGTGTCCCAGTACTGCATCCACTCGTCCAGGTGCGCCGCCACGAGCGCACGATCCACCGGGAGCGGCTTGAGCTCCTTGTTCGCCTCGCGAATCCAGTCGGGGAGCGAGTCCTGCGGAATGTCCGTGCGCGCGGGGATGCGAAGGAACCGCCGCGCCGCCTCGATCAGCGCGTGCTGCGACGTGACGAACTCGTAGAACTCGCGCGCCTCTGCGGGATGATGCGTGCCGCGTACGATGGCGATGGCATCTACCAGGATCGGCGTCCCGCTGCGCGGAATCACGTACTTCACCGGAATCCCGAATCGCTGCTGCAGCGTGGCGATGTCGGGCATGTTGTAGAGCGTGATGATCCCTTCGCGACGCCCGAGCTTCTGGTACAGGATGGGCGGATTGAGCGTGTACTCCTTGGTGCTCGCATCGAGCCGGCGCAGCCAGTCGTAGCCGGCCTCCGGCGAGCCCGTGCGCGCGATCGAGCGCGCGATGATCCCGCCGAAGATGGCGCGCATCGACCCCGAGGCGATGGGATCGCGGATGAGCACCTTCCCCTTCCACTTGGGGTCGAGCACGTCGTCCCAATCTTTCGGCGCTTCCGAGTCGCTCACCACGTCGCTGTTGTACGCGATCACCTCGGGGGTGAGATAGGTGCCGTACCACAGATCGGTGCTGTCGTGCGCTTCCGGCGGCACGGCGCTCGCCCACGACGGCCGATATGGCGCGAGCAGTCCCTCGCGCGCGGCGCGCTCGAACATGTCGGCCGGCGCGCCGAACCAGACGTCCGCCTGCGGGTTGGCCTTCTCCGCCCGGATGCGCTCGAGCACCTCCTGCGACCCCATGTCCACCCACTGCACGTCGATGTTGGGGTGCGCCTGCTCGAACGCGTTCTCGTAGTAGCCGAGCAGCTCGCTGCCGTGCGGCGAGTACACGGTGAGCACCGTGCGCCCCCCGTTGCCGCACGCCCCGGCGACGAGCGAGAGGATCACAGCGAGCACCGCCGCGGCAGCGCGCGACATCCATGCGTGAGCGCGTGCGCCACGTGCGCGGCCGCAGCCGCGAGCCGCACACTCTGCCGTGCCCGCTCCGGACATCGGCGTCGCACGCGCGGCCGTGGGGAACACCGCGTTCATCCTCACGGCGTGGGCGCGCTCGCCGCGCTGCCGGCGGCGAGCAGGTTCACGAACAGGCGCGCCGCACCCGGATTGCCCGCCGGCAGTTGCCGGAAGAACGAGAGCGTGGTGTACACGTACATCCCCTCCCCCACGTGCGCGAGCAGGACCGCGCCCTGGTTGGGCGGCTCGCCGGGATCGTGCATCGAGAGCACCGGTGTGTACTCGGATGCGAAGGTGTGCGGCATGTACAGCGATCGCTCCTGAACCCATCCGTCGAAGTCCGCCGGCGTGATCGCGTTCGGCGCGGTGAGCACGCGCGCGGAGGGATCGAGGATCGTCACCGCGGCGTTCTCGTCGGTCACTCGATCGTGCGGTCGCGCGAGCGTGATGGGATACGGCATCATCCCGGGCGCCGTCATCTCGTACTGCCCGTACTGCACCACCAGCGTGCCGCCCGACCGAACGTACGCGAACAGATGCGGGTTGGCCTGCGCCAGCTCGACATGCGCCTCGTACGCGCGCGGCCCGATCACCACCGCGCGATACGCGCTGAGATCCGCCGACGCGACATCCGCGGGATCGATCACCGTCACCGGAATGCCGAGCTGCTCCAGCGTGGGGGCCACGTTGTCCCCCACGCCGGGAATGTACGCCACGGTGAGCCCCCTCGGGAGCGCGAGGTCTACCACGTCGAGCACGAGCGACGCCGGCCGGTAGAGCTTCTGCGGACGGATGTGCGGGTAGGAGATCGGCACGTACCCGCTCTCGTACCGCGCGCCGTCGCTCTCCGCCACCACCCGGACCGTGTCGCTCCCGGCAGGGAGCCGTCCGGTAAGCCTGAAGTCGGCGTGCGTCTCGCCGAACGCGCTCACCTGCACGGTGCGCGCTGCGCTGTCGGCGCGGAGACCGCTCGGCGCGACCACGCGCACGGTCACGCGACGCGCCTCCGGCGACGCCGAGCGGAGCGTCACGCGGATCGTCCGGTCGAGCGCCGCGCCGGCGGCCGCGTACTCCGCCGTGCGATCGAGCGTCACCGAGATGGCGGGCGCGTCCACCAGCGGATCGTCGATCTCGCCGAGCACCGGATCGGCGTACTGGTGCACCACCGGCACCGTGAGCGGCACGCTCACGCCATCGACGAGCACGGCGGCGTGCAGCTCCATTCCCGCGGGGAGCGCGTCCTCCGCGCGGCCGGTCACCGGCACGGAGAAGAGATCTCCCGCACGCGGGCGGACCAGCCACCACGGATTGTACGGCAGCAGCGCGCCGCCGGCCGCACCGAGGTCGCTCGCGTGCGCATCGTGGCTGTCGTCCGCCGCGCCATCGCCGGAGGCGAGCGCATGCGCGCGCGCGGAAGGCGCAGCGTCCGCGCTCCCGCTCGTGGCCCGTCGTGCATTGGCCATCACCGCATCGGCGGACGGCGCGTGGATCCACAGCGTGTCGATGAGCGCGCTCCCCGCGGCAACGGGAACGGTGTCCGCCGCGGCGCGGCCGTCACGCTCCACTACAACCCGCACGTCGCGCGCGCCCTGGTCGTAGATGGCGAGCTGCGCGCGCGCAGAGTCGCCGGTGGCCACCACGGAGTGCGAGGTAGTCGCTTCAGCGTCGATGCCGAGGGCGAGCAGGATCGCGCGGTTGGCGCGATCGCGGCCATCGGCGAGCGTGCGTTCCACGTCGAGATCGCGCGACGCACCCGCTGCCACCGCGTCGAGCAAACGGCGCACGCGCACGAGCGAGGGGACCATCGTGGCCGGCGCGACGAGGTTCATCGCGCGCTGTGCCGCGTCCACCGCGGCGGGGAGCGAATCGAGCGCAGCGCGCGCGGCGGCGGTGCCGCGCGACGCAACGGCCGCGCGCAGCCGAGTCCAGGTGGTGTCCACCCCGTCGAAGAGCGAGCGCTCCTTCGCACCGCCGCTCGGCCCGCTCACGCGCGAGCGGAGGAGCGCCACGTAGTCCATCATGCTCCCCTTCCGCTGGAGCACGCCGAACCCCTGCGACTTGTGCTGCGAGCGGCTCTCACCAGCGATCTCCGCGTACGTCCGCCCGAGCAGCGGATCGTAGGCGCCCACGTCGAACGACAGCGTGGCGTCCTCGCGCCGGAAGCGTGCGGCCTCGTACAGCTTGAGCGGCGTCCACGCCGCGCCGAAGCGCGCGACCGGAAAGCGCACCGTGTCGGCCGCGGCATCGAATGCCTCGCGCGCGACGATCCCGGCCACCTGGTGCTGTCCGTGCCCGTCGCGCGGCGTGCCGGAGAACACCGACACGATCACCTGCGGGCGGAAGGCGCGAACGATCTTGACGACGTCGCCGAGTACCGAGTCGTGCGGCCAGTGCGAGAAGGCCTCATCGGCAGTCTTGGAGAAGCCGAAATCGTACGCGCGCGTGAAGTACTGATGTCCGCCATCCACGCGGCGCGCGGCGAGCAGCTCCTCCGTACGGATGATGCCAAGCGCCTCGCCCAGCTCGTTGCCGATGAGATTCTGTCCGCCGTCGCCACGGGTGAGCGCCAGATACGCGGTCTCCACGTGGCGGCCGCGCGCGAGCCAGGCGATGAGGCGCGTGTCCTCGTCGTCCGGGTGCGCGCCGATCATGAGCACGCGCGGCGTCATCCCCAAACCCTGGACGAGCCCGCCGAGCGCGGACGCGCCGCGCTCCTGGGCCATCGAGGAGCGCGGCGCGGCGAGACAGACGATGGCGAGAATGAAGAACAGTCGTCGGGTCATCGGCATCCGGTTGTCGTCGGCATCACGCGGCGCCATGCACTGAGCGCGCCGCTACTCGGTTCCCACGCCACCGCCCTGAGCGCGGCGGGCGGGGCGCTGCCCGCGGCGCGGCTACCGTGCGGCACGCGCCGCGCGCCGCTTCTCGCGCGGCTCCGCGGCGGGCTGCAGCGCGTCGGACACGATGCGCGCCTGCTCCGCATCGTGCGCGGCCTTGTACCCCTCCGCGGGACTCGCTCTCTCCGGGCGACCAACGTACCGGATGGGGATGGTGTTCCCCACCACGGCGCGCAGTCGCGGCGCGGCGAAGGTCCACGCGCCCATGTTCCGCGGCTCCTCCTGCGCCCACACGATCTCCTCCGCGCCCGGGTAGCCGTCGAGCACCGCGCTGAGCTCCTCGTGAGGCCACGGATACAACCGCTCCACGCGCACCAGTGCCACCTGCGAGCCCGGCTCGGCGGCGATGAGATCGTAGTAGAGCTTCCCGCTGCACAGCACCACGCGCCGCACGGTCTCCCGTCGCGGCGCCGCGCTCTCGCCGTCCGCGCCGCGGCCGGCCGTCTCCATGCGCGGATCGTCGATCACGGTGCGGAAGCGCCCCGCGGTGAGATCCTCCAGCCGCGACGCCGCGGCGGGGAGACGGAGCAGGCTCTTGGGCTGCATGAGCACCAGAGGACGGCGCGTGACCGACATCGCCTGCGCACGCAGCACGTGGAAGTACTGCGCTGGGGTGGAGGGGTACGCCACCTCCATGTTCCCTTCCGCGCAGAGCTGCAGGAAGCGCTCGAGACGCGCGCTGGAGTGCTCGGGCCCTTGCCCCTCGTAGCCGTGCGGGAGCAGGAGGACGAGCGAGGAATCCTGTCCCCACTTGGCGCGGTCGGCGGCCAGGTACTGGTCGATGATCGGCTGCGCCACGTTCGCGAAATCGCCGAACTGCGCTTCCCAGAGCACCAGGGCGTCCGGCCAGGTCACGCTGTAGCCGTACTCGAAGCCGAGCGCCGCCGTCTCCGAGAGCGGGCTGTTGTAGATCTCGAAGGTGACGCCCGGTGCGCCCACGTGCGCGAGCGGCGTGTACGTTCCGCCGGTCTCATGATCGTGCAGCACCGCCTGCCGGTGGCTGAAAGTCCCGCGCTCCACATCCTGCCCGGTGAGGCGCACCGGGATCCCGTGCGCGAGCAGCGACGCGAACGCCAGCGCCTCCGCGTGCCCCCAGTCGATGCCGCCCTCCTGCAGCCCCGAGCGCCGCCGCTCGAACTGCCTGGCCTGCTTGGGGAGCGGATGAAAGTCCGTGGGCCAGACGAGCAGCCGCTCATTGAGCGCGATGAGCTGCTCGGCGGAGACCGCGGTCTCCACCGGCGTGCGCGGTGCAGCGGCCGCAGGCTCGGCGGTGTCTTCCGCGGCAGCCACCGCCTTGTGCGCGCGCTCGAAGATTCCCTGCACCTCGGCGTCGATCCGCTGCGCGTCCTCAGCAGTCGCCACGCCTTCACGCTCCAGCCGCTGCGCCCACAGCTGCACCGGCGTGGGGTGCGAGCGGACCTTCGCGTACAACAACGGCTGCGTGAAGGACGGCTCATCCGTCTCGTTGTGCCCGTGACGGCGATAGCCCACCACGTCGATCAGGAAGTCCTTCCCGAAGCGCATCCGGTACGCCACGCCCAGCCACACCGCGGCGATGCACGACTCGGCGTCGTCCGCGTTCACGTGCACGATCGGGATCTCGAACCCCTTGGCGAGATCGCTGGCGTAGTACGTGGAGCGACCGTCGCGCGGATCGGTGGTGAAGCCGAGCTGGTTGTTGGCGATCACGTGCAGCGTGCCGCCGGTGGCGTAGCCGCGGAGTTGCGACAGGTTGAGCGTCTCCGCCACCACGCCCTCGCCGGGGAACGCCGCGTCGCCATGCACCAGAATCGGGAGCACGCCCGACGCGCGCAGTGTCTCACCCGAGGGCGTGCTCCGCTGCTGCAGCGCGCGCGCCGCTCCCTCGAGCACCGGATTCACGAACTCCAGGTGGCTCGGATTGGGCATGAGACGCACCGCGATCGTGCCGCCGCGAGCCAACCGATGCTCCGACGTGGCGCCCAGATGGTACTTCACGTCTCCCGTACCGCTCGCCGCGTTGGTCATGGCGTGCTTCCCCTCGAACTCGCCGAACACCACCTCGTACGGCTTGTCGAGAATGTGCGCCAGCACGTTGATCCGGCCGCGGTGCGCCATGCCGATCACGACCTCGCGCATCCCGAGCTCCGCCACCTGCTCGAGCGCGGCGTCGATCATCGGGACCAGGACGTCCGTCCCTTCGATGGAGAAGCGCTTGTAGCCGAGATAGACGCGGCCGAGGAAGCGCTCCAGTCCATCCACCTGCGTGAGGCGGCGGAGTACGGCGAGCTTCTCCTCGGTGGAGAGCGTGCGCCGCATCTCGTCTCCCTCGATCATCGTGCGGAACCAGTCGCGCTCGCTCTCATCGCCAATGTGCTCGAACTCGAAGCCCATCGTGGAGGAGTAGCGCTGGCGCAGGTGCGCGACGGCGTCGGCCGCGGTGGTCCCTTCCGGAAAGCCGAGCGCCTGGCCGGGTATGGTGGCCAGATCGCTCTCGGAGATGCCGTGGAACTCGGGACGCAGCTCGGCGGCGCCCATCGGCGGCGAGCCGAGCGGATCGAGAGTGACGTCGAGATGGCCGTACTGGCGGATCGCCTGCAGGAGCGCGGCGGCGCCGGCAACCTTGCGGAGATATGCCGGATCGGCCGAGGGCGCGGCTCCCCCTCCCGGAGCGACGGCGAGGGTAGCGGCGAAGCGGAACAGTTGGCGCCACGACTCATCGACCGAGGCCGGGTCGCGCCGGTAGGCCTCGTACAGCTCGGCCACGTAGCCGTCGTTGAAGGCGCTGATGATCGGGAGGCTGCTCATGGGAGTGGAAGACGGGTCCTGATCCAATTTAACGCACGGTGGGATAGAGGATGGAAGGAGCGTATGTGTCACGAATCGATGCCATTCGGTCGTGGTGCCCGGTGCAAAGTTCCCGGTGCGCAGCGGTGGTGTCGGAAAGCGAAACAGCGTTCTGGGAGCGCGTTGCCATGCGTGCGTTTGTCCGTCTCTGAACGGGGGAAATGGTGGGGAGCCGGTCGTCTCGCAGTCTGCCGGGCTTTTCGCAAAGCGCAACCGAATTAGGGGTTTCCAAGAGAGGGAGAAACGCTCTAACCCGTTGTGCTGTGGACAGTTGAGAGACGTGCCGCGATTGGCACCGACCCTGCTTTCCGAGGTCCCCGTGGAACATACCCGTCACCGTCCGCCAGCAATTCCGCTCGCGACGAAACGCACCAGGAGGAGCTCCACCATGCAGATGAACAGCAAGAAGGGCTTTACGCTGATCGAGCTTCTGATCGTCGTGGTCATCATCGGCATTCTCGCCGCGATCGCGATTCCGAAGTTCGCCAGCACGAAGGAGAAGGCGTATCTGGCTTCGATGAAGTCGGACCTGCGCAACCTGGCCACCGCCGAAGAGGCGTACTTCTCCGACAACCAGGTGTACCTGGCCGGTACCGCCAGCAACATCGGTGGCACGGCAACCGAGCTCGACGCGACGACGCACTTCGTGCCGTCGGCCGGCGTGACGGTGACGGCTGCGCTGAGCGGCAACGGTTGGAACGCGACCGCGACGCACAGCGCCACGTCGAAGGGGTGCGACATCTTCATGGGCGACGGTTCGACGTCGGCCGGTGTCGCGACGGTGGAAGGCGAGCCCAAGTGCGATCCGTAATCGCTTGGCGCTCGTGACGATTGATACGAAGGCCGGGGCGAGAGCCCCGGCCTTCGCGCATCGTGGCGGTCGCGGCAGCACGCGCGATGGCTACGGCGAGCGCACGGATCCGTCCGCGCGGGCAGGTGGGCGCGCGAGGTGTTCAGGCGACGTGGTAACCCATCCGCAGCGCGTTCTCTCGCACGCGCGCATCGCGCGTCACGATCGTGATCAGTGCGGGGGGACCGCCGAGGAGCTCGGCCGTCGCCAGATGGATCGCATCGAGCGTACGGATTGGCTCCATGGGAAAGGGACGTCCCACCCGGGCGAGCACTTCATCCGTAACCGCCACAAGATCACACCGGGCGAGAAAGGTATGCACCGCACGCGCGACGAGCCGTAGCTGCGTGGCGTCGAGTCGTCCGGTGGCCTGTGCACGGATGATTGCCCGATGGGCCTCGGCGCCGGTGAGCGCCGACGTGAGACGCCGCGCAGGCACGCGGAGCGCGTGCTTGGCCGATGTGTCCTGCTCCAACAGGGCCGCGAGCAGGGCACTGGTTTCCACGTACCGGATGGAGGCTACGCCGGCCTCGAATGGGGCCGGGGCGTCAGGCGCCACGGTCCTCGTCCACCAACTCCGTTACGGTGCCGCGCGGGAGTGAGACAGCACGCGTGGACGGCCAATCGGCGAGCGGATCGCCCGTCTCCACCGCTGGCCGTATGAGCCCTGCTTCGAGCAGTTGCGCATAACGGCTGTGTGTCGGAAGCGGTGCCGTGTGAGTACCGGCCCCTGCCGCACGCAGCTCGGCCACGACGCGCCCGTGGTCGGTGATCGTGATCACCTGCCCCGGCCGCAAGCGACGGAGATACCGGCTGAGGTTGTTCTTGAGGTCGCGGATCCCGGTGGTGCGCATGGAGACAATGTAGCTACATGTAGCTACACTCGCAATCCGGCTGCGTGCGCGTGCGCGAGCGCGTTGGGCGAGGCGGCGAGGGTGGCGCTGGCCACGATGACGATGCTGCGCCCTCTACGGACCGTTCTCCGTCCGCTACGGGCCGCCCATCTGTTGATAGCTGCCATGGATGCAGCGCGTCGACCTGCGAACTGCTCCGCTCACCCGCGCCCGTCCTCGATCCGCGTCCCCGGCGCGCGCTGCCCCCTTACCCCCCCAGATGTCTCGCCAACAGCGCGTTCGATGCCCGCTCGACGAGCAGCTCGTTCCGCGTGAGAAGCACCGCGATCAGGTTGTTCGTGATGATGAACCGCGGCGGCGGGGGCGCGCCGAGCACGACGCGCCGGTCAGGAACGGTGTCGAGCGTGGCCATGTCCGCACGGCGCTCGGCGGCGTTGTCGTAAATGTAGATCTCCACCGGTGCGCCGCTCACGGTGAGCAACCGCCCCTCGCGTTGCAGCCCGTCACGGTGCACCACGCGGCCGGAGTCGAAGACCACCAGCCCCGCCTCCTCCAACCGGCGCGTCACCTCGGCCAGGTTCCACTGGTCGCGTGCCATCGCCACGCTCTCCGCCTGCGCCATCTGAGCGGATTCGGCGGGCGTGCGTACGGGAGGACGGGCAGCGGGTGGAGGGGAGTCGTCTCCACAGGCAGCGAGCGAGAAGAGCGCCGCGGCCACGAGCGTGACCGAGCGCGGTGCCCGGTGCGTCACTCCGAGCGCGGTGCGCGCTCCTCGCGCTCCTTCCACAGGAATGCATCGCGCGGCGGACGCACGCGCGTGCTGCTCGCGGCAGCGATCACGCGCGACACCGCGTCGCGGCTCACAAGCGGAAGATAGAGAAAGCCGGCGATCGCGTTGCGGTCCAGAAGATTCACTTCTTCCGGACGGCGGGTGAGGCTCACCGCGATCACCGGCGTGCGCGACAGATCGGGGTCGTCTTCCCACTGACGCAGTGGACTCGTGGCCAGGAGATCGTAGTCGCAGAGGACGACGTCGGGCATCTGCGCGCGCGCGAGGCGCACGCCTTCCTCGAAGCCGACCGCCGGCATTCCCTCGATGCCCGCGTCGGCGCAGACGGCAGCGATGTGTTCGCTGAGAAAGGGATGTCGAGCAATGCAGACTGCGCGCATGTCCACCACCCGGCGCGAAAATTCTTGAGCGCGCTCGAAGCGCGGGCGAGGAAATATACTCGCGGGAACTGCGCTGTACACCCGGTGCGCGCGAGGCGACACGCATGATGCGCGCCGCATGATGCGCGCCGCCGCGCGGGTGCCGGCGGCGGCGCACGCGAACGTGACGGACGGAGCGAGACGCGTGTGATGAAGGTCACCGGTCGCGCCGCGGCGCGTGCGCGGCGTACCGGATTCGGGATGGCGCGGCCCATGCAGCGCCCGGCATCCCGCGTTGCGGCTCGCCGGTTGACCGCGCCCCAGGCGCGGGGTAAGCTCACCCCCATGCACCTCGGCGTTCCGCGCGAGATCGCGCCCGGAGAACAGCGCGTCGCCCTCGTTCCCGAGACGGTCGCCAAGCTGGTGCGCGGCGGCATGCAGGTGCTCGTGGAGCACGGCGCGGGCGATGCGGCCTTCCACCCGGACGAGGCGTACGAGGCGGCGGGTGCGACCATCGTCCCCACCGCGCCAGCGCTCTACGCCGCCGCCGACGTGATCGTGAAGGTGCAGCGCCCGCTCGTGCGCCCCGACATCGCGATCGACGAGCTGTCGCTGCTCCGCCCCGGCGCCACACTGGTTGCCGTACTGCAGCCGCTGGTCTACCCAGAGCTGGTGCAGCGTCTCGACGAGCGCGGCGTCATGGCGTTCAGCCTCGACGCGATCCCGCGCATCGCGCGCGCGCAGGCGATGGACGTGCTGTCGTCCATGAGCACGGTGGCCGGCTACCGCGCCATGCTCATCGCCGCGGCGTCGCTCCCGCGCTTCTTCCCGCTCCTCATGACGGCGGCGGGGACGGTGACGCCGGCGCGCGTCTTCGTGATCGGCGCCGGCGTGGCCGGCCTCCAGGCGATCGCGACGGCCAAACGGCTGGGCGCGGTGGTCCAGGCGTTCGACACGCGCCCCGCCGTGCGCGAGCAGGTGCAGAGCCTGGGCGCCACCTTCGTGGAAGTGGAGCTCGGCGCGCACGACACCGAAACGGCCGGCGGCTACGCCAAGGAGCTGTCCGAGGACGCGCACCGCCGCGAGATGGAGGTCATCGCCGAGCGGGTGCGCGATGCCGACGTGGTGATCACCACCGCGCTCGTGCCCGGCAAGCGCGCGCCGCTCCTCATCACGGCGGACACCGTGGCGCAGATGAAGCCGGGGTCGGTGATCGTGGACCTGGCGGGCGAGTTCGGCGGCAACTGCGAACTGTCGAAGCCGGGAGACGTGGTGATCGCCTCCGGCGTCACGATCCACGCCCCGCTCAATCTTCCGGCCTCCATGCCCGTGCACGCCAGCCAGATGTTCTCGCGCAACGTGGCCGCATTTCTCGCGCTCATCGTGAAGGATGGCGCGCTCGCGCCGGACTTCGAGGATCCGATCGTGAAGGACTCGCTGGTCACCCGCGTGCCGCAGCCGGCCGGGTAGCGCTCGTCCGCGCGCCCCACGTGCGTACGCCACGCGTGTTGCGCGCACGCGCGCCGTGCGTGCGATGCGTGCATGCGGTTCGTGCGTGCGATGTGCGTGGCCGGCGCGGCAACTGCGCTCTCCCGGCGCTTCGCCCTTGCTGTCCGTCTCTCCCGCTCTCTCCAGGTACCGCCATGGCCGAGCTTCTCGTTGCTCTCTACATCTTCGTGCTCGCGATCTTCATCGGGTTCGAGGTCATCACGAAGGTGCCGACACTGCTGCACACGCCGCTCATGTCGGGCTCCAACGCGATCTCCGGGATCTCGCTCATCGGCGCGATGATCGTGGCCGGCCGACTCGGGTCCCCGCTCAACACCATCCTGGGCGTGACGGCGGTCGCCTTCGCGACGATCAACATCGTGGGGGGCTTCGCCGTCACCGACCGGATGCTCCGGATGTTCCGGCATCGCCGGGATGGTGAATCATGAGCGGGCTGAGCGGCACCGGCGTCGCCATCGCCATTGCGTATCTCGTCGCCTCCGTCCTCTTCATCTTCGGGCTCAAGCTCCTCTCCTCCGCGGCCACCGCGCGGAGGGGGAATCTCATCGCCGGCATCGGGATGCTCGTGGCTGTCGCGGCCACGCTGCTCGAGCAGGAGATCGTCACGCTCAGGTGGATCGCACTGGGTGTGGTGATCGGTGCGGTGGCCGGACTGTGGCTCGCGGCGGCGGTGAAGATGACGGCCATGCCGCAGATGGTGGCGCTGCTCAACGGCTTTGGCGGGGGCGCGTCGGCGCTGGTGGCGGCGGCGGAGTTCTACCGGATCGAGGCGTCGAGCGCGGCCGTCACGACGGACGTGGCGTTGAGCACCGCGCTCACCATGCTCATCGGTGCGGTGACCTTCACCGGCTCGCTGGTGGCGTTCGCCAAGCTGCAGGAGATGGTGACCGGACGCGCCGTGACGTATCCGCTGCAGAAACCGATCAATGCGCTCCTCTTCCTCGGCGCGCTGGCGGCGATCGTCATCCTCACCGTGGCGATCGCGCATCCGGGGGTCTTTCTCGCGCTCACGATCATCTCGCTCCTGCTTGGCGTGCTGCTCGTGATCCCCATCGGCGGCGCGGACATGCCGGTGGTGATCTCGCTGCTCAACTCGTACTCCGGGATTGCCGGCGCGGCGGCGGGATTCGTGCTGCACAACAACGTGCTCATCATCGCCGGCGCGCTGGTAGGGGCAAGCGGGATCATCCTCACCCAGATCATGTGCCGCGCGATGAACCGCTCGCTCACCAACGTGCTCTTCGGTGCGTTCGGCGCGCAGGCGGCAACGGCGGCGGCCGGCGGGACCGAAGCGCGCCCCATGCGCGCGATCACCGCCGACGACGCCGCGGTGATGCTCGCCTACGCGCAGTCGGTGATCGTGATCCCCGGCTACGGGCTGGCCGTGGCGCAGGGGCAGCACACGGTGCGCGAGCTCGCATCGCTCCTCGAGAAGCGCGGCGTGGATGTGAAGTACGCCATTCACCCCGTGGCCGGCCGCATGCCCGGGCACATGAACGTGATCCTCTCCGAGGCGCAGGTGGACTACGACGCGCTCATCAACAGTCTGGACGAGGCCAACTCGCTCCTCGATCGCGCCGATGTGGCGCTCGTGGTGGGCGCCAACGACACGGTGAATCCCGCCGCGGAGAACGACCGGTCGAGCCCGCTGTACGGCATGCCTGTCGTGGAGGCGTGGAAGGCGAAGCAGGTGATCGTGATGAAGCGCGGGCGCGGCACCGGCTTCGCCGGCGTGGACAACGCGCTCTTCTATGGAGACAACACGTCCATGCTCTTCGGCGACGCGAAGAAGTCGCTCACCGAGCTGGTGAGCGCGGTAAAGGGGGTCTGAGGGAACGCGCTGCCGGCGGGAACCACGCTCCCAGCGCCCTCAGCTCCCCGTCCGCTTCCGCCCCGCCTCCGTCTCGTAGGCCGCGTCCGGTGGCGCGTCGCCGTTGGGCCAGTCGTGAATCTTGGGCGGATAGTCGGGACGCGGACGTGAGGTGACGTACGCCGCGATGTCGTACGCCTGCTGATCGGTGAGCGTCCCCGGCCGGTCGAACGGCATCTCGTGCTTGATGAACGCTGCCGCCGTGCGGATGCGCGCCATCCCGGCGCCGATGTTGAACGACCGCGGTCCCCACAACGGTGGCGCCACCACGGTACCCTGGCCATCCGCGCCGTGACAGCGCGCGCAGTTGGCGGCGAAGAGCCGCGCGCCCTGCGCGGTGTCCCCCGGAAGCGGATCGACACGCGGCACCCCCTGTCCCTCGACCTCCGCGCCGATCGGGACGCCGCGCGAGAGAAAGGTCAGGTACGCCACGATGTCGCGCATCGCATCGCTGCCCACATCGAGCACGTGGCCGTTCATGCTCCGCTGGAAGCAGCCGTTCACGCGATCCTCGATGGTGATGACGCGACCGTTCCGGCTGCGGTATTGCGGGAATCGCGCGACCACACCCACCCAGGGCATTCCGTCCTTGCGCGTGCCATCCTGCAGATGACAGCTCACGCATCGGAGCGCGTTCCCCACGTTCTGCGGAAGACTGTCGCGCGTGTCGCGGAGAATCGCGCGCCCGCGCCGGATTGCCGCGCCCACGGGACCGTCGGGGATCTCCGAGTCGGCGGGAACGCGGAAGGGAACGCGCGCCACCGCCAGCACCGCGCGCGCGCCGCTCGCACTCGCGCCGGAGGATGCCGTCGCGCCAGAGTCACCGGCAGCGCGCGGCGCGCCGGCGTCCCCTGCGCCGCGATCGCACGCGCCGGCGACGAGCGCCAGCAACAGGACAGCGATCGCGGTGCGCACGGTCACCCCGCCGCCGCCGAGAGCATCCCGTCACCGGAGAGGAGCGCTTCGGCGCGCGAGACATCCTCCCAGGAGAAGCTGCCGCTCTCGCCGGCGGGACGACCGAAGTGGCCGTACGCCGCGGTGGGCGCGTAGATGGGACGCAGGAGATCGAGACCGGTGATGATCCCGTACGGCGTGAGGTCGAACGCCTCCGCCAACCGCGCCTCGAGCACCGCGCGCGGCAGCTTGCCCGTGCCGAAGGTCTCGGCCATGAGCGAGACCGGTTTCGCTTCACCGATCGCGTAGGCGAGCTGGATCTCGCATCGGTCGGCGAGGCCGGCAGCCACCACGTTCTTCGCCACCCAGCGCGCCGCGTACGCGGCGGAGCGATCCACCTTGGAGGGATCCTTTCCGCTGAAGGCGCCGCCTCCGTGGCGCGCGGCGCCGCCATACGTGTCGACGATGATCTTGCGCCCGGTGAGCCCGGTGTCGGTCGCGGGGCCGCCCTCGGTGAAGGAGCCGGACGGATTGACGAGCGCGCTGTCCTGCCAGCCGCGGTGGAGCAGCGTTTCGGGGATCACGCCGGGAAAGACCTCGTCGATCACGTAGTCGCGAATCTGGCGCTGCTTCACGTCTTCCGTGTGCTGCGTGGAGACCACCAGGCGGGTGACCTCGACGGGCTGGCAGTCGCGGTAGCGCACCGTCACCTGCGACTTGGCATCGGGGCGGAGCCACGGCACCTCGCCCGACTTGCGGCGGCGCGCCAGCTCGTGGACGATGGCGTGCGCGTACGTGATGGGCGCGGGCATGAGCGACGGGGTCTCGTTGCTGGCATAGCCGAACATGAGCCCCTGGTCTCCCGCGCCCTGCTCCCGCTCGTGCGCCTTGCCGTCCACCGCGTTGCCGATCTCCGACGCCTGGGGCTGCAGGATGACGTTGATCTTGACGGTGGGCTCGCCGAAGCGCGCATCGAAGCCGTCGTACCCCACGTCGTGCAGCACACGGCGGACGACCTGTTCAATCTCGCCCCGCTCCACGGGCTGACGCGCGCGTGTCTCGCCGGCCACGCACACCAGGTTGCGCGTGACGAGCACCTCGCACGCCACGCGTGCGCGCGGATCGCGCGAAAGGTGAAGATCGAGAATCTCGTCGCTGATCCGGTCGGCCAGCTTGTCGGGGTGTCCCTCGGACACGGACTCGCTCGAGAAGATGTACGAGTCGCCGGTGGCGTGCGTCATGGTGTCCTGATCAAGAAGTCGTGAGCGCGGCGCTCCCGGAAACACGATCGCCCGGCAGGCCATGAACAGCCCCCGGGCGTATGATGCGAATGCAGGGATAGCGGTTTAGCGGCATTTGTAGAGCGGCCGCAATCGCAACAAATCGCCGCGGGAGTCGTCGTTGATCGTGCAATCTGGGGGACGTCCGGGACGCTGTCAATGCGGGCAGCGAGTGCGCCGCCCGCGCGCGACCGGTGCGTCGCCCCGGGGCCGGGAACGCCTCTTGCCCCTCCACGTTTCGTGGCGACGCCGGAGCCAGCGCGATCTCCGCATCGTCGCGCCGCTCGTACCCGCGCCACGCGTGGGTGGGCCGCCACCCGCACACCCCCGGAGGAAGCATGCAGACCGCCCTCTTTGTCGCGCGCGTGCAGGAGCTAGCGCACCTCGCGTCGCGCAGCGATGCCGAGCGCGCCGTGCGCGCGGTGTTCGAGACGTTCGCCGAGCGCGTGACGCAGGGCGCCACGACGAACCTGGCCGCGCAACTTCCGCGCGAGATCGCGCAGTACCTGCTGCGTCGCGGCCCGGAAGTGCGCGATCTCTCTCCCGGCGCCTTCTGGGAGCACGTCGCCGCGCGTGAGGGAGTCGAAATCGCCTACGCCATCCGGCACGCGCGCGCTGTCTTCCAGGTACTGCACGAGGCCGTCTCGGCAGGAGAGATGGAAGACTTCGCGGCGGAGCTCCCTGCCGCGTTGCGCGCCGCGCTGCAGCAACCACTTCCGGCCGCCCAGCGCACGCACGGGAACATCGAGCGCGGTGCCGAGTGAGGGGCCGGCGGTACCGCCACGCGTGCCGGGGCGCGGTCAGCTCGCGCTGCTCCGCCTGGTGGGCACGCTGTACCGATGGGGAGAGACGGGGCGTGCGCACCTTGCCACGTTCGTGTGGGGAGTGGCGAATGGCTCGGTGATCCCCGGGCCGAGCGACACGGTGCTCGTCCCGCTCGGCCTGGCCGATCCGAAGCGTGCCTTCGAGCTGGCGTGGTGGTCGGTCGTCGGATCGCTCATCGGCGGGTTGATCGCCTACGCGATCGGCGCCATCTCGCTCGATGTCGCAACGCGCCTTCTGGGACTGATGGGCTTCTCGTACACGCAGTTCGAGGCGCTGCGCGAGCTGTTCGCGCGGCGCGGATGGATGGTGGTCGTGCTCGGCGCGCTCCCCATGGGCTCTCCCAAGCTCGTCTCGATCGCGGCGGGCGCGTTCCGACTTTCCATCTGGCAGTTCCTTGCCGCGCTCGCTGTGGTACGCGTGGTGCGCTTCATGGTCGTGGCCATCATGCTGCGCTACGCCGGCACCCGGCTCGTGCAGTGGGCGGCGCGCAAGCTGGGGCGTCCCCTCCCTGGCGCGCGCGACGTCGCGCCGGGCGACGCCTCATCGACGGGATGAGGCGCGACTGGGCTCCGGGGTGCGCTGTGGGTGCGGTAAGCGACTGCTCACTCCGGAACGCGTCCCGCCATCACGCGCACCGCGATCCCACCATTGCGGGTGGCGAGCACGGAGGTGAGTGGCAGGCGCGTGTGCGTGTCGAGTGTGTGATCGGCGGACAGGAGCGCCACGGTCCACCCGCCGAAGCTGCGACGCGCCACATGCCCGAGCTGTGCGTACAGGTCGCGAAGACGACGGGCGTCTCCCACGCGCACGCCGTACGGCGGGTTGGTGACGATCCAGCCGCTCCCGTGCGCGCTCGCCGGCGGCTCGCATGCGGACAGCGCCTGCTGGCGCACGTCGATGTCGCCGAGCACCCCCGCACGCTCGGCGTTGGCGCGCGTGGCGGCCACCGCGCCGGCGTCGCGATCGGAGGCCAGGATCGGCGCCGGCGCGTGCGGCAGTACGTCGTGCATCGCGGCGCCGTGCATCTCCTCCCACGCCGCACGATCGAAATCCGGCCACCGCATGAAGGCGAAGCGACGGTGCGCACCGGGTGGGATGCGCCGCGCGATGAGCGCGCCCTCGATGGCGATCGTCCCGGCGCCGCACAGCGGGTCCACCAGCGGCGCCGTGCCCGGCCAGCCGGACGCGACGAGCGCTGCGGCGGCCAGCGTTTCGCGGAGCGGCGCGCGCGCCACCTGGAGCCGGTAGCCGCGGCGGTGCAGGTGCGCGCCCGAGCTGTCGGCGCTCACGCTACACCGGTCGTGCAACACTCGCACGACGATGCGCTGCGCATCGTCGGACACCGGATTCTCGGACGAACCGTCCGGCACGCGCGCCGCGTCACGCTCGCTGCTCACGTCATCACTCGCCCTGCTCGCGCCATCCCCCCCGCCGCTCACCCCATCGCTCTCATCGCGCGCCGCGCGCACGGGGCGGAGCATCTCGCTCGTCGCGCCCACGCACGACGCGATCGCGTTCGACACGCGCTCGGCAACCGCGCCGGTGTGATAGAGACGCGACTTCCGGCAGGTGACCTCCAGCTCCACGCGTGCACCGGGAGCGATGTAGCGCTCCCATGGCAGCGCGCGAGCGCGCCGCTCCAGCTCGCCGAGCGCACGCGCGTGGAAGTCTCCAAGGCGCACGAGCACGCGGCCGGCCAGGCGCGAGCGAAGGTTGATCGCGGCCACGTCGTTCGGCGTCCCCGAGAGCTCCACGCCGCCGCGCTCGCGTGCATGTGGCGCATGGCCGAGCGTGCGGAGCTCCTGCTCGAGCAGCCGCTCCACTCCCGGCGCGCAGGAGACGAACAGGTCGAGCATTACCGCGTGCGGCGCGGGCGCCGGCCGTTCCGCGCGCGTGTGCGCGAGCTTCGTGTGGTTGGCGTCGCGTTCCCCTGCCGCTTGGGTGGCGCTGCAGCCGCGCTCTGTTCGAGGCTGCGCCAGAGATACCAGCACGCAACGCTGGTGTACGGACTCCAACACGCGGCCACACGCTGCATGCGCCGCTCGTCCGGCGGGCGGCGCATGCGATACGCGCGCTGCATCGCCTTGCGAATACCGAGATCTCCGGTGGGGAGCACGTCGGCGCGTCCGAGCCGGAACATGAGGAACATGTGCGCCGTCCACGTCCCGACGCCCTTCACGCGTGTGAGCGCATCGATCACGGCCGCGTCTTCCAGCTCGTGCAGCCGCTCGATCGGCACTTCGTCCGCGAGCACGCGCGCGGCCAGGTCCTTGAGGTAGGCGATCTTCTGACGCGAAACGCCTACCGAGCGAAGCGCGGTGTCGTCCACCGTCGCGAGCTGTGCGGGGTGTGGCGAGCCGCCGAAGAGCGTGAGGACGCGCGAGTGGATGGTGGACGCCGCGCTCCCGGAGAGCTGCTGGTAGATGATGGATCGCACGACGGCGTCGAAGTGCGTCCCCTCGGTACGCAACTGGAACCGGCATGGGCCGACACGGTCGATGATGCTGGCCAGCACGGGGTCGGCCCGCCGGAGGTGCGCAATGGCTTTGCGATGCATGCGGAGAATGTAGCGTGCGGCACCGGCGCGTGGCGTGCGGGCGTAGCTTCGGAAAGTGCGCTGCTACGGAGATGGAGCCAGGAGCACCGCCACCCGGCGCGTCAGGCGATCACGCCGTCGTCACCCGTTCGACCTGTTCCGCGGCACGCCGGATGTCGGCCATGAACGCGTGCTCCGCCGCGCGGCGCTGCTCCGGCGGCGTGCGCAGCACGGACGACGGATGCACCGTGGCCATCACGACCGGCGCGAGATCCGACTCCACCGGCACGCCGCGCTGCCGCGTCACGCGAAACTGTTTCCCGAGGAGCGCCTGCGCCGCGGTGGCACCGAGGCAGACGATGACGCGCGGCTTCACCACGGCGATTTCCGCCGCCAGCCATGGGCGGCACGCGCGGATCTCGGCGTCGTTCGGCTTCTTGTGGATGCGCCGCTTTCCCTTCTCGCCGCGCTCCCACTTGAAGTGCTTGACGACGTTGGTGACGTACGCCGTGTCGCGGTCGATCCCGGCCGCCTCGAGCGCGGCATCGAGCAAGCGCCCCGAGGGACCTACGAAGGGGCGTCCCTCGAGATCCTCTTCATCGCCCGGTTGCTCGCCGACGAGCATGAGCACGGCCGAGCGCTTCCCCTCGCCGAACACCGTCTGCGTGCCGCACGTCCAGAGATCGCAGGCGTGGCAGTCGGCCGCGGCCGCGCGCAGGCGCGGAAGCGTGGGGTGCGACGGGATGAGCGGGGTCGCGTCCCAGAGCGCCTCGCCGTGCAGCGGAGCGGTGGCGTGCGCGCTCACGTCTCCGGCAACTCGGGGTGCGTGGCGGCGCCGCCGGGCACCTGATGACGCGAGCGGTCGTGCCCGTGCTCGTCGATGTCCTTGCTCAGGCGTCTCTTCTCGCTGTTCGCTTCCGCCTCGTCGTGCTGATCGCGATGCTCGAACAGTCGATGCGCGCCCTCGCGCTCGTGCAGCCCGCGCTCCCCCTCGCCCGGGCCCAGGTCGCGCACCTCGCGGACGTTGCGCTCTCCCGTGTCGGCCGGCGCTCCCGTGGCGGGATCACGCGGTGCGCGTGCATGCAGCGTGCGGAGCAGCGCGTCGTGCGTCTTCGGCCCGTGCGCTCCCTCGGCGTGCTGCTGCGCACCTTTCTGGCGTCCCTTGCGCCTGGCCATGCGTGACCTCCGTGGATGTCCGGGACAGACCGAGGCGGGCAAGGGACATGCCCGCGACACGACACAGCGGAAGACGTTGGCGGAGCGATGGTGCGCGCTCCCTAGCGCGTGTCGCGCGCTAGCGCCGCAGCTCCCAGACGACGTGGCGCAGTTCCGGGAGGAGGATGCGCGTGAGCGCCAGCTCCACCGCCGCGCGTGAGCCGGGGAGGGAGACGACGAATATGCCGTGCGCGCCGCCGGCCACGGCGCGGCTCAGGATGGCGGCCGTCCCGATCTGCTCCTGATAGCTGAGCATGCGGAAGAGCTCGCCGAAGCCGGGGAGCTCCTTCTGTAGAACCGCGCGCACCGCTTCCACCGTACGGTCGCGGCTGCCGAGCCCGGTGCCGCCAGTGAGGAGCACGACGTCGAGCTCCATGGCCAGCAGCTCGCGCAGGTGCGCGGTGATGGCGGGTTCATCATTGCGCAGCAGCGCGTAGTGCGCCACGCTATGTCCCGCGCCGGTGAGGAGCGTGCGCATGAGCGCGCCCGACTCGTCGGTGGCTTCGGTGCGCGAGTCGGACACGGTCACCACCGCGCAGCGCAGCGACTCGAGCGCGCGCGCGTTGGCGCGGTGGTCGGCGGTTCCGCCGGGCAGCGTCACTCCAGACCTCCCCTCGAGCGTGGCGCTGCCCGTGGCCGCGAACGTCTAGCGCGTGGGCGGCGCCAGGTTGCCGCACGCCACCACCGTCCCGAGGTTCGACGGTGCCGCGTGCACGTTGACAAAATAGTCGCCCGAGGTGGGGACGGGGACGTCCAGGTCGACGGTGGCCGATGCTTCACCATCGCCGTTCACGCGGAGGATGGGGTACGCGTTCGCGTCACCGAGGATCCCCTGATCGCTGCCGCAGGTGCCGCGGTGCACGTGCCAGGGATGTTGGCCGCCGGGGGCGGCGTTCGCGATGTGGATCTCCACGTGCGCGCGGCCGCGGTTGTTCACGTCCGCCATCCACGCGTTGCCGCGCATCTGCAGCGCACCGGCCAGCGCGGCGGGGGTGCTGAGGGTCGCATTCCACCGATCGGCCACCGGGACGGCGGTCTGTTCGATCTCGACGGCACGGTTGCCGCCGAGCATCCCGCACGCACCGGTGGCCACGGCGAGCAGGATGACTGCAAACCGTGGTTTCATCGTGCCTCCTGATGGTGACCGCGACGGCACGAGGGCATAACGCATGCCCGGTGCGCGACGCGTCACGAAGTGTGCGTGCGGCGCTCGTGTCCCCCGTGTTGCAGTCCGTTCAGGAAGGCGCGCGCGTTCCGCCCGATGACGCGCGTATCGTAGCCTCCCTCCTGCACCACCAGCGTGGGGAGACCGAGCCCCGCCAGCGCGGCGCCGATGCGCATGAAGCCGTCCGGGGTGACGAGCCACGCGCCGGTGGGATCGCCCTTGGCGATGTCGAGCCCGAGGGAGACCACCACGGAGCGCGGACTGAAGTCCACGATCAGCCGGCACGCGCGGTCGAGGGTGGCGAGGTACTGCTCGTCGGTGACGTTCTCGGGGAGAGGGAAGTTGTGGTTGTATCCCTCCCCGGCCCCCGCGCCGCGTTCATCGGCAAAGCCGGCGAAGTACGGGTAGGCGTAGCCCGGGTCGCCGTGGATCGAGATCGTGAGCACGTCGGCGCGCTCGTAGAAGATGTCCTGCGTGCCGTTGCCGTGGTGGAAGTCCACGTCGAGCACTGCCACGCGGCCATCCGTGCTCAGCACGTTGGCGGCGACGGCGGCATTGTTGAAGTAGCAGAAGCCGCCGTACACGCGCCGCTCGGCGTGATGCCCTGGCGGACGGCAGATGGCGTACACCAGATGCTCCCCCGCGCGCACGAGCTCGGCCCCGGAGAGCGCGCAGTCGGCGGCCGCGCGCGCGGCGATGTACGCGTTGTACGTGAGCGGGGTGAAGGTATCGATGCAGTAGTAGCCCGCCTGCACCTCCTCATCCACCGGCTTGCGGTCGGGAAAGCGGATTGGGAAGACGTACGGGTACACCGCGCGGTCGGCCGGCAGCGTGGAGCACACGGCCTCCAGGTAGCGGACGAAGTCGGGGTCGTGCACGGCGAGAATGGGCTCCTCGCCAAAGCGGCGGCCGTCCACGATCTCCACCGCATCCAGCGTGCGCAGCGCCTCGACGATACGCGCCACGCGCACGGGGCGCTCCACATAGCCGCGCTCGCGCACGTGGTGCAGCGCGTGCTGCGGCGGGATGAGCACCTTGAGCGGGCGCGAGACGGCGCGCGTGATCGGGACGCGCGGCGCCACCGGCGCGGCGTCCTGCTGCGCGGCGCCGTTGCGCGCGGGAGCGCGCGGCGGTTGCAGCGACGCCGGATCCTCCAGCACCGAGGCGATGATCCCGCGCGGGTAGGGATCGTCGCGACTGTAGCCGTACTTGTCGTAGAGCAGCGCTTCCATCATCGCGCGCACCTCGTCCGCGGCCGGCTGCCGGGCGTCTCCCAGCGGATCGAACATGAGGTACGGCTCTCCTTCCGTTCGCCCGGGGCGCTTCTGCTCGTAGGCCGTGCCGGCGATCACGCGCGCACCGTACCGCTCGTAGAAGCGGATGCGCGCGCGGTTCTCCCGGCGCCGCGCGGGGTCGGGCTCCAGCTCGGGATCGTCCGGACGCACCTCCAGGTAGAGCGCGCTCGAGCCCGTGCGCGCGAGATACTCGCGCAACGCCTCGTAGAGCGCGCCCCCCACCCCGCGCTGCCGCACCGTCGGGTCCACCACGATGAAATCCAGCAGCGATGTGCCGAGCTGCGGATAGTGGAAGGCGAGTGCGAACGCCAGCACCGGTCCGCCCGGGCGCTCGGCGGTGATGAGCACCGTGCGGCGGTCGGCGCGGTCGCGCTGCAAGAGCTCCGGGATCCGGTCCGCGTACGCGCCGTACACCTGGCCAAAGTACGAGCGGAAGATGCGCTGCACCTGCTCCAGGCGGCGGGCATCGTTGGCGGCGTCGAAGACGTGGACGAAGCGAATGGCCATCGTGCGTCACTCGATGGTCTTGGAGAATCGGCGCACGCTGAGCGTGACGAGCACCGCGGCGAACCCCACCAGCACGAGCGTGTCTCCCCAGAGGAGCGACGCGCCCACCCCCTTGAGCAGCACCCCGCGCAGCACGCGCAGATAGTACGTGAGCGGCAGGAGGAGTCCGATCCACTGCGCCGGCTCCGGCATGGCGGCACGGGGGAACATGAATCCGGACAACAGGATGTTCGGCAGGAGAAAGAAGTAGCCGAGCTGCATGGCCTGCGCCTGCGTCCGCGCGACCGTCGAGATGAGGAGCCCCACGCCGAGGTTCGCCACGATGAAGGCGAAGGTGATCGCGTAGAGCAGGAGCAGACTCCCGCGCGCGGGAACGTGGAAGAGCACGTCGCCCAGGAGGAGCACGACCGTCATCTGCACGAATCCGACCAGCACGAATGGGAGCAGCTTGCCGAGCATGAGGCTCGTCTTGTCGATCGGCGTCACGATGAGCTGCTCCAGCGTGCCACGCTCGCGCTCGCGCACGACGCTCATGCTCGTGATGATGAGCATCGTCATCGAGAGGAGGACGCCGATGATCCCCGGGACGATGTACGCCTCGCTGCGGAGACCCGGGTTGTACAGCGGGCGGACGCGCACCTCCAGGCGCGGAGCGCCCGCACCGCGCTCGCGCGCGAGCCGGGCACCGTGCGCGGCCGCGACCTGCGCCGCCGCCGCGATGGCGGAGCTGGAGGCGAGCGGATCGGCGGCATCGACGAGCACCTGCGTGGTGGCCGTCCGCCCGCGCGCGAGATCGCCGGCGAAGGTGGGCGGAATCACGATCCCCGCGCTGGCCGCGCCGGAGGCGATGCGCCGCTCCAACGTCGCGCGGTCGGGCACGTCTCCCACGATGCGAAAGTTCCCGGTGTTGGCCATCGCGTCCACCAGCGCGCGGCTCTCCGCCGTGCGCGATTCGTCCAGCACCACCGTGGGGAGGTGGCGCACCTCGGTGCGGATCGCGTAGCCGAACAGCATCAACTGCGCCGCCGGGATGCCGATCATCATCGCCAGCGTCAGCCGGTCGCGCCGCATCTGGATGAACTCCTTGTGCAGCATCGGCCAGAGGCGCGAGCGTGCCACGCGCGCGCGGAGCGTCATCATCGAGCGCCGCTCCCGCCGCGCGGCGCGCCGGACAGCGCGTCCTCCTCATCCGTATGCTGGAGCGCGATGAAGACGTCCTCTATGGTTGGCAGCCCGAAGTGGCGCGTGATCTCCTCCGGTGTGCCGACGCTCATCAGCCGCCCGCGCGAGAGAAACGCCACGCGCGGAAAGCGCGCCGCCTCGTCCATGTAGTGCGTCGTCACCAGGATCGTCGTGCCGCGCGCGGTGAGCTCGGCGATCAGCTCCCAGAAGGAGCGCCGCGCGGCGGGATCCACTCCCGCGGTGGGCTCGTCCAGAAAGAGAAGCCGCGGGCGATGCGCGGTGGCGCAGGCGAGCGCCAGGCGCTGCTTCCACCCGCCGCTCAGCGTGCCGGCCAGTTGGTGCGCGGCGGGCGCGAGCCCCAGCTCGTCCAGCAGCTCCGCCAACCGTGCCTCGCGCTCCGCGCCGCGCAGCCCGTACACCGACGAGTAGAAGCGCGCGTTCTCGAGCACGGTGAGATCGTCGTACAGCCCGAAGTGCTGCGACATGTAGCCGATGCGGCGGCGAATCTCCTCCGGCTGCGTGGTGACGTCGTAGCCCACCACGCGCGCCTCGCCGGAGGTGGGACGCATGAGCCCGCACAGCATCCGGATGGTGGTCGTCTTTCCCGAGCCGTTGGGACCGAGCAGGCCGAACAGCTCCCCCTGCGCCACGTCGAGGTCGAGCGACTCCACCGCGACGAGCGAGCCGAACGTCTTGCGCAGCGCGCGCGTGTGGATGGCGGGCTCGGCCGTGGGCGCGGGTGCGCTCACCGCGAATCCGCCGGCGCGGCGACGGACGGGAAGCGGACGGTGATGGGGAGCCCCGATTTCACCATCTCGTGACGGTCGTCGAGCATCACCTTCACGCCGAACAGCAGGTCGGCGCGCTCGCGCTCGGTGAGCGCCACGCGCGGTGTGAACTCCGCGCGCGGCGAGATCGCCACCACGCGGCCGGCGATGATCGTGTCGGGGAAGGCATCGAGCACCGCGGTCACGCGCTCTCCCACGCGCACGCGCGGCAGCTCTGCGGGCGAGAGAAAGACGCGCACCCACGGGCGCGCCGGATCGCCGAGCGTGAGCGCCGATTCGCCGGCGGCGAGCACCTCGCCGGGCTCCGCGTGGCGGTCGAGCACCACGCCGGCCACGGGGGACGTGAGCACGAGATCGCTGGCCGTCGCGACCGCAGCGGCGAGCAAGGCGCGTGCGCTCTGCACCTCCGCGCGCGCGGCAGCGATGCGCTGGACGCGGGCGCCTTCCTGTACCAGGCGCAGCGCGGCGCGGGCGGCGTCCAACCGTCCCTGCGCCGCGGTCGCGGCCGCACGCGCGGCGTCGAGCTGCTGGCGGCTCACCGTCCCGCTCGCGGCCAGCGGCTCGAGTCGCTCGAGATCGCGCCGCGTGCGCAGCGCCTCTGCCTCCGCCGCCTGGAAGGTCGCCGCCGCCTGGCGCACCTCCGCCGGCCGCGCACCAGCTTCCAGGTCGCGGAGCGCGGCCTCCGCCGCGGCCACGCGCGCGCGCCGCTGCTCGATCTCGGGTTGGAGCGTGGCCTGCGAGAGGAGCGCGAGCGTGTCGCCTACGCGCACGCGCGCGCCTTCCTCCACGCGGACGTCGAGCACGCGCGCCGGAACCATCGGCGCAACGTCCGTCTCCACGATCTCGATCGTTCCCGCGGCGGCGAAGTCGCCATCGTGCGATCCGCACGCGGCGACGAGCGCGACGCACGCGCACGGCACGACGCTGCGCCACGCCAGCCACGCCAGCCACGCCGTGCGGCGCGGGCGGCGGAGCGATCGTCTCGCCGCCATCACGGAGCGGAGCGGCGGCCCATCGAGGGGGAGAGACACGCGCTTGACTAACGCCGTCGCCCCCCGGTCGT
Source organism: Gemmatimonadaceae bacterium (assembly GCA_035701265.1). Taxonomy (GTDB): domain Bacteria; phylum Gemmatimonadota; class Gemmatimonadetes; order Gemmatimonadales; family Gemmatimonadaceae; genus DASSNU01. The sequence continues at coordinate 16,796 of DASSNU010000020.1, read as the reverse complement.
CAAGCGCCGGCGGACGCGGGGCGAGCCGATCGTCGCCCGCCCCCCGCCGGCGCCACGCATCAGGCGAGCTGCGCGTCCAGTTCCAGCTTCACGTTCCCCTTGAGCGCGCCCGAGACGGGGCACCCGTCCTTGGTGGCCTCGGCCGTCTTCTGGAACGTGTCCCGGTCCACCTTGGGAACGGTGGCGCGTACGGTGAGCTTCATGGTCGTGATCTTGAAGCCGTCCCCCACCTTGTCGATGGTACACGCCGCCTTCGTCTCGACGCGCGTTGCGGGCGTGCCCGCGCGCTCCAGCGCCGCGCTCAGCGCCATGCTGTAGCAGGCGGCCTCCGCCGCAGCGAGCAACTCCTCCGGGTTCGATCCTCCCGCGTTCTCGAAGCGGGAGCCGAACGAATAGTTCCCGGAGATTCCGCTCGCGCCGGAATACGTCCCCTTCCCACCCTGCAAGCCACCCTCCCACACCGCACTCGCCGTCCGCGTTGGCATGTCGTCTCTCCTGAGGTTCCCATCTGGTGAATGAATGCGCCCGCCCGCGCCGTGCCTGCAATGCGGGGCGCGCTACGCGCCGTCTGGCGCGTTCGACGCGTGGAGCGTGGCCGGAGGAATCGTGCCACGTCTTGACGGCGCCGGCCGCCTCCGCTTTTGTCCGGGCATGGCCGAATTGCCGTCACCCCAGCAGACACACTCCGCCACAGCCCTCCCGCCCTCGATCGAGCGCGTGCTGGCGCGCTTTCGCCGGCTCGGGCGTGAGGAGAAGATGCAAGCGCTGGTGTCGTACGCCAAGAAGCTCGAGCCGCTCCCCGATCGCTTTCTCGAGATGGACCGCGGCGCGTTCACGATCCCCGAGTGCCAGACGCGCGTGGACATCTTCCCCGAGTTCCACGATGGGCGGATGCACTACTACGTGGACCTCGACACGCGCACCTCTCCCACGATCGCCGCCTTCCTCGCGATCGTTCTCTCGGCGGTGAACGACGAGCCGCCCGAGACGACGCTCGCCATCCCCCCCGACTTCGTGCGCACGGTGATGGAGAGCATCGGACTGGGGACGCGCGAGATCGGCCTGGACGCGATGATCGCGCGCCTCAAGCGCTACGCGCGCGATGCGCAAGCGAGCGCCGCCTGAGCGTCGTCATGCCACGCGGGGCGCTCACCGAAGAGGAGCTCGACGAGCGGCTCTCCCGTCCCACGCCCGGGGTGCAGCGTGCGCTCGAGCGGTGTCCGGGAGACGTGATCGTGCTCGGCGCGGCCGGAAAGATGGGCCCATCGCTCGCACGGATGCTGCGCCGCGCAATGGACGACGCCGGCAGCACGTCGCGCGTGATCGCCGTCTCGCGCTTCTCCGCCCCCGCGGCGCGCAAGGAGATGGAGCGACAGGGTATCGAGACCATCGCGTGCGATCTCCTCGACCGGAGCGCGGTGGCGCGACTCCCCGACGCGCCCAACGTGATCTACATGGCGGGGCAGAAGTTCGGCACCACCGATGCGCCCGCCGTCACCTGGATGATGAACACGGTGGCGCCCGCCATCGCCGCGGAGCGCTACGCGGGCGCCGGCGTGTGCTTCGTGGCGTTCTCCACGGGCAACATCTATCCGCTCGTGCGCGTGGCGAGCGGCGGCGCGCGAGAGAGCGACGCCCCCGCGCCGGTGGGGGAATACGCCGCGTCGTGCCTCGGTCGTGAGCGCGTGCTCGAGTATCACGCAGCGCGCTACGGCACGCCGACGGCCATCGTGCGGCTCAACTACGCCATCGCGCTCCGCTACGGCGTGCTGACCGACATCGCCGCCGCCGTCTGGCGCGGAGAGCCGGTGGATGTGGGGATGGGCTCCGTGAACGTCATCTGGCAGGGAGACGCGAACGCGTGGGCCGTTCGCTGTCTGGCGCACGCGAGCGTGCCTCCCTTCGTGATCAACGTGACGGGACGCGAAACGGTGAGCGTGCGCTCGGTGGCGCAGCGCTTCGGCGAGCTGCTCGACCGCACGCCGCGTGTGGTAGGGACCGAGCGCGACGACGCGCTGCTGAGCGACGCCACGCTCGCGCACCAGAGGTTCGGCGCGCCCACCGTGTCGCTCGATGAGATGATCACCATGACGGCGGAGTGGGTGCGTGCGGAACGTCCGCTGCTCGGCAAGCCCACGCACTTCCAGGCGCGCGATGGCCGCTTCTGACGCGCTGCGTTCGCATCTGCTGGCCGGGCAGGTGATCCCCGCGCACCCGCTCGCACTCACGCCGGCGCGCACGCTGGACGAGCGGCGGCAGCGCGCACTCACGCGATACTATCTGGCGGCGGGCGCGGGCGGATTGGCCGTGGGGGTGCACACCACGCAGTTCGCCATCCGCGATCTCGCGCACGGGCTCTACCGTCCTGTGCTCGAGCTCGCCGCGGAGACGGTGCGCGCCGAAGCTCGTTCGCACGTCGCGCTCATCGCCGGCGTGGTGGGGCGCACCAAACAGGCGCTCGCGGAGGCGCGCATCGCGCGCGAGCTGTGCTACGACGCGGCGTTGGTGAGCCTGGGCGCGTGGGGGGACGCGTCAGATGCGGCGATGGTGGAGCACTGCCGCGCGGTGGCGGAGGTGATCCCGATCTTCGCGTTCTACCTGCAACCCGCCGTGGGCGGGCGCCATCTGGGCTCAGCCTTCTGGCGCGCGCTGGCGGAGATCGAGAATCTCGTCGCGATCAAGATCGCTCCCTTCGATCGCTATCGCACGCTCGACGTGGTGCGCGCCGTGGCGGAGGCTGGCCGGAGTGACGTAGCGCTGTACACGGGGAACGACGACCACATCGTGGGGGACCTTCTCGCACGCTTCCCATTTTCCGTGCGTGGCGGGAGGACGCCGGTCCGCATCGTGGGGGGACTGCTCGGCCAGTGGGCGGTGTGGACGCGCCGCGCGGTGGAGATGCTCGATGCCGTGCGCACCATACGCGATGGCGACGCCGTCGACGCCGAGTGGATGCGCCTTGGCGCGGCGCTCACCGACGCGAACGGCGCGATCTTCGATGTGCGGAACGGTTTCGCCGGGAGCATCGCCGGCATCCACGAGATCCTTCGCCGGCAGGGGCTGCTGGCGGGCACGTGGTGCCTGGACCCGTGCGAGGGGTTGGGACGCGGACAGATGGAGGAGATCGACCGCGTGCTGCGCGCCTACCCGGAGCTCACCGACAACGACTTCGTCGCCGCCCACCTGGAGGAGTGGCTCGCGTGAGCGTGCCCGTCGAGCGGTCGTCCGCAGAGGGTCCGCGCGCGCTGTCGCATGGACGGACCAATGCGCGCGTGCTCGAGCTGCTGATGGAGCGGGGCGTGCTGCCGCGCGGGCGCGTGCTCGACGTGGGGGCGGGACAGGGATACTTCGCCGAGCTGGCCGGTCGCTACGTGCAGGAGCAGGGGGCTGTCGATCCCGCGACGGCGCTCGCGGCGTGCGATCCATATCCGGAACAGTTCGCGTACACCGGCATCCGCTGCGACCGGCTGGTGCCCGGTGTGCCGCTGCCGTACGCGGACAGCGCCTTCGATGCGGTGGTGTGCATCGAAGTGGTGGAGCACGTGGAGGATCCGTTCGCGCTCACGCGCGAGCTGTTCCGCGTGGTGAAGCCCGGAGGACGCGTGTTCATCACGACGCCCAACCTGCTCAACATCAACTCCCGGCTCCGCTTCCTGCACTCCGGCTTCTGGCTGCTGTTCGATCCGCTCTCGCTGTCGTCCACCGATGCGATCCACACGAGCGGGCACATTCATCCGATCACATTCTACTACCTGGCGTACGCGCTGCGCCGCGCCGGATTTCGGAGCGTGGTGCCGCACTTCGACCGGCGCAAACGGTCCGCCATGGCGCTGGGGATCCTGCTCGGCCCGCTCGTGGCCGCGATGCACGCCGGCGCGCAGCGGCGGTGGCGGCGCAAGTTGAGCGCGCTCACGCTGGAGGAGAACGCCGAGCTGCTCCCGCACCTGAACAGCGTGGGGATGCTCACCTCGCGGAGCGTGATCGTGGAGGCGGTGCGGTAGCGGCGCGCGCTCCGCACCACCACCGTGTGCGGGCACCCGGGCGCTCAGCCCGGCAGGCTGTCGGCGAGCTGCGCGTGCCAGGAGCGCGAGGCGGGGCGCTCGAAGTCGCGGCGGAAGTCACCCAGCGACGTGATGCTCGTGTCGAAGACGGGCGTGTCCGCCGTGATCTCGCCGGCACTCGCGCGCTCGGCGAATTCGTCGCGCGAGACGCAGGCGATGTCCCCCTTGGGCGTGCGGTAGAAGACACGGCCGCCGCCGCGCAGGGAGATCCCCAGCTCGCGCTCCAGGGAGCCGAGCGCGCGGAAGAGCCCGTCGATGGAGCAACCGGAGGCGCCTTCGCCCGACTGGTCCACCGCGATAACGAGAAAGCGGTCGTCGCGCCACGCGCGCGCGGCGTGGAGCGGGACCCCGTGCGCGGCCCACCCTTCGAGGAAGATATCGGTGGCCACGAGGAGCCGGCCGGCGGCCGAGCTGTCCAGCACGCGGTCGATCCCGAACACCCACACGCGGGCGTCGTCGGGGAGTGTGTGAAAGTCGACGATTGGCATGTCTCCAATATAGCGGGCGGGAGTGGGGCGGAGATGACGACGCAGCGACCATCACCGCGCGCCTCAGGCGCACGTGTAAGCGACCTTGGTGCTGAAGATGACGCGATATAGTGCGCGTGGGCGCGCCATCGCCACCACATGGTGCGTCACCAGGGCGCGTCTCCTTCCGGTGAGAGGAACAGGGGGCGGCTTTCCCCTTCGATGCCGCGACGTCGCGTGGCTTCCGTTCGCACGCCATCCGGTTTTCGCGCGAATTCGCGCGAATTCGCGCGAAAACCGGATGACCGGCGAAAGCGCTCCGGCGTGGAAGAGCCTCCGTTCCAAGAGGTTAGCTCGTCTACGGGGTTGGCACTCCGTGTGCCTTCCGCGTGGCCGGCTGGCGATGACGCTCACCGTTCCGACGCTGGAGATTTCCCATGTGGACGCCCGTGTGGTTTGCTCGCGCGCGTACTCGGACAGATACTGGGACACGTGCCGTGGTCCGTGTTCCCAGGTGCTTCGATGCTGTGGAACCCGTCGCTCCACCCGGCGCTGGGCATCGCCGCTCCTCAGCCGGGCCGATCACCACGCCCGGCACCATCCTGAAGCGTGCGGCGGGAGTGCTCGCGGCAGGAGTGCTGGCAGTTGCGCTCCTGCTCGCTGCCACGCCTGCCGCCCACGCGCAGATCGAGTGTACCTCGGTCAATCCGCCGTGTCCCAACGAGCTCCCTCATATCGACATCACGCCGTCGGGCGGCACCGTCTCGGGGGCCGATCTCGCGGTCACCGTGAGCGTGAACGATGACCACGCGATCAATGCGGCGAGCTTTAGCGTCACCCTGACCGGCGCCACGGGATCAGCCTTCGTCTTGGGCCTCGATCCCAATGGGGCGAGCGGGCGGGCCATGCAGACCATCCATCTCCAGACGGGCTCGGGCAACCAGGTCTCAGCGCACGTCTGTGACAGCGATGGGCTCTGCGATACCACGAACGTGACCTACACCTACAGCCCGCCGCCCCGCCGCCAACACAGGGGGCGCCACTCATCGCGCTCACGCCGCACCACAACGACCTCCGGGATGCCGCGAGCTGCCCCGACTGCGGGGCAGGCTTAAGCTACACGACGCCGGCCTACGTGAGTCTCGATGCGCCACGCTCCGTGGGCTTGGTCTACACGAGCCAGATGGCTGTGCCCACCGGCTTCGTCTCGCTCGACGTGGATGCCAATTCGAGCACGGCACCCAGCCAGATGTCCTTGAAGCTCAAGCGGCCGGACGGGAGCTACGTCCCGCTGAAACTCGCCAACGGGACCACGACGACCGAGCTCTTCTATACCTCAGGAGCCGGCGTCACCCGCCTCGCCGCGCAGTTTGATGCAAGCGGCCTCAGCACCGGGGCGTACACGTACACGGCCGTCGTCCGGAACTGGTGGGGGGCGCAGATGATGGAGAGCACTGCCTCGGTGCGGGTCCTGGTCCGGAACGAAGCGTCAAGCGCGTACGGCTACGGCTGGGTGCTCGCGGGGATGATGCACCTCCTCCCGCAGAGCGATAGCGGGCTGGTGCTCACCGCCGGGACGGGGATGGAGTACTTCGGTCCGCCCACCTGTAGCGGGGACTGCACCTACGTGAGCCCGGCCGGGGACTTCAACACGCTTGTCCGGCTCGCCACCACCAAGGCAGACGGCACCAAGTACGAGTACCGGCTCCTCAATGGCACCGTGGCGAGCTTCCTCGCTGATGGCAACTTGCTCAACGTGAAGGATCGCTACGGGAATGCGACGAGCTTCACCTACGTGAGCGGGACGTCCCAGGTGGCGACGATCACGGATCCGGCCGGCAAGGTGATCACCTTGAGCTATGGGGTGAACGGGAGCTATGGCGCGGCGGGCAAGCTCAACACGATCACGGATCCGGGCAACCGGCAGGTGCACTTCATCTACAATGCCAATGGTGAGCTCACCACGATCGTCGATCCGGACGGCGTGAACGGACTTCAAGCCACCTACAACGCCCAGCACCGGGTGGTGACTCAGACCGATCGCACCGGGGCACAGACGGATATTGCGTACGATGCCTACGGCGCGGTTGCTACGATCACGGCGCCGCAGGTGCAGACGACCGACGCGGGGCTCTTCCGCCCGGTGACGACCACGCGCTCGCTCGCGGCCGCGATGCTCCCCTTGACGGGCACGGGCGGGAGCAGCACGAGTCCGGCCCGACGCGTCATCCCCGACAGTGCCACGCTCGTCGTGACTGATCCCAAGGGGGCGGTGAGTCGCACGCGCGTGGATCGCTTCGGCGCGCCCACCTACGTCGAGGCCATCGATGTCCAGGGGACGAAGCAGGTCACACGGATGACGTACGATACGCTCGGCCGCCTTACGCAAGCGACTAACCCTAAGAACATCTCCTCCTGGCAGACGTACACCGGCCTCGATCTCACGAAGACGGTGGATGCGGGCACCATCACCGAGTACACCTACGAGTCCACCTACCATCAGGTGAAGACGGTCACGGTGAACGGCGTGCTCCAGCAGACCAACGTCTACGGGCTCAATGGCCGGCTGGACAGCACGAAAGTCGATACCATGGTGACCAAGTACACCTACGACAGCCGCGGCCGCGTGCTCACCGTGCATGATCCCCTGGGGCACCAGACGTCCGCGGTCTATGCCAGCACGGGCTTCCAGAACACTCAGTCCATGACCGCGCCCACGGGCACCGGCGCCAACGGGACCACAAGCCTTACCTACGACAGCTACGGCCGCGTGGCCAGCACCACCGATCCACTCGCCCATACCCTGAGCACGAGCTACGATCTCCTCAACCGCACGACGAGCCTCACCCAGCCGGGCTCCGTCACGACCACCTTCGGCTTCGACGACGTCCACCGGCGCTACACGACGACCGACGCCAAGACTCATACCTACACCGACAGCCTGAACGCGCTGGGCTGGGTGGTGCGGAAGACGGACCCGCGCGGCGGCACCGAGCAGTTCCAGTACGACCGGGACGGCAACGTCACGATCTATACCAACCGGCGTGGCCAGCAGATCGTAACCACGTACGATCTCCTGGATCGGCCGGTGACGCGCGTGGCCGATGACGACACGACGCGCTTCGCCTATGATTCGCTCCTCACCTGGGCCAGCGTCTCGAATGAGGAGAGCACGGACACCGTCTTCAGCGACGGCAACGGGCGCGTGGCCAAGGTGGTCACGGTGCGCGACAGCACCTACACGCTCACCTCCACCTACGCGAGTGGCTTTCGGACGAGCCTCAAGGTCAGTGGTCCAGGGGGGAGTCGGTTGATCACCTACGGGCAGGATGCGTTGCAGCGGTTCTACTTCCTGCAGACATTCGTGCCACGGGCCATGTCGGTGAGCTACAACTCCGACGATCTGCTCAGCGAGATCCGGCTGCCGACGAGTCCGAGCGCTGCCAGCCGCCTCACTGAAACAGCGACGTACAATTCGGCGCACCTACCCACCACGCTGGCCTACGATCAGGGGCTGAACGCTGCCTTGGGCCGGCGCTATGCCTATGACAAGCTCAACCGGATCGATACCGCTACGCGAGGGACACCTGCGGAGACCGGCATCTACCAGGACGAGACCCAGCGGACGCTCGCCTACAACACGCTCGGGCAGCTCACGAGCTACACGGACAAGCACAACTGGCAGGAGGCCGGGGACTTCATCTGTCCCGATCCCTTCGATGTCTTTAGCTGCTACTACGAGACCTTCAGCCACTCCGATCTCCTCCGCTCAGAGAGCTACACGTACGACAACGTGGGGAACCGGACCGACCACGCAGCCACCTACGAGAGCACGAGCAACCGGCTCTTAAGCTTCAACGGCTACACCTTGAGCTATGACGCCGACGGGAACCTGACGAGCAAGTCGAAGACGGGCTTCAGCGAGACCTTCACCTGGAACAGCCTGGGGCAGCTCACGCAGGTGGTGAAGAATGGGGTGACGACCACCTTTGGCTACGACGGCTTCGGGCGCCGGGTGCGGAAGACCACGGGGAGTACGACCACGCGCTATCTCTGGGACGGGGACGATCTGGTGGACGAGCTGGACGGGAGCGGGCACCCGATCCGGGAGTACGCCTACTTCCCGGGTACGGATCAGCCCTACAGCGTGCGGCGCGCGAGCGACAGCACGGTGTACTTCTACGTGAGGGAGGCCCCGGGGCATGTGGTTGCCCTGGTGGATACCACCAATCAGGTTGTCGACACGTACGAGTACAGCCCGTACGGCACGCTCTTGAGCAGCACGGAGGCGGTCGCGCAGCCCTTGAAGTACATGGGGCGAGAGCTGGATAGCGAGACCGGACTCTACTATGTGCGGGCGCGCTACTACGATCCAGACGTCGGGCGCTTCATCTCGGAAGATCCCATCGGACTGAATGGCGGGATCAATCCGTACGCCTATGCGGCTGGCGATCCCTTGAATACACGCGATCCCGCAGGCTTGTGTCAGCGAGTCGCGTTCATGGTGATCGACACCGCCGCTGGTGGGGGGCTGGATACGACTTACGCGACGCGGAATGTATGTGGTGGAGGAGGGCAGAGTACTTTTGAGAATATTCTCAACATTGTCGTATCTCAGTTCGGTGTTGGTTCGGGAGCCCTCCTTTTCTGGTCCGGCGGGGGAGATTGTGGGCCTGGTTGGTACGCGACGGCGATCCCAGGACTTCAGCACGTTCGGAGGTTTAAGGACCATGCCCAGGAGACTGCGGCGAAGTGGTGCACGGACATGCTGCAACGGGCGCAGGACATGGTTGCCAAATACGATGCTACGTGTAGGTCGTACGGCGTCGATTTCAGCAATCGCCTTGCTCATGATCAGGTCATGTTCAACGCTCAGGATGTCGTAATGCTCAACGGGCATAACAAAGTAACCTTCGGTGAATCGGCGGCCCCGTTCGTCTATCTTACCTATCACGCCTTCAATACTTCGGCCCAGCTACTGAGAACGCTTTTTCATGAAGAGGCCCATCTTGTTGGCGGCTTTTCGGATCACAACGACGAAGCCGACCAAGAGGCGGGCCGGTGCGTAGATGCGTTCTAACAGCGTTCTGAGCACTGCCAGTTGCTATGAGAGGCGACAAACATCCGGAGGTGCAATGCGTACAACGCACCATGGTTCGAAGAAGGTGTTCGGTACGTTGATTTGGGCACCAATGCGCCCGAGACCGAAGGCAGCACCTGGTCATTGGAGTGTGGGGTTCCGGCTGACGAGTCGTGCGCATCTGCGGAGTGCTATTGGCTGGGCATGTCTCGTCGGGGTCGCCTGTGCGCCGCATTCGTCGGTGATTCGCCCGGGCAGTTCGGCACCAAGCACCGGTTTACAGGTGCATCACGAGCCGCTTCCGTGGGCAGTCGCGGCGATGGTGGATCTTGGGCTCGCGGACACCACGCGCGGCCCAGAGGTGGGTTGCTATCCGCCAACCAATGCGGGCCTCGACCGATTCCGCACGAGGCGCTCCGATCATCTGTGGGCGTGCGACGTCGTCCGAGATTCCGTCGACTACTACGTGTACATACGGCGGGCCACGGGTGAGATCCTGGCAGCGGGACGGGAGCTGCCGTTCCCGGACACCGACTACGCGCCGGTAGTGGATTCCATGGTGGCAGGTCTCGTCGAGCGCTTGGGGCCGGGCGACCCGTGCGCTGTGGACGAGGAGGGGCGACATGGGTGGCGTTGGCTTGTGCCCGGAGCGACAGTGCTGCTGGTCGCGTCGCCGAGCCCTCGACTAATCAACCTGGAAGCGCAACGGGGTCATGTGACGTGCAATGACATCTTGTACGTGCCCGCGACAGAATGACGGCGCTGCTCCGGGGGATCGGGGGCGCTGATGAGGTTCACGCTCGTGCCTTGACACGTGTCTCGCATACTCAAAAAACTTGGCGAATGAGCGTTGGGCGGGGGTGGGGGGCGGTGAGGTGGACCATTCCGAGCATGTCGGAAAACCCGTAGGGGAGGAGATGACGTAGCTTTGGATACAGCAAGAGCTGGCTATCGTTCCGTAAGTGGCGGTGGCGTCACGGCACGTGAGGCTCATGACGTTGACTACACCGAACAGCTGCGCCGGCCTGTCGTGCGCTTGGTGGTGCTCGCACTGGTGGTCGTTACGGGCACGGGATGCCGCACTGGAGCGATGCCAATTTCCCCGAGCACGCCTGCAGCGCATCACGCGAGGAAGGGTGGTACTCCATGGGCAGTCGCTGCAATGATTGATCTATCGTTGGCTGACACCACTCGCGCGAATGTTCGCTGTTGGCATCCGGAATCGCGCGCGGATTGGCCTGAAGACGCCCAGGCCCATCCGCCACGAGTGTGCGGGACCAATGTGCATGGCACCATCTCCTACGTTTATTTCCTTCCGGATCAACTGATCGCTGCCGGTCGAGGCATGGATTTGCCAACAGCTCGCCTTCGTGCGTATACGGACTCGCTGATCGCGCAACTGGATAGCACCGTCGGGCCGGGCGAGCGGTGCCCGACCGATCACCAGATCTATCCATGGGTAGTAGAGGATCGCCGTTGGAAGACGCGGGACGCGACGATCCTGCTGCGCGCGTACCACATCGCTGACAGCCCGAATGCCTCCATGGAGTACGAGGCCGTCACCGGTGAAGCGCGCTGTGGTGAGCTCTTCGGCTTGCCAATCACCAGCATGTAGCGCGGCGGAGACACCTCTCGGCGAGCATGAGCGCGCACCCCGAGAGCGCCACCTCGACTATGACCTGATCGCCTTTCGCTACCGCGGCACCGCCTCCGCCCCTTCCGCCGCGCCAAACCAGACCGCAGCATAGAGCACGCCCCCGCACGGCCCCTCCCGGCCGACGCGCACCACATCCCCACAGCGCCCCCCACAATCGCCGCCATGTCCACCGCACCCTCTCCCCGCTACGACCGCCGTTCGTTCATGGGCTACTTCGCGAGCATCGGCCTGGGCTCCACGCTCCTCCCCGGCGTGCTCTGGGCGCGCGCGGCCAACGGCGAAGAGATCACCCCCGAGAGCATCGCCAGCGCGGAGGAGATCGCCGGAGTGCAATTCGACGAGGACGAACGAAAGCAGATGGTGCGCGCGCTGCAGCGGCAGGAACAGCAGATCGAGCAACTGCACGCCATCACGCTCCCGAACTCCGTACCGCCGGCGATCATCTTCGATCCCGTTCCCCCGGGCACCACGCTCGATCTCCCCAAGACGCCCTCGCACGGGGCGCGCGCGCCGGTGCGCCCGCCGGCGGTGAGCGCGAACCTCGAAGATCTGGCGTTCCTTCCCGTCACCGCGCTCTCCGAGCTGGTGCGCACGCGCAAGGTCACCTCGGTGCAGCTCACGCGCATGTACCTGGAGCGGCTGCGCCGCTACGACCCCACGCTGCACTTCGTGGTGAACTACACGGAGGAGCGCGCCATGAAGCAGGCGCGCGCGGCGGACGAGGAGATCGCGCGCGGCAAGTATCGCGGGCCGCTGCACGGCATCCCGTGGGGTGCGAAGGATCTCTTCGCCGTCGCGGGGACGCCCACCACATGGGGCGCGGCGCCGTACAAGGACCAGATGATCGACAGCGATGCGACCATCGTGCAGCGGCTCGACGCGGCCGGTGCGGTGCTCGTCGCCAAGCTCACGCTCGGCGCGCTCGCCATGGGAGACCAGTGGTTCGGCGGACAGACGCGCAATCCGTGGAAGCCCGAACAGGGCTCGAGCGGCTCGTCCGCCGGACCGGGCTCGGCCACCGCGGCGGGGTGCGTGGGCTTCGCCGTCGGCACGGAGACGCTCGGCTCCATCTCATCACCCTCCACGCGCAATGGCGTCACGGGGCTCCGCCCCACTTTCGGCCGCGTGCCGCGCACGGGTGCCATGGCGCTCTCGTGGACGATGGACAAGATCGGCCCGATGTGCCGCGCGGTGGAGGACTGCGCGTTCGTGCTGGAGGCGATGCACGGCGCGGACGGCATGGACCTGAGCGCCAAGGACATCCCCTTCGTGTGGGACGCGCGCACGCCGCTCAAGTCCATCCGCGTGGGGTACGCCAAGGCCGACTTCGAGCGCGATTATCCCACGAAGGCGTTCGACCAGGCCACGCTGGACAAGCTTCGCTCGCTCGGCGTGAACCTCCTCCCCGTTGACGTGCCGGATCAGCCGTACAACGCCATGCGTCTGATCCTGAACGCCGAGGCGGCGGCCGCGTTCGACGATCTCACGCGCTCGGGGCGTGACAAGGAGATGACGCAGCAGGGAGACAACGCGTGGCCGAACACCTTCCGCACCGCGCGCTTCATCCCTGCCGCCGATTACGTGAACGCCAACCGCGCACGCGTGCAGGCCATGCGCGCGTGGGCCGAGCTGATGAAGACGGTGGACATCTTCGTAGCGCCGACGTTCAGCTCACAGCTCACCGCCACGAACCTCACCGGGCATCCCGCGCTCATCCTTCCCAACGGCTTCCGCGACGACGGCACACCCGTCTCGATCACCTTCGTCGGCGGACTGTACAAGGAGCTGCCGCTGCTCGTGGTCGGGCGCGCGTATCAGGAGGCCACCGACTTCCACCTCAAGCACCCCACGTTGTAGGGAGACAGCAGAGCGCCGGCGCCGTGGGCGGTATCGCTCCACGGCGCCGGCGTCCGTCATCAGCGCACCCTGCCAACGCGCCAGCGCTACGTCGTCCGGTACCGCACGGTGCACCCTGCGGCGCGCGTTACATGGCCGGAATCCACACTGTCGCCTTGATGGCGAAGATGTTCTCTCCCCGCGTACTGAGCGCGTGGAAGAGATCGCCGAATCGCGCGGAGCGGCTCAAGGGATCGTCCCGGCCGCGGTCCTGCTGCCAGACGACAAAGAGCGTGCTCCCCGCGCGCCACTCCCATCGCAGCACCACGTTGCTCCGGAAGGACAGAGCCACGAAGTCCTCGTTGTCGAGCGTGAAGGTGTCGCTGCCGTCGGTCACCTGCATGGTGCCGTCGCCGAGCGTGTCCACCTGGCTCGCGCCATCGTGGCCGTACAGGCGCAGCGCGCGGCTGCGCGCGGCGGCCAGCTCTCCAAAGTCGCGGAAGTGCACGTTGGCGGCGAACGGCTCGGCGTACATCTCGAGCGTGAGGTCCGGCTTGAACGTGTAGTTCAGCCGGAACTGGGTGGAGAAGGTGGTCCGCTCGGTGGCGGCGAAGATGTAGCGCGTGCCGAACGTCTCCGCCGGACCGTTGTCCTCAGTGGTGACGAACTGCCGCGGATCGGTCTCGCGACTGTAGCTCGGCTCGATGGAGAGCTGCCATGCCGGGGCCGGGCGCACGGAAAGCGACCCGCTGACCCCCAGCTCGCGTCCACCCTCCTCCCCCTGCTCGTAGCGCACGCGTCCCTGCCAACGAACGTTCGCCACGAAGTTGTTCCCCAACTCCACGCTCCCCGACCAGGTGCGCGGCGTTCCCATGAGGGGGCCGCCGCGCGTGAGGGTCGGGCTCAGCGCGCGCTGATCGAGCGATGCGGACAGCCCGAGCTGCCAGTAGTTGAGGAGCGTAATGTCGGCATCGAAATCGACGTCTCCATTGGTGTGCGTCCCGCCGTAGTTCCATCCGTGGTTCATCGAAACGCCCACGTCGTACGTGCGGAGATGGGCGCCGGGGAGCGTCTCGCGGTACTGAAGCTCGAGCGCGCTGCCCAGGTTGTCCGCATCCTGAAGCCGTCCGGCATCGTTCAGCTCGAAGCCCGGCGACTCCGCGCTGAATCCTGCGCCCCACAGCCAGTGGCGCGCGGTGATGCGCCGCAGGTTGAGCGACGCCGTGTAACCGGCGAGCGACGTGCGCGCGGAGTCCACGCGGACGTAGGCGGCGTCCGGACGCTGGAAGTAGCGCGCGCTCGACTGCTGCAGCGCGATCATCGCCGACGTGTCGCCGCGCACGTAGCTGAAGCCGGCATAGCCGGAGAGCTCGTAGTCGCCTCCGCCAAGGCGCAGCGTCCAGTCGCTCCCACCAGAGAGAGCCGCGCGGTCGTACGACGCGGCCAGTGGTGAGCCATCCGGCATGTCGCGGTAGACGCCGGCGAGCATCGCGCCGACGGTCGAGCCCGGCGTGCCGAGCTCCTGCTGCACACGCGTGACGCCGTAGAGCGAGCGCGGCGCCACCTCCACGCGCCCGAGTCCGTCGCCGGGCGCGGCAAGGGTGTCGAACGTGCGCGCGAACTCGCGTCCGGTCATCGCGACGAGCGTGCCGATGGACGTTCCGGATGCGAGTCGTCCAGTGAGCTTGGCCGCGCCGAGGATGGTCGTCGTGTTCGGCTGATCCACGAAGGTGGGATCGCCGGGGATGTCGCCGCGCGGCGGAGCGCCGATGCGTCGCGAGTAGAAGTACGACGGCCCGTTCCCCGAGAGCAGCCGGCTCCCCTCGGTGAAGAAGGGGCGCTTCTCGTCGAAGAACGTCTCGAAGGCGGTGAGGTTCACCTCCGCCGGGTCCGCCTCCACCTGCCCGAAGTCGGGATTGAACGTTCCCTCGAGCGTGAGGTTGGGCCCCAATCCCATCTTGAGGTCGCCGCCCACGTTCGCGCTCACCTCCGTGGCGTCGCTGAACGGATCGCGCACGTCGCGATCGCTCTGCATGCGCGCGTTCGTCGCCACGTACGGCACGAGCTCGAGGCGGCGCGACGGCGCCACGCCAGCGATCCCCACCAGGTTGCCGAAGCGCGACGACCACGCTTGCACGTTGCGCGGCACCGGGATCCAGTAGTCGTCCTCGTGCTTGGAGGGGATCCACCGGTCGAGGTTCATCCCCCACACCAGCTCGGGACGGTCGTTGAAGCGGAGCTGCGAGAAGGGAATGCGCATCTCGGCCGTCCAGCCATCCGCGGTGCGCTGTGTCCTGGCGTCCCACACGGGGTCGTACGACTCGTCGCGCGAGTGGTCGTTGTCCTCCGGCTGGTAATAGTCCAGGCGCACCCCCGACGCCGTCACGCCGAAGTTGTACGCGGTGCGCCGGTCCAGGTACGTGTCGAGCGAGACGGTGAGGTGCTCCGCCTGGCCGCCGTCATCGCGTCGGCTGATGGGCGACTGGATGGCCGACGGATCGCGCGAGAACATGTGCGCGCCGATGTAGAGCGCGTCGTCATCGTAGACCACCAGGACCGTGGTGCGCTCGGTGGGCTCGGCGCCCAGGATCGGCTCGACCTGGGTGAAGTGCGTGACCGGGATCGCCTTCTTCCACTCGGGCTCATCCAGGCGGCCATCCATGATGATGGCGCCGTCGCGGACGCGTGTGGCGGTGGCGACGGGACGGGCGGTGTCCTGCGGCGCGGCGGTGAACAGGAGAGCGGCGAGAGGAATCCAGGAATGCAGCACGTCGGTCCGGTACAGGGTCACGGGAGTGGGAAGACTGCACGACAGTCGTGTGCTCCCGCAACCCTGCCGCGCCGTGCGCGCGCGTCGCTCCGGCGCTCCGTGCTTCCCCCGTCAGTGCTCCGCGCCGTCGAGCGCGCGCGCGAACTGCTGCGTGAGCGCGGGGTGCGTGCGCCAGAGGTAGTTCCCCATGAGCACCGCTGCCAGCAGGTTTCCGACCATCACCTGGTACCAGGCCAGACTTCCGAACGCGGCGAACTGCGACAGGACCGCGACCAGTCCGTAGAACCCCACCTCGAACGCCACGAACAGGATGAGCAGGAGCGCCAGGATGGTGGGCTCGCGCTCGGCACGATGGATGATGAGCGTGACGATGATGCCGGCGAGCACGAAGAGCGCGTAGTGCAGCACCGTGTATCCCGCAACTGGGAAGAACCCGATGCCCGTGTGCGCCTGCCGGTCGAACACGCTCGCGACGAGGTTGCCGAGCATGGCCGGCGTGTAGAACGGTCGGCGCGAGATCGTGTCGACGATGAGGAACCAGACGGCGACCGCGGTTGCGCCGATGATGCCGGCGATGACGCCTTCGCGGATGACCCTGTGCGGTTGGTCCATGGCGCACTCCTGGTGGTGGTCGGATTGCCGCGCGGGCGGGCGGCGCCCGCGCAGGCGTCCCGCCTGCTCACCTGCAACTATACATGGAACGTGCTCGGCAGACGACAAGCCGGCAGCGGCTGTGGCAAGTTCCCGACCATCGCCCCGGGGCGCGTGCGCGCATGCACGAAAAGGTGCGAGGCCGAAGGAGAGGCGATACGAGCAACGCTACAGATCGCGGAGCGCGGCGGAAGGAGACAGCCGCGTGGCGCGATGCGAGACCGCGGTAAGTCGCGATGCACGAAGCGCGACGCCGGAATCCCGGCGTCGCGCT
>DASSNU010000019.1:0-85069 GCA_035701265.1 Gemmatimonadaceae bacterium | reverse complement strand
ACCAGAGGAGTCTGAAGAATGGCTGAGGCAAAGAGCGTCGGACGTATCGTCAAGGTCGCGGGGCCCGTCGTGGACGTCGAGTTCCCGCCCGATGGGATGCCGGAGATCCTGCACGCGGTCACCATCGACTTCAGTCTCGGGGGTGACCCGCGCACCGTCATCGCCGAGGTCGCACAGCATCTCGGCGGCAACCGGGTGCGTGCCGTTGCCCTCGCTCCCACCGATGGGCTCACCCGCGGCGCGGAGGTCAAGAACACCGGTGGGCCGATCACAGTCCCGGTGGGGGACCAGACGCTGGGTCACATCTTCAACGTCTGGGGCGACTCGCTCGATGCCCCCGACCAGGACTTCTCCGACCCGAGATGGCCGATCCACCGCACGCCTCCGGCGTTCGAGGACGTCGAGCCGCAGAAGACTGTCTTCGAGACCGGGATCAAAGTTCTCGACCTGATCAGCCCCTACCTCCAAGGAGGCAAGATCGGGCTCTTCGGCGGCGCCGGTGTGGGCAAGACGGTGCTCATCCAGGAGATGATCACCCGCGTCGCCAAGAACTTCGGTGGTACGTCGGTGTTCGCGGGTGTCGGTGAGCGCACCCGCGAGGGCAACGACCTCATCACGGAGATGACCGAGTCGGGCGTCATCGCCAAGGATGCCGACGGCAACCCGACGCCGGAAGGCTCCAAGGTGGCGCTAGTGTTTGGCCAGATGAATGAGCCGCCGGGAGCACGCGCCCGCGTCGCTCTGTCCGGCCTCGCCCAGGCCGAATATTTCCGCGACCAGGGCCAGGACGTGCTGTTCTTCATCGACAACATCTTCCGGTTCACCCAGGCCGGCTCGGAAATGTCGGCGACGCTGGGCCGCATTCCCTCGGCGGTGGGCTACCAGCCGACGCTGGCCACGGAGATGGGCGACCTGCAGGAGCGGATCACGTCCACCAAGAAGGGCTCGATCACGTCGGTGCAGGCGATCTACGTGCCCGCCGACGACATCACGGATCCCGCGCCGGCCACGGCGTTCGCGCACCTCGATGCCACGGTGGTGCTCTCGCGCGCGATCTCCGAGTTGGGGATCTATCCCGCAGTGGACCCGCTCGCTTCGTCGTCGCGCATTCTCTCCGCGCAGTACCTCGGCGAGCGCCACTACCGCGCGGCGTTCGAGGTGCAGCGCATTCTGCAGCGCTACAAGGAGCTGCAGGACATCATCGCGATTCTCGGCATGGACGAGCTGTCGGAGGAAGACAAGCGCATCGTGGGGCGCGCGCGCCGCGTGCAGCGCTTCCTGTCACAGCCCTTCCACGTGGCCGAGCAATTCACCGGTATCCCGGGGAAGTACGTGAAGCTCGAGGAGACGATCGATTCGTTCGAGCGCGTGGTCTCGGGCGAGTTCGACGAGCTGCCGGAGCAGGCGTTCTACATGGTGGGCGGGGTCGAGGAGGCGGTGGAGAAGGCCAAGCAACTGGCGAAGGGGTAGCGCATGGCGGCGCTCCGCGTGTCGGTGATCTCCCCCGAGCAGACGCTGTTCGACGGCGAGGCCACGCTCGTCGTGGCCCCAGCATTCGATGGCGAGTTGGGCATCCTCCCTCAGCACGCGCCGATGATGACGCTGCTCGGGCGCGGCGAGCTGCGAGTGGAGCAGGGGGCGGGTACCACCCAGCGCTTCTCGGTGGATGGCGGCTTCCTGCAGGTGGTGGACGACCGCGTGCGCGTGGTGACGGAGCGCGCCGTGCCGGCCTGAGGCGGGGGCCCACCTCGCCGCCCGCCTCGGAGCGGCAGCGAGAGAGCTCTGATCCTGAGCGGTATTCGTGCGCGGCGTGCCTTGTGGTACGCCGCGCGGTGCATCGAGCGGCCGCCCCACGCGCCGTGTACGCCCTGCTGTCGTGGACAGCGGTCGTGCGCTGTGCATGGTTGACCGCACGGTGCGTGCGGTGCGATGTTCGTCCGCGCGCACGGTCATTGCACCGTGCATGGTGCTGACCGCGGCGGCCGTTGCTGCGCCGCGTGCGCACGGCGGACGCGGATGAGCAGAGCGGATGGCGCTCGCGGAGTACGGGCAACGCCGGCCGGGACCGACGTGACTGTTGTGGATGGGCGCGGTGGAACAGGAGGGCGTGTGGTGGAGCGGCAGATGGTGAGACGCGCACGGTGGCGTCCGGCCGCAAGGCGGCGCACGGCCACGGCGGGTATCCTCGCTCTGGCGCTCGCGAGCGTGCTCCCGCTGTCGGGTGCCCGCGCCCAGGAGCTTGCCATGCCGGTGCTGCAGAACGCCTTCTCCAATTCGGGGTGGACGGTGGCGGCGAACATCGGCAGCGCCGATGCCGGCGACGCGTACGGTGGGGCGGCCGCGTGGGCGCCGCGCTCCCGCAGGGTGCAGCTGGCTGGCGGCGCCGCGTGGTTGGCGCGGGTGGGGGCGAGCGATGGGATCACGTGGGGTGCTCGCATCATGGCTCCCGTGCCCGTGCTGGGTGGGCGTGATGGAGCGGTGGGGGTGGCGGCGTTCGCCGGGGCGGGCGGCGCGAGTGCGGGCGACACGCTCGATCTGCGCGTACCGGTGGGTGCCACGGTCGGCTATCGACGCGCGCTGTCCGCTCACCGCGCCATCGCGATCTACGCGTCGCCCATCGTGACGTGGTCGCGCGTCACCGGCGGCGATGTGGAGCGCGCGACGAGCACGGTCTTTCGCTACGCGATCGGGCTGGATGTCGCGCTCACGCCCGTGATCGGCATCACGCTGGGCGTCGAGAGCGGGAGCGATCCGGGCGCGGGTCGGCCCGGGCCGCGCGGCAACGTGTACGGCATCGGGCTGTCGTATGCGCTGTCGCGAGTACCGTAACCGCGCGGCAGTCGGATAGTCTTACTGTATCGGTCGGTCTTTCACCATATACCGGAGGTTGCATGATGCGCATGCGCGCGTGGACCCATGCGATGGTCATCGCCGCTCTCGCCGCCATCTGCGTGACGGCGGAAGCACAGGCGCAGGGGTGGAATTATCCCTCGTTCCAGATCCCGGAAATCACGGTTCGCGAATTCAACTTCGCCGTTGCCGATGGCGGCGATGCGGGGAATTCGCTCGTCGCGCAGTGGCGCGAGGGGATCTCCTCGGCCACGCAGCTCACGTTCGACGCCGGTTTCGCCGATCCCGACGGGCGGGACAACTCGCACTTCGTGCTCGGTGGGGGCGTGGCGCACCAGCTCACGCGTGCCACGCAGGACATGCCGCTCGCGCTGGTGTTCACCGCAGGGCTGTACGGCGCATTCGGCGATCCGACCAATATCTTCCGCCTCCCGGTCGGGGTATCGGTGGGGCACCGGTTCGGGACGCAGAGCGGCGTGGCGATCACGCCCTATGTGCATCCGCGGCTGTCGCTGGACTTCTGTAGTAGCGATCGCTTCTGCGGCGGCGACGACTCCGATCTTTCGGTGAACTTCGATCTCGGCAGCGACTTCCAGCTCACGCGCGAGCTGGCGATTCGCGCGAGCGTGCTGTTCGGCAGCTCCGATCTCTTCGGCAATGACGACACCGGGTTCGGCATCTCGGTGGCGTGGAAGCCGGGAGCGCGCGCACCGCGCTGAGTCTGGCGCACGGTACCGCTCCGCACGAGCCGGCCGCACTGCGGGGCGGCCGGCTCGTCGCATCGGAGCAGGTGGCTCGCATCTTGCCCCCTCGCCGCTCGGAGGTCGGCAGCGCACTTCATGACTACGCCCGTCCCGCACGCCCCCGCCATCCTCGTCGTCGACGACGACCGCGACAGCGCCGACGTGCTGCGCACCATGCTCGCCGCGCGCGGCTACACCGTGACACTCGCGCACGATGGGGACGACGCGCTCCGCGCGTTCGAGGAGCTCCGCCCGCAGCTCGTGTTGCTCGACGTCCGCATGCCGGGGCGGAGCGGATGGGAAGTGTGCCGCATGATGAAGCAGCATCCGGAGCACGGCGACCGCGTGCGCATCATCATGCTCACCGCGCTGGATGGCTGGACCGACAAGCAGGAGGCACTCCGCACGGGCGCCGACGACTACGTCACCAAGCCCGTGGACCTGTGCGATCTGGGGCAGCGCGTCGAGCGGAACCTCGCACTCCTCGAGGCCGCATCGTGACGGAAGAGCGTCCGCGCGATCCGGTCGTCGCCGACGCGGCCGTGGGCCGTGCATCGGTCGCGAAGGCCGCCCTGGCCGATGCCGCAATGGTCGATGCGGCCGTTGCCGACGCCGGCGTTGCCGATCCCGCCGCGGATTCCGTACTCCTCGCCGATGCGGCGCCCGTCGAGGTGCGCGCGGCGATGGCGCTCCTGCCCGGGTGGCGCATCGTCGAGCGTCCGGGGGAGCTCATCGCCGCCGCGCTCGACGCGGCGGATCCCTGGCGCGCCGTGCTCCTCACGACGGGCGATCCGTCGCGTTTGCGGGCGGCGGTCAAGCGCGCGCGGCTGCGCCGGCTTCCGGTGGTGATGGCGTGCCGGACGGAAGCGGACCGCCGTCGCGCCACCGAGCTGCGCGTGAGCGAGTGGTACGTGGCGCCCGCCACGCCGGAGGAGATCGCCTCGCGCGTGCGCTCGGCGCTGGCGCGCGGTTCGGACAGCGGTGACCATCTCACCGAACGGGTGGAGAACGTCGAGTACGAGGGGATGCTCTACGACGCGCTCACCGGCTTGCCAACGCTTCCGGTGATGATCGAGCGGACGCGCGAGCTGTTCGCCCAACGCGGCGAGATGATCGTGCTGTACCTCAACTTCGTCCGGTACAGCAAGATCGAGGAAATCTACGGATGGGAGAAGCTCGACCAGGTGCTCGAAACCACCGCCGCCGCGGTGCGCGAGTTCATGCACCGGCGCGAGGTGCAGTCCACGCGCATGCTCGTGAGCTTCATCAACGACGACGATTTCGTGTTCTTTCACATCCCGCCGGCCGGCGGCCCGGTGGCGGCGGTGGCCGAGACCATGCGCGCGGCGCGCGAGCTGCAGACGTTCGTCGGCGCGCGGCTGGAGGAAACGCACGGCGAGGACATTGCCGCGCTGTTCGACATCTACATCGGCCACGCACGCGTGTACTACAACCCCAAGGTACGCGTCGAGCGGCTGATCTATCGCGGCATCCGTGAGGCCGCACAGGCGGCCAAGAGCATCGAGCAGCGGGAGCGACAGACGCGCGTGGCCGACCTCAAGGAGATGCTGCACGAGCGCGCCGTGTACATCGAATACCACCCGATCGTCTCCGCGCCCACCGGGGTGATCGCCGGCTACGAAGCCCTGGCGCGCGGCAGCCGCCGGCAGCTGCGCAGCCCCGAGGTGATGTTCGAGGTGGCGGCGCAGGCCGATCTCCTCTGGGAGCTGGGTCGTCTCTGCCGCGAACGCGCGCTGGAGGGCATCGCCCCGCACCTGCAGCCGGGGCAGCTCCTCTTCCTCAACATCGATCCCCACGACTTCGACGATCCCGAGTTCGGCGTGGGGGAGAGCATCGCGCCGGAGCGTGTGGTGCTCGAGATCACCGAGCGGACCGCCATCACGGACTATCCGCGATTGCGCGAGCGGCTCCAGCCGCTGCGCGAGCGCGGCTACCGGTTCGCGGTGGACGACGCGGGGAGCGGGTACGCGGGGCTCGGCTCGATCGCCAACCTCGAGCCGGACTTCATCAAGCTCGACATCTCGCTCATCACATCCATCGACACGAACTTCATCAAGCAGAATCTGGTGGAGACGATGGTGCGCTTCGCCAGCGAGCAGGGCGCGCAGGTGATCGCCGAGGGGGTGGAGCGCGCGGAGGAGCTCGAGACGGTGCGCCGCCTGGGGGTGCACCTGGTGCAGGGATTCTTCCTGCACGCGCCGGCGCGCGCCGGCACGGCGGCGCTGGCGCAGGGCGCGCGGCGCTAGAAGAGGAGCTCCTCCACGAGCGCGGCGGCGCGCGCCGCCGCCCCCCGGCCGCGTTCCACCACCGTGCGCGCTCTCTCTCCTGCCTCGCGGCGTGCGGCGTCGTCACACAGCCATGTCGCGAGGACGTCCTCCATGGCTGCGGCGCCGCTGACCGCGCGCGCACCGCCTTGCGCCAGGAGCAGCGCGGCGTCGCGGCTTCCGTGATGCCGCGGGCCGGTCACCACGGGAGCGCCGAATGCTGCCGGCTCGACCACCGAGTGCAATCCGGCACCGTGGAACCCGCCCCCCACGTACGCCACATCGGCCAGTGCGTACAGCTCCGCCAGCACGCCTACACGATCCACGATCACCAGCGCGCTGTCGCGCGCCGCCATCGTGCCGAGGCGCGCAGCGGCGATCGCGTGGTGCGCCGCCCACCGCTCCAGTTCCGCGACACGTCCGGATGTCGGCTCGTGCGGTGCGAGGATGAGCCGCGTGTCGGGAATTCGTGCGCGCACGCGGCGCCACGCGCTGAGGAGCGGCCGTTCGTCGGCCGGCCAGGTGGATCCGGCCACGAGCGTGGGCGCGCGACTGGCGAGGGGTGACAGCAACGCGCCATGCACGTCCACGCTCGCAGCGCGCGCGAGCACCTGGTCGTACCGTGTGTCGCCCGTGATGCGGAGCGCCGACGCGCGCACGCCGAGGCGCTCGAGCCGCTCCGCGTCGGAAGCGTCCACCGCGCCCACGAGATCGAGCCGGGCGTACGCATCGCGCAGCAGCGCTCTCGCAGCACCGCGCGTGCGTCGCGATGCGGCGGAGAGCGTGGCACTCACCATCCCGAGGTGCACGCCGCGCGCGGCGGCCTCGCGCACCAGCGTAGGCCAGACGTCCAGCTTGCTGAAGACCAGTGCACGCGGCGCCAGCGCGTGGAGCGCCGCGCGCACGTCGTTCGCGGCATCGAAGGGGAGATAGTCGGCGAAATCCACATCGAGTGATCGCGCCAGCCGTTCCGCCGACGGAGAGAAAAACGTGTACGCCAGTTGGAGCTCCGGGTGTGCGCTCCGGATGTGCTGCAGCACGGGAGCCGCTTGCAGTCCCTCGCCCACCGACGGCGCGTGCATCCAGAGCAGCGCTCGCGCCGCGTCGCGGTGCGTGGCCCCCCACGTCGCGTAGCGCGCCACGATGTCACGCCGTGCACGGAGCGAGCGGAGCAGCTTGTGCTCGGAGCGCGGCGCGAGCCGCGCGGCGAGCTGCGCCGTGGCGACGGCCGCGCCGTAGGCGAGTCGCACGGGCGTGATCATGCGGCGCGTGCCTGACGCCGCCCGCGGCCGTCTGTCACGGCGCCGTGCGTGCGGTGCCGGACGCGTGTCGCGACGGAGCGTGCGCACCGGCATTGCGCGCACGCGTGCGCGCCGTTAGGCTGCACGCAGTGCCGCGCCAGACGCGGCGTGTTCACGCCCTCAGTCCAACCCGAGCCAAGGAGGTGATCCATTGTCTACTGACCCTAGAACGGCAAGGATCGCCGGGAGCCGCTGAGCTCCGATCAGAGCGCCGACCGGCGACACCTTGCCGTCCGGTCTTTTCGCGGGGCTCACCGTGTCGTACGGGCACACGGTGGGCCCCGTGCCGCATCGCGGAACCCTGGCGCCGGACCGACGCACGTTGCCATGCGTGGGGTACATCACGCCGCGGCACCATGGCGCGATGCGGCCAGGCGTGCGCTCCGTCGCGCGCTCAGTGCGGCTGCGACGATGCGCTGGCGATGGCGCGGCGCAGCTCGGCGAGCGGCTGCACGCCGCTCAGGATGGTGCCGCCGATGATGAACGACGGGGTGGAACGCACCGAGGCGGCGACCGCGCGGTCGTAATCCGCTTGAATGAGCGGACGCATGTCGTGTCCCGCGCGGCAGGCGCGATACGTGTCCATCTCCACTCCGGCGGCAGCGGCGAGCGAGTCGAGCACCGGATTCGGGTCGCGCAGCGGCGCCCAGCGGTCCTGGCTCGCGAACAACGCGTCGTGCACCGGCCAGAACTTCCCCTGCACCGCAGCGCACATCGCCGTCTCGGCGGCCGGCCACGCGTTGCGGTGCGACGAGAGCGGCATGTTGACGTACGCGAAGCGCACGCGTCCCGACTCCACGAACTCCTTCCGGAAGTCGGACCAGACGGTCCGGTGCCACTCGGCGCAGAACGGGCACTGGAAGTCGCTCACCTCGATGACCCAGATGTGCGCGCTATCCGCGCCGGTGATCCGTGCGCTGTCGGCGCGCGCGAACTGCGGTTTCGTGGCGGTGTCCGGCGCGGCCGCAGCGGGGCTCGTCGGCTGCTCTGCGAGTCGGGCGCTGTCGGACGGCGCGCTCGAGTTGGTGGGAGACGGCTTGCACGCGGCCAGCGTCAGCACGGCGGCGACGGCACGGAATGTGAGATGCGTCACGACAGTCGAGGCGGGCGGCAGTGAGATTGCATGGCGCGACGTCCGGCGCCAGGCGCCGCGTCGGGCAGCCCGGCAGGTGCGTGTGCACAGCGGGCCAGGGCACACGTAGCGGCGACGACCGTGCCATGTCAAGCGCGTCTCCGGGATGGGCGGCATTTGACGAAGACGCTGTGCCACTTCATGTTCCTGCGCGATCGCGCCGTAACCTTGGTGTGCCCGGAAGCGTCCTGATTAGAGCGCCTCGCTCCGGTTCCGGGGCGCGGCTCTTGTCATCCCGCACGCCCTGGTCGGGTGGTCCGCGGGCCTGTTCACGGAGATCGGGAGGAGGAATGCGCGCGCTGCGCCCTGCATTGGGGGTTCTCGCCGTCGCCGCGGCGGCACTCGCCGGGCCGCGGTCGGCGTTGGCGCAGGTACCGGCCACGCCGGCCTACCCTGCCACGCTGCACTTCGGTACGGGGTTGGTCACCATCCCCGTCGCCTGGGTCTCGCCGGAAAGCGGTGATCTGTGGGCGAACGCGTCCGGCACGCTCATCTCGAGCGCGAACACGGCCGCCCTCGACATCGCCAATGACGTCAACGTCAACGGTGCGATCGACACGCACTGGATGGGGCGGTTCTCCGCTGGCGTGGCTCTGTACAGCGCCAACTTCGACTTCGGTTTCTTCGGCCAGGCGCTGCTGCTGCGCGACGGCGAAGCGCCCGGACTGCCCAGCGTCGCGGTCGGCGTGCGGAATCTCGGGAACTCGGAGCACGCGGACCGCCACCTGCTGGCCGAGGATCAGAAGGGCGCGGCCGCGTTCGCGCGCGATCTCGACACGCGCCCGACGCTCTACGCGGTGGCCACGAAGGAAATTCGCGGCGAGCGCATGAGCGGCAGCCTGTCGGTGGGGTACGGCAACGGGCTCTTCAAGGACGACGGCGATCTCGACTCGCTGTACAACGACAAGGGGCAGATCGCCGAAGGGCTGTTCCTGGGTGGGCGTCTGGCGATCGCCGCATCGCCCACCACGACGGTGACGCTGCTCGCGGAGAACAACGGCTTCGACTGGAACGCCGGTCTGGTGGCTTCCTGGCACGGCGTGTCGGTGGGGATCTACGGATTGGAGCTCGAGGAAGGTGGCAAGGAATCCTCGGCGCTCGGCGCGCTGTACAACTACACCAAGTTCGCGTTCACGGTGGGCTACAGCGCCAACTTGCAGCGGCTGGTGCACGGATCCACGCTGCGTTCGGAGGTGGCGGATCTGGAGCGGGAGCAGGAACGGCTGCGCGGCGAGATCGCGCAGCGCGAGCGCCGCGTGGCCGAGTTGCAGCGCTCGCTGCAGGACACGCAGAGCGGACAGTTGGCCGAAGCGCAGAAGCGCCGCGCCGAGCTGGAGAAGCAGTTGCGCGAGGAGCGCGACGCGATCCAGCGGGCGGAGGAGCGGCTGCGCGCCCTGGAACGCCCTCCGGCACCGCCGCCGGGTGGCACCACGCCGCAGGCACGGTAGACGGGAGTGACATTCATGCGAACGATCTTTCGGCCCGTGTGGCTCGGGCTCGTGGCGGTGCTCGTCGGTGCGGTGGCCGCTCCGGCGGCGCGCGCGCAGCAGGGGTACACGCAGACGCTGTACTGGGGATCGGGGCTGGTCGACATCCCCGTTGCGTGGGCGTCTCCCGTGACGGGCGACCTGGCGCTGAACTTTTCCGGGATGAGTCTCAACTCGGACTTCACCAGCGATCAGCTCAACGGGCACGGCACGGCGATGCTGTCGCTCTTCGGGCGCGCCGAGTTGGGGATGGCGTTCTTCACGCGGTTCGCGCAGTGGGGCGCGTTCGGTCGCGTGGTGCTGCTGGACGCCGACTCGTACACGCGCCGCTCCGGAGCGCCCGGTTGGCTGCCGAGTGTGGCGATCGGCTTCCGCAACCTGGGGCCGTACTCGCACGCCGATCGCTTCGCGCTCGGCTACCCGCGGCGGAGTCCACGCGACTCCGCGGATGTGCTGCATCAGGGCTTCGACACATCGCCGACGATCTACGGCGTGTTGACGAAGTCGCTGCGGTTGGCCGAACTGCACGAGGGATGGCCGCACCTGGACGTGAGCGCCACGCTCGGCGCGGGGAACGGACTGTTCAGCGATGATGGCGGGCTGGGCGACGCGTATTCTCAGCATTCGCACAACGGGATCTTCGGCGGCCTGCGCGTGGCCGGATCGCCGGCGCGCTACACCACCGTCGCCGTGATGCTCGAGGACAACTCGTGGGACTACAATCTCGGCGCCACGGTGGACTACCGCGGGCTTCGCGCCGGCGTGTACTGGATGGGTGTGGGTGCCAGCACGCCGAACGGGCAGCCGGAGTTGTTCGACAATAGCCGCTTCGCCTTCAGCGTCGGATGGCAGACCAATCTGCTCGGGCTGGTGCGCCCCGACATCCTGCAGCGGCGCCAGGAAGAGCTGGCACGCCAGCGGCAGGAGTTGCAGGAGCAGGTGGCGCAGCGCCAGCAGCGCATCGCGCAGCTCGAGGAGGAAATTCACCGGCTCGAGGCGCAGAACATGCTAGAGCTCGAGCAGCGACGTGCACAGGCGGAGGCGGAATTGCGCTCCGAGCGCGAGGCGCTGCGCCGGCTGGAGGAGCGGATCCGACAACTGGAGCAGCAGCAGCGGCCACCCAAGTCGCCGTAATCCGGGTCATCGCACGCGGGGAGGGACGATCGTGAGGCGAGCGGGGTTGTGGGTCGTGATCTGTGCCGCCGGCATGATTGCGGGCGCCACGGCGGCGCGCGCGCAACAGAGTGAGCCGGTGGACCCGAACCGCCGCAAGGCGGAACTCCAGAAGGAGATCGACGACACCGAGCAGCAGCTCGCCGCGCTGCGCAACCAGCGCGTGCAGTTGCAGGCGCGGCTGGACAGCGTGGTGGCGGCGCGGACCGCGGAGCGCGCACGGGTGCTCCTCGCGAGCACCGAGCAGTCCGCGTTGCTGCAACTGGACAGCCTGCTGTCGGTGGCACAGGGCGAGATGCGCGATGAGCGCGACCAGATGATGGCCCTGGGCGATGCGGTCCGTCGCCGCACGGGGGCCGTGCTCGTCGTGACACTGCGCGCCGACTCCAGCCAGTCGCAGACGCTGGGCCGCGCGGACCTGCTCGTGGATGATGCGCCAGCCGCCGAGCGCAGCTACACGGCCGTCGCGCAGACGGCGCTGCAGATGGGAGCGGTGGACGAGCTGTACCGCGCGGACGTGCTGCCCACCGCGCACGCGATCGAGCTGCGCGCCACGGTGAACGGCCAACCACTCACGCAGCGCGTGGACGTGACAGCGGCCGGGCAGTCCATCACCTACGTCCAGTTTCTGGTGCGCAACGGACAGTTGATTCCCTCGACGCTCACGAGCCGCACGATTCCGGCGTCTCCCTGATCCGAACGCGCTGCCTCGTGTCGACTTGTCGAGCGACGATTCCGTTCGCCGTGCTGGCCGCGATACTCCTGGCGGCGGTGGCCACGACCCCGCTCGGTGCCCAGCGTGCGCCGCGCACGGAGAGCGGTGCGTCTGCGGCGCCGCGCGATAGTGGCGCTGCAACTGGCGCCCGTCGCGCCGTGCCGCGCGGCGTGAACGCGGATCAGGAGCTCCGCATCGCCGCATTCGAGTTGGCCAACGGGCAGACGATCGCCGCGCTGGACCGGCTGGACTGGCTCGTCCGCACGGTCGCCGGCGATTCCACGGCCGCACTCTCCGACACGCAGCGCGCACAGCTCCTCTATCTCCAGAGTCAGGTGTACGCGCGCCTCGGAATGGGCGAGGAGCTGCGGCAGGCCGGGGCCGCGCTACTGGCCATCGATGGCAGCGGTGCGGCGGCGACCGCCGTGCGTGGCGAGTTGATGCTCGACGCCTATCGTCGCGGCGACGACGCGCGCGTGCTCGAGCTCGCGAACGGCGGCGATCCATCCGCGCGTCCGGCGCCCGCCGCGTTCGTCGTCGGCCTCGCCCGGTACCGGAGCGGCGATCTGGCCGGCGCGGAGCAGCAGTTCGCGCAGATGCGTACGCAGGGCGGCCCGTACGCGGCGTACGCGGCCGTCATGCACGCGCTCGCCACGGCGCGCGGCGATTCCACGCAGGCGGCCCCCGCGTACGCCGCGATGCGCGCGCTGGCCGACAGCCTGGACGGCGCGGCGCGCGATGCAGCGCGCCTGACCGCCGCGCAACTGGCGTTTCAGGGCGGACAGTACGACTCGGCCGCCGCGCTCGCGTCGACGGTGGATTCGGCGAGCGCCGTGGCGGTGCAGGCGCTGCTCACCCGCGCGTGGTCGCTCTACCGTGCGCACCGCGTGGATGAGGCCGGTGCCGCGTTCGCGGAGTTCGCGCGGCGCTACCCGGATCTCCCTGCGCGTGATGAAGCGCGCGTGATGGCCGGACAGATCATGCTCGAGGCCGGACACGCGGACGCCGCGGCCGCGTATTTTGACGCGCTGGCCGATTCGCTCCACCGCGAAGTGGCGCAGCTGCGCTCGCGCGGTCCGCAGCTCCTGGGCGATGCGTCGAGACATCTGGTGGAGCAGCGGCTGTCGGGGATCATGTTCGCCGATGATCCGCAGACCGGGCGCGCCGTGACGGTCTCCTCCCAACCATTCGGCGCCGGCACCGAGCTCCTCGTGTCGTTCGAGGGCGCGCCCGCGCCGCGCTGGCCGAACATTCCGGCGCCGGATGCGCTCTCCTTCGCCATGCTCACGCGCCGGCTGGACACGCTCGGGCTCGGGCCCGCGGGCGCGCTGCCGCGCCGCGTCCTGTTCGCCGATGCAGCCACCGACGGCAGCGCCGCCGCGTACGTCACGCGCGCGCAGGCCTTGCGCAGCGCGGAGGTCGCCGTCGCGCTCGCCCAGCATCGGCTGGATGAAGAGGAGCGCATGCGCGCCGCGCGCGTCGCGGTCATGGAAGGGCTCGGTCGACTCATCGCGCAGCGCAATGCGGACCTGGACACGATGGCCGGCCGCATCGCGAGCATGCAGGATTCGCTGGCGCACGTGCTGGCGTCGCTCGACAGCAGCCGGGCCCGCATCCGCGCGTTCATCACCGATCAGGCGGCGGCGGCGCGTGAGGCTGCCGCGAGGAACGAGGCGGTCGCCGACTCCATCACCAACACGCTCTCGGGGATCATTCACCCGGATGAGGCGGCAGCCGTGGCGCTCGAGGCCGCGGCGGCGCGTGAGTATCGCGCCACGGCCGATGAGATCGAGCGCAATCTGGAGGCGGCCATCGCGCGGCACCCGGTCGTCTCGCTGCACGACTCGGTGGCCGCGCGGCTGGAGCGATCGCGCGCGCTGCTGGCCGACACGCGCGCCGCGGTGGCTACCACGGCGCAGATCGCCGGCGGAGAGCGCACCGCGCTGGATGCGGAGGAGGATGCCGCGACGCGCGAGGCGCGTGCCGCCGTGGCCGCGGCGGAAGCTCGCCGCGACGCGGCGGCGGCTGACCTGGTCGCCCTGGTACACGCGGAGATGGCCGCGCGCGCGGAGCGCCTGATCGCCTCGCTCGAGCACGACGTCGAGGCGGCGGAATTCGGATCGGCGAGCGCCCTCTTCTTCAAGAGCGTGGGACAGGGCGCGGGGAGCGGAACGCGCGTCGACGCACCGGGTGCGTCCGGCGCGTCGCTGTCACCCGCCTCACCGGCGCGCATGCCGAGCGGCGCCGCGCCGCGGGAGCGCTGAGCGATGCGGCGCACGCTCCTCACGGCGCTCGTCCTGGCTGCCATCGTGCCGGCGCGCGCTCTCGCGCAGAACGACGTGGTGGCGCGTGCAACCGCGACGGCTCCCGATCCGGTTCGCGAGGCAGCCATCGCGCGACTGCAGGGATTCCTCGCACGATACCCGAACAGCCAGCTCCGTCCCAGTGCGCTGTTCGAGCTCGGCGAGCTGCTCGTCCGCCGTGCCGATGAAACGTTCGCCGAGGCGCAGCGCGCGGGCGCGGGGCGCGCCGACGTGCCGGAGCGGCCGGACTACGGCGAGGCGATCGCGCGCTACGAGGAGCTCGTGCGCGGCTATCCGGACTTCGAGCACATCGATGCCGCGGCGTATACGCTCGGCACGCTCGATTTCGCCATGGAGCGCTACGCCGACGCCGCGGACATGTTCGAGCTGGTGGGAGAGCACACCGGGTCTCCGTTCCTGGCGGAGGCGCTGTTCCGGTTGGGCGACACACGCTTCGAGGAGGCATCGCTGGCGCGCGGCAACGAGCGGCGCCAGCTGTTCGGCGACGCGGCAGCGGCGTACCAACGCGCGGTGGCATCGGCGCCGCCCGGCGGCGACATCTATTTTCTCTCGCTCTACAAGCTCGGTTGGGCGTACTACAGTCAGGCGACGCGGGACAACCCCGACGCCTACTCGCAGGCGGTGGACGTCTTCGGCCGGCTGGTCACCGAGTACGACCGCCTGTCGCCGGAAGAGCAGGCGCGGTTGGGGCTGCGCGGGGAGGCGATCGACTACATGGCGGTCGCGTTCACGCAGATCGGCGGTGCGGAGGCGGCCAACCGCTATTTCGCCTCGCGCGACAATCCACCGCTCAAGCTCACGGTGCTGCGCCGCATGGCCGCCAGCCTCCGCGACCAGGGAGAGCTGGAGCGCGCCGTCGCGGCGTACCAGGCGGTGATCGCCAGCGCACCGACGGATTCCGGCGCGCTGGTCGCCCAGCAGCAGGTGGTCGACATCTACCAGAATCGCCTCCTGCTCCCGGAGCAGGCGCAGCGCGCGCGCATCCAGCTCGTGGAATCGTACGGCCCCGAGTCGCCGTGGGGTGTCGCCAACCCGTCGCTCGTGCCGGAGGCGAATCGTGTGCGCGAGGAGGCGCTGCGCCAGAGTGCGCAGTACGCGCTGGCCGGCGCGCAGAAGAGCCGCAGCGCGCAGAATTACGGCGAGGCCGCCGCGCTCTATCAGCAGTACATGCAGAACTTCGCGTCTGCCGACAGCGCTCGCAACGCGAACTTCCTCTTCGCCGAGGCGCTCTTCGGCGAGCGCGACTACGCGCGCGCTGGCGTCGAGTACTCGCGCACCGCCTACGGCTATCAGGGGGACAGTCCGCTGGCGCCGCAGGCGGCGCAGAACGCGATTGTCGCCTTCGATTCCGCGCTCGCGCACGCGCCGAGCGACGTGGCCGTGCAGGACTCGTTGTTCGCCGTCGTCGATCGGTACGTCGCCGCGTACCCACAGCGCGACGTCGCCCGCAAGGCGCTGATCGAGAAGGGGCGACGCGCGTCGGAGGCTGCTCGCTGGGATGTGATGGCGGCCACCTTCCGCACGTACGCGGAGAAGTATCCCGATGATCCGTACACGCCCACGGCCCAGAAGCTCGTGGGCGATGCGCTCTTCCGTCAGGACAAGTACGCGGAAGCGCAGGCACAATGGGAAACCGCGCAGCAGGTCGCATCGCGGAGCGGACGGCGCACGCTCGCCGATTCCATCTCCGTGCTGCGCGCGGCGGCGGCGTCCAGCTACGCGGACACGCTCGTCCGCCGTGGCGACTACCGCGGTGCCGCCGAGGAGGTGTACGTCTCCTTCGCCGACCGCAATCCGCAGTCGGAGCGCGCGCCCGACGCGCTGCGCGACGCGATCGAGACGTACATGCTCGCGGACAGCGCGGCGCGCAGGCGCGGCGACACCGCCGCCTCGAGCGCGGCGCGCACGCGCGCCGTGGAGCTGGCCAACCGGCTGGTCACCACGTATCCGTCGTACCGCTTCCGGGTGCAGTACGAGAGTCTCGCCGCGCAGCTCCTCGCCGGCCTCGGGCGGCGCGACGAAGCGATCCAGGCGTGGCAGCACCTGATCGAGACCGAGCCCACGTGGCCCGGACGCGCGGACGCGATGGTGCGCGTGGCCGTGGTGCTCGATTCGTTGGGGCGAGGGCGTGACGCCGCCGCGGCGTACGAGCAATTCTCCGCCGCCTATCCCAAGGATGCCCGCGCCGCCGATGCGCAGTACAACGCCGCGGTCACCTTCGTGACCGCCGGCGACACCGCCGCCGCGCTGCGCGCGTACGCGACGTTTGCGCAGCGATTCCCGCGCGACGCACGCGCCGCCCAGGTGCAGCAGTCGCGCGTGGCGCTGCTGCGCGCATCGGGCGACAGCGCGGCACTCGAGACGGAGCTGGCGCGCGTGTGTACGTCGCCGCCGGCCGCGATGCGCACGACGTGCGCGGAACGCACCGGCGCCCGCGAGTTCCGCGCGGGCGTGGCACTCTGGCCGCAGTATCGCGCGCAGCAGCTCGTCTTCACCACGCGCGCCCAGCTCACGCGCGCGGGCGTGGCGCGCGCATCGGCGCGCAAGCAGGAGCTGCTCCGGCAGATGACCACGCACTTCACGGCGGCCATCGAATCGGGCGCGCCGGAGTGGCTGTCGGGTGCCACGTACTACGTGGGATTGGCGCAGTGGGAGTACGGCAATTTCCTGCGCAACGCGACGCTCCCGTCGGAGCTCACCGATGCGCAGCGCGAAGCGGCACAGCGTGGTGCGGATCAGCAAGCCGCGAGCTTCGATCAGGCGGCGAAAACCGCGTGGCAGTCGCTCGTCGACAAGGCGCAGCAGGGGGGATTCGACAACGCCTGGGTGCAGGCGGCGCGCAGTGCGCTGCAGGGGAACGTGTTGATGCCGGACGGCACCACGCCGCCCGTCATCCCCGCAGCAGCGCCAACCACGCCGCGCGACTCGATCCCGAACGACACGACACGCCGCGATTCCATTCCTCGCGATACGACACGGACCGGCACCACGCGCGCTGACAGCGTTCGGCGCGACTCGGTGAGTGGCCACGCCCCGAGCCGCGGAGGTGATCTGTGATGCACATCACGGGAGCACGCCGCTGTGCGGCGATAGGCTTCGCGGCGTGCGCCGCGGCACTCGCGACGGCGTCGGGTGCGGCGGCGCAGCGTCCGGCTCGGCAGGGAACGCCCATCGAGATTCGCGGGCAAGTGCCGACGCCGCAGGTCGTGACCGTCCGCCCGCGCGCCGTGCCGCAGTACGACGCACGGACGCTCGTGCCGCGCTTTTACAACCCGAGTTTCTGGTCGTCCATTCTACCGGGTTACCGGGTCGTGACTGATCGCCAGGTGTCCGGTGTGACAGCGTCCGACACACTCACGGCGCGTGGACCCGTGCCCACGGCGGCCGAGGATTCGCTCAACGCCGAGATCGAGGCGCTGCGACGCGAGCTGGAGCGTCGCAGCGCTCGGCTGGATTCGATTGAGAACCTGATCCGGGGCATCGGGCGCCGGCCGCCGGCGGACACCGCCCGCCCGACACCGCCACCTCGTTCCCCCGATCGCCCCGCTCCCCGCGACAGCACGCGTGTTCCGCCGCTTGCGGACGCGCGCCCACGCCACCGCTGATGTCCGGCTTCGCACCTCTCTGGAGACCGCGTAGATGAGCACCATCCTGGAGTACTACCGCGCTGGCGGCATCGTCATGAACTTCATCCTCCTCGTCGGAGTGGTGGGGCTCGCCATCTTCCTCGAGCGGACGTACATGATCGTGATCCGCTCGAAGATCAACGGCCGTCCGTTCATCGAACGTGTCATCCAGCTCGTGCGCGCGGGCAAGTCGGAGGAGGCCATGCGCCTCTGCTCGCAGTCCAAGGCGGCGCTGCCCGACATGGGGCTCCTCATCCTGCGCAGCCGCAGCCGCGACGAGGCGGACCTCCAGAATGTGGCCGACGCCGCAGCGCTCTCCGTGCTGCCGCAACTCACCAAGCGCCTGCACTACCTCCCGATGCTCGCCAACGTGGCGACGCTCATCGGTCTGCTCGGAACGATTCTCGGGTTGCGCGCCGCGTTCGGCGCCGTCTCCGCGGCCGCCGCAGCCGAGCGCTCGGCGCGGCTGGCCGCCGGGATCGCGGTCGCGCTCAACGCCACCGGCTTCGGTCTGCTCGTCGCCGTGCCGCTCTCCGTGGCGCACGCGTACCTGGTGAGTCAGGCGGAAGGAATCATCGAGCAGGTGGACGAATTCCAGGTCCGCCTCATCAACGCGCTCATCGACCGGCCGGATGTCCGGCTCGGACACCACTAGGATGCGCGGAGCGCCCCCGCAGGCAGCGCCGCGACGCGATCGGCGCCGCCTCAGCCGCGGGAGCGCGCCACCGATCCGGGGACCGCGATGACGTCGAGATTCCAGCAGGCCAAGCAGCGACGCGCCGAGCGCGCGCCGATCACGGCACACGGGAGCATCAACCTGGTGCCGCTGGTCGACGTGCTGACATCCATCGTGTTCTTCAGCCTGCTCACGTATCAGGGAAATGCGATGGCGGCGCTCACGTCCTTCGACCTCACGCTGCCACCGGTGGTCATCAACACACCGGAACAGGCGCAGTCCGTCAAGCGCGAGGAGGACGTGCTGAACCTTCTCCTGGCCGTGCGGGTAGACAACGGCGGCATGCTCGTCGAGCATTCGGGAGGTGGCGGGTTCCATCATCGGATCGACGGCGTGGACGATGCGGCGCTCGACCGGCTGCAAGCGCTCATGACGGACATCCGCACGCAGTATCCGCAGAACAGTGATGTCCTGGTGATTCCGGCGGACGACGTGAACTACGATACCATCGTGCGCGTGCTCGAGCGCCTGCGCATCGCGCGGTTTGCCGGCATCGCGCTCGGCACGCGCGAGCGTGCCGCGTCGGCGGCGCCGCGCGGAGGGCGCTGACATGAGCCGCGGCCGCGCCATGCGCGCGCAACGGCGCGCGGAACAGTTCGCCAAGTTCCGCATCACGCAGCTGAACCTCGTGCCGCTCGTCGACGCGATGACGGCCATCGTGTTCTTCGCGCTCACCGTGTCTACCGTCGGCGCGCTCGCACCCGTGGTCCCGGGGGTCACGCTCCCCGAGTCGCGCGTAGGGAATCCCGCGTTCCAGCAGCTCACGCTCGGTATCGGCGCGCAGATCACCGTCGGCGGCCATCCGGTGATGAACACCGTGGACGCGGCGCGCGCGCGCTCCACCGACCCCGCGCAACCGCTGCTCATCCCGCGGCTCTACGATGCGCTGCGGCAGACGGCCGATTCGCTGCGCCGCGTCAAGCACGCGGCAGCCTCGGCGCCGGTGCCCGCGGTGCTGGCCATCCAGGGCGACCGCACCATGCGCTACGATCTGCTCTCGCGCGTGATGCAGACGGCGCGCATGGCCGGCTTCCGCGATCTCACCTTGCAGGTCGCGCGCAGCGAGGCACCGCTCCCCGGTGCCACCACCACGCCCGTGCGGGCGGAGCCGTAGTATGCCGGTCCTCCGCGCCGCAGGCGCACCGTCGGGAGGAGGGGGAGGGGAAGGGGGACGCGGTCGGCGGGTGGACGAGTCCACCTTCACGCGCGATCTGCGCTTCGAGGTGGCGAGCGAGGAGGGGCGAGCGCTGGTCATCTCGTATCTCGTCGCCGTCACCCTGGGCATCGTCTGGCTCCTGCTCGTGCACTTGCTGCCGGCGGTGCCGCCGCAGATCTCGCTCATGCGCGAGGAAGAGACGCGCCCGATCGAAGTGGAGTTCGAGCAGCCCCCCGCCCCGGCAGCGCCGGAGGCGGCGGCACCCGCGCCCAGCCCCGGTCCGCCCGCGCGCTCGCAGCAACCGCGGCGCGACGACGCGGCGGCCATCGGCGACGCCTTCGGCGGCAGCACGCCGGACCGCGCCGGCGCGCTCGTGGGCGATGTGTCCAACGTGCTGCGCGGCGTGGACGTGAATCGCGCGGGATCCGCTCCGGCCGGGAGCGCCACCACCGGCGGAAAAGCGGTGATCGCCTACGGGCAGGGGGGACAGGGATCGCGCACGCCGGGGCGCGGCGGATTCGGCACCGGGCTCGACTCGGGGGCCACCGGCGGCATCGGGGGCGTGCGCGGCGGAGGGGGCGTCGGCCGTGCCACCGTGAGCGTCACCGCGCCGAGCGTGGTGCGCGCGGAAAACATCGGCGGGCCCGGGCGCAACGTGCAGGAGCTCGGCAGCTTCGTGCGCGGGCGCCAATCCCAGTTGCGTTTCTGCTACGAGGAGAACGGGCTCAAGGTGAACCCCAATCTGGCGGGCACCGTGACGGTGGCCGTGACGATGACCGGATCCGGCGACGTCACCGGCGTGAGCATCGTGCGGCGGACATGGTCCGGCGCCGGCGCGGACGCCACCGAGTCGTGCATCCGCTCGCGCATCAGCTCGTGGCGATTCCCTCCCTCCGACGCGGGCGGCGGCACGTTCAACTTCCCGTTCAACTTCACGCGGTAGACGCACAGCCGGGGCGGCAGCGCCCCGGCCGCTACTGCAGGTAGAGCGTGTCGCTCGATCCGGCGCGCACCTCGCGCGTGCGCGGCACCACGCGAACGTCGTCGCGGTCCGCGATCACGATCCACCATCGCCCGGGCGCGAGCGTCACCTGCACGGTGTCCGGCGCCACGACGCGCCGCTGCACCAGCGAGGCGCCCGCCGCGTGCGCCGCGCGCGTGAGCGCCGCGCGCCACCCGTCGCGCGGCGCATCGTCGTCCTGCACATCGGGAAGGGCGGCAAGGCGCGCGCGCAGCCGATCGCGACGGGCGCGGAGCGCCTCGGCCCCTGCGATGCGGCGCTCGACGGCGGACACGGCGGCGGCGTAGCTGGGCGCGTGCCGGTCGCGCCGCGCGAGGGCGCGTGTGGTCGCATTGATCGCATCGCGCTCACGTTGGAAGCGCTTGTCGGCGTCGTGCGCGCTGTTGGCAATCGCGCGGCGGAGCGTCTTCACGGAATCGCGCGCCGCGCGCGCGAAGCGTGCACTGTCGCCAGCGACGGATGATCGTGCGTGGCGGAGGATGGCGGTGGGGTCGAACGGGACGGCGAGCACTTCCACCGTGCGGCGCGCCATGGTAGTATCGGCCACGATCCGCAGCTCCCCCGTCTCGCGGCCGGAGCAGGCGGCGGCGATCACGACCGCCGCAACGCACGGACCAACCACGGCAACGCGGAGACGCTTCCCCCAATGCGGCATGTCGCGGTGCAAGCTATCGGCGCGCTGATGGCGCTGCAAGCACTGCAGCTTCCCGCGCCGCGTGGGTACGTGAACGACTTCGCGGGCATCATCCCGTCCGCGGATTCCGCGCGGATGGCGCGCATCATCGGCGACGTGCGCGCGCAGTCGGGCGGGGAGATCGTGGTCGTCACGCTGCGCGATCTGGGGGGACGCGAGGCGGCCGACGTGGCGCTCCGGATCGGGCGCGAGTGGAAGGTGGGAGCCGCCGGTGCGCCCGGTGCGGAACGGCGCAACACGGGCGTCATCATTCTGATCGTCCCCAAGGAGACGAGCGCCGACGGCCGCGGCCATTTCTGGATCTCTACCGGCTACGGCACCGAAGGGTTCATCACCGACGCGCGCGCGGGAGAGATTCGCGACGAGGTGGTCCCGTTCTTTGTGCAGCGCGACTACGGCGCCGGCATCGCGCTCGCCGTGCAGCGCGTGGCGGAGCGATTCGCATCGGAGTACGGGTTCGCGCTCGACACCTCGCTCGTGGGTCCTCCTCCACGTCCCCCCGCACGGACGACGCGTGACACCCTCCCGCCGGGAGTCGTGTGGCTGCTGCTCGTCGTGGGGTTCTTCGTCGTCGTGTCGCTCCTCGGTCGGCGAGGGCGGCGGCGGCGCGGATGTGGCAGCGGGTGTGGTGGAATGCCGATCATTCTTCCGTTTCCCATGGGGGGCGGATACCATCGAGGTGGTTGGGGCGGATTCGGCGGAGGCGGATTCGGCGGCGGGGGCGGGTTCGGCGGCTTCGGCGGGGGTGGCGGCTTTGGCGGCGGAGGAGCGGGCGGGAGCTGGTAGCGTGGCTGCCCGCACGCGACGACGAGGAGGATCGTGGCCGGATTGACGGTGGAGCAACTCGCGGAGCAACTGCGCGCGGCCTACGGAGATGCACTGCGCGCCGTGGTGGTCTACGGATCGAGTGTGGCCGGCGAGCACATCCGGCGCCGCTCCGACACCAACGTGCTCGTGCTCGTGGACCGGATCGATCGCGAGCGTCTCTCGCGCGAGGGAGCGATCGCGCGCGCGTGGGAGGAGGGCGGCAACCCTCCGCCGCTCACCATGACGGTGGACGAATGGCGCGGCTCGAGCGACATCTTCGCCATGGAGTACGCGGACATCCTGGAGCGGCATCGGGTGATCCACGGCGCGCTGCCGCTCGACGGCGTTTCGGTGGAGCGCAGGCATCTGCGTCTCCAACTCGAGCGCGAGACCATGGGCAAGCTCCTCGCGCTGCGGCAGGGGATGCTCTCGTCGGGGAATGACCGGCGCGCGCTCGTCGAGCTCCTGGCCCGCAGTCTCAGCACCTTCATGGTGCTCTTCCGCGCCACGCTGCGTCTCCACGGCGAGGTCCCTCCCACCGATTACGTGCAGCTCGTGCAGCGCATGGGTACCGTGGCCGGTATCTCGCCCGCGCCATTCGAGCGCGTGGTGCGGCACGTGCGAGGGACGGAGCGCATCGGGCGGGAGGAAGCCGACGCCGTGGCGGACGGATATCTTGATGGCGCGACGCGGCTGGTCGCGCACATCGACACCCTGGACCTCTCATGACACGATCGATCGCGACGGGATGCCTCATTGCACTGGGCGCAGCGCTCGCGTGCCACGGCGACAAGAAGCCGGCCGTGCCCGACACCGCGCTGGTGGAAGACACGACGCACGTGAACCTGGATACGCTCACGGCCGCGCTGCCGCCGGCGCTTCCCGACACCTTCACCCCGCCGCCGCGCCCGAAGACGCGGACCGTGCGCCACGAGATTCCTCCCGCGCCTCCCGCGCTCACCGAGGCGGTGGAGCGCGAGCGGAACGTGTCGCGATTCTGCTATGAGGAATTCGGGCAGAAGCGCGACCCGCAGTTGCGCGGTGGTGTGGCGGTGGTGGTCACGGTGGACGCGAGCGGCGAGATCACCGACGCACACGTGGAGGATGACACCTGGTCTTCCGACGCGGGGAAGTCGGTGAATGCCTGTCTGGACGAGCGGGTCAAGGTGGCCTGGCGGCTCCCCGCGCGCTCGGTGCGCCCTGGGCAGTACGTGGTGCAGCTTGCCTTCCGCCCCACGTGATATGATGTAAGGATCGCCCGCGTGGAGAGCGGTTCGCGGCGGCGGCCGCGCGGTGCGCCACCGCCAGTTGGCCGGCGGGAACGGTTACCCAGAGTGGAGGGACTCGAGATGCGGCGGCGGTTGCTCGGGCTCATCGTGCTCCCCCTGGTATTGGGGGGGTGCGGCTACAACCGGATTCAGACGTTGGACGAGCAGGCCGGCGCGGCCAAGAGCCGGATTGGCGTGCAGCTCCAGCGGCGCGCGGACCTTATCCCGAACCTTGTGGAGACGGTCAAGGGATTCGCCAAGCAGGAGTCCACCGTGTTCGTGGAGGTGGCTCGCGCCCGGGCCGGGGTGGCCGGTGCGGTGCAGGGGGGCGATCCCGCAGCCATGGCCCAGGCCAACGATCAGCTGACCGGGGCGCTGGGGCGCCTCCTGGCCGTGGCCGAAGCGTACCCTCAGCTCAAGTCGGACCAGAACTTCATCCGTTTACAAGATGAGCTCTCGGGCACGGAGAACCGGATTGCCGTGGCGCGGCAGGACTACAACGAGGCCGCTCGCGACTACAACACCTACATCCGTCGGTTTCCTCAGGCGCTGACGGCCAAGGTGATCGGGGCCAAGCCCAAGACGTACT
Organism: Gemmatimonadaceae bacterium; assembly: GCA_035701265.1. Lineage (GTDB taxonomy): Bacteria > Gemmatimonadota > Gemmatimonadetes > Gemmatimonadales > Gemmatimonadaceae > DASSNU01. The sequence continues at coordinate 61,162 of DASSNU010000019.1, read as the reverse complement.
TCGAGGCAGCGCCGGGGGCCGCGGAGGCGCCGCAAGTGAAATTCTGAGCTGCCGGGGCGTGGGAATCGCCACGTTGCAGGACGGGGGGATCTGGACAACGGAATTCCCGCGCGCCATACTCTGGGACCGCTCCCGGCCCCTGGGGCCGGGTGGTCATTCCGGGCCTCCGAACGCTCTCCGAAAGGCCGGTGAAACTACCCCCCGTCCCACCCCGTAGAGAGCGGTTTTGCTTTCTTGACAGCGTATTAGTGCGCTCCTATAATGTGACTCCCGCTGACGCTCCTTCGTCAGCGGCGCCAAGGCATGGAATGGTAGGAATCGGTCCGGCTCGGCATTTCTTCCCTCGAGCTCTCCTCGGATGATTCCATTCTGGATCGCTCCGGATCCGTGTGTTCGACATGCCGCCGGCCCGCGCATCGCGTGCGGTGACCGACTCTCCTTGAGCGCGTGCAGCGGCACGCGCGTCCCATCCATCGTCCCCATCGGCGCGCGCGCCGAGCGTTCAGCGCGTGCTGGCTCGAGGTGCCGTGTGGTGCCACCGGCTCTGATCTGTCCGACTTGACGCATCCGCGCGCCTCGCACGGCGCGTGGGTGCTATTCCGGTTGTTGTCCCCGCGGAGGAATCCGCACGCTTCACTCGGAGAAGGAGGAGAAATGCACAGTGGCGTTCGTCGGCTCGCAGCGGCCTTGTTCGCGCTGGCAGTTTTGCCAGCGTGGGCAGCCGCACAAGGAACGATAACGGGGAAGGTGACCGATCGTTCCAACCAGCAGCCGGTTCCCAACGCGCAGGTGTTGATCGTGGGAACCACGCGCGGCACCCTGACTGACGATCAGGGTCAGTTTCGTATCACGGGCGTTCCCGCCGGGACCGTGCAGCTCCGCGCACTGCGCGTGGGCTACGCGTCTGCCGAGCAGAACGTGACCGTGGCGTCCGGCCAGACGGCGACGGCGGATTTCGCGCTTGCGCCCTCGGCCCTGACGCTCGACGTCGTGACCGTCAATGCCATCACGGGGCAGCAGGAGCGCCGTCGTGAGGCCGGCACGAACACGTCGCTCATCAACACCGACTCGCTGAACCTCGCGCCCATTCACACGTTCGCGGACGTGCTGACGGCCCGCACCACCGGTATCAACCTGCAAGGGATGGCCGGTTCGGTGGGTACTGCGCAGCGCATTCGCATTCGCGGCGCGAACAGCTTGTCGCTGAGCAACGAGCCTCTGTTCTACGTGGACGGCGTGCAGATCAGCAACGCCATCAACGCGAACAGCGGCGTCGGCGGTCAGGAAGTCACCCGTCTGAATGACATCGCGCCTGAGGACATCGAGAACGTCGAGGTCATCAAGGGGCCGGCGGCGACGGCGATCTACGGATCGGCCGGCGCGAACGGCGTCATCCTGATCACGACCAAGCGCGGCAAGACGGGGAAGGCGCGCTACAACGCCTTCGTGGAGTACGGCAACTCGGAAGATCGCAACCAGTATCCATCGAACTTCTTCGCGTTCCAGGAAAACGACGGTGGGGCGCCGCTCCTCAATCCGTCGGGCTCGTTGAACACGACGGCGCGTCCGCGCTGTGTGAACGGCGGCCGGAACGTGTCGGTGGCCCGCGGCGGGTGCACGCAGAACGGCGTGCTCGAGTTCGAGACGATCCGTGACCTGCGCACCTCGCCGTTCAGCGTCGGTGAGCGCGCCAAGTACGGTCTGAGCGTGGCTGGCGGCGGCGACCAGGTGACGTACTTCCTCTCCGGCGATCTCACCCGTGAGAGCGGCGTCATCGACTACAACACGAACGACCAGATCAACGTCCGCGCCAACGTGGCCGCGCAGGTGAACGACAAGCTCAACCTGACCGCCACGATGGGGTACACGAACGCGGATCAGGTGCTGAACTCGAACGACAACAACGTGTTCAGCCCGATCATCAACGGCATCCTCGGCGGCCCGGTGTTCTTCGGGCTCGATGCGGACGGGAATCCCTGCACGGAGGGCCCGACCTGCCTCACGCCGCAGCTCCGGAACTTCGGCTTCAGCGAGACGAACGAGAACGATCGCGCGCTCGTTGAGAAGTTCAACGTGAACCACCTGACGCTGGGTGGCACGGGCAACTACCAGCCGCTGAGCTGGCTGACCCTGAACGGAAACGTCGGTGTGGATCTGACCGACGTGCACGATCAGCAGACCGTGCAGCCGTTCGCCACCAATCTTGGTGGGACGTTCTTCGGTGGAAATGGCTTCCGTGATTCCGATCGGTCGAACAACTTCCTGTACACCGGAAACGCGTCGGCCACCGCACGGTTCAACCTGACGCCCGAGATCGTGAGCACCACCACCGGTGGCGCCAGCTATCAGCGGGCGCGCTTCGAATCGACGTTCTGCGAGGGCACCACGCTGGTGCCAGGCGCCAACACCCGGAGCTGCAGCCTGACATCGGCGCAATTCTCGGTTGCCGAAGGCTTCAGCGACAACATCACGGTCGGCGGGTTCGTCCGTGAGCAGGTGGGTTGGAAGGATCGCCTGTTCGTGGCCGGTTCGCTCCGCGGCGACGACAATAGCGCTTTCGGTGCGGACATTGGTGTGCAGTACTACCCGTCGGCGAACATCTCCTGGGTTCTCGGCGATGAGCCGTGGTTCCCGAAGCCCGGCTTCATGAACGACCTCCGCCTGCGCGCCGCGTGGGGACAGGCTGGCCTGCGCCCCAACTTCCGCCAGGCGCTGGACTTCTTCAACTCCAATCCGGTGGTTCTGCCGAGTGGCGAAGAGGCCCCCGGAATTACTATCGGCGGAAGTGGTAACCCGAACCTGAAGGCAGAGCGCACTACCGAGTACGAGCTGGGGATGGACATGGGACTGTTCAACGGCCGCGCGGGGGTGGACTTCACCTTCTATCACAAGCGGTCCGAGGACGCCCTCATCAACGTTCCGCTGCCGCCGTCGCTCGGTGTTGCCGGATCGCAGCTGCAGAACCTGGGCTCGATCCGCAACCAGGGAATCGAGCTGGGCGTGAACGCTACGCCGATCGACATCCGGAACTTCACGGCAAGCTTCCGCGTCTCGGCCACGACGCTGGCCAACGAGATCGAGACACTTGGTGCGGATATTCCGCCCATCGTTATCAATCGTGGCGAGCAGCAGCACCGGGTGAGCAACCCGGCCGGTGCGTTCTGGCAGCGGCCGTTCACGTTCGAGGACACGAACGGCGACGGCAAGATCGACGTCAACGAAATCACGCTGGGCGACACGGTGGTGTTCCTGGGGAACGCTCTCCCGGGTCACACGATCAGCCTCTCGGCCGACTTCACCCTCTTCAAGTACGTGTCGGTGAGCACGCTGTTCGACGAGCGTGGCAACTTCCTGCAGGAGAACGGCACGGAGCAGTTCCGCTGCCAGACGGGTTTCGCGCGCGCGGATCGTGGCTGTCCCGCCACGGATGATCCGAACGCGTCGCTCTTCGATCAGGCACGCTTCCTGGCGTCGCTCCTGGGCACCCAGGCGGGCTACATCGAAGATGCCGACTTCTGGAAGTGGCGCGAGCTGTCGGTCACGTTCCGTCTGCCGCCTTCCTGGACGCGCGGTATCTCGGCGCTCCAGGGTGCCAGCCTCACGGTGGCCGGCCGGAACCTGAAGACCTGGACCGACTACGACGGACTGGATCCTGAGATCAACGAGCAGGGCGCGAGCTCGAACTTCAACCAGAACGAGTTCAACACGCAGCCCCAGGTCCGCACGCTCACGGCTCGGCTCAACCTCACCTTCTGATGACGGGACCCAAGGATCCACTCATGGCACACTCAACGAATCGCACACGCCGGACGGGATTTGCCGCGGCACGGGCCGCCGTTACTGGCGCGCTCGTGCTGCTGGCGGCCGCCGGCTGTAAGGACATTCTGCAGGTGGATGATCCGGGCGCCATCCTGCCCGGCGCCCTGCCGAACGAGCTTGGTGCCCGGACCGCCGTCACTGGCGCGATCGGGGAGTTCAACCGGGCGTATTCCGGCTCGGGTGGAGACGCGTTCCTCTCCAACAACGCCAACTTCACCGACGAATTGATGGATTCGGAGACGTTCCCCACCCGGACGGCTACCGACAAGCGGGACCAGTTCCCGTTCGATCAGGGGAACACCACGGATGGGACATACTCGCGGCTCCACCGCGCACGGCACCTGGCAGTGATCGCGCGCGACCTCGCGGCGCAGTTCATCACCGATCCCGAGGAGCAGAGCGCCGACGTGGCGCTCATGAACGCTATCGAGGGATTCTCTGATGTCGCGCTCGCCGAGGCATTCTGCTCGGGCATTCCGCTGAGCAGCGTGGACGCTTCGGGCGCCGTCACCTTCGGTGCCCCGCTCACCACGGACCAGGTGCTCGACAGCGCCATCGTCTACTTCGACCTGGCGCTGGCGGCTGCGACACCGGGGAGCGATGAGGCGAACCTGGCCAGCGTGGGCAAGGGGCGTGCGTTGCTCGACAAGGGAGACGTGGCCGGAGCCGCCGCTGCGGTGGCCAGTGTACCTACGGAGTTCGTCTTCCGTATCGGACACTCCGATACCGACGGCAGCGAGAACAACCCGATCTTCTCCCTGCAGCTGAACGGCCGGTACACGATCGTCGCGGACAATCCGGACAACCCTGCCGCGAACGACAACGAGGGCGTAAACGGTCAGCCGTTCCGGGCCGCCAACGACCCGCGTGTACCGTGGAAGGACATCGGCCCGGGCTTCGATGCGTCCATCGAAGTGTTCAGCGACGAGCTGTACAACTCGCTGTCGGAGCCGGTGCCCTTCGCAACCGGCGTCGAGGCGCGCCTGATTCAGGCCGAGGCGGCTCAGCAGGCGAGCGACGCTTCGTGGCTCACGATTCTCAACGATCTTCGTGACGACGTCGGAACTCTCATGGCTGGGATGTATCCCAACTACGAGGACCAACTGGCGGGGAGCGACGTCACGAACACGACGCTGGGTCCGCTATCCGATCCCGGTACACCGGCAGCGCAGCTCGATCTGATCTTCAGTGAGCGCGCATTCTGGATGTTCATCACCGGCCACCGCTTGGGCGACCTCCGCCGGCTTGTCCGGAACTACGGCCGCGCTCAGAACACGGTGTTCCCCGATGGACCGTATCACAAGGGCGGCGAGTACGGGAACGACGTCGCCTGGCCGATCCCGCAGGAGGAGCAGAACAACCCGCTCTGGGTGGCCGAATTCCCCAACGGCTGCGACGTGGATACGCCGTAAGGCTGTATATTCACCTTCAACCAGAACGGGGTGGCGCGAAAGCGCCACCCCGTTCTGCATCCAGCCCGTCGTTGTCCCAGCGTGTTCCGTGTCTGCAATTCCGCCCTCAGTCCGGGTTCGCTCCGGCGGGGAGCACGTAGGTGAGCGGATCCACTACTCGTCCGCGCACGTGGATCTCATAGTGCAGGTGCGGACCGGTCGCCAGTCCGGTGTTCCCCACAGCGGCGATCACCTGGCCGCGCTTCACGCGCTGGCCGCGGCGCACGAGGATGCGCGAGCAGTGCGCGTACTTGGTCACGATCCCGTTTCCGTGGTCGATCTCGAGCACGTTGCCGTACCCGTTCTGACGCCCGACCTGGATGACGATGCCATCCGCGGGGGCCACGATCGGAGCGCCCATCGGCGCCGAGACGTCGATCCCTTCGTGCGGGCGGGCGATGTGAAGGATGGGATGGAAGCGGCTCCGGCTGAATGCGCTGGAGAGCCACCCCACTGTGGGCATGATGGACGGGATGCGCGTGTACCGCTCCGCATGATCGGCAAGACTGTCCGATACTTCGGCGAAGCTCGCCGCCAGCGTGTTCGCGCGCTGAATCATGAGCTCCAGATCGGCCGGGTCGGCGGAGGCGAGCCGCATGGCTTCGGACGCGCTGTCGGAGAGGGCGGAGTCGGGATCGGAGAGCCCTGCCAGGAGGCGAATCTGCTCGTCGCGCGCGGCAATGGCGTCGAGCGTATCGTGCAACGCCTGGATCTCCTGCGCGCTCACCACGCCCCCCCCCACGGCACCTGGCGTCCTGGAGAGGAACGCCGGGCGCGCCACGCCGGCAATGAGCACTCCCACGCCCACGAGCGCGAGGAGGGCCAGCACGCTGGCCGACGAGAGCAGCCAGCGCAACGCGCGCTCGGAGATGGTGATGCTCCGCGACCCGTGATCGCTTTCGGGTACAATGAGCAGTGTCCAGCGGCGCTGCGGCATTCCTGAATTCCTCGAGCCGTTTCGGTGGTCCCGCAGGAGTTGGGGCGCTGCAGATCGTACGAGCGCCACCCCGTCTACGGGCGCGGGCGTTTCTCCCCGTGGAAAGACTGTCCGGCGCCTCTGCGCGTCACTCCCGACCTCCTCCGCAGCGCCCCGTACTGAGGGCGCGAACACGCGAGTCCGCTGGTATACCGAACAGACACCGCTAGAAGCGCGCGGAGCGGCTGACGGATCACCCAGCAGGCTTCAGGGTGGGGCGCGGAAAGAGCGGGCTCCCGCGGCTCACGCGCCACCCGGCGGTATCGAGCGTGGCGAGCCCGTCGAGCCGCTGCTCCTCCACGCTGCCCGCGCCGCCCAACTGGCTCCAGAGCGCCTGAGATCGCTCCGGCATGAACGGTGACACCAGCACCGCCTGGCGCGCAAGCTGGCGGCAGAGCGTCGCGAGCGTCTCCGCCAGCGCCTCCATGGCTGACGGATCCTTGGCCTGCTTCCATGGCGCGCGACGGTCGACGTACTCGTTCCCCCGTCCGATCGACCGCCACAGGTGCTGCAGCGCCTCGTGCAGCCGCTGTCCGTCCATGGCCTCGCAGTAGGCCGCCACGTCCGCGGCATCCGCGGTGTCCACATCGCCATGCGGGCCGGACGGGATGATGCCCTCACAGTAGCGCTCCACCATGGCCACCGTACGGCTCGCCAGATTCCCGAAGGCGTTCGCCAGGTCGGCCGTGTAGCGCTCGTCGAAGCGCTCCCACGTGAAGCTCCCGTCGGCGTCGAACGGGATCTCCCGCAGCAGGAAGTAGCGGAAGGCATCCACGCCGTGGCGGTCGATCGCTTCGCTCAGATCGAGCTGTACGCCCGCCGACTTGCTGAACCGTGCTCCCTGGAAGTAGGCGAAGCCATGCGCCCAGATGCGCTCGGGGAGGGGCAGTCCCGCGCTCTCGAGCATTGCCGGCCAGATCACGCCGTGCAGGCGGATGATGTCCTTCCCGATCACATGGAGCTGCGCCGGCCAGCGGCGCTCGAAGCCTTTCTCCGGGTAGCCCGTGGCGGTGAGGTAGTTCGGCAGCGCGTCGAACCACACCCACGTCCCCTGCGGCTGGCCATCGCTGGTCGCGCGGGGGAAGGGGATAGCCCAGGCGAGCCGTGCGCGCGTGATCGAGATGTCCTCCAGCCCTTCCTCGAACAGGGCCAGCACCTCGTTGCGCCGCGACTCGGGGAGCAGGATGTCCGGGCGCTCCGCGTACAGCCGGCGCAGAAAGGGCTGGTAGCGCGACAGGCGGAAGAACCAGTTGCGCTCCTCCGTCCACTGCAGCTCGCGCGTCGGATGCAGGATGCATCGCCCGTTCTCGATTTCCGCCTCGCGCTTGAACAGCTCGCATCCCACGCAGTACCACCCCTCGTAGGACTGCTCGTAGAAGTCGTCGGGATTACGCTCGAGCATGCGCTCGATGAGCGCGCGGACGCCGGCCTTGTGCGCGGGATCCGTCGTGCGGATGAACTGATCGTACGAGATGCGCAAGCGGTCCCACATCCCCTGGAAGCGCGCGGCGATCGCGTCCACCAGCGCCTGCGGTGCCATGCCGCGCCCTTCGGCCGTCTGCGCCACCTTCTGGCCGTGTTCATCCATTCCGATCAGGAAATGGACGTCGTCGCCGCGCAGCCGGTGGTATCGGGCAATGGCATCGGCGCCGATCTTCTCGAAGGCGTGTCCCAGGTGCGGGTCGCCGTTGGCGTAGTCGATGGCGGTGGTGACGAAGAAGCGCGACACTACTGTTCAGGAGGAAGGTTGCGTGGCCGCTCCCCGCTGGGGCGGGAGCGACGTCCCCCGCGGCGCCCACGGCGGCGCGTGCGTCCGGAGCTGCGACGCTGTGCGTCTGTGTCCGCGGACCCGTCCTGCGCCGTGGGGTGCGACGGCGATGTCTGGGTCCCCGCCGCGCCTTGATTCGACGGCTCCCGCCCGGACGGCGGCGAGGCCGCCGGTCCGGCGGACGGCGATGTGGGCGACGACGATGCGGCGGATGGCGTTGACGCTGCCGGCGGACGTCTGCTCCGCGCGCCACCGGACGGCGACGGCTGCGCGGAGATTTCCGCCGAGCCGCGTGTAAGCGATTGTTCGTCGTCGCTCTCCGTGCCCGGTCGGGGCGGCGCGTCCGTCCGCGCCGGCGTGCTGCTGCGCCCCTCCATCTCGCGCTTGAGCTGCGCCAGCGCCACGACGCGCGTTTCCCCCTCGGCGTCGCGCAAGGTCACGCGTTCGCCGAAGATGTCGTTGGCGAGCACCTTTTCCTCGCCGTGGGCGGTGACGATGACCTTCCCTTCCTTGGGGAAGCGCTTGCGGCTCTGCACGTAGAAGTCGTGCTCGTAGCGCAGGCAGCACATGAGCCGTCCGCACGCGCCGGAGATCTGCGACGGGTTGAGGGAGAGCTTCTGGTCCTTGGCGACCTGCAGGCTCACCGGCCGCAGCTCGGGGAGCCATGCCGCCGAGCAGTACTCGCGCCCGCAGCGTCCGATGCCGGAGAGCCGCTTGGCTTCATCGCGCACGCCGATCTGCTTGAGCTCGATGCGCGTACGGAACGTCCCGGCGAGATCGCGCACGAGCGCGCGGAAGTCCACGCGCTTTTCCGCGGTGAAGTAGAACGTGAGCTTGCGGCGGTCCCACTGCCATTCGGCGTCGGAGATCTTCATGACGAGGCCGTGCGTGCGCACGGCCTGGATGGCGCGGCGTCGCGCGCTCTCGTTCTCGGAGGTCAGTTCGTGCGCGCGGCGCTCGTCGTCGTCGGTGGCGCGTCGCAGGACCTTCTGCTGCGGCGTCTCCGTCCCACAGCCGTGGCTGCAGCGGGTGCAGCGGAGGGAGGCCGCCTCGCCCGCCGCGTGGACGTGGCCCAGGTCCTCGCCCCGGTCCGCCTCGACAATGACTGCCGTGCGCGGAGCGAGCGACTCCTCGCCCTCCCACAGAAAGAACTGCTTCCGATTCCCCCGGAAGGCCACTTCGATCAGGTGCATGGATGCCGGATTCCGAAATGCGTGCGCCCGGGGATCATCCCCCGGCGAACTGTCCCATGCTCAGGTACTTCTCGCGGCGGCGGCGGACGAGCTTGTCGGGGCGCAGCCGGCGGAGCTCGTCCACCGAGCGCACCAACGCCTCGTGCAGCGCGCGCGCCGCTTCTTCGTGGTTGGCGTGCGCCCCGCCCACCGGCTCCCGGACGATCTCGTCGATGATCTTGAGCTCGAGGAGATCCTGCGCCGTGATGCGGAGCGTGGTCGCCGCCCGCTCGCGCATCTCGGCACTCTTCCCATCCTTCCAGAGAATGGCGGCGCACCCCTCCACGGTGATGACCGAGTAGATCGCGTTCTCGAGCATCAGCACGCGATCCGCCACGCCCAGCGCGAGCGCGCCGCCGGAGCCGCCCTCGCCGATCACGCTGGCCACGATGGGGACCTGCAGCCGGCTCATCTCGAGCAGATTCCGCGCGATCGCCTCCGACTGACCGCGCTCTTCCGCGCCCAGCCCCGCCCACGCGCCAGGCGTATCGATAAACGTAACGACGGGGACGTGGAACTTCTCGGCCAGCTTCATGAGACGGAGCGCCTTGCGATACCCCTCCGGGTGCGGCATCCCGAAGTTCCGCTTGAGGTTCTCCTTGGTGTCGCGCCCGCGCTGGTGCCCCACCACCATGACCGTCTCGCCATCCAGCCGCGCCCACCCGCCCACGATGGCGGCATCCTCGCGGTACAGCCGGTCGCCGTGCAGCTCGATGAAGTCGGTGAAGATGAGACGCAGGTAGTCGAGCGTGAAAGGACGCCGGCTGTTCCGCGCCACCTGCACGCGCTGGAGCGGCGTGAGACTGTTGTAGATCTCCGCGCGCATTGCCTCCAGCTTCCGCTCCAGCGGCGCGATCTCCTCGCTCACGCTGAGCTGGCTCTTCCCGGCGGTTTTCTTGAGCTCCTCGATCTGCCGTTCCAGCTCGCTGATCGGCTTCTCGAAGTCGAGCGTCGTTCCCGTCGCCATTCGTCAGCTCCTCCCGTGCGCGATACGCTCTGCGTGCGGTGCCGGCGGTTGCGCGGGGCGACCGCGCCGCGTAGCGCCGCACGTCTCGTCTTCCGCCGTCATCTGCCGCCGGCAGGGCGCGGTCATACGCGAACCAGCCGCACGTGGTCCGCACCGAGCAGGGCGCGCAGCTCTCCCAGCGACGCGGGCGTGATGGCCACCTTGAGCGAGCGCGAGCGAAAGCGCGCGGCCGTCCCGTTGCCGTCGCTCCACCACAGCTCCACCGGCGCGGAGCCGACGTAGCTCTCCGCCGTGGCGCGCACGTCGCGCATCACGTCCGGCACCACGCGATCGTGCGGCCCGAGGTGGAGCGACACGGCCAGCACCCCGGTGGCGCGGAGCTCGGCAAAGGGCGTGGCGGATTCCACGATGTACGTCGGATGCTCGGCCCCCTGATCGCGCCTGGAGTACGCTCCCTTGAGGAGCATCGGGATGTCGGGACGGATGCGGCCGGCGAGGAGCGCCCACGTCTCCGGAAAAACGAGCACTTCCGCCGATCCGGAAAAATCCTCGATGGTGAGCCGCGCGAACTCCGCGCCGCTGCGCTTGCTCACCTGCCGTTTGATCCCGGTCACCACGACGCCAAGCGCGAGCGGCTCGTCGGTCCACGTCCCGAGCTGCGAGACGGTGTGCGTGGCGAACAGCTCGATCTCGGTACGGAAGGGGTCGAGCGGATGCCCGGAGATGTAGAAGCCGAGCGTGGCCTTCTCGTGCGCGAGCCGCTCCGCGTCGCTCCACGGCGGCACGTTGGGGAGCGGCGCGGCTCCCGGCGTTGCCGGCGTGACGTTCCCGTTGCTCTCTCCGAAGAGCGACACCTGCCCGCTCGCGCGCTCCTCCTGGGCGAGCGCGGCCTCGTGCAGCGTGCTGTCCAGCGCGGCGGCGAGCTGCGCGCGGTGGGCGGCGAGCGAGTCCAGCGCTCCCGCGGCGATCAGCGCCTCGAAGACGCGCTTGTTGCACACGCGCAGATCGACGCGTGCGCACAGATCGCCGAGTGAGGTGAACGGCTCTTCCTCGCGCGCGCGAAGAATGCTGTCCAGCGCGGTACGTCCCACGTTGCGGATGGCACCCAGGCCGAAGCGGATGCGCCGGTCATCCACCACGGTGAACTTGAATCCGGACTCGTTCACGTCGGGGGGGAGCACCTCGAGCCCCATCTCGCGCGCTTCGCTGATGTACTTCACCACGCTGTCCGTGTCGCCGATCTGCGACGAGAGCAGCGCGGCCATGAACTCGGCGGGGTGGTGCGTCTTGAGCCACGCGGTGTGGTACGAGAGCACCGAGTACGCCACCGAGTGCGACTTGTTGAACCCGTACCGGCCGAAGGTCTCGATCTGCGCCGAGAGCTCCTCGATGATGCGCCGGTCGTAGCCGCGCCCCACCGCCTTCTCGACGAACTTGCCGAGCTCCTTGCGGATGAGCTCCGCGTCCTTCTTTCCCACCGCCTTGCGCAGGACGTCGGCTTCGGAGAGCGAGATGCCGGCGAGCACCTGCGCCAGGCGCATGACCTGCTCCTGGTAGGTGATGACGCCGTACGTCTCGCGGAGCACCGGCTCCAGCTCGGGGAGCGCGTACGTCACCGGCTCCTCGCCGCGCTTGCGGGCGATGAACACCTTGTGCATGCCGGCGTCGAGCGGCCCGGGGCGCATGAGCGCGTTGGACGCCACCAGGTCGTCGAAGCGGTCGCACCGCATGCTGCGCAGCAGCTCGGTGGCGAGCGGCGACTCGAACTGGAAGACGCCCGCCGTGCGGCCGGTGCGCAGCATCTTGTACGTTGCCGGATCGTCGAGCGGAACGGCGCCGAGATCGACGCGTTCCCCGGTCCGGCCGGCGATGAGCGCGAGCGCGTCGTGGATCACCGTGAGGGTGGTGAGCCCCAGGAAATCCATCTTGAGCATGCCCGCCTTCTCGAGCGCGGTCATGTCGTACTGCGTGACGACGACCGTCTCCTCGTCATCGCCGCTGCCGCGTCCCGCGCCGCGCGTGCCCTGCGTGCAGATGGGGACGTAGTCGTCCAGCGGACCGGGGGCGATCACGACGCCGGCGGCGTGCACCCCGGCGTGGCGCGAGAGTCCTTCGAGGGCGATGGCGTAGTCCAGGAGCTGCCGGTAGCGCTCATCGGTGCGATAGAGCTGGCGCACCTCACCGATCTGCTCGGTGGCCTCACGCACGGTGAGGGAGTAGTTCGGCTGGTTGGGGATGAGCTTGGCGAGTTGATCCGTTTCCGCCGGCGTGAACCCCAGCACGCGCCCCACGTCCTTCACCACCGCGCGCGACTTCATCGTCCCGAAGGTGATGATCTGCCCCACGGACGCGCGCCCGTACTTCTGCCGCACGTACTCGATCACCTCGCCGCGCCGCTCGAAGCAGAAGTCCACGTCGATGTCGGGCATCGACACGCGCTCGGGATTCAGGAAGCGCTCGAAGAGGAGATCGAACTTGAGGGGACAGACGTCGGTGATGCGCAGCGCGTACGCCACGAGCGAGCCGGCGGCCGATCCGCGACCCGGCCCCACCGGGATCCCGCGCTCGCGCGCGGCGGCGATGAAGTCGGCCACGATCAGGAAATACCCGGCGTAACCGGTGCGCGTGATCACGCCGAGTTCGTACTCCAGCCGGTCGCGCACCTCGGGGGGCAGGGGATCGCCGTAGCGCTCGCGTGCGCCCTCCCCGGCCAGCCGCACGAGCAGGTCGTTCTCGCTCGCCACGCCCGACGGGAGCGGGAACGACGGCACGTGATACGTCTTGGAGAACTCCACCCCCGTCTCGTCGGCAATGCGGAGCGTGTTCTCCAGCACGTCCGGACGCCCGGGAAAGTGATCGGCAATTTCCGGAGCGCTCTTGAAGTAGAGGCCCTCGTCGTAGCGCATCCGGTCCTGCGCGTTCCGGTCCTTCCCGAGTCCGATGCAGAGCAGCACATCGTGCGCGTCGTGGTCGTCGCGGCGGAGGAAGTGCGCATCATTGGTCGCCACCACGGGAAGCCCCAGCTCTTCCGCGAGCGCGAAGACCATCGTGTTGAGGCGCGATTGAATCATGCCCGCGTCGTGCGCCTGCACCTCCAGGTAGTAGCGGCCGGGAAAGGTCTCGGCGTACCACGCGGCGGCGGCGCGTGCCTCCTCCGAGCGGCCGGCCAGCAAGTGCGTGGCGATCTCGCCGGCGATGCATGCGGAGGAGACGACGATGCCCTCGTTGTACAGCGCGAGCAACTCGCGGTCCACGCGCGGCTTGGTGTAGAAGCCCTCGGTGTAGGCGAGCGAGGAGAGCTTCACCAGGTTGCGGTAGCCGGTGGCGTTCTGCGCGAGGAGGACGAGGTGATAGTAGGGCTTGGTGGCGGGATCGGGACGTGCGCGCTGCCGGCGATCGCCCGGAGCGACGTACGCTTCCATGCCGATGATCGGCTTGAGCCCTGCCTTCCGCGCATGCTCCTGGAACGCCCAGGCGGCGTGGAGGTTTCCGTGGTCGGTGATCGCCAGGGCGGGCTGCTCGAACTCCTGCGCGCGCCGGATCAGGTCATCGATCCGGTTGCCGCCGTCGAGGAGAGAGTACTCGGAATGACAGTGCAGATGAACGAATGACATCGGCCGGGCTGGGGGTTGGATTGCCGGCCCGGGCGCGCACGCCGGACCGCTCGTCCCGGTGGGGCCACTCGCCTCCAGCGCGCCCCTCTGGTGGCGCCCGGGCGGGGAGCGGCGCCGTGGTACACGCTGAGAATGATAGCCCGCGCGGGGGGTGCGGGCTAGCACCGGAGCCGGTCGCGGGCTGGAGCAGGGAGATGGGGCGGCGTAACTTGAAGGGCGTTTGGGCGACATTCCCGATAACACTTCCGAATGACTTCCGGACCGCCCCCCGGGCGTGAGCTCTGGGCGGCGCACGACGACGACTCCGGGCTCCCGCGTGAGGGGGGCGCGCCACCTGGCGCCCCCGCTGAGGGACCGTCTCCTACGCCGGCTCCCGCGGAGGCTCGCCGGGCGCGGACGCGGCACCGTGCGCGACGAGCGGCGCGGCTGGCTGGACGAGCCGTGCTCGTGGTGCTGCTGCTCATCCTCCTCCTCGCGGTGGCGACGCCGACGGGGCGCTACATCGCCCGCGCGGCGTACGACGAGGGGAAGATCCTCGCGGGCCGCCGCCCCATCCACGAGCTGGTGCAGGACTCCACCGTCCCCGCGCCCGTGCGCCACAAGCTGCAGCTCGTGCTCGATGCGCGGCGCTACGCCATCGATGCGCTCGACATGCGCGGCGGGGACAGCTTCACGACGTACACCGCGCTGGAGCGCGACACGCTCGTCCTGGTGCTCTCCGCGGCCTATCGCGACCGTCTGGAGCGCTATTCCTGGTGGTTCCCGGTGGTGGGGCGGGTGCCGTACAAGGGGTTCTTCGACTTCACCGAGGCGCGCGAGGCCGAGCAGCGATTTCTCCGTGACGGGTACGACGCCTACCTCCGGCCGGCATCGGCGTTCAGCACGCTCGGGTGGTTCAACGATCCGCTGCTGTCCTCCACGCTCGAGCTGGATTCCGTGGATCTCGCGAACACCGTGATTCACGAGCTGACGCACAACACCTACTTCGCGCCGGGGAACGCCGTCTTCAACGAGTCGTTCGCCAACTTCGTGGGAGCGCGCGGCGCAGAGGCGTTCTTCCTGGCGCAGGGTGACAGCGCGAGCGCGTCGCGCGCGGCACGCGAGTGGGCGGACGAGCGCGTACTCGGCCACTTCTGGGAGACGCTCTACGCCAGGCTCGATTCGGCGTTCGCCGCGCATCCCGCGGACTCCGGCGCGCGCTTGCGCGTGCGCGCGGCCATCTACGATTCCGCCCGTGTCGAGCTGGCGCGCACGGTAGCGCCGCAGATGCGCGAGATCCCGCCTGAGGCGGTGCGCCGGCTGCGGCTGGACAACGCGGCGCTCCTCGCGCGACGGATCTACGTGACGCGGCTCGATCTCTTCGACGCCGTCTACGAGCGCGAGGGACGCGACCTGCGACGCACGGTGGCGCGCGTGATCGATGTGGTGCGCGGCGCGAAGGACCCCTACGCGGCGCTCGATCGCTGGTATTCCGACACGTCCGACACCACTGCTACAGTGGACACGGCGACGCCTTGAGCGCGGCGCGAGTGCGACGGTCAGGACGCGCCGAAGCGGTGCCGCAGCAGCGCGCGCACGTCGAGCGCGGTCGCAGTGGATGCGCCCTCGCGCGCCGCGGCAGCCACCGGGGCACCCACGGCGAGCAGGCGCATGTGACGGCGCACGGAGGCGTCCACGAAGCGCGAGGGTTGATCGATGGCGTACTCCGCGCCGAGTCGCGCCGCGTACGTGTACAGCGGATAGCTCACCGCCAGCTCGCGGCGCGCGCGCGTCATGGCGACGTACATGAGACGGCGCTCCTCCTCCACCTCGTCGGCGGTACCGAGCGATCGGGACGATGGGAACCAGCCGTCGGCCGCCCAGATAATGAACACCGCGTCCCACTCGCGCCCCTTGGCGCTGTGCACGGTGCTCAGGATGAGCGCGTCATCGTCGCCAGCGCTCTTGCCGGCCAGGTCCTGCGTGGCCGAAGGGGGCTCGAGCGCCAGCTCGGAGAGAAAGGCCGCGCGGGTGGGGAAGTTCGCGGCGATGAGCGTGAGCTGGTCCAGGTCGGCGAGCCGCGGCTCCACACGATCGTACCGGGCGCGCAGGATGTCGTCGTAGAGCGTGCGGATGCGCTCGATCTCGGCGCTCACCGGCGCTTCCTCGTCGGGAGCGGCGCGCGCGGTGTCGGCGAGGAGCGCCGCCAGCGCGGCGTGCGCGTCGCGCGCGCGGGCGGGGGGGGTGAACTGCGCCAGGGCGCGCGGGTCCCACCCTGCGGCGGCGAGCGCGTCGATGGCGCGGCGGGCGGAGACCTCGCCGATCCCCGGGAGCAGGAGCAGGAGGCGGAACCAGCTCACCTCGTCGCGCGGATTCTCCAGGACGCGCAGAAACGCGAGCACGTCCTTGACGTGCGCGGCTTCGAGGAACTTGAGCCCACCCCATTTCTCGAAGGGAATGCGCCGGTTGGTGAGCTCGATCTCGAGGTCGGCGGACATGTATCCCGCGCGAAAGAGGACGGCGATCTCGGCGAGCGGCGTCCCTTCCTCGTGCAGCGCGAGCACGCGGTCCACCACCCACTGCGTCTGGTCGTGCTCGTCGCGCGCGGTGACGAGGAGCGGAGCCTCGCCGCCGCGGTGCGTGGTCCAGAGCGTCTTGCCGTATCCGCCCGAGGCCTGCGCGAGCACCGCGTTGGCCACATCGAGCACGGGCTGCGTGGAGCGATAGTTCTGCTCCAGCGTGATGCGCTCCGTGCCGGGGAATTGCGTGGGAAATTCGAGAATGTTGCGGATGGTGGCGCCGCGGAACGAGTAGATGCTCTGCGCGTCGTCGCCGACTACCGTGATGTTCCGGTGCGTGCGGCACATGCCGCGGAGAATGCGCGCCTGCAGGACGTTGGTGTCCTGATACTCATCCACCAGGATGTGGTCGTAGCGTCCGGTGATGCGCGCGGCCAGCTCCGGTGCGTCGAGCATGGCCGCCCAGAAGAGGAGCAGGTCGTCGTAATCGAGCAGGTTCCGCTCGCTCTTCCGCTCCGTGTAGCCGGCAAAGACGCGGCGAAAGTCCGCTGCGAGATCGACGAATTGCGGGAACTCCTCGCGCAGGATGTCCTCCACCGCAATGTCGGTGTTGACGTGGCGCGAGTAGACGTGGTGCAGCGTCTCCTTTTTCGGGAAGCGCGATCCGCGTTCGCCCAGCCCGAGCGATGCGCGCACCATTCCGGTGAGGTCTTCGGCGTCCGACTGATCGAGGATGGAAAAATCGCGCGCGATGCCGGCGGATTCGCCGTAGGCGCGGAGCAGGCGGTGCGCGGTGGCGTGGAAGGTGCCCCCCTGCACGCGCGCGCTCGCCTGGCCGACCAGCCGCTCCGCGCGGCGGAGCATCTCCTGCGCGGCGCGGCGCGTGAAGGTAAGGAGGAGAATCCGTTCGGGGCGGACGCCGCGCTCGATGAGGTGCGCCACGCGGTAGACGAGCGTGCGCGTCTTTCCCGTTCCGGCGCCGGCGATGACGAGGAGCGGGCCGTCGCCGTAGGTAGCGGCCGCGCGCTGCTCCGCGTTCAGCTCGTCCGACCAGTGTGGTGCGGCGGTGGCGGGGCGTGCGGCCTCGGACATGATCCAATATACGGAGCGGGAGGGCGGTGAGACGAGCGGAGGACGAGCTCGAAGCGGACGCGACGCCTGGTGCCGGAGGCGCCGCCCGAGCGTCGACGCTCCCGGGCGCGGAAGCGAAGGGCGCGAGACCGGCCGCACCGGAGCCCATCCCACTCCGCGGCCGTGCTCTCTACCTCCTCTCCCTCGGTGCGCTGGGTGTGGTGTACGGCGACATCGGAACGAGTCCACTCTACGCCGTGCGGGAATGCTTCAGCGCCGAGCACGGCGTGCCGCCGACGCGCGACAACGTGCTCGGCGTGCTCTCGCTCATCGTGTGGGCGCTTACGCTCGTAGTGAGCGTGAAGTACATCCTGTTCATTCTGCGCGCCGACAACCGGGGCGAGGGAGGGATCCTCGCGCTGCTCGCGCTCGTGTCGCGTCCATCGCCCAGCGCGCAGAAGCGCGCCGCCGCCGGCGGAGCGGTACTCGTGGCCCTCGGCCTGTTCGGTGCCGCGCTGCTCTACGGCGACGGCGTGATCACGCCGGCCATCTCCGTGTTGGGGGCCATGGAGGGGCTGGAGGTGGCGGCGCCCGCGTTCGCGCATCTCGTGGTGCCGGCCACGCTCGTGGTGCTCGTGCTGCTCTTCCTCGTGCAGCGGCACGGCACGGCCCGCGTGGGGGTCGTGTTCGGTCCGTTCATGCTGCTCTGGTTCGCCGCGATCGCGGCGCTCGGCGTGGTCGCGATCGTGCACGCTCCCGAGATCCTTCTGGCGCTCGCACCATGGTACGCCGTGAGATTCTTCCTGCAGCACGGCGTGGCGGGGTTCACCATTCTGGGTTCCGTGGTCCTCGTCGTCACCGGCGGTGAGGCGCTATACGCGGATATGGGACACTTCGGGCGCGCCCCGATCCGCACGGCGTGGTTCGCCGTCGTCATGCCGTCGCTGCTCCTCAACTACTTCGGCCAGGGCGCCCTGCTGCTCCGATCGCCGGCGGCGGCCGCCAACCCGTTCTACCGCCTGGCGCCGGAGGCGCTCCTGTACCCGCTGCTGCTCATCGCGACCGCGGCCGCGGTGATCGCGTCGCAGGCGCTCATCTCGGGTGTCTTCTCCCTCACCCGGCAGGCGGTGCAGCTCGGCTTCAGCCCGCGCATGACGATCGTCCACACGTCCGCCGAAACGGAAGGGCAGATTTTCATGCCCGAGGTGAACGTGGCGCTCATGCTGGGGTGTCTCGCGCTCGTGCTGTCCTTCCGCTCCTCGTCCGGTCTCGCGGCGGCGTACGGGGTGGCCGTGACAGGGACGATGGTCATCACCACGCTGCTCTATCATCGCGTGGCGCGGCAGCGGTTCGGCTGGTCTGCCGGCCGGGCGGCGGCGTTCCTGGCCGTGTTCCTCGTCATCGATCTGGCGTTCTTCCTGTCCAACGTCGGAAAGATCGCGCACGGCGGACTCTTCCCGGTGGTCGTCGCCGCGGTGGTCTACGTCATGATGACCACTTGGCGCCGCGGCCGCTCGGCGCTGCGAGAGATCCTGCAGAACGCGTCTCTCCCCATGGAGCTCTTCCTCCACGACGTGGACCGACGCACGCCGGCGCGCGTGCGCGGCACCGCGGTATTCATGACGTCGGAGGCCGGAGGGGCGCCGGTGGTGCTGCTGCACCACCTCAAGCACAACCAGGTGTTGCACGAGACGGTGCTGCTCCTGTCGATCCGGTCGGCGGATGTGCCCGCGGTGCCGGCCGCCTCGCGCGTGACGATCGAGCCGCTCTCGTCGGGATTCCACCGCGTGCAGGCCGTGTACGGGTTTGCGGAGTCGCCCAGTGTGCCGGAAATCATGCAACGATGCCGTGCCGCGGGGATCAACGCACCACCGATGGACACGACCTTCTATCTCGGACGCGAGCACCTCATCCCGCGTGGGCGCACGGGGATGAGCCGGTGGCGACGCGCGCTGTTCGCCTTCATGTCGCGCAATGCGCGCGGAGCGACGGAATTCTTCGACATCCCGCCGCGGCGCGTGGTCGAGCTGGGAGCGCAGATCGAGATCTGAGGAAGCGTCACTTGGTGAGGCGCAGGTGCAGCGGGGGAAACGACCGGTGCGCCCGGCACCACGTGCTCGTGAACTGAGCCGGGCTTGCGGCCGAGGGAAGCGTGTCGTGAGATTCGGGATGCCCGGATGACCTCGGTCGCGATGCCATCGCGTCATGACGCGATGGCATCGCTGAGCGGGTGCGTCCCCAGCGTCAAGCCGTGCTCGAATGGGAGAGGATGCTCATGGCCGATTGTGCCAATGACCCTCCGCTTTACGCGCATCGCGACGCAGCGTTCTGCGCGATCCTGCGCACGCTCGAACCGCGGATACGTGCGTACGTGCGGCGTATTCCGTGCGCGCCGGCCGATCGCGAGGATCTCTTCGCAGACGTCGTTTGTTGCTTGTGGATTGCGTGTGGCAGCTCAGGCGCGGGACTGACCGCGGACGCCGTTTGGCCCGCTGTGCTCGCGGCGCTGCGCGCTGTGAGTGCTCGGGAGAAGTCCCGGCGTACGCATGAGACTGCGGATCTCGACCGGCGGAGGCTGAGCGTGTATACGATGGACGCGGCACGTCGCCGAGGTTATTTAGAGAGCCTGTGGCGCTGGGAGAAGCACCTCCTTGGCACGCTCAACGAAGAGGAACGCGCGGCGTTGGAGTGTCATGTCATGGACGGACTCGACGACAGGGCTATAGCATCGAGGCTGCATCGAAGGCTTGGCGAGATCCGGGTGCTCCGCCATCGCGCCAAGCGAAAGCTCCGCGCGATCGTTGAGTCTGGCGCGCTCCCCCCCCCCCCCCGGAAGAGGTATCGTCGGAAGTTGTGGATTGAGGACATGAGAAGAGCGGCGTACCCATCCGAGTGAACCGACACTCGCAGCTCTGGTTCGCGCCAGGGGGAAGGAGACGCCGCCCATGTTGAGGGTTGTTGCGAAGGCGACGGAGCCGGAAGGAGCGACTGGCCTCGAGACGCTGGATGCGATTGCGCGGGAGGGGCCCGACGGATACTGCACCCAGGAGTCGGACCCCGAAGGTGCGGCCTATCTGGAACGCCATCAGGAGCGGGACGCGCCCGGGCATACACTGGTCGTGCGCAAGGGGAAGTCCCGGCCGCGCGAGGTGACGTGCGGTGCCGGGACACTGACGGTGGAGACGCCCCGCGTGAATGACCGGTGGGTCAACCCGCAGGGGCAGCGCCAGCGTTTCACGAGCCGGATCCTGCCGCCATACATGCGGCGCTCGCCGAAGGTGGCCGAGGTGCTGCCTGTGCTGTACCTGCGCGGCCTCTCGACCGGCAATTTTTTTTCAGGAGGCCCTGTCGATTCTGCTGCGCGAGGACGCGGCGGGCGTGTCGCCAACGAACATCACGCGGCCGACGGCCGTGTGGGATGACGAGTATCACTGCCCCCGCCGACGGAGCTTGGCGGATCGCTGTCTTACTCACATTGGCAGAGAGGGGTTGCGCCAGCAAGTCATGACAGGCGCGGGGATGCGGACGAAGGGCACGACGATGGCGTCCAAGTTGCTGGAGATGGCCGAGCACCGCTGGCGCCGGCTGAACGGGGCCCACCTGCTGCCGCTGGTGCGCGCGGACGGAAGCTTCCTCGATGGAATACAGACCGAACCTCAGGAGGAGAAGGGAAGGGCGCCGCCTGATCATGAACTGATCCACAACTCTTGACTATACCTCCTCCAGGAACCACCGCCGGCGGCGAACGGTAGAGGATGAAGCAGCCGCGCAAGATGAACGTCGGATTGCCGACGAGGACGGCGGTTCCCATGGCCTTGCAGTAACATTTTCGGTGTTGGAAGTCCTCCAATGTGGGACGCCCACCAATCTGAGATCAGCGCCAACAGCGCCATCGCAGGGGAGCTCCGCATGAACAGATGCTGGTTCGCGCCCGCCATCATGTCACTGGCGATCGCAATGTCCCCGTTACATGCGGTCAGGGCCCAGCGCTTTCCGGTCAGAGTGACGGCGGTGGATACGATCGGGCGTGAGTTGGCACTCGGCGTGATCACGGACCAGGAGCTCGGTTCGGACGGCTCCATGTATCTGGTCGACTTCTCGAACAATCAGATCCTGAAGTTCAATCCAGCAGGTGACCTCCAGTGGCGCGTCGGCCGGAAAGGGCAAGCCCCCGGTGAGTACCTTGGAGCCTATCGGGTTGCAGCTGGGGCTGATGGCCGCGTTCGCGTGTTCGACATCTTTGCCCAACAGGTCACTGTACTGGACTCTAGCGGGCAGTATGTCGATCGGCGCGCTCTGCCCTTGGTCTTCGACGCATTCGACCAGATGGTGGTTCTCCCCGACGGGGGCCTCGCTGTAGCGGGGGTAACGCATACGGCGCCGGGAGTGGATCGGGCAATCCACATTTTCGACTCCAGCTTTCGCCACGTCCGATCGTTCGGTCCACTGCCGGAAACGAAACGACCTGAGGTGCTGCCATACTGGGGTGCCGGTGGGCTGTCTCTCTCTCGGGATGGCGATCTCCTCTACACGCGGCGCATTCCATACGAAATCTATCGATACTCGCCGGACGGCGAGCTCCGACAGCGGATCAATGCCGCGTTCGGGATGAAGTACAAGCCGGAGGATGCGATTCGGGTGGAGTACGGGAGTGACAATGGACATCCGAGCAGAACGATCGAATCCGCCGACGTTCCCGTCGTGCGCCCGCTAGGCGCGTTCGAGTTGGGCGATGGGCTCATCCTAGGCGGGCGGAGCGTCCGAAATGGCGCTGCCTACGGCGACCTCTTCAGCACAGCGGGGAAGTTGCTGGCAACGACAACTTGGCCGGATCAGGATCCTCCCTTTTGCTATGATCCACGCCGACATGTCCTCTGGTTCGTCGGCGAAGTCGCCGACGAACCCGTTGTAATTCGTAAGGGAGTCGTCATTGCTGCAACCGCGTCCTCGGGGCAATAGGGTCTACAGTCCGTCGAAATGGGAGGGTATCATGGGTAAGGTCTTGATAGTGTGCGCCATTGTTGTTGCCGCCGCGCTCATGACGCCGCGGCCGGCCGAGGCACAGTGCGGTAAAGGCCAATGCGTCAAGCTTTACAATCTCAAGGGCGACGAAACCGGAAACGGATGTACCACCCAGGATAATCCGCATCACACGTGCACAGCACGCCCGACCTCCTGTCATGTGGTCTACTGCACGTTCGCCATGATCGAGAGAAGTGATGGCACCATGCTCGGCTTCACGAAGCCGTGCGATGCGGTGGATGCTGGACTTGACCCGGTTTAATGGACACCGGGTTTACGCGGCCTGACGCCGCGCCTCGTCCTGCCGTTCGAACGCCGCGGGACTGAGATAGCCGAGACTGGAATGCCGCCGCTCGCGGTTGTACCAGACCTCGATGAACTCGAAGATGGCCCGCCGCGCTGCCTGTCGCGAGGGGAAGTTGCTCTCCGCCAGGAGCTCGTGCTCGAGTGTGGCGAAGAAGCTCTCGGCCACCGCGTTGTCCCAGCAATCCCCCTTCCGACTCATGCTGCACGTCAGGCCGTGCGCGGCCAGGAGCCTTTGGTAGGCGCCACCCGCGTACTGACTGCCGCGATCGGAATGATGTTGCAGTCCCGCCGCCGGTCGGCGCTGCCCGAGCGCCAGACGGAGTGCATCGAGGACGAGCGCCTCCTCGAGCGAGTCCCGCATCGCCCACCCGACCACCCGACGCGAGCCGAGATCCAGGACAGCGGCGAGATAGAGCCAGCCCTCCTGTGTCGGGACATACGTGATATCGCTCGCCCAGCGGCGATCGATCCCGCCGATCTCCGCGACGGCGAAACGGCGGGCGAGGTGGTTCGGCGCGACCGGGTGTCGGTGGGCCGAGTCGGTCGTGCGGACGACCCGGCGCCGCGGGCGTGCGCGGAGCCCGTCGGCGCGCATCAGTCGGGCGACGCGCTTCTTGGCGATGCGCGTGCCCTGCGCCCTGAGCTCCTGGTGCACACGGGGCGCGCCGTAGCGACGATGGCTCTTGGCATGCGCCGCACGGACCGCGACCCGCAGCCGCTCGTCCGCCTGTGCCTGAGCACTCGGCGACCGGTGGTGCGCCGCGTAGAAGCCGCTCGGCGACACCGAGAGGGCTGCACACATCAGCGTGACGGCGTACTGCTCGCGGTGCGCGGCGATCATGGCGTACTTCTCCTTCACCGCGACTCCTTCGCGAAGAACGCCGCCGCTTTTTTTAGGAACTCGTTCTCCTGCTGGAGCCGCGCGTTCTCCCGCTGCAGCCGCCGCAACTCCTCCTGCTCGGTCGGGAGCCGTCCCTGGCCCGGGAACACGTCCCGCGGCGCCGCGCCGGCGCGCTTCCTCCCCTGCTTCGCCCACACCCGCAGCACATCGGGCCGTACCTCGAGCTCCCGGCCGATCTGCGCCAGACTCACCCCACGCGAGCGCTGCTCGTCCATCCGCCGCACCGCCTCCAGCTTGAACTCCGCACTGAAGGACCGGCGCTTCGCATTCGGCTTTGCCATTGAACACCTCCGCCCTGAATATCAGGGCATTCGAGGTGTCCACCAAACCGGGTCAACTCCATGCTGCGGCACTGCAGCTGGCGCCGCGTGTGACGGAAACCGCAATGCGCGAAGCAGGCACGGTATCGCCAGGCGAAGCATCGAGCGAGAAAGTTGATCCGTACAAGAGCATAGTGAGTCTGCTGCGCCTCGCTATGCGCGCCGGATAGCGAGGAGAACGCGCGGAGTTCCCGTATCGAGATCGCAGCGACTGCGAGCCGGCCGCACCGACAACGTCCCGAGGCGAACAGTGGGCGGTGGGGCCGGCTGAGCAGCTTCGCCCTGTCATTCGCCCGCGCGGTGCGCAGAGCTATGCCTGAGGCAATCCCGGAAAATGTTGCCGGCTGTGCAGGACCGAGGGGACCCCGATCGCGTCGGAATGCACGCGATAGACCAGGCGATACGGCGGCTCGCGGAGCTTACGGATCTCGGCGCGATTCACATCCGGCACAACACGCCCCGACTCCGGGAACAGACGCGCCTAAGCTCTGCGTGATGGAGGTGTGATGATGCGTTTGCTGAGGCATCGTGCCATGGCGAGTATCACAAGTGCGAGGTCATACAGCGCGAGCTGCTCGTAGCGGGTGGCGATACCGCGAGCTTCCGTGAGCCAGCCGACACAGTTCTCAATGAAGTGACGCTGCCGCCGGTACGCCTCATTGTCGAACGTCGGCTTGCGACCAGCGTGGTGCGCGCGCCGCTCCCGCTGGTCGCTTCGCTCGGCGATCACCGCACCGCTATGTCGGCGCCTCAGCGAAGCACGCACAGTCGGGAAGCTGCAACCCCTATCCCCCGCGGGGCGACGCGGCTGACTGCGCGGACTTCCCGGATGTACGCGCTGGAGTCCCACGCTCGCGAGCACCGTCTCGACGAAGCGGTTGTCATGCGCTTGCCCGCCGCTCAGCTCCGCTCCAAGGCGAAGCCCGCTTCCGTCGGTGACGAGATGGACTTCGGTCGAGAACCAGCCGCGGCTGCGTCCCAGCGAGTGGTTCTCCGGCTCGCCCAGCTCCTGGAGTGTCTTCGGATTTCCCCCCCGCGTCCGCGGCGACCCGATGCGTTCGGTCGTGGGTGCCATCGATGCACCAGAGATCCCAGTCGAGTTCTCCCACGGCCTCGAGATCATGCCGGAGTACCTCGAGGAGGCGATCCCAGAGGCCCTCTCCCGTCCAGCGTCGGAAGCGTCAGGCGACGGTCGACTCGGGGCGGTGGCATTCGGGCAGGTCGTGCCAGGGGGCAGCCTTGACCTAGAAGAGAATCCCATTGAGGATGAGTTGATCACCCTGGGAATGGGTACCGATCGTCTCGAGCGGCGGCAGGGGGCGATGCGTTCCCATTCGGCATCGCTCAGTTCGTGTTGGTGCGGTATGTTCAACGTCGGCTACACTACACCAAGTCGAGCGCTGCCATCCCTACACCAGCCCTGTCACACAGGGCCTAGTCGAGTGGCCGCACGCGGTGCGCAATCTCCTGCTCGGAGTAGGCGGACGACGCGACACTGACGTACTCCGCAATCGCGGCGAGTTCCCGACGCGTGCTCGGTCCAACGGAGGGGCGAGCGGCCAAGCGTTACACGCACTCCGGACGCGCGTTGGATGCGCGCGCGCACCCTGGCCATGGCATCCTCGTGGTCTCTGGTGCGGCCGGCAGCCGCGTCCGCAAGCCCGGCGTCGACGGAGGCGCGCACGTACACCACGTAGGGCAGGTCCTCCAACGTGAAGGATTCGCGGAGGCTCTCGACGAGTGGCCGGGCGTCCGGCTCTATGTTCCGCAGCTGGGGGATAGGTCTAAGGTGTGGGAGCGCTTCGTAGCGAACAAGAGGCCAGCGCCATGCGGTTCACTCCGCTCTCGCTGTACTCCACCGCTATGAGCCCGAACACATCGGCAAAGGCCTGGCGGACGGCGACGGTGACCTCCCAGATTGCCACCGGGCGCCCCGCCTCTCGCGCCATCGAGGTCATCTCCACCCCCGCGATGCCGCACGGGACGATCACATCGAACGCCGCGGGCTCGGTGGTGACGTTGAGCGCGAAGCCGTGCCAGGTGACCCAGTCACGCGCGTGAATGCCGATCGAGGCGATCTTGCGGTCTTGCGTCCACACGCCGGTGAGACCCGGATTCCGCTCGGCGCGGATGTCCCACCGCGCAAGTGCGCGAATGAGCACTTCCTCCACCTGGCGCAGGTACCAGTGCAGGTCCTGCCGGTGTCGCTTGAGATCGATGATGGGATAGCCCACGAGCTGGCCGGGCCCGTGGTACGTGACGTCGCCGCCGCGCTCCACCTCGAACAGCTCGATCCCGCGCGCGGCCAGCGCATCTGCGGAGAGCAGCAGGTGCTCCGGCTTGGCGGTGCGGCCGAGGGTGACGACGGGGCTGTGCTCCACGAGAAGGAGCATGTCCTGCGCGATCTCTCCCGCAATGCGCGCCCGCGCCACCTGCCGCTGCAGCTCGAGCACCTCGGCGTACGGACGCACACCGAGCGCCCACGTCCACAACTCTGGAGGCCCGGCCGCGTGTGGGAGCGTGGTGTCGGCCACGACCGATGCCGTCTCCATCCCTCAGATGTGCAGCACGCGGCCGAGTGAATCCAGCGTGGCTTCGGCCACCGCCTCGGCCAGCGTGGGGTGCGCGTGGATAGCGAGGTCTACCTCTTCCACGGTGAACTCGTTCTCCCGCGCGACCGCCAGCTCGTGGATCAGCTCGGTGGCGTGCGGCCCGATGATGTGCGCGCCGAGGATCTCGCCGTACTTGGTGTCGCGAATGATCTTGACGAATCCCTCGGTTTCGCCCGCGGTGCGTGCGCGTCCGTTGGCGGAGAAGGGGAACTTCCCCACCTTGTACTCGAGCTTCTTCTCCTTGCACTGCTGCTCGGTGAGCCCGATGGACGCCACTTCCGGATGGCAGTACGTGGCATTGGGAATGTTCCCGTAGTTCACCGGATGCACGTGCGACTGTCCGGCAAGGTGCTCGGCGAGCACGACGCCCTCGCGCGAGCCCTTGTGCGCGAGCATCGGTGGGCCGGCCACGTCGCCGATGGCGTAGATGCCTGGCGCGCTCGTCTGCAGGCGCTCGTCCACCTTGATGAACCCGCGCTCGGTGAGCTGCACGCCGGCCTTCTCCAGCCCGATCCCCTCCACGTTCGGTGCGCGCCCTGCGGCGACGAGAACGACGTCCACCTGCAGCTCCTTCTTCTCGTTCCCCGCTGTGAGTCCGAGCGTCACGCCGTTCTTCTTCACCTTGGCGCTCTGAATTCTGGCGCCGGTGAGCACGTCGATCTTCCGCTTCTTGAAGCTGCGCGTGAGCTCCGCGGCGACCTCGGCATCCTCGAGCGGGAGGATGGTGGGGAGTACCTCGATGAGCGTGACGGACGTGCCGAACGCATTGAAGACATCGGCGAACTCGCACCCCACCGCGCCCGCGCCCACGATGGCCATGGACGACGGCGCCTTCTCGAGCACCAACGCTTCATCCGATGAGATGACCGTGCGCTTGTCGATCTCCAGCCCCACCTGCGGAAGGCCGCGCACGCGCGAGCCGGTGGACACGACCACGCCCTTGCGTGCGTCGTGCGTCTCGGTCGCGCCGGCGGCGGTGGCCACGGAAACCTTCTTTCCGCCCGCGAGCGTGCCGGTCCCCTTGATGTAGGTGATCTTGTGCTTCTTGAAGAGGAACTCCACGCCCTTGGAGTTCTGCTGGCTCACGGCGCGCGAGCGCTTCATCGCCACGCCGTAGTCGGTGGTCACCTCGCCGGTGGTGACACCGAAGTCGGCGGCGTGACGGATGCGCTGCGCGAGCGCGGCCGATTCCAGCAGCGCCTTGGCCGGAATGCACCCCCAGAGCACGCAGGTGCCGCCCAGTCCTTCACGCTCCACCACCGCAGTGGAGAGACCGAGCTGCGCGCAGCGGATGGCGCCCACGTAGCCGGCGGGTCCACCGCCGAGGAAGATCACGTCGTACGTAGCCATGTCAGGTTCGGGTGGTGAGAGTCGATGTTCGGTCCGGTATGTCAGGACACCAGCAGGAGCGGATTCTCGATCATGCGCCGCAGCGTCTGGAGAAAGCGCGCGCCGGTGGCGCCGTCCACGGCGCGGTGGTCGCAGCTCATCGTCACACGCAGGCGTCGCCGCACTGCCACTGAGCCGTCCGCCGCGACGATGGGCGTGGGCTCCATCGCGCCGACCGCCAGGATCCCCACCTCGGGTGGATTGATGATGGCCGTGAACTGCTCGATCTGGAGCATGCCGAGGTTCGACACGGAAAATGTGGCGCCGGTGTATTCCTCCGGCGTGAGCTTGCGCTCGCGCGCGCGGGCGGCGAGCGCGCGCGCCTCCGCGGAGATCTCGAGCAGTCCCTTCCGGTCCGCATCGAAGATCACCGGCGTGATGAGCCCTTGCGGAATGGCCACCGCCATCCCGACGTGCACGCGGTGATGCTGGCGGATGCGATCGCCCAGCCAGTGCGCGTTCACCTCGGGATGCCGGGCGAGCGCCGTGGCCACCGCCTTGAGCAGGATGTCGTTCACGGAGACGCGGTATTCATCTCCCAGCTCGACCATGGCGGCACGCATCTCGGCCATGCGCTCCACGTCGAACTCGGCGGTGAGATAGAACGTGGGGATCGGGCCGATCGATTCGGCCAACCGGCGCGCGATCGTCTTGCGAATCTGTGTGAGCGGGATGTCCTCGAACTCGGGGCCGCCCGCAGCCGGGGCGGCCGGTGCGCGCCGCGCGGGCGCGGCGGCGACGCCGGACTCGAGCGCCGCTTGGATGTCGCGCTTCACGATGCGTCCGCCGGGTCCACTCCCCGACACGCGGGCCAGGTCCAGCCCCTGCTCGGAGGCCAGCCGGCGCGCGAGCGGGGAGGAGCGGAGCCGCCCGCCGCCGTTGCCTCCGCCGCGCTCCGCGGGTGATGGTGCCTGCGGCGCGCCGCGCGAAGGCTCTGGAGAGCGTGGCGGTGCGCCCGAGGGCGGTGCTGCAGCGCGAGAGGGCGTCTTCTGCTGCGGCGGTGTGGAGGCTTCCCCCTGCGACTGCGGCGGCGTTTCGGGGATGGCGTTCGCTCCCGCCTCTTCGCGCGTCTCGGCCACGACTTGGGATGGCGGCGCCGCAGCGCCCTGGACGTCGGAGAGCAGCGCGTCGATGTTCTCGTCGCGCGCGGCGATCACCGCCACGGGCGTCCCCACCGCCGTCGTCCCTCCCTCGGGGAGCAGCTGCTTGCGCAGCACACCGCTGCCGCGCGCCACAAGCTCCATGATCGCCTTGTCGGTCTCGACCTCGGCGAGCACATCGCCCTTGGCGACCTCGTCTCCTTCCTGCTTGTGCCACTTCACGAGGCGCCCCTCTTCCATGGTGGGCGAGAGCGCCTCCATCACCACCTTGATCGCCATGCCATCACTCCCGGGAGACGAAGATCGCGCGCGCCGATCGACCGGCGCGCGGCGCTAGTCGACGTAGAGTACCTGCTTGACTGCCGCCACCGTGCGCTGCGCGTCCGGCTTGGCGGCGCGCTCGAGGTTCTTGGCGTAGGGCATGGGCGCATCCGCCTGGTGGACGCGCAGCACGGGCGCATCCAGCTCGTCGAAGGCGAAGCGCTGCACGTAGTCCACCACCTGCGCGCCGAACCCGGCCACTTCCCACCCTTCCTCCAGTACCACCGCGCGGTTCGTCTTGGCCACGGACGAGAGCACCGTCTGCACGTCCATCGGGCGCAGCGTCCGCAGGTCCACCACCTCCGCCGCGATGTTCTCCTTGGCGAGCTGATCGGCGGCCTGCATGGCCGCGAGCACCATCTTGCCCCACGTGATGATCGTGACGTCTCCCCCTTCGCGCTTGATGTCGGCTTGTCCTATGGGGACGACGTACTCGTCGGCGGGGATCTCGCCCTTGGTGTTGTAGAGCATCTCCCCCTCGAGCACGATCACCGGATTGTCGTCGCGCACGGCCGACTTGAGCAGCCCCTTGGCATCGTACGGCGTGCCCGGCGCTACGACCTTGAGCCCGGGGATGTGCGCCAGCCACGACTCCCACGCCTGCGAGTGCTGCG
This sequence comes from Gemmatimonadaceae bacterium, assembly GCA_035701265.1. GTDB lineage: Bacteria > Gemmatimonadota > Gemmatimonadetes > Gemmatimonadales > Gemmatimonadaceae > DASSNU01. The sequence goes on along the minus strand of DASSNU010000019.1, from coordinate 31,181 downwards.
CGGAGAGCTGGAGCGCCGCGCCGTTCGGGCCGCGAAAGACGATCGGGATATTGTACTGCCCCCCCGACATGTAGAGCATCTTGGCCGCCGAATTGACCACCTGATCGAGCGCGAGGAGGGCGAAGTTCCACGTCATGAACTCGATGATCGGGCGGAGCCCCACCATGGCCGCACCCACGCCCACGCCGGCGAAGCCGAGCTCGGTGATGGGCGTGTCGACCACGCGCATCTCCCCGAACTCCTGCAGCAACCCCTTGGACACCTTGTACGCGCCCTGGTAGACGCCGACTTCCTCGCCCATGAGGAAGACGCGGTCGTCGCGCTGCATCTCCTCACGCAGCGCCTGGTTCAACGCATCGCGGTAGGTGACGACGGCCACGTCAGTCTCCGGTGACCGGTGACGGGGACGGAGCCGCGTCGCTCGTGCTGTCCACGAGCACATCGGCCGTGAGCAGCTCCAGGGGCGGCTCCGCACTCTTCTCGGCGAACTGCCATGCGTCTTCCACGATCGCGCGCACCTCCTGGTCGAGCGCGTCCATCTCCTCGTCGGACCATTCGCCGGCTTTTTCCATGACGCCGCGCAGAACGAGGATCGGGTCGCGCTTCATGTGCTCCTCCAATTCCTCCTTGGTGCGATAGGTGCCGCTCACCGCATCGGACATGGAGTGTCCCATGAAGCGGTAGGTGCGCGCTTCGATGAGGGTGGGGATGTGCTCCGCGCGCGCTCGGTGAACGGCGCGCGCCACCGCCTCGCGCACGGCCAGCACATCCTGTCCGTCCACCACCTCGTTGGGCATGTCGTAGGAGCAGGCGCGCTCGGCAATGTCGTTGATGGCCGACGCGCGCTCGAGCGCGGTACCCATGCCGTAGCGATTGTTCTCGATGACGTAGATGACGGGAAGCTTCCAGAGCGCGGCCATGTTCAGCGCTTCGTGGAAGGCGCCGCCGTTCACGGCCGCCTCGCCGAAGAAGCAGAGACAGACCTGATCGCCGCCGCGATACTTGATGGCGAAGCCCACGCCCGTGGCGAGCGGGATGTGCCCGCCCACGATACCGTGCCCGCCGAGGAAATTCCGCTCGCGGTCGAAGATGTGCATCGAGCCGCCCTTGCCGTGCGCCACGCCGTCCACGCGGCCGAACAACTCCGCCATGATCGCGCGCGGTGGTACGCCGCGGGCGAGCGCCTGGCCGTGATCGCGATAGCTGGCGATGACGTAATCATCATCGCGAAGCACCGAGATCGCGCCGGTGCCCACCGCTTCCTGTCCGATGTACAGGTGACAGAATCCGCCGATGTACCCCATGGCGTACGCCTCGGCGGCGCGCTCCTCGAAGCGTCGCTGCAGCAGCATGGAGCGCAGCAGCTCGCGATGCGATACGTCGGGAGGCGACGCGACGCCCGCCGCGGTGCCGGCACCGTTGGCGCCGTTCTCCCGCTCGCGCGCGTTGGCGCGCTTTCGTGCCGCGCGCGCGCTTCCTCCTGCCCGACCTCCGCGCGCGCTCATACGCCCGCCGCCTGAACCTGCTCCCAGGCGTGATAGCTCGAGCGCACGAGCGGTCCCGATTCCACGTGCCGGAAGCCGAGCGAGAGGCCGATGTCGCGCAGCCGGCGGAACTCGTCGGGGGTGTAATACCGGTCCAGCGGGATGTGATCGGCCGATGGGCGGAGGTACTGTCCCAGGGTGAGGATGTCCACGTCCACCTCGCGCAGCTCGCGCATGGTCTGCACGACTTCCTCGATGGTCTCTCCCATGCCGAGGATGATTCCCGTCTTGGTGGGGATCTCGGGCGCGGTCTGCTTGACGAAGCGGAAGATCTTCATGACGCGCTCGTAGCGCCCACCCGGGCGCGCGCGGCGGTACAGACGCGGCACGGTCTCGGTGTTGTGGTTGTAGATCTCCGGCGCCGCGTCGAGCACGGTGCGAATGCTCTCCTCGTTCCCCTGGAAATCGGGGACGAGCACCTCGACGGAGCATCCAGGGAGGCGCGCGTGGATCTGCCGGATCGTCTCGGCAAAGATGTACGCGCCGAAGTCCGGAAGGTCGTCGCGGTCCACGGAGGTGATGACCGCGTGGCGAAGCCGCATCTCCGCTACGGCGCTGGCCACGCGCTCGGGCTCCTCGATGTCGTACGCGGGCGGGCGGCCGTGCGCCACGGCGCAGTAGGCGCAGTTCCGCGTGCAGACATCGCCCAGGATCATGAAGGTGGCGGTTCCGTGCTCCCAGCACTCGCCCACGTTGGGGCAGTGCGCTTCCTCGCACACGGTGTGGAGGCGGAGCTCACGCATGATGTGCCGGAGGCGGCTGTAGTTCTCCCCGCCCGGCGCACGCACCTTGAGCCAGGGCGGCTTGCGATCCGGAAGGGGCGCGGCGCTCCTGCGTCCCATGATCTGATAGAGGGTCGTGTCCCCCATGGACTCCTGGCGCGAGATGGGTGGAGTGCTCTCGGGGCGCGCACGTGCAGCGGCCCGCGTGCGGCGCGGGATCCGTGCCCCGTGCATAAGCTACCCAGGGGCGATTCCTCCGGGTAGGCGCAGTAACCTGTTCAATTACTTACGCTGGTTACTATTCGCCGGTTCCTGCAAGAACCTATCGATGCGAAAGGGATGCAGCGGTTGCGGCGGCGTTTCGTTCGCCACCACTGCCGCCACGCACTCGGCGCTCAGGGGTCCGAGGAGGATTCCGTTGCGCGAGTGGCCGCAGGCGTACACCAGACGAGGGTTGTCCGGGTCGCGGCCGAGGATCGGGAGCAGGTCCGGGGTGACGGGGCGGAGCCCGGCCCAGCGGTCGCACACCCGGGCGTCGCCGAGCGCGGGACACAGCGCCTCGGTGCGCGTGCGGATCGCGGTGGTGGCCGTCTGCGTCACGGTCGCGTCGAACCCGACCGATTCCATGGTGGACCCGACCACCGTGGTTGCCCCGCGGGGAACGGCGTAGGAGCTCGGTCCGTACGTCACGTGGCGGAGCGGTGCCGCGGCGAGCGCCAGGAGCTGCCCGCGCACCGGGCGCACCGGAAGCGCACGTGGAAGCCCGGGCAGCGCCCCGGACCATGCGCCGGCGGCCAGGACGACCGTCTCCCCACGCGCTGTGACGCCCTCCGCCCGGACCACGGGATGTTCTCCGGACCACTCCAGCGCGGTGGCGCGCGCCGCGACGACCCGCACGTGCTCGTGGTGCGCTGCGTGTTCCGCGAGCACGCGCACGAGATGGACGTTGTCGACGTAGCCATCGTGGTGATGGAGCAGGGCACCATGCGCATGCGCCAGGGCGGGTTCCAGCGTGCGCAGCGCGGCCGGGTCCAGCCACTCGCCGCTCCCGGCGCGGCTGCGGAGCGCGTCGGCGCTCGCTGCCTCGAGCGCGACGTCCAGGATTCCGCCGCGGTCGAGGTGCACGCGCTCACCCGTGTCCGACTCGAGTTGCGCCAGGAAGGGCAGGTAGAAATCGCGTGCGGCGACGGCAAAGCGGTCGGTGGCATTGCCGGCCGGGACGGTGGCGCCGGCGGCTCCAGCAGCGGCCGCGCTGCCGGTTGGCGGTTCGGGGACGGCCGAGCCGTGCTCCACACCCGGAGCCAGCATGCCAGCCGCCGCGGTGGACGCGGCGCCCGGCTCGCTGCTGGCAACGAGAAGCACCTGGACACCGCGACGAGCGAGCGCCAGTGTAGTGACGAGTCCTACCAGCCCGCCGCCGATCACCACCACGTCGGCGCCGAGCTCGCGGGACGAGTGCCTTCGGTGCGTGCCGGCGGTGCGAGGTACGGCGCTCGCCGGTTTACCGCTGGTCCGTCGCGGGGCGGCTGGGCGGTCGCGCGGCGGCTGGCGTTGCGGAGCGGAGTCTGGCCGGTTCACGTGCTGCGGCGGGCTGGCGCCGCGATGAAACCCGCCGCGGCGCCCTGACGTAGGGTGGACAGCAATTCATCGGAGACCATGACCATGCTGCGGACCATCTTTGCCGTCGGCGCCCTGACGTTGCTGGGGATTTTCGCGTTGAAGTTCGTGTTCGGCATCATGGGCGGACTGGTGGCGTTCGCCATCTGGCTGCTCATCGTCGCCGTCAAGATCCTCATCGTGGGGCTCATCGTGTACTTCGTGATCAAGCTGGTGAGCCCGGACACCGCGGCGCGTCTGCGCGAGCGCTGGGGGGGCTGGCGGGCGTAAGCCGCCCTGCGAGGCGCGCCACGCGAGACGCACGCGACGTCCGCGTGACGCGCCGCATGCGGTGATCGCACGATTGCCGCACCACGCGCCGCGCGCGACGCCGCGACGACCTCCTGCGGCGCTCCCATCCGATCGCTCTCGCCTCCGTCGCGTCCTCTATTCCCGTACCGTGCCGTCGCGCCCGCGCGCATCCAGCCGCTCCGCCACCGCCCACGCGAGCAGCGGCACCATCAGCTCGTGATGGCCGGTGATCTCGTAGCCCGCACCTCCGTGCAGCGTGGGTCGCTGCACCACGTTCATGCGCGGGCGGTAGTGCCGCACCATGTCCATGTCGCAGGTCACGAAGTGCGTGGGCGTTCCTGCGTGCAGATTCCGCGCGATGGTGAGCGCCTTGAGAAAGACTTCCGGCAGGATGACGGCGCTCCCCAGATTGAGCACGACGCCGCCGTCGTGCAGGGCAGGGAGGTGTGCGGCGAGACGGCGAAAGTCGCGGTGACTGGTGGCACCGAGCGCCGCGCCGTCGGCGGCGGGGTGCTGATGGATGATCTCGGCGCCGATGGCGGCGTGGACGGTGACGGCGCAGCCGAGCGGCGGGAGCCCGACGAGCAACGACAGCTCGGGATGCGCGAGCGCGGTGTCCGCGTCGAGTGCGCGGGTGAGTGATTCTCCCATCCCCCAGCCGGCGCGCGCACCGCGCACGAACGCTTCGTTCATGCCGTGCCCCGTTTCCTCCGCCATGCCGAAGGTGCCGTCGCGGAGTCCGCCGGCCACGTCCTCGGAGGTCCCTCCCCATCGCGCGATCTCGTAGTCGTGGATGGCGGCCGAGCCGTTCATCGCGACGTGGGTGAGCACGCCGCGCCGCGCGAGATCCAGCAAGACGGGGGCGAGTCCCGTCTTGATCACGTGCCCGCCGATCATCGCCACCACCGCGCGCTCCCCCGCGGCGTCCACGATCGCGTCCACCACGCGGCGGAAGTCGCGCGCGACGAGCACGTCGGGGAGCGCGTCGAGAAACGCGGCGAAGGAGCGCGGCGCCGCGGGCGTGGACGGCGGCGGCGGAGACGCGAACTCCTCCGCGCGCACCTTGTTCGGGCGGCGTGCGATCGGCACCGTGCGGACGGCGGAGAGGTCCGCCTCGTCCGTGCTCACGGTTCCTGGTCGGAGGTCGTCCTGGTGCGGTACGATGTGAGGTACAGATTGAGGGAGCCGAACTTGAGCTTCGATTTCATCTGCACCAGCATACGGCGGTCATCGTCCGTGAACCAGACCTGCGCCTCGCCATCTTCCGAGAAGATGCCGCTCGTCTTGAACACCGGCTGCACCACGATGGCGTCGAAGGTGCCGGCCGGCACGCGCACGCGTTCCTTCCGGAGCACACGAATGATCACCGGATTCCGATCCGGCTTGAAGTACCGGTTCACGCGGTACGTCTTGCCCACCTCGAGCGGCAGGGTGCGGACGTAGTACAGGAACGAGATCTCATCGAGTGGGTCCGACACACTGGGGCGCTCGGGGCCGCCCCCCTCGGTGAACACGGCCTTCTCGGGAAAGACCTGATAATCGCGCTCGCGGTCGTACCGTCCCTCGTCCAGATCCATCACGAAGCGGAGCGAGTTGAGCGCGGTGGTGTCGATCCACGTCTCGTACCGATCGTTCACGTGGAAGCCGAGCGTGCCTCCTTTCACTGTGAAGATGGCGTGCCAGGCGGGGCGGGTGCGGATGGAGTCGAGCTCGGTGATCTCCAGCCGGCCATCGCCGACCCGGATCGGGCCGAAGCGCACCTCGTAGAGCAGCCGTTCCCCCACGCCGAAGGGCGCGGGCGCGGTGCGCTCCGGCAGCGCGTCGGCCGGCGACTGCGCGCGCGCTGCCGGCGCGCCCGAGAGCGCGATCGCGGCGAGGATGGCGAGACGGCGCCGTGCGGGGGGCATCACGATGGCGGCGCGGCGGTGGCGACGATGCGTCCCGCGCGCGCGGCGCGACCGAACCGGTAGAGGTCGAGCGCGCTCGCGAAGGTGCGCACGCGCGACGGGCGCTCGCGCAGGTCGTAGCGCGGCTCCAGCTCCACAGTCTCGATGCGGCGGCTGTGCGGTACCGCGCGCAGCAGGAGCTCCGCGTTGGCGGCGGAGCCGTTCCAGTGGAGCAGCGGTGCGTCCCCCGCCTGGCGCAGCAGATCGCGCACGACGGCCATGCGCATGAGGCGGAATCCGCCCACCAGATCGCTCACGCGATCCACGCGCACGAACGGCCGGAGCAGCCACGGCGCCACGCGGTGCAACCGGCGCACCGCGTCCGGCGCGTTCCGCCCCGCCGTGCGGCGCTCACCGACCACCACGTCCGCTCCCCCCTCGAAGCGCTTGGCCAGGTCGGGGATCTGCTCGGGTGGGTCGGTGAAGTCCGCCTGCATGGTGATGAGCGCATCGCGCCGCGGATACCGCGTGCGCGCGGCGGCCTCACGCAGCAGCCGCTCGATCGACGCCGCGTAGCCACGCCGCTCGTCGTGCCGGATGAGCGTGAGCGGAAGCACGTCCGTGTACGGGCGGAGCCGTTCGGTGGTGTCATCCGAGGAGCCGTCGTCGAGCACGAGCAGCTCGTACTCGCGCCCGTACTCCTCGAACACCTTCCGGATGCGCCAGAGCACGAGCCCCACGGTGGGGGCTTCGTTGAACGTGGGAATGCCGATGATGAGCATGCTGTCCGTACATACCGGTAAGGGCGGGCTTCTGTTCCCCGGCCGCGGCGCAGCGACCGCCATGCGGTGCGCGCCTGCGTCCGGAGGGGCTGGACCGGCAAGATGGGCCGCTCGGATGCGAAAGGCAATCAGCACTCCGCGCGGGGGAGTGCCAGCATGCGCGGCGTGCGCGCAGGACGCGCTCCGCGTGACGCGCTGCGCATGACGCGCTCGGGATTGCGTCGTCGATATGAAGAAGCGCCGCGGCACGTCCGTCGCATAGGCGGTGTACTACAAGCGTGGTGCGATGAGGCCTTCCCGCGACGGACGCAGCGGGTGGACGATGCCAGCGGCGCGGACGAGCACAGCGCGGGATGATCCTCGCATCCGAAACACGGGACGACGGAGGGAGCGATGATTCTGGCGAACGTTCGCGCGTCACTGGAACGCGACGATGCGCAGCTTGCTCTGCGCCTGATTGCCCGAGGCTCCGCCGCCGAGCTGGAAGCGGCGGAAGAACGTCTGCGCGACGAGGGGATCGACGCGCTGCTCGACGATCCGCGGCTGCTCACGGCGCTCGTCGGGGCCCCCCTCGGCGCGCGGTCATCCTTGCCGCTCTTCTGCTACGTGGTGGTGCGCCACGCCATGCGGCAGGCCGGAGAGGATGACCGCGTGCTGTGCGACTACGTGGCCTCGCTGCTTCTCCACTTCGGCATGCGCGACCGCGCGCACCAGATTGCGCCGCACGATGACGAGCAATACGCCACGTTGGCGGCGTTGCTGGATGACGTGGATGGCCCCGACGCGCGGCGCACATTCCTCGTGCGCGCCCATCTCGGCAACTACGCGCTCTGGTTGAGCGGTCTCTTTCCCGATCACATCGAGTACCGCTCGTGGCGCCGCGGCGGGCCGGACCTGGGCTACTACGAGGATCTCGGGCGCCGTGGCTATCAGCTCGCGGCGGAGCACACGCTGGCGCGCGAGCACGGCATGGCGTCGCTCTTTCTGGCTGCCGCCGAGCGCTTTGCCGCGCTACGGATCGCACTGAACCGGGTGAGCGACACGCTCCTCTTCCCCCATCACCACACCCCCGACCGGCTCATGCGTCAGGTGCGCGACGTCATGCGCTACCGGCTGCCATCCTAGCGCGCCGCGCGGCGGGCGCCGTCACGAGATCGAGCGCCGGGCGACGCGTCGCCGCCGCCGCGCGGCAACATGGTGTCCCGCTATCGGCGCGCCGCGTGTGCAGCGCGCGCCGCGGCGACGAAGGCATCGAAGAGCGCGCGGTCCCATCCTTCGTGCGTACGGGTGAGATCCTCGGGGTGCCACTGCACGCCGATCGCCCACCAGTCGTCGCCGTCCCACTCCACCCCCTCGATCACGCCGTCCGGCGCCCACGCGGTGGCGCGAAGCCCCGCAGCGGGACGATCCACTGCCTGGTGGTGCGCGGAGTTGACGCGGATCTCCCCGCCTGCGGGGAGCGCGAGCGCGGCCGCCAGGCGCGAGCCGGGCGCCACGCGCACCGCGTGCGATCGTTCCGCGCGCGGCGTGCCGGTGTGCGCGATGTCGCTCGGCCGCTCACTGGGAAGGTCCTGCACGAGCGTCCCCGCGAGCGCGATGTTGAGCACCTGGATCCCGCGACAGATGGCGAGCACGGGCCGTCGCAACGCGCGCGCATGCTGCACGAGCGCGATCTCGGTGTCGTCGCGGAGCGCGCATGGCGGCTCGGTGGCGGGGTGGGGCGCCGCGCCGTAGCGCGCCGGATCCACGTCCTCGCCCCCGGTGAGCAGTACGGCATCGAGCTCCTCGACGAGCCGGCGCGCCGGGGCGGCGTGCTCCAGTGGCGGCACGAGTAGCGGGAGGCCGCCCGCACGCTCGGTGGCGCGCACGTACGCTTCGCTCGCGCGCACGCGCGGCGCGGAGCCGCTCCGATCGAGGAGCGCGGTGATGCCGATGATCGGTGTCCGGGTGTGCTCTGCAGTCACGGTTGGGTTCGCGAAGGGCGCCGCGCGCCGGCTCGGAAGCGATGGTCGCGCGCCGCGCACCGCATGGTGCGCCATGGCCCCAGGGTGCCCGCCAGTGGACGCGGATTCGGGTGCGCATCGCGCTTGCGCGGCGGCGTGAACGCCCAGTATCGTACGACATTGCGCTACTGCTGGCGAGGCCCGATATGCCCACGTACGAATACTACTGCCGCGCGTGCAAACAGGCGTTCGTTCTTCGCGAGCGGATGGACGACCACGACCCACAGCATGCGAGCTGCCCGCGGTGCTCGTCGCGCGACGTGGAGCGCATCCTGAGCGGGTTTTACGCCCGCACGCCGCGCAAGTCCTGACGCCGGCACACCGGGGGGCCGGACCATCGTGTTCGATGGGCTGAAGCAGGCCATCCGTGACGCGCTCGCGGGCGTGACGTCCCCGGCTGAGGGGCGTGCGGTGGTGGCGCTCATGCGCGACTCCCTGGTGCACGCAAGAATGGCGGTGGCCGAGATGCGCACCGCCGCAGAGGCGACGCGCTCGCAGCTCGCGGCGGAGCGAAAGGAACTGGAAACCGCGCGTCGGCGCGGCGCCCTGGCCGCCGGCATCGGGGACGACGAAACGGTGCAGGTGGCGCAGCGCTTCGCCGAGCGGCACGAAGAGCGCGTCCGCGTGCTGGAGCGCAAGTTGGAAGTGCAGGATGCGGAGCTCGCGCTGGCCGGGCGCGAGGTGGAGGAGATGACGGCGCAGCTCAAGGCGGCGTCGCTCGGACTGCCGCTCGATGGCGCGCTGGGTACGGCGCCAGGTGCGGCACGACGGCCGGCGGAGGAGGAGCCGGACGACGCGGACGCCGCGCTCCGGCACGTGATCGATCAGGCGGCACGTGATGCCGCCGCTGAGCGCCAGCTCGAGGAGCTCAAGCGCCGCATGCGCCGCTGACGTCGTCGCGTCACCACTCGCGGCGCCCTCCTTGGCGCCGGCGTCAGGCGGTCCATCCCTTGCTCTACCATCGGCTGTCCCACCGGCGGCACACCCATCACTCGCAGGCAGGTCGCTCGAATGGTGTCACTCGGAAGTACGGAGGCGAGCGAATCGCCCGCGGAGCGTTCGTGAGCCAGGCACCGCCGCCGGTGTCGTGCCGCGCGCGCCGCGGGGCGCTCTGGGTGTGGGCCGGTGCGGTCCTCTCCCTCTTCGTCGCGGGGCGCGCGCGGGCGCAGGCCACCGACTTCGTGCGATGTGAGGGGCAGCGCATCCGAGCGATCGAGATCACCACGCTCCCTCCGTACAACGGCGCGCTCAATCGGTGGTGGGAGGCGCCGATCCGCTGGGCGGCCGCGTTGCACAGCACGACACGCCCGGAGGTGGTGCGCGGATTCCTGGTGCTGCACGAGGGAGACGCGTGCACGGAGCGGCGGCGCGAGGAATCGGAACGCGCGCTGCGCATCCAGCCGTTCATCGCATCCGCGGAGGTGCGCGCTCGCTCCGACGGTGCGGGCGGGGTCGTCCTGGTCGTGGTCACGCGTGACGAGCTGACGCCGGTGGCGCGCGCGTCCACGTCACCGGAGAGCCCGTTCCTCGATCAGTTGCAGTTGGGAGATGGCAACGTGATGGGGAGCGGGATGTACGCTGCCGCCGAGTGGCGCGACGGCGTGGTGCGCGACACGTACGGCGTGCGCGTGATCGACTACCAGTTTCTCGGGCGTCCGCTCACCATGGATGTCCTCGGCTACCGGCGCGATCTCGGCTCGAGTAGCTGGGCCGTGCAGTTGAGCCGCCCGTTCCTGACCGAGTTCCAGCGCACCGGATGGCGCATCACGGCCGAGGATCGGAACGAAGTGTACACGCTGTACGACAACGGCGAGCCGGTGCCGCTCTCCACACGCCGCGCGCTGGTGAACGTGGGAGGGCTCGTCCGCTTCGGTCACCCGGGTGCGCAGCAGATCCTGGGGCTTTCGCTCTCCAGGGAGATCGACGAGACGGGGATGCCCCCGGCGCCGCCGGAGGGTGTGGAGTTCACGCCGCTGCTGCAACGGTTCGAGAACCGGAAGAACGCCCGCCTCAATGTGCTGCTCGGACTGCGCAACATTCGCTTCCGGCGCATGGCGGGACTCGAGGCGCTCACCGCAGTGCAGGATGTGCCGGTGGGGTTCCAGGTGAGCGGCCTGGTGGGACGAAGCATGGAGCTGCTCGGCACGAGCGACGATGACATTCTGTTCGCGTCCGATCTGTACGCCGGCATTGGCGGCGCGCGGCGGCTCACCACCGCGCGTGTGCGGGCCGAAGCGCGCAGGAACTTCGACGATCTGACGTGGGACGGCATCCTGCTGTCTGGGAGCGCGACGCACTACATCAAGGGTGGTGGACGAAACCGGTTCATCATGGAGGGAGACTGGGCCGCCGGTTGGCGCGAGCGCATCCCATTCCAGCTCACGCTGGGCGACCGCGTGGGGGGCGTGCGCGGATATCACGGATCACGCGAGACGGGTGCACGGCGTGCGGTGGTGCGGCTCGAGGATCGCTGGCTCGCGGGCACGCCGTGGGATCAGGCGGACCTGGGACTGGTGGCGTTCGTCGACGCGGGGCGGTTGTGGGCGGGGGACATTCCACTCGGCGTGACGACGCCGGTGCGCGTGGGTGCCGGCGTGGGGATCCGGGTGGCGATCCCGCCCGGATCGCAGCGCACCTGGCGGCTGGACATCGCGTATCCGTTCAGCCGAACGCCGCACACCGGGTGGGAGATCCGTCTCACTGCGGTGAACGTCCACTTCCGCACCACGCACGAGCCGAACGATGTGGCGTGGAGCCGCGAGCGCTCGGTGCCGCGCAGCATGTTCGAGTGGCCGTGATCCCGCCGCGATAGCGTACCACAACAGAGCGCCGCGACATGCCCGTCGCGGCGCTCTGTTGTGTGCGTCGTGCGCGTGGGCACGGCGCGAGCGGCGCGATGTCCGCCGCACCGCGTAGGTGCTTACTGAATAGTCTCCGGACTCTCGCGCATCATCCGGCGGATCGGGATCACGAGCGCGCCGAGCACCACCGCGCCGATGAAGAGCGAGAGCGCCGTGCGCTGGAACAGCTCCGGCATCTGCTGCAGGTCGTTCGGGTCCACCTGCCCGCCCACCAGTCCGGCGATCAGGTTGCCGACGGCCGACGCGAGGAACCACACACCCATCATCTGTCCCACGAATCGCTTCGGGGCCAGCTTGGTCATCGAGCTCAGCCCCACCGGGCTCAACGAGAGCTCACCCAGCGTCTGGAAGAAGTAGCTGGCGATGAGCCAGAACATCGATACGCGCACGGCCTGGCCAGGCCCCACAATGGCGTGGCGCGCGGCGAGCAGCATCACCACGAACCCGATGCCGTTCATGGCGAGTCCGATGGTGAACTTCGCGGGGCTCGACGGGTCCTTCCCGCGGCGCCCCAGCCACAGCCACAACGCCGCGAACACCGGAGCAAGCGTGATGACGAAGAACGAATTGACGGACTGCATCCAGCCGGCGGGCATCTCCCATCCGAAGATCACACGATCGGTGAAGTCCCTGGAGAAGAGATTCAGCGACGTCGGTGCCTGCTCGAACGCGGACCAGAACACCGTCGCGAAGACGAACAGGACGACGATCACCGCCACCCGTTTCTTCTCGTTCGTCGTCAGGCCGGCGAAGAAGAAGAGATACCCGAAATAGAGCAACACGAGCGCGAGGTACACGGCCGTCATCCGCTCGGCGATGGCCACGGGATTGACCGATAGCACTCCCGTCACCGCGAGCACAACCAACAGTGCGAAGGCGATCAGAATGGCGAACGAGATGTTGCGAACACGACGCTGCGAACGCTCGTCGCCGGACGGCTGCTTGCCGATGGGCCCGAGCGTGCGCTTCGCACGTACCCGGAAGACGATGAGCCCGATGACCATCCCGAGGCCAGCCACACCGAACCCGAGATGCCACGCCACCTTCTCACCCAAGCCATTCGTGATGAGCGGCGCGATGAACGCACCCAGGTTGATTCCCATGTAGAAGATGGAAAACGCGGCGTCGCGTCGAGAGCCGCCTTCGGGGTACAACTCGCCCACAATGGCGGACACGTTGGGCTTGAGCAGTCCGGTTCCGAGCACGATGAGCAGGAGCCCGATGAAGAACGTGCTCCGCGGCATGAACACCGACAGCGCGATCGAGAGGTGGCCGAGCGCGATGAGCACGCCACCCCACCAGATCGAGCGCTGGAGCCCAAGCCACCGGTCGGCGATCCACCCGCCGGGAAGCGCCGTGATGTAGACCGACGATGCATAGAGGCCGACGATGGCCGACGCGACGGTCGGCTCGAAGTCGAACCCGCCGTTCACCACCGCCGCCGTCATGAACAGCACGAGCAGGGGGCGGATCCCGTAGTACGAGAACCGCTCCCACATCTCCGTGAAGAACAGCGTGGAGAGGCCCCCCGGCTGCCCGAAGAAGGAACGGTCCTGCGTATAGCGCTCCAGCCCGGGAGGGGGCTCGTCGCGCGTCACGGTGGCGGACTGGGGTTGCTCGAACACCGGCTTCTCGGTGGCCATGGTGGTGTTGGGCTAGGGGTCAGTCGTGCGCGTGCGTCGACGGCGCGAGCGGGAGATAGCGGCGGGGCGGAGCGGTGCCGCCCGCTTCCTGCTGTGCCTCCCACGAAACGGACGTGGGCGGCTGCTTGATACACGCCACCAGGTGTCCAGGCTCCTTCTCTTCCAGCGGCGGCACGATGCGCGTGCACGCCGCATCCCTGGCGGGGTGCTGGCAACGCGGGTGAAAGGGACAGCCGGGTGGAACGTTCGCCGGTGACGGCACGTCGCCCCCCAGCACGATGCGCTTCCGCCGTCCATCCGGATCCGGCACGGGGACGGCCGAGAGCAACGCCTGCGTGTACGGCATGAGCGGTTCACGATAGAGATCCGCCGCAGCCGCCAGCTCGACGATCCGCCCAAGGTACATCACCGCCACGCGATCCGCGATGTGTTCCACCACGGACAGATCGTGGGCAATGAACAGATAGGCCAGACCGCGCGCGCGCTGCAGATCGCGCAGGAGGTTGATCACCTGCGCCTGCACCGACACGTCGAGCGCCGACACCGGCTCGTCGCAGACGACGAAGGCGGGCTCCACGGCGAGTGCGCGCGCGATGCCGATGCGTTGGCGCTGCCCGCCCGAGAACTCGTGCGGGTAGCGCGACGCGTATTCCGGGCGCAGCCCCACCTCCTCCAACAACTGGCGCACGCGCTGATCGGCGGCCGCGCCCTGAGCGAGACGATGAATCGTGAGTCCCTCGCGCACGATCGCACCCACCGTCATGCGCGGGTTGAGCGAGCTGAAGGGGTCCTGGAAGACGATCTGCATCCGGCGCCGCAGCGCGCGCAATTCCGCGGGAGGAAGCGCGAGGAGGTCCACACCGTCGAAACGCACCGTGCCGGACGTGGGCTCGATGAGACGGAGGATCGCGCGTCCGGTGGTCGTCTTTCCGCACCCCGATTCGCCCACCAGCCCCAGCGTTTCGCCGGCATACACAGTGAAGGAGACGCCGTCCACGGCCCGCACCTGTCCCACGGTGCGCCGTAGAAGGCCGCGCCGCACGGGAAACCATTTCCGCAGCTCGTGCACCTCCAGCAGTGGCGCGCCTGCCGCCGGTCGCACCGCGCCATCGTCAGGAGCGTCGGCCGCGCGTGGCGGCATGGTCGCGGTGCCGCGTTTCTCGGGTGCGGCGCTCACGCCGGCACTCCGGCGCGTCCGCTCTCCGTCCACGGCTCGTGCGGTGTAGTGCGGCGGGCCGGCTCGTCCGCCAGATGGCAGCGGGAGACGTGCCCGTCGCCAATTTGATAGAGCGGCGGCGGCTCGGTGACGCACCGCTCCCACGCGAAGGGGCAGCGGTCGTGAAAGCGGCACCCGGACGGCCACCGCGTGGGTGGAGGGACGGTGCCGGGGATCACCGCCAGCCGCTCGCGCCGCTCCCCCAGCCGCGGCATGGCGCGCATCAATCCTTCCGTGTATGGATGGTGCGCTGCCGCGAAGAGCGTGCGCACCGGCGCCTCCTCCACCACCTGCCCGGCGTACATCACGAGCACGCGCTGCGCGGTCTCGGCAATCACGCCGAGGTCGTGCGTGATGAGCAGGATCGACATCCCGACCTGATCCTGCAGCGCGCGCAGGAGCTCGAGGATCTGCGCCTGGATCGTGACGTCGAGCGCCGTGGTGGGCTCGTCGGCGATGAGGAGGGCGGGGCGCATCATGAGCGCCATCGCGATCATCACCCGCTGCCGCTGTCCACCGGAAAGCTGATGCGGGTACTGCCGCGCGCGCGCCGCGGGATCGGGGATTCCGGTGACGCGCAGCATCTCGACCGCACGCTCCCACGCCTCGGCGCGCGAGACGTCAGAGTGTACGCGAGCCACCTCGGCGATCTGGTCGCCCACGGTGAACACCGGATTGAGCGCGGTCATCGGTTCCTGGAAGATCATCGCGATCCGATCGCCGCGAATGGCGCGCATCTCGCTCTCGGAGAGCGCCAAGAGGTGGCGTCCCTCGAAAGCGATCTCGCTCCCCGCTTCGATGCGCCCGGGTGGCTGGATGAGCCGCAGGATGGAGAGCGACGTCACCGACTTGCCGCACCCCGACTCTCCCACAAGCCCCACCGTTTCGTGCGCCGCGATGTCGAACGACACGCCATCGACGGCGAGCGCGAGGCCGGCGGCGGTCCGGAAGGTGGTCCGCAGATCGCGCACGCGGAGCAGCGGCGCGCCAGGCGGTGGTGTCGGCTGGGTGGGTGGGGAGGAGGGCGGGGACATCACCGCAGAACCTGCTCAGGGTCCAACGCGTCGCGCAAGGCGTCGCCCACGATGTTGAACGCCATCACCGTGACCATGATGGCCAACCCCGGAAAGAGCGCGATCCACCAGAGCGACGCCACCTGATCCCGGCCGTCGCGGATGATGCTCCCCCAGCTGGCCAGCGGCTCGGGGACGCCGAGCCCCAGGTACGACAGCCCGGCCTCGAGCACGATCACGCTTCCCAGGCCGAGTGTGGCGGAGACGATCACGGGCGATGCGACGTTGGGTGCCACGTGGCGCCAGAGGATGCGCCGGTCGGAGGCGCCGAGCGCGCGCGCGGCGGTTACGAGCTCGCGCTCACGCAGCGCGAGCACGGCGGCGCGCACGATGCGGCTGGTGCCGAACCATCCGGTGAAGCCGATGAGCGCGATCAGGAAGGGGAGGCGGATCTGTCCCCAGAGGGCGACGACGGCAATGAGCAGCAGGATGCGCGGAATCGAGAGCGCCACGTCGATGCCGCGCATCATCGCGTCGTCCAACCGTCCGCCGTAGAAACCGGCAATGGCGCCGTACACCGTCCCCACCGTCACGGAGAGGAGCGTGGCGAGCGCCGCCACCGACAGCGACACGCGCGCGCCGTACAGACAGCGGCTGAGGAGATCGCGGCTGTAGCTGTCCGTGCCGAAGGGGTGCGCGAGCGACGGCGGGCGCCCGGCCAGGGCGACGATGTCCGGTTGCGCCGCGGGGTCGTACGGTGCGAGCCAGGATGCGAGGACCGTGACGACCACCACGAGAATGAGGAGCTGCAGCGCCACGCGCGCCACGGCGTTGCTCCGGAAACGCACGATGGCGGCACCGGCCGGCGCGTCACGCCACCGGCGCGGAAGCGGCGCGTGCCCCACCAGGTACGCCGGCACGGCCGCGAGGAGCAGAGCGATGCTCCATCGTACGAGCAGCACGTCAGCTCGTCCGGAGGCGCGGGTCCACCCACGCGTACAGCAGATCGGCAAGCAGGTTGCCGACCACGACGAGCGCGCTTCCCACCACCACTACGGCGGTGACGAGCGGATAGTCGCGCGCGGCTACCGCGTTCACGGTCAGGTAGCCCATTCCCGGCCAGGCGAACACCTGCTCCACGAACACCGATCCGCCGAGCAGGGCGGGGAAGGCGAGTCCGAGCAGCGTGATGACGGGGAGCAGCGCGTTGCGCAGGATGTGCCGCAGGAACACGCTGCGCTCCGGGACGCCCTTCGCGCGCGCGGTGCGCACGTAGTCCTGCCGGCTCACGTCGAGCGCTGCCGCGCGCTGAAAGCGCGAGATGGCGGCCGCGCTGAGCAGCGCGAGCGTGGCGACGGGGAGAACGAGGTGCGTGCCGAGATCGCGCATCCGTCCCCAGAATCCCAGATAGGGATGGATCACCGGATCCACCATCCCGGAGGTTGGGAAGAACGGCAGCCAGTAGGCGAAGACGAGCATCATGATGATCGCCAGCCAGAAGTCCGGCACCGAGTAGAACGCGAGCATCACGCCTCCCGCGGCGTGATCGGCGGGTGATCCGTGGCGGCGCGCCTGGAAGAGCCCGACGGCCACGCCGCCCACGAAGCTCACGGCGAGCGCCAGCGACATGAGCAGCAGTGTGCGGGGGAGCGCGACGGCGAGCGCGGCCGCGACGGGGCGGCGCAGCGAGAACGAATATCCCAGGTCGCCCCGCGCAAGGTCGCGCAGATAGAGCAGGTACTGCGCGCCGAGCGGGCGATCGAGTCCGTACGTGTGTCGCCACGCCGCGCGCACGGCGGGGGTGACGTACGGGCGGTCGAGCGTGACGGCCAGCGGATCGCCGGGGGCCAGGTGCAGGAGGACGAACGCCAGGGTCGCGACGACGAAGACCATCACGACCCCGGTGAGCGCACGGCGAACGATCAGCCGCCGCATGCGCGCTACTGCGCCGACGCCGACAGCGGGAGGTTGTCGCGCGGAATGCGATCCGCCGCCGGGATGTACCAGTCGGCGAGATTGGCCCACCACGCGTCCGCGCGGAGGCCCACGGGATGGATGCGCTCGTGCATCCCGGCCACGTTCACGATCTCGTAGAGGAACACCGCCGGCGCGTCGGCGATCAGCGTCTCGTACGCACGGCGCCAGTAGGGGCGCGCGCGCTCGGGGTCCATCTGCTGCGCCGCGCTGTCCACCAGCGCATCGAAGGCCGCACTCTCGTAGGAGCCGTAGTTGACGCCCCCTCGCATGCGTGATGCTGCGGCGCTCCACTGCTGGCGGATGGTGGACTCGCTGGGGTCGAGAATCCACGCGCCGAGCACCGCGTCGAAGCGTCCGCTCTGCTGCCGCTGCACGAACGTATTGAACTCCATCTCCTCCACCGACACCTGCGCCCCCACCTGCTTCATCATGTCTTGCAGCAACACCGCCCACTGCCGGCGGACGCCGCTGGATGACGGCACGATGATGCTGAAGCGGAGCGGCCGTCCTGCGCGCTCGCGTACGCCGTCGCCATTCGCGTCGCGCCAGCCCAGGCTGTCCAGCGCCGCGCGCGCGGCGGCGGGATCGTACGGGATCTGCGCGAACACGGTGTCCGCGCCCAAGATGGCGCGCACCTGCGGCCCCAGTGCCACCAGTCCCACCGTGTCGAAGACGTTGCGCACGCCGCTCTGGCGGTCCACCGCCATGGCCAGCGCCCTGCGCAGCGCGCGGTCGCCGAACAGCGGATGGGGACGCGACGGGTGCTCCGGATCGCGCAGGTTGAACGCCAGGAACCCGTACTGCAGCGAGGGATAGCGCACCAGCTTGAGCTCGGGATGCTTGGACACCTCGGCGATCTGCGGCGCGAAGAGGAGCTCGAGCAGGTCGGCATCGCCCGCCAGGAGCCGCGTGACGGCCGTGTTGTAGTCGGGAGCGACGCTCCAGATCACGCGGTTCAGACGCGCCCGTCCGGATGTCCGCGTGGTGTCGGCCACCAGCTCGATGGCCGTTCCCTGATCCCAGCGCGCGAAGCGGAAGGGGCCGCTCCCGATCGGATGTCGCGCGAATTGCGACGCGCCGAGCTCGGAGGGCTTGATGTCGCGCATCAGATGCTCGGGAAGGATACGCATCTGATAGGTGGCCTCGAAGAACTGCTCGGGGAACCGGCGCGAGAACCAGAACACGGCGGTGGCCGTGTCGGCGACCGTTACGGAGTCGATGTCGGTGATGAGCGACGCGGAGGGCGATGCGGTCTGTGGATTCCGGTACAGCTCGAACGTGAAGCGCACGTCGCGCGCGGTGACCGGCGCACCGTCGTGCCAGCGTGCATCGGGGCGGATGTGGAAGGCGATGGAGAGCGAGTCGGCTGCCCACGTCCACCGGTCGGCGAGCTCCGGTTGGTAGCCGCGGTCGCCGATGGTATTGAGCGTGGAGTCGGGCTGCGCCAGCCGCTCGAAGATCTGATCGGTGATTTCCGCCCCCTGCAGCGTGATCGTCAGCGGCGGCAACAGCACGTCCGCGTCGGCCGCGGTGGAGATCACCAGCGTTCCGCCCGTGTCGCGCGAGGTCGCGGCAGGCTCCGAACCGCGGCAGGCGACGGCGGCGATCAGGACGACGAGAGAGAGCGGGAGAGTACGCATGGTGGCACACCGGAGAAGTGAGCGGCTCGACGCGGAACGTCGAGCAGGGGAGCCGGCCCACGCGGGCGCGGATGGGGAGTGGCGGTTCACCGGCGCCACGTCCAGTCGTCGTCGGCGAATTTCTTCCGGAGATGCGCCACGTCGTCGTGCAACATGGCATCCGGATGGAGCTCGGCGATCGGCAGGTGCGGCGCGGCGTAGCGCAGCGCCGTGGTGAGCGCGTCCGTGGTTTCCGCGATCGTGGGCCCGCGTCCGAGCAGCGTGCGGAGCGTGGCGGCGCGCGGCGGAGAAGGCGGCGTACCGCGGGGCGAGGTCACGAGGGCTGCGGCCAGGACCTGGTCGTCGTCCACCAGAATGGAGCCGTGCTGCAGCATGCTCCCTCCCTCGCGCAGTTGCGCGCTCCCCACGAGCTTGTGCCCGCCGGATTCGATCTCTCCGGGGGCGGGCTCCTGAAAGCACGGCACCACGCCCGGTGCGCGCACACGCGATCCGAGCGCCTGGCGCGATTCGCGTGCGTCCACCCCGAGTCGCGCCAAACCATCGAGAAGGAGACGATTGATCCACCGGTACGATTCGCTCAACGTGCCGAGCGCATCCACCGGCGCCGCCACCGCATAGGTGATCTCGCGATGGTGCAGCACCGCGCGCCCGCCGGTGGGGCGGCGGACGAAGCGCACGCCCAGCGCTGCGGCACGCTCGAGATCGTAGCGCCCCCGCGCCGTCTGGTGGCGCCCCAGCGAGAGCGTGGGCTCCGCCCACCCGTACACGCGCAGCACGCCGCTGCCTGTGCGCGCCGAGTACGCCATGAGCGCCTCGTCCAGTGCCATGTTCTCGGCGCCCGTCGCGGGCTCGCTCCGGAGCACGCACCAGCGGACCAGCGCGCGCGCGCCGGTGGTGGGGGCGGGCGTGGCTGTTGGAGCGGATTCGGGCGAGACCGTGAGCATGCAGCGTGAGCGGGCGGGGATCGAGCGGGGTGGAGCGGCGAGCGGCGCCGCGGCGGTCACACAACGATAGTGCGCCACCCGGGGATGCGCACCCCTGGACGTCACGCCTGACATCACCTTGGCGGGGACGATAGCTTTCCTACGGCGCCGCGATGTCGCTGGCGCCCGTCACCACCGGCCGTGAACCGTGGGCGCCGCGCCACCGCCGCGCGTCCTGCTCGAGGACCTGATGACCGCCACCGCGAAAGGCGCCACTCGCGCCACTCCTGCCGCTTCCGCGCTTCCGCCGGACGCGTTCGCATTCCGTCACGTAGGACCCGATGATGCCGCGATCGCCGAGATGCTCGCCGCGCTCGGCTACGACAGCCTCGACGCGCTGATCGACGCGGCCGTTCCGTCCACCATCCGCATGCGCGGCGCGCTCGCGCTCCCCCCGGGTCTGAGCGAAGCCGACGCGCTGGCCGCCGTGCGCGCGCTCGCGCGGCGCAACAAGCCTTCGCGCGCGTTCATCGGCATGGGCTACTCGGGCACCATCACGCCGCCGGTGATCCAGCGCAACGTGCTCGAGAATCCGGGATGGTACACCGCCTACACGCCGTATCAGGCGGAGATCGCGCAGGGACGTCTGGAGGCGCTGCTCACGTACCAGACGATGGTGATGGACCTCACCGGGCTCGAGATCGCCAACGCATCGCTGCTCGACGAAGCCACCGCCGCCGCGGAAGCCATGTCGATGAGCTACGGCGTGGCCGGCCGCGAGGGGCGCGAGACGTTCCTCGTGGCTGCCGATTGTCACCCGCAGACCATCGATGTGGTGCGGACGCGCGCCGACGCGCGCGGGATCACCGTGCGCGTGCAGGAGCCTGAAGCGCTCGAGATCACGGACGACGTGTTCGGTGTGCTCGTGCAGTATCCGTCCACCGACGGCGTACTGCGCGACTATCGAGCGCTCTGCGAGCGGGCTCATGCGGCCGGGGCGCTGGTGACCGCCGCCGCCGATCTCCTCGCGCTCACGCTGGTGACGCCTCCCGGCGCGTGGGGGGCGGACATCGCGGTCGGGAACACGCAGCGCTTCGGCGTGCCGCTCGGGTACGGCGGCCCGCACGCGGCCTACTTCGCCACGCGCGACGCGTACCGCCGCCAGCTCCCCGGGCGGATCATCGGCGTCTCGCGCGATGCGGACGGGCGACCCGCGCTGCGCATGGCGCTCCAGACGCGCGAGCAGCACATCCGGCGCGAGAAGGCAACGAGCAACATCTGCACGGCACAGGTGCTGCTCGCGGTGATGGCGGCGATGTACGCGGTGTGGCACGGCCCGGACGGACTCCGGCGCATCGCCACTCGCGTTCGCCGCCTCACGCGCGCGCTGGCGGACGCGCTCGCCGAGCTCGGCTACGACGTGGGCGACGCCGAATCGTTCGACACGCTGCACGTGCGCGCCGGTACGCGTTCGGTGAACGGGGTGGCGCAGCAGGCGCACGACCGCGGGATGGATCTGCGCGTCTTCCCCGACGGCACGCTGGGGATCGCACTCGACGAGACGACCACCGCCGCCGACCTATCGGCATTGCTCGCCGTGTTCGGTGTGACGCGCACGGCCGAGGAGATCGAGGCCGCCGCGGCGCGCGTGGACACGGAGTACGCGCCGCCGTTCGCCAGGACGAGCACGTACCTCACGCACCCGGTGTTCCACCGGTATCACTCCGAGACCGAGATGCTCCGCTATCTGAAGCGGCTCGAGTCTCGCGATCTGTCGCTCGCACACTCGATGATCCCGCTGGGATCGTGCACGATGAAGCTCAACGCGACGGCGGAGATGGTGCCGATCACGTGGGCGGAGTTCGGCGGCATTCATCCGTTCGCGCCGGCCGACCGGGCGGAGGGCTACCGCGCGCTGTTCGAGCGGCTGGAGGGCGCGCTGCGCGAGATCACCGGCTTCGCGGCCGTCTCGCTGCAGCCCAACGCCGGCTCGCAGGGCGAGTACGCGGGGCTGCTGGTGATCCGGCGCTATCAGGAAGCGCGCGGAGAAGGATCGCGCGACGTCTGTCTCATTCCGCAGTCGGCGCACGGGACCAATCCCGCCAGTGCGGTGATGGCCGGCCTGCGTGTGGTGGTGGTGCGCACCGACGCGGATGGCAACATCGACATCGACGACCTGCGCGCGCGCGCGGCCGAGCATCGCGACCGGCTGGCGGCGCTCATGGTGACGTATCCCTCCACGCACGGCGTGTTCGAGGCGGGGATCCGCGACATCTGCCGTATCGTGCATGATGCGGGCGGACAGGTGTACATGGACGGCGCCAACATGAACGCCATGGTCGGACTCGTGCGCCCGGCCGAGATCGGCGCCGACGTCTGTCACCTGAACCTGCACAAGACGTTCTGCATCCCGCACGGCGGCGGCGGCCCGGGGATGGGCCCCATCGGCGTGGCGCAGCATCTCGTCCCGTTCCTTCCGGGACACACGGTGGTTCCCGTGGGTGGCGGCGCGAGCGGCGCGGTGTCGGCCGCACCGTGGGGGAGCGCGAGCATCCTCCCGATCTCGCTCATGTACATCGATCTCATGGGCGGCGACGGCCTCACGCTCGCCACCAAGGTGGCCATTCTGAACGCGAATTACGTGGCGCACCGGTTGAGCGAGCAGTACCCCGTGCTCTACCGCGGGCAGAGCGGACTGGTGGCGCACGAATGCATCGTGGATCCGCGCGCGTTCAAGAGCTCCGCCGGCGTGGAGGTGGAGGACATTGCCAAGCGGCTCATGGACTACGGCTTCCACGCGCCCACCGTCTCCTTTCCGGTGGCGGGCACGCTGATGATCGAGCCGACAGAGAGCGAGTCGAAGGAGGAGCTGGACCGCTTCTGCGACGCGCTGATCGCCATTCGCGAGGAGATCCGCGAGGTGGAGCTCGGCATCGCGAACCGGGAGGACAACCTGCTCAAGGGAGCGCCGCACCCGGCGCTACGCATTGCGGCGGACGAGTGGACGCACGCCTACTCGCGCGAGCGGGCGGCGTTCCCCGCTCCGTGGACGCGCGAGTTCAAGTTCTGGCCGGCAGTGGGTCGCGTGGAGAGCGCCTACGGCGACCGGAACCTCGTCTGTGTCTGTCCGCCCGTGGAGGAGTACGCCGAGCCGGCATCGCGGTAGCGGCGCAATGGCGGAGGAGGACGCGGGCGTGCGGCGCGCGGAAGAACCGCGCGCCGTGGTGCAGGTGCGCGGCCGTGAGGCGCGCTACTCGCCGATGTGCTTGCGGTACTGGTCCGCGCTCATCAACTGCGACAGCTCATCCGCCTTCTCCACGCGGATGCGCACCATCCAGCCGTCGCCGTAGGGATCGGTGTTGACGAGCCCCGGCTCCTTGTCGAGGCGCTCGTTGATCGCGACGATCTCACCAGACACGGGGCAGAAGAGCTCGGAGACGGCCTTCACCGCCTCGATGGTGCCGAAGACGTCCATGCGCCCGAAGCGGTCGCCCACCTTGGGGAGCTCCACATAGACCACGTCGCCCAGCTCTCCCTGCGCGTAGTCGGTGATGCCGACGACCACCGTGGAGGGATCGTCGGTGCGGCGCACGTACTCGTGCTCTTGTGTATAGGTCAGGTCGTTCCGGATGTCGGCCACGGCTGGCTCCGCTTGCGGGAAGTCCGGCCGCACGACACGCCGGCCGGGGCGGCGGGCAACCGATCCGTGGGCGGACGGCCCCGCTCGGCGCGAAGTGTACTCCGCGCCGAAAAGCGGGTCAAGGAATGGCGTGCGCCCCCTCGCGCCGGTCCGCCTCCTCCAGCAGCGCGTCCCACACCTCCAGCGTGCGCGCTTCCAGCGCGGCGCGCGAGCCGTCGTTGTCGATCACATAGTCGGCGCGCGCACGTTTGAGCTCGGCGGGCATCTGCGCGGCGATCATGTTCATCGCCTCGGTCTCGCTCAGCCTCCGGTCGCGCACCAGCCGCTCCAACCGCACCGGGCGTGGCGCGTCGACGAGGACCACCACGTCGAACTGATCCACCAGCCGGCGCTCGAAGAGGAGCGGGATGTCGCTCACCACGATCCGGTCGCCGCGCTGCTCCGCGCTCTGCATCTCCACGTCGCGGAGACGGAGCACTTCCGGGTGGACGATGCCGTTCAGCGCCTCCAGCTCGTCCGGGTGCTCGAAGACGCGCTGCCGGAGCGCGTCGCGGTCGAGCGAGCCGTCGGGGGCGAGCATCTCGCTCCCCCACCGGCCGGCGATCGCGTCCAGGGCAGGGGATCCGGGCGCCACCGCCGTGCGCGCGAGCACGTCGGCATCGATGATCGTGGCCCCCTGTTCCCGGAAGATGCGGGCGACGGTGGACTTGCCGCTGGCGATGTTCCCTGTGAGAGCGACGGAGAGCATTGGAGTTCAGACTATGTGGAGCGCCTTACGGCGCCGACTGGCCGACGCGAACCGCGAGCAGGGGGCATGCCGCCAGAGTGCCGGCTGGCCGCCCACGACTGGCCGAAGAGAAGGCGAATAGTGCGCGCTTCTGCCCACGGCCAATCTTTGATTTTCTTCACGGTCGCCAAGGTAGGATGGTCCCCCGACGGCGTCAACGCTTGCGCGGCGGGGCCCCCCTTTCCGTGGGGGGGCCACGGCGGGCAGACTCCGCGCGCGGCCGGCTTGGGCGGGCCGGACGGTCGTCCGAGTCCACCCGTACCACGAGCCGCCGCCCGCGGACCGAGACGCCGGTCATGGTGCGCACGATCCGCTCGGCGTCCGGGGCAGCGACCTCCAGCGTGGAGTGGCTCTCGCGCACGTCCACGCGCCCCAACCGGTCGCGCGCCAGTCCGGTCTCCCCCAGCACGGCGCCGACGATGTCGCGCGCGCTCACGCCGTCGCGCGCGCCGGCATTGATGAAGAGGCGCGTCCACGCCGTGCCGCGCGGCTGCGCTCCGGGCTGCTCGGGCGCCGCCGTCCGTACGCGCCGTTCGTCCTCGAGCAGGCGAAGCAGTGCGGCGGCGAGCTCGATGCCGTCGAAGTCGTCCAGCAACGGCTCCAGCGTCAGGAGCTCGCGGGCGGGCGCGCCTCCGCTCAGCGCTTGGCGCAGCTCGGCGCGGAACCGCTCCTCGCGCGCGCGCGCGGCGGCGCCGCTCCCCGACAGCACCAGCGGTGTCACCGCCCCCCCGGCGGCCAGCGACCGGAGCGCCTCGAGCTGCGCGGGGCGAACGAGCGCCACCACGTTCACCCCACGGCCGGCCACCAGTTGCTGCAGCTCGGCGCGCGCGGTGGGGAGCTCGTAGAGGACCAGCAACTTCGCGTCCGGCACCGGCTCGCCACGCGTGACGGAAAGCGTGCCCGACGCATGCGCGAAGCCCAGGTCGCGGATCAACTCACCGACCGCCTGCGCCGACGCGTCCGTGCGCGCGTACACCGCGGCGGAGTCCGGGTCCAGGTCATCCAGCAGGCGACGCAGCGCGGTCGTCCGTCCAGCCGCCGACGTCGTCACATACTGGATGGGGACCGGACGCAACTGCATGGCGGCCACGTCCCCCACGCGCCGCGCACGCCGCGCGTAGCGCTCGGCCAGCTCCTCCACTTCGGGGGAGACGCGCGAGGTGACGACCGTGCGTGCCGCCTCTCTGGGGATCTCGGCGAGGATCGCCGCCAGGGCATCGCCGGAGCCCTGATCGAGCAGCGTGTCGGCCCAGGCGATCACAAGCGCCCGCACGCCGGCGAGCTTGACTGCGGAATGGCGGATGAGCTCGAGAAGCGCGTCCGGATTGCCCGCCACCGCGTGCACGGGGCCCGCGCGCAGCCGGCGGATGGCGCGCCGGGGAGTGGTGACCGGCATGGCGAGAAGTGCCTGCGCGTGGTCGAGCGTGGTGAGCTCGCGCGCGGCGGCGATGGCGGTGTCCGGGTCGGGGGTGAGCACCAGGAGCTGCGTCTCGGGAACGGCGCGGTCCACCCGCTCCAGCGCCGGCGCGAGAAACGCCGGCATGGACGCCGTGTCCTGGGGCAACACGACGATCACGTTCTGATGGCGCGTAACCCCCGACAGGTCACGCGCTTCCGGGTCCATCCGCTCACGTTCCGACATCCCGAACCTCCGCTGTCAATGCGCGCGCCGTCTCGCATTCGGCGTCCGCCCGAGCGCAATGTACAGCCATCGGGGAGGCGGGACTACTCTGGTGCGGACTTGGAGAGCGCCCTGAATCGGCCAGGGCTTCGAGGAGGTATCCGAGTCCTCGAGTGCGGTGGAGCGAGACGGAGCCGCGGTCGAAGGCGGCGGCTAGTGAGGTCTGGGCGCTGGCATCGGCGCCGGAGCACTGGGCCGTTCATTGCACCCGTCACTGCACCGTGACGCGGCTCATGCACGGCGAGTGACGGCGCGGTGGGTTCCGCCGATGGAACGCCCGGATGATCGTGACCGCACGGCGCGCAGATGGCCGCAGCCGCTCGACCCGTCATGGTTGCACTCGCGTGACTGAGCCTCCAGCGAGGGACTCTGGGCGGTTCGATCAGCCTGTGCCCCACAGGTCGTCGCGCCCAGTTTGCAAACGCTGTTGCATTCCCGGCGTTTGATAACTTCTTCGTAACCGCTCGGCCAGCAGATGTATCAGGTCACTTCCCGAGCGCCTGCTGCAAGGCAGCAATGACGCGTTCACAGTCTGCCGCCTTGAGAAAGACTTCGATGTCTCCGTTCGATTCGAGCGACAGCGCTAGCCCGACGACACGGGCTGCAGTGCGGATAACCGCCACTCCGGGGTCG
Organism: Gemmatimonadaceae bacterium; assembly: GCA_035701265.1. GTDB lineage: Bacteria > Gemmatimonadota > Gemmatimonadetes > Gemmatimonadales > Gemmatimonadaceae > DASSNU01. The sequence goes on along the minus strand of DASSNU010000019.1, from coordinate 4,322 downwards.
CCGGTATCTGCGTCTTCAAATCGGATCGTTGCGATTTCCTTCATCGACATGGGATCTGATCTCTGACGAGGTCATGGGATGCGATCGCCTGGCAGGCAGCGCACATGCTTACCGGCAGGCGTGGCTAGATGCCTCCGACCGGGCGTCGCGCGATCGCTCTCTCGCAAGGACGTGAGCGTCAAGTGTCGGAGCCTCCGGCAATCCCGGGGCGGTTCAGCTGCCGCCGCGTAGGTACCGTTTCGAGCCAGCGACCACCAGCCCCGAGTGTCCGGAGATCTTCCGCTAAGTACACTTAACTCGCTGATCGCCATGGACAGCGTCGCACTTTCGGAGAAATTCGGACGCAGCATGCATGCGAATCCCGCATCCAAGTCCTCGCCATTCCCCACCCTCACGATGACAAGCGAGGGGAGACGTCCAGGTTGGTCATTCGCTCACATACGTGCCCAGCGGTCCACCTCCACAAGGAGCGTCTCGGCATCCAGCACTGTTCCCCAGGACTGTAGCAGAAACTGCTGGAGCGCACTTCGCCCTTCTGGCTTGTCTAGCACGTGAGCGATGATCCTGCCGAGCTCCAGCTGTGCCTGAATGAGCGAGTCTGCGTCCGAATTTCGGCAGCGAGCGCGCCAGCGTTCCGCGATAGCAGGTGAAGGGTCAGCGGCGCCTCGCGCCATCGACCATCGAATCGCTGCGGCAACGCCGAAGCTCGCCAATAACAGAACAGCCTTCACACCGCGGACTCTGCAACCGACACCCCACCAGAACTTGGCCAGATAAAGAAGCATCCAGGTGGGGTCGCTCGCGACATCAGCATCGATGCCAAGATCGGCCGGGTCCGTATGATTCGCCTCAAGGCCCGGGTGCCGTGTTCCACTCCGTCCAACTCGCACGATCGGCCACACTCGGCGACGTACCCCGAACTCGGTCTCCAGAAACTCAAGGCCCGCACGGGCTACCGCGCGTACATCGTCCAACGCAGGGTTCGTGAGGCTATCGCTGCTGTCTGCGTACACGATCGGATAGGCGAGCCGCTGATCGGACGATGCTTGCGCCGCTGGGCCAAGCGAAAGCTGTATGAACCGAGACGCTGTTATCGATGTCGTCGCGTCAAGAGAGTCCAGCAGAACGCCAGCAGCAATCACGTCCTTGGGGAGATTGTCGCCGAGTACAATCTCTTGCGGAATATTGCCAGCGATAAAGCGGACGCCACGATCCTCTTCCAGGAAGTACTCTGCTGACGCGACCAGGGGCACGTCATCGGGGATCGTGAGCGTCGCCGCTGCCGCATGACCGCTGCTATCACGCGGAACCCACTGACCCGTGCTCTGCGCCCCGCTTCGTGAGACAGTTGGGGCCTGACCTGTTAGACACCTACTGAAACGACGTCGAGCACTTCGGCGCGGTACTGTTGCGGCGCCCGGAAGCCGAGTGCCGAGTGCGGCGCGACCGCGTTGTAATCGGCGATCCACGCCGGTAGCTGGTCCAGGATCGCTGCCGCCGAACTCCGATCCGCTCCACTCACGTAGTCCCGCTTGAGTGTGTTCACGAACGCCTCCGACATCCCGTTCGACTGCGGACTCGCGGCCGGCGTCGTGATCGGCGCCAGGTTCAGCCGCTCGGCCGTGCAGAGCGTATCGAGCGCCGTATAGATCGAGCCATTATCACTCAGCCACTGAATCGGGACCTCGGGCCGATGCCCGACGCCGAAGCGGGAGGCGACGGCCTGCTGCATGAGCTGCTGGATCTCGATCGCGCGGAGATCGCGTGGTACCGCCACCCAGGCGAGGCATTCCCGATCATGACAGTCCAGGGCGAAGGCGAGCTGCACGACCTCCCCGTTCCAGCAGGCGATCTCCAGCCCGTCGCTGCACCAGCGCTCGTTCGCGACCGCCCGGTGGATCTGCCCCGTGTGCGCCCGTCCGGTCCGCCGCCGCGCATAGCGCGGCAGCGTCCAGCCGGCGAGCTCCATCACCCGCCGGATGCGCTTCAGGTTATACGTCGTCCCGCAGCCCCGATTCACCAGCGCGTGCACGCGCCGGGCGCCGTAGGTCGCCCGCGTCCGGATGATCTCCCGAATCTGCGCGGTCACCACGCGATCGTCGGCTTTCGCGTAGCGCGGCCCCCGCACCCGCTCCGGGCGGTACACCGTTGCCCGGCCGATCCTCAGCACCCGGCAGATCGTCGCCACCTTCCGGCCCGTCATCGCGTGGACGCGCCGTACCAACGCGGCTTTTTTTTGACTTCGTCTCGCGCCGCCTGGAGGATCTCGATCTCCATCGCCTTCTTCCCCACCAGGCGCTCGAGCTCGCGGATGCGCTGCTGGGCCGCCCGGAGCTCACTCGCCGGGACCACGTCCTCGTTCGCGGCCACCGCGGCCGTGCTGCCGCGGTCGACCAGATGCTTCCAACGCCGGATGACCGAGGGCTGGACATCGAGCTCGCGACTGAGCTCCGCCAGGGTCACCTCCTGCCGGATGACCCGGCTGATCTGCTCGCGCTTGAATTCGGGACTGAAATACCGCCGCCCGTCCGACCCCCGCCGATGTGTTTCCACTGGACTGTCCTCGTTTGAAAAGCCAACCTACGCTTCCCAAACTGTCTCGTCCAATTGGGGCTGAGCAAGCCGTTGAACGCTTCGCAGACGCTGGTGTCGACGGGTTTGCCTGGGCGACTGAAGTCGAGGTGCACACGATTCCAGTACGCCCAATGATCCAGGGCTGTCGAGGTGAACTCCGTGCCGTTGTTGTCGCATTGGATGACGGGCGGGAGGCCATGGCACCGCTCGCCCGCCTCGCTCAGGATCCGCGCGACATCCGTCCCACTGAACGAGCGCGCCACCTCGAGGGCGACACAGTCGCGCGTGTAGACATCGACCAGCGTGAACACCCGCACGCGCTCCCCCGTAGCCAAGACGTCATGCATGAAGTCCATCGCCCACCGCGTAGTCGGCTCCGTCACCACCGCCCGCGGCTGACGCACGGTCGCGGCACGGCGCCGTCGGCGGCGGGACTTGAGCTGCAGCCCTTCCTCGCGGTAGAGCCGATGCACCGTCTTGTGGTTGATGTGCCGCCCGTCACGCCGCAACAGCACGTGCAGCCGCTTCGCGCCGAAGCGCGGTCGGGCTCTCGCCAGCTCGTGCAGGCGCCGCCGCACCGGCGCATCGCCTGGCGTGATGGACTGCTAGCGAATCATCGCCCGATGCACGACGAGGGCGCGGCACGCCCGCCGCTCACTCACGCGGTAGGCATCCTGCGCCCAGCCCACGACCGCGCGGCGCTGCGATGGGCTTACCATTTGTTTCCGAGCGCCTCGCGCAAGATCGTCTTGTCGAGCGTCAGATCGGCCACGACCTGCTTCAGCCGTCGGTTCTCGTCGCGGAGCTGCTTGAGCTCGCTGAGTTCGCTGAGCTCGCTGACGTCTACCCCGGTGTACTGCTTCTTCCAGCGATAGAACGTCGTCTCCGTCACCCCGAGTTTGCGACAGATGTCAACGACGGCCGTTCCACTCTCCGCTTGCCGGAGCGCTTGGAGAATCGGCTCCGGCGTGACTTTGCTCTTCCGCATCTGGCCTCCGTCCCAATCCTGGGAGTTTGGCCTCGATTCAGACCGCCGTCAAAACGTGCCCCCCGCTGGACTCGATTTCAGGGACCCGCGCCACCCCACCCGACTGTCAGCTTAAGAACGGACCTAGAGAGGGGCTACCTGCCACGCCAGCACAGCAGTCCACCGCGAAACATCAAGAAAACCGCCTGACATTCTCACGCCCAGAAGCGATCTACACACTTATTCGCACTTGACCGGCTGTTATTCCGCCATATCCGCCCCTGGCGTCAAATTCACCATCCAAATTCACACCGATTGCGCAAAATCCAGGAACGTTCTGAGGAGGTCCTCCAGGTTACTTGGGCCTCCCCAGCCTCGAAAGGCACCGTTCTCAATACGGCACAGGTACCAACTTTGGTCATCGCCTGTTCTGTCTCCGGCCTGCAAAGGCTTTGATTCGAGCGCAGTCCCTTGCAAGTCGATCGAGACGCTCCATCCGGGATTGTCAAGAGTATCAATCTTGACTCCGTGCTGGTGCTCCCATTTGCCGTCGCACTGCTTGGCATACCACGATTGAAGTTCAGCTAAGATGCTCACGGAGTTCCGCCCCCTGGGATCTCATCCGGCCGCGCTGGCCGTACTGAAGTTCCCCCGGTTTAGTAGACACCTCCAGCGCCTCGATCGAAATTCGAGGCAGGAGGTGTTCAGTGAAGAAACGAGGACCGAAGGCGTATAGCGAGGAGTTCCGCCAGCAGGCGTTGCGCCTCATTGAGGCGGGCGA
>DASSNU010000018.1:0-50835 GCA_035701265.1 Gemmatimonadaceae bacterium | reverse complement strand
AACGCCACCGGCGCGGCCAACCCCTGCTTCGCCTGCACCGCCGTGATCGCCGCCGTCAACGTCGTCTTCCCGTGGTCCACGTGCCCAATCGTCCCCACGTTCACGTGCGGCTTCGTCCGCTCAAACTTTGCCTTCGCCATGTCAGGATCTGGTGACAGGGTTCACGGTGAGGTGCCGTGCGCGCCTCGAACCATCACGAAAACCGCGACGCGGGCGCCGGTGCGCCCACACGCGGAACCATAGACCGCCATCCGGCCGCCGCGTTGCCCCGGCGCACCGACTCAGAGCTCGCGACCGGGATTGAACCGGTGACCTCACCCTTACCAAGGGTGTGCTCTACCAACTGAGCTACGCGAGCGTTCACGCTTCGCGACGACATGTCGCCCCGCATCCGGTGCACCGCGGCGCCGCATCCGCCACTCCGGCCATCCGGCGCACGGGCAACGCCCGCCTCCGCGCTCGCACACACGCGGTATCAGAGCGGGAGACGGGGCTCGAACCCGCGACATCAAGCTTGGAAGGCTTGCGCTCTACCAACTGAGCTACTCCCGCGATTCGTCCCGCTGCTGCCGCCGCGGACGGCACGCCTCCACCCGCACGCTCGATCCGCCAGCCATCGCGGCCGCCCTGTGCCTCGCCATGCAACCCACTCTCCCGATGAGTGGTGGGGGAAGGATTCGAACCTTCGAAGGCCGAAGCCGACAGATTTACAGTCTGTTCCCGTTAGCCACTTGGGTACCCCACCAGACGCACGCACTCCGGCTCTGCTCCGCACGCGCCGCGCATCTCGTGGACCAGAGCTGACGGCGAGAATCGAACTCGCAACCTGCTGATTACAAATCAGCTGCTCTGCCAGTTGAGCTACGTCAGCCGATGCAGCTCCGCCTGCACATCGATAGCCGTTTTGCGCCAGACATGCACGATAACGGGACAAAATGGGCGAGTCAAGGGAGACGGTGTGCTCTATCTCCTGCTCTCCCACCCGTTTCCGCGCCCCGGGCTCCGCGCGCCCGAGGCTCGCCTCGCCCCTATCGCACCTTCCGCCAGCGGGTGCCGCCCGGCGTGTCCTCGATGGACACGCCAGCCGCCTCCAACTCCGCCCGGATGCGGTCCGCAGCGCCGAAATCCCGGGTCGCCCGCGCTGCCGCCCGAGCGGCCAAGCGCTCCTCCACCCAACTCGCCACGGCCGGATCGTCCACCGGCGCCGGCGTGAGGTCGAGGAGCGAGTCGATGGTGGCGAACGCCGCCCGCGCGCGCTCCAGCGATGCCGGCGCCACCGCGCCCACATCGAGCGCCGCGTTCGCCCGGCGGATGAAGGTGAAGAGCGCCTCCAGCGCCTGAGGCGCATTCAGGTCGTGGAACAGCGCATCGCGCACCCGGGCGAGCGCCTCGTCGGCGATGGCGCCAAGCTCCGTGGGCGCGTCCGGACGATCGTCCTCCGCGCGCGGCGACAGACCCGCCCCCCGGCCGTCTCCCGCGCGTGCGACAATCCCCTGGTCGCCGCGCTCCAAGCGGTCAGCGAACGACCCGATCCGCTGGACGGCGTTCGTCGACTGCGCCAGCGCCTCCTCGCTCACGTTGAGCTGCTGCCGGTAGTGCGTGGAGAAGACGAGATGGCGGATGGCCGCGGCCCCATATCCCGCATCGCGCAGCTGCCCCACGTTGAGCACGTTCCCCACGCGCTTGGCCATCTTGGCGCCATCGGTGAGCAGAAACTCGCCGTGGCACCAGAATCGGGAGAAGGGAGCTCCTGTGGCCCCTTCCGACTGCGCGATCTCATCCTCGTGGTGCGGGAAGATGTTGTCCACGCCGCCGCAGTGGATGTCGAGCGTCTTCCCCAGATACTTCATGGACATGGCCGAGCACTCGAGGTGCCACCCCGGGCGCCCGCGCCCCCAGGGCGATTCCCACACCGCACCCGTGGCCTCGTCCTCCGGCTTGGCCGCCTTCCACAGCGCGAAGTCGCGCACGTCTTCCTTGTTGTAGTCGTCGGCCGCTACGCGCGCACCGGGCTGGATCTGACGCAGGTCGAGGCGCGAGAGCTTGCCGTAGCTGGGGAACCGCGCGATGGCGAAGTAGAGCGAGCCGTCCTCTGCCTGGTACGCGAGCCCGCGATCGATGAGCTGGCGCAGCAGATCGATCATCTCCGGCACGTGCTCGGTGGCCTTGGGGTAGGCGTCCGCTCTCCGTATGCGCAGGAACTCGCGGTCGCGGTGAAAGACCTCGACCATGGGCTCGGTCACCTGGTCGATGGTGACACCGCGCTCGTACGCGCGCTTGATGATCTTGTCGTCGACGTCGGTCAGATTCATGATCTGCTTCACCTTCCATCCGGCGTACTCGAGCGCCCGATGAAGCAGATCCTCGAACAGGAACGTGCGGAAGTTGCCCAGGTGCGCGGGGTCGTACACCGTGGGGCCGCACGTGTACATGCGGACGGTCTCGCCGTCCGCGGGCTCGAACCGTTCGACGCTTCTTGTGAGCGTGTTGTAGAGCAGAAAGTCCGTCATTCCGTGCGTGGTCGGCCAGGTCGCTCGCTGCGGCGGAGAGTGGAGGCGCCGGTGCGCCGCGCGCAGCATGCCTCTCGCACATCTCCGTGCGGGGCCGCGTCGACGAGCAGGCGTAGCGCACTCTCCGGCGCCGCTCCCACCCGTGCTGTACCCCGGCGAACCGCGCCCGGTGCCAGGCGCGAGGTTCGCGAGACCGGGGCAAGCTAGAGACTGCCAGCGAGCCGGTCAACCGACGCCGGAGTGAGCGCACCGCGCACGAGGCGCAGGGTGGGAGCCGCGCGCCGCAGCACGCCGCGGCGCAGCTCGTAGACGCGCGTGGGAGGAACGACCCACGCGTCCCTCCGCTCGGCGATCACCACGCCTCCCCCCGCACGCGTGAGGTCGGCAATGAGCGACACCGCTTCCCGCAGCATGGTGCCATCGGCCAGAGCGGACAGACCGTCGAGGAGAAGAATGCCCGCGCTGCTCTCACGGGCATCGTGCCGCCGGACCGCGCCTGCGTCGGGGGCGAGCAGTCCGGTTGCGCACTTGAGCAGCGTGCTCTTCCCCGCGCCGCGCTCCCCGATGATGCCGATCACCTCTCCCGGACGCACCACGAGCGAGGCGCCACGGAGCACGCGTACGCACGCGGAGCATCCGCGCGCACCGGTCTGGAAGCTCTTCCACACGCCGTCGATCTCGAGGAGCGGCTCGGCCTCGCGGCCGTGCGTGCTGCGTGGGGGATGGCGCATGACGCGATCCCATGCGCGGGAGCGCGTGGCCAGCGCGTGGCCCGCCGGATGATGCGTGGCATGGCGGCGTGTGCGCTGGGGACGTGCGGGTGAGCCGGCAGAGTGTGGTGTGCGCGATCGCATGCGCGACGATGCACCGCTGAGCGCAGCGCGCCACCATCGTGATCTTGCGGCTCACATCGAATTGCCGCAGGGACCGACGCCCGCGCGCGAGGTTCGCGCGCCGGCGCGACAAGCTCGATCTACGCCACGCGCTGGCGGCGCTCCTCTTCGGCGAGCGCGATGACGTCCGGCGGGCGACCGGGGTGAACGATGATTCCCCCTTCCGGAGCGGGCGCACGCACGATGAAGACGCGGTCGCGAACGGCCCGGCGGAAGCCCAACCCCTCGTACAGCCGCCGGAGCAGGATGCGCCGCACGACCACCATCAGCACGGCCACGCTGGGCACGGCTACGACCAACCCCACGGGACCGAGCAACTTCCCCATGATGAGCACGGCCATGATCGTGAGCACCGGAGGGAGCTCCACCTGCCGGTGCATGATGACCGGTCCCACGAAGTTGCTCTCGATGAGGTGGATCACGACTCCCAGACCCGCCACCAGCAGCGCGCGTGTGACCCCGCCCGACCCGCCGAGTACGAAGAGCGCCGGGAGCGTGGTGGAGATGAGCGTGCCGAAGAACGGGACGATGGAGACGAGCCCGGTGAGCACGCCGAACGCCAGCCAGTAGGGGACGCGCAGCACGTACAGGCCGAGCGCGGTGAGCGCGCCCAGGAAGGTCATCGCGATGAGCTGTCCGACGATCCACGCGCGCAGCGTGCGGGCGAGATCGGCCAGCACGTTGCGCACGAGGTCGCGGTGCAGCGGCGGGAAGAGCGCGATGAACCACTCGCGGTACAGTCCCGGATTGAGCGACAGGTAGATCGCCATCACCGCCACGGAGAAGACGCTGATGGTGACGTGAAAGAGCGAGACGATCTTGGGGACGACGTCCTGGAAGTAGCCCGATACCTGCTGGTAGATGGCCAGGATGACGGGCTGTTGTCCGCCGCGGATGATCGCGCGGAGCGCGGGCTGGCGCTCCATGAAGCGCTCCACCCCGACCTCCCACGCGGCGATGTAATCCGGAAGGACGCGCAGGAGACCCTGCGTCTGCTCCACCACCGGCGGCACCAGCAGCCAGAGTATCCCCGCCATGGCGGCGAGGCTCAGGACGATGGTGATGAGGAGCGCGAGGCGCCGCGGGACGCCGAATCGGCGCGTGAGAAAATCCGCCCCGGCGTCGAGGTAGAGCGCCAGCAGGACGGAGATGAACAGCAGGAGGAAGATGTCCGCCGTCTGCCCGAACAGGAGCAGGAGCAGAACGGTGATGACGGTGCCGGCGAGCACCGGGGCGAAGCGGAATCGCCCCATCCGCATACCGCCGGCCCGCGCGGCGGGGCTCATGCCGGCTTGCCGCCGCCGCTGCCGTCGTCCTCCACTTCGGCGTCCACCGTCTCCGCCGCCTTCGTGTCACCGGCACCGATGGCCCGGGGCTGGGCGCCCCCCGCGCCGAGCAGTCCCATCCGCTGCTTGAGCGCGAGCAACTGCGTGTCCGCGTCCTGCGCGGTGGCGTTCGCTTCGAGGCGCTTGAAGTCGCGCTGCAGCCGGTCGCCCGAGAACTCCTCGTCGATTTCCGCGTTGGCGAGCAGGCGGCGCTCGTTGTCCTCGATCTTGGCTTCCATCCGCGCGAACGCCTCGAAGGCGGAGCGCTCGGACATGGACGACATGGTCTCGGAGATGCGCTTCTGCGCTTCGGCGCGCTTCTGCCGGGCGACGAGCATGTTCTTCTTGCGCTTCGCTTCCTCGATCTTCTCGTTCAGCTCGCGCAGCGATCCCTTCAGCGCTTCGGTCTCCACCTTGTGCGCCTGCCAGGTGGCCTCGAGCTGCTGCGCGTTCTGCAGGTGCTCGTTGTGACGGAGGAGCGCCTGCTTGGCCAGGTCGTCGCGCCCTTCCTGCACCGCGAGCATGGCGCGACGCTCCCAGTCTTCCGCCTGGCGCCCCTCGGCATCCACCTGGTCGCGTAGGCGCTTCTCGTCCGCGATCGCCGCCGCCACCTGCTGCTTGGCCTTGGCGAGCTGCGAGCGCATGTCGATGATGATCTGATTCAGCATCTTCTCGGGGTTTTCCGCCGAGGAGATGAGATCGTTGATGTTCGAGCGAATGAGCGCCGAGAGACGATCGAAGATACCCATGGCTTACCGTGCCTCGCGGAACGTTGCGAGCTCGCGGAGGTGCGACGCGAGCGCGAGCGTCATGGCTTCGTAGCTCGCAAGGAATTCCTCGTAGTCCAGATGATCGAGCTCCAGCGCCTCCGTCAACACGACGTCGTCTCCCTGAATGCCGTAGGAGCCGTGCACGAGGTCGGTGGCGTTGAGCTGGAGCAGCCGGCGGGACAGCTCCGCCGCTTTCCGGTCTTCCGGAGGAAGATCCATGACCGTCACCCGCAACAGGAGCACGGGCGGCGAGTAGTGCACCACCACATCCGCGTCCAGTTCCCCTCCCGGATGCACGAGCCACATGCCGGGCTCGACCTCCGAGTAGCTCGCTCCTTCAGCGGCGAGGCGATTCAGGAAGCTCTCGACGTCATCTTTGCTGGTCATGGGCACTCCGTGAACGTTCGGAGAAGGCGTGACCCAGGCTCTCCGTACGAGCCATCGACAGGCTGCTGGAGAGCCGTACGCACGGGCAGGCGCTACTGTTTCGCGCGGCGGCACGGCCGCATGGCGTCATGGTGACGAGAGCGTGTTGCGCAACCGCAAGATAGCGAAGACGATACGAGGAGGCGAGACGCGCGTCAGCGTGACGCGCGTTTGAGCTGGACGAGCCGCTCCCGCGCCAGGCGCCGGCCGGTGGGCGTGGCGGCCAGCCCGCCCCCCGCCGTCTCGCGGTAGCGGACATCGAGCGAGCGGCCGATCTCCCCCATGACGTCGATCACCTCGTCCACCGGGATGGGGAACGTGATCCCTGCGAGCGCCATCTCCGCGCCGGCGAGCGCCACGGCCGCGCCGGTCGCGTTGCGGAAGACGCACGGGATCTCCACCAGCCCGCCCAGCGGATCGCAGATGAGGCCGAGCGTGCCCTGCATGGTGAGCGCGACCGCGTGCCCCACCTGCGTGGGCGAGCCGCCGAGCATCTCGGTGGCGGCGCCCGCGGCCATCCCCGCCGCGGCGCCGGTCTCCGCCTGGCACCCGCCTTCCGCGCCGGAGAGCGAAGCACGCTCGGCGATCACCGCGCCGATGAGCGCTGCGGTGGTGAGCGCATCGAGAACTCCGTCGTCCCCCACGCCGTGCGCATCGGCCACGCCGGTGAGCACGGAGGGGAGCACGCCGGCGCCGCCGGCGGTGGGCGCGGCGACGATGACGCCCATCGCGGCGTTCACCTCCTGCACCGCCAGCGCGCGCGCGAGAATGTCGCGGAAGGGCGTGTCGGCGAGCGGACCCGGCGGACCGGTGCGCAGCTTGGCGGCGTCTCCTCCCACCAATCCGGAAACGGAACGCAGCACGCCCTCCATCCCCTGCTCCACCGCGCCGCGCATGATCGCCAGCGCACGCGCGAGTGCATCGCGGATCTCCGCGGCGGGGCGCCCCTGATCGTGCGATTCCGCATCCAGCGCCACGCGCGAGAGCGGCACGCCGCGCGACTCGGCGTCGGCGATCGCTTCGGCCAGGGAGCGATACACGCGTCAGGACTCCGGCTGCGCGGCGCGCATCACGCGCTCACCTTGGACAACGCACGCACCCACCGCACCCAGTTGAGCCGCGCGATCATCTGCACGTCTTCGTCCGGTGCGGGATCGTCGAGCTGCAACACCATGAACGCGTCGCCGCCGCGCTCCTTTCGCGTGACACGCATGGTCGCGAGGTTGATCCCGCGCGCGGCGAGGATCCCGCAGATCTGGGCGATCGATCCGGGACGATCCTGCGCGACGAGCACCACGGATGGCAGCGAGCCGGTGATCTCCACCGGATAGCCATCCACCTCCGAGAGCACGATGCGTCCCGCGCCGATGGACGAGCCCACCAGCGTGCAGCGGAAGTCGTCCCGCTCCACCGTGAGGCGCGCCGTGTTCGGATGGACATCGTCGTCCAGCGTGGTTTTTTCGAAGCGGAAATCGAGCCCCTCGCGCTCGGCGATGTCGAGCGCGTCGCGCAGCCGCCCATCATCGGGACGGAAGCCGAGCAGTCCTCCCACGATGGCCTTGTCGGTGCCGTGCCCTTCGCCCGTGCGCGCGAAGGAGCCGTGCAACTCCACGAGCGCGTGCTGCGGCGTGCCGTTCACCAGCTCGCGCGCCAGGAGACCGATCCGGCACGCCCCCGCCGTGTGCGACGACGACGGGCCGACCATCACGGGGCCGATGATGTCGAGCAAGGAGACCATGCGTGCTACCCCGCCTTGCGGCGTCCATTGCCGCGTGCGCTCCGCCGTTCCGCAACGCGCGGCAGGAGCGGGCGAAGATACTCCCCGGTGTGCGAACCGCTGGCGGCAGCGACATCCTCCGGCGTCCCCACCGCCACGATCGCGCCGCCGCGCGTTCCGCCTTCGGGACCGAGATCGACGATCCAGTCCGCCGTCTTGATCACGTCGAGATTGTGTTCGATCACGAGCACCGTGTTTCCCTTGTCCACCAGCCGGTGGAGGACGTCGAGCAGGAGACGCACATCCTCGAAGTGGAGTCCGGTGGTAGGCTCATCCAGAATGTACAGCGTGCGCCCGGTGTCGCGCTTGGAGAGCTCGGTGGCGAGCTTCACGCGCTGTGCCTCGCCGCCGGAGAGGGTGGTGGCGCTCTGCCCCAGGTGTACGTAGCCGAGCCCCACGTCGGCCAGCGTCTGGAGCTTGTGACGGATCCGCGGCTGGTGCTCGAAGAAGACGAGCGCGTCGTCCACGGTCATCTCCAGCACGTCCGCGATGTTGGCTCCGCGGAAGCGCACCTCGAGGGTCTCTCGGTTGTAGCGCTTACCCTTGCACACCTCGCACGGCACGTACACGTCGGGGAGAAAGTGCATCTCGATCTTGACCAGGCCGTCCCCCTGACACGCCTCGCACCGCCCGCCCTTCACGTTGAAGGAGAAGCGGCCTGGTCCGTACCCGCGCACCTTGGCATCCGGCAACTCGGCAAAGAGCTCGCGGATCGGGGTGAAGAGTCCCGTGTAGGTGGCCGGATTGGAGCGCGGCGTGCGGCCGATCGGACTCTGGTCGATGTCGATCACCTTGTCGATGTGCTCCAACCCGGTGAGCGCATCGTACGCGCCGGGAATCACGCGGGCGCGATAGAAATGGCGCGCCAGCGCACGATGGAGAATGTCTTCCACGAGCGTGGACTTCCCCGATCCGGAGACACCGGTAACCGCCACGAAGACGCCGAGTGGAAGCTCGATGTCGAGGTCGCGCAGGTTGTGCTCGCGCGCGCCGCGAATGCGCAGCATGTAGCCGTCGCGCACCGGGCGCCGCTCCTCCGGAACGGGGATGCGCACCGCACCCGAGAGGTAGCGACCGGTGAGCGACGCGGGCGTTCGCGCGATCTCCTCCACCGTGCCCTGCGCCACGACCTCGCCGCCGTGGCGCCCCGCGCCGGGGCCGAGATCGATCACGTGGTCGGCCGCGCGCATCGTCTCCTCATCGTGCTCCACCACGAGCACGGTGTTGCCGAGGTCGCGGAGCTGGCGCAGCGTACCGAGGAGCCGGGCATTGTCGCGCTGATGCAGTCCGATGGACGGCTCATCGAGAATGTAGAGCACTCCTACCAGGCGCGAGCCGATCTGCGTGGCCAGGCGAATGCGCTGCGCCTCGCCTCCGGAGAGCGATTCGGCGGAGCGTCCGAGCGTGAGATACTCGAGGCCGACATCCACCAGGAAGCGCAGACGCTCACCCACTTCCTTGAGGATGGGTCCGGCGATCTCGGGATCGAGACCCGGGCGTCCGGGCGCACGCAGCGTGAGCGATCGGATGAAGGCGAGCGCCTCGGAGACGGGCAACTCCACCAGCTCGCCGATCCCGCGTCCGCCCACGGTGACGGCGAGCGCCTCGGGCTTGAGCCGATGGCCGTGGCAGCTCTGGCAGGGCGCCTCCACCATGTACGCGTCCAGCTCCATCCGCACAGCGTCCGAAGTCGTCTCGGCATAGCGGCGCTCGATGTTGGCGATCACGCCTTCCCACGCGGCGCGATACTCGCCGCGCGCGGATGTTCCCTCCGGCGTGAAGGTCGTTTCCCGGGACGTGCCGTGAAGGATGGCGTGGCGCACCGACGCGGGGAGCTCGCCCCACGGCGTGTTGAGGTCGAACCCGAGCAGTTTCGCCAGGCTGGGAAGGATGGTCCGCCGCAGATGTCCGGCGGGCTCGCCCCACGGGAGGATGACGCCCTCGAGAATCGAGATGCGTTCATCGCCGAGGATGAGCTGCTCGCTCACCTCGCGCCGCGTGCCCAGACCGCCGCACGCCGGGCATGCACCGAAGGGAGAGTTGAAGGAGAACTGCCGCGGCTCGAGCTCCGAGAGGGAGATGCCGCAGGCGGGACACCCATATCGCTCGGAGAAGAGGTGCACCGACGGCGCAGCACCCGCCCCGCCCCCGTGGCGCACCACCTCCACCGTCCCCTCGGCGAGCTTGAGCGCGGTTTCGAGCGAATCGGTCACGCGCCCGCGATCTTCGGCGCGCACGGTCAGCCGATCCACGACGATGGAGATCGTGTGGTTGCGCTGCTTGTTGAGCCGCGGCGGACGCGAGAGCTCCACCTGTTCGCCATCGACGATGGCGCGGAGAAATCCTTGTTTGCGCGCGCCCTCGAACAGGTCGCGAAACTCTCCCTTGCGTCCGCGCACGAGGGGCGCGAGGATCTCGATGCGCTCTCCCTCCGGCCAGGTGAGCACGGTGTCGGCGATCTGCGTGGCACTCTGGCGCTGCACGGGCTGGCCGCACCGCGGACAGTGCGGGATCCCGACGCGCGCGTAGAGGAGCCGGAGATAATCGTAGATCTCGGTGACCGTGCCGACGGTAGAGCGCGGATTGTGCCCCGCGGACTTCTGCTCGATGGAGATGGCCGGCGAGAGCCCTTCGATGGCGTCGACGTCCGGCTTTTCCATGAGGCCAAGGAACTGTCGCGCGTAGGCGGAGAGCGACTCCACGTAGCGGCGCTGTCCTTCGGCATAGATGGTGTCGAAGGCGAGCGAGGACTTTCCCGATCCGGACAGCCCCGTAATGACGGTGAGGCGGTCGCGTGGGATCTCGACGGTGACGTTGCGGAGATTGTGCGCGCGGGCGCCGCGCACTATCAGTTTTTCTTCGGGCATATCCCGTGAAAGCTGGCGGGCGTACGGCCGCGAGACAAGACGGGGGCAGCGGGCGCCGTCCTGTGATCGCGTGACCGGGTCGTTCGTCATTCCCCTGCGGCGCGCCGGAGCAGCACGGCCGTCGCGAGCGTTCCTCCTCCTCTCCCCACGATGGCACATACCGACGCCCTGGTCGTCCTGACCACGCTGGCGACCGAGGACGAAGCGGTCGCGCTCATTCGCAGCCTGCTGGAGCGCCGCCTGATCGCCTGCGGCACCATTCTCCCGGGCGCACGCTCCCTCTACCGCTGGGATCAGAAGCTGGCCGACGAGCACGAGGTGGTGGTGCTGCTCAAGACGCGCGCCGCGCGGCTGGAATCGCTGGAGGTCGCCTTCGGCGAGATGCACCCGTACAAGGTCCCCGAGCTGCTCGCGCTGCCCGTCACCGCCGGGCTCAAGAAGTACCTGCAGTGGATCGACGCCGAGACGTCGCTCTCGCTCGCGTGAGCCGCCGCGGGATGGCCGCGATCGGGATCGCGGTGCTGTGGCTGAGCGGATTGGCGGCGTTGGAGCGGCGAGAGATGCAGCGGGGGCCGGCGCAGCAGGTCGCCGAAGCGGCGCTGCTGGTCGAGCCGGGCGCGGCGTACTTCCGCGTCACCGAAGGCGACGCTCACGTGGGGTTCGCGGCTTCGGTCATCGACACGGCCACAGCGGCGATCACCAGCAGCGACGTGATGGTGACCATCGCGCCCGAGGGAACCGCGCCGCACGCGCTGCGGATGGACGGGCGCTACTCGCGCGGACTGCGGCTGCACGAGCTCACGGTCCAGGAGAGCGACGGCACGCACGACGTGACCGCGCACGCGGCCATGATGAGCGACTCGCTGCTCCACGTCGTGGTGACGCGCGGCACGGCGCAGCGCACCGTGGACACCTCCACCTACATCGTCACACGGCCGCTCCTTCTTCCGTCGATGGTGCCGGCCATCCTGGCGCTCGGGCAGCGGCTGCACCCGGGCGTGTCGCGGCGGATGCTGGTGTTCGACCCGGCAGCGATGCGTCCGCGCCTGGTCGATGTGCGGGTGGCGGCGGAATCGCTCTTCGTGGTGGCCGACAGCGCGCGTGCGGTGAGCAGCACCGGGCAGTGGGAGCCGGCGCTCACCGACACCGTGCGCGCGTGGCGCGTGCAGGCCGCGGGGATGCCGCTCCTCGCCGGCTGGATCGACGCGGGCGGACGCGTGGTGGAGCTGCGACCGCTGCACGGCACGATGCGCGTCACGCGCACGCCGTACGAGCTGGCCTATCTCAACTGGAGCGATCGCGCCGCCGTGGGGCTGGACGCGCTCGGCGTCGCGCCGCAGCAGGCGCCGCGGCGCCGCGCGCACCGACACACGACCACGCACCTTCCACGGCCATGATCCGCCTGCACGAGCTCACCAAGCGCTACGGCACCTTCACCGCGGTGGATGCCATCGATCTCGATGTGCCACGCGGAGAGCTGTTCGGCTTCCTCGGTCCCAACGGCGCGGGGAAGACGACGACGCTCCGCATGATCGCCGGGATCCTCGCACCCACGCGCGGCGTGGTGCGGATCGGCGGCATCGACCTCGCGCGCGATCCGGCAGCGGCCAAGGCGAAGCTCGGATTCATTCCCGACCGCCCGTACATCTACGAGAAGCTCACCGGCGCGGAGTTCCTGCGCTTCGTGGCCGGACTGTACGGACAGGACGGCCCGCAAGTGGAACGCCGGATGGACGAGCTGCTCGAGCTGTTCGATCTCTCCGACTGGAAGGACGAGCTGGTGGAGAGCTACAGCCACGGCATGCGACAGAAGCTCATCATCTCCAGCGCCTTCCTGCACCGCCCCGAGGTGATCGTCGTCGACGAGCCAATGGTGGGGCTGGATCCCAAGGCGGCGCGCATCCTCAAGGATCTCTTCCGCGAGTACACGCAGCGTGGACACACGATCATGATGTCCACGCACACGCTGGAGGTGGCGGAGAGCCTGTGCGACCGGATCGCCATCATCCACGGCGGGCGCATCCGCGCCTGCGGGACGATGGACGACCTGTACGCCAGCGTGTCCTCCGGCGCCCGCGGACTGGAGGAGCTGTTCCTCCGGCTCACCGGAGAACAGGCGCGGCGTGAGCTGGTGGACGTGCTCGATGTCTGACGCGGCACCGCACGGCACGGCCCCCGCGCTCGCCGCGCCGGGTGCGGTGGAGGGACTCGCGACGCGCGTGCCGCACGTCTCGCTGCGACACCTGCTGCGCCCCAAGTGGCTCTCCGCGCGCTCCCGAGGACGCGTGGCGCGGACGCGCGGCTCGCGCCTCCTCCTGCTCGGCACGGTGGGGCTCGTGTTCTGGGGCGTGGTGATGACGGTCCTCATCCGCCTGCTGTCGTACTTTCGCGGGATCCCAGAGATCGGCTCGCTCCTGGCGGCGAAGCTGCTCGGGCTCGCGATGCTGAGCTTTCTCGCGCTGCTGCTCCTCTCGAACGTCATCACGGCGCTCTCGACGTTTTTCCTGGCGCGCGATCTGGACATGGTGGCCGCGGCGCCGGTGGACTGGCTGCGGCTCTACGGCGCGCGGCTGATCGAGACGGTGGTGCACTCGAGCTGGATGGTGGTGCTCATGGCCATCCCAATCCTCATTGCCTATGGGCACGCGTACGGCGCGGGGATGAGCTTCGTCCCGCTGGCCGCCGGCGTTCTGGTCCCCTTTCTCGTGATCCCCGCCGCGGTCGGCGCCGCAGTGACGCTCCTCCTCGTGAACGTCTTTCCGGCGCGCCGCACGCGCGACATTCTGAGCTTCCTCGCGGTGCTCGCCGCGGCGGCGCTGGCGCTTCTCTTCCGCCTGCTGCGTCCGGAGCAGCTCGCGCGCCCGGAAGGGTTCCGCTCACTGGTGGACTTCGTCGCGCTGCTCCGCGCCCCCGCGTCTCCCCTCCTGCCGAGCGACTGGGCGCAGCGCGCGATCATGTCGTGGCTGGATGGCAGCGGCGCGCCCGATCTGCTCTCGCTCTATCTGCTGTGGACCACCGCCGCCGTGGCCGTGGTCGCCGGCGCCGTGCTGCACGGCCGGTTCTACCGGCGGGCCTTCTCCAAGGCGCAGGAAGGCGCCACGCGGCGCGGGCACGCGTGGAGCGCCGGGGCGAGCGCCCTGCGCGCGCTCACGCGGCCGCTGGGCGTGCTGCGCCGCGAGCTGGTCGCCAAGGAGATCCGCCTCTTCTTCCGCGACAGCACGCAGTGGTCGCAGCTCGTGCTGCTCGTCGTGCTCCTCCTGGTGTACGTCGCCAACATCAAGTTCCTCCCGCTGCACACGGAAGGGGTGAGCTTCTTCCTGCTCAACATGATTCCCTTCCTGAACCTGGTGCTGGCCGGGTTCGTGCTCGCGTCCATTGCCGCGCGCTTCATCTTCCCCGGGGTGAGCGTGGAGGGGCGCACGCTCTGGCTGCTGCGCTCGAGCCCCATGCCCGTGCGGTCGCTCCTCTGGGCCAAGTACTGGACGGGGACGGTGCCGCTGCTGCTCCTGGCACTCGCGATCGTCGTGGTGACGAACATCCTGATGGACGTGAGCCGCTTCATGATGATCGTCTCGACGCTCACCATCGTCTCCATGACGTTCGCGCTCTCCGCCATGGCGCTGGGTATCGGTGCCATGTACCCGCAGTTCGCGACCGAGAACGTGGCGCAGATTCCCACGTCGTTCGGCGGACTGGTGTACATGATGGCGGCCGTGGCGCTCATCGGCGGCGTGGTGGTGTCGGAGGCGCGACCGGTGTACGCGTATCTTGGCGCGCACAGCTTCGGCGCGCACGCGGAGCCGTGGCGGATGGTACCGGGGTTCGCGATCGCCGCGCTGCTCTGCGCGGCGGCCACCGTGCTGCCGCTCCGGGCGGCGGTGCGGCGGCTGGAGGACGTGGAGCCGTAAGTCGCGCGGGGCGGCGAGCCCTACGCGGCGAGCCCTACGCGCTCCGCGCTATGCGGAGCTCGCTACGCCGCGAGCGCGGCGCCGCACGCCACGCAGAAGCGCGCGTCCGGTTCCGTCACGCGCTCGCCGCAGTGCAGGCAGTCGGCCTCGAGAAAGCGCCCGCACGACGAACAGAAGAGCGCGTCCGGCTCGGGGCGCGGGCCGCAGACCGCACACGAAGGGAGGACCGCCCTCGCGCGGAAACGCGCGATCACCGCATCGGCCGCCGCTTCCGCGCCCGGCGACATCGCATCACCGTCCGCGCCCTGCTCGCGCGCGCGGAGCTCGTCCAGCGCCTCGCGCGTGTACGCCGCCTTGAGTGCGGTGTAGTCGTCGTCGGAGAGCTTTCCTGTGGCGCGGTCGAACTCGATCTCGCGCAACGCGTCCACCGCGCTCGCATCCGCCGGCCGTGGCGCTGCTGCGTGCGACGGACGCGCCGCCGCAGCACTCACGCGCCCACCGTCCACGAAGAGCGGCAGGAGAACGAATGCCAGCGCCGCGATGGCGAGCACCGTGCCGACCAGCAACGCGGTCACGTCATCACACCATCAGATGTGGTCAGGCGTCATCGCGACGCACGAGCGCGTCGAGCTTCGCCAGCTCGTCGGGGGACGCGTCCACCTGCACCGGAGTGGCCGCCTGCACGGCCGCCGCCGTTTTCCCCCACCGGCGCAGTGTGGCGGCTACCGCGGCCGCGCCCGCGGCCAGCGCGGCGAAGGGCATGATGTATCCCGCCCAGTTGAACCCTTCCTTGCGCGGCTCCATCAGCACGCGCTCCCCGTACACACCGGTGAACGCGTCGAGAATCGCCTGCGCATCGTAGCCTTGCCCGGCAAGCGTCACCACGTCGCGATGCATGCGCGGCGAGACCGTGCACGAGAAATCCGTGGTGCGGCAGGTGTAGATGTCCAGCGTGCATCCGCACTGACAGTGGATGCGGTGCTCCAGCGCGTCGCGCTGCTCCGCCGAGAGGACCGGCGGCGTCCCACGCGCCGGCAGGCGGACAGGACGGTAGCGGTCCATGTCCATCGGACCGTTGAAGCCATCGACCACCGACTGCTGCGCGAACCCTGCGTGCGCGAGCGCAGCACTGGCCGCGCCCACGCCGAGCACGGCGAAGAACCGTCGCCGCGTGAGCGAGAGATTGGCCGCCGTGGGCACGCGCTCCTCCGGGTTCATGCGCGCGCCCCCTCCGCCGCACCGACGGCTTCACCCTCCGGCGCGAGCACGGTGCGATAGCCCCCCTGTCCGCGCCGCCGCTCGGCCTGCGGCCACATGACGATCAGTCCACCCACCGCCATGATGAGTCCGCCGAGCCATACCCAGATGACGAGCGGATTGAAGGTGACGCGCAGCACCGCGCTGTCGCCGTCATCCGCCACGCCGCTCAGCACCACGTACACATCCTGGCGCGGCGTGTAGAGCAGCCCGACTTCGGTGCTCGGCTCGAACGAGGCCACGTTGCGGCTGTCGAAGTGCTGCCGCTTCTCGCTGTGCACCAGCCCCGCCAGTTTCCCGTCGCGCCGCGCCTCGAGCGTGACCGCGGTGACGTCGCGGTTGAGCATGCGGAAGCGCGACACGCCGTTGCTGGTGAACGTCCAGTGATGCCCGTACGGATCGACCGTGGCGAACGTCTCCCCCGTCTTGAGGGTGACGTCGTTCTCCTTCTTGAAGGCAAGCCCGGCGAACGCGGCGAAGATCACCACGACGCCCACGTGCACGATGTAGCCGCCATAGCGGCGCCGGTTGCGCGCGATGAGCCGCACGAAGGAGCGCGGGAGCGACTCGCCGTACATACGGCGGCGCGCGCCCGTCCCCTTGGCGAACTCCTGCACGATCGTCCCGAGCACGAAGCCGCCCAGCGTGTAAGCGATGAGCGCGGGGATGTCGCGCATGCCGAGCGCGAACAACAGACCGCCGGCGGCGGCGCCGGCCAGCACGGGACCGGTGAACTGGCGGCGCAGGTTCGCCACCGAGGCGCGGCGCCAGGCGATGAGCGGACCGATCCCCGTCAGCGCCAGGAGCGCGAGCCCCAACGGGATGTTCACGTGATTGAAGAACGGCGGGCCGACGGTGATCTTCTCGCCGCGCACCGCTTCGCTGATGATCGGGAACAGCGTCCCCCACAGAATGGAGAACGCGATCCCGACCAGGATGAGATTGTTGAAGAGGAAGCTCCCCTCGCGGCTCACCACGCTCTCGAGTCGCGCGGTGGCCTGGAGATCCTTGAGGCGCGTGGCCACGAGGTAGACGGTGATGGCGATGGCGACGAGCAGGAAGCCGCCGAACCAGTAGCCCACCGACGACTGCGCGAACGAGTGGACGCTCGAGATCACGCCGCTCCGCGTGATGAACGTCCCCAGCACGGCCAGCAGAAACGACGCGACCACCAACGTGACGTTCCACTTGCGCAGCATCCCGCGCTTTTCCTGCACCATGATCGAGTGGAGGAACGCGGTGTTGGTGAGCCACGGCAGGAAGGACGCATTCTCCACCGGGTCCCACGCCCAGTAGCCGCCCCATCCGAGCTCCACGTACGCCCACCACATGCCGAGCACGATCCCCACGGTGAGAAAGAACCACGACAGCAGCGCCCATCGGCGCACGGCGGAGAGCCATTCGCTGTTCAGGCGGCGCGTGATGAGCGCGGCCACCGCGTACGCGAACGGGATGCTGGTGGCGATGTAGCCGAGGTAGAGGTTCGGCGGATGGATGGCCATCCCCGGATTCTGAAGCTGCGGGTTGAGCCCGCTGCCATCGGGGGGGAACCAGTCGAGCCGCTCGTACGGATTGGTACCGAAGCAGAGCACCGCGACGAAGAAGAGCGTGATCGCGCACAGCGTCCCGATGATGTAGGGACGCATGGCCGCGTCCTGGCGCCGGCTCCGCGCGACGGCGATGGTCGCGTAGAAGGTCAGGATGAGCGCCCACAGGAGGAGCGAGCCCGCCTGTCCCGCCCAGAAGGCGGTGAACTTGTAGACGGTGGGGAGGTTGGCGCTCGTGAACGACGCGACGAAGCGGAAGGAGAAGTCCGACGTCAGCAGCGCGACCCAGAGTCCGATCGCGGCGAGGAGCACGAACGCGAACATGGCGTACGTCGCGCGCTCGGCGCTGCGGACGAGATCGGTGCGCCCCGTGGCGCCGCCGGCGAATGCTACGGTGGTCCCCCAGGCCGCCATGAGCAGCGCGACCCAGAGCGACAGCTCGCCGACGAGAATCATGCGGCCGGCACCGCGCGAGCGCCGTCGCCCTGCTCCGCCCTCGCGCGTTGCGGCACCGTCTCGTAGCGCGACGCGCACTTGGCCAGCACGGTCGTCGCGCGGAAGGTCCCGTCGTTCCCCATCCGTCCCTCGACCACCACCTGCACGCCGTCGGTGAACGTGTCAGGGGCGATCCCGCGATAGGTCACGGGGAAGGTGTTCACGCCATCGCTCACACGAAACGTCATGCCGCGCCCACTGGGCTCGCGAACGATCGATCCGCTCACCACGTTGGCGCCGACCTTCACCCCCACGTCGCGGAAGGAAGGGTCCGCCTGCAGCTTCGCGACGAGCTCGGTGGGAGTGAGATAGTAGGTGCCGGTCTGCGTGATGGCGGTCACCATGAGGTACGCCGCCACGCCGAGAATGACCAGACCGGCCAGAACGAACTTGGTTCGCGCTTTCATCGATCCTGCCTCGAGGTGCACCGGTGTCGCCCCGATGGGGCGCCCGGCTGGGAGCGCTCACGCGGACAGACCAACGCCACCGACGCGCGCGCAGTTCCCAATATACCCCGCCGACCGAGCGGCATCCAACGCGCCGCCACACCGACGGGCACGGTCACGACGCTCACCGCCGAGTCCGCGAGAGGAGCAACGCTGCACTCCCCATGCCGGCGCCGTCCCACGCGAGATCGCGCACGCTGAATCCCTTGCCGCGGTGCTCGTCCACGAGCTCCTTGCCGATGCCCACCGCTCCCGTGAAGACGGTGGCGCCTGCGAGAGCGTCCGCGTGGCGCGCATCCGCCGTACGCAGCGCGGAGTACGATACGCTCTCGATGAAGGCGGATACGAAGAAGTGCTTCACCTTGTCCGACGCGAACCACGCATCGCCACGCGGCGCGAGGGAGAGAGAGAGCGAGAACGCGAGCGCAAACCTCACGCGCTCCTCCGGGCGCCATGCGTTCCGGCGCGTACGACGTCCACCGTGCTGAGCTCCACGCGCAACGTGTCGAGTGCGCGCTCCACGAGCGCCTTGTGGGCGGGATCGTTCAACCACGCGCTCGCGCCGGAGGGGTGAGGGAGTGCCACGACGCGGCTCTCGCCCCCCGCGTGCGAGACGGAGCGCAGCTCGCCGACCACCGACGCGAGGGGAACGGGGCCGAGAAAGCGGTCGATCGCGAGACGACCAATGAGAATGAGGAGCGCGGGGCGGATGATCTCCAACTCTCGCTCCAGCCAGGGCGCGCACGCCGCGCGCTCCGCCGGCGACGGCACGCGGTCGCCGCGCCCGGAAGGACTCGGACCCGGGTAGCAGCGCGTGATGGCGGCGATGTAGATCCGCTCGCGCGCCTCCGCCTCGGAGAGCCCCGCGCGCTCGAGCCAGCGAAAGAGCGTGCGTCCCGCGCGGCCGGCGAACGGACGGCGGTCCGCGATCTCCACCTTCCCGGGTGCCTGGCCAATGAGCATCACACGCGGGGCGCGCGCCTGGGAGATGATGGGGAGCACCCCGGGCGCGAGCGCGCACTGGCGGCACGCGGCGAGCCGCTCGCGGTGCTCGTCGAGGAACTGCGAGAGCGCCCGCGATGACCTGCGTGCGGTCTGTTTCGCGGTGCGCGGCGCGGCGCGTGGTGCGGCACCCTTCCCCTTCCGCGGCGCGCCGCTCACCGTGCGGCTCCCGCCTTCGCAACCGCGCCGCTCTCGTCGCGGCCATCGCTCGGCGCGCCGCCGGCGTCGCGCGCCCAGTAGAGCGCCGTGCGCACGGCTCGCGCCCACGCGTCGCGCCCCTGCTGCGCCGCCGGCGCGCCCTCCCCCGGCTCGAAGCGCGCGTACGTGCGCGCCGCGAGGAACGCATCCGCCGACGGCCACACACCGGCGGCAAGCCCCGCCAGCCCCGCCGCACCGAGCGCGGTGAGCTCCACCGACTGCGGACGCTCGACAGGCACGCCCAGCACATCCGCCTGAAATTGCATGAGCCAGTCGTTGGCGGCCGCGCCGCCATCGACGCGCAGACGATCGAAGGGAAGCCCGGTGCGGCGGCGCACGACGCGCAGTACGTCGTCGGTGCCGTACGCCATCGCCTCGAGCGCCGCGCGGGCGAAGTGCGCGCGCGTGGTGCCGCGCGTGATCCCCACGATCGTGCCGCGCGCCTCCGGTTCCCAGTAGGGCGCGCCGAGCCCGACGAGCGCGGGGACGAACATCACGCCCCCCGTGTCCGGCACCGAGCGCGCGAGCGCTTCGCTCTCCGCCGCCCGCTCGAGCAGCGCCAGTCCGTCGCGCAGCCACTGCAGCGCGGCGCCGGCAATGAAGATCGCCGCCTCCACCGCGTAGGCCGCGCCCCCCGAGCGATCGCACGCGACGGTGGCGAGAAGCCCGTCTCCCGCGGGCGGCCGCTGCCTCCACGCGTTCACCAGGAGAAACGCGCCGGTGCCGTAGGTGTTCTTCGCTTCCCCCGCCTCCCAGCATCCGTGCCCGAAGAGCGCCGCCTGCTGGTCGCCCGCGATTCCCGTGATGGGCATCTCGCGCCCGAACAGCTCGGCGCGCGCAACGCCGAACGCACCGCTCGACGGACGCACTTCGGGAAGGAGCGACATCGGCACGCCGAAGAGCGCGCACAACTCCTCACTCCACGTCATGCGATCGATGTCGAAGAGCATCGTCCGCGACGCGTTCGTGGGGTCGGTGGCGTGCACGCGTCCGCCCGTGAACGACCAGACGAGCCAACTGTCGACGGTCCCGGCGGCCAGCTCCCCCGCCCGCGCGCGCGCGGCGAGCCGCTCGTCGCGGAGCAGCCACTCGAGCTTGGTGGCGCTGAAGTACGGATCCACCACGAGCCCGGTGCACGCGGTGATGCGCGCGGCGTGCGTGGCGAGCTCCGCGCAGCGCGCGCTGGTCCGCCGATCCTGCCAGACGATCGCGCGCCCCACCGGGCGGCCGGTGGCGCGCTCCCACACCACGACCGTCTCGCGCTGGTTGGTGATCCCGATGCAGTCGGGCGCGACACCCGCCGCGGCGATCGCGTCGTGCGCTGCCGCCACCGTTTGCCGCACGAGATCGTCAGGCTCGTGCTCCACCCACCCCGGACGCGGGTAGTGCTGCGGAATTTCGCGATATCCGCGCCCCAACACGCGCCCGTCGGCGGCGATCACCAGACAGGTGGACCCGGTGGTGCCCTGGTCGATGGCGAGGACGGTCTTCACCGCGGCTCGGCGCTGAGCGTGGTCGATGTGGCGGAGCGCGCGCCGGGTGACGCCGCGCCGCCGTTGGCTGACGTCGCGACATCGCGTGTGGAGCGCGACGCCCGCGACTCGAAACGGTAGGGCGGACGATACACCGCGCGGTCGGTGATGATCGCGGTGACGAGCTCCGCCGGCGTGACATCGAAGGCGGGGTTCCAGACCGCGGCGCCGTCCGGCAGGAGCGGCGCGCTCATCCCTTGAAGCCGAGCGATCTCCTCGCGCGGCCGCTCCTCGATAGCGATCGATGCGCCCAGCGGCGTGGCGGGATCGAGCGTGGACGATGGCACGGCGACGTAGAACGGAATGGCGTGATGCCGCGCCGCGAGCGCCAGTGCGTACGTGCCGATCTTGTTGGCCACGTCGCCGTTGGCGGCCACGCGATCGCCCCCCACCAGGCAGAACGACACGTCGCCACGCCGCATGAGCGCCGCTGCGGCGCTGTCGGGGATGACGGTCACCGGAATCCCCGCGCGCGTGAGCTCCCACGCGGTGAGGCGGCTTCCCTGCAGGAGTGGTCGCGTCTCTCCCACCACCACGCGCACGCGCCGTCCCAGCTCCACCGCGCGATACACCGGCGCGAGCGCGGTGCCCGTGCCGCCGGTGGCCAGCGCGCCCGCGTTGCAGTGCGTGAGCACGCAGGCGTCGTCCGGCACGAGCGGCGCGCCGAGCTCGCCGATGCGGCGGCACATCGCGCGATCCTCTTCCAGAATCGCCGTCGCTTCGTCGCGCATGCGCTGCAGCAGCTCGCGCGGCGACCCCTCGCCGCGCTCCGCCGCCTGCAACACACGCTCGAGCGCCCACGCCAGGTTCACCGCCGTGGGGCGCGTCTCCCGCAATCGCGCCGCGTGCGCCCTGGCGAGCTCGAGGAACGCCGCGCGCGACTCGCCGGCGTGCGGGTCGAGGGAGACGACGAGCCCCATCGCCGCGGCGATGCCGATCGCCGGAGCGCCGCGCACTTCCAGGCGCGCGATGGCGCGGGCGACATCGTCCAGCGAGCGGAGATCGCGCACGATCTCCCGCTCCGGTAGCTCCGTCTGATCGATGATGCGCACCGCGTCCTGGGCAGGAGACCACCCCACCGCCTGGAGCGGGGGTTCCGTGGATGGCTGCGACGCGGGGTTCACGTTCGTAACGTAGCCGTCGCGCCGGGACGCAGGAACCCGCGCCGCGCCGCTAGGCGGCCGCGCGCTCCTCCGGTCGCACGCGACGGCGCCGCTCGGGAAAGTGCCGGTCGAGAAAGTCCAGCAGCGCGCGCTCTTCCGGGTAGTAGCCGCCACGCACGCGCCGCCGCGACCCCGCATTACGGCGGAGGGCGATCGTCTCCCCCGCGTCCAGATAGCGCGCGATCACGATGGGATGCACGTACGAGCTACGGCAGATGGCGGGCGTGTTCCCCAACTCGGCGGACACGAGCCGCACCGCGAGCGCCACGTTCCGGCGCGCCTGGCGCGCGTTCTTCGGCGGTCCGACGTCGGCCAGTACCGTGGCAAGGCGCACCGTTCCACCCCAGGTGCGGAAGTCCTTCGCCACGAAGCGCAGGCCCGTGACCGCCTGCAAGTACTCGTTGATCTCTCGCGCAGTCAGGTCGCGCCAGCCGCTCCCCGCATTGGCGCGGTAGCGGAAGAGTCGAGCACCCGGCGTATGGAGCAGACGCTCCACGCAGCGTGCGAGCTCCCGATCCACCACCACGTGGTGCTGCGCGCGTCCTCGCTTGCCCCGGTATGTGAAGTGGACGCGCTCCCCCGCGCAGCTCACGTGCCGCTTGCGCAGGGTGCTCAGCCCGAACGTGCGGTTCTCGCGTGCATAGCGCTCGCTGCCCACGCGAAAGAACCCCTTGCTGATGAGGAGCACGGCAGTGGCGGCCACGTGCTCAGGTGTGTGCGACGGCCGGCGCAGGTCGCGGCGCAGCGCGTCGCGGATCTGCGGGAGGCGCCGGGCCAGACGCCGCACGCGGTGAAACTTGCGTTGCGCGCCGCGCTCCACCGCGCGGTCATGGTAGCGGTACTGCTTGCGTCCCTTCGCGTCGATCCCCCATGCCTGCACCGCGGCGCGCGCGCTCGCCGCCACGTGCACGTCGCGCCACGCGGGGGGAATGCGCAACGCGTCGATCCGCTGCAGCGTGCGCGCGTCGCGCACCGGCTCCCCTGTGGGAGCGCGGTAGCGGAAGCCGCGCGACTTCGATCCCTGACGGAGGATCCAGCGGTCCTGCCTCATCGCCCTGCCGCGCGGGCAAGAAGCGGTCCGGCGGGTTAGATTCCGGAGCGTCGCTCCACGGCACGCCCCGCCCATTCTCCCTCACCGTTCGTCCCGCACCGCGCATGTCCTACGAGAACCTGCTGCTCGACGTCGCCGACCGCGTGGCGACGCTCACGATCAACCGGCCGGACAAGCTCAACGCGCTGAACGATCGCACGATCGCCGAGCTGGATGACGCGATCGACAGCGTGCTCGCGCGCGACGACATCGGAGGGCTCATCGTGACCGGCGCCGGGAAGGCGTTCGTGGCTGGTGCCGACATCGCGGAGCTCGCCGGGCAGGGACCGCTGGACGGACGCGCGCGCGCCCGCACGGGACAGCGCGTTTTCTCGAAGCTGGAGCAGTCCCCCAAGCCGGTGCTGGCCGCCATCAACGGCTACGCGTTGGGCGGAGGGTGCGAGCTCGCGCTCGCCTGCCACATGCGCATCGCCGCCCAGGGTGCGCGGCTGGGCCTTCCCGAGGTGACGCTCGGCATCGGGCCCGGATACGGCGGGACGCAGCGCCTGCCGCGTCTCGTGGGCAAGGGACGCGCGCTGCAGCTCATTCTCACCGGCGAGATGATCGACGCCGACGATGCGCACCGGATCGGACTGGTGAACGAAGTGGTGCCGCGCGAGTCGCTCATGGAGCGCGCGCGCAGCATCGTCACGCGCATTCTCGCGCAAGGACCGGTGGCCGTGGCGCTGTGCATCGCGGCGGTGCACCGCGGGCTGGAAGGCTCGCTGGAGGAAGGACTCGCGCTCGAAGCGGACCACTTCGGCCTGCTCGCTTCCACCGCCGACATGCGCGAGGGAATGCGCGCGTTCCTCGACAAGCGGCCGCCCAACTTCACGGGTGCGTGAGGGTGTGAGGCGGTGGGCGTGATGAGCGTGGAGCCGCATCCCGCGGAGCGCGCCTCCGCCGTCGGCGCGGTACGGCTGCAGCATCTTGCCGTGCGCGACTTCCGCAACCTGGCTCGGCTGGATCTCGATTTCCCCCGGGACGGGCTCGCGCTCATCGGTGACAACGGGCAGGGAAAGACCAATCTGCTCGAGGCCATCTACTACCTGCAGCTCCTCCGTTCCTTCCGCGGCGCGCGCGATGTGGACGTGGTGCGCTTCGGCGAGGACGGTTTTCACCTGAGCGCCACGCTGTCCGTGTGTGATGCTGCGGACGACGTGAGCGGAGAGCGCCAGCGGTCGGTGACCGCCGCGTTCGCGCGCGCGGGAAAGCGCAAGCGCGTGCGCGTGGATGGCATGGAGGTCTCCCGTCTGGCCGACGCGCTGGGCACGCTCACGGCGGTGGTTGTCTCCCCGCACGATGCGGCGATCGTGTCGGGCGCGCCGGGGCTGCGACGGCGGTACCTGGACATCATGCTCTCGCTCGCCGACCGGCGCTATCTCCTGGCGCTGCAGCGCTACCGGGGCGCACTCGCGCGGCGAAACGCCGCGCTCCGCGCCGCCGCCACGCGCGGGAGCGTCGCCAGCGCGGAAGCGGCCAGTCTGTGGGAGCCGGCGCTGGCCGAGCACGGCGCCACGCTCTGGCGCACGCGCGCGGCGTGGGTGGACGAGCACGCGGACGACTTCGCGGCGCGCTGCACGGCCATCGGCGAGCGCGGAGCACCGCGCATGCGCTACGTGAGCGGCGTCGAGCCTTCGACCGATCCGCACGGTGCACTGCTCGACGCGCTGGCGAAGCGGCGTGCGCACGACGTGCGGCGCGGGCTCACGCACGCGGGGCCGCACCGCGACGATCTGGAGCTCACCATCGACGGCCGCGAGCTCCGCGCGTTCGGTTCCGCGGGGCAGGAGTGGACGGCGGCCATCGCGCTCCGCCTCCTCGAGGCGGCCACGCTGCGCAGTCGCCTCTCCGTGGAGCCGGTGATGCTGCTGGATGATCCCTTCGCCGAGCTGGACGTGCGGCGCGCGGCGCGCATCCTCGAGCTGCTGAGCGCGGAGGTCCACGGGCAGACGATCCTGGCGGTCCCGCGGTCGAGCGACATTCCCACCGAGCTGACGCGGCTGGAGCGGTGGTACGTGCGCGACGGTGCCGTGCTCGCGTCGCCGCTTGCCGGCCGCGGCGGGGTGACCGCGTAATGCCGGCTGGGGGCACCGGCGGGCGTGGCTCGCGCCGCAAGGGGCCGCCGGAGCGCGTGGGGGATGCGCTGTCGCGCTACCTCGAGCGAGCGCGTCTGGCGGAGCGTGTGGAGCAGGCGCGGATCATCCCGGAGTGGGAGGAGCTGGTGGGGGAGCAGATCGCGTCGGTCACGCGCCCGTTGTCGATCGCGCGCGACGGGACGTTGTTCGTGGCGGTCCGGTCGCACGCGTGGATGTCGGAATTGTCGCTCATGGAGCGGCAGCTTCTGGCATCGTTGAACGTGGTGAGCGGGCGTGCGCGGGTGGAGCGGATCCGGTGGCGTCTGTTGCCTCCGGAGGGGTAGGTAATGTTGGCGTAAACGCTTGCAAATTAATCAATTGCGTAGTATATTGCTTTGTTGTGTTCGCCGGGCTCTTTCGGCGTTCGTTCGGTAACGATTCCTGAAGGGAAACATGGCCAAGACAGCGACAGCGCCGGCGCAGTACGACGCCGGACAGATCCAGGTATTGAAGGGGTTGGACGCGGTCCGGAAGCGCCCCGGGATGTACATCGGGTCCACCTCGGAGCGCGGGCTGCACCATCTGGTGTACGAGGTGGTGGACAACTCGATCGACGAAGCGCTGGCTGGCTATGCGGATCGGGTGACGGTGACGATTCACGCCGACAACTCGATCACCGTCACGGACAACGGCCGTGGCATTCCGGTGGACATCCACCCCACGGAGAAGCTTCCCGGGGTGGAGCTGGCCATGACGGTGCTGCACGCGGGCGGAAAGTTCGACAAGAACAGCTACAAGGTGTCCGGCGGGCTGCACGGGGTGGGCGTGTCGGTGGTGAACGCGCTGAGCGAGCAGCTCAAGGTGTGGGTGAAGCGCGGCGGGCAGGAGTTCTACATGGACTTCGCGCGCGGCGTCACCACCACGCGCCTCAAGACGCTGCGCAAGGTTTCGGGCAAGGAGACGGGGACCACCGTCTGGTTCAAGCCGGATCCGCAGATCTTCACGGAGCTGGTGTACAAGTACGACACGTTGGCGTCGCGGTTGCGCGAGCTGTCGTTCCTCAACCGTGGCGTGACGATCGTGCTGCGCGACGAGCGCGCGGAGCCGGCGCGCGAGGAGACCTACCTGGCCAAGGGCGGGCTGCGCGAGTTCGTACAGTACCTCAACGCCTCGCGCAAGCCACTGCACCCTGACGTCGTCCACATCGAGGCGGAGCGCGACGACATCGAGATCGATCTCGCGCTGCAGTACAACGACGGCTACAACGAGAACGTCTTCTCCTTCGTGAACAACATCAACACGCACGAAGGGGGTACGCACCTCACCGGCTTCAAGAGCGCGCTCACGCGCGTCATCAACTCGCACGCGCAGAAGAACAACTTCCTCAAGAAGGCCGACTTCTCCCTGAGCGGCGACGATGTGCGTGAGGGGCTCACCGCGGTGCTCGCGGTGAAGGTGCGCGAGCCGCAGTTCGAGGGGCAGACCAAGACCAAGCTGGGCAACTCCGAGGTGGAGAGCGCGGTCAAGACGGTGGTGAACGAGCAGCTCGCGCAGTACCTGGAAGAGCATCCGCGCTTCGCCAACACCGTCGTGGAGAAGGCCGTCTCGGCGGCGCGCGCGCGCGAGGCGGCGCGCAAGGCACGCGACCTCACGCGGAAGAAGTCCGCGCTGGACGTGGGGAACCTGCCCGGCAAGCTGGCCGACTGCTCGCTCACCGATCCGGTCATGTGCGAGCTCTACCTGGTGGAGGGCGACTCCGCCGGCGGGTCGGCCAAGCAGGGGCGGAAGCGCGAGTTCCAGGCGATTCTCCCGCTCCGCGGCAAGATCATCAACGTGGAGAAGGCGCGCATCGACAAGGTGCTCTCGAACGAGGAGATCCGCACGATCATCCAGGCCATCGGCTCGGGGATCAAGGACGATTTCTCCATCGAGAACGCGCGCTACCACAAGATCATCATCATGACCGACGCGGACGTGGACGGCGCGCACATCCGCACGCTGCTCCTCACCTTCTTCTTCCGGCAGATGCCCGAGCTGATCGAGGCCGGGATGATCTACATCGCGCAGCCGCCGCTCTACCGCGTGGCCAAGGGGAAGGAGGAGTACTACGCGTTCGACGACAAGGAACGCGACCAGTACATCCAGCGGCTGTCGAACGGCGATGGCAAGACGCCGTACGTGCAGCGCTACAAGGGATTGGGCGAGATGAACCCCGAGCAGCTCTGGTTCACCACCATGGATCCCGAGCGGCGCACGCTGCTCAAGGTGGACATGGAAGACGCGGTCGAGGCGGACCGGATCTTCCAGACGCTCATGGGCGACGCGGTCGAGCCCCGGCGCGCGTTCATCGAAGAGAACGCGCGCTTCGTACGGAATCTGGACATCTAGGCCGCGCGTTCCGCCCCAGCGCGGCGCGGCCGCACGAAGCGCCCGGTCAGCGCGCGCGCGGCGCGGATTGCACCGGAGCGGCCAACCGCTCCTCCGCCACCTCGCGCACCAGCGCCCACGTCTCCACATCGTCGCCGGCGCTCGCGCGTACGTCGCGCAACAAGCCGTACAGCTCACCCGCCAGCGCGTGTTCCCCCAGCGCGGCGCGCGCGTCTGCCTCGAGCAGGAAGAGCGGCGCGAGCGCGCGGCCAAAGAACATCTGCCGGCGCGACTCATCGGCCAGCTCGGCGGCGGGCCGCATGTCGCCACGCGCGTACGCGTCAGCCGCCCGGACGGTGAGCAAGGCCAGTCGGTAGCTCGGCAACCCGCGCCCGGCGTCGGCGCGAACGAGCACCTGGCGCGCTGCGCCGATGCCGGCCGTGTCTCCCGCGCGGGCGGCCAGCTCGGCGGCGCGCTCCGTGAGGCGCGCAACGGCCGGCGCCGACAGGTCCGCGCGCTCCACCCACGCCAGCACATCGCGCGCAGCGCGGGCGGCCGTTCGCGCCGAGCCGCCTCGGGCGCGCTCCACCCACGCCTGCGCCAGCATCGCGCGGGGGGTGAACTGGGCACCGGGTGACGCGCGCTGAATGCGCGTCCGCTCGCCGCGCGCCTCGGCGATCCGCCCCGCACCCAGGAGCGCCACCTGGCGGTAGGGCGCGGCCACCACCAGCGAGTCGCGCGCCGCATCGCCCGCGGCCCGCAGCGCGCCCGGCCAATCGCGGCGCTCGAGCGCGGTGGCGAAGCGCACCTGCGTCGTAAGCCAGGGACAGCGCGCGTGCACCGCCGCCGCGGTGGCAGCCGCTGCTGCGGTGTCGCCGTCGGAGAGCAGCGCGTACACGCGGTTGGTGGCGCTCGGCGTCACGGTGGACGAATCGAGCGCCATCGCCGTGTCGGCCACGGCAGCGGCCTCGGGCCACCGCCCCTGCGCGCGATAGCTCCACGCCATGCCCTCGTATGCCAGCGCCTGTGAGCGATCCAGGTCGCGCACCAGCGACCAGTAGGCCAGCGCGCTGTCGGTGCGGTCGGCCACCAGCTGCTCGTACCGCGCGCGCACCACCAATCGCTCGCGGAGCGGGAGTCGGCCGCTCAGGGCGAGCGCCCGCTGGAGCTCGCGTTCGGCTTCCTGCTCGTGGTCGCTGAACCACAGCAGGTCGGCGCGCAGGTAGCGCGCCAGGGCAAACAGGCTGTCCTCCTCCACCGCGGCGGTGAGCGCCTGCAGCGCGGTGGCGCGATCGAAGTGGCCGAGCGCCTGACGAGCCAGGGCGTAGTCACGGAGCGCGGAGAGCGACCGCGTGGTGACCGCCGGCAGCGGTGCGGCGACGGACGCCCCGCGCACCCCCTGTGCCCGGTCGGCCACACCGCGCGCGATGCGCGCGATGGCGTCGAGCACCGCGTTCTCCGACGACGGGCGCTCGGTCAGCGTGGCCACCGCGCGGCCACTCGGGCCATCGAGCAGCCGCACTACGATGAGCGCGCCCGTCCCCACCGCGGTGACGGTGCCCACCACGGCGAGCGCGGCGCCCTCGCGCTGCGCCAACTCGGCCGTGGTGGCGTCGGTGAGCGCTGCGTCGCGCGGCATCTCCATCCGCTGCAGCGCCGCCGCGAGCTGCGCGTCGTCCAACACGCGCACGCCCGACGTATTCTCCAACTCGGCGCGCACCGCCTCGTGCACCGCGAGGCCCAGCGATGCATCGGAAGCGCGGAACGCACTCAGCACGATGAGGCGCGGCGTGGACGGATGCGCTCCCTCGAGCTGATGGATGCGCAGGCGACGGACGCCGAGCGTCGCCATCGTCGCGATGACGGCGAGCGCGAGCGCGCCGGCGAGGACCACGTGGCGCCGCCCGGGGCGCCAGCGCGACGACACGGACGTCGGGGAGGCCGGCGCGGGCGGCGGGCCGAGTGCATGCGGTGCGGATGTGGGTTCGTCTGTGTGCGGATGGCCCGCCCCCTCCCCTTCCCCCACCCCGTCCCGCTCCCGCGCGCTCGCCGCGGCGCCGCGGAGCGCATCGGCGTATGCCATCACGTCGGCATCCGCGCGCAGCTCCAGCTCCTCCCGGCGCAACAGGGCGTGCACGCGAGCGTGCTGGAGCGCGGCGGCGACGTTTCCGGCCGCCGCGAGCGCACGCATGTAGCTCAGGGCCACGGGTGCGCTCAACGGGTCCAGCGCCGCGCGGTCGCGCCAGTGGGTCGCGGCCCGGTCGTGGTGGCCGGCCCGCTCCGCCTCCGCCGCGAGTGTCTCCAGCGCGAGTGCGTAGCGCGCCGCCAACCGGGCGCGCTCCCGATCGATCCACCTCTCCAGCTCGGGCGTGCCGGGTACGCCGAAGCCGTCCAGGTACGCGCCGGCGTAGCAGCGCAGGGCGTTTTCCAACTCGCCGCGATCGAGCAGCGTCTCGAACTCGGCCCGATCGCTGGCGACCGCCCCCGGATCGAGACGGAGGATGTCGCCGTCCGAGAGCACCGCGCCGTCGCCCAACTGGCGGCGAAGCGCGTAGACGAGTTGTGCGAGCGAGTGGCGCGCGACCGCGCCGGACGCCTCGGGCCACAGAAGCGCCAGCAGTCGATCGCGCGGCATGCCCACCGCCCCGCCGGCATCGAGCAGGGCGAGCAGCGCCAGGCGGCGCCGCTGCACCACGCGCGGCGGCCGATCCTCGCCGCCGGCGAGGATCGTGAGCGCTCCAAACGTCTTCAACCGCCACATACGATCGCCGGATGATCGAGCGCGAGGGCCAGATGATGGGGGCTCGCTATCATAGGCCGCGCACCCACGGGCGGCAAGCGACCGGCCGTCATTCATCGTCTCGAGGCAGGAGAAGCTCATGACCGCGCAGCATCGTCTCTCTGGCGCTGTCGGCGCGCGCGCGTTGCGCGTGCCGGCCCCACGCACGCTCACCGCCATTGCCCTCGGTGCCGCCGTGCTCGGCGCCGCCGCGCTGGGCGCGCAGCCCACCAGGCCCGCCCGGCCGCGAGCTGCCGGAGCGCGCACGCAGGAGCAGCCCCCCGCCTGGAAGGGAATCTGGGAGCCGGTGAGCTACGGCGCCGACGTGTCGTTCACCGATGTCTACTTCGTGACGCCCGAGGAAGGATGGGTGTCGGGCGGCGTGGGAAACGGCGGCGGCACGCTTCTCCACACCTCCGACGGCGGCACGACGTGGGACGTGGCGCTGGGAGACCCGCAGGGAAGCCAGCGCGCGTTCTATCACCTGCGCTTCGTGGATCGTTCCACCGGATTCGTGGTGCAGGGCACCGATCGGGGTGACCACACGCTGCTGCGTACCACCGACGGCAGCACCTGGGAAGCCACGGGAACCGTTCCGCAACATCACACCGACTATCTGTTCACCTCCGCCACCACGGGCGTGGCGAGCGATGGTCATCGCATTCTGCGCACCACCGACGCGGGGCGTCGCTGGGAGCCGGCGTTCGAGTGCGCGCTCACGCTGCACGCGGGCGGACTCACCAAGCAGGTGCGCTGCACGGTGGATGCGTTCGCCTTCCCCACCCCGTCGCGCGGTTACGCCATC
The DNA here is from genome assembly GCA_035701265.1 of Gemmatimonadaceae bacterium. Classification (GTDB taxonomy): domain Bacteria; phylum Gemmatimonadota; class Gemmatimonadetes; order Gemmatimonadales; family Gemmatimonadaceae; genus DASSNU01. The sequence goes on along the minus strand of DASSNU010000018.1, from coordinate 19,600 downwards.
GGCGGGTCGTACGACGTGCGCGGATTGTACGTGTTCCGCACGGCGGACGGCGGCGCCACGTGGACGGGAGCGCTGGTGTTGCCTGGCGAGGAGACCGGGAAGGAAGGGCACATCTTCTTTGCGGATGACGAGACGGGCTACATCTGCACCGCGCGCGGCTCGCTGTTCGGCACGCGCGACGGCGGCGAGACGTGGAAGGGGCTCCCCGGCTCGTCGTGCGAGGAGAAGGCGCCGATCCGGTTCGCCGATCCCGAGGTGGGGTGGGCCGTTCGCTACACCACGATGACGTTCACCGCCGACGGCGGGCGGCGCTGGCTGTCGCGCGAGATCGCCTTTCCTGCACCGGTTGCCGCCTTCTCGCTCCCGCGCCGGAACCGCGCGTACGCGGTGGGCGACCACGGCATGATCTTCCGCTATCGCGTGGTGCCGGCGGCCACCACGGTGGCCAACGCGCTCACGGCGCCCGCCATGCCGCGCGTGTCCAGCGCGCTCGATACGAGCGTCGCACGGATGGAGACGCAGCTCGCCGCGTTCGACTCACTCGTGCAGGCCATGCCGGCGGCTGGCGCGAGCGCCGGCCAGAGCACGGCCGATGCCGGTGGGTTCGTGCAGGACACGTCGCTCGCCTTCCTGCAATCCGCGCCCGGTGCATTTACCGCCGAGTGCTGCGGCAAGCGCCTGAGCGCGTTCGACCTGGCCCTGCAGGCCGTGCGCGGGTTCGTGCCCGATTTCCTGGCGCGCTACCGCAACCTGAACCTGCTGGTGCAGGGGCTGCGCACCGCCACCGCACTGCCGGAGACCGCGGGCCAGGTGCGCGCCGCCTATCGCGCCTTCCGCACGGCGGGCGATCGCGACAGCGCGGCATCCGCGCTCGCCGACCTCAAGAGCGCCCTGGCCACCCTGCGCGCGGGAGTCGACACGGCCATGCAGGCGCCGTCCACCCCCTTCTCTGAAACGTCGCAGTACTCACCGGAGCTGGATCAATGATGCCGACCCATGTCGTCTTCCATCCTGTAGCAGCTGCGGCGCGCCCGTTGCGCTCGGCGGGTGCTGCCGCCGTGGCGCACGCCGGGTGCGTTGCGCGTATGGCGGGCGCGGCCCTGCTCGTATTCACGGCCGGTCCAGGAACGCTCTCCGCTCAGCCGCGCCCGCTCCGTCCCGTGAACCCCTGCTGTTCCGTCGTGTCCAGCAACGCGCGCACCGGGATCGTGACCGCGCGCGTGAACAACACCGGCGCCACGTTCGACTTCCGGGTGACAAATCCGCATCTCCTCGCCACGCTCACACCGGGCACCGCTGTCTACGCGAACTTCGGAGCCAAGCAAGTATCGCTGGATGGGCGCACCACGTGCTGCGCGATCACCCGCGAGCCGCAGGTGAGCTCGCCCACGGCGCAGAGGCCGGCGCCGGCGGCACCAGCGCCTCCACCCCCGACGTCCCCCGCTCCGACGCGCCCCGCAGCTCCGATCGGATCGCCGCCGTCCACTGCGCCGTCACCGCACGCGCCCGCGCAGCAGTTCAAGCTCCCCGACGTGGCGTTCGCCGATCCGATACCGGCAAGCCGCTTGAGCGCCGCCGCGCTGCAAGCCTCGGAGATGCTCGCGCGATTCCAGACGCAGACCGTCCATGCCACGGTGCACGGGCAGGCGCTCACCCACACGATGGTCCGCGCGCGCGGTCTCAACGGCATCGAGCAGGTGCCGGGACTTCCCGATGGCGTGCGGCGTCTTCTGGAGCTGCACGTGCGACGGATCCCGCTCGGCGAGCCGGACGAATATATCATCGATCCGGAGGCCGCACAGGAGTGGATCAAGACGCACCCCGTCGACACCCTGCTGCGCCCAGAGGACGCCGACAAGACCACGCACTCCGGGTGCAGCAAGTGGACGTGGCACTGCGTGAGCGAGGCGTACAAGCACGCGGAGGGGGAGGTGGAGCGGCAGCGCAACCAGCTCATCGACCAGGCGCAGAAGGTGTGGGATCACTGGAGCGATGAGCTGACGAAGGATTGGAACGTGGCATCCGGCTGTCTGGCCGACCACACGCTTCCAATGCCGCAGGTGCCGGTGCAGTTCGAGATCAGCCCGGGCATGACGGTGCCGTTCCACGAATCCGGGCAGCATACACTCTCCGGCGGCTCGGCCTCGGGCCGGGTGGACGGCTCCGTGACGGCCAGCTTCCCCATGCAGGCCGATTTCCAGACGAGCGCCACGTTCTTCTACATCCCATGCCTTCCCTTCGTGTTCCGGCCACGCAGCCTGCAGGCGGACGGCACGCTCACGGTGGGCGAAGCGTTCAACACGAGCGTCACGGCCACCGGCACGTTCAAGCAGACGCTCGCGGTGCCTCCCACCGGCGTTCGCATTCCGCTGTACGTCTTTCCGATCATGATCGGCCACGTACCGGTGGCCGAGATGGATGTGAGCGCGTACCTGGAAGGGAACGTGGAGGTGGGCGGCACCGGAAAGGCGGAGGGTCACCTGACGGTGGCCGATCCGCACACGGTGCGCTTCGCCTTCGAGTGCAGCGGGCACGGATGCAACGCCAACACGAAAGGCGTACCGCAGCCGGCCACCGCGCAGGAGAGCGTGGACGTGCGCGGCCGCGTGTACGTCAAGCCGGCCGTGTTCGCCGCGCTGCAACTCGACTTCGACGTCAACGCCCTGAGCGTGCGGGGCGGACCGCAGCCGTTCCTGTTGGGCTCCGCCGTGGGGTGCGAGTCGGCCAACGGCACGCAGGCGACGGACGGCACCACGAGCGGGAGCGAGAATCACGTGTTGGCGGGGGACGTGGATTGGGGTCTCGACCTCCGTGCGGACGCCCTGGTGGCCGGCAAGGAAGCCGCGCAGTACGTGCACGCCGTCACCGGCCACACGGACGGTCACCTGTGGTTCCAGGATCTGGCACCCGGCGGGTCTACGGCGTTCGCGCCGGACGTGACGGCCACGGCCGCAGCGGCAGGACGGCCGGCCGCGGTGGCCATCCGCATGCCGTCGTGCTTTCCGTACACCGACCGTGTGCGCTACCACGTGCAATGGACTGGACAGGGGTCGGCCGCGGTAGCACCGGCGGTGGGCAGCGCGTGCCAATTGGGCGCCGGAGACGGATGGTGTTGGTTCGACCCGCGCAAAGCGCTGCTCCTGGCGGTGACGTGGCCGCAGGCGGGAAGCTACACCGTCACCGTGACCGCAGTGGCCGATGCACACCACCGCCAGTACGGGGCACCGCCACGGCAGATGTCGGTCCACGTGCCGTCGCCGTGAAGCTGGCGTGCTACCGCTGCGCGGTGATCGTTGCGGCATGGGGCGTGGCGGGCGTGGCGGGCGCGCCGCGCGTCGCCGCGCAGGGGGAGGGCGGCGCACCTCCAGCGTCGTTGCGCTCCGGTCCGCGGGACGGCGCCGCCGCGCACGCGAGTAACGCCAGGTTGGCGCAGCGTCCCGATCGGGCGACGTGCGGTGTCATCACCGCCATCGACACGCACGCAGGCATCGTCACGGTACACGATCCGGCGGCGCACGTCATGATGCGCGTACGCCTGGCGAACGCGCGCGTGCCGGCGGCGCTCGCGTTGCGAGTGGGAGCGGAAGTGGTGCAATGCGATGGCCGGGCCGAGGACGGGCGTCGGCACACGGCGCCGCCGTACACGCCCGGCGCCACGGTCGTTCTGCATCTTCGCGGCGCGAGCAGCCTGGTTGGCACCGTGGTGAGCGTGGCCGCGGGATAACGGCCGGCCGCGCGGCACCTGTGCTCGCCGCCTCGGCTCGCCTCCGCGCGGCGCGGCACGGGCACCTTTTCCGCCTCGCACGGTATTACACGGCGGCCGGGGCGCGGCGGCAGGGTGGCTGCGCGGACACGTTCGTTCGTGGCAGCTTGCCCGCGTGCAACGCTGGCACGGCGCACGCCGCAAGCACGCGGAGCGGGGATGATCATGTGGCGGGTGCAGCACGCGCATCGGCAGCGCGGTGGGTTCCATGCCCGAGCGTCACGAGGGATGGACTATCGTGTCGCGTTCGTGCCCGTGCTCGTCTGGACGGCGCTCGCGAGCGGCATCCCGCGCGCGAGCGCACGTCCGGTGCGGGCGCCCCTGGCGCCGGTCGCGCGTAGCGACTCCACGCTCCCCGACGTCTCCGACCTTCCGCTCGTGGAGGTGCCTGCCGCGGGCGGCAGCGGGCACACGCTCGCGCTCGTGATGAGCGGCGACGGCGACTGGGCGTCGTTCGTGCGCGCCGTGGCGGACACCCTCGCCGCATCCGGCCTTCCCGTCGTCGGCCTCAAGTCACGCAGCTATCTCGCGCGGACGCGAACGCCGGAGGCGCTGGCGGAGGACGTCGCTCGGGTGCTCGACCACTATCTCGCCTTGTGGCAGCGGGACTCCGTGGTGCTCGTCGGCTACTCGCGTGGCGCCGATTTCATTCCGCTGGTGCTCAACCGTCTTCCGGGCGCACTGCGCGCGCGCGTGCGCCTGGCGGCCATGATCGGGCCGTCCCAGCGCGTGACGCTGCACTTCCACGTGATCGACCTCGTGCGCGACGTGCGCCGCCCGACGGACATTCCGCTGCTTCCCGAAGCCGCCGCCATGATGCGGACCAACGTACCCATCGTGTGCATCTACGGCGAGCGAGATCGCGACACACTCTGTCCGTCGCTCGCCCGCGAGGGCGCGCGCGTGCTGGCGCGTCCGGGCGGGCACCGCGATCCCGACCCGGCCCAGGAAGCGGCGCTGATTCTGAGCACGGTCCGGCCGGACGGCGGCTCGCGCCGCATGTCGGGCGCGCAGCACACGGCGTAAACTCCGGCGCCCGGCTACGGCGCCCACGCCTCTACCCCGCCGTCGGTGACGCGGTGGGAGATGAGCGGGAGCGGAGGCTCGGCCTCGTCCGTTATCGCGATCGCGCGCGCGAGCACCTGACGCCCCACGGCCACGCCGTTCTCGTCGCGCGCGAAGATCGTGGCCAGCGGCTCGCCCGCTTCTACCCAGTCGCCGGGTTTCGCCGTGATCACGAAGCCCACGGTGGGATCGATACGGTCGTCCATGCGCGCGCGGCCGCCGCCCAGCGCCGTGATCCCGCGGCCGACCGTGCGCGGCTCCACGCGCGCCACGAAGCCCGACCGCGGCGCCTCGAACAGCTCGCACTCCTCCGCCTGCGGGAGCGCGGCCGGGTCGTCCACCACGCCCGGATTCCCGCCTTGTGCTTCGATCACCTGTCGAAAGCGCTCCAGCGCGTCGCCCGATGAGATGGCCACCTCCATCCGGCGTCGCGCCTGGTCGTGCGTGCTCGCCGCGCCGGCGACCACCAGCATCTCGGCGCCCAGGGCGTACGTCACCTCCAGCAGATCGGCGGGTCCCTCGCCGCGGAGCGCGAGAATGGCCTCCTCTGTTTCGAGCGCGTTTCCGCACGCGCGGCCCAGCGGGCGGTCCATGGCCGTCACCAGTGCCACCACGGGGCAGTGATGGTCGTCGCCCAGCTCGATCATGAGCTCTGCGAGCGACAGCGCGTCCTCCAGATCGGGGAGCAGCGCACCGCACCCACTCTTCACGTCGAGCACCAACCCGGTGAGGTCCTCCGCCAGCTTCTTGCTCATGATGCTTGCGGCGATGAGGGGGACGGACTCCACCGTGGCGGTGGCATCGCGCAGCGCGTAGAGTGCGCGGTCGGCGGGGGCGATCTCGTCCGTCTGCCCCATGAGCACGCACCCCAGGCGCTCCACCTGCGTCGCGGCATCGGCCAGCGAGAGACTCGTGCGGAATCCGGGGATCGCTTCCAGCTTGTCGAGCGTGCCGCCCGTGTGCCCCAGGCCGCGCCCGGCGATCATCGGCACTGCCACACCGAGCGATGCGACGAGCGGCGCGAGCACGAGCGACACCTTGTCTCCCACGCCGCCGGTGGAATGCTTGTCCACGCGCGGCACGCCGAGCCGCGAGAGGTCCATGCGTCCGCCGCTCTCGAGCATGGCGTCCGTGAGCGCGCGTACTTCCTCGCGGTCCAGTCCGCGGATGCAGATGGCCATGAGCAGCGCGGCCATCTGGTAGTCGGCCACGCGCCCCGCGCCGTACGCAGCCACCACCTCTCGCCACTCGGCCGGGGTGAGACGTCCGCCGTCCCGCTTTCGCTCGATGAGCCGGTAGGCGAGCATTGACCGCCCTGTGGGGTATTCCTAGGTTGGACGGCGCCGTCCGGTGGCGGCGCCCGCAGGTGTCCCGCGCGGGCCCTGCGTATGCGACCTCAATGTCGGAGTTTCCATGGCCATCCGCTACCTCGCTGCCGCCGCGATGATCGCCGTGCTGGGGGCACCTGCCGGAGCAGGAGCACAGAGCGTCGAGCAACACGTCGCGGCCGGGGACAGCGCCTACGTGGCGCTCGACGCCACGCGCGCACTCGAGCAGTACGAAGCCGCGATCGCGGCGAGCGACTCCGGCAGCTACGAGGCGCTCTGGAAGGCAGCGCGCTCGGCGGTGGACCTTGCCGAGTTCGAGCCGGACGAGGCAAAGCGTACCGCGCTCTACGCCAAGGGGCGCGCGGACGCCGCGCGCGCGGTGGCGGTGAACGCGGACGACCCCGAGGGACACTTCAACCTGGCGCGTGCGCTCGGGCGCGTGGCGCTCTCCCTCGGCAAGAAGGAGCGCGTGAAGTACGCCACCGAGGTGCGGAAGGAGGCGCTCGCCGCGCTGGCCATCGACTCGCTCCACGCCGGCGCGCTGCACGTCATGGGCATGTGGAACGCCGAGATCATGCGGCTCTCCGGCTTCTCACGCTTCATGGCCAGGAATTTCCTGGGCGGGCAGGTATTCAGCGAGGCGAGTTGGAAGAACGCGCAGATGTATCTCGAGAAGTCGGTGCAGCAGGAGCCGGAGCGCATCGTGCACCACCTCGATCTCGGCATGGTGTACGTGGACACCAAGCAGAAGGACAAGGCGCGCGAGCAGTTGGAGGCGGCGGTGAACGGCACGCCGAGTGAGTACAACGACAAGCACTACCAGGAGCAGGCGCGCGAGGCGTTGGCGAAGCTGAAGTGAAAGCGCGCGCCTCGCGCGCGCCTACCACCCCATGCGGTGCCGCCCGCGGTCGATCGCGTCCTCCGCGGCCCAGCGGCTACGCGCGAGTCCGCGATTGACACGCCGCCGTCCACGGCGCGCCAGGTAGTCCGCCTCATCGCGCACGTCGTCCCACCCCTCGGCCACGCGCCCGCCCACACGCCGTGCACCGTCGGCGATCCGCTCCCGCACCTCGTCGCCGCTGTACGGCGTGGTGAGCAGCGCGATCCCGGCACCCAGCACCACGCCGAGCGCGATCCCGCTCAACAGCGCCAGCGGGAAGCCCGCCTCGCGCTCTTCGGGATCGTTCCGCCTGCCGGAGAACTTACGGTGCGGGCGTGCCTCGTTCTCCGTGCGCTCCGCGTCGTGGAGCGAGAGCCGCTCTCCCGCGCGTTCCGTCTCCCCCTCGAAGTCGGTAGGACGGGCCATGGTGCGCTCCTCCTGTCATTCATGGTAAGATATTTGCTGAACTGACCCATGCGAGAACAGCGCCGACCGCTGCATCTCGGCGTCATTTTCCGGCTCGGATGCCTGGTTCGAGCATGGGTCGTTCCATGCTACCACCGCCGCGGGGTACGTTGGTCCGTATCTCATGGCCAGGATTGGTCCGTTACGCTGCGTGCCGCACTCGTACGACACGCTGGCGGTCACTCCACGAGGATCAGATGACCAACACGAAGACCGTGCTGCTGGTGGAGGACAACGAGGACAACCGCATTGTTTATTCCACGATCCTTCAGCATTTCGGCTACCGCGTGACGGAAGCGCTGAACGGCGAGGAAGGGATCGCCAAGGCGCGTGCCGAGAAGCCGGATCTGATCCTCATGGACATCTCGATTCCGATCATCGACGGATGGGAAGCCACGCAGGTGCTCAAGCGCGATCCGGAGACGAAGAGCATTCCGATCATCGCGCTCACGGCGCACGCGCTGGCGTCCGACCGGGAAAAGGCGCTGGAAGTGGGGTGCGACAGCTATCTGGCCAAGCCCTGCGAACCGAAGGCGGTGGTGAGTGAAGTGCAGCGATTCATCGGGACGGGAGATGGCCGGTGAGGAGACGCGCCCCGCGCGGGTGCTGATCGTCGACGATCATCCCGACAACCTGGAGCTGCTGCGGGTCCGGCTCGAGGCGTGGGGGTACGAGGTGCGCGCGGCGGCGAGCGGCGAGCAGGCCATCCGCTCCGTCCGCGACGATGCACCGGATCTCATCCTGCTCGACGTCATGATGCCGGAGATGGACGGGCACGAGGTGGCGCGCCGGATCAAGTCCGATCCGTCGGTCCCCTTCATTCCGATCATCATGCAGACGGCGCTCGATTCGGTGGCGCACAAGGTGCGCGGCCTGGACGCGGGGGCCGACGACTACATCACGAAGCCGATCAACTTCGACGAGCTCGAAGCGCGGCTGCATTCCATGCTCCGCATCAAGCGGCTGCACCTGGATCTCGAAGCCGCCAACGCCGAGCTGCGCCGGATGGCGACGATCGATGGCCTGACCGGCGTCTTCAACCGGCGTCACCTGGAGGAGCGCTTTCACGAGATGTTCGAGCACGCATGGCGGCTGCACGAGCCGCTGGCGTGCGTGATCTTCGATCTGGATCACTTCAAGAGCGTGAACGACACGCACGGCCACCGCGCGGGCGACCAGGTGTTGCGGCAGTTCGCCGACCTGCTGCGCCGGTCGGCGCGCGAAGTGGATCGCGTGGGACGGTACGGCGGCGAAGAGTTCCTGGTGATTCTCCCGGGCACGGTGCTCGATGCGGCAGTGACGTTCGGGGAACGGACGCGTCAGGAAGTAGAGGAGACGGTCTTTTCCTCCGACGAGGGGCCCCTGCGGCGCACCGTGAGCGGCGGCGTTGCGGCGTGGCCTCATCCGCGCATTCGGACCCGGGACGATCTGCTCAAGGCGGCCGACGACGCCCTGTACGTGGCGAAGGCGCTGGGGCGGAACCGCGTGGTTCGATTCGACAGCGCGGACTTCAACGCTCACGCCGAGACCGCGCATGCCCAGCACCCAGGCCGGAGCCCCGCAGCCCGCCACGCAGGACAGGGAGAGCACCGAGCCGAGCACAACCTCTGACCGCGTCCGACAGCTCGAGCAGCGCGTCGCCGAGCTGGAGCGGGAGCGGCAGCACCTCGTCGCCGCGGTGGACATCCTGCTCGAGGTGTCACGCTCGCTGCACTTTGCCGACATCCTGCAAACGGTGGCGCGGAAGCTGGGCGGCACCTTCGGGCTGGACCGGTGCTCGATCTTCCTGGCCGGACACGACCAGGACGTCCGTCTGGTGGCGACGTACGAAGACCCCACCATCCGGAATCTCATCGTCGATCTGGACCGGTATCCGGAGCTGCGGCAGGCGTTCGACAGCGGCGAGACGGTGCACATCCCCGAGGCCACCGCCGATCCGCGGTTGCAGGAAGTGCATCACATGCTCGCCTCGCGGAACGTGCAGTCGATCATCGTGGTCCCGATCCGGTGGCGCGGGACGATGATCGGCGCGATTTTCCTGCGCACGGAGCGCGACGGGCTCCCCTTCTCCGATGCCGACGTGCGCTTCTGTCAGGTGATTGCCGCGCTCACCGCCAACGCCCTGCGCAACGCGCACCGGTTCGAGGCGCTGCTTCGCGCGCAGCAGGGACGCTCGCGCGATGAGCGGCGGCGAGAGCTGCAGCGCATCGCCCTGGTGGCGTTCGTGCGCCGCCTGGTGGACCGCTACACCCGCACCGACGATCACATGTGGGCCGAGACGCTTCTCCCGGGATCCGCCGACGAGGAGCTCGAGCGGTTGGTGTCGGTCGTGATGGAAGTGATGAGCACCGAGGCGGAGGAGAGCACGGTGCCGCAACGGCGCGTGGAAGTGGCGTAGCGCGCTCGCGCCCCGCCAGCGCTCTCCGGAGCGCGAGTCCGCCCCTGCGGCGCCTGCACGGCACCCGCGGGGGCGGACGTGTTTTCCCCTCTTCCCTCCCCCAGCGGCGGTGGCTAGGATGCACCGTCCTACCGTGACCCTTCACGCCCGACGTCTCCGCCGTATTACGCTCTTCTCGCGCCAGTGAGTGCCCCCATCTCCTCGGAGCTCGCGGCCCGCGCGGACGAGCTGCGCCGCGCGCTGCAGCAGGCCAACTACCAGTATTACGTCCTGGACAGCCCGGAGATCTCCGACGCCGAGTACGATCGGCTGTTCCGCGAGCTGAAGGAGCTGGAGGAGAAGCACCCATCGCTGCGCACGGCGGACTCGCCCACACAGCGGGTGGGCGCGCCGCCGCAGAGCCAGCTGGCCAAGCACACGCACCTCGTCCCCATGCTCTCGCTGGGGAACGCGTTCAACGACGCGGAGCTGCGCGAGTGGGAGGCGCGGCTGGTGCGGCTGGTAGGAGAGGATGCATTGCGCGCGGGGTACGTGGCCGAGCTCAAGATCGATGGTGCGGCGGTGAGTCTTACGTACGAGCGCGGCGTGCTGGTGAACGGCGCCACCCGCGGGAACGGGACCATTGGTGAGGTGGTGCTCCCGAACCTGCGCACCATCCGCGACATCCCGTTGCGCCTGCGCGATGGCGGCGGTGCGCTGCCCGAGCGCATCGAGATTCGCGGCGAGGTCTACCTCCCCTTCGACCGCTTCGAGGAGATCAACGCGGCGCGCGTGGCGGCGGAGCAGCCGGTGTTCGCCAATCCGCGGAACGCGGCGGCGGGAGCGCTCCGCCAGCTCGATCCGGGCATCACCGCCGAACGGCGACTCCGCTTCTTCGGATTCGCCGTGGCCGCGCCCGACGGCGCGCGTCTTCCGTTCACCACGCAATCCGGATTGCTAGACGCGCTGCAGGCGTGGGGGATTCCCGTGGAGCCGCATCGCCGGCGATGCGATCGGTTGGACGAGGTGATCGCGTTCGTCGGAGAAGTGGAGACGTCGGTGCGCGGCGCGCTCAACTTCGGGATCGACGGCGTGGTGGTGAAGGTGGACTCGCTCCCGCTGCAGGACGAGCTGGGCGTGGTGGGAGGACGGGAGCCGCGGTGGGCGATCGCGCGCAAGTTCGCCCCCGACATCGCCACCACGCGCCTCCTCGACATCCAGGTGAACGTGGGACGCACCGGAGCGCTCAATCCGTTCGCCGTGCTCGAGCCGGTGGAGATCGGCGGCGCCACGGTGAAGCTCGCCACGCTGCACAACGAGGATCTCATCCGCACCAAGGACCTGCGCATTGGCGACCTGGTGCAGGTCAAGCGTGCGGGCGAGGTGATCCCGCAGGTCATCGGCCCCGTGCCGGAGCAGCGCACGGGGAGCGAGCGCCCCTGGCACATGCCCGAGCGCTGTCCCGTCTGCCACACGCCGGTGGAGAAGGATGAGGACAACGTGGCCGTCTACTGCCCGAACGTGGCCTGCCCCGGCCGACAGCTCGAGGGACTGGTGCACTTCGCGTCGCGCGGCGCGCTGGACATCCGCGGGCTCTCCTACGCGCGCATCGAACAGCTCATCCAGGCCGGCCTCGTGCGCGATGTGGCGGACCTCTTCTCGCTGCGCGTGGAGCAGCTCGTGTCGCTCGACCGGTTCGCCGAGAAGAGCGCGGAGAACCTCGTCGCGGCGATCGAGGAGGCGAAGGGGCGTCCGTTCTCGCGCCTGCTGAACGGGCTCGGCATCCGCCACGTCGGCGCCGGCGCGGCGCAGCTCCTGGCGCGCCACTTCGGCACGCTCGAGGCCCTTGCCCACGCCACGCCCGATGACATCTTGCAGGTGCGCGGGATCGGCGAGACGACGGCGCACGCGGTGGCGACGTACTTCGCGAACGAGACCACGCAGCAGTTGCTGGCCAAGCTGCGCGCCGCCGGAGTGAACGAGCGTGAGCCGCGCGCGCAGACGGAGGGACGTAGCCTGGCCGGTTGCACGATCGTCATCACCGGGACCCTTCCCACGCTGTCGCGCGGCGCAGCCACGGCGCTCATCGAGCGTCACGGAGGCCACGTCGTCAGCTCCGTCTCCAAGTCCACGAGCTTCGTGGTGGCGGGGGCGGATCCCGGAAGCAAGCTCGACAAGGCACGCACGCTCGGCATCGAGACGATCGACGAGGCGGAGCTCCTCCGACGCGTCGGCGAGAACCCGTGAGCCGCAGGATATCTCCCATGTCGCACAACGCCGTCCCGCTCTCCCATCACCGGCTCGTGGCCGTGAGCCGCAGCGCGCTCGACGCGCTCCGCCGATCGCTCCTGCGCGACGGGGATGCCGGCGCGGCCACCGCGCTTCGCGAGGCCGGCTACGCGGCGGGCGAGGGGCACGTGGCCGCACTCGGCGATTGGGTGCGCGAGCGCCGCGGGGTCGCCCCCAACCAGCTCTCCCTCGAGCAGTTCAGCGAAGACGCGTCGGCGTACTTCAGCGAGCTCGGGTGGGGCGCGATGCACGTGACGTCGCTGGACGACGCGGTGGTGGCGGTGGACGCGCCCGATTGGTGGGAGAGCGCCGGTCAGGAGCAGACCGGCCGCCCGGAGTGTCACCTCACCACCGGGATGCTGGCGGCGCTCTTCCAGTCGGTGGCCGGCGCGGAGCTGGGAGTGCTGGAGGTGGAGTGTCGGTCCGCCGGCGATGCGCGCTGCCGCTTTCTCGTCGGCGCGGGCGACGTGCTCGCCTACGTGCACGACGCCATGACGCACGGCACCGCGTACCGCGACGCGCTCGCGCGCGTGGAGTAGTCGCCCGGCGCGGGCGTCCGCGCTCGCGCCGTCCCCGCCCCCTCCTCAGCCGCCGCCGCTACGCTCCAGCGCGAGCGCGTACTCGGGCTTGAGCACCAGCGCGCCATCCACCAGCACTTCGCGGTCCCACGGCAGGATGATCGTGCTGTCCGTGTCCAGGGCGGAGAAATCCGGCTCGTAGCTCCCGGTGCGAAATCCCACCGCGGTGCGCGCATCCGCCGCCCCGCCGTTCACCACGGCCGCGAGCGCGAGACGCATGGTCTCTCCACTGTCGCACGTCTCGTCCACCACCAGCACGCGCCGGTCGCGCACAGCGGCCGGCACCGCGCCCAACACCGCCGGCGTCTGGCGCGAACCAGCGCTTCCCGGCTGGCGCCGGGTGACGAGGATGGAGTGGAACTCTTGCTGGAGAATGGCCGCCACCACGGCCCCCGGCACCACGCCGGCAGTGGCGATGCCGATCACCACCTCGGGGTCGTAGGCGCGCGCCACCTTGAGGGCGAGCGCCCGCGACAGCTCGCCGAAGAGCGGCCAGTCGACGTCCAGGACTCCGCGCGTGTCGCCGGACGCGGTGCGGGATGGAGACACGTGGCATCCTCGGGTGGTGAGTCGGAGACGGCGGTGGCGCGTCCCCGTCCTTCTGGTGCGCAGCGCGCACACGATCGTAACCTAGCACGCGGGGGCAGGGTGTGAAGAGGGACGCGGCGGCATCGCACGGCGCAACGGACGAGCGGCACGTCCGGCACACGCGCGAGAGCTGAGCGCAGGTCGGTCGGCATCGCGTCCCCAGCGCTCCCGGCTCCGGTTGCTCGATGCTGATGCAATCGGTAACTTTTGCACCGGCGGACAGATTCGGCACACGATGGACACCGTTTGCTCCACGCCGGGTCCACCCTCCCTCCTGCGCGATATGTCCTGGTGGCGTCGCCTGACAGGCGGCAAGTCCGAGAGCAAGCTCCGGTCGCAGCGGCTGGACTACCTGAGCGAAGCCCTCGCGCTCGAGCGCCAGGGCGATTTCGACGCGGCGCTCACGTCCTACCGTCTCGCGCTGCGCGACCAGCCGAACGATCCGCGAATCCTGCAGAACATGGCGATCGCCTTCTCACGTACCGGCCGGATGGATGAGGCCATGCGCTCGTACCGTCGTGCGCTGGAGTTCGATCCCGAGCTCACCGGCGCGCACTACGGTCTGGCCTACCTCCTCCTCAAGCGTGGCGACACGGAGGGGGCGAAGTCGCACCTCGAGGCGTTCCTGGCCAACCCGCCGCGGAGCACGGAAGCCGAGCGATGGATTCGCCATGCGCGCGAGACGCTCACGCAACTGGACAGCGGGGGCCAGCCCGAGGAGAGCGCCGCGGACGACGGCGTGGCCGAGTGAGCGCCGGGCACGTGGTGGCGGTCGTCAGCCAGAAGGGCGGCGTCGGGAAGACGACCACCGCCGTCAATCTCGCCGCCGCCTTCGCGCGACGCGGACTCAAGACGCTGCTCATCGATGTCGACCCGCAGGGCTCGGCGCGCTTCGGCGCCGGCGTGCGGCGCGGCCACAGCATCTTCGGCCTGTCCGACTACCTGAACGGCGACAAGTCGCTGCGCGAGATCATCCTTCCCACGGCGCTCCCGTGGCTGCGCGTGATCCTTGCGGGCACGGTGTCCAATCAGTCGAATCACAGTGCGTACCAGCACCTGGTGGAGGAAACGGAGCTGCTGCGCGACCTGCTGGCCACCGCGCGCGAGCGCTGTCACGTGGTGATCGTGGACACACCGCCGGGGCTCGGCCCGGTGGTCCACCGCGTGCTCGAGGGAAGCCAGCACGTGATCGTGCCGCTGCAGTGCGAGCCACTCGCGCTCCAGACCACGCCGCAGATGCTGCGCGGCATCCAGGAGCAGGCGGTGATGAACGAGGAGCTGACGCTCGATGGCATCGTGCTGACGATGTACGATCCGTCGAGCGGCGCGTGCATGAAGGTCTCGGAGTACATCCGCACGCACCTGCCGCGCAACATGGTGTTCGACATCGTGGTCCCGCGCACGGTGGCGGCGGCGGACGCTTTCGCCGCCGGCCAACCGGTCGTGCTGCGCGATCCCGCGGATGCCGCGGCGCAGGCGTACGTCAACCTCGCCACGCTCCTGGCCGAGCGCTTTCAATGAGGGACGCGGTGCGCCGGGTGATGACGGCCGCGGTCATCGCGGTGACGTGCGCCGGCGCGGGCGCGGCGGCCGCGTGCACGGATGTGGTGACCGATCCCTCCGTTCCCTTCTCGATCGAGCTCCGCGATCCGCAACTGCCGTCGGTGGTGGTGGGAGACTCGATGCGTGACACGCTGGGCGTAGCCGTGCCGCTGGACGCGCGGGTGTTCAACGCGCAGAACGACCTCATTCCCGACGCGCCGGTCACCTTTCTTCCGGTGAGCGGCACGGGGCAGATCATCCTCGGCGGCACGACAGGGATCGTGGTGGGCGTCGATACCGGCACCGTGGCCGTGATCGCGCAGTCGGGATCGCTGCAATCACAGCGCGTCACACTGCACATCGTCCCGGTGCCCGACACGATCATCGCCACGGATGATCCGCGCAAATCGCTGGACGTGCTGATCGGACAGGACAACGCGGTGGCGCTGCCGGTGCAGGTGCTCCACGACCCCACGCCGACCGTGGCCAACGATCCACTGACAGCGGTGCCGGATTTTCTGGTGACGTATGCCATCGTCGATCCGTCGGGGCTCTCGCCCACTGACACCACCGTGGTGCACCTGATCAACGACGCGCAGCGCGTCTCGACGCGCGACACCACGGACACACAGGGCACCGCGAGCCGCTCGCTCCGCGTGGGGCGCGCCATCCGCGCGCCCATCCCGGACTCGGTGGTGATCGAGGCCTCCGCCAGGCTGCCCAATGGCACACCGGTGGCGGGAAGCCCCGTGCGGTTCGTGGTCACGATCAACGCACCGTAGCGCCCGTCGCGGCGCGCATTGCCAGGAGGGGTCATGACCAGCACCGCCGCACCGGGCGAGATCGTCTCCGGAGGGCCGCGCCCGCCGCGCAGCACGTTGAACGCGCTCTTCTTCGACGCCGTCGAGCGCTACGACAAGCCGGACGCGCTGCAGGTGAAGGTGGACGGGACGTATCAGCCGATCAGCCATCGCACCCTGGCCGACCGCGTGCGGCGCGCGGCGATGGGATTGCGCGCGCTGGGCATCGCCTCGGGGAGCCGCGTGGCGATTCTCTCCGAGAACCGCCCGGAGTGGGCGATCGCCGACTTCGCCTGTCTCACGGCGTGCCTCACCGACGTGCCCGTCTACCCGTCCCTTCCGCCCGAGCAGATCGCCTTCGTCCTGCGCGATTCGGGCGCCGTGGCGATCTTCGTCTCCACGCGCGAGCAGGCGGCCAAGATCGCCGCCGTGCGCGGCGAGCTGCCGGAGCTGCGCTCGGTGATTGGCTTCGATCCGGCCACGGCGCAGGAGGTGGATCTCACGCTCGCGGCGCTCGAGGCGGAGGGCGCCACGCACGAGACGCCGGAGTCCATCGGGCGCTACCGCGCCGACGCGCTCGCGGTGAGCCCCGACGACGTGGCGACGATCATCTACACCAGCGGCACCACCGGCGACCCGAAAGGGGCGATGCTCACGCACGACAACATCGCCTCCAACGTGCAGGCGTCGCTCGCGGCGATGCCGCTCGAGGGCGGCGACGTGGCGCTCAGTTTCCTGCCGCTGTCGCACGTCTTCGAGCGCACGCCGGGGCACTTCGGGATGTTCGCGGCCGGCGCCTCGATCGCCTACGCGGAGTCGATCGACACGGTGGCGCAGAACATGATCGAGGTGCGTCCCACGATCGTGCTCTCGGTGCCACGGCTGTACGAGAAGATGTACGCGCGCGTCCTCGAGAACGCGCGGGCGGGCGGCGCGGTGAAGTGGCGGATCTTCGGCTGGGCGCGTGCCGTTGCCGACCGCTGGGCCACCGTGAAGCTCGCCGGGCGCACGCCCCGCGGGCTGTTGGCGGCGCAATACGCGCTCGCGCAGAAGCTCGTCTTCTCCAAGCTCAAGCAGCGCACTGGCGGGCGGCTGCGCTACTTCGTCTCCGGCGGCGCGCCGCTCGCTCCGGACATCAACAAGTTCTTCTACGCCGCCGGGCTCACCATCCTGGAAGGCTACGGGTTGACCGAGAGCTCCCCCGTCATCGCGGTGAACCGGCCGGTGCGGCTCCGCATCGGCACCGTGGGGCCGCCGGTGGCCGGCGTGGAGGTGACCATCGCGCTCGATGGCGAGATCCTCGCGCGCGGACCCAACATCATGAAGGGGTACTTCCACAACCCTGAGGCCACGCGCGAGGCGATCGACGCCGACGGTTGGCTGCACACGGGGGACATCGGCGCGCTCGAAGATGGCTTCCTCCGCATCACCGACCGGAAGAAGGACATCATCGTCACCGCCGGAGGAAAGAACATCGCGCCGCAGCCCATCGAGACGCGCATCAAGACGAGCAAGTTCGTGAGCCAGGCGGTGATGCTCGGCGACCGCCGGCGCTTTCCTCTCGTGCTCGTGGTGCCGAACTTCGAGCAGCTCGAGAAGTGGGCGCGGTACAAGCAGCTCGCGTGGGTCGACCGGCGTGCCCTGATGGCGCACCCGGCCGTGCAGAGCAAGATGGAGCGCGAGGTGCAGCGGAAGCTCGAAGGCTTCGCCCGCTTCGAGACGCCCAAGAAAGTCGTCCTGCTGGAGCACGACTTCTCGATCGAGAGCGGCGAGCTGACGCCCACGCTCAAGGTGAAGCGGCGTGTGATCGAGCGGCGCTACGCGCCGATCATCGAGTCGGCGTACGCCGAGGAGCCGGCGCACGAGGGGAGCGGGGCGGAGGGACACGCGGCCCCGCGCTGACGCGGCGCCGTCACGGCGCGGGCCGCGCGCGCTTCACGCCGAGCGCAACGAGCGGGAGCGTATCGGGACCAGCGTCCCGTTCCGCCACCCACTGCCGCGCGTCGTGCGCCAGCTCGTGTACGCCCGCGGGGAGCGGGACGCCCGCAGGCGCCACGAGGCGTCCTCCCGGCCGGAGCGCATCCACCGCCGAGCGGAGCCACTCCCCCGTCGCGTGCTCCGCATCGAGCATCGCCGCCCGCGCACTGCCCGCCATGAGCGGCAGCTCCGCTGCACGTGCGAAGGACACGCCCGGCTCGGCACGCCCCTCCGTGTCCCGTGCGGCATTGACGGCCATCACGCTTACACGGTCGGCGACGTGCGCGAGCGGCGCCGCGAGCGCGCCCCACTCTCCGGCGAGCACCACCACGCCGCCCGGCGTGGAGAGATCGAGCAGCGCCGCCGCGCGCAGCACTTCTTCCTCCATCGCGTTCCTGGTGCGCTCCGGCTCGCGTGACGGCGTGCCGCTCGCGTCACGCGCTGCTTCGCTCGTGCGCTCCTCGTCCGCATCGACTCGCGTGAAGTCGGCGACGCCGTCGCGAATGGGATAGTGCGCGTCGCACACGGGACATCCCAGCACACCCCGACGGATGTCGCGCCCGGTGCTCTCGTCCGCCACCACCACGAGTCCGCTGGGTGCGTGCGGGCGCACGCAACGCAGCCGCTGGATCAGATCGCTGTACACGCCCCCGCTCCGCACGTCATGCGGGCGAGAGCCGCAACTCGTCCACCGCGACGCGCTCCGGGCGCGTGACCGCGAACAGGACCGCTTCGGCCACATCGCCGGCGCGGAGCATCTGCCGGCGCGGCGTGAACCCCGGACGCGAGTCGGGGTCGAGTGCGTCCCAGAGCGGCGTGTCCGTGGGCCCCGGAGAGATGAGCGACGTGCGGACGCCGCTGCCGCGCAGCTCGGCGCGCAGCACCTCGTGCAGCGCGCGGAGACCGAACTTGGGCGGGCTGTACGCGCCGTTGCCGGCGAACGCGCTGCGATCGGCCACCGAGCCGATGCTCACGATGTGCCCGGACCCGCGCGCGCGCATCTCCGGGAGAAACATGCGCGTGACGAGAAACGGTCCTACCAGGTTCGTCTCCAGCGACCTGATGAAGACATCGGGATCGATGCTCTCGATCGCGGCAATGGTGAAGCTGCCGGCATTGTTGACGATGATGTCCGGCGCGCCACCGAAGTGCTGCACCGCGTGTGCCGCCATGCGCGCGAGATCGTCACGCGTGCTCACATCGGCGCTCACGGCGATGGCACGTGCTCCCAACTCGGCTGCGCGCGCTTCGAGGAGTTCCGCCGAGCGCGCCACCATGGCCACCCGTGCCCCCTCGCGCACGAAGGCACTGGCGATGGCCAGGCCGATGCCGCGCGAGGCTCCCGTGACCAGGGCGGTGCGCCCGTCCAGCGCACCGCCCCGGGCACCGACCGCGTCGGTGGCGGGCGCCTCGTGGCTGCTCACCGTAGTGCGGATGCGCCGTGCGCGAGCGAGAGGAACTCTTCGCGCGTACGCGCATCAGAGCGGAAGCTTCCGCGCACCGCGGACGTGATCGTGCGCGAATTCTGTTTTTCCACGCCGCGCATCATCATGCAGAGGTGGGCGCACTCGAGCACCACCCCTACCCCCTTGGGCGCGAGCACCGCCTCGATCGCATCGGCAATCTCCTCCGTCAACCGCTCCTGCACCTGCAACCGCCGCGCAAAGACCTCCACCAGCCGCGGCAGCTTGGAGAGCCCCACGATCCGCCCCGCCGGAATGTAGGCAATGTGCGCCTTCCCGAAGAACGGCAACAGATGGTGCTCGCAGAGACTGTAGAGCTCGATGTCGCGCACCATGACCATGCTCTCGTGCCGCTCCGGAAAGACGGCATCCCCCACCACGGCGGCCACCGACTGGCCGTAGCCGCGCGTGAGCCAGGCGAGCGCGTTGGCCACCCGGAGCGGTGTCTTGCGCAAGCCCGGCCGGCTCGGGGCCTCGCCCAGGAG